>CAVZYY010000007.1:0-112895 GCA_963779595.1 uncultured Chitinophagaceae bacterium | reverse complement strand
GGGAACTGGATTCAATTGAAACAGCCCTGGCTCATTTTAAAGCAGGCAGGGGATTCATTGGTACTTCTGCCAATGGGGAATTGTATATGGCTAAGATCAGGGATTATGATAAACAGCTAACGGATATCAGCATCATGAAATCTACCATTTCTTCGGTAGAAACATTCATTGCAAGTCCAAATCTCAGTGACGCGGAACTTGCTTTTGTTGGCATCAATAATCCCGGCCTGCAAGGTATCTTAAATCAATACCAGGCCATGAGGCTGCAAAGAGATAAGTTGGCATTAACTTATTCTGAAAATAATCCAAACCTCAAATTAATAGATAAGAATCTTGCGGACCTGAGGAGTAATATGGATAAGCAACTGGAGAGTTTTAAAGGGAATTTACGAATTGCCGAAGACACTTATAAGAAAAATATTGCTGAGGCAAATTCCTATTTGAGAAGTACGCCCAATGAAGAAAAACAGCTCATTGATAAGACCCGCCTTCAGAATATTAAGGAATCGCTTTTTCTTACCTTATTACAAAAAAGAGAAGAAGCTTCCATTGCAAAAGCCTCGGTAACGGTCAATACCAAAGTATTGTATCCGCCGGTAAAATTGAATTCAGTATTGCAGCCCTCCCGGTCAAAAGTATTGAGCGCGGCTGTTATAATCGGTTTACTGCTCCCCCTTATAATTGCGATCACGAAAGAATTATTGAACAAGAAGATCATTTCCAAAAAACAATTGCAGGGAATGACCAATATACCGATCATCGCAGAAATAGAGCAGGCAGAGAACCCCGATAAAATACCTTTTGTTATCGACGGAAAAAACAGGTCGATGTTTGGTGAACAGATCCGGGGCCTGAGAACAAACATCAACTTTTATGCTTCTGCCACAAAGAAGGCCAATTATATACTGATCACTTCAAGTGTGAGCGGGGAAGGGAAATCATTTCTTTCCATGAACCTTGCCAGGAGTTATTCTCTGCAGGGCAAAAAAGTGGCATTGCTGGAATTTGACCTGCGCCGTCCAAAAATATCAAGTGCATTGGGAATAGCGACGGATAAACCGGGCCTTTCAAGTGTATTGATCGGGAAGTCGACTCCCCAGGATATTGTGCAAACCGTGGTTGAGGACGGGAAAGAAAGGCTTGATTTTTTCCCTGCCGGGGCAATTCCTCCCAATCCCCAGGAATTAATATCAGGAGAGCATGCACATAAAATAAAGGAATATCTCGATCAGAATTATGAAGTAATCATAATAGATACCCCTCCTTTTGGAATGGTTGCTGATGCACAGATATTGGGACAGTGGGCAGATCTTACTTTGATCGTGACGCGGTTTAAACAAACAGTAAGAGCTCAGATCCAGGAGATCAATGAATGGCGGGAAAGAAATATCTTTAAAAGCATTGCACTGGTTTTTAATGGCGTAAAAGATAGAGGATACTTCGGCAGTAAATATGGTAATTATTATTACAAGCGTAAATACGGATATTCCTATTATGCTTTAGGTGCCAAGGAAAAAAAATAACTGCTAATAAATGAACCTGTGTTTTTATAAACACGGGTGGTTACAAACAGATAAGTAATAAGTTTGAAAACACTCAAAAGTTTGGTGAAGAAGTATTTTCATTACTTCTATTATTTCTACTCCCACCTGAAATACAGGATATTCATTAGTTTAACCCTGAGTCTTTTAGTAGGGATAATGGATGGTTTTGGGCTGGCCATGTTTCTGCCGCTGTTACAAATGGTGGATGGAAATCAAACTACTGCAGATAACGAAAAAATGGGAAACATGTCCTTTCTCGTAAAAGCGTTTGAGCAGATGGGCATTTCATTAACCATCGGCGTGGTCCTCTTATTGATCTTTATTTTCTTTAGTTTAAAAGGCATATTAAAATTTATAGAAGGATATGCAAGGGTTAGTTACGAGCAATTATTTATAAAAAATATACGTATCCGTAATATCAGGGGGCTGTCCAATTTTAGCTACAATTTTTTTGTGAATGCTGATTCCGGGCGGATACAAAATACATTGAGTGGGGAGGTTGAAAAAGTAAACCAGGCTTACCGCTATTATTTCGTTTCTGTCCAGTATGGTGTTTTTGTCCTGGTGTATGTATCGATGGCCTTCTTTTCCAACCCTCAATTTGCAGTTCTGGTGGCCATTGGCGGGGGCATTACCAGTATCATGTTCAAGAAGCTTTACAGGATCACCAAGTCACTATCAAAAAAAGTGACCTCGCACAGCCATACCTTCCAGGGATTGCTGATCCAGAAAGTATCCTTCTTTAAATATTTAAAAGCAACCGGCCTGTTGAATAAATATGCGGATAAACTGGTATCAACCAGCCTGAAAATACAGGAATCGCAAAAAAAATCCGGGATAATTGCGGCCGCAACACAGGCAGTAAGAGAACCGCTGATCATTTTAGTAGTTGTAACAGTGATCATCGTCCAGGTAAAATATTTCTCCCAAAGTATCGGCATTATCATTTTGAGTTTGTTGTTATTTTACCGGGCATTGACTTATTTAATTGGCCTGCAGAATTTCTGGAATTTTTTTCTTGGTGTATCCGGATCGTTGGATAATATGACCAGCTTCGCAAAGGAATTAAAAGCAGGAAAAGAACAGGTTGGCAGCATCGTTTTCCCCCAATTTAAAGACAAGCTTGAATTGAAAGATGTATCCTTCTTTTATGAGAACATTCAGATCTTAAACAATATTGATCTTACGATTCATAAGAATGAAACAATTGCCATTGTCGGGGAAAGCGGGTCAGGTAAAACAACCTTAATGAATATTCTTACGGGTTTACTTCGCCCCGGTCAAGGCTCGGTATTGGTTGATGGTTGTAATCTAGAGGATATCAATAAGCGGACCTTTCAGAAACGGATCGGTTATATTACCCAGGAGCCTGTAATATTTAATGATACCATATTTAATAATGTCAGCTTTTGGGATAGCCCTTCCCCGGAAAATATTGAACGCTTTAATGAAGCAATAAAAAAAGCATCTATTTATGATTTTGTGATGGATCAGCCTTTACAGGCTGAAGCAATGTTGGGTAATAATGGTATCAATGTAAGTGGCGGTCAAAAACAACGGCTTTCTATTGCGCGGGAATTGTATAAGGAAGTTGATTTCCTTTTTTTGGATGAGGCAACATCAGCGCTGGATTCAGAAACAGAACGCACCATACAGGAAAACATGTACCAGCTTAAAGGCAAATACACCATTCTTATCATTGCCCACCGGTTATCAACGGTGAAGGATGCCGACAAAATTGTATTACTGAATAAAGGAAAAATTGAAAGGGTTGGTACTTTTAAAGAAATGGTACGGGACTCTGCCTCTTTTAAAAGAATGGTTGAGCTACAGGCTTTTTAGTAACCGGATCCTCTTTGGAGAGAGCAATATAATTGAATAAATAAAAAATAAAGTTGACATATCTTGGTATAATTGTGGCTCGTAATAATTCAACAAGGCTTCCCGGAAAAGTACTGTTTGAGATTGGAAAAACATCTATTCTGGGCATAGTTGTAGAGAAATTAAAGAGAATAAAAAAATTAAAAGTTATCATAGCTACGAGTGTTGAGGCGACGGATGATCCGATCGATGAATGGTGCAAAAGGAACGGGGTGGATATATTCCGGGGTTCTCTGGATAATGTGGCTGAAAGAATATCGGGTTGTTTACAGAATAATCCCAATGATGCCTTCTTCAGGATAAATGCGGACAGCCCTTTTTTACAACCTGGCCTGTTGACAAGAGCAATAGAAGTTCTTGAACAGGATACCCAAACGGATATTGTAACGAATGTGCTTGAAAGAAGTTATCCATACGGCATTGCAGTGGAACTAATAAAAAGCCAGGTTTTTATTGATCATGCCGCGAATTTTAATGATGCGCAAAAAGAACATATCACCAGTTATTTTTATAAAAATCATGAGAAGTTTAAAATAAAGAATTTGCGTCTTGAAGAAAATCTATCTTCTTATAAATTTGTTTTAGACAGCCCCGAAGATTGGGAAACGATCCAGGATCTATATCATTCAAACAACGATATATTTAATTTAAATATTCAACAGTTAATCACAATAAAACAGCACAAAAATTGAAAAACATTTATTCTATTCGCCCAAAGGGATTTAACATAGGTAATGATGTTATTTATTTAGGCGTGAATCATTTTATCCGAATGGCTTTTAAAGAGAATTACAACGTGATCTCCCTGCCTGCGACCGGCAAATATGAAGCACACAGAAAAGCAGGATTATCTTCCCAAACAATTTATGAAGTAAACCAATTTGGCCATGGAATTATTGTTGGTGGCGGCAACCTGTATGAGAATGGAGAGCTTGAGATAAACCCGATTGCATTGAGAGCCCTCGAAAAACCAATGATGATCTTTAGTGTATCAAGAGGAAAGATCTATAATAAAGACCTGAAACTTGTTGACCGCACTGATACAATGGCAGATGACAAACTGAAGCTGATCCACCAGTATGCGGATATCTCGCTGTCGAGGGATAAAGCAACGAATGAATATCTTAATTCACTGAATTGTAAGAACATTTTAGGCGGATGTCCAACACTGTTTATTAATGAGATCCCGCAGCATCTTGTTCCGATAATGGATACGGATAAGACGGACGCGCTGATCTCCATTCGCACGCCAACACTCATGAGTATTCCCGTAGAATATCAATACCGCCTGCGGGATCAACTGGCAGAGACAATAGATCTGTTAAAAAGAAAAGGGTATGCCAATGTTAAGTTTTTGTGTCATGATCACCGGGATATTCCTTTTGCCGCATCCTTTAAGGAAGTTGATTATCTATTTACAGAAGATGTGTATACATATCTTACCTACCTGCGAAATACAAGATTAAACCTTACCTATCGCCTGCATTCTTTTATTCCCTGCCTGGCTTATGATGTGCCTACTATTAAGATCAGTTATGATCAGCGTGCGTTAAGTATGCTGGAAACACTTGGTATGAGTGAATGGAATATTGATCTGTTGAAAGACAATTTACTGGGTGAGATAGAAAACAGGCTTGATAATATCGGTGACCTTGCCCAAATGAAAAACAAACTTTCCAAAACCACCTGGAATGACCTAAGGCAAACCATGGTAACTCAAAGTGAAAAATTTGCCCAATTAGTCAATGAAAAAATGTAGAACATGGTACATATTATAGCAGAAGCGGGTACAAATCATAATGGCTCGAAAGAAAAAGCCATGGAGCTTATTAACGTAGCGCAAAGGGCTGGAGCTGATTCTGTGAAATTCCAGATCATTAATCCCTGGGGCTTGTATTTACCGGGCCAGTACAGTTATGGACATTATGATATCAAAAAAGTGATACAAATAAGGGAATCAACTGTGTTGCCGGATGAAACATACAGGGAACTGAATGCTTATTCCCGCAAAGCCGGCATTGCTTTCTCTTCTTCTGTTTTTGATAAAGAAGGGCTTGATCTTCTTTGCAGCTTTGATCCGCCATACATAAAAATTGCTTCATGCGATTTAAACAATATCCGGTTTTTGAAACAGGTTGCAGAAACCGGAAAAAAAATGGTACTATCAACGGGCATGTCTTCTCTCCAGGACATTGAGAAAACGGTAAAGGAATTGGAAAAAACGGGGAAATTGAATTTGGTGTTGCTTCATTGCGTTTCTGTATATCCTGCTAAAACAGCGCAGGCAAATCTTTCCTTTATAACCACATTAAAAAAAGAATTCGGGTTAGAAGTTGGATTTTCAGACCACACACCGGAAAGCATAGCCGCCTGTATGGCAATGACACTGGGTGCTACATGGTTCGAAAAACACTTTACAACAGATCGTACACAGGAAGGGTTTGACCATGCATACGCGATGGAAGAAGCGGGCTTTACAAAATATGTTGCTGATCTGCGGGAAGCTGAGATCGCTTTAACACCTAAAACGGAGAAAATTTCCGATGAAGAAAGATATACGAGGAAGCGGGCGAGAAGATCTTTATATGCTGCCCGGAATATTAATGCAGGTGAGCAGATCAGGGATGAAGATGTACTTTGTGTGAGGCCGGAAGGTATCATGAACGCGGATGAGATCGGCCTGATCATCGGCCAAACTGCCTCTGCAAATATTAAACAATATGAAGCATTTACTTTAGAACATATCAGGAAATGAAAATTGCCGTTTATTGCACCGGGGGAACAACGCTGGGTTTTGGACATTTTTTTCGATCCAATACTTTTGTAAAGTCTGCGCCGGACTATGTTGATATCCGCCTTGTGCCGGTGGTGGAACCTGAAGACAAACATATTTTTAAGGATGTAAGTTCAATTACAAGTATCTGCGATTCTGAGGAAACCGCCTTAAAGACAATACTTGAGTTTAAGCCGGATGTTGTTGTTTTTGATTGTGTTTTTACCTCGGATCATTTTTTTGTTGCTTTAAAGAAAAGCATCCGGTTCACCGTTTCTATTTCTCCTGTTTTTAATCAAATGGCAAACATCGATTTTCTTTTTACAAGAAATGCCAATAGTCCTGCAATAGAAAATGTAATTATTTATAAGGGGTTCAATTATGCGGTATTCAATGAGAATTGCAGCTATATACTCGATGAAATATATTTTCATAATCTCAGTAAAAAATTTCTTACCGTAGGGATAGCCATGGGAGGAGGAGATGCGCCTAATAAAACACTACAGGTGTTGCGTTCGATCAGCAAGCTGGAAACGCCATGTACATTCTGGGTATTGCTGGGAGAAGGATATAAACATTCATACCAGGATCTTGTTTCCTCCATCCAGAAAGACAGCAATCATGAGATCATTCTTGCTAAAACGAACCGCTCTATGTGGAATGTTCTTTCAAATTGCTCTGTTGCTATACTTGCAGGAGGCCTCACAACATTAGAAGCGGTGTATGCCGGCTTACCTACGTTGAACATTTTTGAAAAGGATGATCACCTGCTTGCTACAGGTAAACAATTGTTTGACCAGGGTATTGCTGAAAACCTGGGATTATTCAATGAAACATCATTGGATACATTACGTGAACGGTTAAGTGTATTAAATACCAATAAAAGCAACCTTCTCCAAATGAGGGAAAGGGCAAAAGGGAAAGTAGATAAACTCGGCCCTTCCAGGATCTATGAAGTTTTAAAAGAGCATATGACTCCGGGACAGGCAGTAAATCCTCTGTAACGGTTCCGGTAAAAATTTCAGGTAAAATTAAGGTCTAAGTTGATCAAAAAAGCGAACACATTGCACTGGATTTCAGTTTATAAAATATTGTACGGAACAGATCGTTTTAAAGATTTAAGAAATCATAAAATAAAGCTGTATCAAAAATATTTGCTTAGTTATCTCATCAATAAAAAAATCGCATTAATTAAAGGCCGGCAATCTGAAATAAGAACAGATAAAAAGGCTGAGCTTATAATGATTAACACAAATAATAGTCTTATAAAAAGCTGGCCACAGGAAATCATTGAAAGATCTGTTTTTGTTGATCATAGCCCTGCAAATAAATCTCTTGAAAATCTGTCATTAAATTATGAGAAATTTTTATTGCTGGTCGCCTACCTATACCCACGCCGTAAAACAAAGGTTAGGCTTGTCAGCATTGTTTTTAACCGGGTAGAAAAGTTCATTGTCAATTCCGGGAATAAAGTGATCTATTGTGCAGCCCCTACACTGATCTCAAATGTATTTTTATTCGCTGGGTATAAATTAAAGAGAGATACGATCATTGCGCAGCACGGAATTTACCAGTTGAATTATAAAGCTACTTATCCTGAGCTAAGGCTTTGTAATCACATAATAGTTTGGGGTAAACTATTTAAAGGTATATACGAAGGGAATCCCGGTATTCAATTAACAGTACTCCCGACCATTAAGGATTTTAGGATGACGAAAGATCCCTTAATAAAAGTTGATCAAATAAAGTCAATTCTCTTTATAGGCACTTCTACGTATAAAGTTGATATAAGCTTTCTGACATATTACCAGGCATTTATCTCGGGAGTTTTAAAAATTGCAACCGACCGGAAGATCAAATGCATTTACCGGCCACACCCAAGGGAAAAAATAGATACCAGTCTCGGATCCAAAATTGTGAATTTTATTAAGAATAGTGAGTATGTTGTTATCGACCGCAAAAGCAGTGAAGGCGACTGGAAGATAGGCTTCTTTTCTACTTACCTCGTGGAGTTATTCCTGCAGGGAAATTTTGTATCACAGATCATACATCCTACCACAAAAAGCGATATTCTAAATCATTGGTTTAACATCAACGCTATTTTTTCAATCAATGATTTTTCGAAGATACTGGATGAGATCCCGTTTGAGATCCCGGTTAAATCATCAGAAGATTATTTACTTGTTGAAGAAAATGCAGGGTATAGGTATTACGAGTTCCTGGAGAATTTATTGCATAACAAGGACACTCCTGTGAAAAGTGAAGCTGCGTTAAAAGATGCTCATTAAAAACCTGATAAATCTTAATTGGTCAGCCGGGAAGTGTATAAAAAAATGAAAGTATTATTCACGTTAGATACATTGGCTAATGCGGGTACAGAAAAAAGTACACTGGATATTGTTAGTCAATTTTCAAAAAATACGGAGGCAAAGATTGTTCATTTCTACCCTGGATATGATTTAAAAGCCGGGTTTGAGAAGGCGGGTATCCCCTTGCATTTTATTGATCTCAAAGGTAAGCGCTCTTTTATAAAAGGAATAAGCCGTTTGGTAAAATTGATCAGGGTAGAAAAACCGGACCTGGTCATTTCTTCTATCATGCGGGCTGATCTAATATCAAGGGCGGCCTGTTATATTACGGGTACAACACTGATCGGTACACTGGTAAATGACAGTTATGGTGATATACGTATTGAAGAACTGCGCAGGCAAAAACAGTATTCCAAATTCCGGTTTTTCTGGTTGCTGGATAAATGGACTTCAGGCATACCAGCTTACTGGATATCGAATGCGGTTTCAATTGCAAAAAGCAATGCACGGGCTTTGGGAATAAAGAAAAAACGAATTAAAGTAATTTACAGGGGAAGAGAAACGGCGGTTTTTCCTGAATGGCATCCACCGCAGCCTGATAATAAATTCCGCTTTGTATTTGTCGGAAGATTAATGGAAAGAAAAGGGCTTTCGGAACTTTTGGCTGCTTTCAGCATAGTGAAGGAAAAAAATAAAAATGTTCAACTTGATATTTTCGGTGAAGGCGTATTTAGAAAAGATCTGGAAGCAGCTATCGGGAAACTTCATTTAGAGAATACTGTTACTTTGCATGGGGCTGTTCCTAATGGCTGGAAAAAATTATATGATGCGCATGCCTTTCTTTTCCCTTCGTGGTATGAAGGTTTCAGTGGTTCGTTGATCGAGGCAATGATCACGGGAGTTCCTATCGTTGCTTCAGACATTCCTATGAATCTTGAAGCGGTGGATGATAAAACCGCATTAATATTTAAAGTAAAAGATATAGATCAGCTGGCATTCAATATGGAGAAGATGATCACGTCGTACCCCGATATGATCGAAATGGGCAAGCGGGCAAAGCAGGTTGCGATCAGCCGCTTTGATATAAAAGTAATAGCCCATGAATATGAATCATTTCTTCATAGTGTAATGAATAAAACAGTCAGCGAAGAAAACCTGCTGTAAGCGGTATTAACGGGTGATCCACGATAGCGTTATGGAAAAGAAAAGAAAAGAAATTATTGTAACCGGTGGCGCCGGATTTATTGGGAGCCATTTGGTTGAAAAATTACTGGCCAGTGATTATGCCGTAACTGTTATTGACAATTTTGATGCTTTTTATAGCAGGGAGGTCAAATTAAAAAATATGGCTGGCTTTATGAATGATCCTTTTTTTACATTCCTCGAACTGGATATTTTAAATGCGGCTGATCTTTACAATAAACTCCCCGGGCAATATGAAACGATCGTTCATCTTGCCGCAAAAGCAGGTGTACGCCCTTCTATTGAAAACCCGGTTGCCTACCAGGATGTAAATGTAAAAGGAACACAGAACCTGCTTGAATTTGCAAAACAAAAAAACATCAAACAATTTGTATTTGCGTCATCCAGCAGCGTATACGGGATCAATAAAGATTTCCCCTGGAAAGAGAATGATGCTGTCCTGAATCCGATCAGCCCATATGCCAGTACAAAAATATCAGGCGAACTCCTGGGCCATGTGTATAGCCATTTATATGGAATACGTTTTATTGCGCTTAGATTTTTTACCGTGTACGGTCCGCGGCAGCGCCCTGATTTAGCCATACACCTTTTTAGTAAAAAGATCCTGCAGGGTGAACCACTCAGTTTTTTTGGAGACGGAACAACAAGAAGAGATTATACTTATGTAGCCGATACTGTTAATGGAATATTCAGCGCTGTTCACTATACCAGCACTTTATATGAAGTTATTAATTTGGGAAATCACCAAACGGTTTCTCTTTCTGAAATGATCTCCACACTTGAAAGCGTATTTAATAAGAAAGCGGTCATTCAGTATTTACCGGAGCAGCCGGGAGATGTGCCGGTTACATATGCGGACATTACAAAAGCAGAAAAGCTGTTAAACTATTTACCTGCAACAGATTTCCACGAAGGAGTCATGCACTTTAAAGACTGGCTTTTAACTCAATAAAATGCCGGTTAAACGGGTTTTACAAATTAATGTGAGCCTGGATCCTGGTTGAATGAAAATTCTGCAGCTCATACAAAAACAGCAATTAAGAGGTGCAGAGGTTTTTGCAGCCCAGTTGTCAACGCATCTCGTTCATGCGGGGCACGAAGTAATGATCGTGTCTCTTGGTGAAGGTACCGCCAGGTTAGCTTTTGATGGCCGCATGGATTCTTTACACGCAAATTTCAGGAATACATTTTTTGATTGGAAGGCCTGGAAAAAACTGGCCTTGCTCATCAAGGAGTTTCAACCTGATATTATACAGGCGAACGCAGGCGATACCTTGAAATATGCAATCCTTTCGAAAAAAATATTCCGATGGAAGCAACCCATTATTTTCAGGAATGCCAGTATGGTAAGCAGCTATATAAATAATAAATTTTCTAAATCAATTAGCGCATTCCTGTTCAGGAATGTTTCTCATATCATTTCAGTTAGCCAACACACAAAAAATGATCTGGTAAAATATTTTCGCCTGGAGGAAAAGAATATCACGGTAGTGCCGATAGGTATCGAAATGCAGCAATACAACCGGCTGGGATCATTTGATAATGGTTTCATTAACCTGGTACATGTCGGTGGCTTTAGCTTTGAAAAAAATCATGAGCAATTATTGGGAATGTTTCAGAAATTGTTTCAGCAGGACAATAGATTCCGGTTATGGTTGATCGGGGATGGCCCTTTAATGGATAAAATAAAAAAGACCGCAGTAGAACTTGGATTGGAGGAATATATTTTTTTTAAAGGATTTATAAGTAATCCATTGGATTACATTTATTCATCCGACATGCTGCTGCTTCCCAGTAAAATTGAAGGCTTACCCGGCGTAATACTGGAAGCCTTCTATTGTAAAATTCCAGTCGTAGCTTATAACGTAGGTGGAATTGCTGAACTGGTAAAAAATAATGAGACCGGTTGGCTCATCGAATTTGGCGATGAAACCGGTTTCATACATGCTGTTTTAAAGATCAGCCGGGCATCGAAAGAAGAGATCCTGCCGGTTATTGAAAAAGCGTACATGAATGTTGTAACACATTACAGCAATAAACAAATTGCTTCCGCATTCCTTACCGTATACGGGCAGTGCAGGATGAAATAAAAGAAATGATACAAATCACAAAATGCCATTACAGGAATTATGCTCTTTAACTCATTAAGCTTTGCTATATTCTTACCGGTAGTTTTTATACTTTATTGGTTTGTGACAAACAAAAACTTAAGGTTTCAGAATATACTACTGCTTGTTGCAAGTTTTTTCTTCTACGCATGCTGGGATTACAGGTTTTTATTCTTACTCGTATTTTCAATAGCATTAGATTATTTTACGGGAATTAAAATGTATGAAGCCAGGAACCGAAACATGAAAAAGTTTTGGTTCTGGGTCAGCATAGGCGTTAATTTGGGCTTTCTTGGGTTTTTTAAATACTACAATTTTTTTGAAGAATCCTTTGCAGATGCGCTTTCGCTATTAGGCATAAAAACCAATTTTTGGACATTGCGTATTATTTTGCCTGTGGGGATTTCTTTTTATACTTTCCATGGCTTGTCGTATGTGATAGACATTTATAAAGACAGGATAAAACCCGAAAGGGATTTTATTAATTATGCGGTGTTTGTTAGTTTTTTCCCATTGCTTGTTGCAGGCCCGATAGAAAGAGCCACCCATCTCTTACCTCAAATTCAACAAAAAAGAACATTTGATTATACAAAGGCCGTAGATGGACTGAGGCAGATCTTGTGGGGCATTTTTAAAAAAGTGGTTATTGCAGATAATTGTGCTGAATACGCCAATATGATCTTCAATAACCCCGCTGACTATACAGGCAGTACGTTGGTGCTTGGGGCAATATTCTTTGCATTTCAGATCTATTGTGATTTTTCCGGCTATTCTGATATCGCGTTAGGAACAGCCCGTCTTTTTGGGATAGACCTGCTGCGCAATTTTGCATTTCCATATTTCTCAAGAGATATTGCAGAATTCTGGAGACGCTGGCATATTTCACTTTCAACCTGGTTCCG
Organism: uncultured Chitinophagaceae bacterium; assembly: GCA_963779595.1. Taxonomy (GTDB): domain Bacteria; phylum Bacteroidota; class Bacteroidia; order Chitinophagales; family Chitinophagaceae; genus Ferruginibacter. Next base: position 100,175 of record CAVZYY010000007.1, on the reverse strand, counting down.
GGATTATTTATATATTCCTTTAGGCGGTAGTAAAGGAGGAACGTGGACGAAAGTGCGCAATACCTTTATCATCTTTTTGGTAAGCGGGTTCTGGCATGGAGCTAATTGGACATTTATTGTTTGGGGTTTTCTAAATGCATTATATATAATGCCTTCAATTATATTTAATACCCATCGGGATAACCTTAATACGGTGGCTCAAAATAAATACCTGCCAAGCTTAAAGGAATTAATATCTATCATTATTACTTTCGGCCTTACTGTCTTTGCCTGGATATTTTTTAGAGCGAGATCCGTTCCGGATGCTTTTAGCTATTTGTCGGGGATCTTCTCAAAGTCAATTTTCAATATGCCACAGATCTCCGGCATGCGGAATATTTTTATCATGATAATAATCACAATAGTTTTTATTGTGATTGAATGGCTCGGAAGGGAGGAACAATTTGCCCTGGCCATTTTAAAGAAAAGGAATTCACCCATATTCAGGTATACCTGTTACTTTGTCATAATACTTGTGATCCTGATCTTTGGCAATTTCAACGAAAACCAGTTTATTTATTTCCAATTTTAATTTGAACGGCATGAGTATGTTTTCCAATATAAAAATCGTTTAATGAAGCGTTTTATTCGAAAAATATTATTTGCTGCACTGCCGGTACTGGCAGCGTTGATTGTTGTCAACTATTATGGTGATGCCGCCAGGCTTTTTGATAACAATTACGAAAAGGAGATCGCAGACATCTTGAAAAGCGGTAAGTATGTTACAAATATTTCAAATTACGATGAAAGGATTTTTCAGAAGGAAGTGATCAAAAATTTTAAGAGCTGCCCGGATGTTGTGATACTGGGCTCAAGCAGGACACTGTTGATCAAGCCGGAATATTTGGAGAACCAGCCAACATTCAACAATAGTGTCAGTGGCGCGAGCATCGAAGACCTCGTTGCCATTTACCAAATGTATAAGGCCAGGAATATGCTGCCAAAAAAGATCATTCTCGGAATAGATCCATGGACCTTCAATAAAAATAACGGTCAAAAAAGGTGGCAATCACTAATGAATGAATATTATAGTTTTTTTAATGAAAAGAAAGACACGAAGGCAGGCTTGTATACAAAGAATAAGAAGTACGCCGAACTATTATCCCCTTCATATTTCCAAAGTTCATTAAAAAATATTCCTGCTATTATTCACGGTAACAGAAACCCTAAACCAACAACAGAAACGCATAATAAAGCGAATACCAAGCTCACTGACGGTTCATTGGTATATAGCGAGGAGTATAGAGACGCATCAGCTTCGGACATTGAGGCCAAGGTAAAAACCTATTTGTCCGGGAGTATCTACGGCATTGAGAAATTTGATTCGCTCTCAACGAAGGCGATAGAATCATTTAACCTGTTAATTAAGGATATCCAGGTTAATAATATTGAGATCATTTTTTTTCTCGCGCCATATCACCCAATCGTATACGATGCAATTAGCAAAAATTACCAGATGGTTATTAAGGCCGAAGAATATGTTCTTAAATATTCAGCAATAAATAACATTAAAGTTTATGGCTCCTTCGATCCGGGGAAAGCAGGTTTAATAAAATCAGACTTTTATGATGGCATGCATTGCAAAGAAAATGCTATAAAAACAATTTTGAATAATAAGCCGGTTAACTGAAAGCATTGCGAAATCATTATTATTCAAATTAATAAATGCCAATAAAAGTCCTACATATTATCAAATCACTTGGCCGTGGTGGCGCCGAAATGTTGTTACAGGAAACGTTGAAGCAACACGATAAAACAGCATTTGAATTTCATTACATTTATTTTCTTCCATGGAAGGATCAAATGGTAGCAGGCCTGGAGGAAAATGGGGCTATCGTAAAAAACTTACCTGCTTCCAATAATGTATTGATCGTTTTACAAATACGTAAAATAATAAAATATATCCGGCAAAATAAGATTGAGCTGCTACATTGCCACCTGCCATGGGCGGGTTTTGTGGGCAGGCTCATTCATGTACTAACCGGCATCCCGGTCATTTATTCTGAGCATAACAAACAGGAACGGTATCACTGGATCACAAGAGCCATCAACAGGTTAACTTTTAACCGGCAAAACATTGCTATAGCGGTATCAAATGATGTGGCAGTATCCATTCAAAAAAATATCCATCCTAAAATACCGGTACAGACGATCCTGAATGGTGCAAACACCGCTCATTTTGTAAGGAACAACGAAGCTGGAATTAACATTAGGAGATCTTACAATATTGATCCTGACTGTATCGTAATTGGCACTATTGCAGTTTTTCGTTTTCAGAAACGCCTGAAAGAATGGATAGACATTTTTAAAATAATACATCAGAAATTTCCACAGGTTCGTGGTTGTATCGTAGGAGATGGAATTTTAAATGAAGAGATCAGGGGTTACCTGAAGCAACAGGAAATGGAAGAAAAGATCATATTCCCGGGCTTGCAGACAAATGTACTTCCCTGGTTGTCTGCCATGGATATTTTTATGATGACATCTGAATTTGAGGGCCTCCCGGTGGCATTGCTTGAAGCAATGAGCATGGAATGTGCAGTAGTTTGCACAGATGCCGGAGGGATCAAAGAAGTGATACGCGATAAACAGGATGGTTTCCTGGTACCTGTGAATGACTGGAGGGACATTGAAAAACCACTTATATACTTATTGGAAAATACCGGGGAGATAAAGGCGTTTGGCCAAAAAGCCAGGCAAAGGGTTGAAGAATCCTTTAGTTTACAGGCAATGATCGATCAAACCGAAAAATTGTATTCAACATTTCGATCTTAACTATTTTTATTAACAATGCAGATCACGCAATCAAGTAAGGAAGACCTGGCAGCAATGATCGCTTTGTTGAAACAAAGTCTCGGAGAGAATCTCATACCAAAATCCGAAGAATATTTCCTTTGGAAACACGAAGCAAATCCATTTGGAAGATCAAAAATATTACTGGCAAAAGAAGAAGGCAGGATCGTGGGACTGCGTGCGTTTATGCATTGGGGGTGGGTACAGGGAAACGAAAAGATCTCCGCGGTACGTGCAGTCGATACCGCTACAGATCCCGCATTCCAGGGCAAGGGGATCTTTAAAAAGCTTACGTTGCAGGCCGTTGAGGAATGCAGGAACGAAGGTGCAGGAATGGTTTTTAATTCACCGAATCCTATCAGTATGCAGGGGTATTTAAAAATGGGTTGGTCCGTTGCAGGACGTATGCCTGTTTTTCTGCGTCCCGGCAATATTTTGCCTGGACGTTATTCAGAAGGATCCCTCGCTGAATGTTATCAAAAGTACCAGATAGGTTCGGCATTAAAAAAATTGGATCATGACTGGAAGCTTCCCGCATCCGAACAGGCATTGCATACACCCATCCACTATAATTACTTAAAGTGGCGTTACCAGGATTGTCCCGTGGTAAAATATGGGGCTTTGATAGAACCCGGAATGTTTGGACTTGTGTTCAGGTTAAAAAAGATAAACCGCTTTATTGAATTGCGGATTTGTGATGCATGGACAGAAGCCGGTTCATCGGCTGAAAAACATGCGGAAACCGGCCTCAGGGAATTGGTTAAAAAAATCAGGCCGGTCCTGGTTTCCTGTGCGGCTTCACCCATGTTCAACCAGGGAAAGAAACAATTGCCTGGTTTTTTCGGCCCATTTAAGAAAGGCCCAGTAATTACCATCAGGCCACTGGCGATCAGTAATCTTAATAACTTTGAGCAATTTAATCATTGGCAACCCTCGCTGGGATCGATGGAACTTTTTTAACTATGAACATTTTTCTTATCATATTACTTCTTTTATTGATCACAGCCTACATGATCAAGGCAGTCAGCAATAAATATAATGTCGCTTCGGAAAAATATTTATGGCTTCTTTTTGGAGTACATTTTTTATTAACCATTGCCTATCTTGTATATGCAGCCAGTACTCCCAGCGATTCGATTGCCTATTTTAATATTGCTTCAGGGCAGAGAAAATGGTTAGAGCTTTGGGGAATAGGCACTCCATTTATCCATTTCCTTGCATGGCCATTCGCCAGTCTCTTTAATTTATCCTACTATTCCTGTATGATCATTTTTTCATTTTTTGGTTATATAGCGATCCTCATTTTTTATATCACTGCCAAGGAAAACATACGCCTGAAGCCAATTTGGTTAAGTTATACTGCTTTGGAACTTATTTTTTTATTGCCCAACCTCCATTTTTGGTCCTCATCATTGGGGAAAGGAAGTGTTATTTTATTGGGACTTGCATTATTTACATATGGGCTAAGCCGCTTCAACAGGCGGGTCATTCCTATGGTGATCGGTGGTTTTATCACTTTTATGATAAGGCCTCATATTTTATTTACAGTGATAATAAGCGTCATGTTGGGATTGGTACTTACTACTTCAGGGATTAAAAATTATCTCAGGTGGATGATATTCATTGCTGCCGGATTGATCTTTTTTTATATCAGTGATGATGTTTTAAAATTCGCGGATGCGGAAAGTCTTGATATTTTATCTTCCTCTTCCATAAGTCACAGGGCATCCGAATTAAGTAAAGCAAGTACAGGTGTAGATATTCAGAATTACGGCGTGTTCATGAAATTGTTTACGTTTTGGTTTCGACCACTCTTTTTTGATGGACAAGGCATTATGGGTTTATTGGTTTCATTTGAAAACATGTTATATATATATATGTTCGTTATTGTCATCAGGCAGGGGATATTTTATTGGGGAGACTGGAACGGTTGGTTTCGCATTTGCCTGTTCTTTTTTTATTTGCATCCTTTGCTTTGGCACAGGTTACCGGTAACCTTGGTATTGCCATGCGGCAAAAAGCACAGTTAATGCCTTTTTTCTTTATTATTTTTTGTAAGGCATCTTCATATAGATTTTACTACACTAAAAAATTTGCGAAATCGCCATAGTTGGTTTTAAACAATAATTTCTTATGTCTGACAAAGGCATTTTTACTATTTCACTGGATTTCGAGTTGCATTGGGGATGCTTTGAAAAGATGGTCCTTAACCCTGCAGAGCAGCAGTATTTTTTAAATACCCGTGCTGCCATTCCTCAAATGCTGCAGTTATTTTCCGCCAACAATATTCATGTTACCTGGGCGGCGGTCGGTATGCTTTATCGAAAGAATAAAACAGAATGGCTGAATGATCTGCCGCCATTGTTACCCAGTTTTGACAATCCCAACGTTTCTTCTTACGAATGGATCGATCGTCATGGATTTTATTCAGAAAATGACCCTTTTCATTTTGCACCAGAACTTATAGACCTGATAAAATCAACCCCACACCAGGAAATTGGCACACATACGTATGCACATTATTTTTGCCTCGAGCCAGGACAGACACCTGCACAATTCAAAGAAGATATTCAAATGGCTTGTAAACTGGCGCTTGAAAAAGGGATTGTTATTAGATCACTTGTATTTCCGAGGAACCAGTTCAATAAAGAGTACCTGTCTATTTGTGCTGAAGCAGGCATTCATGCTGTACGGTCAAGCCCTGATGTATGGTATTGGGAACCTGCAACCGGATCTACTTTTATGAAGAAATTTTTCCGTGCAGGCGATGCGTACCTTAAGTTTCAGCCGATCAGGATGGTCTGGTTAAAAGATATAAAAACAGATGAACTGCCCCTGCATTTACCTGCAACGAGGTTATACCGTCCCTGGAAGCCGGGACAACATATACAGAATAAATTAAAAATGAGGCGTATCCTCAATGAAATGACGGAAGCAGCCAAAAAAAAAGCATATTATCATATCTGGTGGCACCCACATAATTTTGGTAACAACCCACGGGAATGCCTGGCCGAACTTAAGCAGATCATTGATCACTTCCATGTCTTACATAAAAAATATGGCTTCAGAAGCATGAACATGCACGAGATCACTAACCTGTTATTAGAAAAGAAAACAGTTGAACCTGTTTAAGACCTATGCCTAAGCTGATCCGGATCACCACTGTTCCTGTATCCCTGCAGGTCTTATTAAAAGGGCAGATGCAATTCATGAAGCAGCGGGGCTTTGAAGTCATTATGATCAGTAGTGATGGGCCTGAAGTAGAAGCCCTTAAAGCCCAGGAGCAATGCATGCATATAGCTGTTCCCTTCACAAGAAAGATCAGCCCCTTTGCAGATCTTGCCTGTTTGATTAAACTGGTGCGGTTGTTCAGGAAAATAAGGCCTGATATTGTTCATACCCATACTCCAAAAGCAGGGCTACTGGGCATGTGGGCGGCCTGGATCACAAGAGTGCCCGTGCGGCTCCATACCATTGCAGGACTGCCCTGGGTAGAAACAAAGGGACCCCTGAAAATATTGCTTAAGGTGATCGAAAAACTAACGGCAATGCCTGCCCTGCAGTTGTATCCCAATTCCATCGTGCAGCAGGATTTTTTAAAGCGACAGCATATTGCTTCCCGTAAGTTGAAAGTACTCGGCCAGGGATCAAGCAATGGCATCAACACCCGGTATTTTTTATTGAATGATGATATTGCAAATGCCGCTGCTTCTTTACGCGAAAACGAAAAGATAAAAGCCGGTGCATGGATCTGGATATTTGTAGGAAGATTGGTAAAGGACAAAGGCATTGGGGAATTACTGGATGCTTTCCAGGCAGTGAATCAGCAATTCCCGGATGACAGGCTATGGCTGCTGGGAAAGGAAGAGCCGGAACTGGATCCCCTGGAAAACCGGCACCGGCAATTACTTCATTCAGGGGATCCGGTCCGTTGCTGGGGTTTTCAAAATGACATAAGGCCATACCTGGCAGCATCAGCGGTACTGGCTTTTCCAAGTTACCGGGAAGGCTTTCCAAATGTACCCTTACAGGCAGGAGCCATGGGATGCATGCTATTGTTGTCTGATATTAATGGCTGCAATGAAATTGTTCAAAACGGCATAAACGGTATGTTGGTTCCCCCAAAGAACACGGAACAGTTAAGGGAAGCGATGTTATTCATCCGGCAACAGCCAGGTAAACGAACCCAATATGCCGATGTGGCCAGGCACAAGATCATGAATGATTATGATCAACAAAAATTGTGGGAAATATTATTGAAGGAATATCAATATTGGTTATTAAAAAAAGGACTGGCTGATCCAGGCAGGGCTTCATGAATTTTTATAAGGCAATCGGTAAAAGAACACTGGATCTGTTGACAGCATTGACCGCTTTGGTTGTATTTTTGCCGGTGATTTTACTCGTGATCATTCTGTTGCTGTTGACGGGTCATCATCGTTTTTTATTTATACAAAAACGGGTAGGGTTACATGAAAAAGTTTTCAGCCTTATTAAGTTTAGAAGTATGACTGAAACAAAAGACGCTGCTGGTAAATTATTGCCTGATGAAAAACGGCTTACAAAATTTGGCATCCTGTTAAGAAAAACTTCTTTGGATGAATTGCCCCAGCTGCTGAATGTTTTAAAAGGCGATATGAGCCTGATTGGCCCCCGGCCTTTATTGGTTGAATATTTGCCATTGTACAGTGAAGAACAGCGCAAAAGACATTTGGTGAGACCGGGTATCACAGGCTGGGCCCAGGTCAATGGCCGGAACGTTATCTCCTGGGAACAAAAATTTGAATACGATACCTGGTATGTAAAGCACCAGTCTTTTTTGCTTGATCTAAAGATATTTTTCCGGACCATAAAGAATATTGTAAGAGCCGAAGGGATCTCTCAACAGGGCCAGGCCACAGTTGAGGCTTTCACCGGTGAAAAAAAATAAGCACATGAAAAAAATTGCAATCTTCGGGGCAGGTGGCTTTGGCCGGGAAGTAAAATGGCTGATCGATGATATAAATGCCCTTGAGCCCACCTGGGAATTCATCGGTTATTTTGATGATGATTTCTCCCACGTCAAAAACATTGATCCTGCTCTTTTTTTGGGGGGAACAGCGGTGCTCAATGACTGGAAAGAAGCCTTGAATATTGTCTTTGCGATTGGAAATCCACTGGTGAAAAAAAAGATCATCAGCAACATAGCCAATCCCGTCCTCCGTTTTCCAAAACTCATTCATCCCTCCGTCATGATGGGCAGGACGAATGTTAGTATCGGCGCAGGTACCATCATTTGCGCCGGCAATATCATTACCGTCGACATAAACATCGGGAAGCACGTTATTTTGAACCTCGCCTGTACGGTTGGGCATGACACGGTCATAGGTGACTATGCCTCCTTCATGCCGGCTGTGAATATTTCAGGAGAAGTAATTATCCAGGAAGCCGTTTATGTAGGTACCGGAGTGAAGATCATCAACCAACTTGAAATTGGGGAAGAAACGATCGTGGGAGCGGGGGCTGTAGTGGCAAAGTCACTGCCTGCAAAATGTACGGCAGTCGGTATCCCTGCCAAACCTGTAAAGTTTCATACAGATTAGATTTTTATAGAATATGAACTTAATTGTAGTATTTTTAACCTGAAATTCAGTTTTTATATTATCTTTAACACATATCCCGTTAGTTTCTAACTTCCCTGAAAAAGCTAATCTGTTATTTCATAAAAATTTAATACCTGTAGTGGAAAGAGTATGGCTCTCATCGCCTCATATGGGCGATAAAGAAATGGAATATGTGGCCGAGGCATTTGCAACAAACTGGATAGCTCCGTTAGGCCCGAATGTCAACGCTTTTGAAAAGCAATTATCAGATTACCTCGGGGTAAAGGGGGTTGTTTCGCTAAGCAGCGGTACTGCTGCCCTACACCTCGCTTTACACATTTTGGGTGTAAAAAAAGATGACATTGTATTGTGCCAGAGTTTTACTTTTGCAGCATCAGCATTTCCAATAACCTATTGCGGCGCCATCCCGGTTTTTATTGACAGTGAGGAGGAAACATGGAATATGGACCCTGTTTTGCTTGAGAAAGCAATAAAGGACCAGGTTTCAAAGGGAAAGAAGCCAGCTGCGATCATGGTGGTTCATTTGTATGGCATGCCTGCAAAGATGAATGAGATCATGGAAATTGGAGAACGGTACGGGATACCTGTAATTGAGGATGCTGCCGAAGCATTGGGCAGTTCATATCATGGGAAAGCCTGTGGTAGCATAGGCAGAGTGGGTATATTAAGTTTTAACGGTAATAAAATCATAACAACCAGCGGAGGCGGGGCCTTAACCTGTAATGATGAAAAAATTATCATCCAGGCCAGGCATTTATCTGCACAGGCTAAAGAGCCTGCTGCATTTTACCTGCATAAGGAAACGGGTTATAATTACAGGTTGAGCAATGTGCTGGCAGGTATAGGAAAAGGACAAATGGAAGTATTACCCCTGAGGGTGAAAAAAAGAAGGGAAATTTTTGAATTTTATAAAAATGAGCTGCTGGCAACAGGAGGGATTCAGTTTCTTGCAGAGCCAGGCGGTACAGTTTCAAACAGGTGGCTGACAACCATTATTTTTGATGAAAAGAAATGGGGTGCCGGTATCAATGAAAAAGTACGCCTTTCGCTTGAAAAACAGAATATTGAAACAAGACCCTTGTGGAAGCCGCTGCATCAGCAACCCGTTTTTATAAGCTGTGAGAGCTATAATAACGGTGTAGCAGATGATCTGTTTGCAAATGGACTTTGTTTACCAAGCGGATCCAACACCTCTCAGGAAAACCTGGTTAAAGTTGTTTATGAAATCAAAAAATGTTTAACATGAGATTGTTTAAAAGGTATTCCATAAGGCCCTCACAGCTGGTTCTAATAGGCGATCAGATATTAATAATGTTTGGGCTGATCTCGGCACTTTTGGTCAATTACAGGTTATTATCAATCAGGGAATTTCCACTTCAAACAATTTTTTACAGGATCCTTATTCATGTCAGTCTGGGAATACTGGCGTGGTCAATATTTAAAATATACAAAAAGGTCATTCGTTTTTTTAGCAGTAAAGATTACCTGAACCTAATCGGCATTCTTTTACTGGTACACCTCGTAAGCGCGGCAGGCCGTTTTATTCTTCCTGCAAAATTCCAATTGAAGCCTGAGATCTTCCTGATCAGCTTTTTTATAACTTCTATCTATATCATTGGCAGCAGGTTCATCATTAGTTATTTATATTTTTATTACAACCGTTCCAAGAAAGTAGGAGATCAAAAACGCCTGCTTATTTATGGGGCCGGTGAACTGGGTGTATTCTTAAAAAAATCACTGGGAACACATTATGATAATAATTTTAAATTATTGGGCTTCCTCGATGATGATAAAAATAAGATTGGCCGTTACATCGGCGGCGTTAAAGTGGTAGATGCAGAACGTGGTATGAAAGAATGCATCATCAAAAATGAAATTACGGATATCATTATTGCCAACAAGATGCTTAGCCCGGCCCGTAAAGCAAGGTTTTTAGAAGAGACACTTCCTTTCAACCTGCGTATTCGTGAGATTTCTTCCATCCAGTCTTTATTCAATGCAAATTTCAACCTCGAGAAACTTGCTTCTATCGACATCAATGATCTCATGAACAGGGAAGCCATCCATTTATATGATGAGCATGTGGCTGAAAGCCTGGTGGGAAAGACCGTATTGGTTACCGGCGCCGCAGGCTCTATCGGGAGTGAGATCGTGCGTAAGCTTTCCGAGCACAATGCCTCGATGATCATCTGCGTGGATTTCTCTGAAAGTGCCTTGTATGATGTACAGCAGGAATTAACAAGAAAACATCCATTGGTTGACTATAGGTTTATTCTGACAGATATCCGCGATGAGGAGATGATGCAAAACCTTTTCAAGGAATACAATCCCAATATCATTTACCATGCGGCTGCATACAAGCACGTACCTTTAATGGAACAATTTCCATGGCAGGCAGTGCAGACCAATGTTTTTGGAACATGGCAGATCGTGAAACACGCCATTCGTTTTAAAGCCGAAAAATTTGTATTCATTTCTTCCGATAAAGCAGTGAACCCAACCAGCGTCATGGGTGCCACAAAAAGGCTTGCAGAAATAATCGTTCAATCTTATTCATCCACATTAAATAGTACAAATTTTGTAGTGACGAGGTTTGGAAATGTGCTGGGTTCCAATGGTTCGGTGGTGCCTTTGTTTAAAAAGCAGATCCAGAACGGTGGACCGGTCACCGTTACCCATCCTGAAATGACCCGCTATTTTATGACCATTGCAGAAGCATGCCAACTCGTATTGGAAGCATCTGTTATGGCAGAAGGAGGAGAAGTATTTGTATTTGATATGGGAGAACCGGTGAAGATCGTTGACCTTGCACGCAATATGATCCGCCTTGCCGGTTATACGCCTGATGTTGATATGAAAATTCAGTTCATTGGAGAAAGGCCGGGGGAGAAATTATATGAAGACCTGTTTTCAGAAAGTGAGGAAATGAAAGAAACACATCATGAAAAGATCATGATCAGTAAAGAAACAGTTCATAATATCAAGGAAGCTGAAAACATAATCAGCAAGTTACAGTCATTGGAAAATTTTTATGACCCTGAAGTATTTAAAATGGTTATAAAAGAACTTTTACCGGAATATCAATCTGTTATGGCTGATGGTAAAGTTGTCAATTTCAGGTCAGGCAAAAGGATTAACCAATACAATTATCAAAATTAATATTCGCTCTATAAATTAATATTTATGAAAATCCAGAAATTACTGATTGTAATTTTTTTATTGACTACAGAACACTCGATGGCTCAGAATGCCCGCTTTTCCCAGATTGGAACTGCACAGATGTTACTTAACCCTTCATTGGCAGGAAGATTCGATGGTAAAATACGGCTGACAGGCTTGTATAGTGCCCAGTCAGCCAAAGCTATCATTGACGGAGACAAGCTTACTTCAAAAGTGAACTATATAAATATTGGCTTAGACTTTAAGTTAGGAAAATTCCGCAGTTTTGGCGACGAGGGAACAGGCACAACAGGAGATAGCAAAAAAATACCCCGGGAAGCCAAAGACGAGGTGGGAGCCACACGGAAACTAACCGGATACTGGGGCGTTGGGCTCAATTATAACCGCAGCGGTTATAAGAACGACCCATTGGCAACCAGCTTCTACTCCTTATCGTTAGCGCGTCATTTTTATTCTCACAGGAACAAATATTTTGGTATTGGTGTCCAGGCAACCTATGCCCAGGGAGACCTTGATAAGAACAGGGGAGATGGAAGCAATCCTTATGTGCAGGAAATTCAAACCGGGAGTTTCAGGTATCCACAGGCAAACCGCCAGGATATCATCACTTCGAAAAAGAATTACTTCGATTATAATATTGGTGCATACTACGGCATGGTAACAGAAGCTGTTGGATTTGAACTTGGAGGAGCCATGTACCATCTTTTTTACCCCGAGATCGACATTTATGATAAAGATGATGAATCACAACTCCGCCACAGGGTAACCGCATTTTCTGTTTTACGCATAAAGCTTAACCAGAAATGGGGGCTGATACAAAAAAATATTTACTGGCAGGAAGGGCTTTATTACCGGAGCAGGTCTTTCAGGGATAGCCTGAACATCGTATCATTCTGGACGGGGGTTGAATTTATCAGGACGCAACCGAAAACAGATTATAATTTTAATTTTGGACTATATACGCGTTCGTTCAGAACCGTTATGCCATATCTCAATATTAACCTTGGCAAAATGGTGAATGTCAGGTATTCCTACGAATTCCCTTTGAATTCATCAAAGTTTACTGCGTACACAGCTAAACGTCATGAGGCGGCCCTTATTTTTTATTATCAAAGAAATACAGCACCGGGTGTAAGATTTTATAAAAAAACTAATTTCTGGTAAACCCAATCCACTATAATAAATAAAACCACCCAAAATAATACTATGAGGAAAAAAATATTTATCAATACTTTCATATTGCTTCTTTCAGGAAATGTTTTTGCTCAAACGACTGTTGAAAACTTAGGCAACCTTGTCAACTCTGCCTACCACGAAGTAAGACCAACGATCTCAGGAGATGGAAAGATCCTTTACTTTGTAGTAGAAGGAAGTCCGGCCAACAGCATGTATAAGACCGATAAAAAAGCACAGGATATCTGGTATGCTGAACTGGATGCTGACGGTAAATGGAAGCAGGCCGTTCACGCTGGCGCTACGTTTAATGACCAGAAAGAAAATGCTGTTTTCTGGGTTGCGCCCGATGGAAACAGGTTATTAATAAGAGGGGCCTATGAGAATGGAAAATACGCAGGGCGTGGTGTTTCAATGGTTGAGAAAACAGCTTCGGGCTGGTCTCAACCCCAAAAATTGAAAATAAAGGATTACGATAAAATGTCCCGCGACATTTATTCCGGTGCTTTTTTAAGCAATGATGGAAAAACATTGCTGCTTTATTTTTCGGAAGAAAAAAATAGTTTTGTAAATGATATCTATGTAAGCCGTCTCACGGAAAATGATGATTGGACGATGCCTGAAAGTTTAGGCGAGACGATCAATTCAGATGATTATGATGAGCTGTCTCCTTCACTTGCTGCAGACAATACAACACTTTATTTTTCAAGTGACCGCCCCGGCGGTTTTGGCGAACATGATATCTGGATGTCAAAGCGGCTGGATGATTCATGGAAAAAATGGAGCGAACCGGTGAATATGGGAGATACGATCAACACCGCTAAATGGGACGCTTATTTTGCATTGGACGCAAATGGCGAGTATGCGTACCTGTCAACTACACAGAATTCACTTGGAGGAACTGATCTGGCAAAGGTTAAATTGAATGAGGCGCAAAGGCCAAAAATGGTAGTGCTTGTATATGGCCAGGTTTTTAATGCCCTTACCAAGCAACCAATGGATGCAAAATTATTCTATGACCAGATACCGGGGGAAACAAATGAAGGAAATTCAATTTCCAGCCCGGATGGAAATTATAAGCTGACATTGCCCTATGGAAAGAAATACAGCATCAGGGCATCTGCTGATAATTTCTTCCCTGTATTGGATACACTGGATATCGTTAAACCGGGAGCGTATAAAGAAATTCACAGGGACTTGTACTTGTATCCTGTTGATTCAGGCCGCTTTGCCAACAATGTCCGCCGTGACCTCGATAGCCTGGAAAGCGGGCTGGATGATAAACCGCTGGAAGAGGGTAATATCGTAAGCGTCAATAACATCCTATTCGATTTTGCAAAAGCGATCCTTCGCTCAGAATCTTATCCTGAATTGGATAAAGTGGTGAGAATGCTTAAAGCCAATCCTACCATGCAGATCGAATTGTCTGCACACACAGATAAGATCGGTGGATATAGCAAGAACCTCTTACTTTCCAATGACAGGGCTTATGCATCAAGGGAATACCTGATCTCGAAAGGAATTAGCGAAAGCAGGATCAAATCAAAAGGTTACGGAGAAGTGAAGCCAATTGCCACCAATAATACGGCAGAAGGAAGACAGTTAAACCGCAGGGTTGAATTCCAGATCCTGAAGAAATAATCGTTTTACCATACTTTAAAAGCCGCTAAGTTCTTAATAGAGCTTAGCGGCTTTTTTTGTGGGTTAGTTGATAAGGTTAATACAGTTGATGAAGTTTATTAAGAAAGCCACCTGTATCAACTTTATCAACACAGTTAACTTTGTTAACCCAACTACTTCACCGGCAATGAAAAACCGAATGTAGTTCCAACATCTATTTTGCTGCGCACATGAACCGTTTGATGATGTGCTTCAATGATATGTTTACAAATGGAAAGGCCCAGCCCACTGCCACCACCCTTACGGCTCCTGGCAAGATCTGTCCGGTAAAACCTTTCAAAGATCCTCGGAAGGTGTTCTTCGGAAATACCGGCACCATCATCACTGATCTCTATTAAAACATTCCTTCCATCCACATTATAAAAACTTGCTTCTATTGACCCGTTATTCTTGCCGTATTTAATGGCATTATCCACGAGGTTGATCAATACCTGCCTGATCTTTTCCTTATCTGCAAAAACGGTTAAAGGCAATTCACAGCCCTTTTTTATGGTGCATTTAATTTCTTTTTCCTGGGTCCTGATGTACAAAGAATCATACACTTCTTTCAGCAGGTCCTGGATCATAAAATTCTTTAAAATCCAATTGCTGTTCCCCGCTTTCAAGTTTCGATATCTCATCCAGGTCATCCACTAGATTCACAAGCCTGTCGACATTACGTGCAGTGCTCTGTAAAAATTTTGCATTCACTTCATTGTTGTGCAGGGCGCCATCCAGGAGCGTATCCACATATCCCTGTATGGCAAAAATAGGCGTTTTTAATTCATGGCTGAGATTTTGTAAAAATTCTTTCCGGAAGATCTCGTTCTTCTGCAGCACTTCTATTTCTATTTTGCGCTGCTGCGCCCATGCTTCCACATCTTCTCTTACTTCATCGATGCTTTTTTGTGGAAGGATATTCTTATAATAGAACTCTTCTCTTTTACTGGCCTTTGTTTGATAGATCAGTTTATAGATCAGTTTTATTTTACGATAGATAAATGTCTGGAGCGTATATAAGATAAGGGCAAAACTGCCGAGAAAAATGATAACAAAAAATATGAGCCCGATCCACCAGACAGGTTCAAATAAAAAGATGGCCAGGCTGATCGGTATGGTCAGGACCAATGCGGTCAGCGCAGCCAGTTGATGGGGAGTAAAATTTTTTTGTGAAAGCATATTCAGGATGCAAGCTACAATAAAAGCTATTAGCTATTAGCTACAAGCCATTAGTTAGTTCAGATTATTGAGAAGCTTTTCGGAAAAAATAATTGGCTAACAGCTAATGGCTAATAGCTAACAGCTTCTTCCTACATCTCAAACTTATATCCTACTCCCTTCACCGTAGTGATGCAATCAAGGTCAAGTTTTTGCCTTATTTTACGGATATGTACATCGATCGTACGGTCGCCAACAATAACTTCGGTACCCCAGATCTGGTTCAGGATCTCATTTCGCAGAAAAACCTTACCGGGCTTGGAAGCGAGTAAGGACAATAATTCAAATTCCTTTCTTGCCAGGACGATATCTGATTCTTTGAATTTAACATTGTATTTCTCCCGGTCTATTTGTAGGTCGCCGATCTTTACGATCCCTTTTTCTGCCTTATTAAATCTCCTGAAAAGCGCATTTACCTTACTCAGGAGTACTTTGGGGCTGATGGGTTTTGTCAGGTAATCGTCGGCACCCGATTCAAGGCCTTTGATCTCGGTAGTTTCATCACTCATCGCGGTTAAAAAAACGATCAGGGTTTCCTTGAAATTTGGCATCATTCTCAACAGGTTACAAACTTCTATGCCATTCTTTCCCGGCATCATTATATCCAGCATGATCAGGTCCGGCAGGAACTTTTTCGCTTTTTCCAGCGCCTCATCACCATTTTTGGCCGTAAACACTTCATACCCTTCCGCATGCAGGTTAAACTGGATAATCTCTAAAATATCCGGCTCATCATCCGCAATTAAGATCTTTTTTCCTGTATTCATGTTAATGTCGTTGCGCAAAATTAAGTTTTCAAAGCCAGCAATGCTTGCGTTAAATGAAAGTTATAGTATTATCAAATTGTTAACGCCATGCAGCGGCCAATGGCATAATTCTATCCTACACAGTGGTCAATACAACAAATTGCACCATATTTGCAGAAGGAGAAACCATATGAGATCTATTTACTTATTATTGATTTTTGTTGCGGCAGGATTCGAGGTTTTTGCTGCCCGCGATACGGTTACAGTGCCATTACAGCGCAGGTATTTCCATGATAAGATCGATTCGGAGCAAAAGCTTTGTGATAAAGCAGACGGGAAGCTGGATTTTATCTTTCATATTAATAACAATGAAGAAATTAACCTGCGGGTCACAGACGCCCTTTACCGGAAAGTAGATGACCTTCAGGACTGGATAGAAGCGAATAATGATATTTCAAATAATAATGAGAAGATCCGTTACCTCAGTTATCTTGAAAATGTACTGCGGAATTTCAGGATATCCTGGAAAAAAAGAATGATCAACGCCCTGGAGTTTCCAACATTGCTTGATAATTTTGAACAGATCATCAAGGCCCAGGTTGCAGGAAATAGTATGGCCCCCATCATCCAAAAAGCCTCCTATGATATCGGGAGAATAAATACAGAAGTATTTTTCGATAACCCGGGTTATAAGGATTCTAAAAATATTATCTACCAGAAATTTTGTGCTTTACATCCTGATAAAATATTACAAACGATCAGGCCTTATGTAAATGAGCCTTTTGCAGATAGCCTGGTGGTACTCGCCAGTTTAAGCAACCCGGTACAGTTATATTCTTATGCTCAATCCGGCAATTCGCCGGAGGGTAAATTAATTCACCGGAATACAAACAGTATGGTTATGGCTGTTGCAAAACTTAGCCAGACACCCAATGCTCTTTTATATTTCCCTTTCCTGGATGATATCCTGTCTGGCAAAAAATCAGTGGACAGTATCAAAAAATATGTAGGCGATGGCGGGGATGATTATGACAGTGTGGGTTATTTTAAACTGTTGGTTAAGACAGAAATTGAATATTTCAAACGTATGTCCGGGCCACAACGGGATACACCAATTGCTATGTTTGGCGCCAATGGCTTAAGGGAAGTACTGCGGTCAAAAGCCATCCTGCATTTTATTACACCGATCAATACCCTGCACGATCAAAGCAACCTTTCGGTTCGCATGAGGGCCATTGATCCGCTGACTGCACCCGAATTATATTTTATGATGGTGATGGGTGAGAATGATATTTATACTTCCAGTTACAAGCACAGCTTTAACAGGTTACTGCAAAAGATGGGGGCGAATCCACGGGGAGATTCTTTGATACTCAGTGTGCATGCAGATTATTTTAAGAAGTTTATTAAAATGGCGGCGAATTTTAATAAGCTCGATACCTTTTTAAGAAGTATGCCAGCAAACAGTTCAGAAGTTTTAATGAATGCATTTGTTGCCAATCTTGATAAAACGGGCAACCTCGAAGATGCAACAGATGTGGCAGATTCTTATAGCAGCATTAATAATAAAAAATTACTGGGCACCATCTTAAATTATGTGAACCAGAATGAGCAGCAAAGCATTTCAGAAAACAATACAAGGGGAACTGTCATTTATGGTTTATTAAGATCAATATTTCTTTCTGCAGATAGTTCCCAAAAAATAGACCTCACAAGTATTTTAGGAATTCCTTCTATTTATGAGATCCAAAACAGGGAATTAAAAGATGATAGCGGAAGGATCGTACAGCAGGTTTTCTTTTATGGTGATGAAGATGGTAAGACACATTTCCCCGGCTTTGTAAATTCATTTCCATCCAAAGAATGGAAGGTCACTTCCAAAAAAGAATGGGTTGAGATCAGGTCTCTAAAAGGAAATGTATGGGTATTTGCAAACAGGCCGCTCGATTATGATTCAAACCTTGACGACAGCGCCCAGATACATCTGAATAAATACCTTGAATTGAATAACCTGCACCCATCTGTGGCGGTGCACCGCGGCCACAGTTACTGGCTTCCGGGAACCATAGAACGTATGCCGGGAGATGCAAAAATAGTAGTGCTTGGCTCATGCGGCGGATATAAGAATCTTAACCAGATCCTTGAAATATGCCCCGATGCACATATCATCTCTACCAAAGAAATAGGAGCCGGGGAAATCAACAGGCCAATACTTAATTACCTAAACCAGGCAATGCTTTCGGGGAATAAACTTGTATGGAAAGATATGTGGACATCTCTGTCTAAATTATTTTCTAAAGATCCAAACAAAGACATCCGGGAAAGCTGGGAAGATTATATTCCTCCCTATAAAAACCTCGGCGCTATTTTTATTAAAGCCTATAATAAGAAAATGGAATCCATGTAAAGTTTTCATTCTCTGTAACTTTGATCCATGAGCATAGAAGCCCCTGCCAGGAAAATTTTTAATACATCATTACTTCGAAGGGTCTTCAAATTCGCAGCGCCTTATAAAAATAAATTTTACCTGTCTCTTTTTCTTTCGATCCTTCTGGCAGTTATAGCTCCTGTCAGGCCATTCCTTATCCAGTTAACGATCAATGATGGTATCAGGCAGGACACAGCTTCCCATTTTATAAACGGGCCGGGTGGTTTCATCATAGAGATCACGATCATACAAATACTGTTGTTGTTGCTTGAAACGGCCATGCGTTTTTATTTTACTTTTTCCACCGCCACATTGGGGCAAAGCGTGGTAAAGGACCTCAGGGTTACCACCTACAATAAAGTGCTTCATCTCAATTTATCGCAGTTTGATAAAACACCGATCGGGACCCTGACCACGCGTACGATCAATGATATTGAATCCGTCAATGATATTTTTAGTGATGGGCTGATACCGATCATTGCGGACCTTCTTTCGATTGTTTCGATCCTGACCTATATGTTTTGGGCAGACTGGCAACTTACACTCGTATGCCTTGCGCCATTTCCTTTCCTGATCATTGCAACGTATATTTTTAAAGAAACAGTGAACAAGTCTTTTATCAATGTGCGGAATGCCGTGGCTCATTTGAATGCATTCGTCCAGGAACACATCACCGGGATGTCGTTGGTACAGGCTTTTGCTGCAGAAAAAAGAGAGCAGGAAAATTTTAAGAATATCAATAAGCAACACCGGAATGCAAACATCAAAGCCATTTTTGCGTATTCTGTTTTCTTCCCGGTGGTAGAGCTTGTTTCGGCCTTATCGATCGGTTTGCTGGTATGGTGGGCGGCAAAAGAATCACTTGCTGTAACGCCGGAAAGAGCGGCGGACGTGGCCGGAATTATCACGGCTTTTATTTTATGTCTCAACTTATTGTTCAGGCCATTGAGGGTGATCGCAGACAAATTTAATGTGTTACAAATGGGCATGATCGCAAGTGAACGGGTGTTTAAAGTACTGGACAACCCGGATCATACAAAAAATGATGGCGCCTATATTCCTGCGGTTATGCCAGGGAGTATTGAATTTAGAAAAGTTTGGTTTGCTTATATAAAGGAGCAATATGTATTAAAAGACATTTCATTTAATATTGAAGCAGGGAAGACCCTTGCTATTGTAGGGCATACCGGAAGTGGTAAGACCTCCATCATTAGTTTGATAAACCGGCTGTATAAAATTCAGCAGGGTGAAATTCATATTGACGGCATCAATATTGAAAATTATGACCTGGATCATTTAAGAAGCAAAATCGGCGTGGTATTGCAGGATGTTTTTTTATTCAGTGGCTCGGTGATCGATAATGTTACGTTGCGCAACCCCGATATTAAAAAGGAGGAAGTGGTACGGGCTGCCAAACTGATCGGGATGCATGATTTTATTATGCGATTACCCGGCGGTTATGATTATAATGTAATGGAAAGAGGAGCTACCCTTTCCCTGGGCCAGCGCCAGTTACTTTCATTTGTAAGGGCATTGTTATATGATCCCTCCATTCTTATCCTCGATGAAGCAACTTCTTCCATTGATTCTGAAAGTGAAGCGTTGATCCAGCATGCCATTGATAAATTGATAGCCGGCAGGACCTCTATCGTTATTGCACACCGGTTGAGTACGATCCGTAAGGCCGATAAGATATTGGTGCTGGATAAAGGAGAGATAAAAGAAATAGGTACCCATAAGAACTCATGCAAAAACAGGGATTCTATTACCAATTGCATAAAATGCAGTTCCGGGACGAAAAAATTCCTGCATAAAAAGGGTATTAAATCCCTTCAAATTTCAGAAATCGGCGTCCCGCCCTTATCTTTGCGGCAAAATTAGGGTACGATATGGCAGCAAAGAGCATCAAATCATTACTGGTAGCGGGTTTAAGCCTTATTTTGGTTCTTTTTTCGCAGGCAGGTTACGCCCAGGATCATGGGACTGAAAATGGGAAAGCAGCGCATGAAACCAGGCATGAAAAACTGGATCCTGCCAAAATAATAATGGACCATATTAAAGATGCCCATGAGTTCCATTTTTTTACCATTGGAGACTTCCACGCAACCATACCTTTACCTGTTATCCTGTATTCTCCTACTAAGGGTTTTTCACTATTTTCTTCTTCCCGTTTTGGCCATGGCCATGAGGAATATAATGGCTATAAATTACATGAAGGAAATATTGTGGCAGCAGATGGCTCGGCAGTATATGATTTCTCCCTCACAAAGAATGTGGTACAAATGATACTGGCACTTACTTTATTGGTAGTGCTGATGACGGGTATCGCTAAAAAATACAAACAGGGACTTGGTGTAACCACGGCGCCTAAAGGCTGGCAGAATGTACTGGAGCCCGTTATTACTTTTGTAAGAGATGATGTGGCAAGGCCAAACCTTGGACATAAATGGCAAAAATACCTGCCTTTCCTGCTCACCGTTTTCTTTTTCATCCTGATCAATAATCTTTTCGGACTGATCCCTGGATCAGCGAATGTTACCGGGAACACGGCATTTACGGCTGTGTTGGGAATTATCTCCCTGATCGTTATTTTATTCAGTACCAATAAACATTTCTGGGGCCATATTTTCTGGCCTCCGGGAGTTCCGCTTGGGGTAAAGATCATTTTGATACCGGTGGAAGTTGCAGGTGTACTGATCATTAAGCCCGCAGCATTGATCATACGTCTTTTCGCCAACATGGTGGCGGGGCATATTATCATTTTAAGTTTTATATCATTGATCTTTATTTTTGGTGAAATGAATAAGGGTGCAGGTTGGGGATTTTCACCGATCTCCATTTTATTTACGGTGTTCATTTATTTCATCGAGATATTGGTAGCATTTATACAGGCATTTATTTTTACCAACTTAACGGCGGTATTTATTGGCCAGTCATTTGAAGGGGGGCATGATGATGTGGATGGGCACAAACATGAAGTAGTGTCAACGATCTAATTTTTGTACAAATAAGCGTTTATTTTTATTCACTATAAAAAACAAGTATCATGAGTTTGATGACTTTGTTCCTGGAAACCCAGTTTGGCTTTTCACACATGGGCGGTGCGATCGGCGCAGGCCTTGCTGCTATTGGCGCTGGTATTGGTATCGGACAGATCGGTAAAGGCGCTGTTGAAGCGATTGCCCGTCAACCGGAAGCATCCAATGACATTCGTGCAAACATGATCCTGACTGCTGCATTCGTTGAGGGTGTTGCCCTTTTCGCAGTTATCGCAGGATTATTGGCCGTATTGAAAGGCTAATTGCATTCCAAAAATTACTGCATCTGATGCACAGGGCGGAGGATGCAGTAATACTTTAATTTTATGTTGAATGTTGAATGAAGCCTCACGCAATGTTTTGGTTCTTTCATTCATTGAAACATTCAGGTAATCAAGTTCATTCAACATCCAACATTCAACATTTATAATAATTATATTATGGATCTTTTATTACCACATTTAGGATTGATCGTCTGGACAATCATCGCTTTCCTGGTTGTATTATTTATTTTAAAAAAATATGCCTGGAAACCCATCCTGAAAGGATTGAATGACCGGGAATCAAATATTGCCAATTCAATTGCCACAGCTGAAAGGGTTAAGCTTGAAATGGCTCAATTGAAAAGTGAAAATGAAGAACTGCTGGCAGCTGCGCGTGAAGAAAGGGGGATCATGCTCAAGGAAGCAAAAGAGATCAAAGACAAAATGATCAATGATGCAAAGGATGAAGCAAAGGTGCAGGCAGCAAAGATCATCACAGAAGCACAGGCTTCCATTAACAATCAAAAAATGGCAGCCCTGACAGATATCAAGAACCAGGTTGGTAAAATGGTAATAGAAGTAAGTGAAAAAATATTAAGAAGGGAATTGGCAGATAAATCAGCGCAGGAAAGTTATATTAAGGAACTGGCTGAAGAAATTAAATTGAATTAAGAAAACAAGCTTTAGCCATTAGCTGTTAGCCATTAGTAAATGGTACCTGGCTAATAGCTAATAGCTAAAAGTTAAAAGCTATGAACAATCCCAGGTTAGCCGGAAGATATGCAAAGAGTTTACTGGATCTAGCGATAGCGCAAAACCAGCTGGATGCAGTGTATGCAGACATGAAATTTGTGAAGGCGATTTGCAAAAGCAATCCTGATTTTGTATCAGTGCTTAAAAGCCCGGTAATAAAAGCAGATAAAAAAGAGAAGATCATTGAAGCGATCGTCGTTGGGAAAGTTTGCGATCTTACAGCTCAATTTATAAAATTATTGATCCGGAAAGCCAGGGAAAATAACCTTCCTGAAATTGCAGATACATTTATTGACCAGTACAATGAATTAAAAGATATACATAAGGTCAGGCTTACAACAGCAGTGCCAATGAGTAATGAAATGCAACAGGTGATCGTGAGTAAGATCAGGTCAAATACAGCTATTCAGAATATTGAACTGGAGACCGTGGTAGAAGATGGATTGGTCGGTGGCTTCACACTTGAGATCGGGGGCACACTGGTGGATGCAAGTATATTGAGAGACCTAAATGATGTCAAAAAACAATTCAAGAGCAACGAATATATTCAACGGCTCCGGTAAAATAGTATTGGATTTTATAAAAAAGCTTTGCAGGAATGCAAGGCTTTTTTATTATAAAACACGCAAAGGATACTTCAGGGGTTGTCAATAAAAAAAACTGTCCCGCATATGCAGAACAGTTTTTTTATTGAATCATTTTTTATTTTATAGTATGACGACTTTTCCCGTTGCCAATGTTTCGCCTGTTACATCGGAAAGTACCAACATATAAGTTCCTGCACTTAATTTCTCCATAAATACTTCCATGACCTCGTAAGAAGTGGTAACTGCATAAGCCTTTGAATAAACCCTCGCTCCTTTTGAATCATACATGGTAATGATCCTTGGCTGCCCGTTAAATCCAATGCCATTGAACCTTACATAAAAATGGCCGGTATTTGGATTGGGATATATGAATGTGATGCTCACACTTGAATCCCCGATGCTGAGCAAATTGGAAGTATTGCTGCATCCGTTAATATCTGTAACAGAAGCCGTATAGTCTCCCAAAGCATCATGATCCACGGTGATCGTATTTCCTGTAGCTGCAGGGATCAATACGCCTCCTAAATACCAGTTGAAGCTGGCAGAAGCAGGAGTGGAAGTTGCTGTAAGGGTAGTGGTGAGGTTATCCGTTAAACTGGTATAAGGTGCTGCACTTATTACAACGGCCGGCAGCGGGTTAACGGTGAGTGTTGCCGGATCTGAGTTAACGCCTGTTGCCGAACAGCTGTTGAAAACGATGGCCCTGTATTGATTGTTATTCATGTCATCGGTAACAGCAGCGAGGGACAAAGTAACACCTGTTTCTCCTGCAATATTGGTGAAGCTGGCACCGCCATCGGTGCTGACCTGCCATTGATAGGTAAGCCCTGTACCGGTTGCGGCCAGACTAAATCCGGCGCTTGTACCGGAACAGGTTGAAGTAGCCGCAGGTTGAGTGTTTATTACGGCTGTTTCAGTAATATTAAGGGCCGCTGAATTGGAAGAAAGGGCACCCGTACAGATATTACTTAAAGACACCCTGTAAAGATTGTTGTTCATGCCTGCAGTGACAGCCGTGATGGTCAAGCTGGCAGCAGTGGCACCCGTAATGGGAGTAAAGGAAATACCTCCATCTGTACTAACCTCCCATTGGTATGCTACGGAAGTGCCTGTAGCCGTTACCGTGAAAGTTGCATCAGCCCCAACACATACAATTGTATTGGCGGGTTGTGCAGTAATGGCAGCGGGGTCATTAACGGTGAGCACCGCAGCAGTTGAGTTCAGTCCTCCCGGGGTACAACTGAATACCACGAGGCGGTACTGGTTATTATTCATTGCCGCCGTAACTGTAGCAAAATTGAGCGTAGTTGTTGTTTCCCCGGCAATATCTGTAAAGCTGGTTCCTCCATCTGTACTAACCTGCCATTGATAGGAAGTTCCGGAAGCCGTTGCAGTAAAAGATGCATTGGAGCCAGCGCAGGCAGTTATGCTAACGGGCTGTGAAGATATTGAAGCAGTATTGCTTACCGTAAGCAGAGCGCCCGCAGAAGTAACGGCAGAAGGGCAGATACCGGTTACAATAACCTGGTAGAGGTTATTGTTCATACCTGCAGTCACAGCAGTGAGTGTGAGTGTGGCAGCGGTTTCACCCGCAATTGGGTTATATGTTACGCCTCCATCTGTACTTACCTGCCATTGATAGCTGAGCGAAGTTCCTGCAGCTATAACAGTGAATGTTGCATCATTGCCTGCGCAGGAAGTTGTATTGGCCGGCTGTGCAGAGATCGCAGCCGGGCTGTTAACGGTAAGCGTAACGTTATTGGAATTAAGTCCTGTCGGGCTACAACTGGTAACCACGAGGTGGTAAATATTGCCATCCATGGCTCCGGTAACAGCTGCGAGGTTGAGTGTGTTTGTTGTCTGGCCTGTGATATCAAGGAAGGTTGTGCCTCCATCTGTGCTCACCTGCCATTGGTATGCATTGGCAGTGCCTGTAGCCGTAACCGTGAAAGCAGCATTGTTACCTGCACAAACAGTTGTGCTGGTTGGCTGGGCAGTGATAGCTGCAGGATCGGTTACCGTAAGTATAGCACCAGCCAATGTAATATTTGAAGGGCAGCTATTGGTTATGACCACCCTGTAACGGTTATTATTCAAGCCAACAGTTACACCTGTAAGTGTTAATGTTGCAGTGGTTTGCCCGGCAATATCATTATATATGGTACCTCCATCCGTACTCACCTGCCATTGGAAACCAGGCGTTGTACCGGCAACGGATACACTAAAAACTGCATTATTCCCGGCGCAGGCATTTGTATTTGCAGGCTGGGTGGAAATGGATACGTTGGTGCAGCTCGAGGCCTGGACTATTATTGCAATGGTATCACTGACAGCTACTTTTGTGCCGGTGGCGGTAAATAAATTTGAGCGCATTTCTACTACCGCCTGGTCTTTGATAGCGATATCGTCAATATACCATCCTTCCAAAAGGGTGCCTACATCAGAAGTGAACCTGAAGCGCAATTTTACATTTTGATTCGCATAAGGCATTAAGTTCACCTTGGTCTTGATAAATGTACCATTACTTGAACCGGTCCATGCAGGTCTTCCATTAAGCAATGTGGTTGCATCCATGATACCCGTGTATCCATTGGAAATAATATTTGGTGCAACGTCTGTCCATGTTGTACCTCCATTGGTGCTGATCTCCAGAACGCCGCCATCATAACTAAATTCGGCATTGTACCAATGCCAGAACGTAAGTAGTGGTGGATTGGGTCCCAGGGCAATGCTGTTTGTTGAAAATAACTTTTCATCAGAGGTAACAGCAAGGTTGGATGAGAAATATGAATTGGGAGCACTATGACTCCTTGCATTCGATACAGTCCAGTTTGTAGATGTTGTGGAAGCTGTAGTCCATGTTGCAGGAATTGTTGGTCCGGGTACAGCATCTTCAAATAAATTGACCGTGGGATACCAGGAGCCATTGTTAACAGTAACCGTAAAACTGTAGTCCTGTGATTGAGCAGGCGCAAGCGTAACAGGGAAACTAACAACACGGGTAGTCGCATTATAAGATCCTCCGCTTACATAAGTTACGTTAGCAGGTAAAGTGTCCGTTAATAAAAAATTAGTGATCGAGCCACAGGGAGTTGTTGTTAATGTGTTGGTATAAGTAATATTTTGTCCTTCTGGTATTTGAGTGATCCCTCCCTGCGTTAATACAAGTGTGGCGCTTCCTGCACTAAAATCAGCTATCTGGTCTGTAGTACTTCCGGAAGATCCCTGTGAAGCAAAAGCTCCCATACCCCTTCTCCGAAATGCTTCCCTGATCGCACAGCTATATGCTCCGCCATATAATATCTGGTCAGCCTGCAGGATGGCATTCCTCCCATCAATAAAACCCGGGCTGCAAGGCTGCAACCTCAGGCCTTCTGTCACCAATTTTAAAGCAATGGTATTGCCACCACCGCCTGTTGCGTCATAAATATTAGGATTAATGGTTCCTACCTGGTTAATGATATTCCAGGTCATATCCCACAATGTTGCACACCATATTTCACCCCGGTTGTGCTGTTGTGCCGATATTGAAGCAGCATATACTTTATTGTTGACCGCAAAGTTGGTACAATATCTTTGAGAGCGGATCCCTACACCTGCCGGGCTCTGATTCACAACATATGTACCAATACCTCTCGGTGATGAAAAGCCAGTTGTAAGTGTTGAGTTTGCCCAGTCCTGTGTGTACATTAAACCATAATAATCACTCCAGCCTTCACCCGCTTGTTCAGCATTGCCTAAACAGGTTGAATTGGCAGGACCGCCGGTGAAACGATTACTGATCCCATGTCCATATTCATGCACAACAACTCCATTATCCACATCACCATCTCTTTGCGGGCTGCCGCTCCATAAGTACATTTGCATCCTGCCATTACTGCCATCATTGGGAGTAGAAAAGTTGGCATTATTTGTACCGCCGCCATCCTGTGCATCAGCAAGCACATAATCACCTCCTAAGCCTCCTCTTCCCTGGTTATTTGCCTGGAAATTTCCGGATACTTCATCAAAACCATATTGGTATGTAATGTCATGAATAATATTATTCCAGTAGAATAAATTGGTTGTATTGAACTGTTGGTTCTGAACTGGAGTGGTTTGAGTAGCAACAACCGCAAAATTAGGAGTGAAGTCAAATGTAAGCGGGTCAGGTGTGGTGGTTGAAGTTGCGGGCAGGCCGGTTCCATTATTATTATTCCGGTCTTCCTGTGCCCATACATTATTGCCACGGGTATAATTGAAATTCAATGTGCCGTCACTATGCCATTTTAAGCTTGTAGCATTCCCCGGTGCAGCATCCCATGGGTTTGCCCTTAACGCATGCGTGCCACCAGGGTGGCTGGGGCTTTCTGCAGGAAAGGGAATTACCCGGTAAGAAGCATCATTCACAATACTCGGATTGTTGAATTCCGAACCATTGGCTTTAAAATCAAATAAATTTTTGAAGCCAGGGTTTTTATTCGCAACAGTATTCTGATCAGCATGGTTTTGATGATCATCACATTGGCCTTCGGGAGCATCCCAGTTGCAATAAACAGTAAGGTTATCCATACCGAGGATATTATTGTTGATCGCATCTACCCTTACAAGCCAATAATCCGATGTTGTTGTTGGTATGATATATACCTGCCAGGCCAATTGTACTTTTTTCCCGTCGTTCATTGGTACCCACATAAGTTGTGCAGTAATATTTTCCCGCGAAACTCCAAGGTTGCCAAAAATTAGTTTCTGCCCGTTACCTGTCCTGTTAATGATTACCGGCATTTCGGTCGCCATTAATTTCCTATCTGTTAGTGCAGCATTGACGGCTGATTCCGGCGAAACCGCAGGAATTCCGCTGCTGACATTGACCAGTTTTTCCATCCCGGTGATCCGGCCGCCTGCATTGGATACAAGCTTGTCAGCTTTAAATGCAAGTACCTGCATTTGGTTGTAAACAGGAATTCCTTTGAAGGATTGCTGCAGGTAAACCATCCGGGTTCCTGCGATTTTATTCATGTATGAGCTGCTGACGATAATATTGCCGAGGTCTTCATCCGATAAGCCGATGGCCGTACTGTTTTTTGTTACAAGCTGCATCGCCGCACGATTATCATCTACCTGTGCATTAAGCAGAAATGTACTCAGCGTAAAAACCAAGAGGAGAATTTTTTTCATAAATTTCTATTGAGCGTATAAATAAGGAATGTTGATCAGCCGTTTGAACGGATGTGTTTATATAAATTGTTTGTAATGGAGTTGTTTAAAATGTTAGAAAAATCAAGTGTTTGTATATATAAAGCCGGTAATTTGAGGGCGGAAATTACATCTTTTTTTCAAAAATTATTCAAACCGTTCAAAGTTATAGATAATAAAAAAGGCTCCCTTCATAAGGGAGCCTTTTAACTCGTTGTTTTTTATTATAGTATGACGACTTTGCCTGTTGCCAGGGTTTTACCTGTTACATCGGAAAGTACCAACATATAGGTTCCTCCACTTAATTTCTCCATAAATACCTCCATGATCTCGTAAGAAGTGGTAACTGCATAAGCCTTTGAATAAACCCTTGCTCCTTTTGAATCATACATGGTAATGATCCTTGGCTGCCCGTTAAATCCAATGCCATTGAACCTTACATAAAAATGGCCTGTGTTTGGATTTGGATATATGAATGTGATGCTCACACTTGAATCCCCGATGCTGAGCAAATTGGAAGTATTGCTGCACCCGTTAATATCTGTAACAGAAGCCGTATAGTCTCCCAAAGCATCATGATCCACGGTGATCGTATTTCCTGTAGCTGCAGGGATCAATACGCCTCCTAAATACCAGTTGAAGCTGGCAGAAGCAGGAGTGGAAGTTGCTGTAAGGGTAGTGGTGAGGTTATCCGTTAAACTGGTATAAGGTGCTGCACTTATTACAACCACCGGAAGTGAATTGACGGTGAGTGTTGCCGGATCAGAGTTAACGCCTGTAGCCGAACAGCTGTTGAAAACGATGGCTCTGTATTGATTGTTATTCATGTCATCGGTAACAGCAGCGAGGGACAAAGTAACACCTGTTTCTCCTGCAATATTGGTGAAGCTGGCACCGCCATCGGTGCTTACCTGCCATTGATAGGTAAGCCCTGTACCTGTTGCCGCCACGCTAAATCCGGCGCTTGTACCGGAACAGGTTGAAGTAGCCGCAGGTTGAGTGTTTATTACGGTCGCATCAGTAATACTAAGGGTTGCAGCATTCGAATTAAATGCAGCTGTACATGAATTGCTCAGGATCACATTATACAGGTTGTTATTCATACCCGCAGTCACAGCAGTAAGTGTTAAAGTAGATGCAGTTGCGCCGGCTATTGGATTATAAGTTACTCCTCCATCTGTGCTCACCTGCCATTGATAGCTCAGCGAAGTGCCCGTAGCCGTTACCGTGAAAGTTGCATCAGCCCCAACACATACAACTGTATTGGCCGGTTGTGTAGCAACAGCAGCAGGGTCATTAACGGTCAGTACCGCTGCGGTAGAGTTAAGCCCTGTGGGAGTACAACTGAATACCACGAGGCGATACTGGTTATTATTCATTGCAGCAGTGACTGCGATGAGGTTCAGGGTTGTTGTTGTTTCCCCGGCAATATCTGTGAAACTGGTTCCGCCATCTGTGCTTACCTGCCATTGATAGGAAGTTCCGGAAGCAGTCGCAGTAAATGAAGCGTTATTTCCTGCACATGCAATACTGTTGGTTGGCTGTGCAGCAATGCTGGCGTTGTTGCTTACTGTAAGCAAGGCGCCTGCGGAAGTAATGGCTGAAGGGCAGATGCCTGTTACAATTACATTGTAAAGGTTATTGCTCATACCTGCAGTCACAGCAGTGAGTGTGAGTGCGGCAGCAGTTTCACCCGCAATTGGGTTATATGTTACGCCTCCATCTGTACTTACCTGCCATTGATAGCTGAGCGAAGTTCCTGCAGCTGTAACAGTGAATGTTGCATCATTGCCTACGCAGGAAGTTGTATTGGCCGGCTGTGCAGAGATCGCAGCCGGGCTGTTAACGGTAAGTGTAACGTTATTGGAATTAAGTCCTGTTGGGCTGCAACTGGTAACCACGAGGTGATAAATATTGCCATCCATGGCTCCGGTAACAGCCGCGAGGTTGAGTGTGTTTGTTGTCTGGCCTGTGATATCAGAGAAGGTTGTGCCTCCATCTGTGCTCACCTGCCATTGGTATGTATTGGCGGTGCCGGTAGCCGTAACCGTGAAAGCAGCATTGTCACCTGCACAAACAGTTGTGCTGGTTGGCTGGGCAGTGATTGCTGCGGGATCACTTACTGTAAGCAATGCAGGCTGCGAAGTAACACTTGAAGCGCAGGTGTTGCTCACGATCACATTGTACAGGTTATTGTTCATAGCCGATGTGATCCCTGTAAGTGTGAGGGTAGCTGAAGTTGCACCCGGTATTGGATTATAAGTTAAACCGCCATCGGTGCTCACCTGCCATTGGTAACTCAGTGAACTCCCTGCCCCGGTTACTGTAAAGGTTGCATCACCTCCACCAGTACACGCACTTGTATTGGCTGGCTGGGCACTGATGCTGGCTGTGTTATTAACTGTTAATACTGCAGAACCGGAAGTGAGGGCACCGGGGCTGCAGCTTGATAAGATCACCTGGTACTGGTAACCATTCATTGCTGCGGTTACTCCTGGTAGATTAAGGGTAGCGGCTGTTGCACCGGCGATATTGGTATAAGTCAATCCACCATCGGTACTTACCTGCCACTGGTATGTGACAGAAGTGCCTGTAGCCGTTACCGTGAAGGATGCATTTGCTCCTACGCAGGCGGTATTATTGGTTGGTTGTGTAGCAATGGCTGCAGGCTGATTTACGGTAAGCAATGCCCCTGCGGACGTAATGTTCGAAGGGCATGTGTTCGTTATGATCACCTGGTACAGGTTGTTATTCATCCCTGCAGTAACGCCTGTAAGTGTTAAGGTAGCAGCATTGGCGCCTGTTATTGGATTATATGTTGCACCACCATCCGTACTTACCTGCCATTGGAAAGCAGGGGTGCTACCGTTAACGGTTACACTGAATGTTGCATTAGTGCCGGCGCATGCGATTGAATTTGCAGGTTGGGTTGCGATCGCAACGTTGGTGCAGGAGGCAGTTGTTATCAATGTTACGGTATCGCTGACAGAAACAAGTCCACCGATAAAGTCAAAAAGATTTGAACGGATATTTACGACAGCTTCTCTTTTTACCAAAATATCATCTACATACCAACCGGTGCCGGCAGTTGCGTTGCTGGATCCGAATCTAAACCGGAATTTTGCAGATTGACCCGTATAACTGCTTAGATTAACAGAGCTATTAATAAAAGAAGCTGCATTGCCTGTCCATGCCCGCCGTGCACCGATCGGGTTGCCCTGGGCCGCAGCGAGGGTTCCGGTATAATAGCCGGCTGTGATCTTGTTATTCAGGTCATTCCATGTAGTGCCATTATCGGTACTGATCTCTAATACTCCACCGTCAAACCCATCCTGTGTAATATACCTGTGTGAAAAGCTTATGGCAGACTGACCGGTGCCCAATGGGATAGCGGTAGTTGTTTCCAGCTTCTGGTCGGAAGCAACAGCAGCGTTGGGTGTAAAGAAAGAATTAGGTGCACTTTGACTTTGAGCAGCAGAAACAGACCATACATTTGCAGTAGTAGAAGAGGCAGTCCAACTGGCAGGGATAGCCGCTCCTGCCACCTGTTCAGTTAACAATGTTTCAGGCGTAAAATAACTTCCTGCATTAACATTGACTGTAAACGAATATGACTGGCTTTGCCCGGGAGCCTGGTTAACCACGAAACTTACAACCCTTGTAGCAGGAGTATACGTACCACCCGAAACATAAGTAACGTTTGCGGGTAGGGTATCTGTAAGCACATGATTAAAAAAGGCCGCGCAACTTGTCAGCGTAGTGGTATAAGTTACATTTTGGCCTTCCGGAACCTGGGCTATATTGTGTGATACTTTCAGGGAAACAGGAAGTGTAAAATCAGGAACCTGGTCTGTAACACTAGAAGATGATCCCTGTGATGCAAATTGGCCCATCCCTCTTTTTCTGAACGCCTCTTTGATGGCACAACTATAAGTTCCGCCATACAATGCCTGGTCTGCCTGTAAAATGGCATTCCTTCCATCAATAAAACCGGGATTACATGGCTGTAGTTTCAGTCCTTCTGTTACCAATTTGAGCGCTATGTTATTACCTCCGCCTCCGGTTGCATCATAAATGTTAGGGTTGATGGTATTAACCTGTTTAATAATATTCCAGGTCATATCCCATAATGTGGCACACCACAGCTCGCCCCTGTCATGTGCTGATGCTGGTATACTGGCAGCATACACCTTGTTATTAATATCAAAATCCGTACAATATTTCTGTGAGCGGATACCCGACCCAGCCGGAGTTTGGCCGATCGCATAGGTACCAATACCCCTTGCTGATATTTCGCCGGTAAGGAGCGTAGAATTAGGCCAATCTTGTGTAATCATTAAGGAATAATAGTCGCTCCATCCTTCGCCCATTTGTTCTGCATTTGACAAACAATTTGGATTTGAAGGTCCCCCGGTGAGGCGGCCACTGATACCATGTGAGAATTCATGCGCAATAACGCCGTTATCAACGTCACCATCAATGGGTTGGCCTGCACTTAATGTAACGTTCAGGTTATTGGCTAACTGGTTAGCAAACAAAGCGCCGGTAACATTTGAAACCATCACTGCAGGAATGGTGATCGTATTGTCTGTTCCACCCATGGTGATCGGGTCACCTGCAATATTATTTACCATAATGACCCCAATCGCTCCCGCATTCTGTGCGTTTTTCACTTTTACCGTAAAATTGCAATTCCCTCTTATGATCAGGGCTATTTTACCACTCAATGCAGCTGCATTGGAGGGCGTTACACAGCCTTCGTGTGTGGCTGCTGCTATATCATTATAATAAACTACCTGCCCTGTTCTTGGTCCAAGGTTGGTTAAAAGATTTTGAGTGCTGAAAGCGCTTTCAGTAGATGGATGGTTTCCGGCAATACTTGCCGGTGTATTCACTAAAAGGCCGGAAGGCGCAGACCAAAGATACATTTGCATACGCCCGCTACCCCCATCTGCCGGTGTTGAAAAATTCGCGTTATTCGTACCACCGCCATCCTGGCAATCTGCCAGTACATAATCATTTCCTGCCCCGCCCCTTCCCTGGTTATTTGCCTGGAAATTTCCGGCGGGTTCGTCAAACCCATATTGGTACACAACATCATGCATGATATTGTTCCAATAAAATAAATTGGTGATATTAAATTGCTGATTAGGTATCGGCGTCGCCTGAGATGGACTGACCATAAAATCGGGCGTAAAATTAAAATTAAGGGGGTCAGGCGAAGTTGTTGAAGTTGCAGATATACCCGTACCATTATTTCCATTGGCATCTTCCTGCGCCCATACATTATTGCCGCGCGTGGTATTATAATCCGTGGTGCCATTGCTATGCCATTTCAATGAAGTAGCATTGCCGGGAGCTAAGTTCCATGGGTTATTAACAAGTGCCGGTAAACCACCCGGATGTTTGGGGCTTTCTGCGGGAAAAGGGATCACCTTATAATTTGCAGTGTTTACAATACTGGGACTATTAGGTGATTCCGATAATGAGTTGGAAATATTGTCAAAATTAAACGCTTCATTTACCGCATTGGCATTCGGAGTCGATATTTGACCGTTATGTTCATGTTTGGCATTATTGACTCCTTTATCGAAAGGATTATCCCAGTTACAATAAACCGTGAGATTATTTTCGCCAATTACCTCGTTATTATTGGCGTCTATCCTGATCATCCAATAATCAGACGTTTTTTTAGGAACAAAATATACCTGCCAGGCCAGCCTTACGTCTTTGCCATCTTCGAGGGGCACCCACATTAATTCTGCGGTAATATTTTCATTGGCAATGGTTGATTTGCCAAAGTCAAATTTCCCATTAACCAGGGAAGCCTTCATGTTTTGTGGAAAAGACCCTTTTTTACTTTGAATAGCCGTTTTTACAGCATCCTGGGGAGTCACTCCCGGGAATGCAGGTAAAAGATTGCTTTTACTTTCTATATCCCTGATCCTCCCGCCGGAATTAGAAACCGGCAGGCCGTTCTTAAATGCAAGTACCTGCAGCTGGTTAAACACAGGCAACCCCTTGTACATTTGCTGAAGATATACGAGGTCTAATGGGCCGCTTTTGTAAGCATTGGAAACGATCACATTTTCAATATCTGCTTTTGATAAACCAATGGCAGCGCTGTTCTTGTTAACAAGCTGAAGTGCTGTTACTTTATCAATATCCTGTGCTTTTAGGAATGAACCGACTGATAAGAGCAATAAAAAGAGTAAAATTTTTTTCATAATTTCTAATTAGTTTTTGATCCCGGTATCCTGGATCCCGGTAATGTTTCCTGTTGTGGAATGTAGTTTATGTATGTTTATTGGTTGGAATGTGTACTATTATAGATGGTGTTGAATAACATGATTGTTGGATAGCGTTGTTTTGGAATTTAATAGAATGGATTTGAGCGAGGAAATTACATCTTTTTTCCTATATAATCATTCTTCAGCATGGAATATTCATTTTTCGGTTCATGATTTTCATCGTTGAGGATTGGATATAAAATCAATCAATCGCTCATAATAAGGTTCTTTATTTTATTCATTTTTTTTGCCATTCCCACAGTCAACCCCTACCTTTGCAGCCTGAAAAACGATGCCCATAGCTGAGAATGTACAAGTGTGCGACGCAACACCGGCGCACAAAGGTTTTTAGCCGGGTTCACAAAATAAAATCTTATTTATGGTAGAAATTAAACCAGATGAAATTTCGGCGATACTTCGTCAGCAATTAAGCAATTTTAATGCAGGTGCAAGTTTGGAAGAAGTAGGAACAGTGTTACAGGTGGGAGATGGTATTGCCCGTGTTTATGGATTGAACAATGTTCGCTCGGGTGAGCTGGTAGAATTTGAAAATGGCGTAAAAGCCATTGCCTTGAACCTTGAAGAAGATAATGTGGGTGTGGTATTGATGGGAGATAGCGGAGAGATTAAAGAAGGCGATAAAGTAAAGCGTACCGGCCAGATCGCTTCTATTAAAGTAGGAGAAGGCATGAGCGGCCGTGTTATTAATACACTGGGCGAGCCCATCGATGGAAAAGGCCCGATCAAAGGCGAATTATATGAAATGCCACTGGAGCGTAAAGCGCCGGGTGTAATTTTCCGGGAGCCGGTAAAAGAACCTTTGCAAACGGGTATTAAAGCGATTGATGCGATGATACCGATCGGCCGTGGACAACGTGAATTGATCATTGGTGACCGTCAAACCGGTAAAACAGCGATTGCTGTTGATACGATCATCAATCAAAAAGAATTTTATGCAGCAGGCAAACCTGTTTATTGTATTTATGTGGCAATCGGCCAAAAAGCTTCTACCATTGCAGGTATCATGAAAACCTTGGAAGAATATGGTGCTATGGCTTATACCACTATTGTTGCCGCTTCTGCTTCTGATCCTGCGCCTTTGCAATTCTATGCTCCTTTTGCAGGTGCTGCCATCGGCGAATTTTTCCGTGATACCGGAAGGCCCGCCCTGATCATTTATGATGATCTTTCCAAACAGGCGGTTGCTTATCGTGAAGTTTCTTTGTTATTGCGTAGGCCGCCGGGACGTGAAGCTTATCCGGGTGATGTATTCTACCTGCATAGCCGTTTACTGGAAAGAGCTGCAAAAGTTATTGCAAAAGATGAGATCGCCCAGCAAATGAATGATCTTCCTGAATCTATCAAGCATTTGGTAAAAGGTGGAGGTTCATTAACTGCGCTTGCCGATCATTGAAACACAGGCGGGTGACGTTTCTGCTTATATTCCTACGAACGTTATCTCTATTACTGACGGACAGATATTCCTGGAAGGTAACCTGTTCAATGCAGGTATACGTCCTGCGATCAACGTAGGTATTTCGGTTAGCCGTGTGGGTGGTAATGCACAGATCAAATCAATGAAGAAAGTTGCCGGTACCTTAAAACTGGACCAGGCGCTATACCGTGAGCTGGAAGCATTTCTCCAAATTTGGCGGAGATCTGGATGCTGCGACAAAAAATGTAATTGATAAAGGTGCACGTAATGTGGAGATCCT
Source organism: uncultured Chitinophagaceae bacterium (assembly GCA_963779595.1). Lineage (GTDB taxonomy): Bacteria > Bacteroidota > Bacteroidia > Chitinophagales > Chitinophagaceae > Ferruginibacter. Next base: position 63,515 of record CAVZYY010000007.1, on the reverse strand, counting down.
TAAACAATTTCAATATTCCCCATTTACGGTGGAAAAGCAGGTTGCGATGATCTACCTCGGTACACAGGGATTATTAAGAAATGTTGCCGTTAAAAATGTAAAAGCATTTGAAGAACATTTCCTGTTGGAAATGGAAAATAAACACCCTGAAATTCTGGCAGAATTTAAAAAAGGAAATTTACCGGAAGATGGGCTTAAGAAAATGACTGAACTGGCAAATGGGATCATACCACAATACAAATAAGATATTCAAATAAAAAAGGAGCGAATTTCGCTCCTTTTTTATTTGAACTATGTTGAATTTTGAATGTTAAATGTTGAATGAGCTTCTAAGAATAAACGCATTTAAAATTCATCATTCAACATTTAAAATTATTTCTTCTCTTCCTCTTTGAGTTTTACAGCCCAGGAGCCGTTTCCGATTATCAGAAAATAAATAAGTAACAGTAATACCAAAATAGAAAGGAACAGTTCTGAATAAGGCCTCATCATTCCATCTCTCAGGTTAACAAAGAACACAGCTACCAGCAGGATCGGGATCTGTACAAGACAGGCAAACCTGGTAAAAAAACCGGTCGCAATCAGGATTCCCCCGAGTATATGGGCAAATACAACATAGTGTCCAATTATAATAAGCGAGAAGCCGCCAAAAGATGCTTTACTGCTAAGTATTCCAAGTAAAACACTCATATTTTGAAGGAAGTCTATTCCCTTAAAGCAAAGGAACAGGCCCAAAGCAATGCGAATAATGTCAACCCATTTTGGATGATGCTTATTTCCCCATTGCTCAATGCGGTGCAGGAGGCTCATATGAAAAGGTTTAGATATAACGGAAAGAACTAATAGTAAAGTACAAAACTTTTCTAATTTTCCCAGTAATTGCAGCCTATTTTTTTCGGCTACGCCTGTCTTATTTTTTAATGCCGCACGCTATTTTGTCAGTATTTTTCTTGGGAATGCTTTTTGCACAATTCTATAAAAAATTTTTAAATAAAATGGGTGGAATTCTTATTATCTCAGTCATCTTTATGCTTTTGGGGCTGGCAGTTCAGTTTAGGTTAAAAAGCAAATTTGCACAGTACGGTAAGATCCTCATCAGTAGTGGAATGAGTGGTAAAGAAATTGCGCAAAAGATGCTTCGCGATAATGGGATCTATGATGTGCAGGTAATATCAGTAGCGGGCAGCCTGACAGATCATTATAATCCCGTGAATAAAACAGTGAACCTGAGCCAGGAAGTATATGAAGGAAGAACGGTTGCAGCTGCTGCGGTTGCGTCTCATGAATGTGGCCATGCCGTTCAGCATGCCACTGCCTATTCGATGCTGATGCTTCGCAGTAAATTGGTTCCGGCGGTTCAGATAAGCACCACACTTTCACAGTGGGTGATCATTGCGGGGTTGGGCTTTATGGGTTTTGGTGGTGGAAACCCAACCGTGCTTTTAGCAGGCATTGTTTTATTTGCAGTCAGCACTTTATTCTCCCTGATCACTTTGCCGGTTGAATTTGATGCGTCTGCAAGGGCGCTCAGCTGGTTAAGCACCGCTAATATTACAACCAGCACCGAAAAGGAAAATGCAAAAGATGCTTTAAAATGGGCTGCACTTACTTATGTAGTTGCTGCACTTGCATCGATTGCAATGTTGGTACAATATATATTAATTTACCAGGGAAGGAGCAGGGATTAAATAAAATTGACAATTGACAATTGATAATTGACAATTCAGTTCTTCGACTATATTTGTAACACTAATTAAAAAATCAGCAAATGAATTTTGGAAAAGAATTTGAAAAGTATGCTGTGATGCACCAGGGCATCAGCAGTAATACCCTCCATAGCTATATAAATCATAATGTAACTAACCTCACACCCAATATTATCGAGGAGCGGCCCATGAATGTTGCTGTGATGGATGTATATAGCCGGTTAATGATGGACAGGATCATCTTTTTAGGATATCCTATCAATGATGAAGTAGCCAATATTGTTACAGCACAATTGCTTTTTCTGGAAAGTACAGACCGTACCCGCGACATCCAGATGTATATCAATAGCCCCGGGGGCAGTGTATATGCCGGGCTTGGTATGTATGACACCATGCAGTTCATTACACCGGATATCGCCACCATTTGCACAGGAATGGCAGCCAGTATGGGATCTGTCTTAATGTGTGCAGGTGCCAAAGGGAAGCGTACAGCTTTAAAACATAGCCGCATAATGATGCACCAGCCGAGCGCAGGTGCCGGAGGACAGGCTACCGATATCGAGATAACGGTAAACGAGATACGAAAAGTAAAAAGGGAATTATACGAGATCATTGCACACCATACCAATCAATCCGTAGACAAGGTAGCTATAGATTGCGACAGGGATTACTGGATGACCTCTACAGAAGCAAAGGAATATGGACTGGTGGATGAAGTTCTTTTGATGAATCCCAAGAAATCAAAAAAAGATTAGTGAATCAATAATTAATCATTCATAATTAATAATGGAAATGAACCTGTATTCAAAAAATATACGCCAGGACGATGAAGAAGAAATGCCTCCTCAAATGCCTGATAATCCCATGGAAAAAATGATGAGCGGGTGGATGTTTGATAAAAAATTCATTGAGCAGCGCAAGGTTTTTTTATGGGGTGCTGTAGACGATAAATCTGCCAAAGACATTACGGACCGTTTATTATACCTCGAAGCACTCGACCCCGGAAAAGAGATCACGTTCTATATCAATAGTCCTGGTGGGGTAGTAACAAGCGGGATGGTAATTTATGATGCCATGCAAATGATAACTTCCCCGGTTAGTACGGTATGTATGGGTATGGCCGCCAGTATGGGCAGTATCCTGCTTAGCGGGGGGAGAAAGGGCGCCGTTTTATTTTCCCTCATGGGGAAGTCATGATCCATCAGCCGAGCGGCGGCGGGCGTGGCACCAGTGCAGACCTGGAGATAATGGCTGTTCAGATGCTGAAAGCCAAACAGTTAGGTGCCAGGATCCTGGCGGAGAATTGTGGACAGACCTATGAAAAGGTTATGAAGGATTTTGACAGGGATTATTGGATGGATGCCAAAGAATCCATTGCATACGGGATCGTGGATGGTTTAATGGAGAAAATTTAGCCTGATTTAGGCCAATCATGTAAAAAAGACCTCTAAAAAGCAACATAAATGGTTGCTTTTTCGTCTTTATTATATAACTGGATTGGTTTTCGTAACTTTACGGTTGCAAAGGGATCTTTATAAATACTTCTGAAAAAGGAAATAGCAGACCAATATGGCAAAACAACAAATATTACATTGCTCTTTTTGCGGAAGGAGTCGCGATGAAGTTAAAATACTCATTGCCGGCCAGGATGGTCATATTTGTGAGAATTGCGTAGAACATGCACAGGAGATCATTGTGCAGGAACTTGCCAATAATACGGATACCAAACATTCCACAACAAATCCACACAAGCTTACCGTAAAAAAGCCCATTGAAATAAAAAAATTCCTGGATGAATATGTTATTGGACAGGATGACGCAAAAAAAATACTGGCGGTAGCAGTTTACAATCATTATAAAAGGCTGAATCAAAAACTGGAGAATGATGTTGAGATCGAGAAAAGCAACATTATCATGGTTGGAGAAACCGGTACAGGTAAAACGCTGCTTGCCAAATCAATTGCCCGCATGCTGAATGTACCATTTGCTATTGTGGACGCCACTGTTTTTACAGAAGCCGGTTATGTAGGAGAAGATGTTGAAAGCATGCTTACCCGTTTACTGCAGTCATGTAATTATGATGTTGCTGCTGCTGAAAAAGGGATTGTATATATTGATGAAATAGATAAAATAGCCCGCAAAAGTGATAACCCTTCCATAACAAGAGATGTGAGTGGGGAAGGAGTACAACAGGGTTTATTAAAACTGCTGGAAGGCAGCGAGGTGCTGGTGCCGCCACAGGGAGGACGTAAACATCCGGAACAAAAATTGATAAAAGTAAATACGCAGAACATCCTGTTCATTTGCGGCGGAGCTTTTGACGGGGTAGACCGAATCATCGCAAGGCGTGTAAATACGAATGCGATCGGGTTTAATGTAAATAAAGAACTACAGGAATACCAGCATAATAATTTGTTACAGTTCATTAATTCTGTTGACCTTAAACACTTTGGTTTAATACCTGAATTGCTCGGCCGTTTACCGGTAGTTACTTATCTAAATCCATTGGATGCGGAAACACTGAGGAATATTTTTACCGAGCCTAAGAATTCATTGATCAAGCAGTTCACAAGGTTGTTTGAAATTGAAGGCATTGTATTGAAATTTGAGTCTGCTGTGTACGATTTCATGGTAGAAAAAGCATTGGAATATAAATTGGGGGCCCGTGGTTTCGCAGTATTTGCGAAAGCATCCTTACAGATGCGATGTATGAATTGCCTTCTCAAAAAGTAAAGAGCTTTGATGTTACGCTGGAATATGCCAACCGTAAATTCAATACAACCAAGCTGAGCATGCTTAAAGTCGCTTAGCCGCAGAATAGTCTTTATAAAATGCCTGTAATTTAATTACAGGCATTTTTTTGTTCAGTACGCTCATGATTTATTTAGGTGGTTGATTTATTTCAATTTATTTTCGCTTGTATTTTAACCGCAAAGACAGGAACAAAAAAAGATCATTCAATCTTCGTGGGTTATAAAAAAAACAGATCAACATAAACAATAATAAATAGTAGCAATGGTAGATGTAATTCTTGGTTTGCAATGGGGAGATGAAGGGAAAGGAAAAATTGTAGATTATTTTGCAAAAGATTATGATGTGATCGCACGTTTCCAGGGTGGCCCAAATGCCGGGCATACATTATATGTAGATGGTAAAAAAATTGTGCTTCACCAGATACCTAGCGGTATCTTTCATGAAAATAAAATTAACCTGATCGGCAATGGGGTAGTGCTGGATCCCATTACATTAAAAAGGGAATGTGAATCCGTAGCAGCTTTGGGCATTGATTATAAAAAAAATCTTTTTATCAGTGAACGCACCCACCTGATTTTACCAACACACCGGGCACTGGATAAGGCAAGTGAACTTTCAAAAGGAAATGAAAAGATCGGCAGTACACTAAAAGGGATTAGCCCTGCCTATATGGATAAAACAGGCCGCAATGGGTTACGTGTCGGTGATCTGCTGGATAAAAACTTTACTACGCAATATATCAAGTTGCGGATGAAACATCAACGCCTGCTGGATAATTTTAATTTCCAGGAAGATATCAGCAATTGGGAAGAAGAGTTTTTTGAAGCATTGGAATTTTTAAAAGAATTCAAGATTGTAAACGGTGAATATTTTATCAATGAAAAATAAGCAGGGGAAAAAGATATTGGCAGAAGGTGCACAGGGAAGTATGCTGGATGTGGATTTTGGGACCTTTCCTTTTGTTACCAGCAGCAATACCATTTCAGCGGGTGTTTGTACGGGCCTGGGTATTGCCCCACAAAAAATAAAAGAGGTATTCGGCGTTTCAAAAGCATATTGTACAAGGGTAGGCAGCGGACCTTTTCCTACCGAATTGTATGATGAAACAGGTGAATTGTTAAGAAATACAGGGAATGAATTTGGCAGTACTACCGGGCGGCCAAGGCGTTGTGGCTGGATCGACCTGGTAGCATTGCAATTTGCCTGCATGATCAACGGGGTTACCCAATTGGTAATGACAAAAGCGGATATACTGGATGCATTAAAGGAATTAAAAGTTGTGCAATGGATATAAGGTCAATGGGAAGGAAAAGAATTATGTACCTTTCCAAATGAACAGGTTGAATATTGAACCCAGCTATAAAAGTTTTGAAGGATGGAATACAGATATCACGGCAATAAATAATTATGCAGATTGCCGGGAAAAATGAAAATTTATATTAATTATATAAATGAATTTCTTAAAAGTACCTGTTAAATATATTAGTAATGGCGCCGGGCAGGGAGCAGATTGTAGCTGTGTAAAAAAATAAATTTTAAAAAAGTATGAAAATATTTTGGCTAATTGAAAAACTCGTAGAAATTTTACAGTTATTAATCCTGTTAGTTATGGTATCAAAATCAGAGAATGAAAAAAAGATCAGCTGTGCAGAAATTCGCAGCACCTAAAAAAACGGCGGTAAAAAAATCATCCTCCAAAAAAAGATGAAGACGATGATGATGATGATTTGGATGAACTCGATGAAATAGAAACCAAGCCATCAAAAACAAAAAGTGCATCCAAGAAAGAAAAGATGATGACGATGATGATGACGACGATGACGTGGAAGTAGAAGATGATTGGGAAAAGGCTGAAGAAGAAGATGATGATTGGGATCCGGACTTTGATGAATTTGATGTTCCAAAATCAAAAGGCAAAAAAGCCGGTAGGAAAAAAAGCTGCAAAAGAAGAAGATGATTTTAAGATAGATGAAGATTTTAAAGATCTTGGTCTTTTTAATGATGATGCAGGTGGTGGTTTTGATGATGATGAAGATGATTTTTAAATTAATCAGTGAAAAACAGTGAATAGCACAGTTTTCAATAGTAATAATTTTAATGATTTAAAATAAAAATGTTGAACTGGTCAACCCGTTCAACATTTTTTGTTTCCTGGATAATAATCAGTATCATTTTGAAACACCTGCATTTGAATGTATGCTGGCGGCAGGTGCGCAAGATCAGTTAGACTAAACAACGGAAATGCTTTTGAGGCACTGAAGGATTTTTATGATAAAGAAAAGGACTGGCTATTCGGGCATCTTGGTTATGACATATGGAACACCGGACAATCCCTGGAAACAATGATGAAATTGATTTTCCTGATGGTTATTTTTTTAGTCCCCAAATCGTTTTGCGCCTTACGGAAAATGACATTGGCTATAGAAGCACCGGTGAGCAGATCCTTTGGAAATTTTTCAATCAGTCAATGAACAAAGTGCTGTCATTAAAAAAAGCGGCCTCAAAAATATTGATATCAAAAGCAGGGTCAGCGAAGAGAGTACATTGAGATCATCGGGGCGCTAAAAAACATATTCTACGGGGTGATTGTTATGAAATAAATTTTTGCCAGGAATTTTTTTCATGCACATACGGTATATCGATCCTTTGTCTCTTTATCATGAACTGTGCAGTCTTTCTCCCAATCCATTTTCAGCATTTTATAAACTGAATGATAAATATTGTATGTGTGCAAGCCCTGAAAGATTCTTAAAAAGATCAGGGATGATAATTTGTGTCGCAACCCATCAAGGGAACCAGTAAACGCGATCCATGCAGATATGCAAGCAGATGAAAGTCAAGCAAAAATTATTCCTCAACAGCAGCAAGGAAAAAAGTGAGAATGTAATGATGGTCGACCTGGTAAGAAATGATCTGAGTAAGATATGTGTTGAAGGATCTGTACGGTAAAAGAATTGTTCGGGATTTATAGTTTTCCGCAGGTCCACCAGATGATCAGTACCATACAGGGCGACGGTGGATGAAGAACATGCATTGGACTGATATCATTAAAGCTACTTTCCCGATGGGTTCCATGACCGGCGCTCCAAAAAAAAGAGTGATGGAATTGATCGAACAATATGAAGCAACTCCAAGGGGTTTATTTTCCGGAGCGATCGGATATGTATCACCGGCGGGAGATTTTGATTTTAATGTGGTGATCAGGAGCTATTCTATAACGCAACAAAAACACTTATTTCTTTTAAGGCAGGGGGCGGTATTACATTTTACAGCGATGCGGATGATGAATACGAGGAATGTATGATGAAAGCCGAAGCGATGATAAAGATGCACTTAAAAACGGATAAGTGACCTTTTTTTCTTGTTTAGCTTTTTTTGATCGGAGGATAAACCGTTTTATTGTTGGGAATATTGCTGTCATTCAATAACAGCTGAACACATTCATTGAGGATCTGGTATTTATTGAGCACAAAAAAGTGCATTTTATCAGAAGGTAATCCAGGTCATATTGGCCATTCATTGAAAGCCTGTTATCAAAATCGGGATTATAACGGTTAAATTGTGCAATGTCCATTGAAATATTTTTTGCAATGATCACGGAATTGTATTTACCTGAAATAGTCTGTATTTCTGATTGCTGCCAGTTCTTCGGGTGTCAGTGAATTTTTATGATCATATGGATTTGATACCTTGCATTAAAAAGACTGTTAGCATTTACCGGTGATATCCATTCCCATTGCGCTTCCATTATATAATGTGTGGCAATAAATTTCTTTACATGGTTGCGGCTTTCCTGTGGGAGGTAATATTGTAATGCCCAGAAATTCTTGCTGCCACTTTTTTTCATGGCGCTGATATACCCTCCCGGGGCCGCCATTATAAGCAGCAATTACCAGCAGCCAGTCTTGCATTTGCCTGTATAATGCAAGAAATATCTTGCGGCCGCATGTGTGCTTTTATAATAATCCCTGCGTTCATCAATAACTGTATTTACAACAAGGCCATAATCCCGTGCTGTATAAGGCATAAACTGCCAGGGGCCGCCGGCGCCCACCCAACTTGTTGCTGCATGTGTTTAAATTACTTTCGATCACAGCAAAATATTTTAATTCCCTGGGTAATCCATATTGAGCAAAAATATTATCGATCAAATTAAAATAAGGGATTCCCCAGCTTTTCATCTTCTGCAGGCTGCTGCATGTGCTCTCAGGTAATCCTGCATATAATTCTTCTGCATTTGGATTTACCTGGGAGGAATAGGGAAGAGCAGAATTGTAACCGTAATTTGTAAAAAGATTTTTAAATCCATACTGTGTCAGCTGGCTGAAATATTGAACTTTTTCTTTCCCGGGTGTTTTTTTAGTCTTGATGATCTCTTCGATAATGGCATCTTCTTTTTCGATATCTTCTATTAAGGTATCGGGTGTTTGGGTCAATGCCTGCCCGGTATTTGACTGGGCACCAATACCTGCTTTTGCCTGTAGCAAAAGCGTACAAAAAACCAATATGAAAAAAAATATTTCATTAAATTCAAGACTAGTTTAAGGCTTTGTTCTGCTGCATGAATAAGTCTGTAAATGCAACAAAGTTAGTTCATCAGACCTATTTGTCATTATCTGGAGCCCAAAAGGCAAGCCATTACTGTGTTTAAACAATGGAATGGAGATAGCGGGTATGCCAGTGAGGTTGGCAAATACAGTAAAAATATCAGCCAGGTACATTGCGATCGGGTCTTGTCTTTTTCGCCAATGTTAAAAGCAGTGGTAGGGCATGTAGGAAGAATGACGGCATCAAATTTCCTGAAAACCATTGATATATGTTCTTTTAATAATCTTCTCACCTGTTGTGCCTTGGTAAAATATGCATCATAATAGCCTGCACTTAAAACAAAAGTGCCGAGCATTATTCTTCGTTTTACTTCCTTCCAAAACCTTCGCTTCGGTTTTGTAAGTAAAATTCTGTTAAATCTTTCACAGGTTTCTTTGTCCGGTAGCCATATCGTACTCCATCATACCGGGATAAGTTACTGCTGGCTTCTGCGGTGGTAAGCACATAATATGCCGGCACGATATAATCCAACAGGTCAAATTCTATTTCTTCCACATTATGGCCATCTGCTTTTAATTGTTCGATCTGTCCAAATATGGCTTCTGCTATTTCTTTATCCAAGTGAAGGATGGTCCAGCGCTGTTTAAAATAACGCGATTCTGTATTTTTTTTCGGGTAATGCATCATAATCTGGTGAAAGTGGATATGCTGGAATGGGTCGATATCCATGGTACTGTCAAATTCATCCGGTCCTTAGATCACCTCCAGCAATCAATGCAACATCTCTAAATGTTTTACCGAAAATGCCTACCTGGTCAAATGAAGATGCATAAGCGATCAATCCATACCGTGATATTCTGCCATAACCTGGCTTCAAACCAATGATGCCACAAAAATCTGCCGGCTGCCTTACAGAACCGCCCGTATCGCTTCCAAGGCTTACCATACACATATCCGCCTGCACAGCCACTGCACTGCCGCCTGAAGAACCTCCGGGTACTTTATGTTATCGATCGCATTCAACACTTTTCCATAAACAGAATTTTCATTCGTGCTGCCCATCGCAAATTCATCGCAATTACAAGTGCCGATAATGATCGCATCTTCATCGAGCAACCATTGTACGGCAGTGGCATTGTAGATTGAAACAAAATCCTTTCAAAATTGCTGAAGCTGCAGTTACGCTTATGATCCTTGTAGCAGATCACATCTTTTATTGCAATCACTACCCCATGTAGTTTCCTCAGGGATCGCCGTTTGTTCTTTTTTCATCAAGCGCAGTGGCTTTTTGCAATGCTTCTGCTTCATACACTTCTACAAATGCATTCAAATCTTTTGTGAAGCAATTCTTCCGAGGTAAAACTGCACAGCATCTGTACAGGTAATTTCATTATCTTATGAACTGCTGATGATATTGATGCAATATTTTGAAAGGAGAACATTACTAACTGGGACAAAGTTAAATATGAAATCAGCCGAAGTAGCCTACCCGAAATGATCGTATTGGGTATTGCGACTTCAGCTGAAAATTATTTTGCCCGGTTATCTTTATTGCGGAACTTGCTTTTTTGGTTTCTTTTTCTTTCATTCCTTCTTCGATCTCATTCTTCACGTTCGTTTTTGCATCATTGAATTCACGGATACCACGGCCAAGCCCTCTCATCAGGTCAGGAATCTTTCTGCCACCAAAAAATAATAATACAACCAATAGATCAATATCCACTCACTGCCACCGGGCATGGAAAACAAGAAAATTGAGTTTAGTAACATACTGATAAATTTGAATTACAAAGATATATGTTTTTTTAGAGGTACTAATCTTATATCAGTTACTTATGAAATTTTAACAGCAGCCGGCCGGACATTTATGGAATAAAAAAGCGGAAATGATTAAGTTTCCGCTTATGTTCAATAATTTATTATGCTTATTTAGCTTCTGCTGCTGCAAATTTTTTTGTCTTTGTACCCACTGCCATTCTTTTTTCCTTGATACGGGCGCTTTTTCCACTTCTTTCACGTAGGAAATAAAATTTCGCACGGCTTACTCGACCTACTTTGTTTAAAACGATACTTTCAATATTGGGCGAGAAGAAAGGGAATAAACGCTCAACACCTACTCCATCACTCATTTTACGTACAGTAAATGTGGCAGTGGCACCGGTTCCCTGGCGCTTGATCACATCGCCTTTAAAGCTTTGGATACGCTCTTTATTACCTTCTACAATTCTATAATTTACAGTGATGTTATCACCTGCTTTAAACGTTGGAAGCGTTGGTTTTGTTGTTAACTGCTCGTGAACAAATGCTACTGCGTTCATATCTGTTATTTTTTTACGGACGGCAAAGGTAGGGGTAAAAGTTTATAAGTTTAATGGTTTAAGGTTTATAAATTAGTTTAATGAATATCAGATAATCAGTGTTATGGCCAATTTTCAATGAAACCAGTTGAAAATTGTCGTATACCTTAGTTATATCATCAAGTGTTATTCCTGATCAACTATTCAACTAGTCAACAAATTAACTTTACCTTGCAATATTCACCGCCCTTTTCTCCCTGATCACGGTAACTTTTATCTGGCCCGGGAAGGTCATTTCAGTTCTGGATCTTCTGGGCTATTTCAAAGCTTAGTCTGTCGCTGTCGCCATCGGTTACTTTTTCTGCTTCCACGATTACCCTTAATTCACGGCCTGCCTGTATCGCATAGGCTTTTTCCACTCCCTGGTATGCCATTGCCAGGTTTTCAAGGTCTTTGATACGCTGGATGTATTGCTGCATTATTTCCCGCCTGGCGCCCGGCCTTGCGCCGCTGATGGCATCACATGCCTGTATAATCGGAGAGATCACATATTGCATTTCCATTTCATCGTGGTGGGCACCGATGGCATTGACAACTGCTGGATTTTCACCATATTTTTCTGCCAGTTTTGCACCGAGCAATGCATGGCTCAATTCTGTTTCTTCATCCGGAACTTTACCAATATCATGTAAAAGGCCGGCACGTTTTGCCAGTTTTGGGTTCATACCCAGTTCTGCAGCCATAATGCCGCAAAGATTGGCAATTTCCCGGCTGTGCATCAGCAGGTTTTGGCCGTATGATGAACGGAACCGCATTCTTCCCACCATTCTTACCAGTTCTTTGTGCAGGCCATGTATGCCCAATTCAATTACGGTTCGTTCGCCGATCTCCATGATCTGGTCTTCCAGCTGGCGTTTGGTTTTTTCCACTACTTCTTCAATACGGGCAGGATGTATACGGCCATCAGCCACCAGCCGTTGTAAAGAGAGGCGGGCTATTTCCCGGCGCAAGGGGTCAAAAGACGATAATACAATGCTTCCGGAGTATCATCAACGATAAGGTCAACACCGGTAGCGGCTTCAATGGCACGGATATTTCTTCCCTCCCGGCCAATGATCGAACCTTTTATCTCATCACTTTCAAGGTTAAATACGGTGATGGAATTCTCAATAGCCTGCTCGGCAGCAGTACGCTGAATGGTTTGGATTACGATCTTCCGGGCTTCTTTATTTGCTTTCAGTTTAGCCTCTTCAATGATCTCCTGCTGCATGGTCAGCGCCTTGGTATGTGCTTCCTGTTTCAGGCTTTCAATCAACTGAGTCTTGGCTTCTTCGGCAGAAAGCCCGGCAACTTTTTCCAACCGCCTGATATGTTCTTCCTGGTGTTTTTCCAGTTCGGTTCGCTTGATATTTACTACTTCGATCTGCCGGTTCAGGTTTTCCTTGATCGCCTCATTGTCTTTCAGTTGTTTTTCCAGGATGCCCTTCTTTTTGATTGATGCTTTGCTCTTTCTGCTTGATCCGGTTCTCAGATTCATTGATCTTCTGGGTACGTTGTAAAACTTCCCTGTCATGGTCAGATTTAAGCTGGACAAATTTTTCTTTTGCCTCAAGCAATTTTTCTTTTTTTAGGTTTTCTGCCTGGAGCTGACCGTCTGCTATTATTTTTTGAGCCTGGCTCTGAGCTTCTTCAATCTGTTTTTTGGTGTTTTTTGCAAAAACAATTTTACCCAGGATGATACCCACAATCAATGCGGCTACCCCTATGATGATGGAAAGTATATTCGGTTCCATTAAATGTTATGGTTTTTAGCTGATTCACAATATTGTATAATTCTAATTCCCCCTAATTGCCAGTTAGAAGCATAATTGGCGAAGATATGATTTTTGTGTTAAGTATTTTGTGGCCGGGCTGCCTGGAACAATGAAAATTAAGCCGGGTCAAATGGCTTTATCGAGTAAGCTTTCTATTTTTTGAAGACCTTCTGTGAGTTCTTCCTGTAAGGGGCCTTTATTTTCTTCTGTTTCAGCCTGGGTGGCATACCATATTACTACCATTGCTATATAATCCTGCATATCCTTCCCCGAAAACTGGGTTTTGAATTCGATGATCTTGTCATTAATGATCTTGAGGGTTTTGCGTACGACCTCCTCATCTGATGCATTTGTCCTTATCCGGTAAGTCCGGTCTGCAACTAAAATATTGATGGGAATGAGTTCTTCTGACATACAATTAAATTAATTTATTCACTTAACAGGTCAATACATTTATCAATTTCACGCATGTATTTATTGATCGCCTGCTCAAATTCTTTTTTGTCGGGTTCATTCATTTTACCGGCAGCGGCTTTTAGAATGTGTTGCTTTTCTTCAAGCATCCTGATCTTCTTTTCATTCAATTCCTGTTGCTGCTGAAGCGCAGCATTTGTCTTCTGCTGTTGCTCAAGCTCCTTCAGGGAGGAGTGGTGTTTCTTCAGTAATTCCTGGAGCTTTGACTGGATGCGGCTGATCTGTGCTGCTACGGGTTGCATGAATGATTATTTTCTGATTTCTGCATTTAAACGGGTTTGATAGTCAGCAATAAGCTGTTGCATGAATGAATCAATTTCTTTATCTGTCAGTGTTTTTGTTTCATCCATGAAAAGAAAACTCACTGCGAGCGATCTTTTATCCTTTCCTAATTTTTCGCTTTCAAAAACATCAAATAACTGTACGGATCTCAATGCTTCCGTTTTGCGTGATAAAGCTATCTCCTCGATCTGACTGTAAGAAACATTTTTATCCACCACAAGGGCAAGATCACGCGTTACTGCGGGGAATTTTGATATTTCACGGTATTCAACCGAGATATTTTTTAATTCCAGCAGCTCATCCCAATTAATATCCGCATAAAAAACGGGATGTTTAATGTCAAATTTCTTTAGGGTCTTTTCAGTTACCTCACCCAGCCAGCCCGGAATTTTGCCGCCTATTTTTAAATCCATGCCATTTTCGAGGTCATGGTTATCTGTTGGCACATATTCAACGACTTTGATACCCGCCAATTGCAATATGCGTTCAATAATACCTTTAAGATAATAAAAATCTGTTTTTTCAGCTTTTAATTTCCAATGTGGCCCGGTTATATTTCCAGTAATGTATAAGGATAAGTGATTTGTTTCAGAATAGGTTCCTGGCCCCCGGGTTGCATAGGTTTTGCCAAATTCAAAAAACAGCAGGTTGTAATTTTTACGATTCAGGTTATGGGCAATGGTCTGCAAACCACCCTGGATCATTTCCGGTCGAAGCATATCCAGGTCAGCGCTGAGGCTGTTGATCATTTTTACAGAAGATGCCAGCAGTTTTTCCTCATAAAACTCAGTGCTTGTAATACTGTTGGTGAAAATTTCGTAAAAGCCAAGGCCGGTAAGATAATCAGCGAGCTTTTCTTTGAATACATATTTTACATGATCTTTCTCTACAGATGGGGAGATCATAATGGCAGTCGGGATTTCAATATTATCAAGGCCGTCGATCCGCATGATCTCTTCAACGAGGTCAGCAGGGATCGTTATATCCGGCTTACTGAATGGCACTTCTACCCGGATCTCATTGGTAGTTTCCCCGCTTATTTCAAATCCGAGGCTTTTAAAAATGTTCCGGGCATCGGCTGGCGGGTAATTTTTGCCACTGAGTTTTTTTAAATAATCATAGTTTAAAGCAACGGTGGCTTTTTTTGCAGGTTCAGGGTAAATATCTATGATCTCACCGGTGATCTTCCCCCCTGCTATTTCTTTGATCAGTAAGGCAGCCCGCCTGAGTACATGCACGGTGTTACTGATATCTGTCCCTTTTTCAAACCTGGAAGCTGCATCTGTCCTGAGGTCATGTTTTAAAGAAGTTCTCCGGATATAAACCGGGTTGAACCAGGCGCTTTCGAGGAAAATATTTTTTGTTTCCTTTGTGACGCCGCTGCCTGAGCCGCCATAAACGCCGCCAATGCACATGGGTTCTTCCGCGTTAAAGATCATAAGGTCGGTGGAAAATAATTTTCTTTCTTTTTCATCCAGTGTTTTGAAAATGCTTCCCGCCGTGGCATTTTTTACGATCACTTTTTTCCCTTTTATTTTATCAGCATCAAACGCATGCAGTGGCTGGCCGGTTTCGTGGAGGATGAAATTGGTAATGTCTACAATATTGTTGATAGGCTTGAGGCCGATACTTTTTAATTTCTGCTGCAGCCATAAGGGGCTATCCGTTACTGTTATATTAATGATGCTTGCAGCACTATACCGCCTGCATGCTTCGAGGTTTTCGATCTTTACTTCGATGGGCTGAACAGGGCTATCCGGTTCAAGAGTAGCCGGGTATGGCAATACCGGTGTGGTTTCTTTTTTATGGTGATAAGAGAGCCAGGCACATATATCTTTTGCGACTCCAAGATGGCTCATAGCATCCATGCGGTTTGGGGTAAGGCCGATCTCAAAAATATAGTCCTGCCCGGGTTTGAATATATCCGTTGCTTTTGTGCCAACCAGGGTTTCCGCGGGCAACAGCAATATGCCATCGTGGTCCGCACCCAGCCCTATTTCAGATTCTGCACAGATCATACCCTCGCTTTCCACACCCCTGATCGTTGCTTTTTTAAGTTTGATGGGTTCCCCGGTAATGGGATAAATGGTAGCACCAACCGGCGCCACGATCACTTTCTGTCCTTTGGCGACATTCGGAGCTCCGCAGACTATATTCAATAATTTGTCATGTCCTGTAGAAACGGTTGTGATCTTTAATTTATCGGCAGCCGGATGTTTTTCACAGCTCATTATCTCACCTACCAGCAAGCCTTCCAGGCCTCCCCGGCTGTCTTCCTTTTTTTCGAGGCTTTCAACTTCCAACCCGATTGAAGTGAGTATGTTAGCCAGTTTTCCAGGTTCGATCTTTTCCGGTAAATATTCACTCAACCAATTATAAGAAATAGTCATGTATTGTTTAAATTTCGCAGCAAAGATAGTTTTTTGGGGAAGATGAATTTTCGACATTTTCGGAGCCTGCTTTAGTAAAAATGTTTAAATATTCATTTCCATAAAAACAAGTGAAAAAAATTATTAAAAGGTGCACAAAAGAAATTTGACCCCCGTTTTTATGTGCATAAAAATCCAGCTTTTTAAAGGCAGGTTGAATATCCTGTGTTAATAATACTGTTCATAACCTCTTAATAAACTAATTTTACCGGTGGATTGACGGTGGATAATCCGTTGGATAAAGTTGATAACACGCCAATGTTAACTTAACATTACGCAATTGACTATATCTTAGCCGCCCTGTAAAGATGATGATTGATATGTGCAACGGCATTCATTTTTGCATCCACCCTAACGAGTAATATTAACCTAACATGGATTTTACGAATTTAAATAAAGACCGGAAAGTACGGCGCAAATCGCCTGTTGACCTAAGTAATATGGTGTTTGGTAAAGTGCCTCCACAGGCCAAAGAACTGGAAGAAGCGATACTCGGTGCCATCATGCTTGAAAAAAGCGCATTTGATACCGTTATTGAGATATTAAAGCCCGAATGTTTTTATGTAGAAGCCCACCAGCGTATCTACAAAGCCATGCAGGGGCTGGCAATAAAAAGCCTGCCGATCGACCTGCTCACGGTTGTGGAAGAATTGAAATTCCGGGAAGAACTTGAATTTGTTGGCGGACCGTATTATGTAACCAAACTTACCAATGCCGTTGTTTCTTCGGCCAATATTGATGCGCATTCAAGGATCGTTCTGCAAAAATTCATCCAGCGTGAACTGATCCGCATCAGCGGGGAGATCATCGGGGATGCTTATGAAGACAGCACGGATGTGTTTGATATGCTGGATGAAGCAGAAAGTAAACTTTTCGAAATCACCAATAACCATCTCCGGAAAAATTTTGACAGCATTGATACAGTATTGGTAAAAACGATTCAGCGTATTGAGGACATGCGTAACCGGCAGGAAGATATCACGGGTGTTCCTACCGGGTTTTCCTCGCTGGACAGGATCACATATGGCTGGCAGCCAACTGATCTTATCATACTTGCAGCAAGGCCATCCGTTGGTAAAACAGCATTTGCGCTTAACCTTGCCCGTAGTGCAGCACTGCATCCTACAAAGCCAACAGCAGTAGGTTTCTTTAGCCTGGAGATGAGCGCAGCCAGCTGGTGCAACGTATACTCAGTGCAGAAAGTGAGATATGGCTTGAAAAAATTGCCCGTGGCAAACTGGAAGAGCACGAGATGAAGCAATTATATAAACGTGGTATTGAAAGACTGAGCAAGGCTCCTATCTTTATTGATGATTCTGCAGCTTTGAATATTTTCGAATTAAGGGCCAAATGCCGCAGGTTAAAGAACAAACATAATGTTGGATTGATCATCATTGATTACCTGCAATTGATGAGTGGCAGCTGCGGACCGTAACAGTAACCGGGAACAGGAGATCAGCAATATATCAAGAGACCTGAAAGGACTTGCAAAAGAACTGCAGGTGCCTATTATTGCACTTTCGCAGTTAAGCCGTGAAGTAGAGAAAAGAAAAGAAGGAAATAAAATGCCCCAGTTAAGTGATCTGAGGGAATCAGGCGCGATTGAGCAGGATGCTGATATGGTGATGTTCCTGTACAGGCCCGAATATTATGATATCACTGCCAATGAATTGGGGGAAAACAATAAGGGTGAAACCCATGTGAAGATCGCCAAGCACAGGAATGGCAGCCTTGAAACAATTAAACTAAAAGCCTTGCTACATATTCAAAAATTCATAGAAGATGAAGGGAGCAGTGATTTTAATACCGGCCAGCTTCCTGCAGGCGGTAACTGGAGGCCGGTTCAGGAGCAGGAGGCGGGGTTGATGAAGCAAAACTGTATATACAGAAAGGCAGTAAAATGAATGATGGCGAATTTGACGATGAAGCACCTTTTTAATTGATAATTATTAATTGATAGTGGAGAATGAATTTTAGATTTGTTCTCCATTTGTTTTTTATGGCACTACCTTTTTTTTACAGTGAAGAGATAAAGACTGATTCAAACCAACTGGTGTTGAATGAAGAAACTTCAAAACATGTGGTACAGGTGTTGCGCATGCAAAAAGGAGAACAATTGAACCTGACAGATGGCAAAGGAAATTTATTTACAACAGAAATAATAGACGATCATAAAAAGAGATGCGAGGTAAAAATATTATCCCGTGTTTACAATCAGTCCTTCGTCAAAAAAAATAACCATCGCTATTTCTTTGGTAAAAAATGCAAGCCGCTTTGAATGGTTCCTGGAAAAAGCAACCGAGATAGGTGTGGCAGAAATTATTCCATTGATCTGCGAGAGAACAGAAAAACAACATTTCCGACTCGACAGGATGAAAGCCATTTTGATAAGCGCCATGCTGCAATCGCAACAGACCTGGTTACCTGTTTTACATGAACCGAAAAAATTTGAAGAGGTGTAAATCGATCCAGTTGACGGACAAAAATTTATTGCACATTGCGATGATGATATAAATAAAAAGCAGCTTTCAGGCTTATCAGCCTTTTCTTTCTTCGATCATCCTGATCGGCCCTGAAGGTGATTTCACAAATGCAGAGATCAATGATGCCATATGCAAATGATTTTATTCCTGTAGCATTGGGGAAACAAGATTACGAACAGAAACTGCTGGCCTGGTAGCTTCCGTATTACTGTGTTCTTAAAAATCCCAAAGGTTCCTTCAAACATTTTTGGAGAAGAGAGATTAAAATATCTTAATTCATTTGCAACGATGCATGTTAATGACTTGTATCCGATTGATCTTCCTCTTCATTTCTTAATACAGGCTCATTCAATTCCACCACCCTGTTCTTCACCATTCGTTTCCGCATGACCATATTCAGCATTTCAACAATAAATGAAAATGCCATTCCGAAATAAATATAATTTTTCAGGTGCAGTTTTTCGGCCGTTTCATGGTCCCATCCTTCCATGATCAGGCTTAAACCGATCATCACTAAAAAAGAAAGCGCCAGCATTTTAATGTGGGATGTTTATGAATAAAAGAAGAAATTTCTGGGCTGAACAAGAACATAACGATCATGGCTATGACTACGGCAGCGATCATGATTTCTACATATTTGGCAGTACCGCCTGCAGTGATGATACTGTCAAAAGAAAAAACAGCATCGATCAACATGATCTGGCCGATGGCCTGGCCGAGTGATAATTTTTTTAGTTCATTGAAGCTGCATTGGGATCTTCCCCTTCCAGTTTGTGATGTATTTCCTTCACCGATTTATAGATAAGAAATAATCCTCCGCAAGCATTACAAGACTGGCCAGGTCAAATCCTTTTCCAGAAAGGGTAAATATGGATTTGCCCTTTTGTGAAAGCAGCCATCCTAGGCCCATCAGCAGCAAACTTCGTGAAATAATACCGGTGATCATCCAGGTACGCCTTGCTTTTTTCTGATCTTTCTTTGTCTTTCAGCCGGTTCATGATAATGCTTACGAATATCACATTGTCAATACCCAACACTACTTCCAGTATAACCAGTATAAAAAAACTGATAATACTTTCTGATGTAAATAAATGTTCCATTTTTTTAGTGTTGGTATTAGCTGTGAGCATTTAGCCGGTTAAAATTTATATATGTTTAATACTTTAATTATTTGTTTTGTTTGCAAGATAAGCGGAAATTTTTTTTACAATTCCCGGCCTTCATAAATAAATCCTGTCCACACCTGGACCAACGAAGCGCCTGCATTTATTTTTTCTTTTGCATCTGTCCCGGTAAAAATGCCACCGCTAGCAATAATCAGGTATTTTACCATTTGTTTTTTGATAATATATTTAACAATTTCTGTACTTCTGTTTTTCACAGGGAGCCCGCTTAATCCACCAGCTCCAATATTGATTATATGTTCAGTTGCAGTCAATAAGTCTTCGCGGCTGATGGTTGTATTGGATGCTACCAACCCATCTAGGTTTATTTCCATTGCAAGGTCAATCACATCATCTATTTGTTCTTTAGCGAGATCAGGAGCAATTTTTAATAAAATCGGTTTTGGATTTATGAGTTTAGCATTTATTGCCTGGAGATTTGATAAAATTTTTCTCAATGATTCTTTTTCCTGCAATTCCCTTAAGCCCGGGGTATTTGGGCTGCTTACATTCACTACAAAATAATCTACATAATCATATAATTCTTTAAAACAAATTTCATAATCTTTCCATGCATCTTCATTGGGGGTGATTTTATTCTTGCCAATATTGCCACCGATCATTAATTTTGATGTATGATGGATGATGTGTGATTGCCAACTTTGAACTTTGAACTATGAACTTTATCGTTTTCTCTCCATTTTTTTAATCTACCTGCAATTACATCAGCCCCATCATTATTAAAACCCATCCGGTTGATCAGTGCTTTATCTTTTGGTAAACGGAATAATCTTGGTTTATCATTTCCCTCCTGTGGCAATGGGTTACGGTTCCAATTTCTACAAAACCAAAACCCAGGGCTTCAAGTTCATTCAGATATTTTGCATTTTTATCAAATCCGGCACCAAGGCCAACCCTGTTTGGGAATTGAATATTGAAGACCGAGAATTGGTTATTGCCTCAACTGAGGTCTGAAATTTTCTGCCGATCATTTTTTTGATCCAATGGATACGTACAAATGACCTTTAAGCCATTCATTGAAAAATAATGTACCTATTCGGGATCAAAGAAAAATAAAAATGCACGAAGGATTTTATACATATCGCTGCGAAATTAAGATAGTCAATTCAGTTTTTTGTTTTGAAGCGGAAATTATAACTTTGGTATAGAAAGTTGCATAAACAACTAATACCCAAAACGTTCATTGGGGTGATGGAGATCATTCATAAATAAATTGAACATGCAGGAAGCATATATAGTTGCAGGATACCGAACAGCAGTCGGGAAAAGTAAGAAAGGAGGTTTCAGGTTTACACGGCCGGATGACCTGGCGATTGATGTGATCAAAGGATTGCTGGCATCTGTGCCGCAACTGGATCCAATGAGGGTAGATGATGTGATCGTGGGTAATGCCGTGCCGGAAGCAGAACAGGGATTGCAGGTGGGCAGGATCATTGCTGCAAGAGCAGTGGGTTTTCATGCGCCGGGAATTACGATCAACCGCTATTGTGCCAGCGGGCTTGGAAACTATTGCCATGGCCACTGCAAAGATCAGGACGGGCATGGCCGAATGTATTATTGCCGGTGGAACGGAAAGTATGAGCCTGGTGCCAACTGCAGGATGGAAAACAGTGCCTGCTTATTCGATTGCCAAAGGATGAACCCGATTATTATTTAAGCATGGGATTAACTGCCGAAGCTGTTGCCAAAGAATATAATGTAAGCCGGGAAGACCAGGATGCATTTAGTTATAACAGCCATCTGAAAGCAGGTAACGCAATTAAAGAAGGTTATTTTAAAGCATGGCATTCTGCCGATCAATGTGGAAGAAGTTTACCTTGATGAAAAAGGAAAAAAGCAAAAAAGAAATTATGTGGTAGATACAGATGAAGGTGTACGTGCTGATACTTCAATGGAAGGCCTGGCAAAATTAAAACCGGCTTTTGCAGCTGGATGGTTGTGTTACCGCAGGCAATTCTTCACAGACAAGTGATGGTGCTGCTTTTGTAATTGTGATGAGTGAAAGAATGATCAATGAACTGGGATTAAAACCAATTGCCAGGTTGGTGAATTGTGCCAGTGCAGGTGTTCATCCACGTATCATGGGTATTGGGCCGGTAGAAGCAGTGCCGAAAGTGTTGAAACAGGCAGGAATGAATCTTTCCCAGGATATCGATCTGGTAGAATTGAATGAAGCTTTTGCTTCACAGGCACTGGCTGTGATCCGGAAGCTGGAACTGAACCCTGGCATTGTAAATATTAATGGTGGCGCTATTGCATTGGGCCATCCGCTCGGTTGTACCGGCTGCAAACTAACCATACAGATCACCAATGATATGAAACGGCTTAAATAAAAAATATGGAATTGTAACAGCCTGTGTTGGTGGCGGGCAGGGGATTGCCGGGATCATTGAGAATATTAATTAAAATGACGGCCGAAAGTATCTCTATTCAAATTCTTTTGGCTTCGTTTTCTTCATAATGTTCATCATAGGTAATAAAAAAGCGCATATAGATCACGCGGCTAAGGCGCATCAGCCAGGGCTGTAATCCCACCAACGCCACTGCGTTAAATATAAGCCAGTAAAATATCCTGTTGTCTTCTGTTGATACACCGATCAGTACCCACCATGCCACGAATGTACTAACGGATATGGCTACTGCCAAAGCATAACTTACATAACCAGTGCCATACCAGAAGCCTGGCTCAAATCATATTTCTGGTTGCAGACCGGGCAGTTATCATGCATATCAAATATATGTTTCAGGCTGAATTTTCTGTAGGCATTACTATCTTTAAACATTGGCCCTCTTCTGCAGCGGGGGCATTTCATCGGTGAGTATACTCCACAGGTAATTGGGAGCAGGCCGTTTGCATCATTCATGGCGCAAAGTTAAATCTTAAAAAACGAAATCAATTTTTTTATCAGTTAACCAATAGCGACAGGAGCCCGTTCAGCTGATTTTCTTTCACCGATCTGCTGGCGCCACATCGCATAGTACAATCCTTTTTCTTGCTAGTAAGCTGATCATGATTGCCTGTTTCCACCACATCTCCTTTTTCAAGACATAGATCCTGTCTGCATGCATGATGGTGCTAAGCCGGTGGGCAATTAAAATAGTGATCTGGTTCCTTTACTCGGAGATATTTCCCTGATGGTATCAGTGATCTCTTCTTCTGTTAATGAATCCAGTGCAGAAGTTGCTTCATCAAATAGTAACTAAATGAGGTTTGCGTAACAATGCCCTTGCAATGGACAACCGTTGCTTTTCACCACCGGATAATTTTAATCCGCCTTCACCGATCATGGTATCCAGTCCTTTTTCTGCCCTTGCAATAAATTCTGGCAGGCAGCTTTTTTCAATGCATCCATAACATTCCTCTTCTGTAGCGCCGGATTTACGAACATCAGATTTTCTTTGATCGTGCCGCTAAACAGGTTGGTATCCTGTGTTACAAAACCGATCTGGTTCGGAGATCATCAAAATGTATTTCCGTTTCATCCAGGTTTTATAAAGTATTTTTCCTTCCTGCGGACGGTACAAGCCTACCAATAATTTCATCAACGTGGATTTGCCGCTGCCGCTGGGGCCAACAAACGCGATGGTTTCACCCATTCTACATCAAAGCTGATATTATTGATTGCTTTTTGAGAAGCTGTCTGGTGTTTGAAAGCAACATTTTTAAAAGACAATGTTTCAATATCGCCCAGTGCTTTTGGATGTAGCCGGTTCCAGCTCAGGCGTTTTTTTCATCAGGGTATCAAAATTATTTAATGAAGCTTCTGCTTCCCGGTAGGAAAGTAAGATATTGCCGATTTCCTGTAAAGGGCCAAATACAAAGAATGAAAATATCTGCATGGTCACCAAGTGCCCGGCATCCATCTGCGTCCCAAAAAATCAGCCACATCAAAATAAATAGGATCACCTGGCGCAGTGTATTCACCATTGTTCCCTGTATAAAACTGATACTTCGTATGCTTTTTACTTTGGTCAATTCAAGACCTAGTATCTTGTAAGTATTTTTATTCAGCCGTCCTACTTCCTGTTGTGTAAGGCCCAGGCTTTTTACCAAGTTCAATATTTCGCAGCGATTCCGTAGTGGAACCTGCCAGCGCCGTTGTTTGCTCCAACAATATTTTTTTGAATGATCTTGATCTTTTTACTTAGAATTGGTGATAAGCGTGAGCAAGAAAATACCAATAAGATAAGCAACCGGAATACTCCAGTGAATAAATAGCGGCCGCATAAACAAATACAAATACAACACCTACAATCACACCAAAAAGAATATTGATGAAATTGATCATGAATTTTTCCACATCTGACCTCACTTTGGTCAATACAGAAAGTGTTTCACCGCTGCGCTGGTCTTCAAACTGCTGGTAAGGTAATTTCATCGCATGTTGCAAGCCATCTGTAAAAACCTTTGCGCCAAATTTCTGGATGACCACATTTAAAAAATAATCCTGGAAATTTTTTGCGATACGGCTGATCATCGCTACGGAAATAGAACAGATAAGTAATGAACCAGACTCCGGTGGCTTCCCAGGAAAAGGAATTAAAAAACCTGTTGTTATCAAAATTGTGTTCTGAGGGTAGCTTACCTCCCTGGTGGCTGTTGGCAAGGTTGATAAGTTTACCCAATAAGATCGGATCAACCAGCGAAAAACCAATATTGATGGCAGCAAGTGAAAGTGTTAATACGACCAGCCATTTATAGGGTTTCAGGTATTGTAATAAAATTTTCATGAAAAAAAATTATAATGAATCAGGGAATTTTAATATGCAAAAATACATCGAAAAATTTCTATGTATCAAATATTATACAATTTCGTAAAAAAAGACAAGATGCCATCCTATCAGTTTCTGGTTCCTGGTTTGAAGTTCAAAGTTCTGTGGTTTCAGTTAACTATGAACTAATAACTATGAGCTGGGGTTTGAATTCACCCTCCCCAACCTTCCCTGTCAAGGCTTCGGTATTGGATGGCTTCTGCGAGGTGTTCGGGCTTTATATCTTCACTGGAAGCGAGGTCTGCAATGGTTCGGCTTACTTTTAATATCCTGTCATAAGCCCGTGCAGAGAGGTTTAATTTTTCCATGGCGATTTTCAATAAATTCTGGCAGGCAGTATTCAGTATACAAATCTCTTTCAGCATTTTGCTGCTCATTTGTGCATTGGAATAAACACCGGCCTCCTGTGTATAACGCTTCGCCTGTATTTCTCTGGCATGTGATAACCCTTTCCCGGATGCATGCACTTTTTTCAAATTTTTGTTCAGATGATAATTCTTCAAATGCAACCGGTGTTACTTCTACATGGAGATCAATCCTGTCGAGCAATGGACCTGATATTTTATTCAAATATTTTTGGACAGCACCCGGCGGACAGGTACATTCTCTTTCCGGGTGATTAAAATATCCGCAAGGGCAGGGATTCATAGTTGCGATCAACATAAAGCTTGCCGGAAAATCCAGGGCGATCTTTGCCCTGGATATGGTAACTTTTCTTTCTTCCATCGGCTGGCGCATTACTTCCAGTACCGTTCTTTTAAATTCGGGCAATTCATCGAGGAATAAAACCCCGTTATGTGCCAGGGAAATTTCGCCGGGTTGCGGATTTCCGCCACCACCCACCAACGCAACATCGGAGATCGTATGGTGCGGGCACCTGAAAGGGCGTTTAGACACCAGCGTTGCATTTTCCGGCAATTTGCCTGCTACGGTATGGATCTTGGTGGTTTCCAATGCTTCCTGCAAAGCTAGTGGTGGCAATATGGTAGGCAATCGTTTTGCAAGCATGGTTTTGCCTGCACCGGGCGGGCCGATCAGGATGGCATTATGTCCGCCCGCTGCTGCAATTTCCAACGCCCTTTTTATATTTTCCTGTCCCTTTACATCACAGAAATCAATTTCAAAATCACTTTGGGCTAGTGCAAATTCTTCCTTGTGTTTACGAAGGTTGGCTGAATGGAAGTCTCATCTTTAAAAAAATCGATCACTTCATTCATATGATTGACAGCATATACTTTCAGGTTATTTACCATGGCGGCTTCCTTTGCATTGGCTGCAGGTACGATCAATCCTTTAAATCCTTCTTTTCGTGCCTGGATGGCAATGGGCAATGCGCCTTTGATGGACTTAACGGTACCGTCTAAACTCAGTTCACCCATGATTACATAGCGGGATAACTTTTCCGGGTTTTCAATTTGCTCCGTGGCCCCAAGTGTGCCAATAGCGATCGGAAGATCGAAGGCTGATCCTGATTTTTTGATATCAGCAGGTGCCAGGTTCACCACCAGCTTGGTACGTGGCATATAATAATGATTGCTCTTTATGGCACTTTCCACGCGCTGCAAACTTTCTTTTACCGCATTGTCCGGGAGGCCAACGATAAAATAATGCTGTCCCTGGTTATTTACATTTACTTCTACCGTGATCGTGATCGCTTCCACACCATATACGGCGCTGCCGAAGGTTTTTACAAGCATCTTTCCTGGTTTATTTAACGGGTGAAATGTACCGGGTATATATCGCTTAACGCGGAGGTTTTAGTCGGCAGAATCGGATGAAATCCCCATGAAATATTGTGGACTGCGAAATTTTAACGATCATGTATACTTTGTACGTAAATTTATACGTGTCAAAACCAAAAAAGAAATTTGGGAAAAAAAAGATTGTGGCTGTTCAGCAATTAGGAAAATCTTCTATATCGCCAACAATTCCTCCTGATAAAAAACGGTTTCTTCTATATTCGTTCTTTCTCGCCGTTACCTGTATTATTTTGTACTTCAATACGCTTAATAATGGATATGCTTTTGATGATAAAATGATGATCACAGAGAACGAGATCACCAAAAAGGATTCGACGGCATTCAAGAGCACCTCGAACACGGCTTCCTCTACGGCCATATGCACCAGGAAGGTTCTGATGCCGGTAGCAGCCATTGGAGACCACTTGTTATGATCAGTTTCGCCGTAGAAATTGGCTTATGGGGCTCGAATAAACCTGGTAATAGTCATGCTGTAAATCTTTTACTTTATATCTGCATTGTTATCAGCCTGTTCGGATTGTTACGCAAATACATCTTTAAGGAGAAATGGCTGTCATTTTTCAGCACATTCCTTTTCGCCATTCATCCAATTCATACAGAAGTGGTTTCAAATATTAAAGGCCGGGATGAAATGATTGGACTCCTTACCATTTTATTATCGCTACATCTCCTGTGGAAGTTTCTAAGCACCAAAAAGAGTATTTATTATTTTTTGTCCCTGGTGCTGTTTTTCCTGGCGTTGAGTGCAAAAGAAAACAGCCTGACATTCCTTGCAGGCATACCGCTTATGTTGTACTTTTTCTCAGAACTCAAAACCAAACAGATCGCTTTATATTCCGGAGGGTTTCTTCTTACGACTTTGCTTTTTATAGTCATTAGAAATGCAATCGTTCCGCTCTCTCTATCGGGCATGAGCGATGACATCACGAATAATCCCTATCTGTTTGCTAAGGGAATGGAAGAAATCAGTACAAAAATTTATGTGCTGCTATTGTACCTGAAATTATGTGTATTTCCCAGCCCGCTTACTAATGATTATTCATACAATCACATTCCGTATGTTAATATAAACAACCCCTTGGTGTGGGTGTCTCTGTTGTTATATGCCCTGCTTTTTATATATGCCATTCGTGGTCTGAAGTCAAAACAGGTAATATCATTTGCGATATTATTGTTCTTTATTACATTATCTGTGAGCGCTAATATTATAGTTGAAACGGGAGTTATGATGGCCGAAAGGATGTTGTTTATCCCTTCTATTTTTGTCGCGATGATAATAGCTGTTTTTGGAAAAAAAGTTATCGATCTTGTTCACAAGACGTTCAACTTAAATAAAGTGATACTCGTGTGTGTGGTGGTAATTCCAATTTTCCTGGCGGCAACAAATAAAGTTCTCACGCGAAATGAGGAATGGAATAATGATATTACCCTTCACCTCGCCGATATAAAAAAATCTCCGGAAAGTGCCAGGGTGAATGAAGGAACAGGGTTCGCTTATTATACTTTAGCAGATGAACCTGGTAAAACTCAAAGACAACGCGATAGCCTTTTTAATCTGGCCATTAAACATTTTAAAAAGGCCGTGAGGCTTCACCCTAAGTATAACGATGCCTGGATAAACATGGGAATTGCTTACATTCGTCTAGACAGCCTTTTTGAAGCAGAAGCATCCTTGAATGGTGCTAGAAGAAATGATTCCTTCCAACTAAGGCTCCAGACAGTGGACGACCTTATTGCTAAAATATTTATAAACAAAGGAGTTGAAGCAGATAATCGCAAATCGTTCGATTCCGCTGTCTTTTTTTACCAGAAAGCGAATAGTTATTTAAAGACGCAGGACGCCACCTGGCTTCTTTGTAAATTTAATCTCGCACTAACTTATTATAGAAAGGGGGAGTTAAAAAATGCCAGGGATGCGTTGACACAAGTGAAAAATGTTGCCCCTGACTATCCTAACCTTCTGTCAACCATGCAGACAATTGATCATTCAATGCAGGAAATTCCCAGGGAATAATGTTAAACGCCGGAACCTTACAGATCTTCCAGCATTTTTACCACCCCTTCTTTTTTCAAAATTCAGATATCCAAACCTGTCATTACTGATGCCGGGCTTCAATTGGTAACTGAAGCTGAGCTGGTCATCAACGACCGTGGTCTCAAAATAATTAAAATGAATATTGGGGTGCACTTTCAGGGCTTCACCGATCTCGTAAAGATGTGTTGATAAAATAAATATCGAATTTTTCATTTTAAGCAGGCCTTCTATAACTGCGCTGCTACATTTCATGGCATCCTGCACATTGGTTCCTTTAAATAATTCATCGATCAGTATCAGCCATTTGCGGCCATCATTTACTTTGGTAATGGTGGACTTTATTCTTTGAACTTCATTGTAAAAATAACTTTCTCCTTTTACGATATTATCCATCACATTAATATTGCTCAGCATGCCATCGAATAAACTCAGCTCCATATTTTTGGCGGGCACACCCATACCGGTATGCGCCAAAAAAACAGCCGTGCCCACAGATTTGATAAATGTGCTTTTGCCAGCCATATTTGCACCGGTCAAAAACAAAAAATTTGTCTGCCGGTTTAAGCTTATATCATATGCTACAGGCTCATTCAATAAAATATGGTAAAGGCCCTGGCTTCTATGAAAGGTTGGGCCGACTCCTTAAGATCGGGAAATATAAGTCCGAGCTTTTTTACTGCCATTGCCATTCCATACCATGCATCCAGTTTCGCGTGAATGGTAAGCAACTGCATCATGTTCATTTTAAAATGAAAACGCAGGAACTGGGCAAGCTGCAGTGTTTCCTGTATGGAGATTTCTGAAACTGTATTATGCGAGTCAATGACCTTCAGTTGATCTTATTAAGGATGGCGTGGGCTTCCAATAATATTTTCCTCATCGGATCAGGCGTATCGTCATTCAAAAATAAATGGACAAGCAGTTGTATTCCTTTAATAAAGTCAAAGCAGTGAATGGCTGAATATTTTACCAATGAAAAATCAGGGCCATGCAATACTTTATAACTGTAAGCTGTAAGTGAAGAAACATTTTCAGGGAATGGGTCAATGCCTGTTCATAAAAACGTTCAACCACTTTGATGGTTCCATTGCTGACCTGCATTGGCCATTGCTGTTCTTGGGTAATGATCATCTGCAATGTCCGTTGTACGCCCTGTATCGCCCCGATATTGTTTAACGGGGTCGCAAGATTCCTGTAAACTGGTCCTTGCCATTGCTGTGACCGTGAAATTCAGTTTATTAAAAACAGAAAACGCTTCCTCTGCATTAAAGATCGAAAGATCGCTCAGTGTGGTTTTATCGATTTCCATAATGATCTATTTCCTGTTAAATGAAAGGCGTTGTCCATTATTGGATTCAATAACCCTGTTGTTTTCATAAACCATCGAGCCATTTACCAATGTATTGGTTATTGTGGCCGGAAATCTAAAACCGTCTAATGGGCTCCAGCCACATTTATATAAAATATTTTCATCTGTAACCATTGGATTTTTATCGAGGTCAGCAACCACAAGGTCAGCAAAATATCCTTCACGGATATAACCCCGGTCTTTGATGTTAAAGCAATCTGCAACAGCATGGCTCATTTTCTCAGCAATTTTTTCCAGGGAAATTATCCCTTGCTTGTAATAATGCAGCATCAGTAATAATGAATGCTGCACAAGGGGTAGGCCTGCATGGGCATGTTCGTAAGGTGGTTCTTTTTCGCTCAATAAATGAGGTGCATGATCGGTGGCGATGACATCAAGCCGGTCATCCAGCAAGTGCTTTCCACAATGCTTCTTTATTGTCGGCTGCTTTAATGGCAGGGTTGCATTTTATTTGATAGCCAAGCCTGTCATAATCATCTGCGGTAAAATGCAAATGATGCACACATACTTCTGCAGTGATTCGTTTTTCTTTCAGCGGAATCATATTGCCAAATAACTGCAATTCCTTTTCAGTGGTGATATGCAGTATATGAAGCGGCTGTCATATTTTTTTGCAAATTGTATCGCTATCAACGAAGATTCAAAACAGGCATCTTCATCTCTTGATCAGTGGATGATCAGAAGGATACAGTTCGTCTTTTATTTTTTTGAGTTCGCTCATAATTTCTCTTGATGATCTTTTCATCTTCGCAATGTGTGCGATCAGCAATTCGCTTTCACTGAAAATTTTTTAAGGGTTGCATGATTATCTACCAGCATATTTCCGGTACTGCTCCCATAAAAATCTTTAAACCGCAAATATCATTTTTCATTTTATTTATTCTTAAGCCTTCATCCGCATTGTCATTGCTGACACCCATATAAAAAGAATAATTTGCCAGCGAAGTGTTGGCAGCAATGGCATATTTATCTTCCAGCAATTCTAGCGTAAGCGCATTGGGGATCGTATTGGGCATTTCCATAAAGCTGGTAACACCACCTGCAACAGCGGCTTTGCTTTCGGTATAAATAGTTGCTTTATGGGTAAGGCCCGGTTCCCTGAAATGTACCTGGTCATCAATTACACCGGGAATAAGATATTTTCCTTCTCCATTTATTTCGGTCACTTTTCCTTTTACATTCAGCTGGTCACCTGATTCTTTCAATCCGTTCCCTTTTAATGAAACATCAGCATATTGAATTTTTCCTTCATTTACCACCTGTATGTTTTTAAAAAGATATTTTTGCATATCTTGAATATATAGATTCTTTATAAACTAACAATCCAATGCAAATTATTAAAAGCTTTTTCAAACTCGTTGTTTTTATTTGTCCCTGTTTCTTGCACTGCCCAATCAACTTACCTGAACCAGGGTGCAAAGGAATATCATTTTGTTGACCGGCTGGAAATAAAGCAGCAGAACAAATACCGATCTTAATTTTTCTACCTTAAAACCTTTTAACCGGAAAGTAATTGTACAGCAGGCTGAATTCCTGGACAGTGCCAGGATGGGATACAACGATTCGGCAGGGCAATGACAATTAAAGCAATGGACCGATCTCGACCTTACACGGGTTGATGAATATAATATGCACAGCCTTTTAATGAATAACAGCGAATGGGTAACGGTCCACAGGAAGATTTTGAGTAAAAAGCCGATTCTTAAAACTTTTTATAAAACAAAACCAAACTTGTTGGAAGTAAATACAAAGATTTTTTCCTGGCGGTAAATCCCGTACTGCAATTGCAACCTGGCAAAGAATCGGACAATAATGAAAGCATATTTTTAAACAGCACGGGCATTACGATCACGGGGAATGATCGCCAATAAAATTGGGTTTTCAACCATGATTACTGATAACCAGGAACGGGGACCGGAATTTTTTCAGGAACAGGGTAAATGACATTCAGGCCGTACCGGGAGTAGGGTTTTATAAAGCTTTTAAAAAAACTGGCAGTATGATTATTTTGATGCCAGGGGATATATCACTTTCAATGCTGCAAAATTTATTGACTTCCAATTTGGGTATGATAAAAATTTTATTGGCAATGGATACCGCAGTTTGTTCCTAAGTGATTGGGGCAACAGTTATCTTTTTGTAAAGATCAATACCAGGATATGGAAATTCAATTACCAGAATATTTTTATGGAACTGATGCCGCAATTTACAAAAACGGGGATACTTTGCTGGACAGGAAATATGCAGCCATGCATCACCTGAGCATGAATGTTACCAAGTGGCTGAACATTGGTTTGTTTGAAGGCGTGATCTTTGGCAGAAAAATCATTTTGATTTTCAATACCTAACCCGATCATTTTTTACAGGCATATTGAAGGTACGTTGGCAGTCCGGATAATGCTTTTGCGGGACTCGATTTTAAAGCAAATGTTGCACACAGGTTCCAGTTTTACGGGCAATTTTTGTTGGATGAATTTATTTTGAGCCAAAGTAAAAAATGATCACTGACTACTGGGTAAATAAATGGGGCATACAGCTGGGTGCAAAATATATTGATGCTTTTGGTATTAAAAATCTTGATCTGCAGTTGGAAACAAACAGGGTAAGACCATTTACCTATTCGCATAATGATTCTGTTGCAAATTATACACATTATAACCAACCCCTGGCACACCCGCTGGGCGCAAATTTCCAGGAATTTATAGGTATTGTAAATTACCAGCCTGCACCAAAATGGTATATCAATGCAAAAGCGATTTATTATTACCAGGGACTTGATAGTGCCGGTGTTAATTTTGGAGGCAATCTCTTTCAGGAATTATACATACCCGTGTCGATGAAAATGGGTTTTCAGTAGGCAGTGGCAATAAAGCAACCTGTTTCAATGGCTTGCTTGGAAGTATCCTATGAATTCAGGGAAAATTTATATTCTTGATAGTTTCTTTACAACAACGAAATTATAAAATATGCAAACGTGAGCGCTGAAAGTAATTCTACCACTGATCACTGCTGGGGTACGATTATAAATATGAATAAAAGAAATTACGATTATCTAATAGACCGGTAGTTAGAAATATCTATTCAACTGTCAACGAGAATGTAAGCGTGCGTGAATTTATCTGATCAATGACATTTGAGAATTTCAGGTCATTATCCCGGCTGTGCAGGTTTGCTAAGGCCCCAGCCTATTTTTACTTCAGGAGTTAATACAAATAAGGGAAATAAAAATGAAACCCAATTCCTGCTTCGATGCTATAATCGAGTTTTTTGAGCTTGATCAGGTCTTCAGCTTTCTTTTGCGCCGGCATTTGCCGCAAGATCATATTCAACTTTACCACCTGCCATCATATACACTTTTAAATTATTGATGCGGTCGCTGCTGAATTTTAATTTGCACCGGCAAAGCTAAGTGTGATCGACTGTACTTTTTTTATCGTTACGGTATCTTCTCCAGCAGGCTTATCGGGATAGTTTCAGTGTATATTCAAATGCTTTTTCGGTAAATGCAAGATTAAGCGGGTAAGTTCGCAGATCAAAATGTTCGCTTATACGCAGATTCACCAGCCAGGCCAGGTTGATACCGTACTGTTGATACTTTCTATCACCA
This sequence comes from uncultured Chitinophagaceae bacterium, assembly GCA_963779595.1. GTDB lineage: Bacteria > Bacteroidota > Bacteroidia > Chitinophagales > Chitinophagaceae > Ferruginibacter. Next base: position 30,000 of record CAVZYY010000007.1, on the reverse strand, counting down.
ATACAGAATCGTATCCTGCCGTTGCAGAAAAAACGGGGATGATGTGTAAAGCTGAAATGAGATACGGTTCATGCCAAGGTTGATCCCAAAATGAAATGGTTTGTCATCATGGTCAGGCAGATTCAATTCCGTACGTAATTGCGTAAACGCAACTGATGGAATGATCAACAATAATATAATGGTATGTATTATTTTACTCCGCAATAGATACTGCATATTCCTAAGCTCAATGGTTTGCTATAAGTGTTTTTGATATCCCAGGTTATCCAGGATATTTGTAAAGTTTTTTCCTTCAGGAAATTTTTTAATTGATTCGTCGAGATATTGATATGCGTTGCGGTTTTTCGAAAATATTTGCCCAGTTTCGGGGTAACGATCTTCATGTAAAAATTATAAATAGACCTGATAAAGGGCAATGTTGGCTTACTGAATTCCAAGTACCACCAATTTTCCGCCGGGTCTTAACACCCTTTTTATCTCAGATAACCCTTTTTCCAGATTCTGAAAATTACGCACTCCAAATGCCACTGTTACCGCGTCAAACGAATTATCATTAAAATTTATTGCTTCGCTATCTCCATTTAACAATTCTATACTATTTTCCAAGCCCAGTTTTTCATATTTTTTTCCTGCCAATCTCCAACATGCCATCGCTGATATCTATACCGGTGATCTTTTCCGGGTTTAAGCAAACGAGATGCCATGATTGCCACATCAGCGGTACCGGTTGCCACATCCAGTATTTTTTTAGGCTTTAGTTTCAGCAGTTGCTTAATCGCTTTTTTTCTCCAGCCAATATCGATACCTGCGCTTAAAAAACGGTTTAAAAAATCATACCGGCAAGCAATATCATCAAACATGTCAGCTACCTGCTCTTTCTTACTCAGCTCCGAATCCTTATAAGGAACTACGCTATCATGTGCAAAATTTGCCATACAATGCTGCAAAGATAAGAGGTTTAGCGGTTTAGCAATTACTGGCAAAAATTAGCATTGTTTTAAGAAAGAGTATTTTTGCATAATCAAACATATGATAAATGCATATTAAAAAAGGCAAGTTATGTTATCAGCAGCCCGGATTTTGAAAAATGCCCTGCACCAGATAAACCGGAATATGCTTTTATAGGAAGAAGTAATGTTGGAAAATCTTCTCTGATCAATATGCTCTGCAATAATGATAAGCTTGCGAAAACTTCCGGCTCGCCCGGGAAAACACAATTGATCAATCATTTTGAAATCGTAAGCAGCATAGATGAATCGGATGGCAAGAAAAAGATCAATACCTATAAATGGTACCTGGTTGATCTGCCCGGTTATGGATTTGCGAAAGTAAGCCAGCGCAGCAGGAGGAGGTGGGAACAGATGATCGAAAATTACCTGCGCAAAAGAGAAAACCTTACCATGGTATTTGTGTTGATCGATGCCCGGCATACCCCGCAAAAAATCGACCTCGAATTTTTGGAGAATTTGAAATTATGGAAGATCCCTTTCTGCCTTGTATTTACAAAAGCGGATAAGGAAAACCAGCGCACGGTAAGTAAAAATGTAAAAGATTTTCTGGAAGCCATGAAAAAGACCTGGCAATTTTTGCCGCAGCATTTTGTTACCAGCGCAGTAAAAAAAACAGGGAAAGATAAAATACTTTCGTTTATTGACGAAACAAATACGGAAGTAACAAAAAAATAAAGGACTGATTAGCTGGTATTCTTCGGCGTGATATATTAATTCACCACTTTATTGGCGCAACTGCTGCTGGCAAATGCTTCCGGTTTTGCTTTAAATGCAAAGCCCATTCCCAGGATATAACCCATGGCTTCCCGGAGTGCTTCATTACTTTTAAACTGGGGATTTGTATTGATGTCGGCATGTACTTCCATATCCACATCATACTGTGTAAATAAATTACATAGTTCATAGGCGATCTCGATGCTTTTGGCTACTTCCACCAGCATTCTTTCTTTGATGCTGTATTTGTGCAGTGTTTTTTCATTGTGGATGAACATGAATCCTCCATGGCCTTCACGCAAAAAAACAATTACGGTGGCAAATTCAGTTTCACTGCCCTTTACCTGGCTATCGGTACCAATGCAAACTTTTAATTTGTACCCTAAGGCTGTTTCTCTTTTGATGGCTTGCTCAACGGCATCTTTTATGGGAAACTGGATGGGGTCACCATTGAATTTTCTCCATAACATAAAATTGGGTTTTCTAAAGTTACGTAGAAATAAATTAAACGAATGTTACCAGGGGATTATTATATCAAATAATGTGAATATGTTGATAAGTGAAAAATTAAAAGTGAATAGTGAAAAGTATACGGTTAATCGCCATCAAAAACCCGTAACTCATAATAAAAAAAGGGGCCAGCCCCTAACGCTGACCCCTAACTTACACATGAATCTACCTTACTGTTTTATAATTCGTTCAGTTTGTTTTCCGTTGTTATTGAACAACTGTATTATGTATAAACCTGCCGGATGATTATTTATGTTGATATTATTAAATCCTTTTGTACCAATTCCGGTTGCGATCAGCCTGCCATTTGCATCAGACAAGTGGTATTGATAATTTTCTGAAGCATTTACTGTTACCTGGCTTTGAACGAACGTGGAAACCATGTACGGATTATCTGTTTTTCCTGAAGCTTTCAGGGCAATGATATTTGAATAAACAGTTTGTTCCAGTACAGAAGTAACTTTTAACCGGTAATAAAGCATGCCGTTATCGTAAGGAGTATAAATGAATGATCTTGCTGGTACCGCAGCTGAAGTAAGTGCTTTAAATGTACTGCCATCCGTAGATACTTCTATTTGCTGATTTTTTATCGGTTCATCGGCAATGATGTTCCAGCTTAAGTTATGTTTATTTTTTTCCGTATTCCCGCTAAGACGCACATCATGTATCGGCAGTGGGGCGAAGAAACCCGTTACCGTGTATGAACCCAGGCTCCCGTAATTCGTTGTAAACTGGTTACCGGTGCCGTCCAATACAAAGTAATACGTACCGGCGTTCAGGCTGGTGTCAATGGTCACACTCATGTTGTTCGCAGGGTCGTACGTGCGGATCAGCGTTTGTGATGCGTTATACAAAAAAACTTTTACATCGAGGTTTGCTCCATTATTATTTCCAAGACTATATGGGGTTGCAGAAAAATGAAAATTTGAACTTTGATTAACAGTCAGCCTGAATGCATCTTTATCTGTATTGGTAGAAATTAAACCATCCAATGAAAAAGAATTTGCAAGTGCATAGGTTCCTGAATTCATTGTTTCAGTATAATCATCTGTACGATAGCTAAAGCCGTTTGTTGAAGTGATGATACTTAAATTGTCCTGTACATTCGCACATCCGTAAGGAGTAGGGCCGTCATTCCAGCCGGTCATATTTTTATAATAGCTATTACCCATCACAGGTGCCCAACCGGTCTCACCGGATCCAATGCCTGTATTGTAAGTTTCAGTCAGGTTGCAACTTGCATCGTAAGAGGACTGGTGTGACAAACCAACTGAATGGCCGCTTTCATGTGTGCAGCATTCGGCAATGAATTTGGCATTGTTAGGACCCAGTTTATCTGAGAAAACAAAAGCCGGTGTATCATCTCCCCATGTAAAGGAACCAATATAAGAAATGCCGCCTACACCTGGCCTCCAGCCACTGGTAGGCGTTATAATAACCCTGACCCTTTTGGTTAACGGTGCAGCCAGGAATTTTGCTGAATCAGTTGTTATATTGATATTGAAAGGGCGGTAATCTTCTGAAACGCGGTTAAAGATCTCCGTAATATCAGCATCTGTTAATGGTGCAGCTGCACAATTTAACGGAACACCTCCATTCCACGAAGCACTGGTAACCCGGTGGCCATCAAAGTCAAGATAAATGGTTGCGGATGCCGAAGGGTAGCTGTTTAGTTTTGGTAAACTGTATGCATTTACAGCGCATAATAGAACGAAAACAAATAATAAAGTAGAAGTATAGGTTTTCATTGGGTTGGATTTATTCCGCATGGGCCGGTTTTTTATTGGATATTGTTAGGGCTTAGGATTTACTTTAATTAATAACTACAGTCCTGTAAAATATTTTTTGTTTCAAATTTTTGAAATATATAATTGTTGTTGTTGTCTTTTTTTACCTGGTATCCATCAAGAGCATCAGGGTTAATGATCCGACCTGTATAGGTGATGGTATTGTCATCATTGGTGATCTTTGACAATTGGAAAATTGAATTTCCGAAAGCGGCAGATTGTATGATCACGCTTTGCAGGTTGGCATATTTTACCTCGTTGCTTAATACGGTTCCCCGGAAATGAAAATTATTACTAAACGATACAGTGACATCCTGTCCCTGTATTGCGGAAAAAGTATTCTTGAGTGTATTTTCGGAAAGGCCAATGGTCTCAGGGTAGTTCGCAAAAAGTTTAGGCTTTTGTGCATCTGTTTTCTGTGAGAATGACGCTGAATATGTTATGCTCAGCAACAATACCAGCAACAGTTTGTAAAGGGGTTTCATGTTAGAGGTTTTTGTCAAAAAGTGATTATTGGATCGAACTCTTTAACAGAAACGCACAATTAGCATGATTAGTATGGCGATATGGTCTTTTTTTGAGAAAGCATCTTAAATAGAAAATGTACGAATAAACGGCAGGGGTTTTTACGATGATCTAATACTGGTTTGTACTTAGCATGACAAGTGTACACGCATGTAAGGTCTCAATACCCTTTGCACGGGCCAGCGCTGCAAGCTCGTTATTTTCCGTTCCGGGGTTGAATATGATCCTTTTGGGATTCAGGGATAAGATATAATCGTGATATTGTTTTTGATTGTTTTTATTGAGATACAGGCTGACCGTATCGATATCATTTGCAGGTTCTTTTTCAGCGAGGATATCAATTCCATGAACGGAACCTGCTTTTTTGCCAATGGCCAGCACCGGGTGATCATGTGCCAATAGTTTCTCAACCGCCAGGTAGCTATAGCGCCGCGGGTTTTCAGAAGCTCCCAATACCAATGTTTTTTTTGACGACATAAGATCAATTTAGAAATCTTTCCCGTAAGGATGGAGTTGGAACCATGCATTCATCTTTCCTCCCAAACCACCTATACCTGTTTTTTGCGATCATATTATAAACCACATTCCGTATAAAAGCTGGTACAATAATAAAGCCATATAATAATTTTACAGGGCCCTTTAATTGTTTTGCCACTTTAAGTGCTGCCGTAGACCTCGTATAAGCAATATTGTCCTGTATCAAGACAAAAGAATTCATATCATTCGATGCCAGTTGATATTGTTTCAATAAAGCCTGCCCTGTTTCCCCCTGCAGCGAAGCAAATTTGAACATGGCGGAAGGGTCATGTCTTATTGCATATTGCACGGACCTGTTGCATAAGTTACAAATTCCATCGAACAATATAATGGGATGCTTATCCATCACTGCAAATTAGATCAAATGAAAATTAGTACGAAGGTTTTTCTCCAGGATCTGGTACCATCAATATACCAGGTAGAGCAGAAACCCCGATAACCCTAAAATATTAATTGTAACGATCAGCGGGTGTTCAGCAGGGATACCAGCAAAACGCATCCTACGCCAGTATTCTTTAAAAACAAAGAGCGTTAATAATAAAAGGTATAAATTATTAATGCCTTCGTATTTTATTAAATGGTATTTATTTAAAAGCATTAAGGGCACGGTTAATAAAACGGTGGTAAGGGCGAGCATATTTACCTGGCCGAGATATTCAAAAGCAGGTTTAAGCTTTAAGCGGAATGCAAGGAACAGATTTAAAATGACCATTGCAAAGTGTGCATACTGTAATTGACCTGTGGATATTGAAATAAAACTATGGGTTAGAATATGCCTATGTATCGGGAACAACATAACCGTATTGAATACCAGGAAAAAAAGCATGAAAACAAACCGGTATTCGTAATTGAAATCAGGAGTGCAATCAAAATTCCCGGTTGTTTTTTTAGCAGCAACGATCACTCTCCGGTTGTATGAGATCAATTTGTAAAACTTGTTGAGGATCCATTTAACGAATTTGAACCGGATCATTTTTTTTATAAAAGGGATCTTGGTTTGTAAAATTTCCAGCATGGCGTCTATCCCATACCACACCTCGTTCGTTTGAATATCGATTACCGGTATCTCGTTATTGCATCTGCTGGTATCGATCCTGCGTAATATGGCCGGGTCTATGGTTGTAAAATCCAACCTGTTTTCTTTTTTGATCATACCCGCTAAAACAAAACCCTTTGTATATGCGGCGCACATTGGGCAGCTATCATCATAAATAATTACCATATTTTTTTTCATGACCGGTCATTTAAGTTGTGCTAATGGCCTTTGCATTTTTACATACACTTCATTGTAGCATATCCAAGTATAGTACACTGCCATAACGGGAGCTACAAACAGGAGCAGCCAGAAAGAGCCAACCGGCATGGTTATTAAACTGATGAACGTGATCCAATGATAGTAATACCTGGCTCCTTTATGAGTGAACCAATGGTTCCAGGCATGTACAATCATACTGATGACCTGCCAGCCGCCAACTACAAAATACCCAGTCATAAATGTCATGTCCTGTTTGATTAAACTCACTATTAAAAATCCGCTGATAAGAATAATGTTTATGAGGAGATCCACTTGTTTGAATTTTTTCATAACTGTAAATTTTAAACTTTCAGAAAAATATGAAACATAATTTTATAAAACATCCCGCGTTGGCGGGATAGAAATATATTATTTAAACATTTTTAAAATACTCCCGGTAAACCAGTGTTCTTCGGCTTTGATCATTGAATCCAGCATCTTATCTGCCTGTGTGCCCAGTTTTTTTATACTGCCGATCATTTCCGTGAATTGCTTTGTTTCCCTGTCTTTTTTATCGCCATCGATATTCTCCAGTTGGCCGAGTAATTTCAGCATCGGGTCAAGCTCTCTTTTTTTTCTTTCTTTGATGATCTGGGTGGCTACTTTCCAGATGTCTTTTTCTGCCGTGAAGTATTCCTTTCTTTCACCGGTTACAATGATCCTTTCCACCAGGCTCCAGCTGATGAGATCCCGGATATTCATATTTACATTACCCCTGCTGATACTCAATTGCTCCATGATATCATCCTGCGTGATCGGGTCAGCGCTCACCAGCAGCAATGCATGTATCTGCGCCATCGTACGGTTAATGCCCCATTGCGTTCCAAATGCGCCCCAGCTGCTGATAAATTGTTGTTTGGCTTCCGGTAATTTCATGTTTTTTATTTATGCCATAAATTTATGACTTATTTCTGAAGTTTCAAAATATATTGAAAGATAATTTTAAAAAAACAGCAGGCGAGCCTGCTGCTGTTAAAAAGTGGAATGGCTTATACCAGCATCAGTACCGGATTCTCCATATATTTTTTGAGTGTTTGTAGGAAAGCCGCTCCTACTGCACCATCCACGCTGCGGTGATCGCAGCTCAATGTCAGTTTCATAATATTTGTTACAGCAAATCCTGTTTCTTTGCGCACTACCACTTCCTTTATCTTACCCACAGCCAATATACAGCTGTCAGGCGGATTGATGATGGCAGTGAATTCTTCAATATCCATCATCCCGAGGTTGGAGATGGTAAATGTATTGCCGCTGAATTCTGCCGGCTGTAATTTTTTATCCTTTGCCTTTCCATATAATTCTTTGGCATCGGCAGCTATTTGGGAAAGGTTTTCTGATCAGCAAATCTTATCACAGGTACGATCAAGCCTTCGGGTATTGCCACTGCAGAGCCAATATGTATATGATGATTCTGACGGATAAAATCTCCCATCCAGCTGCTGTTTACATCCGGGTGCTGGCGGAGTGCGCCTGCACAAGCCTTGATAATCATATCATTGAAAGAAATTTTTACCGGGCTCACTTCATTCATGGCATTGCGTGCAGCGATCGCATTGTCCATGTTGATCTCCATGGTAAGATAAAAATGCGGCGCTGTGAACATGCTTTCACCCAGGCGTCGTGCAATTACCTTACGCATTTGCGTTAGTGGCACATCGGTATGGCCTTCTTCTCCTGTTGCAGTAAACACGGGAGCTACCGGCGCCTTGCCTTCGGTTGTCTGTGGCCGGTTGTCCGTAGTCGTTTCTTTATATTCATCCACATCTTTTTTTGTTATACGCCCACCATCGCCGCTTCCATTCACTTTAGATAGGTCAATTCCTTTATCTGCAGCTAATTTTTTTGCAAGGGGAGAAGCTTTTAACTTGCTGTCCGTTTCTGCGGTGGTTTCGGGTTGCTCATTGCCGGTTGCAGGTTGCTGGTTGTTTGTTTCCGGTTGCTCTTTCTTAGCGGTCGCAGCTTCTGTTGCGGCTGGCTTGTTGCCGGTAGCTGCCTGCTTTTTCAGCGGCAACATAAGCACTCACATCCGTTCCGGGCTTTACCAACTATGGCAATGATCTCATTTATTTTTGCAGCTTTCCCGGCTTCCACACCAATATATAATAATGTGCCTTCTTCATATCCCACTACTTCCATGGTGGCTTTATCAGTTTCTACTTCCGCCAGCACATCATCCGCTTTTACAATATCCCCTATCTTTTTTATTCCAGGCTACGATCTTTCCTTCTGTCATCGTATCGCTCAGTAATGGCATGCGTATTTCTTTTGCGCCTGCAGGCAATGCTACTTTTTCCGCAGCAGGTTTTTGCTCAGCTGCTTTTTTAGTTTCTGTTTTAGTAGCAGCAGATGCTGCGGCTTCGTTGCTTTCTGTTTTATTAGTAGCAGATCCCGCGGCTTCTGCTGGTTTTGTTTCCTTACTGTTCACCGTACCCGAACCTGCAGCTTCAAGCGCTGCCTTATAATCTTCCCCTTCTTTACCTACAACCGCCAATACGCATCCACCTTTGCGGCCTTTCCCTTTTCCACACCTATATGCAGTAGTATTCCTTCATTATAGCTTTCAAGCTCCATAGTAGCTTTGTCCGTCTCTACTTCAGCCAATACATCTCCGGGCTTTACCTTATCACCCACCTTTTTATTCCATGACACTATCTCTCCTTCGGTCATTGTATCACTTAACCGGGGCATGCGTATCACTTCTGCCATAACTTTTTCTTTTTATAAATTGAATCCCGAAATTAAGTGAAAAACAGGAAAAGTTAACGGCCGTCAGCTAAAAGCTTTTGGCTAATCTAGTTCCAGCCTCAACCTGTCTTTTAATTCTTTTATCAATGGGATATTCTTCAATTATTTTCTGATATTGCTGTTTTGTTATTCAATGGTTTTTCTGCCTTTTCAGCACGTTCCGTTTATTCGATGATCATTACCTGGTATTTCAGCAGCCTGTTATTAAAATGATTGCTGCAGGAAATCTATCAGTTCAGCACCGCTCCTGACTCAATGAATTTTTGATGAATATTACTCCCGGTAATGATCTCTATGAATTGTTCTCATCCAGGATCTCCAATGTCTGCCATTTTAAAATTGGTAACTGCAGAATGATTTTTTTTAAGGGCAGTTTTTCGATAAAATGATCCCAGGCAATTTGAAGGCTCTTCTTCTGTTAAATCTTTAACGCCATATTGCCATTTATTATTTTTGAGGGCTAATTGTTCCCGGATCTTCGTAAGCGAACCAAATTTACCAGCAGGTTTTTTTGGTGCCTGAAGATCAGGTTGTTTATCTGGTGCTGTTGTTTTTTTATTGCGGTTTAGGCGTCTTCTATAATAAGAGCAGCTTCAGGAATTTTCAGTGCAGGCTTTGGAACAGATACTACCGGCTCTGTTCTTTGATCTTAATGAATGGCAACGATCTGAATGAAACGGCTTTTGCAGTTTCAACTATTTTTTTTTTAGTAACCGTTTCCTTATTGGCTGTCAATTGTACTGCCTGGTTGAGATAACTAAGTTTAATTAACAGCAATTCAACGTGCAAGCCTTTTATTGCGGGCTTGTTTATAATTGATTATCGGATTCATTTAAAATATTCAATGCATGCGATCAGCCAGCCCGTTGATACCTGCTGCGCATATTGCAAATATTTTTGTTTAAAATCATCCGCCACTTCCAGTAATATAGCCGCCTTCGCATCTTTACTCACCAGCAGATTGCTTACAAATTCCGTAAATCCTTCCAGCAATGTATCTCCTTCAAATCCTTTTTGATTTATTTCATCAAACAGCAGCATGGCATCTGCCAATTTTTGCTGCTGCATATGGTCCAGCATCTTAAAATAATAATCCTCATCTAAAATATTCAGGTGTTCCAGCGTGTTGGCATAATTTAGTTTGCCCTCTCGTGAAGCTTACGATCTTATCCAGGATGCTCAACGCATCCCTCATACAGCCTTCACTTTTTTGGGCGATTACATGCAGTGCTGCTTTTTCCGCTTTGATATGCTTCTTTCTCACAGATCTCCTGCAGGTGTTCTATGGTATCGTTAATGGTGATACGCTTAAAATCAAATATCTGGCAGCGGCTGAGGATGGTTGGAAGGATCTTATGTTTTTCCGTAGTAGCCAAAATAAAAATAGCATAGGGAGGTGGTTCTTCCAGGGTTTTTAAAAATGCATTAAAGGCGGATGCGCTGAGCATATGAACCTCATCCACGATATATACTTTGTATTTCCCGGCCTGTGGCGCAAAACGCACCTGGTCTACCAGGCTCCTGATATCATCTACGGAATTATTACTGGCGGCATCCAGTTCATGTATATTCAATGAAGTGCCATTATCAAAAGAAACGCAACTGTTACAGGTATTACATGCTTCGCCATCTGCCGTACGGTTCTCGCAGTTGATGGTTTTGGCCAGTATACGTGCACAGGTTGTTTTACCAACTCCTCTTGGCCCGCAAAATAAAAATGCATGTGCCAGCTGGTTATTTTTTATGGCATTTTTTAAGGTGGTGGTAATATGCGCCTGCCCAACGACCGTGTTAAAATTCTGCGGCCGGTATTTTCTTGCCGAAACAATAAATTTATCATCCATGCTCTAAAACTATGTTGAATGTGTATGTTAAATGTTGAACGGTTCAAAGCTCAAAGTATCCAACTAAAAACTAAGAACCAGAAATTTTCCTTCCTTGCAAGTTAAGATTTACTATGATAAAATCGGGTGGCGTTTAAATTCCTTTGTCCGGTCAAATAATATAGCGGTAAGTGGTAAGATTTCTTGTCCGAAAGTCTCTCCCAGGCTCTCGGCGACATTGATCATTTTGGGATTAAAATCGCCGATCCACTGCATTTCATATTCTGTATAAGGCACTTTGGCTGATTGGATGATCTTGGCAGCATTCCGCAATAATATAGGCATCAATGCCTTTTCCCTGCCATTCGGGCACCACGCCGAAAACCAGCCCGTACGAATTTCTTATTGGGCCTGAATTTTTGCATCCATAAAAATATCAATTTTTGCAGTAGGCCGAATTTTCCATTCAGGTGTTTAAACCATTGATTCAGGTCAGGAAGGTTTACGAACATCGCAATGGGATCATTTTTGTAATAGGCAAACCAAATGATCCGTTCATCCATCACCGGCTTCATTTTTTTAAACATCAGCATCACCTGTTCTTTGTTCATTTGTTTTAAGCCACCATGGCCTGCCCATGCTTTGTTATATACTTCCGTAAAATCGTCTGCATATTTTTCAAGCTTATTTTTTTTGATATGTTTTGCATAAAAATCGGTATTCCCCGCAATTGCAGCATGCCTGTCCAGATCTTTTTTGTGTAAAGGTTTTTTGGGATGCATCCCAAGGCATACCTGGTTCATAGAAATGCCTCAAGCCATAATCTTCAAACAGGGTTTTGTAATATGGGGGATTATAATTCATGCAATAAAGCGGCTCAGTATATCCCATGGTTATCAAGTCCCCACCAGCGGTCCCTTTCTCCAAAATTGATCGGGCCGTCCATCGCCTCCATCCCTTCTTTTATCAGCCAATGTCTGGCATTGTCCAGTAATAGATTCTGCCGCAGCCCGGTCATTGATGCATTCAAAAAAGCCGATGCCGCCAACGGGCATATCATCTCCTTTATTCTTATATTTTTTATTTGTAAATGCCGCAATGCGACCGGCCAGGTTTCCATCATCATCTTTCAAGATCCAGCGTGTTGCTTTTCCAAAACGGAAAGCCTTGTTTTTATTTTTATCAAAAACGTCATTGATGTCCTTATCCAGAGGTCTTATCCAGTTTGCGTCGTTCTTATATATGTGTAAAGGAACTTTTAGGAATAGTTTACTGCCTGCCGCATCCTCTACCGGTAAAATTTGCATGCAATAAATTTAGTGGATAATTTTTTGAAAGGGCCGGCATATCATAATTCTTTTCTCAGCTCATTGGCTGTTTTACTGCTGCCGTCATGGCTCCAGCCAGGCGGCATAAAAAGGTATTTTATTTTTACTGACAGCGGTACATTTTTCTTAAAGTCCCTGCCGATGCTTTTCCATTCATGAAAGATGATATTAATAGGATTGCCCTGGTTTTTTACCGGTTTCGTTAATCCATATATAACTGGATCCGTTTCGAGTTCGGCCTGGAAAGTGCCAAACATTTTATCCCAGATGATCAGGCACATGCCCATATTCTTATCAAGATAACTCGTATTGCTTGCGTGGTGAACACGGTGATGGGAAGGGCTTACAAAAATCGCCTCAAACCAGCGGGGCATTTTCTGAATATACTGTGTATGTACAAGTATGCCATAGGTTTGAGTGATGGAATACATGAAAACAATATCGAGCGGGTGGAAACCCATGAACGCGATCGGTATAAAATAAATAAACCGGTACACGGGTTGTAATACAGAAGACCGGAAACCGGTCGTTAAATTAAATTCTTCTGATGAATGATGGGTAACATGTACCGCCCAGAAGATCCTGCAATAATGATCTACGCGGTGTTCCACGTAAAAAGCAAAATCTTCCAGTATAAATAAAAGGAACCAGTACAGGTAAGCATTTTCGACCCTGATAAAATGATGTTCATAACTCCACATCAAAACACTTACATAAAATGCCCAGCGCAAAACAAGGTCAAGGCCGGCATTGATAAGCGTTAGATAAAGATTTTGAATGGTGTCTTCCATGTATAAAACTTTTCCTTTCCAATTACTTAAAATGATCTCTGTCCCTATAATATTGCGTATAGAGGAATTGAAATGATGAGGAACCATGCTTCACGGGAAGAGTTCATTGGAATTTAAATTTTAAGAACGTCCTTAAACAGACATGATCTCTTTTTCTTTTGCTGAAAGGTGTTTTTCTACGAGGGAAATAAATTTATCCGTTATATCCTGGGCGTCTTTTTCAGCATCTTTACATTCATCTTCACTCAGCCCTTCTTTCTGTAGTTTTTTTATATGTTCGATCGCTTCTCTCCGGATATTCCTGATGGAAACTTTTGCATTTTCTCCTTCTCCATTGCATCGTTTTACCAGTTCTTTTCTTCTTTCTTCAGTCAGCGGAGGTAAATAAAGCCGGATGATATTTCCGTCATTTTGTGGGTTGATCCCGATATTGGCTGCTGTAATACCCCGTTCAATATGCTGAAGCATATTTTTTTCCCAGGGCTGAACAGAAATGGTTCGGGCATCCAGGGCAGATAACATTGGCGACCTGGTTAATGGGAGTAGGATTGCCATAATAATCAACCATGATGCCATCCAGCATAGACGGGTTTGCCTTCCCGGCACGTATCCTTACAAGCTCCGCTTCCAGGTGGTTTATGGCCTTAGACATAGCGGATTCTGAATCTGCCAATATTTTATTTAATTCTTCTGACATAAATTATTGAATTGGCTGCAAAGCTATTAAAAAGTTAGCTATTAGAATTAGCTATTAGCTATTAGCCATTAGCTGTTAGTTGACTATTACATTTGAAGCTAAAAATTTACCGGAGTTTATGCTGATTACTAGTGGCTAACAGCTTATAGCTCTAATCCACTTCAACGGTGTCGGAAACCAGGGTGAGGATCTTGTGAGATTTTATAAGTTCTTTTTCTGAAGTCTTCTCAATAACCACAGATCTCCTCCTTTGGCGCAGGTAATAGATAAGGCCAATAAAGGTAAAAGCAGATACCAATAATATCCCCATTACGGTGGTAGTGCCAAGGTCGCGTAATCCGAATGCCATGGCTATAAAAACGATATTTGCCCCAACGCAGGTAAGTGTTATTCTCCTGTGCGAAAATCCAAGGTCCAGCAGGAAATGATGAATATGGGTTCTGTCGGGACTGAATGGTGAACGGCGGTCAAAGATCCGCAATCCAAAAACCCGCAGGGTATCAAATAAAGGGATCATTAATATGGCAAATCCTACAGCAGGAGCCGATTGGATCGGTAATGAAACGGTGGATGTTCCGGCAAGGTTTATGAATTTTATTACAAGGATAGAGTTCACGAGGCCCAGTAACAAAGAGCCGGTATCTCCCATGAAGATCTTTGCCGGTGAAAAATTATAGATGAGGAAACTGATCAGGCTTCCTGCAAGTGCAAAGGCCATTACTGCGTATGTTAACTGGCCAATATAAAAGAAATAGCTTCCAAAAACGAGCGTGGTAAGGAATCCAAGGCTTCCGGCAAGTCCATCAACCCCATCAATCAAATTAAAAGAATTTGTAATAACTATAATGGTGAATAAGGAAAGAGCGATGCTGGCGATATGCGGTATCTGGTACACTCCAAGTAAACCATGCATATTATTGATCTAAACCCCGCCAAATTTTATAAGAATGCCTGCGGCGATCAACTGGCCAATGAATTTTTTGCTTGCAGATAAGATAAGGATATCATCCTTCATTCCGAGGAAAAAAATAACAATAGCGGCCGCAACAAAATATTGGAGCTCAGCGCTGATACCGGCGGGAACACCCATTAAGGTTGCAATGATAAAACCTGCAAAAATCCCCAGTCCGCCCAATGTAGGAATAACAGCTTTATGAACTTTACGCTCATCCGGCTCATCAAATAATTTTTTATCCTTTGCTACCTGGATAATTACAGGAATAGCAAAAAAGGTAATTAAAAAAGATAAGGCCGCACTAAGTAAAATATTATCCATGCCGGGGTTTATTGTTCCTATATATACAAAAGTATTAATTATGTTTTGGATAAAGAATTTAAAACAAACAAATACCTTGTCATTTCAGAATTATAGCAAAAATAGGATTTGCCTCCGTTAATACAAATTTGCCATTAAAATAACGGGATATCCGTGAACTTAGTATCAGGGTACACGAAAAGCTTTTTTTCTTTGTACATGCACTGAATTAAAGTAGGTTTGCACCCGAAATACGAATTTAGGACAATTGATATAACAATTATGAGTAACCTTAAAGATATTGCCTCCCAGATACGCAGGGATATTGTACGTATGGTTCATGCTGTGCAAAGCGGCCATCCCGGGGGTTCATTGGGATGTACAGAATATTTTACGGCTCTTTATTTTAAGATCATGAGGCACAATCCTGATTTTAAGATGGATGGGATCGGGGAGGATATTTTTTTCCTGAGTAATGGCCATATTTCACCTGTTTTTTATAGTTCCCTTGCAAGAAGCGGGTACTTTCCCATACAGGAAATGAATACATTCCGGAAAATAAACAGCCGGCTACAGGGGCATCCTACCACCCATGAGCATTTACCCGGGGTGAGGGTTGCAAGTGGCTCACTGGGACAGGGGATGAGTGTAGCGATCGGTGCAGCATTGGCAAAAAAATTAAACAATGATGACCATATTGTTTATTCCCTGCACGGAGATGGTGAGCTGGATGAAGGCCAGAACTGGGAAGCCATTATGTTTGCGGCGCATAAAAAAGTAGATAATTTAATTGCAACGGTCGACTGGAACGGCCAACAGATTGACGGACCCACCAATAAAGTAATGAACCTCGGTAACCTTCATGCAAAATTTGAAGCATTTGGCTGGAAAGTGATGGAAATGGATGGCAATGATATGGATGCAGTAGTTGCCGGTCTTGAAAAAGCAAAGAAATTACTTGGAAAAGAAAAGCCCGTGGTGATCCTGATGAAAACGGTCATGGGTAAGGGCGTGGATTTTATGGAAGACAGCCATGAGTGGCATGGTATTGCGCCCAATGACGAACAATTGCAAAAGGCGTTGGATCAATTACCTCAAACATTGGGGGATTATTGATTTTGAAGTTAACAGGTTGATGAGGTTGACAGGGTTGAAATAGGCGAGTGATTTTCCATCATCAACTTTATTAACTATTTCAACTGTATCAACTTATAACTTACCTCAATTCAAGAGGCTGCCTCGCCGCCTTGGCTGCAGGAAACCAGGAAGCCACCAATGCAATGAACATAGCGGTGCAGGATACCAGCAAAAAATCTGTTGGGATCAGTTTTACGGGGAAATAATCTATCAAAAATGATCCTCCCTGGAGTTTAATGATCTTAAAGCGGAGCTGTAAAAAACAAATGATGGCTGCCAGTAAAATGCCGCAACCGGCACCTATGCCTCCCAGTAAGATACCTTCCGTTAAAAATATTCTTCTTACCTGCCGCCTTGTGCTGCCCATGCTTTGCAGTATGGCTATATCCTGTTTTTTTTCAAGTACGAGCATGGTAAGTGCGCTCACCATGTTGAAAGCTGCAATGATCAGTATAAGCGTGAGCACTGCATAGATGGCCCATTTTTCCAGTCTCATAGTATTGTACAGGCTGGTATTTTGTTCATATTTTGTTTGAACGGTATAGTTTTTTCCAAGGACCAACTGTAGTACCTCCTTGCTTTTATTGATATCCGCTCCTGTTTTTAATTTAATTTCTGCAGCGGAAAATTCATTTTCACCCATGCCCATCTGCTGTTTCATGAATTCAATGTTGGTGATGGCATACCCATTGTCGAATTCCTGTTGTATGGTAAAAGCACCGGTGGCAACTAAGTTTCCCTCACTCAACGATTGAAGGGGGTCATTGCTGGTTACATTTTTTTTGGGTAAAATGACCGTGAGCTGTTGCGGTTTAAATGCATCATTAATGGTGATGCCGGAAGCATTTTGTATGCCCGAGCCAATGATGATACCGGGATTGTCTGCATCTCCCGTCATGAATTTCCCCCTGGTTATTTTTGCGGGTACACCACTCACCTGTTGAAAATTTTCATCAACCCCTTTTAAACGGATCACCGCCTGTGCCTCTGCATCATTGTTCTGTAACAATGCTTTTTCTTCAACGATCAAAGCGCATTGCTGGATATAGGGTTGAAGACGGATCTTGTTTGCCTGGGATTGATCCAGCAAAAAGGTTTTACCATTCACCGGCACGATCCTGAGATCTGTATAAAAAGAAGAGTAGAGTGATTTAACGAGGCCTTCAAAACCATTAAACACGCTCAGCACCAATACCTGGCAACAGGTGGCAAAAGCGATCACGCATGTAGTTACCCATGAAATAATATTGATGGCATTGGCAGATTTCTTTGCTTTAAAGTAACGCCATGCAAAATCGAGATACATTTTTTAGCTGGGATTGTTTTGATTTTTTTCGTCCTGTGTTTTGATGTCCTTAAAGAGTTTTTCCATTTTATCTACATAGTCCAGGGTGTCGTCTATAAAGAAACTGAGCTGCGGCATGCTTCTTAACTGGTGCCTTACCCTTGCAGTAAGTTCTTTTTTTATTTCCCAGCTTCTTTCCTGGATGGTTTTCAGAGCCGCAACGGGATCATTCACTTTAAAAAGACTCAGGTAGATCCTGGCATCAAAGAGGTCAGGTGTAATTTTTACAGAAGCGATCGATATCATTCCTCCATCCATCATGGCAAGCCCAAGGCGTTGAAATATTTCGTTCAGGTCTTTTTCCAGTACTGCCGCCACCTGTTTTTGTCTTTTCCCTTCCAGCATGAGTTTACACTTTAATCGTTGTAAAATTAGTTACTTTGCCGTTTCTATGCATATTTATTAAAAATGAAAAGATATTCAAGGGTTTTTAAATATTTGACCGCTTATAAATCATCCATCGCATCGTATTTCCTGACGGTATTTTTATCAATTGTTTTTTCTGTTTTATCGCTGGCAATGCTGTTCCCTTTTTTACAATTGTTATTTGGGGAGAACAAAGGAGCAGCCGTTAAGAAATCAACCAATATCGTGATGGATTGGGTGAACACCCAGTTAAACAACCTCGCAGGCAACAGCAATCCTTTTTATGCATTGGGGGTCGTGTGTATACTGATCATTGTTTCCATCTTTTTAAAGAATCTCTTCCTGTATCTTTCAATGCGCATAATGGGGCCCATCAAGAATCGTATTGTGGTCAGGATCCGTACAGACATGTATGAAAAGATCCTCCAATTGCCGATCGGGTATTTTACGGAGCAGCGCAAAGGCGACCTGATGAGCCGGATGACCAATGATGTAAACGAGGTTGAAGGCTCCATAATGTCTACGTTGGAAGGATGGGTCAAAGATCCACTGGCCATCATTATTAATCTTTCGGTATTATTTTATATCAGCCCAAGGCTTACCCTGGTGATATTGATATGCCTTCCCGTAATTGGTATTGTAATTGGCCGGGTCAGCCGTTCCTTAAAAAAACAATCCATGCGGGTTGCTCAAAAAAGCGGTGAAACATTTTCAGCGATCGATGAAACGCTGGGTGGTTTAAGGGTCATAAAGGCTTTCAATGTTGAGAAGAATCTCCGGAAAGATTTCCATCGGCTTAGTGATGAATTCCTGGATGCCCGCAACCGGATCGGCTTCAAACGCGACCTTGCTTCACCGTTAAGTGAATTGATGGGTGTGGCCATATTTACCGGGATACTCTGGTTTGGAGGCCGCCTTGTGTTATCGCAGGAAATTGCTATGAACGGAGCATTGTTCCTTACTTATATGGGCGTGTTCTATGGGATCATTGATCCTGCAAAATCCATTTCATCTTCATTCAGCAATATGCAAAGGGGATCTTCTGCTATTGCAAGGATAGAAGAAGTTTTGAATGCCCCACTAACGGTAAACGATAACCCCAATGGTAAAAAAATAGAAACCTTTAAAGACTGTATCGAATTTAAAAATGTAAGTTTTTTATACGAGGATATCGTGATCCTGAAGAATATCAATTTGAAGATCGAAAAAGGAAAAACAATTGCATTAGTAGGTAGTAGCGGTGCCGGTAAGTCTACACTCGCTGACCTCGTCCCCCGGTTTCATGATGTGAGTGGCGGGGAGATCCTGGTAGACGGGGTGAATATCATGGATTATTCCCTGCATTCATTGAGGGGGCTGATCAGTATAGTAACACAGGAGCCTATCCTTTTTAATAATACCATCGCCAATAATATTGCATTGGGTATGGACAATCCCAGCCCGGGAGCCATTGAGCACGCTGCAAAGATCGCAAATGCCCACAATTTTATCATCAAAAAAGAAGATGGCTATCATACCAATATTGGTGATCGCGGAACAAAACTGAGCGGTGGTGAAAGGCAACGCCTTACCATTGCAAGGGCCGTATTAAAAAATCCACCAATCCTGATCCTTGATGAAGCCACTTCTTCCCTTGATACAGAAAGTGAAAGGCTGGTACAGGACGCCATTAATAATCTCATGCATAACCGTACGTCGATCGTGATCGCACATCGGCTTAGTACGATCCGGCACGCCAGCGAGATCATTGTTTTACAAAAAGGAGAAATTGTAGAAAGAGGAACTCATGAAGATCTCATCAACCAGGCAGGGTTTTATAAACGTTTAGTTGACATGCAGGAAGTTAAATAGTTCTTAGTTCCCAGTTCCTGGTTTGGCGGTTCTGATAAAATGGGTCAAAAATTCCTGTATTAAATTCATGCATAGGAATAAATAAAAAGGAGAACGATCGCTCATTCTCCAGTTACTATTACTTTCTTATTTAAAATTTCTTATTCCTTATTTTACGATGCCCATCTTGGCCTCAATGCTAAGGGTAGCATGCGGAACCGCTCTTAATCTTGCTTTGTCGATCAATTTCCCGGTAACACGGCAGATACCATAAGTTTTATTTTCAATGCGCATAATCGCTTTTTCGAGATGGTCAATAAAAGTGATCTGGCGGCTTGCCATCTGGCTCAGCTGTTCCCTTTCCATACTTAAACTGCCGTCTTCCATGGTCATGTAGCGGTTTTCGCTTTCATCCCCACCCATTTCATCCTTACGGGTGATCAGGCCCTGCAGGTAATTCAGTTCTTTTTTGGCTGCTTCCAGTTTTCTTTGAATGAGTTCCCTGAATTCCAAAAGGTCAGAATCATTATAACGTACAATCGGTGCTCCCGGATCATTTTTTACCTGGTCCAATACTGATTTTGTAAAATCAGGCTGGTATTTACGCGAGGTTTTGGTGGTGATCTTTGGGATCACTACCGGCTTGGCCGGGGCCACCTTAATATCTTTAGGATTTTTGGCGATCGCTTTAATTGGGGTTGGCTTGGCATGAGCTTCTTTGGGGGAAGGCTTTTTCGCTTCTATTTTTTTAGGCATAGGTGTTTGTACCGGTTTTTGAACAGCTACCGGCTTTTTTGTCGCTGGTATTACAGGTTTAGCAGTTTTTTTCGGGGCTGCGGTCGCAGCTTTAGATACGGGAACTTTTTTAGAAACAGGCTTAGGTGCAGGTGCTTTTTTTATAGCCGCTTTTGCAGCAGGCTTTACTTGTTTTTTAGAGACCGGCTTAGCGGCAATCGCTTTTGGTTTGGCAACAGGCTTCTTAGCTACAGGTTTTGCCACCTTTTTCGGGGTGGGCTTAGCTGATTTTTTAGGTGCAGCCGCTTTCTTTACTGGTTTAGCAGCCGCTTTTTTAGGAGCCGGCTTTTTTGCTGCAGGTTTTGCTGCTTTTTTCTGGGTTGCCATACTACTCGCTTTTTTTAAGTACGTTTACGGTTAAAGAGACATCATTCACTTCAATTTGAGTTCCATTGCTGATCTTAGGGACAAATTCAAGCGAATCTGACAAAATTTCGCCGCAAATATAATCTTTAAATTGAATTAATGAAGATTGCAATTCAGCATTTTCGTTTACGGTAACAGCTATACGGTCAGTCAGTTCAAAACCACTGTCTTTCCGGATATTTTGGATCCGGTTTACAAATTCCCTTGCATTGCCTTCCTGTTGAAGATTTTCGTTAATGGTAATATCCAGTGCCACAGTTAATGGGCCTTTCCCGGCTATTTCATAACCCGGGATCTCATCTGTTATGATCTCCAGGTCTTCACCCTGAATGATGATGGCTCTTCTCCCGCCGCTACTTTTTCACTGTTTAAAACAAAACCTCCCTGCTGCACTTTCTCTATAGCTGCGTTGTCGAATTTTTCGATCTGGAAGCAGCCCATTTCATTTGGGGCCCAATTTCTTACCAAGGGTCTTAAAATTGGCTTTTGCCTTTTTACGGATAAAATCATTTTCAGCATTTAAGATCTCAACTTCCTTAATATTTGTTTCTGCTTTTATGATCTCTTCTACCAATTTTATATTGTCTGCCATGCTGCTATCTGATAGCCGGGATAAATACTTTTTGCAAGGGCTGCCTTACCTTAATATTCACTTTTTTTCGTAAGGATAAGATCAGGGAAGAGGCATCCTGGGCAAGTTGCATTCTTTTTTCCAGGGCATATTTATGGAAGCTTCATCTGCTTTTGGGAAATAAGTATGGTGAACGGATTCTGTTTCAAAACGTTTGGTAACAATATTCAGATTACTGTACAACCAATCCGCAAAGAAAGGAGCGATAGGGGCGATCAGCCTGCTGATCGTTTCCAGGCATTCATACAAGGTCTGGTAAGCACATATCTTATCATGCTCATATTCACCTTTCCAGAACCGGCGCCGGCAGAGACGCACATACCAGTTACTTAGTTGTTCATCCACAAATTCTTCGATTGCCCTGCCTGCCTGGGTTGGCTCATAATTATCAAGGCTTTGTTCAACTGTTTTTATAAGGTATTCAATGAAGAAAGTATCCATTGTCCATTTCAGGCCTTTGCTCAATTGGAATATAATTTTCTTTAAAATTAAATCCATCCACATTGGCATATAGTGCAAAAAACTGGTAAGTATTGTAAAGTGTTCCGAAAAATTTGCGCTGTACTTCTTTTATTCCTTCTACATCAAATTTCAAACTATCCCATGGTGAGGCATTGGTTATCAGGTACCACCGGGTGCATCAGCGCCAAATTTATCGAATGGTTTCAAAGGGATCAACCACGTTACCGAGTCGCTTACTCATTTTATTACCGTTTTTATCTAAAACCAATCCATTGCTCACCACTGTTTTATACGCAACACTATCAAATAACAGCACTGCTAACGCATGTAAGTGTATAAAACCATCCTCGGGTCTGATCCACTCCTTCTGCAATAAAATCTGCCGGGAAATTCTGCTTCAAATGTTTCTTTATTTTCAAAAGGAAAATGCCATTGCGCATAAGGCATGGCTCCACTATCGAACCATACATCTATGAGGTCCGGCACGCGGTTCATGGGCTGGCCGTCTTCGGTTACCAATATAATATCATCTACATATGGCTTGTGCAGATCAAGAATGCCTTCATGCAAATAATGTTTATTTGTCTCTCCATCTAATACTGGCTGCTGCTTTTTTTATTTCAATGTTAATTCTTCTATAGAACCGATACATTTTTCTTCATCCCCATCCTCTGTTCTCCAGATCGGCAAGGGGTGTTCCCCAAAATCGGCTTCGGCTTAAGTTCCAGTCAACCATATTCTCCAGCCAGTTTCCAAAACGGCCGGTACCGGTTGAAGCAGGCTTCCAGTTAATGGTTTTATTTAATTCAACCATCCTGTCTTTTACGGCTGTAGTTTTTATAAACCACGCATCAAGCGGATAATAAATTATTGGTTTATCGGTTCGCCAGCAATGGGGATAATTGTGCTCGTATTTTTCAACTTTAAATGCCCTGTTCTCTTTTTTTAGCTTTACAGCATATGTCCACATTTACATCAATATAGTCCGGATCATCTTTATAATTTTTTACAAAGCGCCCGCTGAATTCCCCAACACCCTCTACAAATTTTCCTTCTTTATCAACAAGGGTTAATATACCCAGGTTATTTTTTTTGCCTGCTTTAAAATCATCTGCACCAAAAGCCGGAGCCGTATGAACAATACCGGTTCCATCTTCTGTTGTAACAAAATCTCCCGTAATTACTTTAAAGGATGTGCACCTGGAGTTTGAATTCCTAATTTCTTCCAGTGTATTTGCTTCAAATGGTAATAGCTGTTCATATCGCAACCTTCAATTTGTGATCCTTTAAATTGAGATATCACTTTGTAGGGGAGTTGTTTCTTTTTCATAAGATTATCAAACTCATTTTTCAACGTCGCATTTTGTTCTATAATACTCTCATCATTCCCTTTATCCAGCCAGTTGATTATTGCCTTATACAAAGCTATTATTCCCTTCCATCCATTCATCAAGATGTTCCGGGAAATATTTATGCAACAAGATTTTGGGCAAGAATAACGGCACATGGTTTTCCGCTATATGGGTTAAAAGTTCGTACAAGAACATAATCAATATTGGGCCCGACAGCTAATCCAAAATTTGAAGGTAAGGTCCATGGAGTAGTTGTCCATGCAAGAAAGAAAAGTCTCATTACTTTTAGCAGCCTCAAATAAAAATGTTGACTTTTTTCATTTTTTACGGCTTTAAACATGGCCACGCACTGGTATCTTTTACATCTTTATAAGTGCCAGGCTGGTTTAATTCATGAGAGCTTAAACCTGTTCCGGCAGCAGGTGAGTAAGGTTGTATACTAACATTTTCATATAATATTTTTTATACAATTCCTTCAAGCACCACCAAAGGTTTCAATATAATTATTTTCAAAAGTTATATAAGGATTGTCGAGGTCAACCCAATAACCCATTTTCTTTGTTATCCTCATCCCATTTGTCTTTATACTTCATTACTTCTTCCCGGCATTTGGCATTATATTCTTCAACAGATATTTTTTTACCTATATCTTCTTTGGTAATGCCCAATAATTTTTCTACGCCCAATTCTATTGGTAATCCATGTGTATCCCATCCCCCTTTCGTTTTACCTGGAATCCCTGCATGGTTTTATACCGGCAAACAAGGTCTTTTAATGTTCTTGAAATCACATGGTGTATGCCAGGCATCCATTGGCACTTGGAGGTCCTTCGTAAAAAACAAATGGCTTCTTACCTTCTCTTAATTCAACACTTTTTTCAAAAGCCTGCGATTTTCCCACTTTTCAATACTTCCTGGCTGATCAGGGGCAAATTAAGTTGCTGGTATTCTCTATATCTGGCTGACATATGTATCCTTCCGGAATGATGTATTAAATAAAATAAAAGTGTGCAAAGTTAGCAAAATACTACGTGAAATATGAATGAGAACGGAGATGTTCCGGAACCAGGTTAAAGATGTACCGATTTTTGTTGCATTTATCCACAATTTAGGCGCTTGGCATAATATTCGTAATTAGGTCTTGGCTATTTATAAGTCATCATTAAAAAAAATGTTAACGTATGAAAAACACTTTTTTTCTGCTGTGCACCTTTCTTTTACTAAGTGCATCCACCTACGCTCAGAAAAAGAAAAAAAGTCCATCCAGGGAGATCGATATCCCTGAAAATGTGAACACCTCCTTTAAAAGCCAGTTTGCCGTGGCAAGTGATAATCACTGGAACAAAAGTTATAGTGGTAATTATGTTGCTAATTTTTTGAACGCAGATAGTTTGAAGCAAACGGCTGAATTTGACAGGTCTGGCGCCATCATCAAAACCAAGATCAATTATTCACCGGAAGCATTGCCCCAACATGTAACCGATGCATTGGCAATAAATTATGCAAATGCTAAAGTTACCGAGTGCGCAAAAATGCAATTACCGGGAATTCCACCATATTATAGGATAAAGATCACGACTCCTGAAAACACTCAGAAAGAAGTTTTGATCAATGAAGAAGGAACAGTGACAGAGTAAGATTTTTGCTGGTTTAGGGTTTTATTAGGGTAAAACGGGAGTAGTCTTACTCCCGTTCTTTTACAAGCTTTCCGTACAAATGAAAACATTCCGCTTTAAGGTCCCACTAAGTGTTTGTTGAAATTTAAATGAAACTATAAGTTTTATATATTCATTGCAAACCTCTGAAATCACAAGCACAAAAGAGGCAGCTTAATTTTAAGCTGCCTCTCTATTTAATAAGTATCTGTTTTTCAATTTCTGCTACACGCTCAACATATCATTTTTATAATGATTTAATAAATTTTATAAGTGCCTTACGATCGGCTGTAGCCAATAAAGCAAATTTATTCCTGGATGCTTCTGCTTCACCCCCATGCCACAAAATGGCTTCTTCAATGGTTCTTGCCCTGCCATCATGGAGATAAAAAGGAACTCCGTTGGTTCTTTCAAACAGGCCGATACCCCATAGAGCCGGTGTTTTCCATTCGGTTCCATTCGCTAAAAAATCCGGCCGGTTATCTGCCAGGCCAATACCAAGATCGTGCAATAGCAGATCTGTATAAGGGTGTATACGCTGGTTGCTGATAGCTTTTAGACTTAGATCTATGCCTGTTTGCAAAGTAGGCGTATGGCAATTGGCGCAACCGATCTGTTTAAAGAGCCTTTCTCCGTCTAAAGCAATGGGATCAGTTACACTCCTCCTTGCCGGCACTGCGAGGGATTTAATATAAAAAACTGCGGCATTCAGAGTACTGTCAGCTAATTCGGGTTCATCATTCAGTCCATCGCTTTGTGACTGGCCAAAACTACTTTCTTTCGGAAACAGGTAATTTGTAATTCCCATATCCTGGTGGTATGCAGATGCTACCTGTGTGAGAATGGTAGCCGTATTTGCTTTCAGGCCGAAGCGGCCGATCATTCTTTTATTCAAATATTGATCCCATACATAATTGGGCCGGCCACTGATACCATCTCCATTGGCATCGTTCTCATCTGCATAGGATAGCAATGTTGCTTCGGGGATATTCTGTAATAATCCCAATCCAAAAAACGGGGGAGCCATTCGCGGGCTCAACATATGATCTGAAGGCAATGCCAAATATGGATTGTTCAAACTATACGTGGGTTTCCTCAGGCTCACGATCTCCCCATCCGGGAATGTTATCATTTCCTCGGCATAACTGATACCAATACTTGCTTCCCGCTGTTGCCCGAATACCGCAAGATCCTGCAACTGTAATCCGAAGCCCGGTACAGGAAGCGAGGTGCCGTTGGGGCCAGTACCGGGAACGCTTAGCCGAATTAATAAAGATGAATTCACGAGGCCAGCCGTTGGATTTCCTTTGCCATCATTGTGATGACAGCTGATACAACTCACATTGCTGAACACGGGCCCCAGGCCACTGTTTACAGGCGCAGGCGCAGTAACAAATGTTTGTTCTACAGCATGGTCACCGAGGTCATGCGTATACTGGTCATTGCCATTCATCCCTTCTACATTATGACCAAAAGCTTTGCTGCTTTCGTCAAAAACAGTGGCGAGCCCACCGGAAAGGCGGGGATCAAAATCTGCTTCCGGGAATTCACCTGCCTTGCGGCACATCATCAGTATGACCGGCAAAATAATGGCTGCAGTTACAATGTATGTTTTACGGATCCTCATCGTGGAGAATATATTCAAAATTGCGATTTAAAATTAATCAGTGATATATTGAATTACAAATGGCCTCAACCCGGTTTCAATGGTTACCGCCAGGGCATTGATCGCGTTCATCGTATTCTGGCACTGTGTACGCTGTGAAATGATCGCTTCTTCATAAGGAAGGGTGATGGCATTAAATGATTCAATAGCTGCATTGAATTTTGCCTTCAATTCCACATCCAGCAATGTGTTTTTTGATTTCACAAGATCTTCCAGCCCCAAACCATCAGCATTAAATTTGCCCTGGTAAACATTAAAGGCACCCCGGATATTATTTGTAAAATCAGTTACTGAATTACCGCTGAAAGGCGATTCTACTATCTGGGGATCCAGTGCATCAAAAGGGTCTTTCATTTTACCGTCGCCCACTTCTCCACATATACCTGTCAAGCCATCAACGATCGCCAGGAAGGCATCCTGCTTCCTCGTGAATACGGTGCTGCCATTACCGGCCTTTAAGAATATGTCTGCATAATTGCCGCCATTGGTGTCCCAGCTATTGTATAAAAGCTCCGCTTGTTTTTTAAGGTGTAAGGAAAGGCCCACCAGGTATTCTTTTTCGCGTGCGGTAAATTGAGCGGCGGTCTTGTCGCCGTCCTGGCCCCAAAGCATGTATTCGATCGGGTGATAACCTTTTAATGCCCTTGAATTCAATGCGGTGATATCAACTTCGGTGGATAAAGGCGTTGCGCCGGCAAGCAGCAGGTCCATATCGTTGAAGTTCACAGGCCATGTATCAGTTTCCGGATCATACTCATCATTGTCTACCGGGCCAAATAAAAAGCCTTCACAACTTTCCCAGGTGCTCCGCATATCCCTCCATGCATTTTTAGCTGTCAACAGGTTTGCATCTGTGGTGGTGCTGTTTAGAGCAACGACAGCAGCATTTAAAGCATTACCTTTTGTTTTTAACTCCGCGTAGGCGGGCACGGCCACTTTGTTCACAAAATCAGTGATAGCGCCATCTTTCAATACATTAAAATCCGTTGCAGGGGCCGTGTCATCTTTTGAACAGGAAGTAAACAGGGCGGAGGCTATCAATGAAGCCAGTATGATCTTTTTCATAAATTAATTTAAATTAAATGTATTAAGAGATTGTTGTTGATTATTTGGGTATTTAAATGCTGTAACATATTGGCTGCCGGCCCTTTTAAAACATTCCCGTTCCTGTCGAACCTGCTTCCATGTGCAGTGCAAACAAATCCATTGCCCGTTATCGTTAGCTGGTTCTGGTAATGGGTGCACTTAAGCAATAAGGCCTGGTAATTATTCCCATCTTTTTTTTCGATAGCGATCTCGAATGGATATTTATCCGGGCTAATGACATGGAATGGGCCGGTATCGAATAAAGAAAGCGGCACTTCAATTTTATTATCTTTTGCTACCGTCCTGAAAACATTTTTACCCGTAGCCGGGCTACAGGATGAGAGATCCGCTGCCATGGATGCAACGGTTCCCAGTAAACAGATCCTGCAGGCGCCTTTAATAAAATTTCTACGTTGCAAATGTTGATATTAAAATGAATAACCGATCCCGATGTTTAAAAACTGGTTGTTTTGCCTGTAAGGAATTCTTACGGGGCTTGGATTAATGACCAGGGCAGGGTTTTCCGTCCCGGTATGCAGCAGCCGGACATCCGCTTTGATAACAACATTGCGTATAGGCAAATAGGTTAGTCCCACCACAACATGTTGTTGTTTTTCAGTGCCGTCATAAATAGCATTTGCCGGAATACCTGCATTCAGGTCCAGGATCTCAAAACGTGAAAAGGCATTCAATGCGTGATCCTTCATTTTAGGGTTATTTTCAAACAGGTTATAAGCGATCTCCGCATAAGCCCCATACATGCTGTTGCTGATATTGTTGTTGTGAGCTTTATTGATATTGGAAGCATCCGGGATAGAAATATATGCGCCGAGTGCTTTTACACTAAAGCCGTTTTTAGCCCATTGAATATTTGCTTCACCCAAATAAACCGGTAAAGCGAATATGCCTGAATTTAACTCGAGGCTGTCACTAGCCCGTTTACTAAGGCCATTGGTACCCCCGGCATAGCCTGAAACCTGGAATGTAAAATCTTTATAATAATATTGAATAGCCGCTGTTATTGCAAGGTTATTGGCAGTAGCACTGCTCCCCTCAAAACGGCCGTCTCTTAAACCCGTGCCATGCAGAAAGGTTGCTGAATTGAGCCCGTTTAAAACTGCAACACTGTAATTGACAGGAATTCTTTTTGATCTTCCATAAAAACCAACTCCCAATTCTCTCCAGGTGGCTGGAATGACCAATTGCTCAACGACCGGCCTTTCCACACCATTAAAATTGATGGGTAAATGATTTTCATTGAGCAGCCCTATGCGTGGAATGAATAAACCTGCAGTAATATAATGCCTGGAATTCAGGTTGAATTTAAGATAGGCCTGTTCCATGGCAATTTCACCGCCACTGCCCTCACCGCTTAGTTTTGCATTTTCAATTTCCATCTCGGAGAAAAAGGCGATGTTGGCATTGAATCGATGGCCAACAAACAAAACAACGCGTTCAAGGCTGATGGCTGCTTTTTGTTCATTGAAATCTCTTTGATAAAATGCGCTGCCATAACCTGAGATCACGGTTTGAGACTTTCCGGTACCTGCATTTAGAGAATCTTCATTAGTTAAGATCAATTTTTGGGCTGCTGTAAGCACCTGGGCTTTACTGCTACAAATACAGCAACAAAGAATAATACCAATACCAGTTAGTTTTTTAATCATTTTGCAAATGTGGGTTCAATTCGATCAATGCTGTTTCGTTATTGGAAAAAAATATGCCGTATCAGGAAATAAACTGGTTGAGGTATGAATACATGCACTGAAAACCTTACCGTGTTTCTGCTACTTTCATAAAAAAAGGCGCCCTGGAATTGGAACGCCTTTTTTGAGTAACTATAAAACTTGTTAAAAGTCCTTTGTTCCGTTTACCTGGAACGTATACCTAAAGCCATAATAACGCTGACTATGCAATTTTTCATCATCTGTGGCAGAAGCTGCGGGAGTAATGCCTTTTTTGTAATAGTTGCTGATCTCCAGTTTTGCGTACTTCCCCGAAGCTGTCCTGATGACTAACACGCGGCCTGGCAAGGGAGTTATAAGGTTGTTTGCCCCGTCGTAGTTGTACCAGCCTTTTCCGGAGCCCGTAGTTATTGCATAAGCCGGTGCCGCGTCTGTTTTAAAGGTTGAATCAACAGAAATTGAAGTCAATGCATCAAATGTACCAATTTGAACAAAAGCTCCTCCATTTCCCGGCCCGCTTGTACCCGCATTGGTTAGTATGGTTGTGCCCCTGAATGCAATATCCCATTTTGTTGTAGCTGAATCAGAAGAAGCTACCAATGCATTGTT
>CAVZYY010000006.1:0-41066 GCA_963779595.1 uncultured Chitinophagaceae bacterium | reverse complement strand
CACAACCAGCTTTTGCCCAGCAAAAGAAACTGGTGTTTGGTATGATAAACCGGCCAAAGATTGGAACGAAGCCTTACCCGTTGGAAACGGCCGATTTGGCGCTATGATATTTGGAAGGCCAGGTGAAGAATTGATACAATTAAATGAACAAACTTTGTGGACGGGTGGGCCTGTTGATTTAAATCCCAATCCGGATGCGCCAAATATCTGCAACCTGTAAGAGATGCTTTATTTAAAGACAGTATTGGCCAGGCTGTTCGTTTGCTCCATAAAATGCAGGGGCCCGATACAGAAATGTACCAGCCTCTTGGCGATATTATTATTAGGCAACAATTCAATGGAGCCGCCAAAGTATTATCGCGACCTTAATATTTTAAATGCAACTGCCACTACACGATTCACTGTGAACGGTGTTAATTATTCACGGGAAATATTTTCATCCGCACCCGACCAGGTAATCGTTATTCGAGTTAAAGCCAGTAAAGCAAAAGCTTTAAATTTTTCGGTGATGTCAATCATGAATTGAAATATCAAAAATCGGTAACTGCAACAAAAGAATTGATCCTTAAAGGAAAAGCAAGGATCACCAATGATGAAAGAAGATTGCCAAAGCCATTTATTTATGACGACAGCGCAGCTTGTGATGGAATGCGTTTTCAGTTCAGAATAAAAGCAATTACACGTGACGGAGGGCAAATCAGTAATACAGATACATCTTTATAATTTCCAATGCAACTGAAGTGTTGTTTTTTGTTTCTGCTGCAACGAGTTTTAATGGTTTTGATAAATGTCCGGATAAAGATGGGATAGATGAAGAAAAGATTGCCATTAATTATTTGCAGCGCAATGAAAAAAAATTATCAGCCAATTTTAACGCTCATATAAAAGATTATCAAAAATATTTTAACCGCGTTACTTTTTCATTAACCGATAACCGCACCGGCGTTGCCACTGATAAACGTTTGGCCGATTATAAAGTACGGCGCGCCGATCATACTCTGGAAGAATTGTATTTTCAGTTTGGCCGATATTTACTGATTTCTTCTTCACGGCCGGGTGGTATGCCTGCAAACCTGCAAGGCATCTGGAATGAACATTACGGCCGCCATGGGGAAGCAATTATACAACCAATATCAACCTGCAGATGAATTACTGGCCGGCAGAAATCTGAATCTTTCCGAAATGACCGAGCCATTGATCGAACATATTAAACGGCTGGCTAAGAATGGAACCGCGACCGCCAAAAATTATTATAACATGAGGGGCTGGGCGGTACATCATAATTCCGATATCTGGGCACAAACAAACCCGGTTGGTGAAGGTATGGTGATCCTAAATGGGCCAACTGGAGTCTTGGCAGTCCCTGGCTGAGCCAGCATTTATATGAGCATTATCGTTTTACGGCGATAAAAAATATTTGAAGGAAACGGCTTATCCGTTAATGAAATCCGCTGCTGAGTTTTGTTTGGATTGGCTGGTGGAAAAAGACGGCATGTTGGTTACTGCGCCTTCCACTTCACCGGAAAATGTTTACCTGCATCCCAATGGTTTTAAAGGAACCGTTACCATTGCATCTGCGATGGACATGGAAATTATCTGGGATCTTTTACCAATATTATTGAAGCCGACAGTATTCTAAATATTGATAAAGATTTCGCAACATTGCTGAAAGAAAAGCGCAGCAAAGCTCAGTCCCTTGAAGATTGGCAAAAAAGGAAATCTTGTAGAATGGTATGGTGATTGGGAAGATGAAGATCCTCAACACAGGCATGTTTCTCATTTATTTGGCATTGCATCCTGGCCGCGAAATTTCTCCATTGCTTGATGCGGATTTTGCCAATGCAAGACGCAAGACTCTGGAAATTCGTGGCGATGGCGGTACCGGCTGGAGCAAAGCCTGGAAGATAAATTTCTGGGCAAGATTGCTCGATGGTGACCATGCTTATAAAATGTACCAGGAATTATTGAAAGACTTCAACACTCAATAATTTATTTGATACGCATCCGCCATTCCAGATCGATGGAAATTTTGGCGCAACGGCAGGTATTGCTGAAATGTTTTTGCAAAGCCATCTTGGATAGTTCAGTTGTTGCCTGCATTACCTGCGGCATGGAAGGAAGGACAATAAAGGGACTGATGGCAAGAGGAAATTTTGTAATAGATATGCAGTGGAAAAATGCGAAACTTCTAAAAGCAGACATTCTCTCAAAAGCAGGCGGCGCCTGTGTTTTAAGAACTACAGTTCCTGTCAGAATCGAAGGCGCGATTGCAAAATCACAAAAACTTGCCTTTATAATAAAGGCATTATATAACCACATTTAAAAGCGTTGACGGAAAATTTTATACCATCACGTCACAATAAATAATTTGATGAAACAACTTTTGAATTTATTGATAATTGTTATATTAGGCTTTTGTTAGCTGCAGTTCTCCCCATAAAAGTTCATCAGCCACCGGCCATCTGCTCAAAGTGGGATGAAATTTAGTTTCGGCCCATTTTCTCAGGAGCGGGTATACGCAGGTGTTAGCCACATCATTTTACACTCCTGAAAAAGGTTTTGGTATCGACTTAGGAACGATGGCTTCCGGCAAAGGTGATTTTTTACCAGTCGTCAAACCTTTTTATTTTTCTGTAAAAGTTCCGGAAGGCAATTATGATGTAAAAATTACCCTGGGAGATAAAGATGGAACTTCGGACAGCGCCATTCGCGCCGAGTGCAGGCGAATGATGGTGAACCGACTTCAAACAAAAGACGGAGAAATAAAACAGTTGAATTTACTCTTCATATTCGCGACAGCATGATAAGAAACGCACGGCATCATAAGAGTTCGCCTAAAACCCCGGGAACATAACATACCTTCATTGGGATGATAAACTAACACTTGAGTTCAATGGTGAAGCTCCGAAAGTTCGAACCATTGAGATTTCGCCGGCCGGAAATGATGTTATCACCATGTTTCTTGCGGGAAATTCTACAGAGGTGGACCAGGCTGAAGAACCTTATACTGCATGGGGACAAATGATTCCGTCATTTTTTCAACCGGGAAAATTGCTGTTGCAAACTATGCAGAATCAGGGGAATCTCTCAGCAGTTTTATAAGCGAAAGAAGATTTGAAAAGCTATTGAGTTTGATGAAGCCGGCGACTATGCGTTTGTGCAGTTTGGGCATAACGATCAAAAACAAAATGGCCCAGGTGTGGGAGCCTTTACTACTTATAAAAAAGATTTGAAATATTTTATTGAGGAAGTAAGAAAGAAAGGTGGCATCCCGTACTTGTAACGTCTATGCAAAGACGCAGCTTTGACAGTAGCGGAAAATAAAGAAACTTTAGGCGATTATCCGGAGGCAGTAAGGCAAACGGCCAAAGAAGAAAATACTGCATTGATTGATCTAAATGCAATGAGTAAAATAATGTATGAAGCATGGGGACCGCAGGAATCAATTAAAGCTTTTGTACACTTTCCGGCGAATACTTATCCCGGTCAAACAAAGGAGTTAAGGATGATACGCATTTTTCCCCGTTTGGAGCTTATGAAATTGCCAGGATCATTGTAAAAGGAATAAAAGAAAATGTTCCGGCTCTTGCAAAATATTTTTAAGGCGATGTGCCGGATTTTGATCCTGCAAAGCCTGGCATTTTTCATCATTTTATTGGCCGCGAGCCCATCAATGGCTTCTGTAAAACCCGATGGAAACTAACCTCCACCGCGGAGAACATAAGAGCGCAAAGTTTTCGCAGAGTTAACTCCACCGCAGAGAACATAAGAGCGCAAAGTTTTCGCAGATTTAAAACACCTCTGCGATCCCGATAGCTATCGGGACTGTTTACTCATGTTCTCTGCGGTAGAAGTTTAAAATTTCAAATACTGTAAACAAACTATAAATAATGAACAAAGCTTGCTTATTAATCACATCATTTATTCTCCTTTCAACTTTAATATCAAGATCCCAAACAACTACAGCAACCATCCATGTTGATCTTAATAAAAGAAACCGGCGATATGAAACCTGTATGGGCATGGTTTGGTTATGATGAGCCGAACTATACCTATATGAAAGATGGTAAAAAATTACTTTCTGAAATTGCTGCATTAAGTCCTGTGCCTGTATATGTACGTGCACATAATTTATTACAACCGGCGATGGCACAGCTGCTTTAAAATGGGGTTCTACCAATGCATATACCGAAGATGCCAATGGTAATCCCATTTATAACTGGAAGATCGTTGACAGTATTTTTGATACCTATATTACAACGAGGCATGAAGCCGCTGGCGCAGATCGGCTTTATGCCGGAAGCATTATCAACAAATCCTGCAACCTTATAAACATGACTGGAAACCCGGAATCCTTATAATAATATATTTACAGGCTGGGCATATCCTCCTAAAGATTATAAAAAATGGGGAGAATTGGTTTATCAATGGGTAAAGCATTGTGTTGAACGCTATGGGAAAAAAGAAGTGGAAAGCTGGTACTGGGAAGTATGGAATGAACCCAATATTGGTTACTGGAAAGGAACCATGGAAGAATTTTTTAAATTGTATGATTATACAGCTGATGCTGTAAAAAGAGCATTGCCAACAGCAAGGATCGGCGGTACTGAATATAGCAGGACCTGCAGGTGAAGGTGCACAGCATTTGCTGAAAGCATTTTTAAAACATTGTATCAACGATACCAATTATGCAACCGGAAAAATTGGTTCGCCGCTTGATTTATATCTGTTCCATGCAAAGGGACACCGCGAGTTGATGAATGGCATGGTGTGCGATGAATATGGGTACACAGTTGCAGGATATTGAAGCAGGATTTAAGATTGTTGCTTCCTATCCACAATTAAAAAATCTTCCTATCATCATTGGTGAATCTGATCCTGAAGGTTGTGCTGCCTGCGGCATGGCCACCAATCCTGAGAATGCTTATCGCAACGGCACCATGTACTCCAGCTATACGGCTGCTTCTTTTGCACGCAAATATGTACTGGCCGATCAATATAAAGTTAATTTTATTGGGGCTGTTTCCTGGTCGTTTGAATTTGAAAATCAACCCTGGTTTTATGGCTTCCGGGACCTGGCTACCAACGGTGTTGACAAACCGGTGCTGAATGTATTTCGCATGTTTGGTATGATGAAAGGCAAACGGGTTGCAGTAGCAGGCTAACCAGATGTATGATTTTAGAACCATGTAGATTCCAGTGTCAGAGAGCAATACTGATATTGGGCGCTTGGCTGCAAAAGATAAAAGAA
This sequence comes from uncultured Chitinophagaceae bacterium, assembly GCA_963779595.1. Classification (GTDB taxonomy): domain Bacteria; phylum Bacteroidota; class Bacteroidia; order Chitinophagales; family Chitinophagaceae; genus Ferruginibacter. The sequence continues at coordinate 35,815 of CAVZYY010000006.1, read as the reverse complement.
TGCAACCGTATGGTCTGGAATTATCATGATGACGATATACAGGATGACCGGAGAAGCCTGTAACAGTTACATGTAAATGGTATTGCCTGTCAAAAAAAGTAATGCTTACAGCATACCGGATCGATAATGAACACAGCAATTCTTATGAAGTATGGAAGAAAATGGGATCGCCGCAAAACCCGACTGCGGAACAAATTGCCAATTGGAAAAAGCAGGGCAGTTACAAACTGAAGGTAAGCCAAGAAAAAGCTGAAGTAAAAAATGAAAAATGAAGATTGATTTTGGATCGTGCCAAGGCAGGCAGTTTCGTTGCTAAAGCTGACCTGGTAAATGAAATCATTGTTTAATTAAAAAAGCTGCATAGTTTTCAGTATGGATAAAGTTAGATGGGGTATACTAAGCACCGCAAAGATTGGCAGGGAGAAAGTGATCCCTGCAATTCAGAAAGGAGAATTATGTGATGTTGTTGCAATTGCATCACGGGATATGGATGCTGCTCAAAAAGTAGCGGCATTGCTGGGGATCCCTACAGCCTATGGTACCTATGAAGCATTGTTAAGCGATCCGCAGATAGACGCCATTTATATTCCGCTTCCTAATCATTTGCATGTTGAATGGACGACAAGGTGCCTGGAAGCGGGTAAACATGTGTTGTGTGAAAAGCCTGTAGGGCTCAATGCTGCAGATGCACAGCACCTTGCGGATGTTGCAAATAAACATCCCCGGCTGAAAGTGATGGAAGCTTTTATGTACAGGTTTCATCCGCAATGGCAGTATGCTAAAAAACTTTTGGATGATGGGATAATAGGCGAATTAAAAACCATACAGTCTTTTTTTTCTTATCACAATATTGATCCAAATAATATCAGGAATAAGAAAGAGGCAGGCGGTGGTGGCATGATGGATATTGGGTGTTATTGTGTTTCGCTTTCCAGGTTTCTATTTGCAAAGGAACCGGTGAGGGTTGTTGGGTTCACAGAATTTGATCCGAAATTGCAAACGGACCGGATAGCCTCCGGCATTATCGATTTCAATTCCGGCACATCAACCTTTACCTGTTCAACACAATTGTTCCCTTTCCAGCGTATAAATATATTGGGCACGGAGGGAAGGATAGAGATCGAGATCCCTTTCAATGCGCCGCCAAACGAGGATACAATCATATGGCATCATTCAAAAGCAGGCCCTGGTAAAATTCTTTTCAACCCCGTTGATCAATACACCCTGCAGGCTGATGCTTTTTCAAAAGCTATTCTTAACAATACACCTGTGCCATATGGATTGGATGATGCGGTTAATAATATGAAAGTTATAGATGCGGTGTTCAGGAGTTCGAGGGAAGAGAGATGGATTTACTTGCAGTAAAATTTTTCCATCCTTTACCGCAGAGAAAAAAGGACGCAAAGTTTCCGCAGAGAAGTAACCTGGAAGGTTTCTAAAACCTTCCAGCGTTTAATTTAAAAAATATTCTCCGCGAAAACTCATGTAACTCATTTTCTCCGCGGTGAAAGAAAAATAAATCAATACAAAACACCGGCATTTTATATTTGAAAAAGATAATGAGGCTAAAGCCTTGGATAATTTCACTCATCAACCTTACTCTAAAGAGCAGGGCAATACCGGATAATGGTTAAATTAAAAATGCTGAAAATAATTTATGAGCCAGGCTTCAACTGTATTGCCCCTGGCTTCAGCCAGGGGATAAGGTCAAGGGTTCTAAACGGGCTTTTAGCCCCATTAACATTGATATATTTATTAAAGAAAAAAAATAAATGAAACAGGCCATAAAATTAATGCTCATATTTTATTTGTTACCAGGATCATACTATATCTATGCCCAGGATACCCTTAATCCTTTAAAAGGCGATCTCCGTGTGCATGACCCGGTAATGATAAAAGAAGGAGACACATATTATGTTTTTGCTACCGGCAGGGGTGTGTCAATTAAAACTTCGCAGGACAGGATACAATGGAAGAATGCGGGGAGAGTATTCGATTCCACATCATTGCCTGTATGGCATAAAACGGATATACCCAACCAGGACGGAAGTTTATGGGCACCCGACATTCATTATCGCGATGGGAAGTATCATTTGTACTATTCGGTTTCAGCATGGATGAATTTTAATTCCAGCATTGGCTACGCCAGCAATACAACCCTCGACAGGAACAAGCCTGGATACAAATGGATAGACCATGGACAGGTTATCAGCTATAAGAATGGTGGTGAAGGCGTAAACGTGATCGACCCAAATATATTTACTGATAAAGATGGGAAGGTATGGTTAGTATATGGTTCTTATAAAGCAGGATTACGTATGGTAGAACTGGATCCTAAAACAGGAAAATTAAAAAGTGAAACACCTCAACTGGTTACGCTTACAACTTCTTTGGGGGAAGGCGTTTTTATAATAAGAGACCCGGATTATTATTATATCATTGCTTCCCGGGGTAAGTGCTGTGCGGGCATGGAAAGCACTTACCAAATGGTAACAGGTCGTTCTAAAACTGTTACAGGCCCATATCTTAACAAGCAAGGTGAAAGCTGGGTGGAAAATATGTATACCCTTTTTCTTGCAGGAGATAGTACCGCACCGGGTAAAGGGCACAACGGTTTTTTTACGGAACATGATACAACCTTTATTGTTTATCATGCATACACCCGTGCAGCCAGGGGTGCATCTTTACTTAATATTAAACCTTTGTATGAAGATCAGCAGGGATGGCCCACAATTGAGAATACAGGAAGGTTATTCAGGAGGGAAAAATAAAGGATCCCAATATAAAAGCAACAATGAAAAAGCCAGGAAAATATATATTGATCCTCCTGTTTTTATTTACAGTGAAAACTTTATCTGCACAGCAGGTAAGGCAAAAAATTTTATTCAATGACGGATGGAAATTTTATAAAGGAGATATTGCTAATGGGGATAGGTCCAACTTAAATGAGGAAGATTGGAGAAATGTAGAGCTTCCTCATGACTGGAGCATTGAAGGGCCTTTTGCAGAGATATGGGCGAGTGCAACCGGCTATTTGCCCGCAGGTATCGGTTGGTATAGAAAAACATTCAGCATTACTTCTTTGCAGCGATCTAAAAACATTTCTCTCTATTTTGATGGCGTTTATAAAAACAGCGAAGTCTGGATCAATGGCCATTATCTTGGTAAACGTCCTAATGGATTTATTCCATTTCAATACGAGATAACAAAGTATCTTAATAAAACAGGGAAAAATATTGTCGCTGTAAAAGCTGATCATAGCGATTTTGCTGATGCACGATGGTACACCGGTTCAGGCATTTACCGTAACGTTTATTTGGTTGCAACAGATCCTGTTCATATAGATCTTTGGGGAGTTCGTTTTTTAACACCGTATGTTTCTAAAGCAAAAGCAATAGCAAAGATTATTGTTTCAGTAGTTAATCAATCTCCTGCCAGTACACCCGTGATTGTTCGATCATTTTTAACTGATGTTAATGGAAAGGTGATCGCAAAAACTCAGCAGCAAATAAAAATAAGTGGCAATTCTAATAGTGATGCGAATCTTTCATTTACTGTTAACGATCCTGCTCTCTGGTCAACAGACGACCCCAAACTGTACAAACTGCAGGTTTCTGTTTTTGTGAATGGGAAAAAAACAGATGATGTTAATGAAGAGGTGGGCTTTCGTTCTTTCTTATTTGATAAAGACAAAGGTTTTTTTCTTAATGGTAAAAGCATGAAGCTGAAAGGTGTTTGTTTACACGATGATGCCGGTGCCTTAGGCGTAGCAGTTCCTGAAGAAGTATGGGTGCGCCGCCTGGAAAAATTAAAAGATGCAGGTTGTAATTCAGTTCGCATGAGCCATAATCCGCATGTTGATTATCTGTATGATTTAATGGATCGTATGGGGTTTCTTGTAATGGACGAGGCTTTTGATGAATGGGAGGTTGGAAAAAATAAATGGATACAGGGATGGAATGTAGGCAAACCCGGCAACGATGGTACGCACACTTATTTTAATGAATGGGCCGAACAGGATATAAGAGATATGGTATTGCGAAATTTTAACCGGCCTTCCATAATTATGTGGAGCATTGGTAACGAAATAGATTATCCGAATGATCCTTATACGCATGAAGTATTAAATACGGGAAGAAATCCACAGATATATGGAAGAGGATTTACAGCAGGCCATCCTTCCGCTTCCCGGTTAGGGAGAGCTGGCAAAACGTTTAACAGCAGCGGTTAAAAAATATGATACTTCACGACCGGTAACAGCCGCTCTTGCAGGTGTTGTTATGTCAAACGGGACAAAGTTGTACCTGGAGATGTAGATATAGTAGGTTACAATTACCAGGAATACCGTTATCCTGATGACCATAAAAAATATCCCACCAGGATCATTTATGGAAGTGAGAACAATCACCAGTTTGCTTCATGGAATGCAGTAACAGATAACGAATTTATTTCAGGGCAATATTTATGGACAGGCATTGATTACTTGGGAGAAGCACGAACATGGCCTTCGAGAAGTAATGGTGCAGGTTTATTTGACCTGGCAGGTTTCCCCAAAAGCGAATATTATTTCCGAAAAAGTTTATGGACAGGTAAACCAATGATCTACCTGGCTACTGCAAAAACTTTGGGTGGTGGCAGAAGAAACCAGCTCCCGGCGTGGAATTACACATTAGGGGATAGTGTACGCATAAGTTGCTTTACCAATTGCGATGAGGCAGAATTATTTCTTAATAACGTATCATTGGGCAAAAAGAAATTATCCGGTGTAAAGGAAACACGCATACTCACCTGGCAAACCATTTACCAGCCAGGCGTATTGACAGTTAAAGGTTATAAAAATACTAATCTGGTTCAGCAAACTATAAGAACGGCCGGCGAGGCTTTTGCGATAAAAGCTGTTTCAGCCGCAGTTCTTTAAACCATGAAAGAAAAGAATTAGCACATATTGAAATATCCGTGGAAGATAAAGATGGAAACCCTGTTCTTCTGAATACCGATAATGAAATTACCATAAGCATTGAGGGCCCGGCTGCTTTATTAGGCCTGGAAAGTGGTAGCTCAGTAAGTCACGAAGATTACAAAGCGAACAAACGCAAATTGTTTAATGGAAGATTGCTGGCGTATGTCCAGGCACAAAAAACACGAGGGGTTGTAAAAATAAAAATTACTGCTCCGGGGTTACAACAAAAAATTATTGAGCTTAAATAAGAACATCAATAATGTGTGTTATTGAAAAATGAATTTTTTAAATTCATTCAGATTCTACTTTGAAACCAATACCTTGAAGAAAGTTATTCAGTAGAGAAAATATTATGATATAAAATAATTACAATGAAAAGAAAAATTAAGTTGGTAGTGTTGCTGTGTATTTGTGGGGCTATGTCGCTGCAGGATCTATCTGCACAATTAAATCCCTGGCCAGCACTGAAAAAGGAAATGCATCCGTGGACCAGGTGGTGGTGGATGGGCAGCGCTGTTGACGAAAAAAATCTTGACAGGGTAATAGGCCTTTATAGCAAGGCAGGTTTTGGGGGTGTTGAGATCACACCTATCTATGGAGCAAAAGAATATGAAAGCAGGTATATAAAATTCCTTTCACCACAGTGGATGAATATGCTGGATTTTACAGTAAAAAAAGCAACTTCTGTTGGGATGGGTGTTGACATGAATAATGGTACCGGCTGGCCTTTCGGCGGCCCGCAGGTAACGGCAAAAGATGCCGCCGGAAAGATCATAATCCAGGAGTATTCCGTTGAAGGTGGAAATGGTGTAACTGAAAAAATAATTTTAAAGGATCTGAAACAGGTAGATGCAGGAGCCAGGTTGCAGGCATTAACCGCGTATGGCAGCAGCGGGCAAATGATGTCACTCTTTGATAAAGTGGACAATATCGGCAACTTAAACTGGACCGCACCCCCTGGTAAATGAGGTCTGCTACTGCGGCCTTTTGTAAGGTAAAACACTTCAGCTTGTAAAGAGGCAGCTCCGGGAGGTGAAGGATATGTAATGAATCACCTGAATAAAACTGCTGTTGATAATTATCTAAGAAGGTTTGATTCATCCTTCAGTGGTTCAGCCCACGGCGTGCGTGTTTTTTTTAACGACAGCTATGAAGTATATAACGCAAACTGGTCACCTGTACTTTTTGATGAATTTAAAAAGAGAAGAGGTTATGACCTGCGGAATTACTTGAGGGAATTTCAAAGTACTGATTCAACAGAAAATGTGAGCCGTGTAAAAACAGATTACCGTGAAACAGTTAGCCAGATGTTATTAGATAACATGGCGGTTAACTGGACCAATTGGGCACATAAATATAAAGCCAAAACTAAATACCAGGCACATGGTTCTCCGGGTAATTTACTCGACCTGTATGCTGCTGCAGATATCCCTGAATGTGAAGCGTATTTTGGAGTAAGCTATTTTCCCATCCCCGGTTTGCGCCACGACACAACTGATGTAATTAACCCCGGATCAAATCCCATTATATTTAAATTTGCAAGTTCCGCAGCACATGTTTATGGAAAACCGTTAACCGCATCCGAAACTTTTGTTTGGCTAACAGATCATTTTAAAACCTCGCTTTCGCAATGCAAGCCCGAAGTTGAAAAATTATTCCTGGCAGGCGTAAACCATGTATTTTATCACGGCACCACTTATTCACCGGATGACATTCCCTTCCCCGGTGGCAATTCTACGCTTCAAGTAATTTTACCCCCACAAACAGTTTATGGCCGCATGTAAGTGCTTTAAATAATTATATAGCCCGCTGCCAGTCGGTATTGCAGGCTGGCAAAGCCGATAATGAATTGCTGATCTATTGGCCCGTTTATGATGCCTGATCCAGTCCAAGGGGAACAGATATGCAATTAACCACGCACAATCCTGGTCAATGGCTAACACCCACAAATTTTAACCAGGCTGTTGTGCAATTACAGAACAACGGTTACTCACTTGATTTTATTTCAGATAAAATGCTGGGCCAATCCAATGTAACTAATGGGAGCGTACAGGTTGTTCCTGCTGCCCCAATTCATAAAGCACTGATTGTTCCTGCTTGCACCCTGATGCCCGTTGAAACGCTGGAAAAAATTATTCAGCTGGCTAAGAATGGTGCAACGGTAATTTTCCAGGAACTTCCAAAGGATGTACCGGGGCTTAACAATCTTCCAGCCAGGAGAAACAGGTTTAAAAGTATATTGGCTACATTAAAATTTATAAATTCCGGTGATGGCCCGGCTCAACTGAAAACCGGTGCCGGAAAAATATTTTTATCAAATGATATCGAAGCCTGTTTGCAGATAGCAGGTATCAGGGGAGAAGCGTTGAGGAACAGTGGCCTTACATTTATAAGGAGGACATTAAACGACGGAAAATATTATTATTTAGTAAATCATACTGCGAAAACGATCGATGAAAATATTGCATTGAATGGCATAAGTGGATCCGTATTGATCATGGATCCTCAGAGTGGAGTATCCGGGTTGGCATCCAGTTCAATAGCCAATGGTAAAACAAATGTGAGGTGCAATTGAGGCCTGGTGAATCATTGATCCTTCGTACCTATGCTGGCAAAGTTCCGGGAACAAGTAAGTGGAAATATGTTGAAAAATATGAAAGCCCAATAAAAGTACAGGGCGAATGGAGTTTACATTTCACTGAAGGTGGCCCGGATATGCCCTCTGATCAAAAGTTACAGCAACTTGTTTCATGGACGGAATTGCCCGATGCTAAAGCAATTTCATTTTCAGGAACCGGCGTTTACAATTTGAATTTTGTGCTTCCTTCAAAGGATGCCGGTGAATATTTACTTGACCTGGGAAAAGTGAATGAGAGTGCTCATGTATGGATCAATGGCCAGGATGCTGGCATTTTATGGAGTATTCCTTTCACCGCAAGGATCGGTAAATATTAAAGAAGGGAAACAATACCATAAAGATCGAAGTAGTAAACCTGATGGCAAACCGGGTCCGTGATATGGATATCAAAGGGATAAAATGGCGTAATTACCACGAGATAAATTTTGTAAATATTAATTACAGGCCCTTTGATGCATCTAAATGGAATCCGCAGCCATCTGGCCTTTTAGGGCCGGTAACAATAACACCTGTTGATTGAATACTAAAATAACTGCGCATGAAAAGAATAAATATCCCGATATATATTTTTATTTCATTGTTTTTTGTTGCGATAAGTACAAGTGCCCAACAGGAAATTTTATTATGGCCAAACGGTGCGCCGGGATCTGAAGGGAAAGATTCTGCAGATGTTATCAAGGTTAATGCGAATAATGAACGCGTTGTTACTGGTGTACATCATCCTTCCGTTACTGTGTATTTACCGTTGCCAAACAGGGCAAATGGTGCTGCAATAATTATAGCGCCCGGCGGTGGCCACTACCAGCTTTCATTCGATTCAGAAGGAACGAATGTTGCCCGCTGGTTATCTGATCATGGTATTGCTGCTTTTGTGCTTAAGTACCGGCTCGCCCGTGAGCCTAACTCGACTTATACGGTTGATGGCGATGAAATGGCAGACATGCAGAGGTCAATAAAGCTTGTACGTTCCAGGGCCAAAGAATGGAAAATTGATACGGCAAGGATCGGGGTGCTTGGATTTTCTGCAGGGGAGAACTTGCCGGGTTGGCGGCAATGCGTTTTGACAGTGTACCTGCAAAGTCAATTGACTTAATAGATTTGCAATATGCAAAGCCTGCTTTCCAGGCGCTGATATATCCTGGCAATTCTAAAAGATTCGAGGTAAGTAAAATTTCTCCGCCGCTTTTTATTGTTTGCGGATATAAAGACAGGATAGATATATCGAAGGGTATGGCGGAGTTATATTTAAAATACAGGGAGGCAAATATTCCTGCACAGGCATCTTTATGCGGCCTCTGGTCATGGCTTTGGGTACAGGGAAAATGATACAAAAACAAGAAAAGGATGGCTGGATCGTCTGCTGGATTGGATGAAAGATCTGAATTTTATAAATAAATAATTTGCCGCGATTTTATAAAAACTTTTTATTAGTATAAATATGAAAAGAATAAAATTTTTACCCGGGCATCTTTTCACGTTTCTTTTTGTATTCCTTTTTATTGAAACAAATGCTCAGAGGGAAATTGTTATTTGGCCTGGTGTCGCCCCGGGTTCTGAAGGTAAGACCGGTGAAGAAAAAGTATCCACATCTGCAAGAGGGGAGATATCGGTTTCGAATGTGCATCGCCCTTCAATTACCCCCTATTTGCCGGCAAAAGAAAAACGTACTGGGGTTGCTGTTATAATAGCTCCCGGCGGAGGGCATAGTTCTTTAAAAATGGATTATGAAGGATCCAACATTGCAAAATTTTTAAATGAAAAAGGAATTGCAGCTTTCGTATTAAAGTATCGTTTGGCAAGGGAAGCCGGCTCAACTTATACAATTGACGAACATGCATTTGCTGATATGCAGCGGGCAATTCGCCTTGTAAAAAGCCGTGCAACCGAGTGGGGACTAGACACGGCTAAGATCGGGGTGATGGGCTATTTTGCGGGCGGGGAACTCGCAGGATTATCTGCAATGAAATTTGACAGTACAAAATTAAATCCAATGGATTTGATAGAGAGGCAAAACCCACGACCGGGGTTCCAGGTACTTGTCTATCCCGGTGGTATTACCAGGTTAGCTCCTGCAAAAAATTCTCCACCGCTTTTTATTGTTGGCGGATATTTAGACAGGGATGAAATTGCCAAAGGCATGGCGCTTTTGTATATAAAATACAAAGAGGCAGGTATCCCGGCAAGCTTCATATTTATGCCACCGCTGTTCACGGGTTTGGAGTGAGAGAGACTACAAAAGGCGCAGTGATAGGCTGGCCAGACAGGTTATATGAGTGGATGATTGATATGGGTATTGTGAAGAAATAATTTTTGTTGAAATACACCTGCGGAAATACCAACTTTCAGCAAATCGCTTCCACAACCGTATCGACTGACAATGAAATTTTTCAACTTTTTTAGAAAAAAGACTCGCAAGAAGGATGATCAGTTTGATATAAACCCAGTTGAGAATAATGCTGAGAATTTTGATGTCAGAAAAGAAAAAATATTTTATAATTCAGAAACGACACTTATTGAAGTTTTAAACTTTATTAAAGACAAATCGGTTAATATCGGAATTCAACTAAACAAACCAGCTACCGATATTGAAATTGAAACTTTTGGAAATCAAAAAGTAGCGCTTCCGGCGGACTTTAAACTATTGTACAAATTTTCTAATGGATTTGAAACAGACCACGATTTGTTTAGACTTATATCTCTTGATGAGATTATTGAAAATGGGTTGGACAAAAACTATTTAATAAATGATACTTCTTTTCACTTTTCTGAATACATGATTTATTCCGACATGTGGAGCGTTGATATAAGTAATGACAATGTAAATGACTATAGAATTTACAATAAAAAAGACAATGTTGTTTACTTAACAAATTCGCTCGCAGAATTTTTATGCGTATTCATTAACAAAGGAATTTATCATGGACTTTACGAGTGGAGAGAAATTAAGCAACAAGGCTGACAAATAACATTTCGTAGCCATCAAAAGTATTTGCAAAAGCAGGGCTTGTCAATGTAGCATTGGTAGGTGTAAGCAACAGCAACGGTTCGGGCTCGACGTTCTATTTTAAGCCTGACTTCATAACTTCGATAATGTATTTCAAATGGCAATTGTACTGGGCTGGACAGTCAGAGAATAAATCCTAATCGATAATTGGGGTGCTGAACGGGAACGATGGTTTGATTTCAAAAAGCAATGGTATGTCGACTGGGTGAAAGATCAAATTTCAATTCTTTAGGGACTTCTTTGCATCTGCTTATAAATTTGGTTAATTTCTGAATGTCAAGTACACTTTTTTCTTGTACATAATTTTGTACATTTGTCTGTACAAAGATTATATTATGCAAGCAGTCTCAATATCTCACCTAAGAAATAACATGAAAAAGTATCTTGATGAAGTAACCAAATCATCTGAAATTTTAATTGTTTCCAGAACTTCTGAGGAAGATGCAGTTGTGATCCTTTCAATAAAGGAATACAATTCTCTCAATGAAACGGGGCACTTATTATCAACTGCAGCAAACAGGCAAAGATTGCGGGAGTCTATTGACCAGTTAGAAAAAGAAAGACCAGGAAATATGAACTTTAAGTTATGAATTTCGAGTTTACAAAAAATGGTTGGGAAGATTTCGAATATTGGATAGAAACAGAAAGCGATGTCGTTGAAAAAATAAAAGATCTTTTAAAGGAAATTAAAAAAACGCCATTCCAGGGTACCGGGAAACCAGAGCCACTTAGATATGATTTAAAAGGATATTGGTCAAGAAGGATAACGGGCGAACATAGGCTTGTATACAAAGTGGAAGGTAAAAAAGGAATAGATCAAAAATGCTATATTCTTCAATGCCGCTTTCATTATGATTAACCGGTTGCGGGATTTTTATAACTTTTATAACTATGGATACAGACGATTTATCAAATGAAACTTATGACGCGGTTATGATTCAAGCTGAAAAGTACGGTCACAACTTAACGTTACAGTTTGGCGATTGGCGGCAAATTGCACAGATGATAACGACTATCTGAAAAAGGCGAATCAATTGATTGATAAATGGAAAAAAAATCCGGGAAACAGTATCGATTATATATTCTTTGATACAAAAAAACCGGATATCGCATCCTTTGAAAATATCTTATCAAAAATTCAAAAGGGAATTGAAAAAGTATTAAGTATTCCGGTTGAAAAACGAAAATTTGATTTTTAAAGTAGCAAAAAGTTTGTGTTGTGATCACCTTTCCGATTTTAATTTAAAAACTCAAAAAAGATTTTATCATTATTTATTCCGGAATATTAGATGGCCTTCATGCGATGATCCGGCTTATTCCAAAATAATATTTTGAAAGAACCTTATTTTTTGGTTTTAACCTTAGTAGATAGATCCTAATTCGATACTGATTTCACTTTACATTATTTTAAACTTCAACTTTCTTATTCCCCGTCCGACCGGTGGTCATCCGGGCGGGCTTATTTCTTCTATACAAGTTTATTTTTTGCTGTTGAAAATCAATTATTTAAAAAATGAACTTGTTTTAAGCGGAAACATCAGTCGCTGATATCAGGACTTATTTCTTATTTTTTTATTCCTTCCAAACCACCACATCTGCTGGCTTCAAGGTTTTACTTCCAATAATAATTTTTGCATTGGCTGGAATGGGAACATTGTAAGGTTTACCTGAATAATTTACACCGACCCAAAAACCATCACGCCAGTCAATTATCACACCGTCAGGTAAAGTAGAAGTTGCAATATTTGCTTTTTGATAAACCCTTTCAATCACTGCTTTCTCCAATGCTCCATCATCCGTATCAGGACCAACATAAGTTACTGTTCCCTTACCAAGGCTGTGATGAATAACTGCTGCTTTCCCTGAATAAAATTGATTTGTATAATTAGCCCAAACTTCTGTTCCACTCAATGGCTCTAAAAATCAGCCCAGTTGTTCCACCAATAATTCTTTGCGCCAAATTTTATTGAGCCTCTCACACTGTCTCGGTAGTAAATCATAAAAAGAAACCTTCGCACCAATCAAACTATAAATAGGTTCTGCCCATTTCATAGCCCATAATTTTCCATTGCGGTCTTTTTGTCCCGTGCGGGAAGAAATAATTAAATGACCGCCATTGCTTACATATTGTTTCCATCGTTCTACTAATTGTGCATCCAGTAATTGATAGGCCGGGGCAATCATCACCGGGTATTTTGAAAAATCTTTTTCTTCAGTAATTACATCAACAGGTACACCTAATTGCTTCAATGCATTGTAATAACGTTTTAGATGTTCAATAAAAGACCATTGGTTTGTTTGCGGCTGGTTATCCATTTCCCAACGGTTATCAGGATTGTAAAGAATAGCAGCTTGTCGTTTTGCATAACGTTGCGGCATCACTGCATTTGCATCATAGAAAGTTTTTAAGCGCTTCATCTCTTCAATGGCTCTTATATATTCTTGTCCGCTTGTGCTAACAGTTACTCCATCAGGATTGATAATAGCATAATGATATTGTTCGCCACCAGTAAGCGGACGGTCGAAGCGATAATTGCAAACGAATTTGTTGCCGCCTGCAAATGCATGCCATATCCACATTCTTACTGCACCGGGCAAAGGCTGCGAATTAAACTTCCCCAGTTCACCTGTCCCGGTTGCAATTCCATTACGCCGGTAACACCATTGAAAGAACGAAACAAATCATTGGCGAATCCAATGCTTGTTGAAGAACCCAAACGAAATCCTTGTACATCTATTCCTTTGTCATAACCTGCCACCAAGTACTTTGTGTAGGTAACAAAATCAAGGCTGTTGATTTTTGTCGGATCAACATCTATATGCTCCGGCATCAGGTTCGTTGTTATCCATTGGTCGGGAGAAATATGCTTGCGTAAAATTTTATATTGAAATGATAAAAAATCATTCGCTTCTTCTGCAGAAAAACGTTTGAAGTCCAGCACTGCATGTGGGACGGCTGCGCAATTAATTCTTTTTGATTAGGAATTAGCACCTGGTTGAAATCACTGTAACGAATACTCCAGAAAGCTGTGCCCCAAGCATTGTTGAGTTCTTCCATGGTTTTATATTTTGCTTTTAACCACCTGCGAAAACTTTCCTGCGCTGCAGGACTATAATCGTATTGTCCATAATGCGATGGCTCATTATCCAACTGCCATCCCCAGATACGATTGTCTTTACCATAATGTTTGCCTATTGCTTCCGCCATTCGTTCAACATATTTTCTATAAACTGGACTTGACCACGAAATATGTTGCCGTGAACCATGTTGCATCGTTCTGCCTTCTGCATTTACCATTAGTATTTCAGGATGTTTTTGTGCAAGCCATGCAGGCGGAGTAGGAGTGGAAGTGCACATGATAACTTTCAGCCTTTCGATGTGATAATCGTACCGCTTCATCTAACCAGGCAAAATCAAACTTGCCTTCTTCAGGTTCAATAAAAGCCCATGCAAATTCTCCAAAATGGGTAAAATCAAAACCTAGTTCAGCCATCTTTTTTATATCCCTTTCCCAATTTTCTTTCGGCCATTGTTCAGGATAATAATAAGAACCAATGGTCATCAAATCTTGCTTCGGAAAAAATCGTTCAGCGTTTTGTGCTGACAAATGATTGCTTACAAAAATTAATAAAAATGTAACCAGGGATTTTTTAATAGCAAAGCATTTCATTTTTGAAAATTTATTTAAGACTAATGTAGAGTAAATTTTTGTGATGGTTGATTAAATAACACTGCTGATTTAAGGCACAAGGCCATCACAAAAATTTACTCTACATTAGTCTTAAATAAAATTTCAAAAATGAAATGCTTTGCTATTAAAAAATCCCTGGTTACATTTTTAATAATTTTTGTAAGCAATATTTGTCTGCCCAAAATGCTGACAGGTTTTTTCCTAAAAGCGACCTGATGCCGATCGGGCTCTTATTATTATCCCTGAACAATGGCCGCATGAATACTGGGCAAGGGATATAAAAAAAATGGCTGAGGTGGGTTTCGACTTTACCCACTTTGGGACTCCGCCTGGGCATTTATTGAACCGGAGGAAGGTAAGTTCGATTTTAAATGGCTGGATGAAGCAGTAACACTTTCAAACCAAAACGGCATCAGGGTGATCATGTGCACTTCATCTCCAACACCACCGGCCTGGCTGGTACAAAAACATCCTGAAATATTGATGGTAAATGAAATGGGTATAACCATGCAGCATGGGTCAAGGCAGCATATCTCCTGGAGCAGCCCAGTATACCGGCAGTATATTGCAAAAATGGTTGAGGCAATAGGTAAACATTATGCAAATGACAAACGCATCTGGGGATGGCAGCTGGATAATGAGCCATCTCATTATGGCCAGTACGATTACAGCAATGCAGCACAGGAAAGTTTTAAAAAATGGGTTAAGAAAAAATACATTCATATCGATTCACTCAACAAAACATGGGGTACTGCTTTCTGGAGTATCCGGTACAGCGATTTTAACCAGGTGCGCATTCCCAATCCCAAAGAACTCTATCGCACAGCCAAGTCCCCATGCAGTGCTTGATTTTAAAAGATTTTCAGCAGAGGAAGCAAATGATTTTTTAGCATTCCAATATAATATTCTCCGGAAATATATTTCTCCTGGTCAATGGATCACAACCAACCTGATGCCCGAACATGTGGATGTTGACCCCACAAAAATTACAAGTCTTGATTTTGTAACCTACACAAAATACCTGGTTGCCGGGTACGATAAAGGAACCGGTTCCCAGGGATTTAGAATGGGTTCAGCCACAAGCATAGCTTTTGCAAATGATCTGTTCAGGCCATTAAATGGAACTACCGGCGTGATGGAGTTACAGCCCGGTCAGGTTAACTGGGGGAAATTTAATTCGCAGCCCCTGCCGGGTGCTGTAAGGATGTGGATATGGCATGCCTTTGCTGGTGGAAATAAATTCGTTTGCAATTATCGATTCAAACAACCTTTAACCGGCGGAGAACAATACCACTATGGGATAATAAGCACAGATGGTGTAACCCCCAGCACAAGCGGGCTTGAGTATATTAAGGTTATTAAAGAATTGAAGGAGATCAAAAAATATTATGAGCCGAATGCAAAGATTCCTGCGGCATACCGGGCAAAGCTGACGGCAGTTCTATATAACCCGGATAACCGGTGGGAAATGGACAACCAACCCCAGACCTATCAATGGAATTTTATGCAGCACCTCATACGCTACTATAGTGCATTAAAACAGTTTGGTGCTCCGGTGGATGTAATTACTGAGGATAAAGATTTTTCAAAATACCCGGTGATGGTGGCGCCTGCTTATGAATTGCTTGATGCATCATTAATACAACGCTGGAAACAATATGTAATGAACGGTGGCCATCTTATTTTATCAAGCAGAACTGGGCAAAAAGACCGCAATGGAAAATTATGGGAAATGAAATGGGCAGAACCTATTTATGAACTTATTGGTGCACGCGTGTCTTTTTATGACCTGATGCCTGATACAGTGACCGGGACAATAAGATCCGGTTCACAAAATTATACATGGAACAACTGGGCGGATATTCTTGAACCCAATGCAGGTACCGAGGTATGGGCTACATATACCAATCAATATTATGCCGGCAAAGCTGCAGTGATACATCATAAACTCGGTAAAGGCACTGTAACCTATGCAGGCCCTGATACGGATAATGGTGCATTGGAAAAAGCAATATTGCAAAGGGTTTATCAACAGGCAAAAATTAAAATTGACAATTTACCCGAAGGAGTGATCATTGAATGGCGTGATGGATATTGGGTGGGGGTAAATTATTCTGACCGCGTGTATAATGTTCCCATACCTGCAAATGCAAAAATATTAATTGGAAGTAAATTGTTGAAACCTGCGGATGTGGTGATTTGGAAGGAGTAAAAAAATAAGGAATAAGTCGTGATATCAGCGACTGATGTTTCCGCTTAAAACAAGTTCATTTTTTAAATAATTGATTTTCAACAGCAAAAAATAAACTTGTATAGAATTTAATTTAACAAGACAGAAATAAGCCCGCCCGGATGACCCGGTCGGACGGGGAATAAGAAAGGTGAAGTTTAAAATAATGTAAAGTGAAATCAGTATCGAATTAGGATCTATCTACTAAGGTAAAACCAAAAAATAAGGTTCTTTCAAAATATTATTTTGGAATAAGCCGGATCATCGCATGAAGGCCATCTAATATTCCGGAATAAATAATGATAAAATCTTTTTTGAGTTTTTAAATTAAAATCGGAAAGGTGATCACAACACAAACTTTTTGCTACTTTAAAAATCAAATTTTCGTTTTTCAACCGGAATACTTAATACTTTTTCAATTCCCTTTTGAATTTTTGATAAGATATTTTCAAAGGATGCGATATCCGGCTTTTTTGTATCAAAGAATATATAATCGATACTGTTTCCCGGATTTTTTTTCCATTTATCAATCAATTGATTCGCCTTTTTCAAATAGTCGTTATCATCTGTGCAATTTGCCGCCAATACGCCAAACTGTAAAGTTAAGTTGTGACCGTACTTTTCAGCTTGAATCATAACCGCGTCATAAGTTTCATTTGATAAATCGTCTGTATCCATAGTTATAAAAGTTATAAAAATCCCGCAACCGGTTAATCATAATGAAAGCGGCATTGAAGAATATAGCATTTTTGATCTATTCCTTTTTTACCTTCCACTTTGTATACAAGCCTATGTTCGCCCGTTATCCTTCTTGACCAATATCCTTTTAAATCATATCTAAGTGGCTCTGGTTTCCCGGTACCCTGGAATGGCGTTTTTTTAATTTCCTTTAAAAGATCTTTTATTTTTTCAACGACATCGCTGTCTGTTTCTATCCAATATTCGAAATCTTCCCAACCATTTTTTGTAAACTCGAAATTCATAACTTAAAGTTCATATTTCCTGGTCTTTCTTTTTTCTAACTGGTCAATAGACTCCCGCAATCTTTGCCTGTTTGCTGCAGTTGATAATAAGTGCCCCGTTTCATTGAGAGAATTGTATTCCTTTATTGAAAGGATCACAACTGCATCTTCCTCAGAAGTTCTGGAAACAATTAAAATTTCAGATGATTTGGTTACTTCATCAAGATACTTTTTCATGTTATTTCTTAGGTGAGATATTGAGACTGCTTGCATAATATAATCTTTGTACAGACAAATGTACAAAATTATGTACAAAAAAGTGTACTTGACATTCAGAAATTAACCAAATTTATAAGCAGATGCAAAGAAGTCCCTAAAGAATTGAAATTTGATCTTTCACCCAGTCGACATACCATTGCTTTTTGAAATCAAACCATCGTTCCCGTTCAGCACCCCAATTATCGATTAGGATTTATTCTCTGACTGTCCAGCCCAGTACAATTGCCATTTGAAATACATTATCGAAGTTATGAAGTCAGGCTTAAAATAGAACGTCGAGCCCGAACCGTTGCTGTTGCTTACACCTACCAATGCTACATTGACAAGCCCTGCTTTTGCAAATACTTTTGATGGCTACAGAAATGTTATTTGTCAGCCTTGTTGCTTAATTTCTCTCCACTCGTAAAGTCCATGATAAATTCCTTTGTTAATGAATACGCATAAAAATTCTGCGAGCGAATTTGTTAAGTAAACAACATTGTCTTTTTTATTGTAAATTCTATAGTCATTTACATTGTCATTACTTATATCAACGCTCCACATGTCGGAATAAATCATGTATTCAGAAAAGTGAAAAGAAGTATCATTTATTAAATAGTTTTTGTCCAACCCATTTTCAATAATCTCATCAAGAGATATAAGTCTAAACAAATCGTGGTCTGTTTCAAATTCATTAGAAAATTTGTACAATAGTTTAAAGTCCGCCGGAAGCGCTACTTTTTGATTTCCAAAAGTTTCAATTTCAATATCGGTAGCTGGTTTGTTTAGTTGAATTCCGATATTAACCGATTTGTCTTTAATAAAGTTTAAAGCTTCAATAAGTGTCGTTTCTGAATTATAAAATATTTTTTCTTTTCTGACATCAAAATTCTCAGCATTATTCTCAACTGGGTTTGTATCAAACTGATCATCCTTCTTGCGAGTCTTTTTTCTAAAAAAGTTGAGAAATTTCATTGTCAGTCGATAAGGTTGTGGAAGCGATTTGCTGAAAGTTGGTATTTCCGCAGGTGTATTTCAACAAAAATTATTTCTTCACAATACCCATATCAATCATCCACTCATATAACCTGTCTGGCCAGCCTATCACTGCGCCTTTTGTAGTTTCTCTCACTCCAAACCCGTGAACAGCGGTGGCATAAATATGAAGCTCTGCCGGGATACCTGCCTCTTTGTATTTTATATACAAAAGCGCCATGCCTTTGGCAATTTCATCCCTGTCTAAATATCCGCCAACAATAAAAAGCGGTGGAGAATTTTTTGCAGGAGTTAACCTGGTAATACCACCGGGATAGACAAGTACCTGGAACCCCGGTCGTGGGTTTTGCCTCTCTATCAAATCCATTGGATTTAATTTTGTACTGTCAAATTTCATTGCAGATAATCCTGCGAGTTCCCCGCCCGCAGAATAGCCCATCACCCCGATCTTAGCCGTGTCTAGTCCCCACTCGGTTGCACGGCTTTTTACAAGGCGAATTGCCCGCTGCATATCAGCAAATGCATGTTCGTCAATTGTATAAGTTGAGCCGGCCTCCCTTGCCAAACGATACTTTAATACGAAAGCTGCAATTCCTTTTTCATTTAAAAATTTTGCAATGTTGGATCCTTCATAATCCATTTTTAAAGAACTATGCCCTCCGCCGGGAGCTATTATAACAGCAACCCCAGTACGTTTTTCTTTTGCCGGCAAATAGGGGGTAATTGAAGGGCGATGCACATTCGAAACCGATATCTCCCCTCTTGCAGATGTGGATACTTTTTCTTCACCGGTCTTACCTTCAGAACCCGGGGCAACACCAGGCCAAATAACAATTTCCTTCTGAGCATTTGTTTCAATAAAAAGGAATACAAAAAGAAGCGTGAAAAGATGCCCGGGTAAAAATTTTATTCTTTTCATATTTATACTAATAAAAAGTTTTTATAAAATCGCGGCAAATTATTTATTTATAAAATTCAGATCTTTCATCCAATCCAGCAGACGATCCAGCCATCCTTTTTCTGCTTTGGTAGCATTTTCCCTGTACCCAAAGCCATGACCAGAGGCCGCATAAATATGCAGCTGTGCAGGAATATTTGCCTCCCTGTATTTTAAATATAACTCCGCCATACCCTTCGATATATCTATCCTGTCTTTATATCCGCAAACAATAAAAAGCGGCGGAGAAATTTTACTTACCTCGAATCTTTTAGAATTGCCAGGATATATCAGCGCCTGGAAAGCAGGCTTTGCATATTGCAAATCTATTAAGTCAATTGACTTTGCAGGTACACTGTCAAAACGCATTGCCGCCAATCCGGCAAGTTCTCCCCCTGCAGAAAATCCAAGCACCCCGATCCTTGCCGTATCAATTTTCCATTCTTTGGCCCTGGAACGTACAAGCTTTATTGACCTCTGCATGTCTGCCATTTCATCGCCATCAACCGTATAAGTCGAGTTAGGCTCACGGGCGAGCCGGTACTTAAGCACAAAAGCAGCAATACCATGATCAGATAACCAGCGGGCAACATTCGTTCCTTCTGAATCGAATGAAAGCTGGTAGTGGCCACCGCCGGGCGCTATAATTATTGCAGCACCATTTGCCCTGTTTGGCAACGGTAAATACACAGTAACGGAAGGATGATGTACACCAGTAACAACGCGTTCATTATTCGCATTAACCTTGATAACATCTGCAGAATCTTTCCCTTCAGATCCCGGCGCACCGTTTGGCCATAATAAAATTTCCTGTTGGGCACTTGTACTTATCGCAACAAAAAACAATGAAATAAAAATATATATCGGGATATTTATTCTTTTCATGCGTAGTTATTTTAGTATTCAATCAACAGGCGTTATTGTTACCGGCCCTAAAAGGCCAGATGGCTGCGGATTCCATTTAGATGCATCAAAGGGCCTGTAATTAATATTTACAAAATTTATCTCGTGGTAATTACGCCATTTTATCCCTTTGATATCCATATCACGGACCCGGTTTGCCATCAGGTTTACTACTTCGATCTTTATGGTATTGTTTCCCTTCTTTAAATATTTACCGATCCTTGCGGTGAAAGGAATACTCCATAAAATGCCAGCATCCTGGCCATTGATCCATACATGAGCACTCTCATTCACTTTTCCCAGGTCAAGTAAATATTCACCGGCATCCTTTGAAGGAAGCACAAAATTCAAATTGTAAACGCCGGTTCCTGAAAATGAAATTGCTTTAGCATCGGGCAATTCCGTCCATGAAACAAGTTGCTGTAACTTTTGATCAGAGGGCATATCCGGGCCACCTTCAGTGAAATGTAAACTCCATTCGCCCTGTACTTTTATTGGGCTTTCATATTTTTCAAGATATTTCCACTTACTTGTTCCCGGAACTTTGCCAGCATAGGTACGAAGGATCAATGATTCACCAGGCCTCAATTGCACCTGCACATTTGTTTTACCATTGGCTATTGAACTGGATGCCAACCCGGATACTCCACTCTGAGGATCCATGATCAATACGGATCCACTTATGCCATTCAATGCAATATTTTCATCGATCGTTTTCGCAGTATGATTTACTAAATAATAATATTTTCCGTCGTTTAATGCCCTCCTTATAAATGTAAGGCCACTGTTCCTCAACGCTTCTCCCCTGATACCTGCTATCTGCAAACAGGCTTCGATATCATTTGATAAAAATATTTTTCCGGCACCGGTCTTCAGTTGAGCCGGGCCATCACCGGAATTTATAAATTTTAATGTAGCCAATATACTTTTAAACCTGTTTCTCCTGGCTGGAAGATTGTTAAGCCCCGGTACATCCTTTGGAAGTTCCTGGAAAATTACCGTTGCACCATTCTTAGCCAGCTGAATAATTTTTTCCAGCGTTTCAACGGGCATCAGGGTGCAAGCAGGAACAATCAGTGCTTTATGAATTGGGGCAGCAGGAACAACCTGTACGCTCCCATTAGTTACATTGGATTGGCCCAGCATTTTATCTGAAATAAAATCAAGTGAGTAACCGTTGTTCTGTAATTGCACAACAGCCTGGTTAAAATTTGTGGGTGTTAGCCATTGACCAGGATTGTGCGTGGTTAATTGCATATCTGTTCCCCTTGGACTGGACCAGGCATCATAAACGGGCCAATAGATCAGCAATTCATTATCGGCTTTGCCGGCCTGCAATACCGACTGGCAGCGGGCTATATAATTATTTAAAGCACTTACATGCGGCCATAAACTGTTTGTGGGGGTAAAATTACTTGAAGCGTAGAATTGCCACCCGGGGAAGGGAATGTCATCCGGTGAATAAGTGGTGCCGTGATAAAATACATGGTTTACGCCTCCAAGGAATAATTTTTCAACTTCAGGCTTGCATTGCGAAAGCGAGGTTTTAAAATGATCAGTCAGCCAAACAAAAGTTTCGGATGCGGTTAACGGTTTTCCATAAACATGTGCAGCGGAACTGGCAAATTTAAATATGATGGGATTTGATCCGGGGTTAATTACATCAGTTGTGTCGTGGCGCAAACCGGGGATGGGAAAATAGCTTACTCCAAAATATGCTTCGCATTCAGGGATATCTGCAGCAGCATACAGGTCGAGCAAATTACCCGGAGAACCATGTGCCTGGTATTTAGTTTTGGCTTTATATTTATGTGCCCAGTTGGTCCAGTTAACCGCCATGTTATCTAATAACATCTGGCTTACTGTTTCACGGTAATCTGTTTTTACACGGCTCACATTTTCTGTTGAATCAGTACTTTGAAATTCTCTTAAGTAATTCCGCAGGTCATAACCTCTTCTCTTTTTAAATTCATCAAAAAGTTCAGGTGACCAGTTTGCGTTATATACTTCATAGCTGTCGTTAAAAAAAGCACGCACGCCGTGGGCTGAACCACTGAAGGATGAATCAAACCTTCTTAGATAATTATCAACAGCAATTTTATTCAGGTGATTCATTACATATCCTTCACCTCCCGGAGCTGCCCTCTTTACAAGCTGAAGTGTTTTACCTGCGAAGGCCGCATATAGTTGCCATTTACCAGGGGGTGCTGTCCAGTTTAAGTTGCCGATATTGTCAACTTTATCAAAGAGAGACATCATTTGCCCGCTGCTGCCATACGCGGTTAATGCCTGCAACCTGGCTCCTGCATCTACCTGTTTCAGATCCTTTAAAATTATTTTTTCAATTACACCATTTCCACCTTCAACGGAATACTCCTGGATTATGATCTTTCCGGCGGCATCTTTTGCCGTTACCTGCGGGCCGCCGAAAGGCCAGCCGGTACCATTATTCATGTCAACACCCATCCCAACCGAAGTTGCTTTTTTTACTGTAAAATCCAGCATATTCATCCACTGCGGTGAAAGGAATTTTATATACCTGCTTTCATATTCTTTAGCTCCATAGATAGGTGTGATCTCAACACCCCCAAAACCTGCCTTGCTATAAAGGCTTATTACCCTGTCAAGATTTTTTTCGTCAACAGCGCTGCCCATCCACCACCACCTGGTCCACGGATGCATTTCCTTTTTCAGTGCTGGCCAGGGACTTAATTGTGCAGATAGATCCTGCAGCGACGTAGCCCCACAAATACACAGCAACACTACCAACTTAATTTTTCTCTTCATTGTAATTATTTTATATCATAATATTTTCTCTCCTGAATAACTTTCTTCAAGGTATTGGTTTCAAAGTAGAATCTGAATGAATTTAAAAAATTCATTTTTCAATAACACACATTATTGATATTCTTATTTAAGCTCAATAATTTTTTGTTGTAGCCCCGGAGCAGTAATTTTTATTTTTACAACCCCTCGTGTTTTTTGTGCCTGAACAAACGCCAGCAATCTTCCATTAAACAATTTGCGTTTGTTCGCTTTGTAATCTTCGTGACTTACTGAGCTACCACTTTCCAGGCCTAATAAAACAGCCGGGCCCTCAATGCTTATGGTAATTTCATTATCGGTATTCAGAAGAACAGGGTTTCCATCTTTATCTTCCACGGATATTTCAATATGTGCTAATTCTTTTCTTTCATGGTTTAAAGAACTGCGGTCTGAAACAGCTTTTATCGCAAAAGCCTCGCCGGCAGTTCTTATAGTTTGCTGAACCAGGTTAGTATTTTTATAACCTTTAACTGTCAATACGCCTGGCTGGTAAATGGTTTGCCAGGTGAGTATGCGTGTTTCCTTTACACCGGATAATTTCTTTTTGCCCAATGATACGTTATTAAGAAATAATTCTGCCTCATCGCAATTGGTAAAGCAACTTATGCTTACACTATCCCCTGTTGTGTAATTCCACGCCGGGAGCTGGTTTCTTCTACCAGCACCCAAAGTTTTTGCAGTAGCCAGGTAGATCATTGGTTTATCTGTCCATAAACTTTTTCGGAAATAATATTCGCTTTTGGGGAAACCTGCCAGGTCAAGTAAACCTGCACCATTACTTCTCGATGGCCATGTTCGTGCTTCTCCCAAGTAATCAATGCCTGTCCATAAATATTGCCCTGAAATAAATTCGTTATCTGTTACTGCATTCCATGAAGCAAGCTGGTGATTGTTCTCACTTCCATAAATGATCCTGGTGGGATATTTTTTATGGTCATCAGGATAACGGTATTCCTGGTAATTGTAACCTACTATATCTACATCTCCAGGATAACTTGTTTCGTTTGACATAACAACACCTGCAAGAGCGGCTGTTACCGGCCGTGAAGTATCATATTTTTTAACCGCTGCTGTTAACCGTTTTGCCAGCTCTCCTAAACGGGAAGCGGGAGGATGACCTGCTGTAAATCCTCTTCCATATATCTGGGGGTTTCTTCCCGTATTTAATACTTCATGCGTATAAGGATCGTTCGGATAATCTATTTCGTTACCAATGCTCCACATAATTATGGAAGGCCGGTTAAAATTTCGCAATACCATATCTCTTATATCCTGTTCGGCCCATTCATTAAAATAAGTGTGCGTACCATCGTTGCCGGGTTTGCCTACATTCCATCCCTGTATCCATTTATTTTTTCCAACCTCCCATTCATCAAAAGCCTCGTCCATTACAAGAAACCCCATACGATCCATTAAATCATACAGATAATCAACATGCGGATTATGGCTCATGCGAACTGAATTACAACCTGCATCTTTTAATTTTTCCAGGCGGCGCACCCATACTTCTTCAGGAACTGCTACGCCTAAGGCACCGGCATCATCGTGTAAACAAACACCTTTCAGCTTCATGCTTTTACCATTAAGAAAAAAACCTTTGTCTTTATCAAATAAGAAAGAACGAAAGCCCACCTCTTCATTAACATCATCTGTTTTTTTCCCATTCACAAAAACAGAAACCTGCAGTTTGTACAGTTTGGGGTCGTCTGTTGACCAGAGAGCAGGATCGTTAACAGTAAATGAAAGATTCGCATCACTATTAGAATTGCCACTTATTTTTATTTGCTGCTGAGTTTTTGCGATCACCTTTCCATTAACATCAGTTAAAAATGATCGAACAATCACGGGTGTACTGGCAGGAGATTGATTAACTACTGAAACAATAATCTTTGCTATTGCTTTTGCTTTAGAAACATACGGTGTTAAAAAACGAACTCCCCAAAGATCTATATGAACAGGATCTGTTGCAACCAAATAAACGTTACGGTAAATGCCTGAACCGGTGTACCATCGTGCATCAGCAAAATCGCTATGATCAGCTTTTACAGCGACAATATTTTTCCCTGTTTTATTAAGATACTTTGTTATCTCGTATTGAAATGGAATAAATCCATTAGGACGTTTACCAAGATAATGGCCATTGATCCAGACTTCGCTGTTTTTATAAACGCCATCAAAATAGAGAGAAATGTTTTTAGATCGCTGCAAAGAAGTAATGCTGAATGTTTTTCTATACCAACCGATACCTGCGGGCAAATAGCCGGTTGCACTCGCCCATATCTCTGCAAAAGGCCCTTCAATGCTCCAGTCATGAGGAAGCTCTACATTTCTCCAATCTTCCTCATTTAAGTTGGACCTATCCCCATTAGCAATATCTCCTTTATAAAATTTCCATCCGTCATTGAATAAAATTTTTTGCCTTACCTGCTGTGCAGATAAAGTTTTCACTGTAAATAAAAACAGGAGGATCAATATATATTTTCCTGGCTTTTTCATTGTTGCTTTTATATTGGGATCCTTTATTTTTCCCTCCTGAATAACCTTCCTGTATTCTCAATTGTGGGCCATCCCTGCTGATCTTCATACAAAGGTTTAATATTAAGTAAAGATGCACCCCTGGCTGCACGGGTGTATGCATGATAAACAATAAAGGTTGTATCATGTTCCGTAAAAAAACCGTTGTGCCCTTTACCCGGTGCGGTACTATCTCCTGCAAGAAAAAGGGTATACATATTTTCCACCCAGCTTTCACCTTGCTTGTTAAGATATGGGCCTGTAACAGTTTTAGAACGACCTGTTACCATTTGGTAAGTGCTTTCCATGCCCGCACAGCACTTACCCCGGGAAGCAATGATATAATAATAATCCGGGTCTCTTATTATAAAAACGCCTTCCCCCAAAGAAGTTGTAAGCGTAACCAGTTGAGGTGTTTCACTTTTTAATTTTCCTGTTTTAGGATCCAGTTCTACCATACGTAATCCTGCTTTATAAGAACCATATACTAACCATACCTTCCCATCTTTATCAGTAAATATATTTGGGTCGATCACGTTTACGCCTTCACCACCATTCTTATAGCTGATAACCTGTCCATGGTCTATCCATTTGTATCCAGGCTTGTTCCTGTCGAGGGTTGTATTGCTGGCGTAGCCAATGCTGGAATTAAAATTCATCCATGCTGAAACCGAATAGTACAAATGATACTTCCCATCGCGATAATGAATGTCGGGTGCCCATAAACTTCCGTCCTGGTTGGGTATATCCGTTTTATGCCATACAGGCAATGATGTGGAATCGAATACTCTCCCCGCATTCTTCCATTGTATCCTGTCCTGCGAAGTTTTAATTGACACACCCCTGCCGGTAGCAAAAACATAATATGTGTCTCCTTCTTTTATCATTACCGGGTCATGCACACGGAGATCGCCTTTTAAAGGATTAAGGGTATCCTGGGCATAGATATAGTATGATCCTGGTAACAAATAAAATATGAGCATTAATTTTATGGCCTGTTTCATTTATTTTTTTTCTTTAATAAATATATCAATGTTAATGGGGCTAAAAGCCCGTTTAGAACCCTTGACCTTATCCCCTGGCTGAAGCCAGGGGCAATACAGTTGAAGCCTGGCTCATAAATTATTTTCAGCATTTTTAATTTAACCATTATCCGGTATTGCCCTGCTCTTTAGAGTAAGGTTGATGAGTGAAATTATCCAAGGCTTTAGCCTCATTATCTTTTTCAAATATAAAATGCCGGTGTTTTGTATTGATTTATTTTCTTTCACCGCGGAGAAAATGAGTTACATGAGTTTTCGCGGAGAATATTTTTTAAATTAAACGCTGGAAGGTTTTAGAAACCTTCCAGGTTACTTCTCTGCGGAAACTTTGCGTCCTTTTTTCTCTGCGGTAAAGGATGGAAAAATTTTACTGCAAGTAAATCCATCTCTCTTCCCTCGAACTCCTGAACACCGCATCTATAACTTTCATATTATTAACCGCATCATCCAATCCATATGGCACAGGTGTATTGTTAAGAATAGCTTTTGAAAAAGCATCAGCCTGCAGGGTGTATTGATCAACGGGGTTGAAAAGAATTTTACCAGGGCCTGCTTTTGAATGATGCCATATGATTGTATCCTCGTTTGGCGGCGCATTGAAAGGGATCTCGATCTCTATCCTTCCCTCCGTGCCCAATATATTTATACGCTGGAAAGGGAACAATTGTGTTGAACAGGTAAAGGTTGATGTGCCGGAATTGAAATCGATAATGCCGGAGGCTATCCGGTCCGTTTGCAATTTCGGATCAAATTCTGTGAACCCAACAACCCTCACCGGTTCCTTTGCAAATAGAAACCTGGAAAGCGAAACACAATAACACCCAATATCCATCATGCCACCACCGCCTGCCTCTTTCTTATTCCTGATATTATTTGGATCAATATTGTGATAAGAAAAAAAAGACTGTATGGTTTTTAATTCGCCTATTATCCCATCATCCAAAAGTTTTTTAGCATACTGCCATTGCGGATGAAACCTGTACATAAAAGCTTCCATCACTTTCAGCCGGGGATGTTTATTTGCAACATCCGCAAGGTGCTGTGCATCTGCAGCATTAAGCCCTACAGGCTTTTCACACAACACATGTTTACCCGCTTCCAGGCATATTGACGTCCATTCAACATGCAAATGATTAGGAAGCGGAATATAAATGGCATCTATCTGCGGATCGCTTAACAATGCTTCATAGGTACCATAGGCTGTAGGGATCCCCAGCAATGCCGCTACTTTTTGAGCAGCATCCATATCCCGTGATGCAATTGCAACAACATCACATAATTCTCCTTTCTGAATTGCAGGGATCACTTTCTCCCTGCCAATCTTTGCGGTGCTTAATATACCCCATCTAACTTTATCCATACTGAAAACTATGCAGCTTTTTTAATTAAACAATGATTTCATTTACCAGGTCAGCATTAGCAATGCCACTCCCTGTCTTGGCAATGCAATATCAATATCTATTGTTCCATTTTTTACATCGAGCATTTTCTTTGCTCCTGCAGTTTGTAACTGCCCTGCTTTTTCCAATAAAGTTATCTGTTCTGTCGTCGGGTTTTGCGGTGAACCCATTTTCTTCCATACTTCATAAGAATTGCTGTGTTCATTGTCTATCCGATACTCCGTGAGAGTACCTGTTGTTACAGGCAATCCTTCTACATTTATGGTGATACTTCTTCAGCCGGCAACTGTTTGTCCTCATCATGATAATTCCAAACCATGATCGTCGCCGAACTATTATCATTGGCGAGCCAATGCGCCAATATCAGTTTGCCCCCGTACGCTGGAGTCAACAAAAGCTTTAGATCATACATGCGGTTGCCGTTACCACGCACACGATTTCCTTTCATCATACCAAACATGCGGAACACATTCAATACCGGTTTGTCAACGCCATTAGTAGCCAGGTCACGAAAACCAGCAAACCAGGGTTGGTCTTCAAATTCAAAAGACCATGACACCGCACCGATAAGATTCGCTTTATGTTCATCGGCCAATAAATATTTTCGGGCAAAAGATGCCGCGGTATAACTGGAATACATAGTACCGTTTCGATAAGCATTCTCTGGGTTGGTAGCCATACCGCAGGCAGCACAACCTTCAGGATCGGACTCACCGATCATAATGGTATATTTTTCAAAGATGGAAAAATTCACTCATCTTCATCGCGTCATTCAATGTTTCGCATCTGCGTACCCACATTCATTCAGACCGTTCCATTCACTACTTTCGGTTGTCCTTTTGCATGAAACAGATATCAATCAAGCGGCGAACCAATTTTTCCTGTTGCATAATTTGTTTCGCTGAGACAATGCTTTATAAATGCTGCAGAAATTTTGAACCACCCCCGGGAATATCACAACCACCGATCCTTGCTGTGGGCAACGCCTTTACCAAACCATCTGCCGCATAATCATATGTTTTTAAAAATTCTTCCTGCGTTCCCTGCCAATAAGGAATATTTGGTTCGTTCCAAACTTCCCACCACCAGCTTTCCACTTCTTTTTTTCCATACCGTTCTACACAATGCTTCCCCCATTGATAAATCAGTTCTCTCCATTTATCGTAATCATTCGGCGGATAGGTCCAGCCGGTAAAAATTTCTTTATAAGATATACCCGGTTTCCAGTAATGCCTGTAAGGTTGCGGTTTGGATGAAAGAGCCTCGGGCATAAAACCAATTTGTGCCAATGGCTTCATGCCACGTTGTATATAGGTATCAAAGATGCTGTCAACAATCGTCCAGTTATAAACAGGTTTGCCATTTGCATCTTCCGTATAAGCATTCGTCGAGCCCCATTTCAACGCAGCTGTGCCATCACCTGTTGTTAATAGATTATGCGCCCTTACAAAAACCGGCACAGGGCTTAATGCCGCGATCTCGACTAACAATTTTTTTCCATCCTTCATATAGGTATAGTTCGGCTCATCATATCCAAACCAGGCCCAGATGGGTTTCATATCGCCGGTTTCTTTATTAAGATCAACATTGATAGTTGCTGTAGTTGTTTGGGATCTTGATATTAAAGTTGAAAGGAGAATAAATGATGTGATTAATAAGCAAGCTTTGTTCATTATTTATAGTTTGTTTACAGTATTTGAAATTTTAAACTTCTACCGCAGAGAACATGAGTAAATAGTCCCGATAGCTATCGGGATCGCAGAGGTGTTTTAAATCTGCGAAAACTTTGCGCTCTTATGTTCTCTGCGGTGGAGTTAACTCTGCGAAAACTTTGCGCTCTTATGTTCTCCGCGGTGGAGGTTAGTTTCCATCGGGTTTTACAGAAACATAGAAGGACTCACAGGCCAATAGAACGATGAAAAATGATCAGGTTTTGCCGGATCAAAATCCTTTACATCACCTTTAAAATGCTTTGCAGAGAGCCGGTACACTTTCTTTAATGCCCTTCACCATTATCCTTGCAATTTGATAGGCGCCAAAAGGAGAAAAATGCGTATCATCCTTCACCGCCTGCGTGCGGCCCGGGTATGCATTTGCCTCAAAATATACAAAGGCCTTTATGGATTCAACAGGACCCCATGCTTCATACATGGTTTTACTCATTGCGTTTAAATCTATCAGCGGCACATTTTCTTCTTTTGCCGTTTGCCTTGTTACTTCAGGATAATCGCCCAGCGTTTCCCTGTATCTTACCGGCATTGTCAAAGCTTCGGCGCTGCATAGAAGTGACCAGCACCCGGGATAGCCGCCTTTCTTTTTTACTTCGGCAATAAAATATTTAAGATCTTTTTTGAAGCCGGTAAAGGCGCCAACGCCTTTTTCGCACTTTTCTCATATCGTTGTGGCCAAATTGTACGAATGCATAGTCACCCTCCTTCATTAAGCTCAACATTTGTTTTCAAAGCGGCGTTCGCCAATAAAGCTGCTTAGCAATACACCGAACTCGGCATAGTTAGCTACAGCAATTTTAGCAGGTTGAAAGTAAGCTGGTATCATTTGCCCCCATGCTGCATTCGGTTCTTCTTCCTGGTCAACTTCGGTAGAGTTGCCTGCAAGGGAAACATCGTTACAACATCCGTCGTGGCAGGAGTAATTTCTATAGGGCGGCCACCTTTGGGTTCGTTGCCATTGAACTCAAGAGTGAGCTTATTATCCCAATGAAAATATGCTGAGTTCCCGTGGCTTTAGCCCGAACCCTTTTTTACCAGCGCCCTGCCCTCCTTATAATACTATCACGAATGTGCAAAGTCAATTCGACTGTCTTTAATTCACCTTGAACTGTTTGAACCCTGTTCACCATCATGCGCCTGCATTCTGCGCGGATAGCAGCGTTCTGAAGTTCCCTCTTTATCGCCGACCGTTACCCCTTCACGTTGTAATTTCCTTCGGGCACTTTTACAGAAAAATAAAAAGGCTTGCCGCTTGTTGCAAATCCATCGTGCATTGTATTTCCGCTACGCTTAACTATGTTTATCGTTGCCCCCTTTTCAAATCCGTAACCCCTGCCCGCATCGCTATACATTTTGATGATGCATTTACTTTGGTATAACCTGCTTAGAGGCATTAGAACCAAAATCATATTTCATGGCGCTTTCGCTGGTTCCCGCTGATGCTTGTTGAGGGTTTGATATTGTTACTTTTTTTGGGATGCACATCCCGCTAAGCAAAGGGAGATTTTAGTATTAATGATAATCTTTGTTTTCATCATATTCGTCATTTCTGGTTATATGTTATTGCCTCATAAACTTTGTTCTTAACAGTGGTAGGTAATGTTGTAATGTAATGAGTTTGGTCGTTAAAGCTAAACTCCTTTCATATGTAGCCTCTGGGCACCCTTAATCGTCACTGCAACATTAGTACGCAAAGTACATACTCCGCCAGCTCTTGAAAGTATTGTGGCAGATAGTTAGTTTCCCACCCTCCCCATTTCATCTCCAACCACAAAATTGCCTCTTGCAACCAGGCCTTTTATATTACCTTTTTCCACGCCGGCAGTAATGCCGGCAACAACTGAATTTATTTCAGATGACTTTGCAACAACATTTCTGCAATGCCGGAGGTTGCACCAAATTGCCATCTATTTGAAAAGGCGGATGGGTATCAAACAAGATTGTTGATGGTAGATGTCTTTCAAAGTTCCTGGTACATTTTATACGCATGGTCTCCGTCAAGCGCCGTGCCCAGAAATTTATCTTCCATCTTTGCTCCACCCTGTTCCGCCATCTCCCCGTATCTCCAATGTTCTGCGAGCTTCCTTCTGCAAACTTGCAGATCCATCAATGGCGAGATTTCCCCTGCCCGGGTGAAGGCCAAACAATTGCGAAACATGCCGGTGCTGCGGATCTTCGTCTTCCCAATCGCCATACCATTCCACCAGGTTTCCTTTTCCAATCTTTAATGGACTTAGCATGCTTCGTTTTTGCTTTAGAAGTGTCACATAATTATTGTCAATCCCTAAGATCTGGCTGCCTCAATAAGGTTGGTGAACAGATCCCAGATGATTTCGATATCCATTGCGAAGCGTACTTACCGTACCTTTAAAACCATTGGGGTGCAGGTATACATTTTCCGGTGAGGTTGATGGCGCGGTTAACTAATAGCCCTTCTTTCTCAACCAACCAATCCAGACAAAAATCTGCAGCGCCTTTCATCATTGGATAAGCCGTATCTCTCAAACTCTTTTTTTCCGCAGTAAAGCGGTAATGCTCATAGAAATGCTGGCTTAGCCACGGGCTGCCCAAACTCCAATTGGCCCACTTAGGGTCTCCCCCACCCTCTCCTACCGGGTTTGTTTGTGCCCAGATGTCGGAATTGTGGTGCACCGCCCAGCCACTCATGTGATAATAATTTTTTGCAGTGGCCGTACCGTTTTTTGACCATCGTTTTATCTGCTCCACCAGTGGCTGAGTCATTTCGGACAGGTTGCAACTTCTGCCGGCCAGTAATTCATTTGCACATTAATGTTGGTAGTGTAATTACTCCACGGTGGTCGCAGTCTTTATTCCAGATCCCCTGCAGGTTGGCAGGCATATCGCCGGGTGTGAAGAAGAGATCAACAAATAACGCCCAAACTGAAAATACAATGATTCCAGCCCATATCATTCCACATTGATTTTATAAGCATCCAGTCGTTTATCTGTGGGTAAATTGCCTTTACCTTTATTATTACACCACCCGGTTGAATTATTTATGATAATCATTTTTATGGGCGGTTAGTAGATTACTGTAATTTTTTTATATGCTTCACTTCAAATAATTCTATGCAAGTTTTTGTTCATCTTTACCATCTTTATCAGGGCACTTATCAAAGCCGTTAAAACTGGTTGCAGCAGAAATATACAACAACACTTCGGTTGCATTCGATACCATCAATGTGCTGTCATCCATTGCTCACCACTTCCATCCGCAGTTACCGCCTTTATGCGAAACTGGAAACGCATACCATCGCAATGTTCAGAAAGTCTTCGTAAATAAAAGGCTTGGGCATTCTTCGCTCATCATTAGTAATCCGCGCCTTCCCTTTCAGCACTAAACTCCTTTGATGTCAGTAACCAATTTATCAAACTTTAATTCATGGTTAACACCTACACTAAAGCTTCAAAGCCTTTGCCTTACTTGCTTTTAAACGAATAATAATAATTTGATCAGGGACCGATGAAAAGATCTCCCGTGTGTATTCAATTCCATCGACGGTAAATTTTGTAGTGGCAGTAGCGTTGGAAATATTCAGGTCACGGGTATATTTTGTTGGTTCACCGCTTAAGTTTTGTTTTTTGATGATCTCGCCTAACGGCTGGTACATTTCGGTGTTTGGGCCCTGCATTTTGCGCAGCAATTTTACGGCTTGTCCAATGCTGTCTTTAAACAATGCATCGCGTACGGGTTGTAAATATTTGGGTGCATCGGGGTTGGGGTTCGGGTTAACGGGGCCGCCTGTCCAAAGTGTTTGCTCGTTTAATTGTATCAACTCGTTTGCAGGCCTTCCAAAAACCATTGCACCTAAGCGGCCATTGCCAAGGGGTAATGCTTCGTTCCAGTCTTTAGCGGGTTGTTTATACCAAAGCACTAATTTTTTTTGCTGGGCAAAAGATGATTGTGTTATCAATAAAAGAAAAAATATTTTGCACAATTTTTTTCATTCTATAATTTGATATCCTCTTTTCGTTTTTAAAATTAATGTCATCATACCCTTATAAAAATATAGGGCATATTTTGATGCAGGTGTCTGGCCACTGGCAGGGATTATAGATTTGGATTGTTGTAACTCGGTTTTCATCATGGGATTTGAAATGCCTCTGGAAGCCAGTGTGGTATTGAGTTGATTTTTAAAAATGGGTGTCCCGCCTTATTTTTAGGCTATGTTCATTCGCCAAAAGAAGAATAAATCAGGCAGTGTAAGTATTCAGATCATTTCCAAACACGATGGTAAGTACAAGCTTCAACAAACCATAGGCAGTGCTGCCAGTCCGGAGGGGATTGAAATTTTGATGCAACAAGCCAGTTATGAGTTATCTAAAATACAAAGCCAACCTAGCCTATTTCCTTCTTCAGCTGATGCAAATATTGAGGGTTTTCTTAAGACGTTATCTAATTCACACATTCAGGTGATCGGTCC
The DNA here is from genome assembly GCA_963779595.1 of uncultured Chitinophagaceae bacterium. Taxonomy (GTDB): domain Bacteria; phylum Bacteroidota; class Bacteroidia; order Chitinophagales; family Chitinophagaceae; genus Ferruginibacter. Next base: position 1,277 of record CAVZYY010000006.1, on the reverse strand, counting down.
CGAATTAGTGTTTGGTAAGATATACGATGCCATTGGTTTCAGTGCGATAGATCAGGAGTTATTCCGGCACCTGGTGATTGCGCGGTTAGCTTTTCCATTGAGTAAGTTGAAAACCATTGATTACCTATACCGTTTTCAAGGTGTACGAATCAACATCAACAGCATATATAGATTTTTAGATAAGCTCAACAAGCAATTAAAGGACCAGGTGCAACAAATAGCCTATCAACATACTTTGAAGTTGCTGGACAATAAAATCACTATTGTTTTCTATGATATGACAACACTTTATTTTGAAGCAAGCGATGAGGATGATTTGCGTAAAACCGGCTTTTCCAAAGATGGCAAACATCAAAACCCTCAAATATATCTTGGCTTGTTAGTAACCCTTCAAGGCTACGTAATTGGGTATGACATTTTTGAAGGAAATATTTTTGAAGGTCATACTTTGATTCCTTTCATAGAAAAGATGAGTCAAAAATTTAAGTTGTCCAAACCGATTGTGGTCGCCGATGCAGGACTATTCTCTAAAGCTAATATTGCCGGTTTAGAAAACCATGGCTATCAATATATACTTGGTGCAAAAATTAAAACAGAAACCGCCGCTATCAAAAATCAAATACTGTCACGCCAGTGGGCCGATGGAGACCTGATGATTATTGACAAAGGCAATTGCAAAATGATTGTTTCCTATGCCAATAACCGGGCTGCCAAGGATGGCCATAACAGGAAGAGAGGTTTGCAGCGTTTAGAAAAACAAATTAAAAGCGGCAAGCTTACGAAGGCTCAAATTAATAATAAGGGCTACAATAAATATTTAGAAATGAAAGGAAATGTGAGTATTGAAATTGACTATGAGAAATATAAAAAAGACGGCTTATGGGATGGTTTGAAAGGATACATAACCAATAGCCAATTGAACGCTACAGCAATTGTTGAAAATTATAAACATTTATGGCAGATTGAAAAAGCATTTAGAATGTCCAAAACGGATCTGAGGATACGCCCCATCTATCACAGACTATCAGATAGAATCGAAGCACACATTTGCATTTCTTTTGCAGCTTACACTATTTATAAAGATTTGGAAAGGGTTCTTTATGAGGAAAAGAGCCCTCGTCAGTTAAGAAAAGCTGCCGAACAAACTCAAAACATGTATCAAATCATAGCTACTTTACCTGACCGAAAAAACAAACAAGATCCTACTAAGATGAACGATGAACAAAATCAAATTTTGAAAATAATGGCTAAATATTAGGTGTCCCAAAGATTAAAAC
>CAVZYY010000005.1:0-739347 GCA_963779595.1 uncultured Chitinophagaceae bacterium | reverse complement strand
GGCAAGAGCCTCATTGGCGGAGGCCAGAGGAAAGACTTGAACCTGAGTGTGGATGGGAATCTGTGGAGCTAGCGCGAGAAACTCCTCTCCATCACGCCGGGTCAGATTAGCCACGGAACGCACGACGCGTTCACCCCACAGTATGGAGTAAGTAAACGAAGGGATATCGCTCATGTGAATCCCGGCGCAGACGACCACGCCACCTTTCGCCGCTGCACTGCCCGCAGTGCCGCCGGCACCAGCGTGCCATCCGGGGCGAAAATGATGGCGGCATCCAATGGCTCCGGTGGCGATTCGGTAGAGTCACCGGCCCATACGGCTCCGAGTTCACGGGCAAAGCGTTCCCTTCAAGGTCTCCTGGCCGGGTAAACGCGAAAACCTTTCGCTTCTGGTAGTAAGCCACCTGGATGATGACGTGGGCTGCGGAGCCGAAGCCATAAAAGCCAAGGCACTGGGCGCCGTCAGCCATTCTCAGCGCACGGTAGCCGATGAGCCCGGCGCACAGCAGGGGAGCAGCCTGCAGTTCGGGATAGCCCGAAGGAATGGGGAAACAAAAACGCTCATCGGCTACCATATATTCCGCGCATAACCACCGTCGATGTGGTAACCAGTGAAGCGGGCGTCGTCGCACAGGTTTTCGCGGCCCGTGCGGCAATAACGACAGTGGTTAACGGTCGAGCTCAGCCAGGGGACTCCGACGCGCTCGCCTACAGGAAATCGCCCTGCTTGCTCGCCGGTTTCAGTTTGCCGTTCCCACAACCTGGTGGCCGGGGATCAACGGAAGTTTAGGATGGGGCAATTCGCCATCCACAATATGTAAATCCGTGCGGCAGACGCCACAGGCATGGACACGCAACAGAACCTGCCCACGTCCGGGCACGGGCATCGGCAGATCGGCCTCGCGCAGCGGACGCCCGGTCCCCTCAGAGAATCATGGCTCGCATGTCTCACCCCTCCTTTATGCTGAATGCTGAGCCTTCCTGCTGCACCTGTCTTGGAATCAGGTGGCCTTTCTACTGCGAGCCGTGAGCTCGACCGTAATGAGCAAACAGGGCAACTTCGTAATCGGGGCTGATCGGCTCGGAAGGATCATATTCAGGGCTGCTCCTGATGGCCTCACGCACTACATCCCACATAGACTTTGGACTGTTCCCATTCCACTTCGAGAATCCAGGACGGCGCCAGCAACACCCTTTTGCCGGGCCACCAGTTACGTGTATCTACCACCAGGTAACGGATGGCCCAGGTCTCATCGTCCATGATGAAGTCCTCCACATGGCCAATCCTGCCATTGATTGCCTCGGTGTGGTAGCCGGTCACATCATGCGTGCTTTGCAGGTGCGAATCTTCCTGCGAATCTTTTCGCATCCATTGTTATTCTCCTCCATATCGCCAATTGGCGAGGTGCTGGCTTCTGCAGGCGGAGACGCGGTTGCCAGGGTGCTGGGATAGGCTCCCCACCCCACCAGCCATGCCGAGACCCAGATACAGGGGCCACTCATAATAAGCGTGATATTCCTTCTCATACCGCCGCGTGACCGGTTCGTGCGTGCTGATATTGGGACTGTGTTCCACCTGCTCCCTCGTCAGTGCCGTGTGGCATTTTCGGGCCTCTTGATCTATTTTCTCAATCGCAATCGGAGAGATGAGAACCCGGCGTCTGGTAAGCCAGGTGCCGGTGTCAACAACTAAATAGCGGATCACCCACCGCTCATCATCAAAATAGAACTGATCAATATAGCCGATGTCACCATCAGGCGCATGGATCGCATAGCCCCGCAGATCATTCAGGCTGCGTAACATGGCCGTATCCTCCTGAGGCTCAGATTTCTTCTGCCTGTGAGCTGGATATGATTCCTTGACGCCCCGAATCGGGCGCCCGTGAGATTAGAGGTGCGTCCTTTCAGTTCTTCCTCGCTGCCAACCGCGCCCTCGACCAGAGTGATATCTACAACCTCCGGGAACTCTTTGACATCGGCGAACGGGGTGTGGATCAACTCCACCTTAGCGGCGAGATCGCACAGCCGCTCATCCATATCACTGTTTTTCTCTTCACATCAGCGTCTCCGAAAAACGCTCTTCTTTCTTGTTGACGGTGTCTTGGGTTCATTTGTAGATGGCATTGATGCGATCCACTTCGCAACCAGTTGGGCCATCAGTATTGCGGCAGGTTTTCCGGCGCACGCCGGGCAGAGCAGATGAGCGTCTCCAGATACGTGCAGGCGTGTCGTTTCACTGCGGCAAGATTCGCACACCGGCGGCTCCAGCCGCTCCAACAGGGAGTCGTAGGACAGGGTCAGGGTGCGCGTCACCCGCCCCCGGGTCCAGCAACACCCTGAAAAAGGTTTTAGGCTGCGAGAGCAGGCGCGCGCTGGTCAACTGGGCGCGCCGGCGGAGACGATGGTGTTCGCCCAACTCACGCAGCTTGCGCTCCCGTTCGCTGCGTGCCGCCTCCAGTTTGCCGTCCAGCGCCTGCGCCCGTTTCGTGTCACTCTCGCGCTCACGGCGGTGGCGCAGTTCCTCCGTCACCTGGGCGTAATAGCGCTGATACGCGATAACTCGCCCACGGAAACCGCCGCCGGATACGCGCCTGATGGCGGGCCGTTTCCTCGTCCACCAGCCGGCGCAAGGCAGCGCCGGCTGTCGCATATGCCTCGCCATGTCCACATGAGGCGCCTCAGGCAGTCCCGTCTGCTTGTCTGGTCTGCCGGCAGCGAGGCGAGCCACGCCGCCAGGGCGAAGTTCACCTGGTTCGACCACAAGTTCACCGGAATGACATAAAGATGCTCCCGCCGCTCGTCCGAGAGGAACGTCACTTTCGAATTGAACTGCGCCGTGTAGCACACAAGCCCTCGGCGGCGCTTCGTCGTAGCGGACGCGGCAATGCGAGAAGATCAACTCTCGTTCGACTTGCTCGCGTAACGCTTTGGTGCGCGGCCGTTCGACGGCAACATTGCCGAGATGTAGTGCCGCGGCGGGTTCAAAGTCGAGCAGGTGGTCCATGAACAGGCTACCGATGGTGCCCAGCTCGCGCGCGGCTCAACCAGCAGAGCATCGGTATCCAGCGCCAGGGCCAGCAGAGCTTCATTGTTGGCAAGGCTCTCCAACGGCTCTGGCAGCAGCACATCCAGCAGGTTCGGCGCGCGCGTCTCGACCGCGCCGCCAGCCCGTTCTATCGATTGTGTGATGAACTCTTGAACAGTCATGGCAATCATGTGGCAAGCATCAGGTGGTCTACTGAGGTCGCGGCTGTCCACGTCCTCACGATCTCACTACACCACCTTACACCTCTTCACATCTCTTCCTTACACTTCTTCCGCCGCGAAGTCCGTGCCGAAGAGGGCAACGTCGTCTCTTCGATCTGTATAATATGAGCGCCCCTTCCGCCGTCCCCACCATCGGGCCCACCCATCGCGGTTAATTTATTACGCATGAAATGTTTACTTCCGGCACCACCATGCCCGCTGCGGCCAAATATCTTGATCTGGTCTACAAAATTTGACTTTTCCATTGATGCAAAGATGAGAAAATTTAAATCATTAAGTTTGTAACATCAATTCTCAGTATGAAAACACTCGTTTTTATCATCAGTATTGCAGTCATCAGCTGCTGTTCCTCAAAGAAGATCAATGGGAGCCCGGAGGGAAATTCCGTGAAGCAGTCATCAACTTCCTCCAGCGGATTACCTGCCTGTGTCGAGAAAATGATCGGGCAATTTAAATCTGAAGAGAAACAAAACCCGCCCCGCCAGGTTTATAGTTATTTATACAATGGAAAAACGGTTTATTATGTTACACCTCCCTGCTGCGACTTTTTCTCAGATCTATATGACAGCGATTGCAACCTCATAGCCCACCCGGATGGAGGGATAACGGGAAAGGGTGATGGAAAAGCTGCTGATTTTTTACAAACGCGTACGAACGAAAAATTAATATGGAAGGATGACAGGAAATAACCTGGTCATTTCTTTGTTTCCTTCCAGGTTTTATAAACCGGGTATTGATCCTGCATATTTACCGGGATTTCCCTGAGCGGTTCACAGGCTTCCCATTTTTCAAACATTTCTTTTGGTAATTGCTGGTAAAGCTTTGTGCCTTCCGTTTTCCATGCTATCATTTCATCCGTAACCGTTTTAATGATCTTAGCTGGATTCCCTACTACCATGCTTCTTGCAGGAATTATTTCATCCGCTTTAATAAAGCTTAATGCACCCACGATACATTCATCTCCAAGTTCTACATTATCCATGATGACCGCGTTCATACCTACCAGGCAGTTTTTACCAATGGTTGCACCATGAATAATCGATCCATGCCCGATATGCGCAGCTTCCTTCAGTATCACTGTTACACCTGGAAACATATGAATGGTACAATTTTCCTGCACATTACAGCCATCTTCAATGATGATCTGCCCCCAATCCCCACGGATAGCAGCGCCGGGGCCGATGTACACATTTTTTCCAATTATGACATTACCGGTAACGGCAGCCTGCGGATGAATAAATGAGCTGCTATGAACAACAGGAATATAATTGTTGAATTTGTATACCATGAAAGATTTTCACAAAAATAAACCTTATCCCAATTCTGCAATGCTTATTGAGAAGGAGCTTCATCCTTTTTTTTCTTTGGACCCCGCTTTATGGCTTTGATCACTGCAACAGTTGCCCAAATGATCCCTGCCAAACCAAGCAGCGCTACCAAAATAGCTGCCGCATCAGAACCGGCGCAGGAAAGACTGCAAACCAACGATGCCAGTAAAGCCAGCAAGCCCAATGCACCAATAATGGTCAGAATGATCAGGAATGCCTTGCCGGATTCATCTTTATTCCCGGTTAATTTGGCTTTTACATAAACCTTAACCTGCTTATTAAATTCTTTTTTCAATATTCTCTTTTCCTGGCGGGTGAGGGATTTTTTATCAGGGGAAGAAAGGGATGACAATATTTCCTGTGCGGAAGGGGGATTCGTCTTTTTTAATGTAATGCTTCCTAAACTGCGGGGTACCGGAGATCCAATGGCATCGAGATTATTGATACAGGTACAGATCGAAAGAAATGAACACAGGCTCAATATGAAATCACTTGTCTTTCTTCTTATATACAATCGGTCTTTTGATATCCAGCCGTTTCCTTTTAATGGATAATATACGGCAGTAAGAAATACAACCGGGATTGACAGGTAAACAATCAGGGCTGATAAATGAACGCCTGCTTGAGAAAGTAAAAGGCCAAGATAAACAGCCATGACCGCAAGCAGTATCTTAATGAGGACCACTAAAATTATTGCTGAATTCCTGTGCAGGGATGCCCATTGTGAAATTTTTTTCATAACAGCAGTTTTGAATTATATAGAAAAATAATCTTCTTTTCTATGATTTCAAAGCTTATTGACTGTTATTCCGCGCCATCAACCAGCTTCTTATTTGTCCTGAAACAGGTGCCTTTAAAAAATGCGACGAGGTGATCACGCTGGTTAAAAATGCTGATATGGTAAAGCCCGGTGCTTTTGCCATTATGTATCTCTTTGGCTTCAGCAATCAGTATATCATCAACGCTTACCGGCTTTAGAAAATTGATGGAAGTATCCAATGCCACAGATAAATTATTTCGATTGTTACAGGCAAATGCAAATGCACTGTCTGACAGTGAAAATGCGATACCTCCGTGTACAATTCCAAAGCCATTGATCATTTCAGTGCGAACAGTCATCTTAATTTTACTATATCCTTCTCTTATTTCGAGCACTTCAATACCCAGCCATTGGCTGAAAAGGTCATGTTCCATCATGTGGGTTACTACGGCTTGGGGAGTGGGGGGCATGGTTATATAGTTAATAGAGTTGATAAGGTTAATAAAGTTGATAGATCCGTACTACCTGGCAGTTATATTCTTTTCCAGGAAACTGATATAACCATTCATTAGTCTTTCCACTTCACCGATTCTATTTTTGTAATAAGTCAATATTTCACCTGTAATATAATTACAATCAAGAGCGTCAAAAAAGTGGTTTAGCGTTTCGCTTAATGAGCCTCTTGCAATAATACAAAATCTCAACCTGTCAGGATAAGATCTACGACCATGACCTTCTGCAACCTGTGAAGTAACCGATCTTGAACTTCTTATTAGCTGATCAGATAGCCTGAACTTCTCTTCAGTTGGAAATTGTTTTACCAATTCAAAGACTTCATTTTTCAATGCTCTTGTTTTTTTCCACAATTCTAATTCCTGGAAACCCTGGTAAGGCATGCCTGTTTTTTTGCAAAATATAAAACATCCCACCACCTTCAACTAAATAAACTTTATCAACCTTATTAACCTGTTAACTTTATTCCCCTTTGAATACAGGTTTCCGTTTCTCCAAAAAAGCCTGCACACCTTCATTATAGTCATAGGTTGAAGCGGCTTTCTGCTGCAATTCATCTTCTGTTGATAACTGGGATTCCAACGTGTTGGTTAAAGAATTGTTCAATGCATCCTTGGTAAATGCCAATCCCTTTGTGGGCATTTGCGCAAGTGTGTTGGCGATCTCAATGCTCGCGGTTGCAAAATTTTCATCTTCTATTATTTTATAGATCATGCCCATTTTCTCAGCCTCCACTGCTGATACTTTCTCTCCCAGCATCATCAATGCGCTTGCCTTTTGCCATCCGATCAGTCTTGGTAAAAAATAAGTCCCGCCGCTGTCAGGGATCAATCCAATTTTGCTAAATGCCTGTATAAAGGATGCAGATGAAGTTGCGATCACAATGTCACAGCACAAGGCAATATTAGCTCCTGCTCCTGCAGCCACGCCATTCACCGCAGCCACCACTGGCTTACGTATCTTTCTTATGCGGGTTATGATGGGATTATAATGCGCTGATAATATCTGTTCGATCTTCAGCGCATTATCACCAATCAATTCGCCCAGGTCCTGCCCGGCAGAAAAGGCCTTACCCGCCCCGGTTATATAAATGCATCGCACACCCGGGTCAGATGCACATTCATCTAAATGCTTTTGCAGCAGTAATGCCATCTCCCTGTTGAATGAATTGAATTTTTCCGGCCTGTTCAGGGTAATGAAGGCAACATTATTTTTTATTTCAAATAAAATGGAAGGCATCGTAAAAATTTATACGCCGGTTTGGCCGTGATAACAAAATTATACTTCAAAACTTTTTACTTCGGTGTGAGACAATAAAAACTGGTTCACAGAATCGTAATTTCTATCAGGTGAACTTATCCGGTAAAGGTATATCGCATCGTTATTTTCTTTACTGATCTTCATACACCTGTACGTTAGATCATGAGAGTTAAAAAAAACTTCCAGCTCCATTTTAAAATTTTTACCCAGTTCCACCGTGCGTATCTTATAATCTTTAACGCGGTGGAGTTTATTTATAAAACGTTGAACCGGTTCTAAAATAAATAATACAATAACGACCATGCTGGAAACCACAATGGCAAGGGGATAATTGTGATAGCCAATAGCCATACCCAATGCAGCAGTTATCCAGATCAGTGCAGCGGTGGTTAGTCCGTTTACAGTAATGCCTTCTTTAAAAATGACACCCGCACCAATAAAACCAATACCTGTAACAATATTACTGGCGATCCTGTCGGTACTTTCTGTTCCCGCTTCTTTTGAAAGAATGGTGTATAAACAAGACCCCACACAGATCAATATCATGGTTCTAAAACCTGCAGGCTTGCTCCTGAACTCCCGCTCAAGGCCAATGATCGCGCCGATCACAAATGCTACCGAAACCTGGGCGGCTTCCTCAAAATAAGCTGTTATATCCATGTTCTTGTATAAGACAATAGCTGGTTAAAGATACCAATATTAGTGGCATTTAAAATAATCAAATGGCTCTTTACAAACATTGCATTGGTATAAAGCCTTGCATGCGGTTGAGCCAAATTGGCTCAGCAATTTTGTGTCGTGTGAATGGCATTGCGGGCATTCAATAAACAGTTCAGCCGATGCGTCAGACCTGGTACCGGGAGGCGCGATTCCATATTCTTTTAATTTCCTTTTGCCTGCTTCTGTCATCCAGTCTGTGGTCCATGCAGGTGAAAGTATGGGTGTGATCTTTACATTTTTATACCCATTGGAAACAAGGTGCAACTTTATATTCATACTGATCATATCCATCGCAGGACAACCTGAATAAGTAGGAGTGATGATCACTTCAACACCTGTTTTATCTACGTTTACTTTCCTTACAATACCCAGGTCCAAAACAGACAGAACGGGAACCTCGGGGTCAGTTACTTCTTCAAGCAATGTCCAGATCTCCTGTTCAGCATCCAGGGTGGATGATTTAATATTTGCGATGTCGCTTTTCATTTTTAGCATGCGTGGTTTACCATTCTGCTCCCGGGTATGTCCTTTGCAGGGATTGCATTTCAGCCAATATAAATCCCAAATGCTCCGTATGATTCCCCTGTTTACCGCCTGTTTGCATATAGGTTTCCCCGGGAATGGCCAGTGTAGCCTCTTCAAATATTTCAGCTATTTTATTTGTCCATGCCTCCTTCAATGAAACAGGATCTGTTCCCAAACCCCCTTTGACAGATTCAATTTCATAAGAAGCAGGCATAAAAAATTCGCCGCAGTATTCCCATAAATTTTCAATGGCTTTTTTAATACGCCGGTTACTTTCATCTGTGCCATCCCCGAGGCGGATGACCCATTCACTGCTCCATTTAATATGATACGTGATCTCTTTTAAAGATTTTTCTGCGATCGCGGCAAGCTGGGCATCTTTACTTTTTTGCAATTGCTTATATAACAAGGACTGATAAACGCTGAATAAAAACTGCCTTAAAATGGTTTGAGCCCAGTCGCCATTTGGCAATTCTGTTATCAACAGGTTTTTAAATTCTCTTTCTGTTCGCAGGTATGCCAGGGAATCTTCTGTCAGCAGTTGGCCGGTCGACTGGCTGACCAGTTCAGCTGCGTGCTGGTAAAAATTTCTTGCCTGCCCCAACAGGTCCAGGCTGATATTGGTTATGGCAATATCCTGTTCCAGTACCGGGCCATGTGCGCACCATTCGCTGTTACGTTGTGCAAGGATGAGGGTGCTGTCTGCAAGATGCAGGATATAATCAATATGTGACTGGCTATCCACTGTTTTAATTATTAAATATTCAATACTCAATTACATATGTTTGATCTCGTCCGGCAGATCATAAAACCCAGGATGCCGGTATATCTTATCTGATGCAGGATCATAGAAGCTCTCTGCATCATCCGGGTTTGAAGCATGGATGTATTTACTTTCCACCACCCAAATGCTCACACCTTCCTGCCGCCTCGTATATACATCTCTTGCATTTTCAATGGCCATAGCGGCATCGGCTGCGTGAAGGCTGCCTGCATGTTTATGGTCCAAGCCCCTGTTTGCTTCGGATAAAGACTTCCCAAAGCGGCCATGCTTTCTCGTTATTGGTACTCAGAGAAGTGGAATTTGAACCGCCGGCATTCTCTTCAGGGATATCGCCGTAATAGAATTTTTTTATTTGGATGTTCATTTTGTATGGTTGATAAGTTAATATAATTGATAAGGTTGATTCGGTTGATTAAGTTGAATTCTACCTTCATTAACTTTGTCAACTTCATCAACTTGTCAACCTTTCCTAAGCAGCCTTTTGTTTACGAGTTGCCTTCTTCTCTGCATAAGCCATTGCTGCCTCCCTTACCCATGCGCCTTCTTCATGTGCTTTGCGTCTTGCTTCCAGCCTTTGCTTATTGCATGGGCCATTCCCTTTTACCACGTTCCAGAATTCATCCCAGTTTATTTCGCCAAAATCATAATGTTTTTTTTCTTCATTCCATTTCAGAGCAGGATCAGGCAATGTCATGCCCAATACTTTTACCTGTTCCGCGATCATATCTACAAACTTCTGGCGCAGCTCATCGTTTGTCTTTCTTTTTATTTTCCATTTCATGCTTTGATCGCTGTTGGTACTTTCACTGTCCTTTGGACCAAACATCATCAGGCTCGGCCACCACCAGCGGTTGATGGCATCCTGGCACATGGCTTTTTGTTCTGCTGTTCCTTTGCTTAGTACCAGCAATGTTTCAAAACCCTGGCGCTGGTGAAAACTTTCTTCTTTGCATATGCGCACATTGGCCCTTGCATAAGGGCCGTAAGAAGTACGGCACAGCATCACCTGGTTTAAAATGGCGGCTCCATCAACCAGCCAGCCGATGGCGCCCATATCTGCCCAGGTCAAGTGTTGGATAATTAAAAATGGAAGAATATTTTGCTTTGCCGCTATGCAGGTCATTGATCATTTGGTCCCGTGCCGTACCCAATGTTTCTGCAGCGGAATATAGATATAACCCATGGCCTGCTTCATCCTGCACTTTGGCAATTAAAATGGCTTTTCGTTTTAAAGAAGGCGCCCTGGCTGATCCAGTTCCCTTCGGGCAACATGCCGACGATTTCGCTGTGCGCATGCTGGCTTATCTGGCGGATGTTGGTTTTCCGGTATGCATCAGGCATCCAGTCCTTCGGTTCGATCTTTATTTCATTGTCAATTTTTTGCTGGAATATTTTTTCGAAATTGGCTTCCTGCATGGTTGAAAATTTAAAGTCCAAAATTAATAAAAAAAACTAACGCTTGTTAGTTTTAACATGTTATTTTACATCAAAATCCACCATTACGCTATTGGTTGTGGGGTGTGACTGGCAGGTAAGAATAAAGCCCTGTTCAATTTCTTCAGGCTCCAGTGCATAATTAGCGTCCATGTTCACTTTCCCTTCGATCAATTTAGCCCGGCAGGTTGCACAAACGCCCCCTTTGCAGGCATAAGGAAGATCAGCACCCTGCTGTAAAGCTGCATCCAGGATACTTTGGCCGGCATAAGACAGATCAAACCCAAAGGATCTTCCATCGAGCCTTATGGTGACATTGCTTTTAGGTCCCTTGTCAAAAGGTTTAATGATTGCTGCAGTTTTCTCCTGATAAGTTTGCCCCGGAGTGGTGAATAATTCAAAATGGATCCTGCTTTTTTTTATGCCCTTGTTTTGCAAAAAATCACTGGTGGAAAAGATCAATGCCTCGGGCCCGCAAAGATAAATTTCATCGAACTCATTAAATGGTATGAGCCTGTCGAGTGCTTTTAATTTTTCTTCATTGATCCTGCCATAAAAGATCTCGGCATCCGTTTTTTCCCTGCTTAAAATATTGATGAAATTAAAGCGCTGAATATATTTATTTTTTAAGCCCTCCAGTTCTTCAAAAAAAATGATCGAGCCCCGGCTCCTGTTACTATATACCAATGTAAAATGACTACCCGCCTGTGATTGAAGCGTGTGTTTTATGATCGACATGATCGGTGTGATACCGCTCCCTGCCGCTATCGCAAGATAATTTCCTGCCTTGTTTGCATCCAGCCGGGCATTGAACTTACCTGTAGGGGGCAATACATCCAACATGTCACCCGGTTTCAATACATCATTTGCGAATTGAGAGAATATTCCGCCATCTACTTTTTTGATAGCGACCCTGAGCTCTTTTTCATGGGGAGCTGTACAAATAGAATAAGAACGCCTGACCTCTTCTCCTTCGATCTGTTTCTTAACAGTTATATTTTGCCCTTCTTTATACTGAAATTCAGCGCTCAGTTCAGCGGGTATTTCAAAGCCAACCGAAACACAGTCTTCGGTTTCTTTTTTAATACTGTTGATCTTTAAGGAATGAAAATGTACTGCCATTCTTATATTGTTAACCCTTTTAATAAATGATTTACCATATCGTTCTCCAATGTTTCTATACTGACATTTTTTTTATGGCTGTGCCAGAATTCAAGCCCTCTTACGGCTGATAAAATAGTAAGCACGGCCACATAAGGATGTATATTTTTAATTTCTTTCTTTTTGATACCATCGCTTACGATCCCGACCAGGGAACCTTCATATGCTTTTCGCTGATTTAAGAAATTACTTAAATAGGGGTCTTTTAATTGTTTCCATTCATGGTTAGCAACAAAAACCTCGTCGAAAGCATCTGTCATCATATGAATATGAAACCGGATCAGGTTTTCAAGTTTGGCCAGGTTGTTTCCGGGAGATCTTTCAACCTCGTTTAAATGGATATTAAAATCATTGGCAACCTTAAAACAGATCGTCTGTAAGATCTCGCTTTTTGACCCGATATGATTGTACAGGCTGGATGCTTCAACGCCAATGCTTTCAGCCAGTTCTCTCATTGAACTTGAAGCAAAACCCTTTTTTCTAAAAAGTGCCGCCGCTTTTTTTGTAATGGCATCTTTTTTAGTGCCGTTGCGGGAAGCCTGTATCTTAGCCATATGCTGTTTATACAAAACTAACGGATATTAGTTTTTTAAAACAGGATTTGATTGCAGAAAAATATATTAATGATTAGTTTTGCCTCTGAAAATGTTTTCCTATGCAGCTACAAGCAATTGACAAAGTTGAATCCATAAGCCCAGCGGATTTCAAACGAAAATATTATGATACTAAAAAGCCGCTGGTGATCACCGGGCTCGCCAAACAATGGCCCGCTTATAAAAAGTGGAACTGGGATTATTTTATTGATATTGTCGGCGATAAAGAAGTGGGGGTTTATAATAATATAAAAAGTGATGCTTATACGGCCATCAATACGGCTGATGCCTATATGAAATTTGGAGATTACCTCCGCAAGGCCAAATCGGGTCCGCTGGATCTACGGATCTTCTTATTCAATATTTTTCAGCATGCCCCCAGGATAACCGAGGATTTTAGCTGGCCCGAACAGCTCATGAATGGCTTTGTAAAGAAATATCCCATGCTATTTGTTGGCGGACAGGGTTCTATAACCCATATGCATTTTGATATTGACATGAGCCATATCCTGCATACCCAGTTTTCCGGTAAAAAGAGAGTGCTCCTTTTCCCTTTTGAAGAGCAGTACAAGCTATACAGGAAACCATGGGAAGTGTTAAGTATGGCCAATTATGCAAATTATACACAATCGTTTGATTATGAGAACTTCCCGGCGGTAAAACTGGCCAAAGGATATGAAATTATACTGGAACATGGAGATACTTTATTCATGCCCGCCGGCTACTGGCACCATATGGAATATATAGAAGCCGGGTTCGCAATGAGCTTAAGGGCCATGCAAAGCAGCCTTTCGGGTAAACTAACAGGGCTTTGGAAGCTTTTCGGAATGAGGGGCATTGATACACTAATGAAAAAAACGGCTCCCATATGGTGGTATAACCGGAAAAAGGAACAATTGTTTCAAAATGCGGGAAAAGAGCTGGCCACATCCTCCGGTCTTAAAAATAAATTATGATAATTCAATAAAAGTATTAATTTTACGTCCTGCCCCCAAGAAGTCCTCCAATTTTATCTTATCGAAAGCTCATTTGAGAATTTGCATATCCTGCAACAAACTATCCATATTTATAAATACCTAGTTATTAATTAATAAACTAATTATATAGCCTCAAACTTTTTTCTTGTGGTTTCAGAGGTAAGCAAGGCCGGTGATGTTTATCACTGGCCATTTTTTTGGGTATTATTCATCTATAAAAAGGATATTACTACCGATACATACCCACAATGTTGCCCTGAATATCTTTCTTTGTCACATGATCGTATCAAAACGTGCAATAGTCCTCATCCACTGTATATGCTGGCTCGTTTTTATCAGTCTTCCTGTTTTTTTTGTTGCCGGACAGGAAGGAAAGAGCTTTTCACTGCTGGCCAGGCCCCTGGGTTGGTTGAGTTTTCTCATATATGTATTCATTTTTTACCTCCACACTTACTTCCTCCTGCCAAAACTATATTTTCAAAAAAGATACATACTATATGCGCTGAGTTTATTGTTGTTGGCTTCAGGGGTTTTCTTTTTACGCCCCTTCGACAGGTTAATGGCGTTCGGAAAAGGAAATAGAGACGCCAATTCGGCAAAAATTAATTCTCAAAAAATCAAGACTGACAGCTGCATTTCAGATCCTCAGCGTAATTCGGCCAGCTTGGCTTCCACCAGCCCTGTCGGCATCAGAAAAAAAATGGGCCGCCCTAAATTTGACATTGTAAGCTTCGTATTATTTATAGTCATTCTGGCAATAAGCTCAACAATCGTAGTTTCAAAACGGTGGCGTATAGCGGTAGAGCGTGCGTCGCGGGCAGAAGCGGATAAAGTAAATGCCGAACTTTCATTATTGAAAGCCCAGATCAATCCTCATTTTTTATTCAATACACTGAATAATATTTATTCGCTGGCCGTTACTAAAAATGAACATACTGCGGAAAGCATCATGAAGCTATCCAATATTATGCGTTATATAACGGATGATGCGAAAGAAAGCCTGGTATCACTTCAAAGCGAAGCCGACTTTATCACGGATTATATTGAATTGCAACGGCTCCGCCTGGGAGCCAATGTAAAGCTTGATTTCAATTTGAGTGGTGACCTGGCTGGCAAAATGATTGCCCCGATGATACTGATCACATTTATTGAAAATGTTTTTAAATATGGAACCAGCAACAGTGCGCCTTCAGAAATACTGATAGAATTAAAAGTGGCAAGTAACCATATACACTTTTCCTGCGGGAACAGGATACTTCCATTTAAACAACAACTGGAAAGCACCGGCATCGGGATCGTTAATACTCAAAAAAGGCTTGAACATATTTACCCGGATAGCTATCAGCTGGATATTAAGAACGCAGATGGCTTCTATACTGTTCATTTGATTTTGGAGTTTTAATTATTAATACATTATGTCAGAAACTAAACTGAGATGCGTCGCAATTGATGACGAACCCCCGGCACTGGTACTGCTGAAAGAATACGTGTCCAGGATACCGGCCATTGAAATGCTGGAAACCTTTGATGATGCCGTCTCAGGCGCAGAATTCCTACGCAATACTTCCGTGGATATTTTATTCATTGATATAAATATGCCCGACATCACCGGCATTGACCTGGTAAGATCATTGACGGTAAAACCACTGATCATATTTACTACCGCCTATAAGAAATTTGCATTTGAAGGATTTGAACTGGAAGCTGTTGATTACCTGCTAAAGCCGATCTCGTTCACCCGTTTTTCAAAGTCGGTACAAAAAGCGATCTCAATGCATCAGAAGACAGTTCCGGCGAAGAGTAGTGATCCCCTCTATCTTTTTGTCCGCTCAGAATACCGGATGCTTAAACTTGATATTGAAACCATAGAATATATCGAAGGGCTTGAGGATTATATCAGGATCCACCTCCTTCATGCAAAACCTGTGATGACCTTAATGACCTTAAAAGCTGTTCTTGAAAAACTGCCCCCGGAAAAATTCAAACGGGTACATCGCAGTTATATCGTTTCGGTGGATAAAGTAGTTTCGATCCACAACAAAAAAGCCACCCTCGTTTCTTCAAAGGAACTTCCTATCAGTGATACTTACCAGGACTTTATAAATGAATGGATGCAGCATTCCCGTTAATCAATTGCCCATTGAAAATTATCAATTGTTAATTACTCCACCGCCTTGTTTATAAAGCTGACCAATGGCTTCATAGCCTCGAAACCCTTTAAAACCTCCCTGGTAAAAGCTTTGCTTAAGATGACAGTGTCGCTTAGGGGACGCATTACCACGAAATGCTTCATTTTAATGTATTGCACTGCGGGATTATCTTCAGAATAACCCTTTGGAGGCCTGGTCAAACTGTTCTCCGTATCTACACCCTTTCCAAATTGACTTTTAAATGAGCTGTTTCCAATGATCTTTTTCCATTCAGCAAAATTATAATCGATTTCCTGCCTTATTTTGGCGAGATCCACAGTTTCAGGTTGCCATATCCCGCCAGCCAAAAAACTTTTTCCCGGCTGGATGTGTAAATAATAACCTGCCCCATTTCCTTTTTTGCCTGCTTTATTAAAATACGCAGCCATATTATTTTTATAAGGTTTTTTGTCCTTACTAAAACGAACGTCCCTGTTTATGCGAAATATACAATTCTTTGCTTCCAGCTCACCAATTGGCGAATCAAATTTTGCAATACCATGAATGACTTTATCAACTGATGAAAGAAAATCCAGTTTGGCTTCTTCAAATTGAGTACGATGTGATTCGAACCAGGGCTTGTTGTTATTTTTTTCAAGGTCCTTCAGAAATTTCAACGTGGAAGGGTTCAGCATATTAAAGTTTATTTTATAGGCGAATTTAAAGAATAAAAAAAGGAACCGGTCATTAACCAGTTCCTCCTTCCTTATCTTTTATTTTTTATCCCTTATTTGATCCTTCCCCAATTCTCACCACTCTTAATGCGGTATAAGGTCATTTCACTCACACCGTATTTTTCAGCCATTTGCTTATAGGTTAACTTCCGTTTAGGATTTTTGATAGAATCCTTAATGGTCTTAACCTGTGTGGCTGTTAGCTTTAAACCGACAGTGCGGTTAGCCTGCCGTTTTTTGTAGGCAATTTTCTGTGGGCTCTTTTGCTGGTGATCGCTCACTTCTTCAAGGGTAGCCCATTTTAAATTCTTGGAAACATTGTCCGTCTTTTTATGATTCACGTGAATGACGAATTTGTATTTGGGTGATTTCTTTTTGGCAAACAGTTTTGCAACTTCACGATGAATATAAATCGTGCCGTTCCCATCTTCTACATGAAGATTCAATGTGCGATATCCTGATGTTAGGGAACCATTCAATAATTTTCCATCTTTGCCCACGCCTTCAGAATAACTGGCGGCGCGCCCTAAATTAGAAACTGCATATTTTTTTCTTAATTGTTTGTGCCCGGTGAATAACATTTGTTTCCAAACTTCTCCCGGAATTTTTTTAATCATTGTAATATGATTTATTGGGTGGGGTTCAGTAATATTTACCAAACAATAGTTTTGACTTACTATGAATTATAAATATAATAAAAAAAAACACTAACTAGGTAGCATTTTTAAAAATTCTTCTTCGCTCAGAATTTTGATTCCCGGGATCTTCTTTGCCTTTTCAAGTTTACTGCCTGCATCATCACCTACAACAAGGTAATTCAGTTTTGAACTTACTCCACCCAGGATCTTGCCGCCGTTAAATTCCACCCTCTCCTCTGCTTCCGTGCGTTTCAGCTTATTCAGGGTTCCGGTAAATAAAAACGTTTGTCCGCTAAGGTTGCCCCCCCGTACATGGGTTTCCCTGTTTTGCATTTGAATGCCAAGCGCTTCCAGCTTTTTCAGCATTTGCAGGTTATCGTTATTCTGGAAAAATTCATAAATGCTCCTGGCTACTTTTACGCCAACATCGTCCATCTGCTGCAATGCTTCCAGGCCCAGTCCCTTAAAATCAAAGATATTCTTTACAGATTGTGACAATGTTTTAGCCGTGGTTTCCCCCACATACCTGATACCCAGGGCATAGATCAGCCTGTGCAGGGGCTGCGTTTTACTGTTTTCAAGCGCCTGTTCCAGGTTACTGATGGACTTTGGCCCAAAACCTTCAAGCGTTTTCAGCGCATCGGTATTCAATTCATAAATACCGGGTATATCTTTGAACAGGCCCATTTCGTAAAATTTCCGGACGTTGGCTTCCCCAAAACTGCGGATATCCATGGCATCCTTACTCACAAAATGAATGATTCGCTCAACCACCTGCGCTTTACAGTTTATATTAATACAGCGCCAAACAGCCTCATCTGCTGTTTTAAAGAGTTTGTCTCCGCAAACGGGACATGATTTGGGAAAAATGATATTTTTTTCAGTTCCATTCCTCAGATCAGGCAGTGATTTTACGATCTGGGGTATCACGTCCCCACTCCGCTCTATCAATATGGCGTCGCCTAGTTTTAAATTCTTTTCCCTGATATAATCTTCGTTATGAATGGATATGCTGCTAACGGTTACGCCACCTACATGCACAGGTTCTATCTTAGCAACCGGAGTTACTGCACCAGTCCTTCCTACCTGGAAACTTACAGAAAGCAGCTTGCTGGTGGCCTGGCGGGCTTTGAACTTGAAGGCAATTGCCCAACGGGGATGGTGAGAGGTCATTCCTAATCTTTCCTGCAGCTCTATATCATTCACTTTTATCACCATACCGTCTATCTCGTATGGAAGCTCATCCCTTTTCTCTTCATAGGATTGTATATATTTAATAACCTTATCAATCCCTTTCAGCAGTATCATTTCTTTTTTGGGGCTCCGGAATCCAAGCTGCCATAGCATGTCGAGCGTACCACTATGTGTTTTTAATGCAGCTGACTGGCCTGTTTTGTTATTAATAACAGCTATATAGCTTACATGGTATAAAAATGCTTCCAGTTTTCTTTTACTTACTTCTATGCTGTCTTTAATGCGCAGGCTGCCGGCTGCTGCATTACGTGGATTTGCCAGCGGGGGGAGCCCTTCCTCGATGAGCTTATCATTATATTGTTTAAAATTATTTTTAGTGAGGAGCACTTCTCCCCTTATTTCAATTTGCTGGATACCATATTTACTGAACCCTGCAGAAAGCGGAACGGATTTGATCTGCATGATATTGGGTGTGATGTCATCACCTGTTTCGCCATCACCCCTGGTGGCGCCCCGCAGCAGCATATCATCTTCATAGATCAATGATATACTGGCCCCGTCAAATTTTGGCTCGATGGAATATTCAATTTCTGCGAGCCCGGACAATTCTCTGGCCTTGCGGTCCCAATCATACAGGTCTTCAGCATTGTATGAATTCTCCAGTGAGAGCATGGGTACGAGGTGCTGCACTTTTGGAAAATCTTTTATCAAACCCTTACCAACTCTCTGCGTAGGAGAATCGGGGGTTATAATTGCTGGATTATCTTTTTCGAATTGTTCCAGCTGCTTGTACAAAACATCGTATTCGGGATCGCTGATGAGCGGATCATTTTGCACATAATACCGGTATTCATGAAAACGAAGTACTTCGCGGAGTTTTGAAACCTGTGAGATGCTTAATTTTTTACCTGGTTTTGATAATTCAACCGTAAGGTTCTGTAACGCTATTGTCTGTTTTGGATCGTACATGATGGCACATTAATCGTTGTAAAGTTACAAGACGTATTTTTGAAAAATAAATTTACAGTCATGTTTAATACTTCCCGGACTTTCTTATCCCTTATTTCTTATTGTTTATTTCTTATTGTTTTCAGTTCATGTAAAACAAGGGAAAGGGCAGACCTGATCATCCATCATGCAAAAATATATACTGTTGATACCGGGTTTACTGTTGTTGAAGCCATGGCTATAAAAGATAAAAAGATCATTGCCACAGGCAGCAATGATGAAATTCTTAAAATGTATGAAGCTGCTGAAAGTATTGATGCAACCGGTAACTCCGTCTTCCCGGGATTTATTGATGCACATTGTCATTTTACAGGGTTCGCAACGGATATGTGGAAGTGTAATCTTGTTGGAACCGGTTCTTTTGATGAGATCATCAGCAAATTACAGGCATATAGCAAAAATGCACCTATGCATTGGATCTATGGCAGGGGCTGGGACCAGAATGATTGGGCTGTTAAGGAATATCCGGATAAAAAAATACTGGATAGCTTATTTCCGGGAAGGCCGGTATTCTTAAAACGAATTGACGGGCACGCGGCCCTGGTAAATCAAAAAGCCCTTGACATTGCCGGTATTACAACTGCAACAAAAATTGATGGAGGGTCGGTGGAAATAGAAAACGGCAGGCTCACCGGGATCTTAATAGACAATGCAATGGACCTTGTTGATAATAAGATCCCTTTATTAAGTGATAGCCTTGCAAAAAAGTACTTTGTGGAGGCGCAAAAAAAATGCTTTGAGGCCGGGCTTACGGGTGTGCATGACTGTGGTATCAGTGAACATACTATTGAGATGGTAGATGCCGAACAGAAGGCAGGAAGGCTGAAGATGAAAATTTTTGCTTTGCTTTCCGATAGTGCACAATATTATGACCGCTGGATCGCAAAAGGCCCATATATAACTGAACTGCTGCATGTAGGTGGATTTAAATTATATGCAGACGGTGCTCTTGGATCGAGAGGCGCATGTTTACTGAAAGATTATACGGACAAACCAGGCTGGAGAGGATTTTTATTAAGCAACCCAAGTTATTTCCGGACCGTTGCGGAAAAACTGGCAAATTCGAATTTGCAATTGTGTTCGCATGCAATTGGTGACAGTGGCAACCGGGAAATGTTGAAAATATATGGGGTTGTTTTAAAAGGCAGGAACGACCGGCGTTGGCGGATAGAGCACGCACAGGTAGTTAATGAAAATGATCTTCCATTATTTGCAGACTATAATATTATACCCTCCGTGCAGCCCACACATGCCACGAGTGATATGTACTGGGCCGAAACCCGTATCGGGCCACAAAGAATTAAACATGCCTATGCATACCAACCATTACTGAAATTAAATGGATGGATGCCGCTCGGAACTGATTTCCCGGTTGAGGATATCAGCCCTTTCAAAACATTTTATGCCGCGGTGGTGAGGAAGGATGCCAGCGGTTACCCTGCAAATGGTTTTCAAATGGAACATGCATTGTCAAGACAGGAAGCGATCAGGGGCATGACGATCTGGGCAGCCAAAGCTGCATTTGAGGAAAAACAAAAAGGAAGCCTGGAACCCGGCAAAGCTGCTGATTTTATTTTCCTGGACAAGGATATTATAGGCTGCCCGGAAAATGAAATATTAAAGACCACAGTAACGGCTACCTACATTAATGGGGAAAAGGTTTCAGGGCTTTAAAAAAAATTGCAGGTACACAAAAGTGTTATTGGTACTATAATGTATAACGTTTACCTTCAAACGATATATCTAACCCCTCAAATCTGTGAACCAAGATAGTACCCTCAGTAAAAAAGAAATTCAAATTCTAAAAGCGCTTGCTTTGGGCAATCTATATAAAGAGATCGCAGCAGATTTTGGTATCTCCATAAACACCGTAAAAAAACATTGCAAGAACATTTACAGGAAACTGGAGGTACGCAACCGGACTGAAGCAACAACCTGGTTTTTGATGAATAAGACCGCCTAAACTCCACGGGATCTTAATTTTCCCTCACCGTTTAAAAAAGCTGACAAAATTTTTACTGTAAATCAATTAGTTATATTGGTATAGATAAAATTAGTGGCATTTTTCTTTGGAAATTTACCTCCATTCCTCCTACCTTCGCCGTCCAATTAAAAAAGCCCGCGGGGATGGCGGGGTATCATTTAAAAAAAAAAACAATGAGTAAACTACATTTCACAACCAAACATGCGAACGAGGCTACCGTTAATCACAACTGGTATGTTGTTGATGGTACTAATCAAACCGTTGGTCGTATGTGTGCAAAAATTGCGGCTATTCTTCGCGGGAAGAATAAAGCCTATTACACTCCACACGTTGATTGCGGTGATTTTATTATTGTAACCAATTGCGAAAAGTTAAATTTACCGGTAATAAAATGGAAGACAAAAAGTATTATGACACTTTAGTGGATATCCCGGTGGACGAAAGAAGAAGTAGCAAGAAATTGTTGAAGCGCAGGCCGGAAGTGTTATTGAAAGAGCTGTAAAAGGTATGTTGCCAAAAAACCGCCTTGGGCCGCCAGATGTACAAAAAATTATTTGTATACGCTGGATGCAGAACATCCGCACAGCGCACAAAAACCAAAAGAACTAAAATTCGATAAAATTAAATAAGATTAACAGCTTGCAGCTAATAGCTAATAGCTTAAAATTAAATAAATGGAAAAGCAAAAAAACGCAGTCGGCCGCAGAAAAGAAGCTGTAACCCGTGTTTTCTTTCGAAAGGAGACGGTAAGATCACAGTAATGGCAAAGACTATAAAATATATTTCCCCTTGGTGTATTTACAAAACCAGGTAGAAGCTCCATTAAAAACGGTTGAAGCTGCCGATAAATTTGATATCGTTGTAAATGCAACACGGTGGTGGAGTTAAAGGACAGGCAGAAGCTGCTAAGCTTGGGTATTGCCCGTGCATTGCTTGAAGTAAGCGCTGATTACCGCCCTGCTTTAAAAGCTGCTGGTTTACTGAAACGTGACCCACGTGCTGTTGAGCGTAAGAAACCAGGCCGTAAAAAAGCAAGGAAAAGCTTCCAGTTCTGCAAAAGATAATTGGATACTGGTCACTGGATACTGGATCAGATCCAGCATCTCGTATCAAGGATCCAGCATCGATCATTAAATATTTAAAAAATTACTTAATAATATACAATGGAAAATAACACTTCCTTACAACAGCAACTTCTTGAAGCAGGCGTTCACTTTGGTCATTTAAAAAAGAAATGGAACCCTAAAATGTTGCCTTACATTTTTGCTGAAAAAAAAGGTATTCACATCATTGACCTGAATAAAACTGTAGAAGGTTTGCAGGAAGCTGCAGCTGCTATTGAAAGCAATTGCAAGCAGTGGTAAAAAGATCATGTTTGTTGCTACCAAAAAACAGGCAAAAGAAATCGTGTCTGAATGCGCAAAACGAGTAAATATGCCTTTTGTTACAGAGCGTTGGCTGGGTGGTATGCTTACCAACTTTAACACAGTTCGTAAGAGTGTTAAGAAAATGCAGAGCATTGAAAAAATGCTGGGAGACGGAAGCGCTGAAAATCTTACCAAAAAAGAAAGACTGACATTAACCGTGATAAAGATAAAATGGAAAAAGTATTGGGTGGTATTGCGCAGATCAGCCGTGTACCTGCAGCTTTGTTCATGGTGGATATTGGCCATGAGCACATTGCACTTGCTGAAGCAAAGCGTTTAAACATCAGCACTTTTGGGATGGTTGATACCAATTGTGATCCTAATAAAGTTGATTTTGCAATCCCTGCAAATGATGATGCTACAAAATCGATTGCGATCATTGTAAATTATATCACTGCAGCCATTGCAGAAGGTTTAGCAGGAGCGCCAGGCAGATAAAGACGATGATGATCAGCAGCGATACAGAAGAAAGCGCAGAAGCAAAAGCTGCACGCTTTGAACAAAAAGCAGATGGTGGAGATGACAGGAATAAGCGTGGTGGCGGCAGGGGCGGCGCTCCAACCAAGCGTCGTGTACCCGGACCAGGTGCAGGTGGCAGAAGGCCAGCAGGCGGCGGTGCTGGCCCAAGATAATTCACAGGGATAACCAGGAGGATATGCGCCATTTGTTGGCCGGCATTTGTTCAATACTGATCATTGTTGTGTCACTCACTTGTACCGCATACATTCATGCAGCCGGTTAATATCCCATTAGTTCTTATTTAATTTTATTTTTTAAAATTCCCAAACAGCATGACAGTGTCCGGCATGGTTTGGGGTAAAATTTAATTCCATGAGTGTAACAATAACAGCAGCAGATATAAATAAATTACGCCAGGCAACAGGTGCCGGCATGTTGGATTGCCGTAAAGCATTAACAGAAAGCAATGGCGATTTTGAAGCAGCCATTGACTGGTTGCGTAAGCAGGGTCAAAAAGTAGCCGCAAAACGCAGCGACCGTGAAGCAAAAGAAGGCGTGATCCTTGCAAAAACAACCGCCGATAATAAAGCGGGATGATCGTTATCTGCATCAGTTGCGAAACTGATTTTGTAAGCAAAAATGCAGACTTTGTTGCTTTTGCACAAAGCATTGCGGATGCAGCAATATGCAAACAATGTAAAATCTGCAGAAGAATTAAATGAAGTAAGTATCAACGGAGCCAAAGTATCTGATATGATCAATGATAAACTGGCTGCTATTGGTGAAAAGATCGCTGTTTCTAAATTTGAAAGAGTAGATGCACCATTTGTAGCAAGTTATATCCATGGTGCAAACCGCATGGGTGTATTGGTTGGCTTTAACAAAGATGCAGGTGAAGCCGGGAAAGATGTGGCCATGCAGATCGCAGCGATGAATCCTCTGGCTGTTGATGAAACATTCTATTCCGGCAGATACGATCGCAAGAGAAAAAGATATTGCCATTGAACAGATGAAAGCAGAAGGCAAACCTGCTGAAATGGCTGAAAAAATTGCCATGGGTAAAGCTGAATAAATTTTTTAAGGACAATACCCTGATGGCCCAGGCTTTTGTAAAAGATAACAATAAATCAGTTGCAGATTATTTGAAAAGTATAGATGCTGATCTGAAAGTAATTGAATTTAAAAGAGTAGCTTTAGGCTGATAAAACATATTTTAAACCCGGTAGTTTTACCGGGTTTTTTATTGCCTGCCCTTTTGGAAAAAAATTATCTTCGCAACATTAGAAATCATATCTTATATCATACATCATAAATCATACATCTTTTTATGCTTCCTAAATACAAACGTGTACTGCTAAAAATTTCGGGCGAATCCTTAATGGGTGATAAAAATTTCGGTATGGATTCATCTGTGATCGCCCAATATGCACAGGATATTAAACTCATCACCGAAATGGGCGTGCAGGTAGCCATCGTGATCGGCGGCGGAAATATTTACCGCGGCATGAATGAAGCTGAAACCGGTATTGAAAGAGCCCAGGGAGATTATATGGGAATGCTTGCCACCGTTATCAACGGGATGGCCATGCAAAGTGGCCTGGAAAAAGCAGGCGTATATACCCGGCTTCAAAGCGCTATAAAAATGGAGCAAATAGCGGAGCCATATATACGGCGCAGGGCAATGCGCCACCTCGAGAAAGGAAGAGTAGTGATCTTTGGGGCAGGCACCGGCAATCCATATTTTACAACTGATACAGCCGGTTCATTAAGGGCCATTGAAATTAAAGCAGATGTAATATTAAAAGGAACAAGGGTTGATGGTATTTATTCCGCGGACCCTGAAAAAGATCCTGCGGCCACGAGGTATGAAAAGATCTCTTTCGCAGAATGCATTACCAAAAAACTGAGTGTAATGGATATGACGGCCTTTACCCTTTGCATGGAAAATAGTTTACCCATCATTGTTTTTAATATGAACAAACCCGGGAACCTCCTAAGCGTGGTTACGGGGGAGAAGGTTGGAACATTGGTGAGCTGATCTCATTAAATGATAAAACGCATTAAAAAAAGCTGTCTACCAGGACAGCTTTTTTATTAATCCTCAAACACTGCGTATAAAAAATTGGCGGGCAGGAAAGAATAAATGCCCTTTCGGTATTATGATGCTGCCTGTTTGCTTTGTGCTGCCTGCATTAAAAATCCATTCTCAGCCCGATCCTCAATCCTGCGGTATTGTATTTTTGTTTCAGCGTTAACTCAGCTTTGCTGGCCGGGGAGAAATTATACCTGAAATAAGGCTCCGCCAGGAGGTGCAGCCGGTCATTTAACTTATAATAAAAAGAAACCGCTCCCATAAACCCAATACCGATATTGGTCTTAAACTGGTAAGGAGAAGCTGTTTTGCCTGTTGTGATATTTACAGGCTGGTAGTTCTTATCCAGGATGTCGCCTTTTTGCCAGCTATACACATTGATCACCGCACCTGCATTGATATTTGCGTGGATCCTGCCATTGCCGAGCTCATACCCGATCAATAACGGTACATCCAGTGTCCGGTATTTATTGATGGTAGTTTTATAACGGGTGCCCGTAGAGGCATACGCGCCGGTAGTATCTCCATTGGCGTCCAGTACATAAACCATGTGAATGATATTGCCCTGAACAAATTTGAATTTTTCATTCACCTGGCTGTAATTGATGCCCGTGCGGAAACTCATACCATTGTTGAACACTTTTGTATACCGTATCCCCGCACTGAATGCAGCAGCAAAACGGGTACTTTCTTTTCTTTTTTGCAAATAAGTAGAATTAGCGGTATCCTCAAAACGCATAAATGCATAGTCAGGGCCGCCATAAATTTCAAAATACTTTTTGTTACCAGCGGCGTTTTTTTCTGATTCAGGGCATGGTATATTCAAATGCGGATTATGAATGCCTGTAACCGATGCATTCATATTTTTCTCCATATACAGGATATTTAAGTCAAGTAAATGCCTGCTTAAATAAAGATCCGCTGTACGGTTCATACCCGCCTGCTTTGCATCGACAGGGGATCTTTCATTATTGTAAAAATCATCCGTTTCAGCATTGTTCTCCAACTGTGTAAACCTGTTTTTCTGTGGAACCGTTTTTTTAGATCTTTTTTCAGTTTTTACTGCCAGTAAATGGTCGGTCACATGATTATCATTTTCACCGGGGTTGATCCCGGCAACCGGGCTGGTTCCTTTATGTTGCCTGGCAGACAGGGTAGTTCCAGTTGTTCCAATATTTTTTTCTGAAGCCACATTCACCTGTTGTCCATCAGCCGTTTCAGTTTTTGTATCGCTATTAGTTTCTTTGGTAATATTGCCAACTGGATTTGTTTGATCCGCGTCGTTCGTGGGATCTTTTATAATTGTATTTGATTGTGTCTTTTCAGTATTGATAGCCTCATTCTTTAATTCTGTATTTACCTGATCTCCTAATTTTGTATTTTGAGCTGCGGTACCAGCAGGCTGTTCTTTGATACGATCAAAATACAGGAAAGTTCCTCCTGCCATTAAAATGATCAATAAAATGATCTTATTCCTGTTATTCAAAAGGCTGGCCCAAAAGCCTGCGGGCCTTCTTCTATCTTTTTGGGCAATGATATTTTCCCAGATATGTGCTGGCACAGAAGGCTCATATTCGCCAAACTGCTTTTTTATATGTTCTTCAAATGGTGAATTATTTGTCATACTGCTACCTTTTGTAATTGTAAAATTTGTTTCTGGAGCATAAGCCTTGCTTTTACGAGTTGACTCCTGCTGGTACCGGCCTGTATTCCCAGCATTTCGGCAATCTCATCATGTTGATATCCTTCAATGACATACAGGTTAAAAATTAACCGGTATCCGTCGGGAAGGCAATTGATAAGGGCAACGAGGTCCTTTTCTGTCAAATGTGAATAAGCAGCCGGGTCCCCGGTGTTTTGCATATTCTCCGTCAGTTCATATCCGCTGATCTCCTTATTATACCTGATGAGCGAGTATTTTTTTATGGCGGTATTTACTACGATCCTTCTTATCCACCCCTCAAAAGAGCCGGTGGCCTTAAACTGCTTTATTTTCCCGAATATCTTAATGAAAGCATCCTGTAAAATATCCTCGGCATCGCCTGTATTGCGGGCATAACGATAACATACGCCCAGCATACGGCTGGCGTAACGGTCAAAAACCTCCTTTTGACAGGCGGCTTCTTCCCGGATGCATCCTTTTATTAAGTCATCTTCCGTCAAATTCTTTTACCGGATTTTTCCATGGGTGTTATGAATAGATACCAGAACACGGGGATTTGCTGCCCGGAATGATATATTGTAATTGATTAATATCGTTTAAATCGTTTTTTCCTTAATAAATTAAATGCTTACATTTAAAATAAGCTTTACTAAGATATGATTTCCGACAACCAGATACAACAATTAAAGAGCGAAAATGAGTTGCTCCAGATCCAGCTGCTGGATGTGAATGAGATGATAAAAGTGCGGGAAGAGGAACTGGATCTTTTAAGGAAAACTGCTGCCCATGCTGTATTGTTACAAAGTCAACTTGACCTTAACCTCGGTGAATTTGAACAAATGCAGCTCCATATCCACAAAGAAAAGCGGGTAGCAGAAAGTGCTTTAAAAAGAGAAGCAACCCTCGAAGAAGAAGTATTTCAATCCATCCGGATGGAGACTGCTTTTTATAATATGCAGGATGAATTTGCCAGCACCAAAGCGGCATTGGCTGATATTAATAATGAGCTGGCACAATCGGCTTCTTTGTACAGGCAGGTGGCCGATCTTAAAGCGAGGATAGCTGAGCTGGAAAGCAACCTCGAAATTGCGGCACTGGAAAATACATTCATGAAAGAAGAACTGGATAACAGCCGCCGGGAGCAGGAGTCCGGCACAAAAAAGAAAGAGGGTTAAAAAATAGGGCTTGCATAAACAACAGCAATTTTATACTTTACTTATCTAAAACCATCTACATATGAATTTTCAAACAATGAGCAAACAGCGGAAATTTGTATTAATTGCTGCAGCAGTCGGATTAATTTCCTGTTTTTTACCTTGGTTTTCCTTTTCTATAAGCTTTTTTGGAATGAAGAGCGGGGGAGACAGTATAAATGGAATGAACAGTTGGGGAATGCTTTCATTTTTTTCATTTATTGCAGCTGGAATTATTTCTTTAATTGGAGATCAGACCAAACCAATGGGTCAAACCAATTGGTTTATTGCATTAGCTGGTGGAGGGTTGGCTATCTTAGGTATTGTAATTTTTTGGGCAAAAGCTTCAAATCCGTTCTTAAGTTTAGAATTTGGATTATTTATCGCGCTTGCGGCAGCGGCAGGCACACTGATCAGTGCTTATATATTTCGAGCGCCAGGTAATAGTATTCAAAGCGGATTTAATAGTCTGAAAAATGATATAGAAGCGAAAACAAAATCCAGCAATACTCCAAATACTTAGGGTGAATGATAATTTTTAATCTACGAGCATCCATTTCCAGGATGCTTTTTTATTTGCAGTATTTAGCGGATTTTTACACATGAAAAATAACAAATGAAAAATATAGCAGCTATCAGGAAGGAATACAGCAAGGAAACCCTAGATGAAAAAGAGGTAGACCCCGATCCGTTTATGCAATTTAATAAATGGTGGGAGCAGGCAATGGCCAGTACGATTGAAGAAGTAAATGCAATGACGCTTGCTACTGTAAGTAAAGAGGGTAAACCTTCCGCAAGAATTGTTTTATTAAAAGGCTTTGATGAGAAAGGTTTTGTTTTTTTTACGAATTATCAAAGCCATAAAGGAAACGAAATAGAAACA
Source organism: uncultured Chitinophagaceae bacterium (assembly GCA_963779595.1). Lineage (GTDB taxonomy): Bacteria > Bacteroidota > Bacteroidia > Chitinophagales > Chitinophagaceae > Ferruginibacter. The sequence continues at coordinate 710,622 of CAVZYY010000005.1, read as the reverse complement.
AATCCAGATGTGTGCCTGGTATTTTTTTGGAAAGAACTGGAAAGGCAGGTAAGGATCAATGGCATTGCAACAAAAATAAGTGCCGGTGAAAGTGACGCCTATTTTAATAGCCGTCCTGAAAGCAGCAAGATCGGTGCATGGGCTTCCCCGCAAAGTAAAGTGATCACTGCAAGGGAGATCATTGAAAAAAATGCAGCCATGTATGAAGCAAAATTTACAGGAGGCATTATCACAAGGCCGCCGCATTGGGGAGGCTATATTGTTAAGCCTTCCGTTATTGAATTCTGGCAGGGCAGGCCCAGCAGGCTTCACGACAGGATACAGTATTCACTTTCGGGGAATAATACCTGGAAAATAGAAAGGCTAGCTCCTTAGTTGATAAAGTTGACAGGATGAAAAAGTTGATAAGGGTTGAAAGGCTGTTTCCATTATCAACTTATCAACCAGTTAACTTATTTACTTTTTTTGGCAGCCGGTTTTTTAGCAGCAGTTGCTGCAGCAGCCGGTTTAGCGGCTTTAGCCGGTCTTGATTTACCAAAACTTCCTGCAAATATTTTTCCTTTTTTTGTTTTTATATCTCCACGTCCCATACTATTTATTTTATTTTAATGAATCAAAATTATACAAAAAAGCAAGACACACAGTGCGCCTTGCTTTTAAATCTTTTTAATGCAAGATTACATTTTAGCAGATAATTCTTTACCTGCTTTAAACTTAGCAACTTTTTTTGCTTTGATTTTAATAACAGCACCTGTTTGAGGATTACGGCCGTTACGTGCAGCTCTTTTTGAAACTGAGAAAGTACCAAATCCAACTAAAGTAACTTTGTTACCACTTTTCAATGTTTTTGTTACTGCTTCAACAAAAGAATCTAAAGTAGCGTTTGCCTGTGTTTTTGTGATGCCTGCATCATCAGCAATTTTTGCAATTAATTCAGCTTTGTTCATAATTAAGTTTTTGAGAATTTTAAGTGCGACAAATATAGAAGGTTTTTAATTGCAACAAAATTTTTTTTTGATAAAACGCAAAAAATAAAAATGGCTGCAATCCACGGTCGGCAAGCATTTTAGCAAAAAAGCCCGATGCTTAAAAAAACACCGCCGGCCTTTGGATTGATTGAAATGCCCTGTGGCAGCCACTTTCAGCCTATATCAGCACCAATTCCTTTGCCCATGCGGTTTTGCGGGGAGTATAAATAAAAAAATCTGAATTCAGATGGTTTTATTTTTTTTGGCACAATTAGTTAACAACCTCCATAACCGACCGGAATGCCATGAATTTATTGCCCCATTTGTCAAAACCCTTTTGTCGCATGATCCCGGCATACTGCTCTATATATTGATCATACATGGCTTTGCTCTCTGCAAAATATTGTATAGCATATGTTGGGCCGTCTGTTTCGTCTACCTCGAGTATTTTTACGATAACAGCCTTTGAAAAACAGCCGGTGCCTATGATATCTGGTATATGTTCATGCTGCAACCAGTCAAGCCAGCTGGCCGCGATCGATGGATCAACCTTCACGGTCACATTATAAATGATCATGACTACAATTTAATTTCAAGGTAAATAGGGCAATGATCACTGTGCTTTACATCAGGGTAAATGTCTGCACTCACCAATTGCTTTTTTAAGGGCTCTGTTACGGTGATATAATCAATGCGCCATCCTTTATTATTAAGCCTGACAGTAGGGAAACGCTGGCTCCACCAGCTATAGCGGTGCGGCTCCTTATGAAATTCCCGGAAAGTATCTATCCATCCGCTGGCCAAAAATTTTGTCATCCATTCCCTTTCTACTGGTAAAAAACCGCTGCTGTTCTTGTTTCCTTTGGGATCATGAATATCAATTTCATGATGCGCAATATTATAATCGCCGCATAAAATGATCTTTGGATATTTCTTTCTAAGCTTATCAAGGTATGATTAAATTCATCCAGCCATTTGTATTTAAAGTCCTGCCGGAGATCACCACTTGTGCCCGAAGGGAAATATGCATTGATCAAACGGATATCTCCAAAATCCAATTGCATGACTCTTCCTTCGTCATCGCTGGATGGTATACCGCAGCCGATACAAACATTGTCCGGTTTTATTTTGGTAAATACGGCAACCCCGCTGTATCCTTTTTTTTGTGCACTGAACCAATGGTGCTGAAAGCCCAGGGCTTCCAGTTGCTTCACATCAATATCTGAATGTGTCAGCTTTTGTTTCCTGGAGGCATATTATATCTGCGGGGTTGGTTTTCAACCAGTCGATAAACCCTTTTTTTATTGCAGCCCTGATGCCATTTACATTGTAAGAAATGATGCGCATGTTGATCATATTTGTACCCGTAAAAATAAACAACCCAAATGGAAAACAATGCTGAAAATAAAGAGGAGATAATTTTTTTATTCGAGTATCGGCCTTAACCACCTTGTAGCATCTTCGATGCTCATTCCTTTTCTCTCTGCATAATCCTCTAATTGATCTTTTTCAATTTTACCCACGCCGAAATATTTGCTTTCGGGGTTTGCAAAGTACCAGCCGCATACCGATGCTGCGGGATACATGGCGAGGGATTCTGTTAAATGGATGCCGGTTGCTTCTTCGCCTCCCAACAACTCAAACAATTTGTATTTTTCAGTATGGTCGGGGCATGCAGGATAACCCGGCGCAGGGCGGATGCCCTGGTATTCTTCTTTTATTAATTCTTCGGCGCTTAAGTGTTTCATTTTTATCATATCCCCAGTATTCTTTCCTGGTCCTTTTATGCAGTAGTTCTGCAAAAGCTTCTGCCAGCCTGTCTGCCAATGCCTGGAGAATAATCTTATTGTAATCATCCAGGTTTTCTTCAAATCTCTTTATATGTGGTTCAATACCCTGGATAGTTACACTAAATGCTCCCACGTGATCATGGTAATGCATTTCGGCAGGTGCAATAAAATCTGCGAGTGAATGGTTAGGTTGTCCCGCGGCTTTTTTTACCTGCTGGCGAAGAAATTCCAGTTTCAATCCTCCCTTTTCATTTTTTACCGATACCGTATCAGGTGCCGTCTTGATGGCTTCCCAGAAACCAACCGCTCCTTTTGCAGTCAGCCAGTTTTCATCAATGATCTGCTGCAGTAATTTTTTTGCATCATTAAAGAGCTTGGTTGCTTCGGTACCTATGATCGGATCGCTTAAGATCTGCGGAAATTTGCCATGCATCTCCCATGCAATAAAGAATGGCTGCCAGTCAATATATTCCGCTATTTCTTTTAATGAATAATTATCAAATATTTTTGTGCCGGTAAAGGTTGGGGTGACCGGTTGATAGCCTGGCCAGTCGATCGGGCTTCCATTCTTTTGCGCATCGGCAAATTTCAAATATTGTTTGGTGGATTTTTTATTTCCAAAATCAGTTTTCAATTTATCATACTCCGATCTGATCCCTTCCAGGAAGGCCGGTTTTTGGTCCTTGTTCAGCAGGCTACCGGCAACGGTTACACTACGGCATGCATCCAGTACATGTACGACCCCGTGCTCATATTCGGGTGCGATCTTTACTGCAGTATGCATCCGTGCTGGTAGTAGCGCCGCCGATCAGCAATGGCAGGTCCATTTCCATGCGGGTTCATTTCACGCGCTATGTGCACCATCTCATCCAGTGAAGGTGTTATTAGCCCGCTCAGGCCAATAATATCCACCTCTGTTTTTTTGCTTCTGTATAATATCTTATCTGCAGGCACCATCACACCAAGATCGATGATATCATAGCCATTGCAGCCCAGTACCACACCTACAATATTTTTTCCAATATCATGCACATCGCCTTTTACGGTGGCCAGCAGGATTTTTGCAGCACCGGCTGCTTCTTCATTGATCGTTCCCGCAGCAATATGCGCCTGTTTCCTGTCTTCCTTTTCCTGTTCTATATAAGGCGTTAATACCGCAACTGCTTTTTTCATTACCCGGGCACTTTTTACCACCTGTGGCAAAAACATTTTCCCTGCCCCAAAGAGGTCTCCTACTATATTCATCCCATCCATCAACGGGCCTTCGATCACATCAAGCGGTTTTGGATATTTTAACCTCGCTTCTTCGGTATCTGCATCAATATAATCCGTGATGCCATTTACCAGGGCATGTGCCATTCTTTTTTCAACAGGTTCATCCCTCCATTTTTCATCTTTTATATTTTCCTTGCCTTTTGCTTTTACACTTTCTGCAAAGACAATTAATTTCTCAGTGGCTTCATTGTTATCATTGTTTCTATTGAGTACAACGTCTTCGCATAACTGCTTTAGCCCGGGTTCTATTTCATCATAGATCACCAGCTGCCCTGCATTTACAATGCCCATATCCATGCCGGCCTTAATAGCATAGTAAAGAAAGACACTGTGAATGGCTTCCCGCACATGGTCGTTGCCCCTGAATGAAAATGATACATTGCTCACACCACCACTCACTTTTGTAAGCGGCATGTAGTTTTTTGATCTCCCGGGTTGCTTCAATAAAATCAACAGCATAATTATTATGGTCCTCGATCCCTGTGGCAATTGCGAAAATATTGGGATCGAAAATGATATCCTGCGGGCGCATAGCCAACCTGTTCAGTTAATATTTTGTAAGCCCGCTGGCAGATCTCCACTTTGCGTTCTTTTGTATCTGCCTGCCCCACTTCATCAAAAGCCATTACGATCACAGAAGCTCCATAGCTTTTACATATAAATGCCTGCTCAATGAATTTGGCTTCGCCTTCTTTCATTGAAATAGAATTCACGATACATTTTCCCTGCACGCATTTCAGTCCCGCTTCGATGATCTCAAATTTACTGCTGTCGATCATGATGGGGATCCTGGCAATATCCGGTTCGGCCTGCACCAGGTTTAAAAAAGTGGTCATTGCCTGCACCCCTTCCAGCAAGGCATCATCCATATTGACATCCAATACCTGCGCGCCGTTTTCTACCTGTTGCCTTGCAACAGAAATGCTTCTTCATATTGACCTTCCCGGATGAGCCTTGCAAATTTTTTACTACCGGTAACATTTGTACGCTCACCAACATTTACAAAATTTGTCTCAGGCCGCACAACCAAAGGCTCCAACCCGCTTAATCTTAAATAAGGTTTGATATGTTTTGTGTCACTCATAATATTTATGTTTAACCGCTAAGGCACAAAGGCGCTAAAATTTTTCTTTGTCCCTAAGCGTCTTTGCCGCTACACCAAATCCGCTTCTAAAACTGGTAATTCCCGCGGCTTGAATTTTGCCACTTCCTCCGCGATATGTTTTATATGATCGGGTGTTGTACCGCAACAACCTCCAACAATATTTACAAATCCTTCCCGGGCCCATTCTTCGATGATATGTGCGGTTTCATGCGGTTGTTCATCATATTCACCAAATGCATTTGGCAGCCCTGCATTGGGATAGGCAGATGTGTAGCAGGTGCGATCTGGCTAAGCTCTTCTATATGCGGCCTCATCTCGCTTGCGCCCAGCGCACAGTTAAGGCCAATGCTCAACGGATTGGCGTGCATCACCGAAACATAAAATGCTTCAAGTGTTTGCCCGCTCAGTGTCCGGCCGCTGGCATCTGTAATGGTGCCGCGGATCATGATTGGCAATTCAGGTAAATTACTTTTCCTGAAATAATTTTTTATGGCATAGATGGCCGCCTTTGCATTCAATGTATCGAAGATCGTTTCCATCAGTAAAATATCTACGCCTCCATCTACCAGTCCTTTTATCTGTTCGGTGTAGGCATGCTGCCACCTCATCAAAAGTAACTGCCCGGAATCCGGGGTTGTTTACATCGGGTGATAAGGATAAGGTTTTATTCAATGGGCCGATGGCTCCGGCTACAAAACGCGGCTTAGACGGATCCTTTGCAGTATATTCATCAGCCGCTGCGCGGGCACATTCTGCAGAAGCAACATTCAATTCATAGGCCAGGGATTGCATATCATAATCTGCCTGGGCAATGGATGTGCTGCTGAAAGTATTTGTTTCAATAATATCTGCACCTGCTTCGAGGTATTCTTTATGGATGCCCGTTATGATCTGCGGCTGGGTAATACTCAACAGGTCGTTATTCCCTTTTACATCCGTATGCCAGTCTTTAAAGCGTTCGCCGCGGTAATCTGCTTCTTCCAGTTTATGACGCTGTATCATAGTACCCATAGCACCATCAATGATGAGGATCCGGTCGTTTAAGCATTTCCTGATGTCTTTCATGTTTTAAAATTTCAATTTTAACACTGACAGCTGTTTATTGTGACCCCAACCTTTGCTGATTAAAGGATTGTGGTACAAGTGAGCCCCGTCCTGGCGAGGACAATGCTGAGATAGCTGTTGATGCCAACTCAAAAAAATTAAAACTTATAAACGATTTGCAAATCCGTGAAGAGTGGTGGACGTGTTTTCGTTTATTAGTTCAATTTGTAAGAAACAGCAGGGATTGAACAATAAACAAATCCGTCCCTGCATTGGGTGCAAAGCTATAACAAGAAAGCCGTAACACAAAATGTTACGGCTATAAAACCCCCGTATATAAGAAAATTTTTTAATGGCCGCAGGCGGGGGCGCTATTTCTGTCTAACTACCTGAAATACGCGGGAGATATTGAACCCAATGCGTATGGCTCCGTTCTTCCATTTATCATCTGTATCTGTAATAAATGATTTTTCCGACATCCCATTTGAATTGGTCAAATGTATCTGGAAAACGTGGCCGCCGGTTTCAATATCAACGCCAAATGATACACTATTGTATTTCTTATCGGGTTTTGCATCTGGTAACTGGTAATAATACTCAGCATTGATGCTTACCCTTTTTGAAACCTTCATCCTGCCACCAATACCAAGTGCGATGGTATTCTTTCTTTTGAGGCCATGGAGAATATTATCCTTGTTTTTCGTGTAAACATTGATGCTGTCAACACTGTTATGGTGATGAATGAAGGTTGGCATGAGCTGGAGAGAAAAATTCTCAGAGAACTTTCTTCCAATGATCAGTTGTTGTGAATAACTCGTCCTGTCAGAAAAACCTATTTGGATCAGGTTGCCGGCAGTATCTTTTACTGCTTTGTCCGTCCTTGTTGCAATAGTTGAAACATAGGATAAGGTTATGGGCATATTTACTGCACCTGTTGATTGCCGTAACAATTTTATTTTTATGAAAGCGTCATAGGTTTTTTGCCAGGTACTGTGACCAATCCCGATCATAAATCTTTTTGAAATTCCATAATCAAATCCCATGCGCATGGAAGCAATGTCCAGTCCAAAGAATTCGTATAGCCCTTTATTGAGTGGTGCAAAACGATGTAATATCCTTACATCCAACACCCCCTTTCCAATATTTTCTACTGAATGCCCGGTAACGAGCCGGGTTGATTTAAAGGTAGCAATGGTATAGTTTATTCTTTGGGAATCTTTTTCCAGCTGGCCTATAAGGTCAGTACTATCCTGTGCAACTAAGACAGGTAATGTCAAAAAAAACAAACCGGTTATTAAGATTATTTTTTTCATATAAATTGATAAAGGGTTTTACATTTTTTGATCAAATTCACAGGATACGGTCACTTCAACTGTTTTAGCTATATTATCTTTTACGATTGCCGGGATAGAAATATCATAGTCTGAAAGTTTTACATTGAATTTAGCATTGGCAGATACCGCGCCCGCTTTTACACTGAAAGTTACTGGTGTGGTTACTGGTTTTGTAACGCCGTGTATGGTCAGGTCACCCGCTACTGTTACTGAATAATTTCCATCGGTTGTAAAATTTATCTTCGGCAGGTCAGTTATTTTTCCTTTGAACAGGGCTTTTGGAAACTTATTACTCTCCATGTAATTTTCATTGAAGTGTTCTTCCATCAGGCTTTTTTTGAAATGAAACCCTTTTATTAAAACCGAGAATTGCACGTCTCCTGTACCTTCGTTAACAATGGCTACCACCTGGCCGTTTGAAGCACTGATGTTTTCTATGGGGGCCTTTGAAAAGAAGGAGATACTGCCATTTTTGGTATATATTTTCTGGGCAGCCATATTGAAGTTGCATGCCATTAAAAACAATGCAATGCAACCCATTTTTTTTGCAACTGTTCTCATTTTTATTAATTATTCTTTATTAAAAAACATCTTGTCAAATAGACATCCCCTTTTATACCGAGGTCTATATCTCCTTCACCAATACCACTACAAATTCCTTTTATTTTCACCAGGTCATTCAGTGTAATATTTTCAACATTTCCCTCCATCGTGCAGTTTATGAATGCACCGACGGCATTCGTTTTTAATAATACGACCTTTTCATGCCGGGGGGTCATGGATATTTTGCCAACTTCCCCGCTGACTTCCAGCACATTTCCTGTATACTTTTTTTGAGTAGCAGAATCCTGTATAAATATCCCGTATAATTCAACGGCACTAACGGCGATCGCATCGCTGTTTTTTACATCCAGTGGGCCCTTATTATAAAAATAATAGCCTATTGAAGCGCCTGTTATAGCTATCACTATAAGCGTAAAAAAAATACTGTTCCTGGCCTTCCTGTTCATTGGCATTAATTATAGTAAACACGCACTGCGCCGGATCCAAATTATAAATAAGGCATATAAAATCATAACCCTTTATGGATCATGGCTATCACTGAAAACGTAATCATCGCAAAGAAGGTTGTTTTTTTGATGGTCTTTTTTGGTCAGGTGACTCGTGTTGAATCAATTCTCAACGGGACATCAATAATTTACGTATTATTATGGAACGCTTTTCCGGCGATGAACATTATGCAAAACCGGTTTATCCGAAATGTTTCTTCAAACACAGTACAGTTAGTCATTAACCAGCTTTTCGGGTTGCTGATCTTCTATGCACTCTCCAAAGGCCTTGATAAGAATATATTTGGCCAGGTAAGCTGGTCGCTTGCAGTATTGCTAACGGTATTTGGCGTACTGTCCTTTGGAATTGACCAGGTTATGGTAAAAAAAATTGCGGCAGGGGAAGGACGCCAATCCATTTTTACCGCCTATTTGTTTCATGTCATTTTTACCGGGTGCCTGTTTTACGGATCATTGCTGATCCTTTATTTCATTTTCCCCGGGATATTTTCCCGGCAACAGGTGCTTTTGTTCATAGGCATTGGTAAGTTGCTTATCTTTTTTTCAACGCCTTTCAAACAACTCGCGAACGGGCTGGAAAAATTCAGGGTGCTGCTATATATGTCCGTTGTTTCCAATATCGTTCGCGGCACCGGGTTATTGTGGATGAGTTTTACAAACAGTATGTCTGTGAACAATGTGTTATTGATCTTTATTGTGGGTGACCTGGCAGAATTATTAGTATGCAGCATTGCCGGCAGCACTTTATTGGAACGCAGCAGCCGGATCCGCTGGGATAAAAAAATACATTTTTTATTATTAAAAGAGTCTTTGCCACAGGCAGGCGTAGTAGCTTTTTCATCGATCATGGGTAGGCTCGACTGGATACTGATCGGAGTACTCGTTTCCAGCAACAAACTGGCAGAATACAGTTTTGCCTATAAGGTATTTGAAGTTTCCACATTGCCACTCCTTATTATTGGCCCTATCCTGCTTCCGCTCTTTGCAAGAATATTTCAACAAAATTCAATAAACGGGAAAGCCGTGAGAGAGCCTTCCTTTTTACTGGAATGGCAGATCACCCTGGCATCTTTTATGGCGCTCTTGTTGAATGTTTGCTGGGTACCGGTCATCGATCTTATCACTGATGGAAAATACGGCACCGTGAATGCAAAAACCATTTTTATCCTGTCGGCTTCGATGCCTTTTCTTTACCTGAATAACTACCTATGGACCATCAATTTTTCAAAAAGCAAGCTAAAACTGATCTTCTATATCATGACTGCTACTTTTGCCGTAAACCTGGTGGGATGCAGTATCCTGATACCTGTTTTATATAATGAAGGCGCTGCCATTGCCTATCTGATCACGATCTTTATCCAGTCTGTAATATACTTTAAGGTCACCCCGATCTCTATGCCTGTTGCCAGGCGCTACCGGCTAATGCTATGGCCAGCAGTGGCTTTTGGCTGCGGATTGATCGCTCATGAATATTTTACGAATAAGGCTTTGGCCATCGCTTTACCACTATTCATTTATGTGGGCATTGTCTTTATTTCCAGGCAATTCCGGGGAAAAGACTGGAAAACATTGCAGGCACTGTATCAATAAAGCAGGATCATGGGGCAACCCATTTCAAAATGACAACGTATTATCATAGAAAGGTTTACACCAGGAGATATGATCAAAGATTGGCCGTGCTAGCCGTTATTATTTAAACAGGTTAAAAAACATATATTAATGAATACCAGCCTGAGTGCATTTTCTTTTAAAAAATCGTCAAATGCATTCGAGTGGAGGTTGCTCGTTTTTCTGATATTATTCATGGATGTTAAGCTGATCATTAAAGCTGCGGCAATCGTATTAATATATGTTTTTCAGCCTGACTTCCGCTTCGGGTTCAGGCTACGGAATTCAAGGCTGCCTTTATTTTATTTACTGGCCATTGGGATCGCGGTGATTAACTGGGTCCTTTATCAAAACTTCACGATCAATTACGGGTTCGTTACGCTTACAGGAGTTGCGTTTTGGTTGCTTTGCATTTTGGCCATTCACCAGGTAAAATTGATCGTAGACCGAACGGAGATCAATATACTGCACAATACGATCCGGCTTTTTTTTCTGTTGAATATTGTTGTTTCACTTGTTAGCCTGCTTATCATCGCGGGGGAAATAGGCTTTCAAAATCCCTTCCGGTACCAGGGGGAATTCCAGCGTTATTTTGCAAATACCGGTGATCATATCAGGGGTATCTCTTTCGATACTTCAACAACCAACGCGCTGATCAATGCATTTGGCGTTGTCTATTTCCTGGCGCAGCGAAAATATGTAATGGTTATCGCCTGCATGGCCATACTCATTCTTACCGGAAGTAATTTCACCAATATCATTTTAGCGCTCGTTTTTTTATGGCTTTTCATCTTCAACAGCACGAGGGAGCAAAAAAGCGTGATGGCGGTTTGCATGATGATGCTCGTAATTTTCTTTACAAAGATCTCCCCGGAAAACAGCCGGTATATCAGCGGCAGCTTTAAAAAATATTTATCGGAAGCTGACATAAAATATGTCCCGAAAGCAAAGGCCCTGGCCCTAAGGGACAAGCCTGACAGTATGCTGACGATCACTGAAAGAAAGGAAAGGATCGCGACCTTATATCTTGATAGCCTTGAAAGGACCGAACAATCAGACCAGGAGCGGCTGGCAGATGACGGAGGCGTGCAGGTTGGTGCTATAAAAATCTATACCCGCCCGGAATTGCCAACAGAAAATATACATGCTTCGGCCTTTCAAAGCAGGAAGGATACTTCCGCTGATCAGCAGCGCTTGTTATCTTTTATGAACAGCAAAATGCAATCTCCGGGTACCCCTTTTCCAACCGTTCATGAATTACCGGGCAAGGCTATTGCTTTCGTACAGGCATTTAGATTTTTCGCGCAACACCCGCAGAAAATACTTACCGGCGCAGGGGTCGGCAATTTTTCGTCAAAGCTGGCATTTAAGGCCACGGGCTTAAATATAGCCGGTGGTTACCCGCATCAATTTACTTATATTAGTAATGATTTTCTATACAATCACCTGTGGCTGTATTGTTATTATTTTACAAGAAATGTTGCACTGCATTCCATTGTCAACTATCCTGCATCGGTATACGGGCAGCTGTTTACCGAATATGGCATTGCAGGGATTTTGGCGCTGCTGTTTTTCTATATCGGTTTTTTCGGGAGGCGGTATAAAAATCTCAGCTATGGCGTCCCGTTATTATTGATCGTGCTTTCTGCCTTTATGGTAGATTATTGGTTTGAACAATTGTCAATGTTAGTCCTGTTCGAATTATTGATGTTTACGGATATTAAACAAAATGCACAGCCGGCCTGATGGATGAAATAAAAATAACGATATTGATGCCTGCTTATAATGCCGCCGAATATATCGGGGAGGCTATTGAATCTGTGCTGTCGCAGACATTTAGCGCCTTTGAATTATTGATCGTAAATGATGGGTCGACAGACGATACGGTTGCAGTGATCGAATCATTCTCTGATGAAAGGATCGTATTGGTTCACCAGGCAAACAATGGCGTTGCTGCGGCATTGAACACAGGCCTTCGTCATGCACGGGCTCCTTATATTGCCCGCATTGATGCCGATGATACCTGTTATCCAGACCGGCTTGAAAAGCAATACAATTTTATGTTATCAAATCCGGGATATATTGTGATAGGATCTTCAGCAGAATATACGGATGCGTCTGGCAATTATATTTTTACCTATGATCCTCCCGCAACAACAGATGAGCAGATAAAAAAGTTGTCATATGATGCATGTCCCTTTATTCATGCAACGGTATTTTATAAAAAAGACGCCGTGATAAAAACAGCTTATAATATTTATGCGCACAGTTTTGAAGATCATCTTTTATGGCAGCAGATCAAAGAGCAGGGCAAAATGTTTAATATGCCCGAGCGCTTTGTAAGGGTTCGTTTAAATCCCGGATCGCTTACCATGGATGAAAGGATGCGGCCAAAAGCCTTTCATGTGATCAAGCATAATGCATTAAAGACCGGGAACATCAGTCCGGCTGAATCGGGGAAACTGCTGACACTGATCCGCAAACAAAATAATTCAAAGGAAAAAGAAGGGGCGTATTATTTTCTATTGGCAAAAAAATTCTTATGGAATAATTACAATCCCATTAAAGCAAGGCAGAATATCCGAAAAGTTATTTCGCTTCAACCGGGTTATACGCGAAGCTATTTTCTCTGGATGCTATCCTTTTTTCCGAAAAGAGCCATTGAGCGGATATATCATCTATCGAAACAAACTTAATACACTATCCTACTTTTTTGAATAATTACACGCGATGAACAAAAAAACAGATAAAAAAATAAAAATATTTGTTGATGCCCACAGCTTCGATACTGAGCTGCAGGGAACGCAAACCTTTATACGGGAACTGTATACAGCCATTCTAAAAGCATACCCTGGTATTGAGATCTATTTTGGTGCATACCGTGCAGACCTTATCAGGAACGCATTCCCGGATCTTGATGAGAAACAGATCTTGCCTTATAAAAATGGGGGCATCCGGCGGATGTTTTCAGATATTCCCGGTTTCATAAAAAAACACGATTTTGATTATGCGCACTTTCAATATATTGCTCCAAGGCAGATCAACGGGTGTAAATATATTGTAACCCTTCACGATGTAATGTACCAGGAACGACCTGAAGATTTTTCATTATTATATGCACAGGTGAGGCGGATCCTTTTCAGCCGGAGTTTTAAAAAAGCTTATTTTAAAACAACCGTGTCACATCATTCAAGGCGCTCTATTTCGCGGTACCTGAGAACACCGGAATCAGAAATATGCATCATCCCCAATGCGGTAAACGATGCATTTTCAAAAAATTTCGCTTCGCGGAAGGAAGCGGTCGTTTATATTAAAGAACATTACGGTATTGATAATTTCATACTCTTTGTAAGCAGGTTTGAACCCAGGAAAAATCATCTGCTGCTGCTAAAAAAATACATCCAGCTTGAGTTGTATAAAAAGGAAATCCCATTGGTTTTTATTGGAAAAAAATCGATCGAAGTACCTGAATTTAACCTGCTGGTGGGTTCACTAAGCCAGGAACAAAAAAAATATATTCATTTCTTAAGTGATATCCCGCAAGTGGACCTTGTTGGTTTTTACGGATCCTGCCGTTTATTTGTTTATCCTTCAAAGGGAGAAGGGTTTGGAATTCCTCCCCTCGAAGCGGCATTTTGCGGGGCTCCCGTTCTTTGCTCCAATGCTTCCGCTATGCGTGATTTTGATTTTTTTGAGCCCTATACATTCAACCCGGATTCCGAACATGAATTTGAAGAGAAATTAACCGATATGATCAACCATCCTGTTTCGGAAGAATTCATTCAAAAGGTCCGCCACTCGATCCGCAATAAATATTGCTGGCAAAAAAGTGCATCCCATTTCTGTGAAATGCTACAATCCGGTTCTCTATGAAATTAAATATTGCAATCCTCGGAACAAGAGGGATCCCCAATTATTATGGAGGCTTTGAACAAATAACTGGCTATTTAGCACAAGGACTTGTTGAGAAAGGGCATACCGTGAGTGTATATAATTCCCATAATCATCCTTACACTAAAAAGGAATGGAATGGCGTGCAGATCATTCATTGCTTTGATCCAGAATTCCTGATGGGCGGTGCCGGCCAGTTCATTTATGATCTTAACTGCATCCTCGATGCCAGGAAAAAGCATTTTGATATCATCCTGATGCTTGGATATACAAGCAGTTCTATCTGGAGAAAGATCTATCCAAAAAAACCGGCCATCATTTATAATATGGACGGTCTGGAATTTGAACGGACGAAATATTCAAAGAAGGTACAAAAATTCCTTAAATACGCAGAGAAGCAGGCTGTACTTTCAACCCCTTTCCTGATCGCCGATTCGCCTATGATAAAAAAATATCTTGATGAAAAATACAGGACCGAGGCAAAGTATATCGGGTACGGCGCCGACCTGTGCGGGGACGCGGCTGAAAAACTTTTGCAGGAATATGGCCTGGAAAAAAAACAATACTTCCTGTTGATGGCACGCATGGAGCGGGAAAATAATATTGAAATGGTGCTCGATGGATTTCTTTTAAGCAATTCGAATAAAAAATTCATGGTGATCGGCAATACCGGGAACGGCTATGGAAAATACCTTCTCAACAAATACAGGAATGAGGCCCGTATTATTTTCCTGGGTCCATTGTTCGAGCCGTTGAAAGTAAAAAGCATCGCCCATTTTTCGAAGTTATATTTCCATGGACATAGCGTAGGTGGTACCAATCCTTCCTTACTGGAAGCAATGGCTGCAGAGGCAATGATCGCAGCTCACTCGAACCAATTTAATAAGTGTATCCTGAAAGAGAACGCACTTTACTTCAGCAATGAAGAAGAAGTAGGTAAAATCATAGATGCCAATGAGGATAAAGAAAAGAATGAAACATTTATTGTCAATAATTATGCTGCCATTCAGCATGAATTTAACTGGGAAAAGATCATTGGGCAATATGATGATTATTTCCAGGAATGTTTTCGCTCCAGGTTATGAAGGAAATATTTTATATAGAAGACAGTATTAAAAATAAGATAAGTTATTATCATATTCTCCTGTTCCTGCTGGCATTGCCTTTCGACCGTTTTTACAGTTCTATAATTCTTATCAGTTTCCTTTTGCACATTTGTATTCATTTCAATAAAGGACAATTAAAAAAAATATCCGGCAAAACATTCATTTTGCAGTCTGTATTTTTCATAACATTGATTTCGGCAACTTATTCATTGAATCCCCGGGGCGGGTTTGACCATGCCACAAAACAAATGGCCATTTTTTTGTTCCCATTGTTATTCAGCGTCGCTGATCTGGACATTAAAAAATACCGGTCGCAGCTGATGCTTGGCTTTGCGCTGGGGTGCACGCTTACTATCATTTATCTTTTCGGGGATGCTTTTCATGTGATCCTCTACCATGATCTGCCATTTAAGGTCCTGTTCTCACCGATCTTTGTTAACCATAATTTTTCAAAGCCTGTTAATATTCACGCTGCATACCTTTCCATGTTTGTAGTTTTGTCTATTTTATATTTCTTACAACGCTTATTTACGTACAAAACATTCAGCCAACAAATATTTTCATTCGTCTGCCTAGCTATTTTGTTTGGCGGCCTCGTGATGCTAAGTTCAAAATCTGCCTGCATCGCTTTGATGATCGTACTCTTTACCGGGTTCCCGTTTTTTGTATTAAAAAGCAGGAAGCGCATTGTATTTTTAATAGTTGTTTCACTGGCAACGCTGTCCGTTGCAACCATTATTTTATCCGTAGATGTTTTCCGGAATCGTTTTTGGGTTCAGTTCAAGAAAGACCTTTTTGACAAGCAGGAGAATAAACGGATTGACTGGCGGATCGCCCGCTGGAACACTGCAATTGACCTCGTTAGGGGTGCTCCTGTCTTTGGCTATGGAAGCGGAACAGAGCTGCCCTTATTAAAGGATGTATATTTTGAACGTAAGATGTATTTTTCTTATCTCAATGAGCTGAATGCACACAACCAGTACCTTAGTTTTTTAATAACCAGCGGAATAATGGGCCTGTTTGTATATATATCCACCTTGTTTTGGGGCCTTTGGCATTCCATAAAAGCCAGGGATATATTTTTGTTTGGTTTCATAACATTGATGATCATTGTTTCACTTGGGGAGAACCTGCTTGATGTGAATAAGGGGATCTTTTTTTATGGATTTTTCTTTGCTTTCTTTATGCTTTCGAAGAATGGTTCTCCGGGAAGAGAAAGACAGGCAACCATTACCAGTTAATACCGTTTTTATTAAAGAAAAAAACGACCTTCATAATAGATCAACTTATATACAAATAAAGAAATTGTGTATTAAAAAAGACATATTAGCCACGCTCGCTTATTTCGATATGTTTGAGTATCCTTTAAAAAAAAGGGAGGTCTTTATTTTTTTACAACAACCC
Source organism: uncultured Chitinophagaceae bacterium (assembly GCA_963779595.1). Lineage (GTDB taxonomy): Bacteria > Bacteroidota > Bacteroidia > Chitinophagales > Chitinophagaceae > Ferruginibacter. Next base: position 694,027 of record CAVZYY010000005.1, on the reverse strand, counting down.
TATCCTGCCCCGGAATTTGATGCGGCTTTAAGCCTGCTCATCAATGATTCTATTATTTATGACATCGGGGGATTTTTTAGTCTCCAAAATAACCTCCAGTTAGCTGAAAGGCGCAATAAGGGAAATGCAAAAGCGGAGCGGATGCTTAAAAAAGCTGCTGTTGTTGCAAAACTGTTATCAAAATTCCCCTATGTACGTGGCGTGGCCATTTCAGGCTCCCTGTCAAAGAACTTTGCAGATGAGACTGCGGACATCGATTTTTTTATCATAGCTGCAAAGAACAGGTTATGGATCGCACGTACATGGCTGCATGCTTTTAAAAAACTCACTTTTTTATTTAACAAACAGCATTTTTTCTGTATGAATTATTTTATTGATGAATTGCAACCCGCGATCGTTGAAAAAAATATTTATACCGCCACTGAAATTGTTACGCTACTTCCCTTATACGGCATCGAAGTATTTGAAAAATTTTTTGTCGCCAACAGCTGGACAAAAGAATTTTTACCCAATAACTATATGCGGATCAATCATGCTAAACCAATAAAAACCAGTCTGGTTAAGGGGATCGTGGAAAAATCACTCAATAACCGGGTGGGTAATTTTTTTGAGAACCGGTTCATGAACATAACTGCAAAAAGCTGGAATGCCAAAACGAAGAGAAATAAGAGAAATAGCCATGGGGTTGTAATGAGTTTAAATGCCTCCAAATATTGGGCAAAGCCGGATCCAGTGAATTTCCAGGATAAACTCCTGAAACACTATGAAAATAAGCTGGCAGATATTTTTGAAAATTATGAGAATGTTTCTAGTTTAACAGCAGGAGGGATCTGATCTTCACCTATAAATAAAAACACCCCGTGATATCAGTTGTAATCATAACCAGGAATGAAGCCCAAAACATCGTTGATTGTATCGCGTCAGCTAAAAAGATCAGTGATGATATCATTGTGATCGATTCGGGTAGCAACGATGAAACGATCTTTCTTGCAGAAACCAGTGGGGCAAAACCAAGATCAATTTCCTGGAGCAGTTATAGTGATGCCAAGAATGCAGGGGCCCGCTTTGCATCAAACGACTGGATACTCTCCTTAGATGCGGATGAAAGAGTAACAGATTCCCTTGCCGGCTGTATTTCGAAGATTGATTTTATGAAAACGAATATGATCTACGGTTTCAGGCGCCTGAATTTTTTTGGCAACCAGCAGATCGATCATGGGCCGCTTGGGCATGACCGGGTTTTCAGGTTGTATAACAGGCAACATGCCGCATGGAACATTGTTCCGGTACACGAGAAACTCATTGGAAAAAATATGACCCGCACCACACTCAGTGCCAAAGTTGAACATTATGGAAACAAAAACGCAGCGCATTACCTGAAAAAAAAGCTGGAATATGCCAGGCTTTGGGCAATTAAACATCAGCAACAGGGTAAGAAAGGAGGCTTTTTTTTACGGATCAGTTCAACAGCCATGAGTTTTATCAAAGCTTATATTCTGCAGGCAGGTTTTTTAGACAAAAAAAATGGATTGCTGGTCTCGAAGATCAACGCATACTATACGTGGTATAAATATCATTTACTGCAAAAACTAAAAGAGGACGAAAAAGAAAAACAACATACGCACCCTTTCGGGCGCCGGGAAGGGGCATTGTCTTTCCGGGAAAATTTTTCAAAAACGGATTCAATGCTTCCTTAAAGAAATAATAAAATAATCACCGGTATATTTCCAGGGCCATTTTTTTTTGAGCTTATTTTCTTTCCGGCATAAGAAAGAAAACAGCTTCGGGTATTTTCCCGGAAAATTTTCAAGATAAGAAGGCGGAACGATCGTACACAATCCTTCAATTCCCTCAACAGCAAAGTTGTCCCTTAGCCTGTTTGAAACAAACCCGGGAGAATAATACCAACATTTAAAATTGACCCCTTCAATTTTTGCGTTTCTTCCGTTCCTGCTAAAGAGCCGCCTGGTCGCCGTTGCAAATTTTCCTTTAAAAAGGAGCAGTGTTTCCCATATACAGAATTTTGGAAGGATCACCAGGGTAGCAATGCCTCCCGGCTTCAATAATTTATCAAATGAATCCAGCACAGTTTCGAGTTCGCTGGTACAATTAAGCCCTGCAAAATTCGAGAAGATCATATCATAAGGGCCTTGTTGCTGCAGTTTATCCAGTTCTGTAAAAGAACATAATTCAGCACTGATCAATGCTCCAAGCCCTGATCTTGAAACTTTTTCTTTTAATTGTTCCTGCATTCCTGTAGAAATATCTGTGGCGTGGATCTTATGGCCAAGCTTTGCAAAAAAAATGGCATCATCTCCCGTTCCCGCATTTAATTCAAGGATGGATGATGAAGGATTCAGCAGGGAGAGAACATGATCCCGTACCCGTTCCCGTTTATATTGTATGATCGGATTTCCTGCGTACAGTTCATCAAATATGGCCGACTGACCCGTGAAGGCTCGTGCAACATTGACCTCATTGATATGGGCATTTTCAATTTCCATTATCCCTTTGCCAGTTGATTTAGTTTGATCTTATTGACCAGTGTTGCCGGTATAAAATATATAGATGAAACCGCTCTCTTTAATGAAGCGAGATCTGTTCTGAATGGATGTAAAAGGATCTTTTTCATATTATAAAATGCGAGGTGTTTGCGGTAGCTCTTGTGAACATAGCGATGTAACTGCTTATAGAAAGCGGGTTGGTAAGTATTATGAAACATTAAAGCCAGTTCATCCGAATCAGACCAATTGGCTTTTTGCTTAAGCTCTGTTTTTACCTTTTCATAAAAAGGAGTGCCCGGCAGTGGGTAAGAAACCGATATCCCAAGTTCATCCGGCAGGAGTTTATTGATCATACGGATGGTGAGGTCAATATCTGATTTTGTTTCTCCCAAATACCCAAACTGGATGAAGAAACATGGCCTGATGCCGTGCTTTCTCAGGAGTTTTGTAGCAGCTTCGATCTGTTTTACGGTAGTGCCCTTATCCATGGCATCCAGTATTTTCTGGGAACCACTTTCGGCACCCATCCAGACTGTTTCACAACCGGCTCGGCTAAGCGCTTTGATGTCCTGTCCGTCCGCAAGCAGGTCGGCTCTTGCCTGTATCTTAAACTTAAGCTGTATGTTTTCCTGTTCCAGGATATTTGCAAATTCATTGACCCAGCCAGGTTTTAAGCCGAAAATATCGTCGCAGAACCAGATATGGTCAAACGCATATTTATCTTTCAGCATTTTTAATTCCTTCACTACATTTCCCGGTGATCTTGAGTTGTACCTGTTTCCATAGATCGGCTTGGCGCACCAGTTGCATTTAAAAGGGCAGCCCCTGGTAGTGGCCATATTCATGGAAAAATAACCGGCGCTTTTCATCCAGGCATTTTTATATGGACTTAGATCCACCAGGTCCCATGCAGGAAAAGGAATACTGTCAAGTTCTTTCAGCACAGCCGCCCGGTTTGTTTTTTGAACATTCCCTGCTACCCTGAATGCAATGCCATCTATTTTATTAAGCTCTGTTTCGGGGTTAGAGATTGCGGCTACCAGTTTCAGCAACGGCCCTTCTGGTTCACCAAGAATGATATAATCAGCACCTTCCTCTATATAATTTTCAAAATGATCCGTGGAATCAGAACTGGAAACAATAACAGTGGCATTTACCGCTTTTGCAAAATGGATCATATCAAATGCCGCCTCCCGCATATTGGTCAGGCACATCTTGGTGAGGTAATTGAATCCATCATCATATATGATAAAAATATCCGGCTTTACTTTTTCAAACATAGGAATGATCTCGCCAGGCTTATGTGCAAACATGGTGTCAAAGAAGGAAACCTCGTATCCCGCTTCCTTTAATACTGCTGCTCCATATAGAGTAGCCAGCGGCGCATATGGCTTACCGGCAGCATACTGCTTGGGATCGAAGCGGAGAAAATAAGAATGTGTTATGAGTATCTTCTTCATATGCCTGCTGTTCTGATCGGGTTGGTTTGAGGAGCCAGGTTCAGGTAACACACACATTTCTTACACGTATCATTTTGGTCCATATCCAGGTTCTTCCGGAATGCCATTCCCCGGTCGCCATTCAAAATCTCAACCAATGAATTATCGTGAATGTTGCCAATACTATCATGGAAAAAACAGGGTTTTACGGAACCATCAGGTTCGATCACGGTGGACACCCACGGCGCATTGCATTTCTTGTAAGGAAAATCGTTTAACCCGTGCAATGCCGCATAATACCTGTAGATATCCCGGATCTTCCCGGGCGATTCAGCGATAAAATGTCCCCGGAAATCGCTTTCACATTCAATAATGATCTCTTCAATGATATCCTGCAGTTCGGCCAATTCATCCAGGGCGACCAGGATCTCGTTCTGCCTTGGCTCGTTCCACAAGACCTCCCGGTTGAATGCGGAGCTGCTGATATCGGCGGGTAAAAAACTGATCCTGTCAAGACCAGTTGTCTTTGCCGTTTCTATGATCTGTCGCCAGCTCCTGAAATTTAATTTATGTATAACGGTGCGGGCACTAACCGGGAAAGAAGGTTGCTTTGCTTTTAAAGCCTGCACTCCTTCCTTTAATTTATGATAAGCCCCGGGTATATTCCGGATGCTATCATGCAGCACCTCATTACCATCCAGTGAAACAATGATCTCATTTACATTTTCAAGTAACTCATTTGAATATCTTTTGATGGTAAGGCCTGTAGATAAAAGCGTAACATATATACCGGCATTATTCAACATCTTACATAATTCAAAAAACCGCGGGTGCAATAATGCTTCGCCTCCCGACATAACCACCTGCTTCGTTCCAAACTTCTTTAATGCGCTCATAAGCAAAGCCACGTCTTCGGGATTTAGTTGTTTCAGGTGCTGGTTTGCCTTCCAGATATCACACATGGCACAACGGCAATTACAGGAACTATGTGGCATTAAAATAACGATCGGCAGACTGCTTATCTTATCCGTTTGCAATGTCCTGTAACGGTTATATGTTTGAAGCAAGGATTGCATATTTTTTACGGGTTGATAAGTACCCAGGGGAAAGGATCCTTATTCCGGATCAATTTATTTTTAATACCACCGGGAGCAAAGAGCATTTTATACTTAAAGCTGCTAAGCGTCTCTATTGTATGATGAAAATATTTTGAAGCCATCGCCTCCTGGCCAATTGATTGATAATAGAGCTTTGTCCTGCCCTTTGCATTCCCGATCTCAGCAGGTTTGTAAAAATGACTGTCGAGTATGTGAATTTCCCCTTCATTGTTTAGTAGTGACAATGCTCTAGCAATGATCGTCTCAGGCGAGGCAAAATATTGAATAGATGCGGAGAATATGATCGCGTCAAACTTTTTAGTTACAAGATGGATATCCTCAAGGCCCGTTTTAAAAAAAACAAGGTTCGGCCTTTTATTAAAAACCCGTTTTGCCTGCTCCAGTTCTGTTTCAATAATATCGATACCCGTTACATCAGCATCCGGTATGGTAGCAAGTAGGGCAGACAACCATCCATTGCCGCATCCGACTTCGAGGATAGAAAGGGATTTCTTTTTTGCTTTAAGGTAATTGAACAACCGGCTGGCCGATCTTCTCCTTGACTGCCATTCACTATAATGGATATGCGATGGATCGATCGCAGGGAGCAATGAGACCTGATCATCTGTATAAACCCGGTTCTCTTTTTTTCTTGTAGCGATGTACATCGTTTCAAATTGCTCCCATTGCAAAGAAGATTTTGTATCAGGGCTAATAATATCGTTTCTTGTGATGATCATGCATTTTTTTAAAAACCCTGTATTTCAGGTTGCCTGTATTTCCATAACCGCTGCAATAATTTTATTTCATAGGGATACTTATGGACATTTATTTTATAACGGATACCTGCAACATAATGAATTGCTTTTCTCTTAAAGTTGTTCAAACGTATATCCGTAACAGTGGGGTAATATCCATTCAGCACTGTTTCAAAATTTTTGATCTTATCGATCATGCCAGGTGTAAGCCATGGTGTTAATGGGTTCTTCCTCAGGTCAAAATTTTCCCAGGCCGGGCTGATCCAGTCTTCCAGTTTTTGGGGGAATTTAAATCCTTTTTCCAATGCCTGGTTATAAAGATCGGAACCTTCTGTTGCTACGGGGCTATAAGTATACAGGACAATTTCTGTGCCCGGGTTGATGCTTTTAATTTTTTTTATGAACCCGATCTCGAAATCAATTTGTTCTTCCACTTCTTTGGCTGTTGGGGCCGGTGTTCCCAATACAAATGAATATTCCGGGATGATATCAAATTTTTTCATCCTGCCTGCAAACTCGGCGATCTGTTCCCCGGTTTGGGTGCCGCCCTTATCCATTTGTTTCAGGATCTTGTTGTTGCCACTTTCCGCTCCAAAGAAAATGATCTTGCAGCCGGCTTCCCGTATCAGCGCCAGCGTTGAATCCTTGAATTTATGCATCGTATCTATCCTCGCCATTCCCCACCAGCTCATTTTTTCCGGCAATATGAGTTTGGCAAATTCAATGGTGCGTTTTTCCGATACAAAGAAATTATTGTCATGAAATTCAATAGCATCCGCACCCCATTTGTCTTTAATGTATTTGATATCGTTGTAAACCTTTTGCGCAGATTTTGCCTTCCATCTTGCTTCATAAGTGGGCACCACGGCACAAAAGGAACAGGTGAAAGGGCAGCCGATACTTGAATGATAGGCCAGTGTTTTTTGTCCAAGATATGTTTTACCAAGATATTTATCCATGGGGTAAAACTCCGTGAGCTTATCATAAGGAAGCGGGGGCAGCTCATCCTGTTCGATCAGGTCTTCTTTTACAGTTTTAATGATATTATCACCTGATCTATAGATCAGGTTTTTGATCAGTTCATAAGGTTCATTATTTTCAAGCGCATGGATGAGTTTCGGAAAGCAATGATCACCCGGGCCGTTGATGACAAAATCAACATAGCCGGAATTCAAGCACGACCTTGTATTGATTTGTAGGAAAATATCCACCCCAAATAATTTTGACATCCGGAAAATCTTCCCTGATCGTTTTAGAAAATGGGATCGCCTGTTTTAACTGCGGCCCCGGCATAACGGTGATACCAACATATTTAAAAGCACCCGTCTCGAGGTATTGCATGATCTTTGAAAGCGGGTCTTCTTCCCTGTTCCCATCCACCACCACCCACGAATAGATGCCCTCAACAGAAGCTGCAATGTTCAAAATGGAATTTGGCACACGATGTTTTGCAATGGCGCTCTTCGGATTGAATAATAAGATTTTATTCATATGACTAATAGTAGGAGGCTATCAGCCCCGTTCTTTTACATACGGAAACAAGGGGTAATGGTTGCCGAAAAGCCGAAATAAACACCTAAACAACCATATTCCCGGCTGCCCGTATTCATAATAAAGAAAAGATAACTATTTTTCCGTTACAATTTTATCTATGCTTGGAACATTAAGGACCTTTCTGCAAAAAAAACCGGCAGTAACGGCGGCTAAACCTGCGGCAGAGGCATATGATCTTTGGGCGGATTCTTATGATGCCCAGCCAGGAAACCTGATGCTGGACCTGGATGAAGAGATCTTCCCCGCCCTTCTCCGGGATATTGCACTGGGCAATAAGACCATTGCCGATATCGGCTGCGGAACCGGGAGGCATTGGGCAAAGCTTTACGCAGGTTTACCCGCTTCTTTAACAGGCTATGATGTTTCTGACGGGATGCTGAAGCAGCTGAAATTAAAATTCCCGGAGGCTGTTACCTTCCATGTTACCGATAACCTTTTAGCGGATACAGCTCCCCATACATATGATTGCATCATTTCCACCCTTACCATTGCTCATATCAAAGACCTCGAGGAAACCATTACTGCCTGGTGCAGGGTATTAAAGCCCGGTGGCGATCTTATCATTACGGATTTTCACCCCGCAGCATTGGCAAAAGGCGGCCGGCGAACCTTCAGGCATGGGGCCGAAAAATTATCTGTTATTAATTATGTCCACCCCCTCGATAAGATCATCCAGGTTTGCAAAAGTCAAGGCCTCAGCCTTATCAAAAAAGAAGAGCGTTTTGTGGATGAAACCGTAAAGCATTATTACCTTGATCAAAATGCGATCCCCGTTTTTAACCGTTTTAAAGGTATCCCGATCATTTATGGATTGCATCTAAAGAAGCTTTATGGTTCTGAATAATGTGACTTTGATACCCGGAAATGAGCACGTACAGCTTTTCATTGAAGGGGAAAATATTGTAGCTGTTTCGAAAGATATTATCAACCGGGAAGATGATCAGCTGCAATTCAATTTCAGCGATGCGATCGTTTTCCCGGGCCTGATCAACTCACACGATCATCTTGATTTCAATTGTTTTTATCCCCTGGGAAACAGCAAGTATAAAAACTATACAGCCTGGGGTAAAGACATTCATCAAAATTTTAAAGCTGAGATCGATGCTGTTTTAGCAATACCGCAGGCACTAAGGACGCAATGGGGCATGTATAAAAATCTATTGGCAGGAGTTACCACGGTAGTAAATCATGGACATGCTTTAGAACTACCGGATCCGTTGATAACAATACTGCAGGATGCCCAAAGCCTGCATTCCGTAAAATTCCAGAAGCATTGGAAATGGAAATTAAACAACCCGCTTAAAAAGAATATGCCCTGTGTGATCCATACCGGCGAAGGGATAGACGAAATGGCCGCCAATGAAATTGATGAGTTGCTCCACTGGAATTTATGGAACAGGGAACTGATCGGCATACATGGCGTGGCAATGAATGCTGCACAGGCTAAAAAATTCAATGCACTTGTATGGTGCCCTGAATCCAACCGTATCATACTAAATAAAGATGCCGATATAAAAACCCTGCAAGAATACACCGCCATTCTTTTCGGCACTGATTCTACCTTAACGGGCAACTGGAATATCTGGCATCATCTCCGCCTGGCCAGAGATACAAACCAGGTAAATGATGCGGCGTTGTTTGATATGTTGACAAAAACCCCTTCAAGGATATGGGGAATGAGCAACGGTGAGATCGGGGCCGGTAGACTGGCTGATATCGTGATCGCCAAAGCAAAGAATGGGATCCACTCCTGGGATTCTTTTTACAGAACCGATCCCTCAGATATATTAATGATCATTCATCATGGAAAAATAAGATTACTTGATCCATCGATTCTCAACAATAAGGAGAATAATAAATTTAGCATCGATAAATTTAGCCGGGTGTATATTAATGATACACTCAAGTATGTGGAAGGAGATCTGCCCGCGCTGGCCAATGCGATCAGGAGTTATTATCCGGGAGCCAGTTTTCCCTTCAACAATTAACTGTTATACCAGTGGATAATCTAGTCCTTTCTTTTTTTGATGCAGGTAATGCAAAAAATGAACATGATATAAATGCCCGGTTGGCGTGGTTAATTCTTTTTTATTGACCTCTTCTCCCCAAAGAAGCAGATGGCTTCCGAGGTTCATCGTCTTTACAATTTGTATTTCCTTATAACTATTGGCCCAGGCAGGTATGGGAAAACCAAAACTTCCTGATTCAATGAGTGGCGGCATCGCCGAGGAGACCGGGCCACGGTGGTGTTTTCCCAGTTGATAAATAATATCCTTATACTCAAAAGGAATTTCAGACACGGCCATTTTTTTTGTTTCAATGATCCGGGCCAGTGTAACATTGCTGTGCCTCAGGCCAAATACAAAACGCTTGCTGAACGGAATGTCTCCTACAAGATCCATTGGGAAAATATTGTAATAGTCTCCCTCCTTGAAGGATATTAGCCTCACCCTACGGGGAAAGCTATACGCAGCAGCATAAGATTTTAATTTATTAAGATCCTGTTCCGGCTTTTTATAGTGTTTGTAAAACAGCAGGCGTGTCTTTATAAAATTGATATGATGGCTCCTTGCTTTTGCAAGTTTCAGCAACAGGAGTGTCCCGTCAGGTTCTTCTATTTTATGGAAGAGATTTAATTCTAAAACAGCGACCGTATCTGCATTTTTTTCTGAATCATTAAAATACATGTGGTATGCCAGCCTTTTATCAAAATAGCCAATATCTTCTTTTTTCGTAAGCCAGATACCAAAAACCACCGGTTCAAGGCAAAGCAGCCAGTGATTCATGGAGATATCGATCCTTCTCCTACCCGCTTCGAGCCAGACCCGTTCGTTTATATCGCCCGGAACGGTAACCGTCGCATACTCCCTGACAGGAATCTCGCCAAATAATATTTTCCGGAGCAGTTTTTTCATTTCCGTATCAAATGTATCAAACGGAATCCAGATCCATGTAGTTGCCCGGGATGAATATTAAACCTGTTTGCCGCGGCTTTTTTAATTGCTTTTATCGAATGGATATAAACCAACTGCCGCTGTCCGTTATAGTTGATAAAGAAACTGACCGTTTCCCCGGAAAAAAAAGACTGCAGCGTACCCTTTAGATTTGACCGGAATCTTTTTATTAAACTGTTATCTAAGAGAGCTGCGAGTACAGTGCCTCCTGGTTTTATGGCAAGGGCCAGCTTTTCAAAAAGCAATTCAATATCGGGGATACAATTGAAAACAGCAAAGTTGGCAAGAACAGCATCTACTTTCTGCTCAAAGGGAAAGCCTTCATTCCAGGTCCTGAAATCCGTTTTAGATTCATCAAAAAAAGAAATGGCGGCATCAGGGAATTCTTTTTTGCTTCGCTCCATGGCGATCCTGCGCATGGCGGTGGAAGGCTCACAAAAAATAATTTGGTAATTGTGTTTAACAAGCCAGCCAAGGTCTTGCCCCGTCCCGCCCCCAAAATCCAATACTGATCCGCCTTTCACAAGTGATGTAAACATATCTGCCAGCTTTGCCCGGGTAGTTGAATTCGCTGCATCTTTATTTAAAATAGCATCATAATCAGCCGCTATTTCATCATAGTATGAAATATTTTGCCTGCTTATTTGTGTATCATTTTTTTTTCCGGTCCCGGCCATTGTTCCTGGTTATGCATTATAAAAGTATCCAATTATAGGTATATATTGTTGTGTTCTTAATTTCGGGTAGTGTCTCATTTTAAAAAACTGTCAGCCTGAGCTTGTCGAAGGCGGTTTGTGTACTAAGTTATGCCGGTTTCGACAAGCTCAACCTGACAAATCGCTTTATGAATTTCCAAAGTGGCACACTACTTAATTTCGTATAATTATGCGGATCGTTTTTTTAAGTTATAATTATTCTCCCGACATTCATTCCCCAAAGGAGTGGATCGATAGAATAAAATTTTATGTGGGCTGGCTCGAATGCCTGGCGAAAGAACATACCGTTATTCGTGTAGACCAGGTGAATTATGAAGGAGATTTTACACACAATGATGTTCAATATTATTGCGTGAATGATGGCAGGAAAAAAAATTATTTCCCCAAAAAGCTTCATGGATTTGTAAAAAGTCTGCAGCCGGATGTTGTCGTGGTAAGCAGTTTTCTTTTCCCTCTACAATTGATCCAGTTGCGCCATAGCATGGGAAATAAAGTGAAGCTGATCGTTCAGCATCATGCAGAAAAACCATTTACAGGGATAAAAAAAAGGGTACAGCAAATGGCCAGCCGGAGGATCGATGCCGGTATTTTTGCCTCAAAGGATATTGGTACCGAATGGGTGCAAAAAGGAAACCTTCACCCGGGAATAAAATTATTTGAGATAGTGGGGGGCAGTTCTGTATTCCATCCTATAGTTAAAGAAACTGCGAAACAGAAAACCCAAATAGCTGGCTCGACGGTTTTTTTATGGGTGGGACGGCTTAATCAAAACAAAGATCCGCTGACAGCGATAAAAGCTTTCTTGAAATTTACAGAGATGGAGCCTGCAGCAAGGCTTTATATGATCTATCATACCGCTGACCTGCTTCCGGAAATAAATAAACTGTTTGTGGAAAAAGTGGGTAACAATCCGGTGATGCTTATAGGAAAAATTCAACACAGTGAATTATTATATTGGTATAACAGCGCTGATTTCTTTCTTTCAGCCTCACATTATGAGGGAAGTGGTACTGCTTTATGTGAAGCCATGAGTTGTGGCTGTATTCCCATCGTTAGCAATATCCCTTCTTTCAGGATGATCAATGGCAATTGCGGTTTATTATTTGAACCCGGGAATGAACAATCCCTTTTTTCATCGCTGCAGCACGCCATGCAATTAAATGTGGAAGAGAAGAGAAATGAGGCTTTGCATCATTTTAAAACGGAGCTTTCATTTGAAGCCATTGCAGCTAAGTTTCAACAACTACTCGCTTCCTTATAACCCGTAGAGCTGCATGATCTTTCTTGCAGTGTCCTGCATCGTAAAAGTCAAAACGGATCGGTATTGAATAGGAGGATCATTTAAAATAGTCATTGTTTTTTCTGTCATAGCCTCCTTTGTTTGTACAATATGCCATTGTTCTATATCAGCATTCATGGGTTGTACAAAGCTTATCACATGGCAACCGGCATACAATGCTTCAATGCAGACAACACCCAATCCTTCATAATTTGAAGTATGCAAAAAAACCTTGCTTCGTTTCATTTGCATTAAAATTTGTGGATGTGGCAATTCGCCAACCAGTTCAATATTTTTTTGCAAACCATATTTTTCAATCAATGATTTTAATGTTGGTTCTTCGGGGCCTTTACCACATAGCAATACCTTAATATCCCGAAATTGTTTTTGGATACTATCAATAACTTCTATGAACAATTCATATCGCTTCAGGGGGATGAGCGAACCTACCCCGAGGATATCAATATCTCTCACAATATTTTCTGTTGAAAATTCAGACGGCCTGATACCAATAGGGATCATATGCGTTGGTCGTATGCTGTGATTTTTTTCAAATTCATTCTGAATGAAATCAGAAAGGGCGATCAGTTCAGTGGCTGTTGGCTTAATCCGTTTCACATAATGGTTCTCTTTTTTTGCATCCTGTCCCTGTATCCAGCAATAATGATCGAGCTTATTTCTTTTCGCGAAACGGTTGCCCAGCAAGGCGCATTCATTACACCATAAACTGAGGATCCCAACGACCTGGTCGCTGCGCCGGATCTTTTTCATGGTTCGCCAGATATATAGCCATTTAAATAGCTTTGAAATATTCCTTTTCTTCCAGCCGTTAAAAGGGATCACTTCATTTTTATTCCATTGATAAGAAGTTGCTTTGAAGGGATAATCAAAAGCCAGTATGACCAGTTTCAGCAAGGGAAATTGCCCGTTTACTTCTAACACAAAATTTTGCAGAAAAGGCAGGCAGGTAGAATCTGCTTCATCCTTTGGAAAGCCGGGTGCAAGAATGATCAGTGTTTTATTCGCGTTGCTCATGCCATCTCTATTTTCTTATTGCAAAAAGAAAGGCCTTCTTTATTGTGGGTTATAAGTATCACAGTTTTGCCATCAGCAGAAATTGTTTTTAAATATTCCAATAATTTCGATTCTGCTTCTTCATCCAGTTCATTAAATGGTTCATCCAAAATGATCGTATCAAAATATTTATACAGCGCTCTTGCAAGAATGATCCGCTGGCGTTGGCCGCCGCTTAAATTTTTACCTTCTTCCGTGATGACCGTATGGATATTGCTGTCAGCCTTATTCATCAGTTCATCAACACCGGTGATCTCCATAATACGTTTGAGTTTCTCAGCATCAGGTTCTCCTTCATCCAGCGTAATGTTTCTTAAAATACTGTCATGAATTAAGAATGATTGTTGCTTTATATAAGAAATGTTACTCCAGTATTGGTGGCGATCTGAGGCTGATGTTGACAACCCGTTTATTTTAATGTCGCCCCTGTCAGGGTTTATAAAACCAAGCAGCAGGTTTACCAGTGTTGATTTTCCACTTCCGGAAGGGCCGGCAATCCCTACAAAATCGCCCGCATCGATCTTTAAAGAGAAATCATTGAGAATAGATTCCTGTTCATACTTAAAAAAAACATAATCAAACTGGATAGATGCAATAGGAATTTTGTCGTCGGTTTCTTTTGCCGGAGTATTTTTATTTTCAATCAAACCGGCAAGTGTAAACGAATATGTTTTTATCTGCCCCATGCTGTTCAGGATCTTTACAATGCCGGGAATGATCTTATAGGCTGCTGCAACGAATGCACCGATCGTTATAATATCAAGTCCCGTTGAATTGCTGCCCTGCGCATTGATAATAATAAGAATGAATAAACCAAAAACCGCAAATACCTCGATTAGTCTTGGCGGCAGGTTTTGAATCGTCTGTTGTTCGGCCAGGTAATGATTTAGTTTTGCCTGGAACCGGTGATACCTGTCTACAAAGAAATTATTTTTTTCATATACATTGCTTTCGACAAACCCGGCCAGGGCCTCTTTCATATGTTGCCAGGATCGCTCACTGGTTGTTTTGACAGATACCCGCACCGCGTTTAAACGCTTCTTCATCATGAATCCCACCAAAAAAACGGGTGGAACCAGTATTAAAAGAAGTAAAGGGAACAGCCTGGCATTGTAAACAATGATCGGGATAATGGTAAGGATGATCAGGATCACCTGGCTGATGACCTGTTGAACACCTCTTACTATATAATTGCAGAATTCAAGTGGTTGCTGGCTGATGCCCCGCATTTGTACGGCAGAATCTATCTGAACATAATCAGTATATTTTCCTTGCAGGTAATTCAACAGCCTGCTTTTTGATATTCTCGAAGCCACGTCAAATACAAAATGGTATTGCATGCGAAAGACCATAAATGCAAAAAGGTTCTTGATGCTAAACAACAGAAAAAAAAAGAATATAGGTAAGAGGGGAAATTTTGCAAACAACTCAACCGAAAAACCGGCATACTGTGCGGGATGATTTGGCTGTGAATAAAAGTCAACGATCAAAAGCAATAAAACCAGGAAAGAAATGTCAAGCACACTGACAATAACATCGAGTACAGCAAGATTTATAAAGCGGCGCTTCTCCTTCTTCGTAAGAATTAAAAAGATATCTTTTAAAATTTGCTTCATGCGTTCTTAAAAATACAGCCTTCACCAGTAACATTCATGAAATACCGGTTCTATTTTCCCCGAAAAATTACGGGCCCAGGAGCCCTTTTTTTATTTGTTGAAAAGCAAGCCCGTATTTGCCGGACCTGAAATTCGTTTTGGCGGCTACGGTCATATGTTGTTCGTATTGTTTTCGTGCTATTTTTAAAAGTTCCTTTGCAGGCCTGTTCTTAATAAATATTTCGTATGGAATGGCGCTTCGTGCATGCGCTTCAGCTACCGTTACCGATCTTGTTCCCCGGCCTTCATGCTCCCGGATCCGGAGTAATACATCCGGAATGGCGATCATTTCTGCATGCAATGCAAGTCTTAACACCAGTTCATAATCATCCCGGTCCATAAGTCCGGGGTCTGTATTAAAGCCACCCACTTTATTAAACAACTCACGGCTTAACATAAGCGCACCCGTGCTGATAGCAGCTTTTGTTGTCAATACTTCTTTGATGATGCTGCCGGAAAAGGGAATGAACTTGCCTGATCTTACCGGTATGGTTTGGCCTTTTTCATTCATCAGTTCGAAATTACCATAGCAGCATTCGAGCTGCGACTGCTGTAATGCTTTTAACTGCAGCTCAAGTTTATTAGATGTCCAGGTATCATCAGAATCAAGGAAACAGATCCATTCGCCCCTGCCTTTTTGCGCACCTGTATTTCTTAGAGCGCCGATACCGCCTTCATGCTTTAACTGGATCAGATTGACCCGGGAATCATGAATGGCGTTCACGGCAGTAACTGTTTCATCCATTGATCCATCATCAACGACAAACAACTCCCAATTTGAATATGTTTGTGCGATCACCGAATCAATGGCTTCGATGATATAAGGCATGCGGTTATAAGTGGGGATCACAACGGTAATGAGGGGGGTATGAGCATACTCATTCATAGATGGGTTCTACCGGGCCTGTATATAAGGTTGAAAACTAAAAGATCCTGCCGTATTAAGATAAGATAAATTTTCAGAATAATCCCCTCGTTAACCCGATCAAAATACCCCCGCTTTGAATGGGCAGGTCGCCGGTGCCAATCTTATTCACCGGTAATTTCAGGTAAGGCTCTATTCTCAGGTCTCCGATCTTTCCCAGTTTGTGCGTATAGCCGGCACTGATATTAATAACTGCAAGGAACTGTGTAGATGGATTTTTATAATCAAAAGCACGGGGATATTGCGTTCCGTTGTAATTCATATCAAAAACATAGGCTTCGTTCTTCATAAAATAGGAAGAAAAACCAGCGGCACCGAACCAGGATGAATTTTCCCTCCTGGCAAAACTATAGGTAATGTTCAGCGGCAATTCCCACATGTTGCATTCTCCTTTCACATATTCAATTTTTGCATAGTTGGGCAGCCTGATCTTTTTTGTACTGAAATACTGGCCTTCACTGCTATAGAATTTCTTGTCCTTTAAAAGGCCTGATTCAATGCTCCACCTGCTGTTGAGTTTATAGCCAACAATTAATCCTGCATTCAGCCCGACCTTTTTAACGGATTGTAATTTGATCGCACTGATATCAGGACCGGCTATCAAACCCGCATAAAAGCGTTTTGCAGGTTTTTTAGGTTTAGGATCCTCTTTTGTTGAAGGCTGCTCAGTTGCTTTCAAAGGCTCACCTGGGATCTTTTGTTTAATTTCTTCCGCTTGCTTTTTTTCATACAGGTGATCCGGGACATCCTTCACCGTGATATTGTCAGTATCGACACCCTTAACCGGTTCTGTATTTTTATCTATGGAAGCAATTTCTTCAGTAACATTTTGTCCATCGTCAGTTGCTGTTGCATTGGTAATGTTTACTGCTAAACGTTTCCTTGAAGAATGAGTCCTTTTACCTTTTGAGCCCTTGTTTTCATTGACAGGAATACCCGCAGAAACAATAACATTCGGGGTTTGAGTACTGGTAGTAATTTTTTGAGAACTGGTAGTTCCTGCTGCTGAAACATTATTCCTTTCCCCCTTGGTTTCTGTTGAAACGGCAGGTTTGTTCACTGGTTCAATAGCGGAATTAGTTGTGGGGGTTACAGAACCTGGCTGCTGAACTTTCCTGATAGCGGCTGTAGCCGTCGCTTCCTTTTTTCCAAACAGGTTTTGAACGAACGAATAGCGGTATTCCACTCCAATGAATGAGAGGAGCAATAACAATAATATCAGCGCCCGGTAATTTCTTTTTTTGGTGACAGTTGTTGCAGCGGCAGAATCATCTTCCTTCTTTTTTCTAAGGACAGCTTCCCAATCAGGATTATCTGTTTTTAGCGGATAATTTTCTGCTGCCCTGCGAAACACTTCTTCCCTATCGTCATTCATATGTAGCATATTTTTTCACGTCAGTTTTTTTCAAATAAGACTGTAATAAACCGCGTGCTTTTGAGAGATTTGATTTGGAAGTTCCGACTGCAATTTTTAGCTGGTTGGCAATTTCCTGGTGGGTAAATCCGTCAATCACATACATATTGAAAACAATCCTATACGTTGGTGGTAGTTTTTTTACTTCGTTTATCAGGTCTTTATATAAAAGAGACTGATCAGAGGACTGGGATTTATCTTCTACCCAGATCCCTTCATTAATGATCCCGATCTCCGGGAGAAAATTATCTTTTCTAAGCCTGTCGATTGCTGTATTGATCATAATTGTTCTCATCCAGCCCATGAGGATCATTTCAATTTTGCTTGACTGATCGTAGTGAAAAGTATGCAGTTTGCCAAAGACCTTCACAAAACCATCATTCACCACATCCGTCGCTTTGTCGTACCTGTAAATGTAGCGGAACACGATTTTTAGGCAATATCCATAGTACCGCTCATAGAGCGTTTTTTGATCTCTATGATTATTCTCCCGGCACCCGGTGATTATTTCGTCCAGAAACTTCAAGCCAATCTTTCGTTTACAGTTTTAGCAATGAATACGGGCAATGGTCCTAAAAGGTTGCCTTCTTTTAAAAATAAGCAAAATCCTGCTAAGAAGCAAGCGTCAGCGGATTATGTGACAACAAAAAAAGCCGCAACCCTTTTGGTTACGGCTCAAATACAAAACTGCGTGAAACAAAGCTAATATCTCAGGGTTCGGATGGTCGTCTTAGGAAAAATATCAATCTTAAAGCAGGACTATTTTGTGAAACAAAGATGAGCAGTACAAAATATCAAAAAAAGAAAAATATGCTGACCAGGTAATTTTTATTGCTGAATAAGCATTTTTCATCCTAACTCATCCCCAAGCCATGCTTTAAAATCTGCAGACCTTTCCGTACTGACAATGGTCTCATGTTTTGTAGCAGGTTTTAATTTGATCAGTACCCTGCTTTTTGAATATGCGAACATTTCCGAAATGGACTTAATTGAGACAATGAACTGCCGGTTGATCCTGAAAAACAATTTCGGTTCAAGCATCGATTCAAGGCTATCCAGGTTAAAATCAATGGCAAACCGCCTTCCTTCATTCGTTGTCAGGAAATTCACCTTGTCTTCTGTATTAAAATAGGCGATGTCCTCCGTATTGATCGTTTTTATATGCTCTCCGTACCTGACAATAAATCTTTTTTTATAGGATTGATTCCCATAAGCCTGGAGTAATTTATTGATGTCGAGAACCGGAACTGTATGAGAAGATTTGAGATCTTTATATTTGGACAAAGCCGCCTGGAGCTCATCTTTTTTTATAGGCTTTAGCAGGTAATCGATACTGTTTACTTTAAAGGCGTCAATGGCGTACTGGTCATATGCCGTGATAAATATGATGGGACATAACAGTTTGATCTCCCTGAAGATCTCAAAACTCAATCCATCCGATAATTGTATATCTGAGAAGACCAGGTCCGGTGTATCATTTTCCCGGAACCATTTAAGCGCAGAAGACACACTTACGATAGAATCGAGCAATTCAATATCGGGCTGGATCTCCTTTACCATTTTCAGCAAACGTTTTGCTGCTGGTTCCTCGTCTTCAATGATCAATATCTTTAGCATAAAATTATTTTAACAATGGAAGTGAAACCGTGAAATATTTACCGTCATCTTTAACTAAAACAGCCCTTTTGGTCAACAAAAGATAACGGTTGATGATATTCTGAAGCCCCATCCCTGCTCCCGGCTGTTTGTTGATCCTCGGGTTCATATTATTTTTTACCTGCAGGCAGTCTTCTTCATTTACAGTGAGCGTTATAAACAGGGGTGTTTCTTTTGATAAAGCATTATGTTTGATCGCATTTTCCACCAGCAATTGCAGGGTAAGCGGTGGGATCTTATTGGCTAATTGCTGTTCTTCCGTAATATCAATATGCACCTGTAAATTATTGCCATATCGTTTTTGCTGTAAAAAAGAATAAGAATAAAGTGAACCGATCTCATCTTTGAGCGATACTACATCCTTATCACGTTGGTTAACCACGTTTCGAAAAAATTCGGAAAGCTGTTCAGCATATTCAACTGCGATTTTTGGATCTTCCTCTATCGTAGAGATCAGTGTATTGAAGCTATTGAACAAAAAATGGGGATTTACCTGGTTGCGCAACACCTCGAACTCGAACTGGATCTTCTCCTGCCGCAGGCGTTCTATCTTTTTTAAAGCTCTCTCCCTGTTTCTTACATACCAGTATAATAAAGCACAAAGTAAAAAAGCACAAATAATGATAAACCATGCTGTATTATAAAAAGCGGGCTCTATTACAAATGCATAGGAGGCTTCATCTGCGTGCTGAAAATTTTTATTGAGAGAGGCCTGGATACGGAATGTATATTTACCGGGTTCGAGTTTTGGAAAATTTTTACTCCTGTCTTTCGTTATTACCCAGCTGCTGTCAAGGCCTTCCAGTTTGTATTGGTAATACACACTGCCCGGGTCTGAATAATAAAGCCCGGTATAATTGAATGTAAAATTATTTTCATCATAGCTGAATGAATTGGTTGCAGCATCATCAAGGTCTTTCAAAAACAACTGAACAGATTCGATCAATGCTGTTGGTTTCTGCAGAGAGTTCACAGGAAATGCGTATGTTAAGATGCCATTTTTCGTGCTTACCATAATATTCCCGGAAGTATCCTTTGTAACTGCTCCTATGTCTTCGGCATTTACCTGGGGAATGCCGAGGTTGCCGTTCAGGTAAGAAATATTGCCCGTAACGGGATCCAGAATATCAAGTCCCTGCTTGTGTACGATGATAATATTTCCGGCTTTATCTGTTTTCAAAACAGATATATTCAGATCACTAAGGCCTTCCTTAACAGCATAGTTGGTAAATGTTTTCCCATCAAATTTATAGATCCCTGCACTGGCTGTACTGAACCATATATTTCCTTTTTTATCCTCGGCCACGGAATAAATGCGATCATCTTTTATCTGGTCCTTATTATTATAGTAGGTAAAAATCTTTTGGTCAAGCATGGTCAATCCTTTTCCATCGGTGGCAAACCACGTCCTGTTCCTGCTGTCTTTGAAAATGCTGTAAATATAATTTGTGCCTGTATTGGTATTGTTGTAATTCGTATAATGGTACCCTTTATCAATAGCCGCATTTTCAGGAGAAAGTTCAACCAGCATTGAACCCTCAAGACTACTTGAGTAAATCGTATTTTGACTGCCATTGATAGAAAGGATGCCTGCATCAACGAAAATGCTGTTCTCGGTAAATGACCGGTGCTTTAACGTGTAAGGATCTATTATGAACAATCCTTTTCCCATTGTACCAACCCATATGTTCTCATAGCTGTCCTGGTATAAAGAAGTGATATCTATGCGCTCGTTGATGCCCGGCAAATGGATCTTTTGCTCAGTTACAGTGCCGTTTTTAAAACTGATCCTTCTAAGCACATTCATTTCATCATTCAGCCAGATATCACCGTGTTTATCACAGAGGATAGCATGGACATGTTCAAAAACCGGGGGGTCCGGGATCGGTCTCAGTGTCAGTGTTTCGCCTGGCGTACGAACCAGGCTGTATGTAGCAGAAGACAACCATATATTTCCCTGCAGGTCCTCTACCAGGTCATTGATGGTTTGGCCAACAATTAACTGCGGCACGGTATCAAGGCTATTCCTTTCAATTGAATATTTATACAGCCCATTACGCTCTGTGGCCAGCCAAAGTATGCCCTGCGCTGCCAAAAGCGAATTTACCTGTCCATAATTCCAGGCTGCTGCGGGAGTTGGTATAGTGATGGTTTTATTATTATGATCGTACAGGCAAAAGCCCTTATCCTGCAGCCCTATCCAGTATTGATTGTTACCGGCAGTGGAGATTGATGTTACAATATAATCCGGGAGGCCCTGGCGTGGCCCTATCACCGTTATCTTTTTTTTGCCGTTCTTAAAACTACAGATATTGATTCCCTGGTCTGTCCCTGCAAGCACTTCGTCATTGCCGGTTAATACCATTGAGCTCACATTACCATCACTGAGTCCGTCATCTGTATTCAACAGGTAAAGCCGCCCGTTCTTTAAACAATAAATACCTTCCCCGTTGGTGGAAAACCAGAGATTTTTTTCTTTATCTTCCAAAAAAGCGGTGATCTTTTTTTTGGGAGTTCCTTCTTCCGGGTTGAAGTAAACCAGTTTTTTATTTACCAGGTTGGCAATGCGCCCGTTTTTAAAACCGACCCAGGTCCTATCCCTGCTATCCTGGAATATCGCAGTAGCGGTATCATTGTAGTCAGGATTTTCAAAATGGATGCTGATATATTTTTCCCCGTCAAATTTATAAACACCATTGTCCGTACCTGCAAAGATGTATCCCTGCTTATTTTTATACAAGGTGTTTATTTTTACCTGCTTATTATCTTTCTCTAATTTAAAATATTTATAGCCTGGTAACTGGGTGAAAGCCTGTACAAAAATTAACAGCGCGGCAGATGTGGTAATAAAACGATTGTACGCAGCGCTCATGGTGTTGTTAGATCTGCTTTTACTTCTACTTTGATTTCGGAAGCCAGTTTTTCATGTACCACTTTTGGTATAGAGATATTGTGATCTGCCAGTAGTACTGTAAAATTTGATTTAATACTGACCATTCCATTCTTCACTACGAGATCGGTTTTAATGATTCTTTCCTGCACGATCCCATGAATGGAAAGGTTCCCTTTTGCACGGACCGAATAATTTCCGTTTTTAGAAAAATCAATCTCTTCAATGATCTTACCACTGAATGAAGCATTTGGATATTCGGCACTTTCAAGATAATTCTCATTAAAATGTTCTCTTTGCAATGCATTGTTGAAACCTGAAAAAGAATTTACCCTGATAGTGAAAGCAAAAACCCTTTTTCCGATATCAAGTTTACCCCGCATTTCATTGCTTTTGGCAGTAATGAGTTCGAGTGGTGCATCTGAATGAAAACTTATGGAACCGTTATTGGTACCGTAAACAGGCTGGGCTATTATCTGCCCGGGCTGGAAAAGGATCAACGCAAAAAATAATATAAGGTAACGTGTAAGCATACGAATTAAAATGAACATACAAGATAATTATAATTTGTTGCTTAAAAGAGTCCTTAACTTTTTTTTATAATCGCTATTTTCTCTTTCCAATAGTAAACACCCTGGAAATGTTAAAGCCAAAATAAATATCGCCCTTACTCCATTCACCGGTCGTTTCTGAAATAAATGTGCGTTCACTCATGCCCTGCGAATTCGTAAAATGCAATTGGAAAACATGGCCGCCGGTTTCAATATCTACTCCCACCGACAACGAATTTGTAGTGCCGGCTAATTTGTATTGAGGTAATTGATAATAATACTCAGCATTTAAGCTTATCCGCTTAGAAAGTTTTTGCCTGCCCCCGATCCCAATCGCGATCTGCCCATTAGGCTCTGCTGCAAGCGTTACCAGGTTCCGGTGGAGATAGGTTGGCATGATCTGCAAAGAAGTGCTTTCAGAAAATTTACGGCCGATAATAAGCTGGTGAGAATAGAAGAGCCGTGATGTGAAATAATTCTTCCTGTTCGGGTCTTCAAATTTCAAGGTCTTTAACGCGATGGTAGGAACATAGCTCACCGTAACCGGCATCCTTCTTTTTCCCGTTGATTGCCTGAGCAATTTGATCTTAAAAAAAGCGTCATATGTTTTTTGAAAAGTGCTCCTCCCAATCCCTACCATGAGATAATTGGTGATCCCGTAGTC
Organism: uncultured Chitinophagaceae bacterium; assembly: GCA_963779595.1. GTDB lineage: Bacteria > Bacteroidota > Bacteroidia > Chitinophagales > Chitinophagaceae > Ferruginibacter. Next base: position 670,897 of record CAVZYY010000005.1, on the reverse strand, counting down.
AAAACCCATTCTCATCGTAGCATTGTCCAGGCCAAATAATTCATAGCTACCTTTATTTACCTTGCCAAAGCGGTGTGATATTTTTACATCCATTACCCCCTTCCCTACATTCTCAACAGTATGTCCATTCACCAGCCGGGTTGTTTTAAAGGTCGCTGTTGTATAATTTGTTTTGCTTTTTGGATCGCCAATAACTTCTTTCTCCAGCTGTGCCATAAGATCTGTTTCTGTTGTGTCCTGGGCTGCCAGTTTACCACAGCCAAGAAAAACAAATACAACCGGTAATATTTTTTTCTTTAAACACATGATGCTTTTTTATAGATACTGATTACATTTTTTGATCGAAAGCCGAGGTAACCGTACTTCGATAGATTCAGCAATATTATCCTTCACGAGTTTAGGAATGGTAATATTATGGTCTGCGGGTTTAACCAGGAACTTCGAATTGGCCGATATCTTTCCGCCAGCAATTGTAATTGTACCAGGTGCGGTCACTTTTTTTGTAACACCATGCAGGGTCAGGTCGCCGCTGACATTTACGTTGTAAACACCATCCTTGTCAAAAGCAACTTTACCCAGGTCCGTTATGTTTCCTTTAAAACTTGCTTTTGGAAATTTTTCACTCTCCATATAATTTTCATTGAAATGTTCCTCCATCAATGCCTTTTCAAAATGGAAGCCTTTCGTTAATAAGGAGAATTGCAGGTCGCCGGTTTGTGTATTAAGCACGCTCATCACCTGGCTATTGTCTGCTTTAATATTCTCCATGGATGTCTTTGAAAAAAAAGAAATATTGCCATTTTTAGTATAATATTTCTGGGCGTTTGCAGCATTGGTTATAACCAACAACATTGCAAGAGAAAAAATGATCTGTTTCATATTTAATGTTTTTAAGTAATGTTCTTTCAATAGCTTTTACTATTTCAGTTTTAATTAATTATTTGGTCCGCCTGCTTCTATCCAGCACTTTAACTTAGCGATCTCCGCCGGTAATAAGGCGCCCGTCGGCGGCATTGACTTTTCTACGATCGCCCGCACATTGATCCTGTCCTTTTTATCATTTATCTGTGTGTAGGTTTGAAAAATAACTCCCCCTGAAGCACTTGCATCATGGCATCCAGGAACTGCACATTTGGTAGTGATCAATGGCAATATATCCGTTGCAAAACTCGCGGGTGTAGTTGTACAGTCTACCGGGGCATTGCTACCTGGATAAAGCAGTTCTTCTTTATCATTATAACAGCCCACTAACGTTAAGATATGCACGAGCATCAGGCACACGATCATAATGCCGATCTTCCTTTCTGAATATATGGTTCGAAAAATTTTCACGTTCTTAAATATTAATTATTCTGCGCCCCCGCATCGATCCATTTTTGTATCTGTGTTATTTTACAATCATCCAGCTTTGCTGCGCCCCGTGGCATAGCCGGATAACCGGGAAGATGATTGACTACCCCTTCAAACTTTCCATTAAGCCCTATTGTTCTAACGTTTGCGTATGAAGTCAGGTCAAGGCCCGCACTTAAAAATGCGGGATTGTGACAACCTTTGCAATGGGTGTTAATGATAGGCAGCACGGCCCCTGACCAGGTTATTGTTGCTGTATCGCAATCATTGCAGGCATTGTTCTTTGCGCCCTGCAATATCCAGTTTCTTATAAGTTGTTTCTCGGCTGCGGTAAGCGGGTTATTAGGCGGCCTGGGCATGACCTTATCCGGGTCATCTTCATTCAGCACTTCGTATAGATCACTTCCGTTAGGGTCACCCGGATCAACATCTGCAGTGGCCATTATCTTTTCATAAGAGGTCAGCTCAACACCGTCCTGGTGGGAAGCCGCATCGTGGCAACCGCTTTTGGCACAACTTGATATCAATAATGGTAAAACCTTGTTCTGAAAGTAAACAGTATCTGTACTGCAGGTCTGCCCTCCACCCGAGACAGGGCCACCCGGTGTTCCCGGGCCCGGAGCGTTCGGATCAACCAATGTTGTTGAATCCGGTACATGCTGGCATGCATTAAAAGCAGCGATAAACGCGACCAGGGTGAATAATATGAATAATACTTTTTTCATGGGGTAAGCAATAGATTTATTCGGCTACATAAGCCCTCGCTAAATAAACATCTCCCTGGATACCAAGGTCGGCATCGCCTTCGCCTATTCCGCTACAGATCCCTTTAATGCTTAATTTATCAGAAGGCTTAATGTTTTCAACGGCTTCCTCCAGGGTGCAGTTAATATTAGCAAGTGGGCTGGCTGTTTTAAGAAGGACTATCTTTTGCCCTTGTGCGTTCGAAGACACTTCACTCACCTCACCCGTTACCCGCAATATCTTACCCGAGTACCGCTTTGCTGCCATTACAGAATCAATGCTGAAGAAATTGTATAATTCAGGAGCATTTACTGAAATGCCCTTACTATGCTTAACATCTACCGGCCCTTTATTATACATATAGAACGCGACTGCTGCTGCTGCTACTGCGAACAACAGGACAGAACTTATAATGATTTTTTTTGTTTTGAGTGCCATGATCTAAAGTTATAGATCATGATATCCCTATTCAAGGGAATGTAACTGAGGGGGAATAAAAGGATGCTGAACCGGAAAAATGATCACTCGATCGAAGAAATATACTGCGCTACAGGTATCCTGTTGCTGATACTTTTGGCAAGGGTCATCTCATCCGCATATTCAAGTTCTCCGCCAAACGAGATGCCGCGGGCAATGGTGGTGATCTTTACCGGCACGCCTTTTAGTTTTCGCCCAATATAATATACGGTAGTATCTCCCTGTATATTGGGATTGAGTGCAAAGATGATCTCCTGCGTTTCTTCGTCAGTGATACGTTGAACCAGCGAATCAATATTCAATTGGTCAGGCCCGATCCCATCCAGTGGTGAAATGATACCACCTAACACATGATAGACCCCGTTAAACTGCTGGGTACTTTCAATGGCGATCACGTCGCGGATCGTTTCTACAACGCAGATCATTTCCTGTTTCCGCATGGGATTGCTGCAGATATTACACAATTCCTTATCGGATATATTGTGACAGCGCCTGCAGAATTTTATTTCCTTTCTCATCGCCGCGATGGTATCACTGAAATGCTGCACCTGCACTTCATCCTGTTTAATAAGATGAAGCACGAGCCGCAATGCTGTTTTTTTTCCAATGCCGGGAAGTTTGGCAAATTCATTTACAGCATTTTCGAGTAGAGAAGACGAAAAGATCATGATGCAAATTTAGCTGATAGCTATTAGCTTTCTGCTGTTAGCAGGAAGGTTTTTTCAGGCAAGCTATTAGCTGTTAGCTATTAGCTTCAAGCTGTCTGCAGGAGTTCTTTAAGTATCATCATCCAACTATAAGCTGTTGTTGGAAAGGTTTTTCGTTACCATTACCCAGGCTAATAGCTTATAGCTAACAGCTTAAAGCGAAATATCTCTCTCATTATCCCAATCCGCCCTTACTCCTATTTTATTAGGAAGCGAAATTGCTTTTTCGGGTTGCAATTTTTTTAAATAATTCCCGGGATCCCAAATACCATTGCCATTACTATCATATAGGATTCTTATTTCATATTCCCCGGGAGCAAACATTTTATTGCTCCATTCAGCCGATGTTATTGGGTAGGCAATAACCGACTCGCCTTTGATAAATTGTATAACAGGATTTTTAGTCACGTCAAGATTTTTGAATCTCAACAGCACCCGTCCATAATCGGTTTCGGCCTTTGTAAAAAAACGCAATGTATCAGATTTAGAAAGCAGGTTCCCGGATGAATCTTCTATGGCCTCTTTGGGTAAAATAAAAATATAACCGGCTTCGGGTTGCCATTTTGTACGAATGGAGATCGTTTTTCGGGTACTATCGATCGTTAGGCTTGTATTGGGTATAGGATTATAATTCGTATCCCTTAATACCATTTGCAGCGAGTCGATCTTTTTCAAGGAGTTATTGAAGCCGATCTCAAATGGCAGCAACAGGTCCTGGTAACCCTGGCTGAGATTGACCCCGTATCTTAATTTTTTTTCTGCCGCCTGCTTTGGAGCCGGGGCGGTATTATCTTTTTTCTTTTCAGCCGCATATGCATACAGGATAACCGGTGCGGCAGGTTCGGCAGGATTGACCGTTGTATCATTGAATGCAAAAATTTCCGAAGGGGAATTATATGTTTTACCACCATCTCCATCCTTCAGCGCATAAATTTTAAAGTCGCCGCCGGGTAAATGATAAAACCTAAAGCTGCCATCGCCGGATAGCCGGGTTATATAATCCGGCTTCCTGTTTTGAACAGCGCTGTCGGGAGCATCCCGGTAGATCATAACGAGTAAGGTACTATCAATCTTTCCTGTTTCGGCAAGTTGCACTTTACCATTGAGTTCCAGTGAATCAATGGTTGGACCTGTTGAAAAAGTATAGGCAAAGTTTTTCAGGATATTCCCTTCATTATTATCCCGGAGCGCATTTCCAAAATTGACGCTGTACGTTGTATTTGGTAAAAGCGTATCCCGGAATTTTATCGTAACTGTTTTAAGATTAAAATTTATTACAGGATTGGACTTTTGTACCGGTGATACCAGCAGGTTGTTTTGCAATTCTCGCAGGTCAATATATTCATTGAATGTAAGAGTGATCTTATTGCCGGTAAAATTGAGTTTTTCTTCCTCCGGTACTGCCTTTACCAATACCGGCGCAAGGCTGTCCCTTGGCCCGCCGGTGGGTGCGCCGATCTGGGCACAGCCTGTATTGAACGTGATCATCGCATAACCGGCAGTTATCAAAAGCAGCAAAAGAAAGATATTTTTTTTCATCGAAGGAGCTGGGCCAGTAAAATTTGGGTGAAGTTAAGGAATGAGGAAAGAGTTAAAAGTTAAAAATTAGCTGCAAATTATTGCCACAGATTGCACAGATTAAATTATTTAATTTATTGCTGTTCATGTTAAAGCCACGGCTTAAAGTTTATTGCCACAGATTCACAGATTAGATCGTTTGGCTTGTTACGATCCTGGTTATATGCACCGGTTCAATTTTAATCCAACATGCTTCCTATACTGAATATTCTTTGTCCTATATTTCTCTAATCTGTGAATCTGTGGCAATATATACCTGTCGCAGGCAGGTCAGTGGCTTACGCGTCTTCTGTTTCTTCTTCCAGCCCATGCAGGCTAACAGCCAGCTGGTTTGTCTTCACGAAATTGCACCAATGGCAATCCTCCTTCCCGCAACCGGTATAAAATTCCCTGTTCCGTATCTTTTCCCAGGTGTTTATGATCTGTTGGGTAACAGTGGTAATATCCGCATCTGTGATGAATAGTTTTTCTTTCCGGTAGTTTTTCTTTTTGTCAGGTTCAATAAAATCAAACTCGGTACTCACTACTTTCCAATCCTTCTGCCTGTAATTATCCACCAGTATCTTATAAAAAACCGCCTGCCGCCAGTAATCGCCGCCGTTAGGATCCTTATCGGAAGGGCCTTTCATTTTGGGAAGGGCTTTCTCCGGGTCGCCTGTCTTATAATCCACCACGTTAACCGACTTCCCGTCAAACTCCAGCTTATCCAGTTTTCCTTTTAATGGAACATCCTGTACCACGACGTTCCGGATATTGTGCTCAATGGCAACGATCTTGTTAAAGCTGTTGATATATTTATCATAATAATTACTCAATACTTCCTGCCCGTATTCCATCCTCCTGTCAAACTGTTCCCTGGTAAAACTTTCTCGGTGGCGGTTCATGTACCATTCAAAATCAGCAATGAATTCTTCTTTGGCAGGAAATTGCTCCTTGCCTCCTTCCTGCATTTTCCGGAATAATTTTTCCAGCGCATAGTGTACCGCCGAGCCAAATTCTGTCGCTTCATTTTTAGGAGAAGGAATGCGGATCAGGTTCTTGAAATAAAATTCCAGCGGGCATTTCAGGTAATTGTTCAGTGCCGTCACGTTCATTACAAATTTCTCCAGCATGCGGCCGATGAATTCTTCCTCGATCTTTTCGATCTCCGGCGCTTCGGCTTCGCCAAAGCTGAGTGCCGCAAATTCAGACAGTACTTCAACGTCAAGGATCATTTTTTCCACCGGCAACTCCTGGCCATCCTGTATCTCGGCAATGAACATGGAAGGTTCCAGCTCTTTCCCATCGTTTTTGAATTTGCTATAAGAAATATACAAATGCTGTTGCGCCCTTGTAAGTGCCACATAAAAAAGCCTTCTCAATTCTTCATCATCGTTTGCGGTAGCGCTGGATGAGAACATGGTATCGGGCAATCTATAACCACCGCCCGGTTTTCTTTTCTTCTCCCAGAAAGCCGCATTGCATCCCGCTAAAAATACATATTCAAATTCCAGGCCCTTGGAGCCATGCGCCGTCATCAGGTTTATGCCTTTATCACTACCGCTTACCTGTACCAGCGGGAGTACCAGCCCTTCTTTTTCCATCAGTTCCATCAGGTTCACCAGTTGCTGCAGGTTCAGGAAAGGACTGCGGTGCGTTTCGTCTTTTACAAAATCAAACAGAGCCGTCAGTACCTGCAATTGCCAGTGCTTATCCGGGCTTTGCATGATATGTGAAAGCACACCTGCTTCCCGGATGATATTTTCAAATAATTGCTGCAGGGTGATATTGGGTACAGCCCCGATCAGGTCTTCAATCACCGCAGAAGCTTTTTTTAATCCTTCATGAAGGCCGGGGCTAAACAGATCCTTTGCAGGACTATGTGCCTTTTCGTATAGCAGTTGCCGTATAGAGGTTGGATGATCGCCATATCTCCGGTCAGCTACTTCCATGGTCAGCTTTGCGATCTCAATAGGTGGAACCCCAAACCAGTCGAAATGCAATATTTCAAAAAGCATTTCATCGCCACTATAGGGAATATCATGTTCGGAAGCCAGGTATTTGAGCAGCAGGATGATCTTTTGCGCCAGCGGAATTTCCAGGATATTTAAATGGCGTTTACTGTACACCGGTATATCCAGCAGTTTGAAATATCTTGCCAGTTCCTTGCCATATTTATTTTCCTTATAAATGATGCCGATGCTCCCGGGCAACAGGCCCTGGGCCAATAGTTGCTGCACATGCTTCATGATGCCGATCATTTCCTGCCGCTGTGTTTCATATTCACGGAGGAATGGCTGGTGGGTGAGCAATTTTATTTTATCATGGGAGGAGATGAGTTCCTTGCTCAATCCCTCGATCTGTTTTACCAGCCTTTCATCATTGCGGTCGATCAGTGTTTTTGAAATATCGAGTATGGGTTGCGTAGAGCGGTAATTATTGGTAAGCACCACCGTAAGCAGGTCAGCTCGATAATTGTCGGCAAACTGCAGCATGTTCTCTACGTTGGCGCCCTGGAAACGATAGATACTCTGGTCATCATCACCCACCACAAATACATTGGGTTTTTCCCAATAACTGATCAGCAATTCCACCAGCCGGTTTTGTGTGCCGCTGGTATCCTGGTATTCATCCACCAGTATGTATTGAAATCGTTCCTGGTAATTGGCAAGCAGGTTCTTATTTTCTTCAAAAGCTTTGATCACCCAGTTGATCATATCATCAAAATCGTAGCGGTTCCTTTTCCGCATCAGTTGCTGGAAGCGTTCAAACTCATTCACGGCCGCCCGCAACTTTTCCATCTTTTCTTTTTCTTCCTCGATCTTATCCTTCTTCAGGTCGCCGGCATTGAATTCCTTGTATTTTCTTTTATAAATAAATTCATCCCGGGTCAGGCAGGTCTGCAATATAATCGTCGATCCTTTCATTGATAAAGGCTGGCGTCCAGCCTTCCCGCTTCATGGTGCTGAAAAGGATTGCAGGTTCTTGATCTCGAAATACACATCGCCGCGGTATCTTTTCAGCGGGTGATTTTTTGGAAAAGAATCGATCAGTTCTTTAAAGAGCTCGATCTTTTCCAGTTCGGAAATCGGGTCAAGCGCTGTCTTTTCAAACAACGACAGGTTTTCCTGGATCACATCATTGCAAAAAGCATGGAAGGTATAAATATTCACTTTGTATGCATCCGGGCCGATGAATTGCAGCAATCTTTTGCGCATGGCCACCACGCCGGCATCGGTATAAGTAAGGCAAAGAATATTTTGCGGAAGCGCATCCGTGTCCAGCAATATCTTTCCGATGCGGCTGGCCAGTATCTGCGTTTTACCCGTACCGGGACCGGCAATCACCATCACCGGCCCTTCAATGGTATCCACCGCCCTGCGTTGTTGCTCATTGAGGCGCTCGTATTCTTCGGTGAATTTTTTTTGTAAAATATCGCGGTAACTAGACATGGGTTCAAAGGTACGGAGGATGAGGAACGTATGATGAGGTTACCCGGGTGCTGTTGAACAGTTGATAGGGTTGATGGAGTTGATAAGGGGGTATCCCGAATGCTAATAGCCTTAATAATCCTAAAAGTCGATAAGATTGATGTGGCTGATAAGGAGGTCCCAGTCAACTTTATTAACCAGTTAACCTGTCAACCTACCCCGGCATCCGTGTAATGTACTTCTCAATCTGCTTTATCTGGTCCACGATCTGTGGCGTGGTAGGTTTAAACCCCTTTGCTTTCCTGAAATATTCCTTCGCTGCACGGAATTCCCTTTTATTCATCATGATGGAACATAACTGCAGGTAGGCTGCGGCATTGTTCTCTTTATCAGGAAGCCCGGCGCGGATGGCCTGGCGGATATAGGCTTCTGCTTCTTTAATATTTCCTTTTTGCATGCTGAGCATTCCAAGCTGCAGCCTGTTGGGGCCTTCAGCCTGTTTGGTCATGGCGCCGCCGCCAAGGGCAAGGCTTTTTTTCATGTTCTTTTCGGCGCTGTCAAAATTCTGGTCAACCATGTCGAGATTTCCTTTGATGGTAAAATAAACAGAGCGCACCGGCTTGATCAGCAGCCCGGGAAACTGTATCCCGGAAACAATTTTCTTGGCAGCTTCCATATCTCCTTCTTCCATCGCCGTTTGAATAAGCCGCATCGGGCCAAACAAAAAATGCCCGACAATTAATATAACAGCAATAAAATATATGATAAAAGATGGCCAGAAACTGGTCTGGTAATTTACAAATATGGCAAGGGCCAGCAGGAACACGCCGAGTAACAGGCGGTATTTAATGAGAACATTCATCCACTTCATAGTCTGAAAATTTGGATTGCGAAGATAAGAAGAGTTCCTAGTTCTTAGTTCCTAGTTCTTAGTTAAGAGTTCATGGTTTGCGGGTTATGGGTTAACAGGATGCTGGTTATGGAAACGGGAAACTATGAACTATGAACCAGGAACCAGCAGGCTATGAAAGTAACTCAGGCGGCGGTGCGGATCCCGCCGGTTTTGATCGGTCTTTCGGAAGCGGGATGAATTCCTTATTATCCGAAGGCGGCAAAATGATCCGGCCTTCCTGCCAGTCTGCCTTGGCCTGTTCGATGCGTTCCTTTCGCGAGGACACGAAATTCCACCAGATAAACCGCTCGCCGAGGGGTTCGCCGCCCATCAGCATGAGCGTGGAATTTTCTTTGGCAGTGATCACCGGGTCCACGCCCTTCGTGAAAACAAGCATTTGTCCTTCACCGTAAGTAATACCGGATAATTCAATCTTACCTTTTACAATATAGAGCGCCCGCTCGGAATGCTGTTTTGGCAAAGCAAACCTTGTTGCTGCGTCAAGCATCACATGTACATAAAAAAGCGGTGAATGTGTTTTCACTTCATTATTCAAACCATAAGCATTTCCGGCGATCAGCCGCATCCAGATACCTTTATCAGTAAATATGGGCAATTCAACCGGACTGTAATTATTGAATGAAGGAGCAGCTTCCTCAGCTTTTTCCGGCAGGGCCACCCAGGTCTGGATCATTTCCAGTTGGCCTCCGGCGAGGGCAGCCGGATCCTCAAACCTTTCTGAATGGGCGATACCACTTCCCGCGGTCATCCAGTTCACTTCGCCCGGGCGGATCACCTGTTCCACGCCGAGACTATCGCGGTGGGTTACCTGCCCGCCGAATAAATAGCTGACCGTTGATAGACCGATATGCGGGTGTGGTAATACATCCATATTGGAAGCGGTTCCTGCCGCGACGTTCACCGGGCCCGCATGATCCATGAATATGAACGGCCCCACCATCCGGCGCAGGCGGAAAGGCAGGATCCGGCGCACTTCCATGCCCGGTGCAATGGATGCTTTGCGTGCTTCGATGACAAGGTCCAGCATGGGTGTTGTTTTTTGCTGATTAAATTTAGTTGAAATGATTGAAATGAGTAACGGTTGTCACCCTGATGCCCCTTGATGTCATCCTGAGCTTGTCGAAGGATTGCCGAAGGGTTATCGAAAGCGGGTTATGTACTAAATGATCCGGTTTCGACAAGCTCAACCTGACAAACAATATCACCCCGATGCACCGTGATGTCATCCTGAGCTTGTCGAAGGATTGCCGAAGGGTTATCGAAAGCGGGTTATGTACTAAATGATCCGGTTTCGACAAGCTCAACCTGACAAACAATATCACCCCGATGCCCCGTGATGTCATCCTGAGCTTGTCGAAGGATTGCCGAGGGGTTGTCGAATGCCGGTTATGTACTGATTGGCGCAGGTCTCCTGACCTGTGCCTGGTTGTTACTTGGGCTTTTCAATTACATACCCAACCCATTCTCAGCTCTATCCAATAAAAAATTAGCGATGGAAAGAAGTGACGGAAGGCACAGGTCGGGAGACCTGCGCCAATGACAGTGGTCGAAGGACGACAATCCGTTATTTACTATTGCGCAAATCCCGGTAAATTTGATATCATCATTCAAAGTATTTTATGCCCCGTCATTTCATCATCGCGATATTACTTTTTTGGTCAGCTCAACTCCCTGCCCAAAAAGCCCATAAAGCCGTTTTTGTAATTGCAGACGGCATACCGGCCGATCTTATTGAAAGGCTGCCCATGCCCGAGCTGAAAGCCTTGTACAGCAGGGGCGGTTTTGTGCGGGCCTATGTTGGTGGAGAAAAAGGAACTTATACCGAATCGCCCACCATCTCCGCCGTTGGATATAATTGCCTGCTCACCGGCACCTGGGTGAACAAGCATAATGTCTGGGGCAATGATATTGCGGCGCCCAATTACAACTATTGGAATATTTTCCGCTTCCTCAAAACCCAATACCCTCAAAAGAAAACAGCCGTTTATTCATCCTGGCTCGATAACCGCACCAAGCTGGTGGGCAGTGAAGCCGCGGCAGCCGGCAATTTACAACCCGACTATTATTATGACGGCCTGGAACTGGATACCATCCATTTCCCGCACGACACCGCCGGCTATTTTTTTCACCCGATCGATGAGGCGGTGACGGATGCCGCTGCCAAAGGGATCCGGGAAAATGCGCCCGACCTGTCCTGGATCTACCTGGAATACACCGATGAAATGGGCCACCGCCATGGGAACAGTGCATTGTTGGAAGATGCCGTGCTGAAACTGGACAAACAAATAGGCAGGTTAAGAAAAGCCATTGAATGGCGCGAAAAAAACTTTGATGAAGAATGGCAGATCTATATAACCACCGATCATGGCCGGGATACAACGGGCTATGATCATGGCGGCCAGTCGGACCGCGAAAGAACCACCTGGATCGCTACGAATGCCAGGAACCTGAATGCGCATTTTTTAAAAGGCCGGCCGGCCATTACGGATATCATGCCTTCCATTGCGGCCTTCCTTGGTATCGATATTCCCGCCAGCCGCCGCTTTGAAATAGACGGCGTTTCGTTGACCGGGAATATGTCCGCGACCAATCCTTCGGCAATATTAAAGAACGACCGCATACAAATAAGCTGGAAACCATTGAATGATTCGGGCAGCGTAAAAATATGGCTCAGCACTACCAACAATTTTAAGAACGGGCAGGAGGATGATTATCATTTAATGGGTGAGGTACCGGTGAAAAACGCTTTTGCAGATGTTGATATAAGTAAATATCCATCCCGCTTTTACAAGATCGTACTGGAGTTTCCTTATAATATACTGAACAGGTGGGTTGAAGGTAAGTTGCGGGTTAAGAGTTACGGGTTTTGACGGCTATATTTCAACAAATCCGCATTCCCTGGTCCCAAAATAAAAGAAAGCATTACTTTTGCCATCCGAAAATCAACATTCAACACCGGAATTCCTGTTCAACTTCCTTGTTCGATATTCCTTGTTCCTTGTTCGAAATTCGTCTGGTCCCGTAGTTCAATGGATAGAATAGAAGTTTCCTAAACTTTAGATACAAGTTCGATTCTTGTCGGGACTACAAACCGGAATGCTAACAAGCATTTCCGGTTTTTTTATGCGGCTATAGAACCAATATGTGACAGAAGTACGATTTTATTTGATACAGCCACTCGACGGAGCACTAAAGAAAGGTAGATAAAGCTTTCCACTAAGATTAAGTACACCTATACGGCTGTAAAGCAATGCCTTATAATGTTAACAATTCATCACAACAAAATTGTTGTGATGAATTGCTTTTATTCCTTACCTTTGCCTTTATTAAATACGAAAGGAGGTTAATATGAATAATTCACAACAAAATCATTGGGAATGTCGTTACTTTATCAAACAAACGGAAATTTACAGCCAGGGATTTATCTCTTAACATGGGAAGAATTTATAAAAGAATATGGATATAATAAACACAGATTAAAGTTAATTTCTGGTCTGGAAAAAGCTATGAATGAATTAAAATCATTGGGTTGTAAAACACTTTATGTTGATGGGAGTTTTGTATCAAAAAAAAGCCATCCGAATGATTTCGACGCATGTTGGGATCCAGCAGGAGTGGATTTTCTGAAATTCTCTGCTGAATTTCCCATTTTAATGGAATTCCTTCCAGACACGAAAAAACAAAAAGCCCGATATGGTGGTGAATTATTTCCTTCTCCTAGATATCTTCCCTTTTTCCAAAAAGATAAAGAAGATAATATAAAAGGTATTATAAAATTGAATATTTAAAATTAAATATTATGATCAAAAATGATAAACAATACCAAGTAACAAAAAATAGATTAAAAGAGTTTGAAGATACTCTTTCTGAAATACTTAATGATAGTGAAAATAATCTAGGTCCAATTTATAGAAAAATTGAAGAGGATTCTATTAGAAGTCAAATCGCTCAATTTGAAAAAGAAATTAAAGAATACGAATTTTTAAAAGATGGACAAATAAATCAGATATGTATAGAGTCATTGCCAAATTTTTATGAAGCACTAATTAAAGTTAGAATTATTAAAGGTTGGACTCACGCTGAACTTGCAAAACGTCTTGAACTAAAAGAACAGCAAATTCAACGATATGAGTTGTGTAATTATTCAACTGCCAGTATTGCTAGAATTAATGAAGTTGCATCAGCTCTTAATATAAATGTTGGACCAATTAAGGTAAAAATCGCACAACCAGAATTTGATTGTTTTGGTGAATTCAATACAGAAGAGATATTAAATGGGTTTAATAAAATAAAAGAAAACGGAACTCTTATACATTTTTAAATTGTAATAATGAAAACCATAACTTTTTATTCGTATAAAGGTGGCGTTGGCAGATCTTTGGCTTTAGCCACTATTGCTTCACGACTTGCGGAATTTGGAAAGCGAGTTTGTCTATTAGATTTTGATCTAGAGGCTCCAGGACTGGATTATAAGTTTGCCTCTTATTTAAAAGAGCAAAAAATAGTAATAGATAAAGGAATAGTGGATTATGTATACCAATTTACAAATACCGGTAGTTTAGCGGCTAGTTTAGCTGAATTTTCTTATCCGTTTTTAAATTCCCCTAAATCATATTATACAACACTGATACCAGCGGGGAATATTAACTCTCCTGACTATTGGAAAAAACTTTCCTCAATTAATTGGTATGATTTACTTTACGAAAATTCCACAGGGCTAACATTTCTTTTGGATTTAAAAGAAAAAATAAGAAAGCAATTTTCTCCTGATTATTTATTAGTTGACTCAAGAACTGGCATTTCTGAAATGTCTGGAATTACTTTATCTCTTCTTGCTGATGAAGTAGTAATTGTTGCTGCCAACAATAGAGAAAATTTGGAGGGGGCAAAGAAAATTATAAGAAGTATTACTAACCCTAATAATGTAATTGTAGGGAAAATCCCAAAAGTTACGTTTGTGTTAAGTCGTGTGCCTTTTACGAATGAACCAGAGGATCAAGAGAGAGAACAGAATTTAATTACTAAGATTTTAAGAGAGTTTGATAACTTGATTGATAACGTAAATATTATACATTCAGATAGAGACTTAGAGTTAAATGAACAAATAAAAATTGCTTATGAGAAAGATGAAAAAGTTGCTCAAATATCTCTTGATTATCTAAAGTTATTTGAAAAATTAACAATTGATGATTTAAAACCCGAAGAGAAAAATAGATTTAAGAGTATTAAGGATTCAAAAATGGAATATGAAAAAGCTCTTATTGAGACATCGGACATAAATAAGTTGCAATATATTGACAAAGCGATTGAATTAAATGATGCAAACAGTGAGTTTTTTCTTTATAGAGCAACAATTTACAATAGACTTGGGGATTGGAATCAGGTCGTAAATAATTGTGATTCTGCTATTAATTTAGATACTTCGAATATACCAGCTTATGAGATGAAGGGACAAGCTCAATGTAAATTGAAAGATTATAAAAATGCAAAAAACACCTTCGAAATAATTCTTGGATGGGATAAGAATCAAATGAATGCAAAACTCGGATTAGCAGAAATTTTTACTCGCGAGGATAATTATAATAAGGCCCTTTCTTATTACAACGAAGTAATTCTAATGGACGCTGAAAATCCTATTGGCTATACCGGGAGGGCCAATGTTAACATTAAGTTTGGTAACTACTTATCAGCCTTGGATGATATCTATCAGGCACTTGCATATGATTCTAAATTTGTAGAAGCATTTCTTGCCTTAGCGGAAATTAACGCTCATATTAATAACAAGAATGAATTTTATTTAAATCTCGAAAAAGCATTACAACTTGATTCTAAAATGGTTGAAACTTTTATTAAAGATCAGAATATTTATAAAAAATTTAAAGACGAAAGAGTTCTGAAAATTATTTCGAAATATAATATCAAGCTGGAAAACGAAGATTAAAATATAATTATCAACAATTTTTAAATTTTAAATTATGTCACACGAAAAAGAACATGGTAATCACACTCTTCATTTAGTAATTAATGGAAAAGAGTATGAATGGCATCAACAATATATCACTGGTTCCGAAGTCAGAAAGTTGGGCAATATTGCAAAAGAAGATGAAATTTTCCTTAGAATAAAAGAACCATGGAAAGATGAATCAATACTTGACGATACACAGATTGATTTGGCTAGACCTGGATTAGAACATTTTTTTTCAAAAGAAAAACCTACTCAAGTGGTTATTATTGTTAATGGCAGAGAGAAGCCCTGGCAAGAGAATGAGATTTCTTTTGAACAGGTTGTAATATTGGCCTTTGGTACTATCGTAGAGAATCCGAATACTATTTATACCGTTACTTATAAAGGAGGGCCTGACTCAAATCAACAAGGTACAATGGTTAAAGGTGATAAGGTTTGTGTAAAAAATAAAATGATTTTCAATGTCACAGCAACTGATAAGTCATAGTCCTGACTTAAAACGACTAAGAGATGATGGGTATGAAATAGAAATCAAAGGGGGGTATTTACTTGTACACCATATCCCTTATGTAAATAACTTAAGAGAAGTTAAATATGGCACTTTAGTTAGCGAACTTACTTTAAGCAGTAATATACTGACGACTCGACCTAAAACTCATGTCATAAATTTCATTGGTGAGTATCCCTGTAATAAAGATGGTAGCATTATTTCTCAAATACAACATCAAAGTCAAGAAACAAAATTATATGATGGGGTTACAGTAAATCATACGTTTTCAAATAAACCACCTAGCGGCTATACTGATTATTATCATAAGATCTCCAGATATTCGGAAATCATCTCTTCACCAGCAAAGTCTCTTGATAATACACTAACAGAAAAAACATTTAAAGTAATTCCGGATGAAGATACTCAAAGCATCTTTAATTATTTAGACACAAATTCTAGTAGAGCGAATGTAAACGTTATGAATTCAAAATTCAATGGTCAAAAAATAGCTATTATCGGATTAGGGGGTACTGGAGCATACATTTTGGATTTAATTGCTAAAACGCCAGTTCAAGAAATTCACCTATTTGACGGTGATGATTTCCTTCAGCACAATGCATTTCGTTCACCAGGCGCGGCTTCAACTGAGCAATTGGATAAGAAAATGAAAAAAGTGGAGTACTATGCAGACATTTACTCTAAAATGCATAAGGGTATTATTCCGCATGTTAATTTTATTGACGAAAATAATCTTTCTGAATTAGATCAGATGACTTATGTTTTTATATGCGTTGATAAAAATGTTATTAGAAAACGCATAATGGATCATTTGCTTAAGGTAGGAATTACTTTTATAGATGTGGGGTTAGGTGTAAATATTGTTGACGATTTTTTAATTGGAACAATTAGATTAACCTCTGGAACATCTTTAAAAAATGATCATTTATCTAAAAGAGTTTCTAGTGCAGATAATGATGATAATGATTATTCTACCAATATCCAGATTGCGGATTTAAATGCGCTGAATGCAACATTTGCAGTAATCAAATGGAAAAAAATGACTGGTTTTTATCAGGATTTAGAAAATGAACATCATTGCACTTATTCCTTAAACGTAGCCCAACTTATCAATGAAGACCTTACAACATAAATTTGTTGAGTTTATTCCAGAAACTTTAGAGGATGGCTTTTTGTACATCTCTTTAGAATATTGCACAGCAATACATAAGTGCGTGTGTGGGTGTGGAAATGAAGTGGTTACCCCGATTTCACCAACTGATTGGCAACTTTCATTTAATGGCGAAACAATTTCTTTATCGCCGTCTATTGGAAATTGGAGTTTTAAATGCCAATCTCACTATTGGATTGTTAATAATGGCGTCAAATTTTCAAGAGGTTGGAGTAAATCAGAAATTGAATCTGGTAGAAAATCAGATCAAAAAAAGAAAAAGAAATTTTTTTTAAAAAAGAAGAAAAAATAATTTCGGTTAGCAGTTGTTCTGTCTATTACTCCGCTGGTGCATTCTCTTCCGTAAAATTTAAATAAAGCTGAAAATGGTCATTCACTCTTCTTAACGTCAATTTAAGATTGTCATTATTCCACTTTCTCTCTTTCCATTGGTCATCGTTCAATTCATTATCTCCTAATTCGCTCAAATTCTCTATGTTCGTGCCAAAACTCATATCCAATCTGGAAAGAAGCTTTCTTATTTCAATACGTAACACAAAGTTGTGGGTTGGGTTATTCCTACTTAAAATTATTGACTCTATTTTATCTTCATTAATTAAAATTACCATGATTTTATTGAAGAAGTCAAATAAGAAATATGGTATAAGATATATCCGCAATTTCGAAGAAGTAATGTCCTCTTCATAATACTTAAAACTATCTAGCACTTTATTTATCAAATGGAAATTTGCCTTATCATTCTTTAGGTCCAGGTAGTTTTTAAAATATTCAACGAACTCATCAGGTTTTAAAACAACTGTTTGCAGACCCAGCTTTTCATAGACCTTTTTTGCTTTTTTATATGTTTTATTATCATTCGTTACATAGAAGTTGCACGACGATGCAAAGGCACAATGAAAAGCATCTTCGGTCGTATTTTTAAAAGTTTCTTTCCTCCCCTTTTGGGTATTTACTTTGTCTTCCTGATACCCATGCATATCAAGTTGAATATACTCGTCACATATTTCATTGTACCATTTAGGTCCTTGTTTTGAATTCCTCAACTTGTCAGGTCGGGTTACGCCTGCTTTCTCATATTCCCTATTAATTATCTCATATGGATCTTTCGAATCAAATATTTTATCTCTTTCAATGTTAAATCCGGATTGTACAGTTTGTCTTAAATCTTTATAACTCTCATCCTCATTCAATCCATTCATCATTTTGATAACACCATTAAGCATTCCCTCAAATGTTGGATCATCTTTTAAACCAGGAAATAACTTTTCAGTCTGTTCAGCTTTTTCAGGATCATTTAATGTATCCTGCATAATAGATTGCACCGGAATTGATTTCAGCAAATCTTTATATGATCCTAAAATTTCCTCTGGAATACCCAGGCCTTCAAATAAAGAAGAAAATCCTCCGATGGAAAGGTTCTTCATCAACTCCCCGCTATCAATTCTCTGCTCAAATAATTCTTTTGGAGGGTAATAGTCAATTATAACTTTTTCACCTTGAATATGCAAGCATCTTTCCTCAGTTAGTTTACTTATAAATTCAAGGTCAGAATTGATGTATTCCTGTTGTTTTTCACTTCCGTCAAAGCTCGAAAATATATCGCCAATATGAGCAGTTGAAAAAGGGGTAAGAAACCGTTCTTTATTGCATAATATTCCTTCTAATTCTTTATGGCCGCCATTTTTTAATTGCGTCATTACATTCCAATCGAGATAGACTTTAATCATGTTTGCATTTGTGACTACAAATTTACCAAATAGTAATACTATTCTTAATTTTCTTTGGGCTACTCAAGAGGATTAACTATGTCACCCAAAGCCGGCATTGATTCCTTCACCAATTTCGCCAGGTTTGATAAATTGTATTTGGTAATAAAAAGATAGACCAGGCAACCCGGTATAAAATCCAGTCGAAGACTGGCAAACTTAAACAGGCATCAAGTGATGCCAATGAACATCATTAAATATAATTTTCGGTATAACCGGGAACACTTGCGCAAGATGGGTTTATTTTTTTATAAGGAATAAATTAGCAGAAATTTTTGAATTAATGTTTTGTTCGTTTACGACAACCTCGTAATAAGCAGATTTGTATTCTCGTGTCTTTACATCGATTTTGTAGGTGCCTATTGGTAAATATATTGGTACATCATAAGCTATGATGTTAGAACTATCAACAGGATTATAAGTGTTGCCAAATTTTTTATTTTTTATTATCATTGCTTGCAAATATCCAAGATCACCCTCTTGAGAACGGAAGGATAATCTTAAGTCAAGATTATTTATGTATTCATCAGGGATGTGATATGGGTTGATAGCTTTAGCTGAATCAAGTTTCCTGTTCCATTCAATGCTATCCAGTAGGAGTTGTTGATCTTTGGTAAGCGTGAGCGGTTTATGTATCGTATCGATAGTTATCACCTGCGCAATAAGACTATCCTGTTTATCCTTTTTACCTATCGAAAAAAAACCTGTGATAAGTCCAACTAAGAAGGTTACTATAATACCAATAAGACCTCCATACATTTTATCCATTGTTGCTTCCTTTTGAATCCACCATTTCTTATGAATCCATTTCATCTTAAAAGTATTCCACAAGTTCATCTCAATAAAAGAACTTCCCGAAGTAAATTGGACTGACCATCTATCTTTTTCCTTATGTGAATCAAATTCCTTACTAATCAGATAAGGAGATTCATCAAAAAATGAATATTGAAATGCAGAATCCAGCCAGTATGTACCACTGGATTGTCTCTCTGTAAAAAGAATTTGCTTCTTGGAAAAATCAAAAACCTGATAGTTGTCATCAGGTTCCTCTTCCTTGCCCGTCTTGCATTTGATAATTTTCGCCTTAAATCTCATAATAATTACTTCCAGCAAAGATAATAACAATAAGACGGCAGGTGTCTTTTGGATAGGATGATCTCAGTATAATTAACTTTGTATCCCCACTGACCCAAGTGTTCCTGAGGAACACTTGGGTCACCACAAGATTGCAGGTCTGCGACCGATAATATTTCTCAAATGGCGAATTGCAACAGTGCTGTTGGCTGCAGTGTTTTTAGATACTACGTCGATATTGCTTTTTCGATTTCTGCTTTCCAGTTTTTAAATCCATTTTGCAAGTCTATATAGTCGTGGAAAATTCTGATAAAATTTTCTTCATTTCTACTTATGTACTCATTTTTTCCTTCTTTTATAATTAAACTAATAGTCTTTCCTGCTCGCTCTAAAACTTGCTTTGAATTGTTTACGTCAGTAGTAAAAGTCCATAAGTAGGTAGCTTCTTGTGTGTCAAGTGTTTCCCAAACCACATAAAGTTTGTCACTACTGTCTAAGAGAAAAACAAATGAAAATGGCCTATGAACAAGACGAAGTTTTTGTAGGTCAGACTTATGTTTACTTGATAGAAATCTTAAATGATTATAATGTTTTGTTTCAGATTTTTCTAGTAAATTATTAAACAAATCATCATCGCCCTTGAAGATTTTCTTTACGGTAAGCTGATTATCAACAAAAGTTTCAAGGTATTCGTCTTCCGTAAATAATTGCCTATCACTTGTTAGTTCTTTGTTTCTCGCGACTTTCACAATTTCAAATTTAACTTCTTCAATTAACGATTTATCTATTTTTTCAATTTCGATAGATGTTGCAGTTACTGAAGTAATTGTATCGTCAAGTGTTGTTATACTTGGAATAACTTGAATTCTTTTTATCTTTAGCACGTTTCCAAAATAATTCTTAATTGCATCATATTCCTCAATGATATTCTCGTTCAAGATTTCAAAGCTTATTGATTTTTTAAACTGCTGTATCTTTTTTTCAAAAGAAACACGCCCAGAAAGAAAAGATATATCCTTAATTAAAATCGTGAATGGTTCATTGTATATATTCTTGATTGGCTCTCTTGATGCTTCTTTTCTAAATACAAACTCTGGTTTAGACGGCAAAAATTTTATTGGTTGAGTGCTACCCAACGTTCCTAGTAAACCAGAAGTACTAATGCTTTTGAATGTTACTTTCTCAATCTCTATGAGTTTGTCTGCTAATTTATTTTGAGTGTGTGAAAACTCAGTTTCTCCAACTTGATAGGCTAATACTTCAACAAACAACCTCTTTTCATTTTCTATGTAGTTGATTACACGAATTGTCCAAAAAGCAGCGGTTTTGAATTTGACAGGGCTTTCAGAGATTTGAACCTGCGTGAAATCTAAAGCTACTTCCTCTGTTAGGAAAGCCATGTCTTCTTTGAACAAAATTTTCAGTTCTTGCCCCTTCATAAAACAAAGAGTTTCGTTTGCATTGCAGCTAACAATTAAATATACGCAATCCACAAATTGCAATTTGTTTTTAAGCTTTTGGAATAAGATCGGCCTAAATAAATCTACATTTTAAATCATTGTGGCACCCGCTCTATGTAGTCCACTCTCTCAAAATTCTGTCAAAAAAATCCTACAGCCCGTATTAAAACCCACTGTTTTACCTTCCCTTCCCTCCCGCCTATTTGAAATATTAAAATAATTCCCCAAATTTGCACCCATAAAAATTTCTCACCCGCCGGCCTTTTCGCAAAGACCGCTGATGAGGCTGGCAAACCCCAGCAAATATGAAAAACCATAGAATGATCATCTGTGCAAAGGAAATACAGGTGATCACAGGCAGGTGTGAAAGAACCGCCCGGAGGATCATCGCAAAGATCAGGACGGCTTTCAACAAACCGGCAAACTCGTTCATCACCGTTGACGAGTTTTGCACGTATACCGGGATAAAACGGGAAGATGTACTTACAGTGATGAATTAATATTTATAGATAATTAAATTGATTGGGGCCTCGCGGCCCCTTTTTTATTTTGTTAACCCCAGTGCTCCGGTCTTACTTCTTAGCAATGTCTCTCGAAGAGGGCGTTGCGTTGCCTGAAATGAATAACGCAACGTCCCGTACCGGAGACGTTGCTGAGAAAGAAATGGCTTTCGATAACCCTTCATCAGCCCTTCGACAGGCTCAGGGTGACATTCTAATGAGTAGTATGGGGTGACATTCTCTTACTTCTTAGCAATGTCTCTCGAAGAGGACGTTGCGTTGCCCGAAATAAATAACGCAACGTCCCGTACCGGAGACGTTGCTGAGAAAGAAATGGCTTTTGATAACCCTTCATCAGCCCTTCGACAAGCTCAGGGTGACATTCTAATTGGCGGACTAATTGGGCTACAAAAAAGCCCCGCCAAATGGCGGGGCCTTTTATATGAACTATTACAGTTTCACTGTATCTCACTATGGTTTAGGCAGTTCAGCCTTTCGCTGCTCCACTGCATCTATATAGCTGGCGTTCTCGGCCAGGAGTTTCTCGGTGCCGGTGATAGCATACTGCTTTTGGATCATTGCCAGGCTGCCGTACCTGCGCCTGCGCTTTTCAAGCAGGTATTTTTTGTGTTGCAGGTCCGCCAGCCTGTCTACCAGGTCCTGCTTCGACGGCCCTTCCGGCATACCGGCCACGGCTGTTTCCAAACCGGTGATCTCCGCGATGGTGGCTGCAAGCTGTGCATCCACCCCGGCTGAACCGGAACTCGTGATCCCGTATGCTCTTGTCTGTTGTATTTTTTTGAAATTGAGCTCCTGCTGATCTGTGTCAGCTGCCTGGAGCAGGGCATCACAATCCGCTACGGTTGTGATATCGGTTAATGTATAATCCATTTTATGGAATTTTAGATGTGAAAAAAAATGGTTTCATAGGTGGATCTTCTGTTCGTTAACGAACCTATTGATATAATCTGCTTCCGCAGTAAGCAGGTATATGCGCTTTCTCAATGGCATGCAGGCTGCGGGCCCGCAATGGTCAAGCTTATTGATAATGTCTTTTTTCATTTTTTGTATCCAGAGGGTATCGCCTTCATCCAGCGGCTGCAGTATACTGAGTGCTTCGTAAAAATGCATGGATTTTCTGAAAGCGGCTTCCCGCATGTCGAGTCTTCTTTGCAGTACGACGACCTGGTACCTGCATTCCTTTTCCCGTTCGATCTCTTGCCCCGGTTGAACCGGTTGCCCAGGCATTTGTCCTGCAACGTTACCGGCTGGTAAATTTTCCAGGCACGATTGCAGGCGGGCAATCTTCAGCAGGTTACCGGTGCCAAGGCGGCATAAGCCACTTTCCACTTTTCCCAGCGCCTGCCTGGTCAGCCCCAGGAATGCGGCCATATTTTCCTGTGCCATGCCGGTGATCGTTCTTATGTTGAGCAGGTCCTGCATCTTCTTTACGTTTATGCCTTATCGTTTAAGGCGATTGTTGAACAAAATAAATACACGCCATTATTTTTTCCAAATGGGCTGTCATGTTTTGTCCGGTTTTGTCCGGTTTTTGCCGCTTTTTGCAGCTTTTGTCCGTTGACGGTAGTGTGGGCCGGGAAGGCGGGAAGACGTGAAATTCCGCTGGCATATGTGAATGGTATAGTTGACCGGAATTTTTTATGCACGATTGGTTGCATAAATTTTTCCCGCAACCAAAAGCGCAACCAGAGTGGTTGCATAAAATGTTGTTTTGAATTTTTATGCAACCTGGAAACGCGGATGATAGAAACACGGATGACACGGATTAAACGGATTTACACGGATTATTCCCTTACTTCTTAGCGACGTCTCTCGGAGAGGACGTTGCGTTGCCTGGAATAAATCACGCAACGTCCCGTACCGGAGACGTTGCTGAGAAACGAAAAGAACCATAGTTAGAACAGTTGAATCTAGTTGCCGCTTCACAGTTTACTTTGCACAGCAGTACCACATAGCTGCAACCGCCAATCGGGATGTAATCGATTGGCGGGGTCTTTTTTTGGTTCTTTTTTGGACAAGCAAAAAAGAACGTAAAAATAATATAGTAACGCCTAATGCAACGGCAAATTAAAATCCCCATAAACAATACTCTTTGTCGCAGGCCCAATACCATTTTCCTTTAGACTGGCAAATACCCGGGCACGCACCCTGCCCCCAACACCCGTTGTTATAGTTTCGACCTGGATCCCGGAGAGCGGCTGCTGGGTTGTACTGATATCGGATGTATTGCCCCACATAATTCCATTGGCATCTGTATATGAAAAACTGAGGACGGTGCCCGCTGCAGCCTGGTTGATCGTATAAAAACCGGGGTTGATCGTTCCGGTTACCTGCAGCTGGATCTGCAATTCTTCGGTACCGGCAGAAAGATCGTTGCCCGTTACCGTGAGTTTGGTAACACCCCCGGCGACATTCAACACGGCAGTAACATTGTCGTTGAATGTTTTCACCACAGTGCCGTTAAAGGAAGCAGATAAATAATTGGAGCCGAATTCAACAAGATACCCGCAGGCGCTGGTGGAAGATGAAAAACTATAATCATACACCTCTGCAAAAATGGGGGTGCCGCTTGCAGTCAGCGTAATGGTATGCAAACCGGTCGTAGATAATATTCCCGAGCCGCTGAATGAAATACCATTTGCAACACCCGAATTCATCGAATAAAACCCGGGGGTTGAGACGATCACTTCAATGGTCAGGGTATTGGACGCGTCCATCGGTATCCCGGGTGTATATGTGCCATTCAATACAGCACCGGTGCAAACACCACTGGCTCCTCCAACGGTATATACTGCATTCACGGTCGGAGGCGGAAGGAATGTTACTGAAAAACTACAGCTGGTTCCACCCGGTTCGGTCAAATCATAATCAAATACACCATCTGCTATGATCGTACCGGTTGCTTTTAATATGATCGTTTGTATTCCCGTTGTGGTAAAAACTCCCGAGGGCAGAAAATGTGATCCCATTATTATTTGTGCTGATGGTATAATCGCCGATGCTGTCAACATCCACGGAGATGGTTACGGTATTTGAAGCATTGATCGCAGTTCCCTGCACATAATTACCGGCAACAACGATGGAGCTGCAGTCGACCAGGCTATATACTGCGTTGCCTGGCGGAGTAATGATTGGTTCCTCCTCCGGGAAATGCAATTCTTTCTGGCAGGAAGAGACAAGGAATAAAAGAACAACTATAAGATTCAGAACTTTCACGGCTCGCTGTTAAAAAATTCGAATGAATGCTCATCTAATATAATCTTTTTTTCGCCGGCGCGAGGGATAGAAACGCGGATGATAGAAACGCGGATGACGCGGATTAGACGGATTTACACGGATTCAATCGAAATGCTTTCCGGGAATTGGTGAACTTCTCAAATCTAAGAGTAGAATTCCAGCTGTCGAGACTACTTTGCACAACTGTACCACATAGCTGCTTCCCCTAACCTGCCTGCCCGCCTTCGCATAGCTTCAGCGGAGCAGGGCAGGCAGGTCGGGGTGTAATCCCTTTTTTGTTACTTTTTTGTGGTACATCCCGATCCTTCGGGAGGCAAGCAAAAAAGTAATTAAAATAGCTAAGCCAGTCTCAGACTGGCAGGCTTAAAAGGCATCAAGTGACCCCATCAACATCGATTAAAAAAATTAGAACATAACCGGGAACACTTGCGCCAGTTGGGAGAAAAGAAGTACACTAAACAGGCTGGCTGTTTCAGCAGCAGCCTGCAAACGGGCATATGGTTTGTAACATATTTTCATATCCCCTAAAACTTTTTTATGAAGCATATTATTGCCATTTCACTACTGCTTTGCTCAACTGTTTTACATGCTCAAACTACCAAAGACGTTAAGCCGGCAAACAGTAATCCTGCTGTCAGGATCAGCCCTGCCATTCGTACAACGGTCACCACACAGCCTGCCAGCATGCCGAACAGCAATACCAATCCCACAACAGGAACGGTCATCAGCCTGAAAGGAAAAAATGCTTCAAAAGCTAAACCACAGGCAAAGTCTACACCTGATTCATCACCGGTGCTGAACAAAACAACACCGGATAATAAGCCAGGTAAACCCGCACGGAAACGGGCCACCAAGAATAAGGGATAGGAAAACGGATAACCTTATTTAAAAAATATAATAGTGAAAATGAAAATAGTCATTTATATATACAACGGGATAACAATGCTTGATGCCATTGGCCCTTATGAGGTATTAAAAAATATTGATGGCGCGGAAGTTTTTTTTGTTGCTGAAAAAAAAGGGGAGATCAGGGCAGATTCAGATTTTATAACGATCAATGCAAAATATGAAATAAGCGAAATAAAAGAGGCGGATGTATTATTGATCCCAGGTTCCAACATTGCATTTATAAGACAAATGAAAAATAAAAAGATCCTGAACTGGATAAAGGAAATGGATAATAGCACGCAATGGACCACTTCTGTATGCACGGGTTCATTGATCTTAGCGGCAACCGGATTATTAAATGGCCTCGAAGCAACTTCTCATTGGAAACCTATCGAGCTTTTAAAAGATCATGGGGCCATACCCAAACGGGAAAGAATTGTTGAACAGGGGAAATATATTACATCAGCGGGGGTTTCTTCCGGTATTGATATGGCTTTATACCTCGCCGACAAGATCGCAGGTGAGACAGCAGCCAAAGTAATTCAACTCAGAATTGAATATGACCCACATCCGATTTATAATTCCGGGAATTATTTAACTGCAAATAAAGAAATTATAAAAATTGCAGAAAAGAAAATGGAAAAAGATGCAAAAAAAGATATTGGATTAATGGATATAATAAGATCGGGGAGGACAATTATGAAAATAAAACACAGCAGTTAATTTAGCCCCGGAATAGAAACGCGGATGATAGAAACGCGGATGACGCGGATTAGACGGATTTACACGGATTCATTTCCTGCTTCTTAGCAATGTCTCCCGGAGAGGACGTTGCGTTGCTTGAAATAAATTACGCAACGTCCCGTACCGGAGACGTTGGTGATAAAAAAAATCAGAAAACCCGGGGAATAGAAACGCGGATGACGCGGATTGGACGGATTTACACTGATTTTTTTCGGGTCATAAAAACATGCTGTCAAACCGAAGGCATTTCAGGAATCCTTGAACTGTTCAAATCTAAGAGTAGAATTTCAGCTGTCGAAATCACTTTGCACAACTGTTCCACATAGCCGCAACCGCCAATCGGGATGTAATCGATTGGCGGGGTCTTTTTTTGGTTCTTTTTTGGACAAGCAAAAAAGAACGTAAATAATAGACCAGGCGCAAACTGGCACCTACCTTTGTTCCTCAATCCAAATCGTATGTGGCTCCCCTTCCTCAACATTTTTTTCCTTGTCTTCCACACGGCATTCACCCTGTTCAATATGACGGGCTGGGCTTTTCGTAAGACAAGAAAATGGCATTTGATAACAATGCTGCTTACGGCGGGCTCCTGGTTTATTCTCGGTATATGGTATGGCTGGGGGTATTGCTTATGTACCGATTGGCATTGGCAGGTAAGAGAACAAATGGGAATTCATGATCGTTCGGATTCGTATATACATTTCCTGTTTCTAAAACTAACGGGCATCGATTTTGATCCGGTGCTGGTTGAAAAACTGACATTGATCATTTTTGCGGTCTGTTTTATTTTTAGCGTTTGGTTGAATATCAGGGACCGGCAAAGACATAAAAAGATTGAACGCGGATGATAGAAACGCGGATGACGCGGATTAGACGGATTTACACAGATTCATTCCTGTTAAAAAGTCACGCAGACTAAACCGAATGCATTTCGGGAATTAGTGAACTACCCAAATCTAAGAGTAGAATTCCAGCTGTCGAGATCACTTTGCACAACTGCTCCACATAGCTGCAACCGCCAATCGGGATGTAATCGATTGGCGGGGTCTTTTTTTGTGGTACATCCCGATTCTTCGGGAGTTCTTTTTTGTGATACATCCCGATCCTTCGTGAGACAAGCAAAAAAGAACGTAAATAATAAACCAGTCGCAGACTCGCAGACTTAAGAAGGCATCAAGTGATCCCATCAACATTATAAAATATAATTTTCAGTTTAGCCGGGAACACTTGCGCCAGTCAGATACTAAGCAGCCAGAAGCCAGGTGGAATATAAAAGATTAGGCGAGTCGTATAAAAAGAATAGTTTATATTACATGACTATCTTTATTTTCATTATTCCTACAAAAGTTAAACTCCTTTAAACAGAAATAGCTACCATTATGTTACCCCTTCTTAAAAGTGGTAACAGGATATCTTTTTTGTTTAGGAAACCTTCACCAAACTTAAACCTTAACCAACTATTGCAAATGGAAATTTGTACCCTTCCCCAAATGGGAAACCGGGCCGCTGCAACATGCCAGCCGGCAACAATCAACAATAAGTCTGAACAACAAACCAACGAACCTGTTTGTACCAGTATGGCTCCGGGCCATTACTTTCCTGCAATAAAAAAAGCAGTCAGATTGCTCAAAAGGCAGTTTACAGTTACAGTTTTCGCCATATTTATGCTCGGTATAATACCAGCAGGGACGATAGCACAACCCGGTTGTGCAGGTTCAATCGTTGGCCCCTCAACAATATGCACGGGAACAGCTATTCAATTGACTAACCCAACCGGCGGATCGGTTACAAATCTTGCAATCGGGCAAAACTATGGCGGAGGTATCATTGGCTACATTCTTCAACCGGGTGATCCGGGATATGATGCAAACCAGAAAAAAGGATTGATCGTGGCACCCAATGACCAAAGTAACTTCATCCAATGGAATAACGGTACCAACATAGGAGTTGGAACAACTACTGCATTAGGCAGCGGCCTGGCAAATACAAACAATATTATAAGTGTACAGGGCGCGGGAAGCTATGCAGCATCATTGTGCAGGAATTTAAATGAAGGAGGTTATACTGATTGGTACCTGCCAACCATAAATGATTTGCAGGCTATATATTTAAACAATCAAACCGTATTTTACCCTACTTACTGCTGGTCTTCGAGCGAAATAAGCAGCACACAGGCATATGTATACAGGATGATCGGAGGCGGAATATTCTCGGGGGATAAGAATCAGATCAATCTCATCTCCACCCGCGCAGTCCGTTCATTCATCGCACCAACCTGGTCAAGCAGTGATCCTTCTGTGGCTACTGTGAACGGCACAGGCCTTGTGACTGCAGTGTCGGCAGGACAAACTACGATCACTTTCACGGTAACGAATAGTTGTGGTTCCGGGTCTGTAGAGCATGTAATAACAGTAAGTCCTGACTTTACGATCACAGCTTCTGCAGGAACCGGCGGTACTATTTCATCAGTTGGTAACACCGTTGTATGCGGAGGCGGAAGCCAGTCATACAGCATTACAGCAGTTGCATGTTATCATATAGCAGATGTATTGATAGACGGGAATTCGGCAGGTGCCGTTAGTTCTTATACATTCAGCGGGGTAACATCAGATCATAACATTAGCGCAACATTTGCC
This sequence comes from uncultured Chitinophagaceae bacterium, assembly GCA_963779595.1. Classification (GTDB taxonomy): domain Bacteria; phylum Bacteroidota; class Bacteroidia; order Chitinophagales; family Chitinophagaceae; genus Ferruginibacter. Next base: position 641,748 of record CAVZYY010000005.1, on the reverse strand, counting down.
GTTAATTCTCCACTTACGGTGTCGGTTAGTGGTCCCGTAAATGTCTGTGCCTATGTTGGTACAGAAAACCCCGTTACTTACACAGCAACATCAGCCAACGCAACAGGATTTAACTGGATCCTTCCCCCGAATGTTACGGTGGTTTCAGGCACGGGTACAGCGAACCTGGTACTTACATTTCAAAACGGCTTTGCAGCGCAGGGGAACAAACAGGTCAGGGTAACGGCCCTGTCGCCATGTGGCAATAGCCCGCAATTTATCTATTACCTCGCAGCGCTGGCGCCTATGACTCCGAAACCAATTGTTGCCGGCAGCAATAACGTGTGTGCAGTTATCAACACAGCAGCAACGATCAGTTATACCATTCCATCGGTACAGGGAGCTTCTTCTTATAACTGGACAAACCCCGCCGGCACAGTGGTCAGCCATCCAAACGGGCAGAACAATCCGAACGATACAACGGTAACGCTTAGCTTCTCCGGTTCATTTGCCGGTGGCAGTATCGCCGTATCTGCAAACAGTGGTAGTTGTGGCGCAGGTGGAACGAGAAGCCTGGCAATCCAACGTACGAATCCTTCAATACCCGGATTGATCAGTGGTCCGAACAATGCCTGCGCTTATATGTCGCCCAATGGCGCTCCTGCAAATTATTCGATCGGGGCAGTTGCCGGTGCAACGAATTATACCTGGGTGCTACCTCCGGGAGCTTCAGCGATCACGGGGCTAGGTTCCAATGCGGTCTCATTCATATATCCATCCAACTTTACAAGCGGCACCATAACGGTGACCTATACCAATGGTTGCGGCACGAGCCCTGCAAGATCATTCTCTGTGGCCAAACAGAATACAGCCACACCTGGTGTGATCGATGTGATACCTCCGCCGCTCTGTTCCGAAGGCAGAATATATTCTTATACAGTGAACCAGCCGGCTAATGCAACATCTGTTCAGTGGACCTGGCCGGCAGCGGCTGTATATATTAGTGGACAGGGTACCAACAGCCTTACGCTATCCTATTCTGCAACAGCAGTAAGCGGCAATATAACAGCACGGTCATTCAACAATTGCAGCCAAAGTGCGATCCGGACCCTTGTAGTGAAACTGGCAGCCTGTCCACCGGAAGAACCACGCCCCGCATTTAGCAAAGGCGGATCTCCGGCAGCAGAAGGAATGTCAGTGAATGTGTTCCCGAATCCAACAGTGAGCGACTTTAAATTAAAAGTTGTAACGGCAGGATTAGAGAAGATCACTGTAAGGGTTCTTGATGTATCCGGGCGTGTGCACAAACAATTTATCGTGATGCCCCATGAAACAAGAAGTTTTGGTGCGGACTTAAAAACCGGAACTTATATAATAGAATTAAGACAGGCAGATCATGTGAAAACAATTAAAGCAGTTAAATTCTAGCGCAGGTTTAGACAGCACTGAATTTAACCTTGCAAATAAAACAAACCCCACCCGGTTTCCGGATGGGGTTTTTACTTCTTAGCAACGTCTCTCGGAGAGGACGTTGGGTTACCTGAAATAAATCACGCAACGTCCCGTACCGGAGACGTTGCTGAGAAAAAAAGAGTAGAATTCCAGCTGCTGAGATCACTTTGCACAACTGATCCACATAGCTGAAACCGCCAATCGGGCCGTCATCGATTGGCGGGGTCTTCTTTTGTGGAACATCCCGATTCTTCGGGGAGTTCTTTTTTGTGATACATCCCGATCCTTCGGGAGACAAGCAAAAAAGAATAGAAAGAATAAGCCAGTCGCAGACTGGCAGACTTGAACAACCCACTTGTAAAGCACTCAAACCATTTATACAATAAAAAAATAAAAACCTGATTCTTCCTTAGATTTGTATCACTTCAACAGGTATCACTACCAGCCTCAACTTTTTTGAAACGATTGGCCTGGCACAGCCGGGTATATATTTATTCATCTTTAAATGATTGTCATGAAAAAACTGATCCTGTTATTCTGTGCACTTCAGTGCATCTTTCTTTGTGCCTGCCGGCATAGTGATTCACATACAAGTATCCAATATACAGATAATGATAATGCTTATTCAATGAATGCCTGGTTCAGTAAAAGCAAAACAAAGAAAGCAGAACGCTATATGAATGAAAAGATCGGCCGGGAAACAAATGTCTCCTTCTTTAATAAAAAAATGGACGTAGTACTTACCCTTGATGACGGGTCAAAGTTTTATTTGAAAAAAAAACCGGGCCATATCGTAATCAAAATGAATAAAGACGAAACTTCAGAACAGGCATATCATTCTATAAAAACGATGTGCAAGGGTATGAAGGATGTTGTTTTCAGAGAGAGATAACCCGGGGATTTAGCCTGCGATCCTGACCTGGTAAAATTTTATTTTTCCTGTTTGAGGAATATTGAAATAATATATAACATTAAATTCCCCTCCATCCAGGATTTCGCCGCTTGTATCCTTCTGTACTGTATTCGATGCTAAATTTAAACTTAATGTTTTATTTGCTTTGTCATATATAGCATACATTTTATAACTGGTAGCTTTTCCATCATTTAGTTCTATAGTTTCTGTTTCCCCTTTTTTAAAAAGCTCTTCGGTTTTTAGTTTAAGAATAGTTTTTACAAAATGCTTTGTAAATATTTTGTCGAAATACTTATCAAAATCTTTTTCTGTAAATGGCTTTGGTTTGTCTGAAAGTAGTTTAAGCGCTTTCTCGTTTTCTCCATACACCAGGTACCAGATCTCATTATTCTCATTCATAATCGGGAAATCAATAAACAGTTTCACTTTATTTTTGTCCTGCTCATAAACAGCTGCTCTGAAATTTCTAAACTCCTGTATCCAGCTTGAACTGTCCTGTTGTTGAACAGATCCTGATATAATGTAAGCATTCCTTTCTTTATGAGGAAAAAGGGATACCAGTAAAATTAAAATGACCAGCCCTTTCATATTGCAGGTTGTTGAAATTAAATTTCCAACAACAATTTAAATATAAACATTTCCTGAACTTCAATTTATGCCCGGCTATCTAAGTTTGCAAGTCAGGATTTGAAAATTTATTAACTTCCCTGCCTTATACTATAACATGCTGCAAAACCGCGTTGATCCATTGGGAAATTTAATAAGAACGGAGGCGAGGGGTTCCTGGACAGGCACCAAGGGACTTATTCATAATGATCAACAGGAGATCATTCGTCCTTTCAGATTAAAAGCGTGGATCACCTGCAGGCTGGAATTTAAAGGAAGAAAAAGAACCGTTATGTCCCCGGGGCTATATACAGAACTTTTTTTCCTGGATGAAGCCACCGCTTTTGCAGCCGGCCACCGGCCATGTTGCGAATGCCGCAGGGAGGATTTTAATAAATTCAAATCGGCATGGCTGGCAGGCAACCTCCAATACCATTTTGATAAAAAAACATCTATCCGCGAAATAGATAATATTATCCATGAAGAAAGAATAAATAAGGATCACTCAAAACCCAACTTTGAAGAAAATATTAATAATATCCCTAACGGAATTTTTATTTTGCTGAATAACGAACCCTATCTTGTTTTTGAAAGACAGATCTTTTTATGGACCCCGTTTGGTTATCAAAAAGGTATTCCTTTGCCGAACGTAGAAAAGATAATGGTGCTCACTCCACGATCAATTGTAAATGCCTTTCGTGCGGGATATTTACCGCAAATTGATGACTCTGCTATAATTTAATGCTGCCGCGGCCTGGTGTTTTCACCAGCCGCATCATTACAACAATTGTAGTTTGAAATCATGAATTTTACCGGCTGGTGAAAACACCAGGCCGAGGCAGGAATTTCAACGCAGCTTTTAATATTCCCTACATTCTTCGCTTAACCTTCTCCGTATCGCGGGTATCCAGTTGTGTATACCGGGCAACAATAACCCCGCTCTTCAGTTTCTTCAATTCCTCCAGTTCAAGCGCATGCCTGTTCATAAGTTTACTGAAAATGGATTTGCCTTTTGCAAGAATGACAGGTTCGATCAGCATCCGGTATTCATCGATCAGTCCTGAATCGATGAGGGAGGCTGCAAATCTTGCGCCGCCCCATACCTGTATATCCTTACCTGGTTGCTTCTTTAATTTGGCTATAGCCTTTTTGAGATCTCCACCGGTAATAGTCGCATTGGTCCAGCCGGTTTGCTTCAATGAATTGGAAAAAATAATATGGGGCGTTTTTGCAGCCAGCTTCGCATACCTTACTTCATTCTCAGAAAAGCCGGGTTCGGTAAGCGCCTTTGTCCAGTAATCCCGGTACCCTTTCCACATACCGCGGCCCAGTAAGAACAGGTCCACATTTTTTATGATCATAAACAGGTTATCCCAGTCTTCCTTGTCATCGGTCTGCATCCAGCTCATATCCTTGTTGGGTCCTTCTACAAAACCATCCAGTGACAGATGCATTGATAGTATCAGCTTTCTCATGATGTTTATTTTGAGTTATCACATCAAAACGTATGCCTGCTATCTTTTTTTTGTAACTGCGGGAAGGCTTGCAATTAAAATAAATTTAAGCTACATTTACGAACGCTTTATGACATGGCCACCTATCCTTCGCAACGATCAGCCCCCTATTACCATTACCAATTCACGCAAGCAGGAAAGCATACCTGACCAGCCTTAACTGCTTTATAATAACCGGCGAACAATGAACTTTTTTAAACTAAAAAGCGTCTTTACCATACTGTTAGTGTTGTTTTCCGGTGGCCAGATCTATGGCCAGCCAGGCTGCACAGACCCAATGGCAAATAATTTTGACCCGCTGGCCACAGTAAACGATGGCGGCTGCACTTATAACGTTACATCTTATACTCCGCCGGTAAAAGTAGACCCTATCAACAGTATCCTGGTAGAGACCAGTGGCCTGCAATGGGCGGGAAATGCTTTATGGACCTTTAATGATAGCGGTGGCGAACCGGCCATTTACCGGATAGATACCATAAGCAATGTGATCCTGCAAAAAGTTTCCCTGCAAGGCGCAAGCAATATAGACTGGGAGGATATCGCCTTCGACGGATTTTATTTTTATATTGGCGACTTTGGCAATAATTCAAACGGTGCAAGAACAAACCTGAAAATTTACAGGTTCCCGCTTAGCGCAATCCCGGAGCCCATTGCCAATCCTGAAGTAACCATCCCCGCTGCACAGATCAGCATAATCAACTTTACTTATAGTGACCAGCCGCAACCTCCCGTTGCATCCGGCGGTAATAATACAAAATTTGATTGCGAAGCCATGATCGTTGACGACGGCAGGATCCACCTCTTCAGCAAAAACTGGATCGACCTGACTTCCACGCATTATGTGATAGACGCAGTGACGGCGGGCACATACATTGCTACTCCCCTCGAAACCTTAACTACAAATTTCCTGGTAACTGCGGCCGACAAAGCGGTTGGGGATAGCGTGGTCGCCCTGTTAGGATACCAGGTTTCCGGGCTGGCCAATCATTTTATGTTTCTTTTATCGGCCTATACAGGCGGTTATTATTTCAACGGCAATAAAAGAAAGATCAATTTGCCCGACGTTACTGTAATGGCCCAGGCAGAAGGCATCTGTTTTAAAAACGGGCATTACGGATATATCAGCAATGAAAGGGTCATGCGCACGATCGGTGGGATCCCGTTTACATTCACCCAAAAGCTGCGTTCCTTTGATATACGCGATTTTGTATCCAATGTGCGGGCAACCTATATCTTTACCGGCAACGGGAACTGGAATGAACCGGCTAACTGGAGTGACCTGCTCATGCCGCCTGCTGTTCTTACCAGCAATAGCCTGATCTTCGTTGATCCCTTACCGGGGGGCTCATGCATACTTAACATACCCTACACCATACCGTCAGGTTCATCGATCATGGTCCATGAGGGCAAACAGTTCGTGATACAGGGAGATCTTTCAGTGCAATAAGGAATGCTTTTCCCACCATTCTACCTCATCCAGGATATTGAAATTGCAGTCGGTAGGAACACGAACACGGGGAAAAACCATAGATCCTAAAAACTGTTTGTAACGACAGTACAAACTTCGTCCTTAAGAATAGAATTACAACTGCTGAAGCCACAGAATAACAAATGTCCAACATAGCTGCTTCCCGCAATCGCGGTGTAATCCCTGCCCGCTGACGCAAGGCAGGCGGGGATTGCGGGTCGCCTTTTTTGGTTCTTTTTTGGCGAAGCAAAAAAGAACAAATAGAAAATATCATCCTGCTATACTGAGTTTGTAATTCAGGACGACCTAAGTTTTTAAAAGAAAATCCTGAGTTATAAACTCAGGATAGCCATGTAGTGTGGCCGGTGAGGACACCGACCACGGAAAGAACATGGAAAGAACATTTATTAAAGCGTTCCCATATCGATCACAAACCTGTAGCGTACATCTCCCTTTATCATTCTTTCATAAGCGGCTGTAATATCTTTTATGTTTATGATTTCAATGTCTGAAACAATATTATGTTTCGCACAATAGTCGAGCATTTCCTGTGTTTCGGGTAAACCGCCAATACCGGAGCCGGCAACTGATCTTCTGCCTGCCATCAATGCAAATGCCCGCAATTTATAAGGCTCGGAAGGTGCACCTACGCAAATATGGATGCCATTTGTTTTTAATAAAGAAAGATAAAAGCCGAGGTCATGTTCTGCAGAAACGGTATCGAGTATAAAATCGAACGAACCTTTCACGGCAGCTGTCTGGGCAGGATCGGAGGTTACTACGAAATGATGCGCACCCAACGCTTTGGCAGCTGATTCTTTAGATGGGGATGTACTCAGCACCGTTACTTCGGCCCCAAAGGCAACTCCAAATTTTACGCCCATATGTCCCAGGCCGCCGAGGCCCAGCACCGCCAGTTTATGTCCTTTCCCCACTTTCCAGAACCTCAATGGAGAATAAGTAGTAATACCGGCGCATAGCAATGGCGCAACAGCGGGCAATGATAATTTATTGGAAATGTGCAAAACAAAATCTTCGTGAACCACGATATTATTTGAATAACCCCCGTATGTTGGCACCCCATCTTTTCCCCTTCCGTTGTATGTTGGAACACCACCGTTCAAACAATATTGCTCCAGCCCCACTTTGCAGTTATCGCATGTCCTGCATGAATCAACCAGGCATCCGACTCCTGCCAGCTCCCCTGTTTTAAAGTTCTTTACATGCGTTCCTGTTTTAATGATCTTCCCAACGATCTCATGTCCCGGAACCATGGGAAAGATCCCCTCAAACCATTCATTCTTTATCTGGTGGAGATCGGAATGACATACACCGCAGTATTGTATCTCTATTTGTACATCATGCGGGCCCAGGGCCCTGCGTTCAAATTCCCATGGAGCAAGATCTGTTTTTGAATCGGCTGCGGCATATCCTTTTGTTTGTATCATGTGATCAGAAGTTTTTAATAATGAATGATTGTAACAATACAATTTTGGCACCAGTAATGTTCAATCCATCATTTCGCCCTGGTTCGTGCCTCACGGATCAAATTTTATCCAATCCTATCCTTAGTCTTCCGAAGGGCGACTATGGATTTTTTTATAAAAGCCAGACTTTGTCTGGTAAAATTATTTGTTCCCTGGTTGCTGTTTTCATAAACAACTGCTTATCCAGTAGAATAAATAAGAACGTGTGAAAACACCAGGCCCCAGCAAAAAAAACTGGCCTTACGGGGCCAGCTTTATCAAACAGGGTTATCGTTAGTGAGCCTATTGGATGATTGATGATTCTATAGGATATTAATCCAGTATGATAAACAAGGGATGCCTGTTTCATTCAGCCGTCTTAGGACTGAACATGGAAGCTACTTCCTGTACGGAATTACATGGAAATTCTCCGAGCTTAGCATGTTTGCGAACCAGTTCTTCATTTTCTGCCTCGTAAATACAATACAGTTTATTTTTCGTGACATAACTATGAACCCACCTGATGGATGGTCCCATGTCTTTTACAACATTGCAGGACTTTTGAGCTATACCTTTTAGTTGCTCAGGAGTAAATTTTCCTGCACCTGGAATTTCCCTTTCAATTACATACGTTTTCATGGTGTTCGTTTTTGTGTTGGTTAAATTTTTACTGTTGGCTTTTTGTCCAAAGGATAATTGGCTGCTGATTAAAAATGCTACAAGCAATAAAAAACAGCGGTTGATGATCGTTTTCATGCGTTTAAGTTTTGTTGTTAGTTAATGATGTAAAATTAGTACGCAGGAGCAGGCAGGGGCTATAACGATTCATCCAGAAAATAGCACATGATATAGCAGGAATCGTTCATTCAATGATAAAAAAAGACCAGGAAGCGAAGGGTCGCAAAAAAAGATACGGCAATAATAACGGTTAAGGATATTATGAAAGCAATTCGAGATAAGTCATTGGCAGGAGTCCGAATTTTTGTTTAAAACATTTTGTAAAGTAAGATGGGCTTGTAAAACCGGAATCAAAAGTGACTTGTGCAACATTATATCCCTTTTTCTTCATGAGCGCTTTTGCCTTCATCAGCCGGTAATCCCGGATCAACGCATTGGGGGATGAGCCGGTGATTGCAATGGCCTTCCGGTATAACTGCGATTTGCTGATCGCCATTTCCCTTGTAAAAAAATCAATATCAAATTCAGCATCCTGCCAGTGTTTTTCGAGGTTGCTGAACAACTGCTGCAGGATGTTTTCATCCTGCGGCTGGAAATGCAAGTATTGGGCTCCTTTTAGTTTATGGTCCATGGTAGCGAGGTTCTTCACAGCGCAGGAAACAGCGATCTGCCGGTCTTTGGCGATCAAACAGAGATTATGAGCGAATTGAATGGTATCCCCAAATAACCGGCTGCTTTTCTCCAACGGGTCCCCGCAATGTAAGGCGATGTTGTAAGAAATTTCCTGCAAGTCGGGCTGGTTAAGTTCATCCCGGATGGCATGCACATATTCAAGCGCATTGCCTGCAGCGGAAAAGGAAAAAATAAAGCCCGGCTGATCATGTTCTGCTTCCCGGCCACCATGCTGAATTAAATGCTTTCTTAAAACCTGTTGCTGTGCCTGCAGCAGTTTATCAGATCTTTCAGCGCCTAACTTGTATTGCAACAGCGCCGGATCCTCGTGCGAGATCACAACAAGTACCCGGTAGGAAGAGTCCTGGAAAACTTTCAATCCGTCACCGGTAATTTCAGCGTTGTCCGGGTCATTTATTCTACCCAAGAAAGACTCTACAACATGACTGCTCACTTCCACGATCCGGTTGGGAACCAGTCCGTGCGCCTTTTTGTGCATTTCTATCACCGCATCCTTATTGGGAGCCTCGATCAGGCAAAAGATATTTTCACGTTCCTCATCGATCCAGTAAGTCATGCATTTACAGGCATGAGCATCCTGGTGAAGCAGGTCTTTACGATGGGCATCAGCTACATCTTTTGCTTTAACACCCGGAACAATATGGACATCCATGTAAATAGGCATAGCTACAAAAGTATATGTTTTTATGCCTGCTGCGCCGGTTCGTGCCTCAACTGCCCCGGTTCGTGTCCTCACGAAACGGTACTTTACTTCTACCCGCGATTAGTTAGATCAAGGTTTATAACCCAGGTACCCTAAGATTACCGGTAAAAACTACCCTAAATATTACCACCTTATCGATTAAATTATATATATTTAACGATCCCAATATTCCTGAATAACTGAGTATCCCCCGCATTTTCAAATGCATTTATTAGTTAGTATCCTGTTCCCCCGGGAAATAAACGCTTTTTAAATCTTTCAAACCAAACTAACATGCAACTGTTACTTGTGCTTATCTGTATTGCCAGGACTATGATTTCTTCTTTTTATAGCCCCGTACAACCCGCAATTATTAAAATCTATCTCCGGAAAGACGAATAAATCCGGTCAATGCACAATTTCTCCTATAGTTTGACGGGAATGTATAAAAGTTGGCGAAAATCTACCTGCTTTTGCCTGCGAATGACGTGAACTTTAGTTTTGAAAAAATTGAACAAAAAATATAGTTAATAAATTATTGATCTACCAAACACGCTGACATGAACACATTTACCTTTTTCGTTAAGAGCATAACTACCGGTTTTATTTCTCTAAAGGCCAGGAAAATTTCGTTTACAATCTTCATTTTAGTGGTATTCCTGCTTGCGATGAAGCCGGATAAAGTAAATGCACAGTCTGACGGTGACTACCACAGTGTGGGTTTGGGTAGCTGGGAAGATCCCGCTTCCTGGGAACGATTCAACGGTAGTACCTGGGAGCCTGCTTTAGTTAGCCCAACCTACACTGATGGAGTTATTAATATCGGAGCCACTACTAACATATCCATTAACCAGGCAATTACTGTAGACCAGGTTGTTGTTGAAGCAAATGCCACATTGAGTGCATTTGCGATAGTTGAGTTGCTGGACGGGCCCGGAAATGATCTCGAAATTAACGGGACTGCTTTCTGGGGAGGACCATCGGGGCTTATTGTTGCAGGCAATGCTTTTGTCAGTGGAACAACAAATCAATTTCAATACAGCGGAGCTACAATGACCAACAACGGTACCATTGCTGTTCCGGTAGCATTTACCGGTTCCGGATTACAAACTATTGCTGGTACAGGCACACTGCATACGCTGCTTACGGCAAACATTGCAGGTGTTAGCCTGCAGGGTGATCAAACCATTACAGAGCTACTTAATTTCAACAGCGGTAACGTAAATACAGGTGCTAACAAACTGATCATTGCTGCCGGGGCGCAACCGATACAGAACAACTCCGGAACACAATGGTACGTAAATGGAAACCTCCAAATAAATTTCTCCGGGGGAACAAGTACAAAAGATTACCGGATAGGCGATGGAAGTGGTTACAGACCCGTCAGTCTTACTTTGAATGATGTAAGCGGAACCGGGGGTGTAGCCATATCTACTATAAATACCGATCACCCGGATATTGGAAATTCTTTGTTAGATGAAGTGCATAACGTTGAACGTTACTGGAGTTTTACCAATAATGGGTTGGCATTTTCACAGGCTTCTGTAACACTGACATGGGGCATAAGCGAACTTGATGAAACGTCATCAGTGCCGGGTTTGAGAGTTGCTAAACTCGACGCATCAAACTGGACTTATCCAAATACCAGCAATCCAACGAACACTTCTATTAATATAAATGGCATCACATCATTCAGCGATTTCCAGGTAGGGGAGTTAAATACGAACGGGCTGGAATACAGGACATCGACCAGCGGGCCATGGAATGCTGCTGCTGTCTGGGAGTTTCAAACTGGTCCAGGCACCTGGGTGCCGGCGCCTTCTGCTCCTGATTATAATGCCGGCACCATCTCGGTATTACATGATATTAACGTTAGCGGGTACGAGATCACCATAGACCAGCTCGAAGTAAAAGAAGGTGGTATTCTCACAGCTTTAAACAGCACCATTCGTTTTTACAGTGAAGGTTCCAATCCTTTTATTACTATAGAAAATGATGGATTACTCAATGTTAACAGCACAACACTGGATGGCAATGGAGTTACCACCACGGTTACAGTGAATGGTGGCCCTTCTACAGTTCCAAATCTCGTATTCAGTGATGAAAGCAGTCTTACAGGGGTAAATATTGAGAACGCAGGTATCTGCCATGTTAATGCAGGTACGCTTGTTCTTGGAGACAACACGGGCATCAACAATACACATATACTAACGGTGTCGGGTGATATCGATTTGAACGGTTCCGGGGCAACCATCACCAATAATGGAATCACCAATTTTTATGGTACACACCAACTTATCGGCAGTTCTGAAAGTTATATTTCCAATGGTTCTGATAATACAAATGCAAACCTCAATGTGTGGGGAAATCTTACGCTGGATGTTGAATTATCGAATAATGGAAATTTAATTGTGTCTACTGATAATGGGGCAACTGATGGAAAACTCAATATAACGCATGAAGTAAATAATTATTCAGGAACGATCACTACTGACCCGGGTGCTGAAATCACCGGTTTAACGGTGAATTTTGCCGGGACTTCTATTACAAATGCTGGAAAGATATCAGTATTTGAACTTATTTTCGGCGGAGGAGAAGCTCAAACACTCGCGGGTAACGGTGAGATCCAGGTGTTGACGATGAATAATGCGGCCGGGCTTACTCTTGCGGGAAATCCTGTTGTATATTATTACCTGCATTTTGGTACGGGAAGAATCAACACCAATGGCAATAAAATTATACTTGACACGGAAGCAATTGCTGATGGCGCAGATGACAACTCTTATGTAAATGGGAACCTGCAACGCAATTACACGCCGGTTAGCACGCCACTTCCTTATGATATAGGTGATCCCGATTCTTATTTGCCTGTTACTATTACGCCTGATATAATAACAGCGGGTGGTATTACTGCAAGGACAGATCCTGAGGATCATTTTAATATCTCTAATTCCAATCTTATTCCTGACAGCAGCGTACACCGCACCTGGAAACTGGAAAGGAATGGAATCCAGTTCAACTCATGTACAGTTACTTTTACGTTTGGTACATTTGATTATACTGCAATAAACTACCAGGATTTTAAAGTTGCAAAGTTTGATGACAGCATCTGGGAATATCCTTCCGGTTCAAATGCGACAGAAACTTCAGTTACTGTAAACGTAAATTCATTCAGTGATTTCCAGGTGGGCCAATTGGAATGCATCGTGGATATACCCGATGCTAATTTTAAAACTGCATTGCTGGCCAATGCTCTTATCAATACCAATAGCAATTCAGAAATTGAATGTTCGGAAGCTGCAGCTTATACCGGGGACATTTTTGTGCAGAGTCAGGGGATTACAAGCCTCGCCGGTCTTGAAGCATTTACATCAGTTACTTCGCTGATATGTGCTGATAATAATATAACTACACTTGACCTGTCGCTCAACCCGGGAATAACACAGGTGAGTGCAAGCGTTAACCAGATCAACAATATTAATGTTGCTAACAATGCGGGCCTTTTTTACCTGGCACTTGTTGGAAATGAACTTGAAACAATAGATGTAAGTAATAATCCTTTATTACAGAACCTATACCTTGGAAGCAATGATCTGACAGACCTGGATGTATCTGCGAACACAGCATTAACAGGTCTTGATGTTTCCAACAACCACTTTCCAAGCCTTGACCTTTCAACAAATACGGCCCTGGAACAGTTAATTGCTTACAACAACCAGTTAACAAGCCTGGATCTTTCAGCAAATACTGACTTAACACAGATACAGGTAAACAATAACCTCCTTACTTCGCTGAATGTACAGAATGGTAACAACAGCAATGTTACTAACGCAAACTTCAGTGCATTGAATAACCCTGGTTTAAGTTGTATACAGGTAGATGATGTCGTTTATTCAAATGCAAACTGGACCAACATAGATCCCGGCACAACTTTCAGTGCAAACTGTTCATTACCGCCGGGCCCATTGAAATACCAAAGTGCTGTTGCCGGTGGTGAATGGACGAACGCGACTACCTGGGAGGTATATAACGGCAGCGTATGGGTGCAAGCCATTGATGCACCGGATGGCACTAACAGTGATACGATCACTATACGGGGTGGATTTGATGTGGTCTCCGGCTTTAATTTTTCTGCGGATCAGTTGATCATAGAAGTTGGAGCCAGTTTAGTAGTATCAGGTGAAGCAAACATGACCATATTGGATGGTGCGGGCGATGATCTGTATTGCGAGGGTACAATTCACTTTACCAGTGCCGGTATGATAAATTCAGGTGTAGCGGAATTTTTAAATGGCTCATTCCTCAGGATGCACACTTTTAGTTATCTCGACGGTAACGGGGTATATAATTTACGTGCAGGTTCAACAACTACTATTGACGATAACGGGGGCCATGATTTTGCGGGCGGATGTACGATCAATAACTATGGAGAAGCAACATGGGAAGACAATGGACCGCTATTTATGGATGGAACCAATACAACATTTAATAACTACGGCACTTTTGAGATCAATGCCAATAATAATATTATTTCAGGCCTCCCTGCAACACCGGTGATCAACAACATGGCCTCGGGAACGCTTAGGAAGAATGCAAGTGAACCAACTGATATCAGTTCTAATATTGTATTCAGTAACTATGGCTCAGTAGAAATTGAAGGAGGTGGAATAAATATTAATAACGGCAACGGTGTTCATTCCGGTATTTATGCAATTGGTTCAGGTGCTGAGCTTGCTGGTGGAGTCGACCTGCATTTTACAGGCGCCTCACTTACCAATTTCGGTAACGTTCGTGGCCTTAATTTCATTTTTGAAGGCACCGCTGCTCAAAACTATTATAGTGCAGAAGGTACGATCGATAGCGTTGTTATCAACAATGCGGCCGGTGTTATATTAAATGCCGATATGAATATTGGCGGTAAGCTTCAATTTATCAATGGAAAAATAACTACCGGCAATTTTGTTGTTTCGCCAGGCCAGTTTACTGTTGTGTCCGGTGCGTCAGCCACTGCTTATGTAAATGGCAAAATGAGACGTTCGTTTGACGATTCGTTTACAGGTCGCAGTTATGATATTGGCGATGCAACACGTTATGCACCTGTGACAGTTACGCTTGAGCTAGAACCGGAATCAGGTGCAGATGTTACTATTTCAACTGCCCAGGGGGATCATACTGATATTGACAATTCAGGACTTAATCCGGCCAAAACTGTAAATCGTACCTGGCATATGGAAAGCCAGGGAGAGGGCATTCTTGGTGTGGGTGTAAATTTTAACTGGAATGCAGCAGATGTAGATGGCACCGCTAATTTCTCAAACTTCATTGTAAAGAAATATGATGTTGGACCAGGATGGGAAGCGTTGAATTCTTATAACAGGACGGCAACTTCTATCGGTGCAGATAATTTCATAACATTTAGTGATTTCCAGGTGGGTGAACCGGCTTCAACAACTCCTGCTGCTGCTTTGAATTTTGACGGCATTAATGATATCGCCCAGCATACAGGACCTGTAATTCCTGTTATCAACAATCCTTTTACTGTTTCTGTATGGGCTAAGCAGGACGCCTATACGCCGGGACAATTAAAAGTGATGATTGCACAAGGCAGGCATTTTTACATCGGCCAGAACTTTGACAATACAATCCGTATTGGCGACGATTGGTACACCAACCTTCCATGGCCAACAGATCTGAACTGGCACAACTATACTGTTGTAAGAACATATGATAATACTTATTTCTATTTCGATGGCGCGCTTACAGCTACCAAGGGAGATGCCATACCTGTACCGGATGAAACAGAGGGGCTTCCTACTACACAGAATTTTTACGTGGGATCGCAATGGGATACAGGTGAACCATGGAACGGTAGTATTGATGAATTGAGGGTATGGGCAAGGGGGTTGTGTGCAGTAGAAATTTCAGCAAATTACCAATGCGAAATTTCAGTAGCCACTACCGGGGTGATTGCCGCTTTCAATTTTAACCAGGGCATTGCATCCGGCAATAATGCTGCAGAAGATACGGTAACAGATGCAAGTGGATTTGGCAACATATTTACATTAAACAACTTTGCATTAACAGGCAATACATCTAACTGGACTGCACCAGGTGGCGTAACAACAGGGAATTCCTGTACGCCTGTAAATACTATAATTTATTATGTGGATGCAGATGGAGATGGTTATGGCAATCCCCTCGTGCAAGTAAACCTTGGAGATATATGCCCCGCACCCTCCGGTTATGTTTTGGATAATACTGATTGCGATGATAATAACGCCAATCTCCATGGAAATTGCAACGTGCCTATAATTACCTGCGCACCAGATATTACGATTTGTCAGAATAATGCACAGGGGGCATGTGGTGTACGATTCTTCCCTCAAACAATTCCTGCGATACCGGTAGTTAATATCCTGGACAGGGCAATTACTTATACCGGGGTATCTATTAATGGAGGAGGAAATGCTGTGACATTACAACCGGGAGATCCATTTACACTGAATTATAGTTTTTCTGTTTCATTCCCGCCGGGCGGATACTGTCCTGGTTGTGTTGTACAATCCAATGTCGGTATCGGATCTACATTTACAACCTTGCAATGTGAAGCTAGTATCAGCAATGGTTCAGGTGGTGCACGTAGTGTTAATTCATTTGCACCAACAACTCCGGGTATCTATTATATTACGCAGGAATTGTCACTCGATTATTTCTGCCAGGAATTCAAATACACGAATGATTCGGCAAGAGCGATCGGCGTATTGATTGTAGGGCCGCCTTATCCAACAGCGATCGGTGGCACAGGTAATATAACGTTTACCAATAACGCTCCAACATGTTTCCCGGTTGGATTAACGCAGCTCCGGTGGATCGCAACGGATGAAGCGGGATTATCTGATACCTGCTTCCAGGCTATAAATGTATTGCCTGCAACAATATATTACCGTGACAGGGATGGAGACGGCTTTGGTAACCCGGCTTACGCGGTGTATGCCTGCACACAACCGGCTGGGTTTATCCTGGAAAATACAGATTGCAACGATTATAATCCGGCTATTCATGCAGGTTGTGTCTGCACTCTTTCACTTACCACTTCTGCAAGCGATACCCTGATCGTTTGTGTAGAAAGCGGTCAAACAACCGGTAATGTAAACCTGATCACCAGTGGCGGTACAGCACCTTATATTTTCACCGGTTCTGATACTACAAACCTTTCACCGGGTGATTACACTTATTATGTTATAGATGCAAATGGCTGCAGGGATACTGCAAGGCTTCATGTAATTTTAACCAATTGCATCATTCCTTATTATGAACCACCGGCAAATGATACTATACAACACCCTGATCGGTTCAGAGTTTACGCAGCTTTATAATTACCCAAATTCGTTGGTGGATACTACAGCATCCAATAATATTTTCCTGATCAATGATATGGCGGGAGAGGTATTAATTGAAGTGATCGTAAATGTGGGACACTATGATTACCTACTTAGCGCTCTTGCAAACAGCTCCTTATGGTATGCATAACCTTATTGACAATGGTGATTCTACGTTGATCATTACAGGAATGTATCCCTATTGCCAACCTGCCTAAGCTGAATTTATTATCAACATATATTAATTATGTACGTCCTTACTATACACCTATCGCTTCTTCATTCAATACCGGCTTAACAACCTCGCAGGGAGATACGGCGATGGTATCGAATAAAGCAAAGACGGCCTGGAAGATTACGGGTAAAGGTGTTAAAGTAGGCGTGATGTCTGATAGCTACAATACTAAATTTGGCAATCCTGCTCAGCTGGATGTGATGAATGGAGACCTGCCGGGATCAGGAAATCCTGTTCACACCAAACCGGTTGTTGTTTCTGCGGAATATCCATATGGAAAGGCAACGGATGAAGGCCGTGCCATGATGCAGATCGTGCATGATGTGGCGCCGGATGCAGAACTGGTATTCCGTTCCGGTTTTATCAGTGCAGGAAATTTTGCTGATGGTATCAAGGCAGCTTCGGGATGAAGGCTGTGATGTGATCGTTGATGATATTACCTATATTACTGAACCATTCTTTAAAGATGGTGTCATTGCCCAGGCTGTGGACGAAGTTACGTCTACAGGTGTAAATTATTTTACATCTGCAGGTAACTTTGGTGACAAATCATATGAAGGCGTTTTCAGCCCGGTCGCTGCACCTGCGGGTTATGTAGGTGTTGCACATAATTTTGGTGGCGATCTATTTCCAGGATCTAAGTCTAACAAAAGGCACCTATACGATAGCGTTACAATGGGATGATAATTTCTATTCTGTGGGAGATGAAACAAGCGGGCGCAGCAACTGATCTTGATATTTACCTTGTGGACCAGTTTGGTAACAAGCTGTTTGGATTCAACAGGAATAATTTGAACGGAGACCCATTGGAAATACTGCCATTTGTTGTACAGGCAACCGTAGATGCAAAAATCATTATAACACGCAAGGGCGGCAATCAGAATGTACTTTTCAAATATATTCTCTTCAGGGGCGAAGGTACCATCACCAGCAACGTACAGGGTACAGGAACCGTGATCGGGCAGGCCAATGATGTAAATGCCATTGCTGTAGGAGCTGTGTTGTATTCAAATACGCCTGCGTATGGAACAACGCCACCAACTATTGCTTCGTTCTCATCAAGGGGAGGAACATTGGTAAACGGAGTAAATACAAACAAGCCGGATATCGTCGCCCCGAATGGTGTGAATACGACGGTTAATTTTGGAGGGGTCAATATTGACAATGATCCGTTCCCTAATTTCTTTGGAACGTCTGCTGCTGCGCCTCATGCAGCTGCAGTTGCTGCTTTGCTGATTGAGGCAAAGAAAAGATATTTCGACGGGGAATCATTTACCGCGCCGCAAATGAAAACAGTCCTGCAAAACACCGCTATTGACATGGGTGCTGCAGGATATGATGATAGCACGGGGCATGGATTTATCCAGGCTGATGATGCATTACAATCTTTTTCCAACCCATTCCCGCAGGTGATAGATATGCACTTACAGGATTCTGCTTATACGCCTGGCGCCGACCCGGTAACGGTTGTGATCAATGGTGAATATTTTGCAAACAATGCTTCTGTTATTTTCCAGTATGATACAATACCAGCCGATGTTACGGCAAACGGAACACAACTAACTGCAAATATCCCCGCCTTCCTTGGTAATCCACCACTGACTGTGTTTAATCCTGCCATTACGCCTAATGGTTTGGATGGAGGTGTTAGTGATTCCCTGTATTTCTTCACATCGATTCCGAAAAATGTAATGATCACTGTGAACAATGCAACCAAACGTTTTGGTGAAATGATCCCTGCTTATACTGTTACTGTGACGGTTAAATAACCAATCTTTGGCTGCGTCAGGGTTAACGATGGCCGACCTTGGACTAACAGATATCACCTATTCTTCATCTGCCACTACGCTCAGCAATATTGGTTTGTATTACAGGCGTGCTGCTTCTGCGGTTACCGATCTCAGCAATCCAAATTCACAAACGTTGTCCGCATCATATAATTACCGGTTTGTGGATGGCGTTTTAACGATCAACAGGATGCCGATCACCATTACCCCCAGGGATACTACGCTCATTTACGGTGAATCCATTAATGGTAAGGAAATGAAATTTAATTACAGCTATGACGCATCCAACATTAATGCTTCGGAACGTCCTGCATTTTTAGATTCATTAAAAGCCAACCACCAGGATGTTATTTCAAGCTCTGTGATCCTCGTGGATGCCAAGCAGGCAGTCAATGGGGTATTATTAACCGCTGAAGATTTTCAGAACATGAGCTTTATGGCTAGTGGTAACGCTGCCGCAAACGCGAAACAAGCCGTGAATGCTAAACAGGCGGTAAACGGAATTGTATTTGACACCACATACTTTGTGGGCCTGTCTCCTGTATCTGTATTTGATTACCAGCTGGATTCAGCCAATGCAACGCTACGCAATGCCAAGCAGGCCGTAAACACGAGAGCAGCGATCAATGCCAAACAGGCGGTAAATGGGAATGCTTTTGTAAATGCCAAACAAATGGTGAATGCCAAGCAGGCAGTGAACGCCAAGCAGGCGGTAAACAGCAACAGCTTCAATGATGAGACAAATGAAAATGTATTGCTCATTGTAGATTCACTGGATGTCTACGGACCTGGAGCAGATTCTTTATCCAACTTCCAGTCAATGAATATGATCTCGGGATACACCGTAGGCAATTGGCTGATAGGCCCGGGTGTTTTGATCTCTGAGAATTTTGATATTACCTATGGTTTAGGAAACCTGGTCATTACGCCGGCAACCCTAACCGTTAAGGCGAAGGATAGTGCCATTGGCTGTACCGGTGTGCAGCCGGTCTATTCCAGCATCCATTCTATTTACCAATATGACGATGCAGACAGTAATGTTGTTTTAAGCGGCCCCGATTTCACGGTGCTGAATAGCAGCAATACAAATATGGGCAGCGGTACACTACCGGGAGGGACTTACCAGATCGTTCCGTCCAACCTGGTTCAAACAGAACCTGTTCCAAACTATACCGTTGTCTACGAAAATGGTATATTAACGGTCGCCAATGGCCCTGCAACACCTGTTGTAACGGTGGTGAATAACTGTAACGGAACATCCACGCTCTCCACGAACGCTGCAGGAATATTGTCCTGGAGCACAGGGGCTTCCACTCCATCTATAACTGTGAGTACCGCGGGCACTTATACAGTAAAGACTACAGTGAACGGTTGCCAAAGTGCAAACGGCAGCGGAATAGCTGCTCCTAAAACAACTCCGTTAACACCAGTTGTAACAGTGGTGAATAATTGCAACGGAACATCAAGCCTTTCTACCAATGCAGCAGGAACTTTATTGTGGAGCACAGGAGCTTCCACAGCATCTATAACGGTGAGTACTGCTGGAAATTATACAGTTAAAACAACAGTGAACGGTTGCGCAAGTGCAAACGGCAGCGGAACAGCTGCTCCTAAAACAACACCTACAGCACCGGTTATAACGGTTGTAAATAATTGTGGAGGTTCAACACTGTCTACCAATGCAGCAGGAACGCTGTTGTGGAGCACAGGAGCTTCCACAGCATCTATAACGGTGAGTATTGCTGGAAATTATACAGTAAAGACAACAGTGAATGGTTGCACAAGTGCAAACGGCAGCGGAACGGCAGCACCTAAAGCTGTCCCTGCCACACCGGTAGTAACAGTGGTGAATAATTGTAATGGTACATCAACGCTTTCTACCACTGCAACTGGAACCTTGTTGTGGAGTACGGGAGCGTCGACTTCAACCATCACAGTAAGTACCGCAGCAACTTACACTGTAAAAACAACCGTTAACGGATGTGCCAGTGCATTGGGAAGCGGAACAGCCGCTCCTAAAACAACGCCTGCTACACCGGTTGTAACGGTGGTGAATAACTGCGGTAATTCAGTGCTCTCCACAAATGCAGCTGGAAGCCTGCTGTGGAGTACGGGGGAAACTACTTCTTCCATTACTGTTACTTCATCCGGAAGCCGCACCGTTAAAACTACTGTGAATGGTTGTACGAGTGCCTCCGGCAGCGGAACCGCTGCGCCAAAAGCGGTACCAACCGCTCCAACGGCCAGTGTTACACAGCCAACCTGCACAAATACCACCGGTACGATCACGGTTACCTCATCCAAAACCGGTCTCAGCTTCAGTATAACAGGAACCGGTTACACCAATACTTCGGGCTCATTTAATAACGTGGCTCCTGGTACTTATAACTTAACAGCAAAGAATTCTGTTGGTTGTATCTCCGCTGCCACGGTCATCACATTAACAGCCAATGTGAATTGCGCTACGATCGGGAATTTTGTTTTCAAAGATGCGAATGCGAATGGCATACAGGATGGTAGTGAAAGCGGTATCTCCGGTGTAACCGTAAAATTGTTGAACAGCGCGGGAACAGTGCTGGCAACAACTACAACCTCAAGTAGTGGGGCATACAGTTTCACAAACCAGCCTCCAGCCACTTATAAGGTCAGCTTTACTACACCTGCCGGCTATACGCCAACGGCAAGCAATATTGGCTCCGATGATAACAAGGACAGTGACCCGGTTGGTGGAATAGTACCAAATTTCAACATAACCCTGGGCCAGGTGAACAATAGCATCGATGCCGGGTTTATTCCATCCATACTTGCATTGGGTAACAGGGTGTGGTATGACGCAAACAATGATGGCATTAGCGGAAGCAGTGAAAATGGCATAGCGAATGTCACAGTGAAATTATACAAGGATGATAATAATGACAACACTGCTGATGGAGCTGCCCTTGCAACGAAAATAACAGACGCAAACGGTTATTATACATTCAGCAGTCTTGCTCCTGGGAATTATATCGTGGGTGCCGCTGTGCCAAATGGCTATATCAGCAGCGCGGTAAACGGGAGTGACCCGGATAATAATAGCAATACTGATGACAACGGGCGGGTGCTGGTTGGCACTGAAATAAGAGGTTATGCAATTACGTTAGCAATTGGCACGGAGCCGGATGGATCTTCTTCGAATACAAATACAAATAACTCATATGATTTTGGCTTATTGCCCGATTGTAATTGTATAAATACTGCAGGCAACCTGTTAACCAACGGTAGTTTTGAAAACGGAACAACAGGCTGGAGTGCCAGCGGGGGTACAATCAGTACAGGAACAGGATACACTGCCTGCGGAAGTAAAAACGGGTTTAATAACACCAACGGTAAATCGTCCAATGTTTACCAGGATGTAACTATCTCAGCAGGTACTACTGTAACCTTTAGTGGATTTGCAGGCATACATACTGCAGGATTATCCTGCAGTCCTAAACTGAGTTTGATATTCCGCAATGCAGCAGGCACCGTGTTGGGCCAAACAAACGTGACGGTAACCCGTGACGTAGACGTTAACTTTGGCCAACTGGCTTACTACAGTATCACAGCTACAGCGCCAACCGGCACTACCAAGGTAAGGGTTCAAAGTTCTGCTACCTGCAACACCATGAAGATGGATGCATTCTGTCTCAGGGTTACCGGTACCAACAAGGGTTCCAACGATAACCCGCCTTCAACACCTGATATCCCTGTTTCAAAAACTGGTTCTATTTCATCCGATGATGCAGTGCTCAGCGTGACTGTGAGTCCGAACCCTGTGATCAGTTCATTTAACTTGGCCATCAGTACCAGTGATCACAAGACCCCGGTTGATGTAAGGATACTTAATTCCGACGGAAGTTTGAGATCAGTTCAAAAGACGGGAGTGAATAATGCCCTTAAGATCAGCGCTGAACTATGGCGGAGTGGTGTGTATTTTGTTGAAGTGATCCAGGGTGATCAGCGAAGGATCGTTAGGTTAGTTAAATTATAGACAAGGTATATCAACATTTTTACAAAGGGGGCTGGTTTCTACAGCCCCCTTTTTTAGGGTTGTGCTGGATGGTTAATACCGGATGCCGGATACGAGATGCCGGGTAATATTCTTTTTTTAGAAACAATAATATATTAATTCAATCCCATTTATTAGTTTTATAATGATTAAATGATCAATGAAATGACTAATAAAACCGCCCGTTTTATTTTATTGAACCTTATCTTTTTATGTTGTTTTTCTGTAACGGGCTATGCTAACGAGATCGATAGCCTGAAAAAATTAATTTCTTCAAATATCCCGGATAGCATCAGGGTAAATACATTGAATGCATTAAGCAAAAATTACTTCAACGATAACCCGGACACATCCGTAATTATTGCTGATTCTTCCGGCAAGCTGGCGGAGCGGATCAACTACCAGCCTGGCTTAGCCCTTGCTTTAAAAAACATGGGAATCGGTTATTACCTGCAGGGAAAATACGTGGATGCCGTTAAAACCTGGCAGCAGGCGCTGGACGTTTATCGTGTAATGGGTGATAAAACAGGCGTAGCCAATATGCTTAGCAACCAGGGAGCGGTTTACTTTGCCCAGGGTGATGATGCAAAATCACTGGAACTGCATTTACAATCACTTAAGATGTCCGAAGAAATTGGTGATACTTTAAGGATTCTTACGTCGCTTACAAATATCGGTGGAGTGTATTTAAATAAAGTAGCCACATACCGGAAAGCATTGGAATATTTTCTGCGATCCTATAAATTAAGCCTCGCAATTAACGACCAGTATTCTATAGGCACTTCTACAGCTAATCTTGGAGAGACTTACTATAAAATGGGAAATGATTCTACAGCACTCGTGTATTTGAACAAGTCTGTAAAAGCTTACGAAGGCACTGAAAATCTGCCTTATTCCCTCAATTATATAGGAAGGGTTTATACCAGGCAAAAAGAATTTGAAAAGGCTATAAAAACGCATATGCAGGCTTTTGAAATTTCTAAAAAGCTGGATACCCGCCTGGACATGACGCAATCCCTGGTGGGTTTGGCCCAAGCTTATTATGCAAAAGGCGATGTGGGTTCTTCTATTGATGCCTATAAACGATCTCTTGAGTTTGGCATACCACTGAATGCCGTAAGCGAAATAAAAGATGCATACCAGGGATTATCAATGGCCTATGCGCAACAATCAGATTTTTCCAACGCATTCAAGTACCAGGATCTTTTACTCGCCATTAAGGATACCATCTATAATATAGATACTGATAAAAAATTAGGAACGCTACAATTTACATTTGATCTTGAGAAAAAAGAATCGGAAATCGGTTTACTGAACAAGGATAAAGAAATACAAAAAAGGGAGCTACAACGGCAAAAATTAGTACGCAATAGTTTTATTGGGGGGTTCACTGTTGTACTCCTGTTTGCCACTGTATTTTTTGCTCAACGAAACCGCATCAGTAAGGAAAAAAAGAGAAGTGATGAATTGTTATTGAACATTTTACCGCAGGAAACAGCGGAGGAATTAAAAGCCACCGGCACTGCAAAAACAAAAAGTTTTGACCTTGTCAGCGTGCTGTTTACGGATTTCAAAAATTTTACACAGGCCAGTGAAATACTTACTCCTGAAGAACTGGTTGCAGAAATTAATCATTGCTACAGCGCGTTTGATCATATCATAACCAGGTATGGGATCGAGAAGATCAAGACCATTGGCGATTCTTATATGTGTGCGGGTGGCTTACCCGTATCAAACAATACCCACCCTTTTGACGTGGTATCTGCCGGCCTGGAAATGGTGAAATTCATTGAACAAAATAAAAAAGAACGGGAAGCAAAGGGGCAACCCTATTTCGAATTGCGCCTCGGCATCCATACCGGGCCGGTGGTTGCGGGAATTGTTGGCATCAAAAAATTCGCATACGATATCTGGGGCGATACCGTGAATACTGCTTCCCGGATGGAAAGCAGCGGGCATATCGGGAAGGTAAACATCAGCGGCTCTACCTATGAGTTAGTAAAAGATAAATTTATCTGCACCCACCGGGGGAAGATCGAAGCGAAAAATAAGGGAGGGATTGATATGTATTTCGTAGAGGGATGATGGGGATCGCTGTCTTTATCCTATATTTATTACCACTAAACCCACTAAAATGGCAACCAAGAAAAACAATGCAAAAAAATCAGCTCCTGCAAAATCAACCCTGATCAAAATAGCCGAAAAAGTTGGTGAGCTGGCAGGTAAGCTCGTAAATGAAAAAGAACATTTGGTCGAAATGGCCGGAGGAGCCATTAAATCGGTGAAATCAACCATACATAAGATCACTGCTGAGAAAAAATCTGCAAAGGCAGTTGTAAAAAAAGTTGAGAAAAAAATAGTTAAACCGGCGGTGAAGAAAGTAACGAAAGCTGCCGTAAAAAAAGCTGCCCCTGTAAAAAAAACAATTAAGAAAGTTGTAAAAAAGGCAGCGAAAAAAGTGGCCGCTAAAAAAAGATAAAACAATTCATATGCTTTTAACTACCACACCCACCATCGAAGGAAAGCCCATCCGGGAATACCTGGGTATCGTAACGGCCGAGTCTATTATTGGCGCCAATATTTTTAAGGACCTCTTTGCCGGCATCAGGGATATCGTAGGCGGCCGGAGCGGTACTTACGAAAAAGTGATCGAAGAAGCAAGGGGCCATGCACTGAATGAGCTTTCTCAAAAAGCACAGCAACTGAACGCCAATGCTGTCGTGGGCATCGACCTCGATTTTGAAACGATCGGTGGTTCCGGAAGTATGCTGATGGTAGTAGCTACCGGTACGGCCGTTAAGATCTGATGCCAGGGCGCCCCGGCGGGATGTTTTCCATCCGCCAGCATTTTAGGTTACTGGTAGGCATTGGCATGCATCTCAGCTTAATCCTTTTTCTTTCCAACGATCAATACATATATAATATACAGCCAACCCAAAAATCCATGTATGATCGCCCAAAGAATTGACTTATTCCTGTTCCATGAAACTACAACTGCAATAATGGTCCCGAGTCCTATGCCGGGACCAATGTATAGCGGCTGCATATAACCTCCCCCGGTAGTTGTTGTTACACAGGAGCCCAATATAAGCAGGGCGATGAAACTGATAAAAATTTTCGGGTTCAGCATGATCTTATTTTTAAGGTTAAAAATCCATGTTCGTTGTTTTTAAAAAAGATTAATTGTCCGGCTGCAGCTTTACTGTTTCCAAAATATCTGCCAGTTAATTTCATGATATCCAGTATATGCCGGAACTCCTCAACCTGAGGTATTCTCCTTAACAACTGGGGTTTAATATTCCCGGTCTGCGTGGCGGGAGTGTTTTGGTACCTGGTTACTCAATCTTCCCGTTGACAGTACCCAAAAAAAAATCATGGATTTTCTTTGTGCAACTAAATAGTTGCTTATATTTGCAATCAAACGGTTGCGCAATTAATTATATCATTCATGAGAAGAGATCCATTCCAGGCCATCGCAGATCCTACAAGAAGAGCAATACTTGTATTGATCGCTTCGCAGGCGATGACACCCAATGCCATCGCCGAACATTTCCACAGTTCCAGGCAGGCTGTTTCAAAACATATCAGGATCCTGGATGAATGCGAGCTTGTAAAACAGCAAGCTAATGGCAGGGAGATCTATTATCAACTCAATCCAAAAAAAATGAAAGAAGTGGCAGACTGGCTGGAACCTTTCCGCCAAAATTGGGAAAACAGGTTTACCAAACTCGATAAGGTATTGAACCAATTAAAAAATAAAAAATAAGCAAATGAAACAGACCATTTTCAGCAACGACACAAGCAACACTAAAATGTTTGTCGAAAGAGAATTCGATGCAGATCTTCCACTGGTATGGCAGGCATGGACCGACAGTACTATCCTGGATGAATGGTGGGCCCCACTTCCATGGAAAGCAGTTACAAAAAGCATGGACTTCCGGGTTGGTGGTACCTGGCTTTATTATATGCAGGGACCAGCCGGGGAAAGGCATTGGTGCAGGGCCGATTATTTATTGATCGAAGATCTAAAAAGATTTGACGGAAAGGATTCCTTTTGCGATGAAGACGGAAACAGGCTCGATACGGCTCCGTCCATGCATTGGGAAAATAACTTTTCATCAACAGCAAGCGGTACCAAAGTAAATATCGTGATAACTTTTGCAAGCAAAGAAGATCTTGAAACGATCATCAAAATGGGATTCAAGGAAGGGTTTACTGCAGCACATACTAACCTCGATGAGCTACTGGCAAAATTGGTGGAAACAAAAGCTTAGTTTTCTTAGCGCGATCCCGGGTTTACAGCCCGGGATTTTTTTGCTGGTCCGTAAAGTTGATAAATAAAAAACTCCCGTAAAAAAACGGGAGCTGAATTTTTTTGGCCGGTTTTTCAGGATTGAATTTACTCGTCAGTGTTAGCTGTATAGTAAAATAATTTGGTCCTGGGCTCAGAGTTCGGTTTTTCGCCATCATCGCTTTTTAAGGCATAGGCTGGAATTGGATTTGCTTTTTCGGTCTTTGTTAGGATTTGGATACTCGTTTTGGTTTTTGCCATCATCGCTTTTTAAGGCATAGGCGGGAAATTGGATTTGCTTCTTTAGTCTTTGTTAGGATTTGGATACTTAGATAATCTCAGAGGTTCTCATTCGATTTCTGATACAAAGATGCGGCGTTAACAGCTGCCATACAAGAGCGTTTACACCCTCATTTTAACATGATGTAATTACTGTACGGATCGTAGATCAACTTCGTAGATATACCTACCCGAGGTAATAAGGAGCACCCAAAAAAAAGCCATCCTAATACTCCCGCAACCGCCAGACTATTTTTTTCACTAACTTCAAGGCGATTCTCAGACCCTCAATCATTGATTGTTTATTGAAAGAAAATTCCAACAGGTACGTCTTTCCCGGAGGTAGTGATGAAATGTCAACCCTGCTGCGGTCACTTGACTGGGCCCGGACAGCTATTGGCCCGATGGATCAATGGCCACAAAGCCTCCGCACCACCGTTGATATCTGCCTGCACTCTCCCTTTCCCATGCTGGTAAGCTGGGGTACAGACAATATTATCATTTATAATGAAAGTTATAGTAAGCTCCTCGGGGAAAGGCATCCCGGGGCATTGGGAAAACCCATTAAAGAGATCTGGCCGGAAATATGGGAAACGATCAAGCCCCGGTTCGATATCGTTACTCAGGGAGAAACTTTTTTTTCGGAGAATGAACCATATGAATTGAGAACGACCGACGGCGTGCAACAGTT
Organism: uncultured Chitinophagaceae bacterium; assembly: GCA_963779595.1. Lineage (GTDB taxonomy): Bacteria > Bacteroidota > Bacteroidia > Chitinophagales > Chitinophagaceae > Ferruginibacter. Next base: position 613,608 of record CAVZYY010000005.1, on the reverse strand, counting down.
TTATTTCACTTTTTCATATACACCGGTTTATACCGAAGCCGGTAATATCGGCGGCGTGCTTTGTAATATAGTTGATGTTACTGCCAGCGTCAGTTCCAAAAATGCTGAAAAAGACCTGCGGTTCAGAACAGCTTTGATGGAAGCACAAAATGAAGCAATACCAGACGGGATCCTGATCGTAGACACGAAGGGAAAGATCCTTTCCATGAATAAGCATTTTAAAGAAATATGGGGAATGCCGCAGCATATTGTTGACAGGCTGGATGATACTGCCGCATTGGAATTTGCGATGACGAGGCTGCAGGACCCGGCAGCTTTTATTGAAAGGGTGAATTATATCTATGCCCATACCAGTGAAGCCAGCAAAGAAGAGATCCTTTTCAATGATGGCAGGATCATTGAAAGGCATGGCAATGCGGTTGTGGGGGATGACGGAACTAACTATGGATGGGCCTGGTATTTCAGGGATATCACCGAAGAAAGAAGATCAGAGGAACAATTAAGGCGCTTCAAATTCATGGCGGATAATGCCAATGACCCTTTTATTTTGATCATGGAGAACGGGCATTTCGCTTACCTGAACGATCTTGCCCTTGAAAGATGGGGCTATACGCGGGAAGAAGCGCTGCACCTACGGGTCCCCGATATAGACCCCATGTTCAATGATGACCGCTTTTCAAAGGCATTTTCCTGGGCACAAAAAGAAAACATTCCCCCCTTTGAGACCCTGCATAAAAAAAAGGACGGTACCGCTTACCCGGTAGAAATAAATATGGGTGGACTGATATTGGAAGGGAGGCCATACCTGTTTGCTGTTGCCAGGGATATATCAGAACGTAAAAAGTTTGAAGAAGCATTAAGGGAAAGTGAAAATAATTTCAGGAGCATCGTAATGCAGGCGCCTGTTGGAATGGCTATTTACAGGGGCACTAAATATATCGTAGAAGTTGTAAATGATTATTACCTGGACCTGACGGCCAAAAAAAGGGAAGATTTTGAAGGCTATCCCTTACTGGTCGCATTTCCTGAAATTAAAGAGCAGGGTTTTGATGCAGTACTGGATATAGTAAGAACTACCGGTAAGCCATATCACGCCACTGAATATGAAGGATCGGTTGTAAGGGATGGAAAACTGGTAACAGTATTTGTCAACTTTGTTTTTCAGCCCCTGCTTGACCAGCTTGGCAAAGTTGAAAGGATCATGGTCATTATACTGGATGTTTCTGACCAGGTATTGGCCCGGAGGAAGATCGAAGAAATTGTATCGGAAAGAACCCTCAGCCTGAAGGAAGCAAATATGCTTTTGCAAAAATCAAATGCCGAGCTGGAACAATATGCATACGTAGCCAGCCATGACCTGCAGGAACCATTGCGAAAGATCAAAACTTTTGCAGGCATGGTCCAGGACCTTATCCCGGAATCAAATGAAAAAGAAAAAAGCTTTCTTCAGAAAATAATTGCTTCTTCAGAAAGAATGTCAGTGCTGATCAATGACATTCTAAACTTTTCAAAACTTGGCAAGGCTGAAGATGTTTTTGTCCCGACTAACCTGAACGATATTTTGAAAAATGTTGTAGCGGACCTGGAACTGGATATTGAAAGAGGAAAAGTATCTGTTAAAGCTGATGAGCTGCCTGTGATAGATGCGATTTCTATCCAGATGAACCAGTTATTTTTTAACCTCCTCGCCAATTCCATCAAATTTGCCAGGGAAAATATCCCGTTAAAAGTTAAGATCACGACAAAAAACTTAGCGCCTTCCAAAAAAGCCTCTTATCCCGCGCTCGACCAGGAACTGGATTACGTGGAACTTGTATTTACGGATAACGGGATCGGTTTTGACCAACAATATGCAGATACGATCTTTAATATTTTTCAGCGGCTCAACAATCGTACATATCCAGGATCGGGTATCGGGCTTTCTTTATGCCGCAGGGTGGTAATGCATCATGGCGGAGAAATATTTGCTGTTTCAGAACAGGGGCACGGAGCTTCCTTTCATATTTTGCTCCCCTATAAACGAAATGTCTGATTTGAAAATTTGGAGATTTGAAAATTTGAAAATAAGATTGTGAGGTAAGATGGGCTTTTGATTTTTAACATGTCGCAAAGGATTAAACAGATTATAACAATTTCCAAATCTTCAAATTGGCTATCCTTTTTCACTCAACTCCAGCCACCTCATTTCTTTTTCATCCAATGATGCAATAATGATACTGACCCTGTCTGCAGCTTTTTGCAGTTCATCGTACCCAATATTGCTATTCATTTTTTCTTCAAGCCGTTTTTTTTCGTCCTGCAATGCCGGGATCTCTTTTTCCAAACTCTCCAGTTCATATTTCTCTTTGAACGAAAGCTTCTTCTGCAGTGTGGTTGTCGGCGGCCTGTCGTCCGTGGTCTGACTTACCGCTGGTTTCATGATCTGCTGTGTATTCTTTTCAACCAGCCCTTTTGATACCGCTTCGCGATACTGGCTGTAATTCCCGGGAAAATCCCTGACAACCCCATCGCCTTCAAAGGCAAATAAATGATCCACCATCCTGTCCATAAAATAACGGTCATGGCTAACGATCAAAATACAACCGGGATATTCCAGTAAAAATTCTTCGAGGGTACGAAGCGTTTGCAGGTCAAGGTCATTGGTCGGCTCATCCAGTACCAGGAAATTTGGGTTTAAAAAAAGTATGCTCATCAAGTGAAGCCTTCTCTTTTCCCCGCCACTTAATTTACTCAGCAATGTGAACTGTTGTTCCGCGGTAAAGCCGAATTTTTCCATGAACTGGCTTGCAGATATCTTCGTCCCGTCATTCAGCGGAAAATATTCAGCCATTGATTTTACATATTCAATGGCCCGTTTATCCTCTTTGTATTGCAACCCGTCCTGGCTGAAATTACCGAATACCACGGTGTCGCCGTGATTGATCTTACCACTGTCGGGTTGCTCCAGTTGCAATGCGATCTTTAAAAAAGTAGATTTCCCTACGCCATTCTTTCCAACTACCCCAATGCGTTCTCCTTTTTTAAAAGTATAGTCAAAGCCTTTCAAAATGGTCAGGGCTCCGTAGTTCTTATTTACTTTCTTCAACTCAAGTATTTTGCCACCAAGCCTTGTCATTTTAACCTGGAGGCTGACTTCTGCCACATCTTTCTGAAGTTTTACCCGTTCCTCAACGTCTTTAAAAGCATCCTGCCTGCTTTTGCTTTTCGTAGTTCGGGCCTTCGGCTGCTTGCGCATCCACTCCAGTTCCTTCCTGAAAATATTTTTGTCTTTCTGCAGTTCACTCTGCTGTACCTCGAGTCGCAAACTCTTCTGTTCTAAAAAATAATCATAGTCCCCCTTGTACACATATACTTTTTCGTCATCGATTTCAATGATCTCGTTGCTAACTGCATCTAAAAAATACCGGTCATGCGTCACCAGCAGTAACGTGATCTTTTGTGCACTCAGGTATTCTTCCAGCCACTCGATCATGGATACGTCCAGGTGGTTGGTTGGCTCATCCAATATCAATAAGCAACGTCCTTCATGCAACTGGGCTTCGATCAATGACTGTGCAAGCGCTACTCTTTTCTTTTGACCCCCACTCAGGTTTCCTACTTTTTCGTTCAGGTGGTGAAGGTTTAGCTTCCCCAGTATTTGTTTCAGGTCACTTTCAAAACTCCAGGCATTCAGGTCATCCAGGTTTTCCATGAGTTTGCCAAGCTTATCATGATCATCTGAGCCTTCCTCTAAGAACTGCTCGTATTCCTTTACCACTTTTACAACGGGGTTGTCCAGGCGTAACACATTGTCCCATATTGTCTTACCGGGATCAAAATCATTGTCCTGCTGTAACATCACGGTCCTTATGTCCTTGTGTACCCATACGATCCCTGAATCCGCCGTATCGAGGCCGGCAATGATCTTCATGAGTGTTGATTTGCCGCTGCCATTCCGGGCCACCAGTGCGATCTTATCCCCCTCCTCGATATTAATGGTAATGTTTTTAAAAAGTGTTCTTATTCCAAAAGACTTACTGATATTTTCTACAGACGCGTAATGCATAACGGCAAAGATAATTGTGATCCGCGGAGCTGTGATATTTTATAAATAATAATGTAATCTTTACCATAACTAAATGTTTTTCAGGGCCTACTTTAGCTCTCTTTTTTTGTGGCGGGGAGGGAATGAGGCCAGTAATGTTGAAAACTTGTGATTTACTGCATAACTCGCTATATTTGAGGATACCAGAACAATTCTATGCTGATTTTTTACCGGGATCTGTTTTTTTAAGCTTTGCTAATGTTTTTTTATCGCTATAAAATGAAAATACACTTACTCAAGGGTATCCTTGTGGGTTGTGTTTTTTTGCTTTTACAGGAAGTTGCGGCTCAAAAAGTAAAGCCCATTAAGGTCACAGAAACAAACGCCCGTGCCTTCAGGGATAGTTTAAAAAAAGTGGTCTTTGGCAGCATTGTTTTCCCATATGATATAATGCCGGATTCCGTGGTCAGCAATGTCAACTCCCTTGACCTGTTTGTCGGGTTTCCGTATAATTCCATCCTGTATCCTCTGGGCAATCTTGATTCAATAGATAAATTTGTAGTTAAACTGGGGGACAATACCGAAGATTTTCCCGAAAAAATAAAGGTTTACCTTTTTCATCCGCATAACAGCAATGGAAAATTATTCATTTACCATTCCGGCCATTGTGCAGGCATTGCACCCACGGAAGATATTATGGGTATCAACAGTGGCGCAGAACCGGGTTTTATCATACCCTCCCTGCTTGAGCAAGGTTATACAGTTCTTGCCGTGCCGATGCTTAATTACAAGCTTTTGTCCCCCATTGGTCTTGTATGCGGATACAATAACCACGACGCATTATTTACCGAAGGCCATTACCAATATCCCTTATCATTCTTTTTCAAACCACTCATCGCATCCTTAAATTTGTTGGGAAGAAGTAATTATAGTTCCATTTATATGTGCGGCCTTTCGGGTGGCGGATGGACCACATCGATCTACCCTGCCATGGATTCTTCCATAAGCTATGCATTCCCGGTGGCTGGTTCCTGGCCCATACCGGTGAGGAATGCGTTTTATCCGAATGGCGATGCGGAGCAATATTACGGCCCGCTATTTAAGTATTTATTGGATTATCATGAGATTTATGCCCTTGCCTGCCTGGCGCCTGCCCGGAAAATGCTGCAGATCAATAACCGTTATGATGCCTGTTGCTTTGCCGGCGCATATCCCCATATTTTTTATGCTGATTCCGTAGCAAAAGCATTACAGGGAACCGATGGCCTTTTTAAATTCTACCTGGATGAAACAGAAGCAGACCATACCATCAGCCCAAGGGCACTGGAAGTAATGCTGACATTCATCAGGGGTGAGAGCGCTTCGCTGCAAAACCTGCCTGCAGATTCCGCTGATAATGGAACGGATTATTTATTTGATATAAAAAACAATTTTTCGGTGAATACTGCGCCGGATAATTCAACGCTGAAATATTCTTTATTGAAAGCGCCTTCCTGGTTAAGCCTGGATGGAAGTACAGGACGATTGGCAGGAGTAGTGCCCGTTTCCGGTATTATTGCAAAGCCGGATTCGATCAGTTTTAAAGTGGAAGATTCAACAGGAAGGTTCGTGGTATATAATTATAACCTAACAAGGAAAAGAGATGTGCCTTATTTCTTCACAATGTTTGCGGATGATAAGACCATTTATTGTTTGCCGCCCTATTCCAATTCACTTTCCGTGATAAATCCACTTAACGCCGCTTCTTTTTATTTCAACAATCCATCGCTGGTTGTGACAGGGCTTGGCATTGAAAATAATTCGGTCATAAAAATAACACTGAATGCCCCGGTGACCGCAACGGATTCGATCGGGTACAATGGTTTTGCAAATCCATTTGCGGTAACTTATAACAACGGGGTGAAGATGGGAAATTTCGGACTGACATCGATCCTCCTGAATGCCGTTACTCCCATTCATGCGGTGAGCGGAATGATCCGTTTCAATACAGAAACAAAAAAGTTTGAATATTTCAATGGGGCCGTTTGGATTAATATGAATTAAATTTTTTTTATTAAAAAAGTTTTTTATGAAAAAAGCAATGATGATCCTTTTACCGGTAATGATCACGGGTGTGCATCTCATAGCCCAGGTGAAGATTGGTAATAATCCGGCAGTCATGTCGCCGGGTTCACTGCTTGAGCTTGAAAGCACTTCCAAGGCATTGGTGTTGCCGAGAATGACAACCCTGCAGATGGAAGCGATCCCTTCCCCTTTGAACGGGATGATCGTTTTCAATATTGACAGCAATTGTATCTACCTGTATAAAACCAATAATGTATGGGCAAGTATAAACAGTAATGCAGAAGCGGCGCCACCAACCTGGCCCTATCAATCGAATGACCAGACGGTGGGGATCAATGGAAATGCCAAAGGGATCATTTCCCTAACCGGCAACGGCCTTGTTGCAAGCGGCGATTACAGCCACGCCGAGGGATTGAATTCTCTTTCTTACGGCCCACATTCATGGAGTTTTGGATTTTCCGATACTGCCGTAAGTGCCGGCTCTTCAGCTATTGGCTATCAAAATAAAACTGCAGGCGCTTATAGTTTAGCGTTAGGATATAAAAATATTACCGCTTACCAGTCTGCAGTAGCGCTGGGCCAGGAAAATGCAGACTCGGGCTGGGCCTCATTAACAATGGGTTTAAGGAATAGAATATATAACGGGGTTTCTTATAGTAATACGCTTGGCTTTTTGAATGAAATAAAAGCAGGCAATTCGAACATAGCCATGGGTGAAAGCAATATTATAAAAGCCGGCAAGGCCAATACCAATATGGGTTATATCAATACTTCAAATGGTAATTACAACAGCCTATTGGGGCACAACAATGAAGTGATCGTGGGAAATGCGCACATCATAGCAGGTGAGAACAATACTGTAAAAGCAGGTGTTTCAAACGCGATCTTTGGCCAGAATAATTTTGCTGAAGGAAGTTACCTCGGTGCGATCGGGAAAGATAATATCGTTTTTTTCCAATCGGGGGTAGCGCTTGGACAGGGTAATAAAGATAGTGGCTACGCTTCTCTTGCAGCGGGGTTGAGTAATACGATCTGGCAGGATGTTCAGTATAGTTCAGCATTGGGATATAACAACCAATTGATTGCCGGTTCTTCGAATACAGCTATGGGTGAGAGCAATATTATAAAAGCTGGCAATGGTAATGTTAACCTGGGGATCTCAAATACAACTGAAGGAACAGGCCATATTGCTGCCGGCCAAAGCAATATAGTTAATAGCGGAATTTCAAACAGCGTTTTTGGCAATAACAATTTTGCCGACGGAAGTTATCTCGGGGCGATCGGTAAAGACAATATCGTTTACTTTCAATCTGCTGTAGCGCTGGGACAGGGAAACAAGGACAGCGGCTATGCGTCACTGGCAGGTGGGTTCAATAATATCATAAAAAACAATGTACAGTATAGTGCTGCATTTGGTTACGACAATAAGATAAACGCGGGTGTATCAAACATGATCATGGGAGAAAGTAACGTGATAAACAGTGGAAGGGGAAATGTAAATATGGGTTATTCCAATACTGTCACAGCTAACTTCAGCAATATTTTTGGCACAGGCAATGAAGTACTTGCAGGTAACTCGCATGTGGTTGCGGGAGAAAATAATACCGTGAAAGCCGGTAATGCAAACAGTATTTTCGGGCAAACCAATTTCGCGGATGGAAGCTATCTTGGAGCGATCGGTAAAGATAATATTGTGTTCTATCAATCTGCAGTAGCACTGGGACAGGGAAATAAGGACAGCGGGTATGCATCTATTTCAGGCGGACTTAATAATATCATTAGAAACAATGTACAGTATAGCTCAACGTTTGGTTATGATAACCAGGTCATCGGCGGCCTTTCAAATACGGCCATGGGCGAAAGCAACATTATAAGCCTTGGAAGGGGAAATGTGAGTATGGGTTATGCAAATACCATAAATGCTAATTTCAGCAATATTTTTGGAACAAGCAATGAAGTGCTTGCCGGCAATTCTCATTTCATAGGAGGAGAAAATAATACCGTGAAGGCCGGTAATGCAAACAGTATTTTCGGGCAAACCAATTTTGCAGATGGCAGTTACCTCGGTGCGATCGGGAAAGATAATATCGTCTTTTATCAATCTGCGGTGGCGCTTGGACAGGGCAACAAGGACAGCGGGTATGCGTCTATTTCAGGTGGGCTTAATAATATCATTAAAAGCAGTGTGCAGTATAGCTCAACATTTGGTTACGACAACAAGATAAATGCTGGTATGTCAAATATGATCATGGGAGAAAGTAACGTGATAAACAACGGAAGGGGGAATGTAAGCATGGGTTATGCAAATATTGCAACTGGTAATTTCAGCAGCCTTTTTGGTACAAGCAATGAAGTGCTCGCAGGTAATTCTCATTTTACAGGCGGGGAAAATAATAGCATTAAATCGGGCAATACAAATACTGTTTTCGGGCAAAGCAATACAGCTGATGGTAATTATCTCGGGGCGATCGGCAGGGATAATGTTGTATACTATCAATCAGCAATGGCATTTGGACAAAATAATAAGGATAGCGGGCTTGCATCAATAACGGGAGGCAGAAACAATATCATTGTTAAAGATGCTCCCTACAGCACTTCATTTGGCCTCAATAATATTTCCTCCCGCAACCTGGCACTTACCAATACTACGCCTGGTTCGGGCACATTTACTGCAGGTATCAGTAATGTCAATTCGGGGTATGGGTCCATTGCGCTGGGGGTATTGAATAAGTCAAGCAATGTTTTTAGTATGGCTGCCAATCATGGCACCATTGCCAATAGCAGTGCTATGAGCGCCTTTGGACATTACAATGATACCATTGCTGCTATGCAGGTAGAAAGTTTTGAGCCGAATGAAATGTTATTCGCCATTGGAAATGGCCTGAATGAAGCAAGCCGCAGAAACAGCCTGACCATGCTTCGCAGTGGCTTCACCAGCATAAACACAACAACAGAACCAGGGCCGAATACACCCCGCGCAGAGCTGGATGTAAAAGGTACGGGTGCGATCATCGTCCCGGTTGGTACGAGCGCAGAGCGCCCGGCAACACCTGTCGTGGGTATGATCAGGATGTGTACCGATTGCGGGCCCAATCCTGTATTGCAGGGATATGATGGAACCAATTGGGTAAATCTGTAATTGCAAAACCTTCCACGGTAACGCTATTGAGGGTAAACTAACGTTGCCGCATGAATAGAAATTAGCCTATTTTTACGAACCGTTGTAATGGCTGAATGGACATTAGCGTTGCACAAAGAAAATACAGGAAATAATGGCTGAGCATAGAAAACGGATCGTCCATAATTTTATTTCATTATCGCTTGTCCAGGGCCTTTCTATACTTTTCCCGCTTATTACATTCCCATATCTTTTAAGGGTTTTAGGTGTTGAAGGTTTTGGCATATTTACATTGATACAAACGGTGATCATGTATTTTGATATGCTGGTATCTTTTGGTTTTGGACTGATCGCTACCCAACACATTACCAAGAGCCTAAATGACCGTGAAAAGACAAACCAGATCATCACAGCAGTTTATATCATTAAGGGGATACTTCTTATTATTTCAATCATAACCTTTTTGATCGGCTGTATTTTTATTCCATACCTGCGGGAAAACTTTGTATTCATTCTCATCTCCTCATTGTACCTGCTTGGAAACCTGCTTTTCCCGGATTGGTATTTCCAGGGTATCCAGAAAATGCGCAACATTACACTGGTGGCATTTGTTTCAAAATTCACTGCATTGTTCCTGATCATATTACTGGTAAAAGGGCAAACAGATATCATCTATGCGATACTGGCACTTTCTGCAGGTAGTCTCATTGCCGGTTTATTGGGATTTATCATCCTGTGCAGGTCAGTTTCCCTGAAAATAAAGATCCCGGAGAAAAAATTCATTGTTTCACTTTTCAGAGAAAGTGCCTATGTTTTTACAAGCATTATCCTGGCGCCTTTATATTCTTCTGTAAATCTTTTCATCCTCCAGATATTCACCAACCCTTTAATGGTGGGTTATTATGCGATCGCTGAAAAAATATTCAGTGCGATCGGGATGCTGACCAATATTGCCAACCGCACCTTTTATCCGCACCTGACACAATTGTACAGCACTTCTTTGCGGGCATATAAAAAAAATATAAAAACGATCCTGCTGCTTTTTTTAACTGCATTTGTAATTCTTGCGGTATTGCAATTTTTTACTGCCGAATATATTGTAAGGTTCCTGAGCGGTAAAAATAATCCCGGCGACATTTCCTATGCCGTAGACATTCTCAAAATAATGAGTGCAGGCCTTCTATTCTCTCCCTATGTGGCTTTCTTTTTTCAACTCATGATCATACAGGGGCAAAAAAAACAAGCCATTGCAAATATCTTTTCCGTGGTACTTATTAACCTCGTAAGCGCCTGTATCTTTGCTTACTTTTATAGCGGCAAGGGTATGGCGATCAATCTATGTATGATCGTTTTAATAATTGCTGTTTTAAATTTTATCTCGTTCAATAAAAAGCTCAAATCCCTTTCAATGCATGATTATGCCGCTGATTAGTGTATTTACTCCTTCTTATAACCGTGCCGGCAAATTACACAGGGTCTTCAATAGCTTGCTGAAACAGACACTGACCGATTTTGAATGGATCATTGTTGATGACGGGTCTGTTGATGATACAAAAGCTGTTATAGAAAAATTCATGGAACAACAGCCTCCTTTTAAGATCCGCTACTTTTTTCAGCCCAACGCCGGCAAACATATCGCGATCAACAAAGGACTGGAACTCGCAACCGGGGAATGGTTCCATATTGCGGACAGCGATGATGAACTTGAACCAAACACCCTAGAGGTTTTCATGAGTGCATGGGAAAATATACCTTCCGAAAAAAAGCAATTATTCTGTGGTATCTGTGCATGCTGTAAAGATCAATATGGAAATAGAATATCTGATGCGGTACCCAATGGGGTCTTTGATGGAAGTTTCCGTGACATGTTTTATAAACATCATTTCAGGAAAGAAGCTTTCATGATCAACAAAACAGCCATCATGCGGGAGTTCCCTTTTCCAGGGCATATCCGTAACTGTTTGTTTCCCGAAGCGATCACCTGGAGAAAAATGACGGACAAATATATGCTCCGGTTCATCAGCAATGAAATGCGCATCTATTATATCAACGAGGAACATTCATTAATGTCGGGTACCGGGAAATCGCCTCAATCGAAAGCGCTGCCTAATTGCCTTGAGAGCAGTGCTGTCCTGAATGATGATCTCCGTTATTTCATTTATTATCCAGGTTATTTTTTTAAAATGGCGCTGGTTTATCACAGCTTTTTCCCATTTTTAAATAAAAATCAACGGGAATGGGTATCTTTGCGCCCTGCTGCCAGGCTGTTTGCTTTTGCATTTATTGTTGCGGGGCGGATTTATAATAAGATACTCGAAGCCAATTATAAAAAAACGACAGGTACAGCAACATAAACAATATACGGTCATTTGTTGTATTATTAAATCGTCAAAATACCCACATTCAATCTGGTGCAGGTGCTTTTGAAAGCAGGATTTTAATGTTATCCTTAAGCGGTTTTTTAAGCAGCCTGTTAAAAAATTAAAAATGAGTAACGAGTACAAACCTCACTTACTGGAATGGACAGATGAAAAAGTAGCACGTTTCTGGAATTTTAGAAATAACTATAAACCTTATGATGAAACATGGTTTACCGAACAGGCAGGTAATGCGGTGTTGAAATTTGTAAATAAACATCATCCGCTGAAAGGAAGGATATTGGATTATGGAACTGGAAAAGGATTTTTAGTACAGTATTTACTGGAAGGCTATCCCCATGCAGAGATCTATGCGTGCGATTTTACAGATAGCATTGCAAAAGAAGTAGATGAAAAGTTTGCCGGTAAAAAAGCTTTTAAAGGCAGTAAACTCCTTACACAGCTTCCCTCTTCCTATGAAGCCAATTTTTTTGATGTAGTGTTTCTCATTGAAACAATCGAACATCTCACAGACAATTACCTGCATTCTACCTTCGCAGAAATACAACGCATATTAAAACCCGGTGGGATCATTGTTGTTACAACACCCAATGATGAAGCGCTTGAAAAAACTTTTGTGCACTGCGCAGATTGTGGCGCCAGTTTTCATCACATGCAGCATATCCGAAGCTGGAATGTAAAGAGCTTAACTTCCCTTGCTTCCCAGTTCAACTTTTCAACAATATTTTGCGAAGGGATAAATATCAGGTGGCACGGTAAGAATGGGTTTATTCACCAGGCTTTGGACCGGGCCAAAAGAATATTTACCAAAACGAAAAAAGACAACCTCGTTTATATCGGAAAAAAGAAATGATGCTGGTGGCATCCCCAATGATCATTCATGATACAAAGAATAAAATCATTCATAGAAGTTTTACAGCAATCCAGGCACCCGCTGAAAATAATTGCGGGCCAGCTGCTTGTAAAAACAGGGCTCAATCGATTTTTTTCTATCCGGATGAATGGCTACAAAATAAAATTTTCAAAATCTGCATTGGCTGCTACGCTCTTCGCTGATTCAAAAGAAAGGCATGAAGACGAGGAATTTCTTCAAAAGATATTGAAACCTGGAAATGTGTATGCAGATGTCGGCGCAAACATCGGAACATTGGCCCTGGCTGCTTCAGTCATCGTTGGAAATAAAGGCAAAGTGATCGCCATTGAAGCCCATCCACGGACATTCGGTCATTTAAAAGCAAATGTTGAGCTTAATCAGTTTTCCAATATCGTACTGGTAAATTCTGCCGTTGGCAACGAGCAAGGGAATATCTTTTTCAGCAATATAAATTCAGATGACCAGAATAAAGTATTGCTTCAACACAAGGATGGGATCGAGGTCCCACTTGATACACTGGATCATTTACTGCAGGATGAGCCTGCCATCGACCTGCTTAAGATAGACGTGGAGGGCTATGAAAAATTTGTGTTGCAGGGCGCCGTTTCTACTTTTAAAAGAACAAATATTGTTTTCTTCGAATCCTGGGAAAAACATTTTACCGGCTTTGGGTATGATACTGTTGAAGTGATTAATATATTCCGTCAAAATGGTTTTGAAGTATATAAACTGAACAGTGATACATTATCCCCTTTATCTTCCACTTACAAATCCGTAATTTGCGAGAACCTGGTAGCTGTTAAAGATACCCGGGCTTTTTGTGCAGCGTATGGATATTCCGTTAAGTCATTAAACTAAAACTTTGGCAGAGGAAATCAGCAGGATAAAATTATTGATCGTTGTACCAACGCTTGAATGCGGTGGGCTGGAACGCAATGTATCTATGATATGCAACCATATCAATACAACAATCTTTGACGTATCGCTTGCTGTAATAAATAATGCAAATCCTTTTTATACCATCACAAATCCCGATATATCGGTTTATGACCTGCAATACAAAAATGTGCGCAAGTCCATATTCAGGATCCGCTCTCTTGTAAAAGAGATCAAACCGGTTATCATTCTTTCAACAGCGAACCACCTTAATTTATTATTTGCCATATTTAAATGGATATTTCCAAAGAGTACGAGGATCATTGCAAGGGAATCCAGCGTGGTGAGTGTTAACAGCAAAAGAGCCCGTCAGCCCGTGCTCTATAACAACCTGCTTGTCAAATTTTATAACAGGCTCGACCTGATCATCTGCCAGTCCCGGTTTATGCAGGAAGACCTCATAAAAAATTACCAGGTTTCGCTTGACAGGACCTGCATTATCAACAATGCAGTTGAACTCCCGGTTGCAAATATTTCCGCGGAAGGCAATAAGACCGGTGTTAAAAAATTTATTACAGTCGCCCGGCTTTCTGAAGAAAAAGGGATCGACCGCATTTTACGGGCAGTAGCACAACTTGATTTTCCTTTTAAGTATACCATTATTGGTGAAGGGGGAATGAGGCCTTCCCTGGAAAAATTGATCCCGGCACTTGGACTGGATGAAAAAGTATCCATACCCGGGAGGTCTGACCAGCCATTTGCAGAAATGAAGGACCCGGACCTGTTCCTGATGGGTTCGCATTATGAAGGATTCCCCAATGTTTTACTGGAAGCAAATGCCCTGGGTATTCCGGTGATCGCGTTCAATGCACCGGGGGGTATAGGAGAAGTTTTAATGAATTATAAGAACGGTATCCTGGTAGACGGGGATAATGAAGTTGAATTTGCGAAAACGATTCAAAAAGCGTTGTTTTATGATTTTGACAGGAAAATGATCAGCTCGTATACCATGCAACGGTATGATGTTAAAAAGATCATGGGTCAATGGGAAGAACTGTTCGTTAATATACTGAAAAAGGGCCGTACAGTACCTGCATCTATATAGATTATATGTTTTTTAAAAAAGGTTGCTAACCTTTAAATTTAAATGATATTTGCAGCCTTGTAAAAGGCATAATTTTTTTAAAGACGAATGAAACCAAAACTTTTAATATTTATTAATTCATTGAAATTTGGTGGTGCCGAACGGGTGGTGTCCCACCTGATGGAACATTTGAAACAGGATTTTGAAATTCACCTGGCGCTGTATTGCCATGAGATAGAATTTACCATACCCGAAGGAACACCGGTATTTGACCTGAAACAATCCCTGGACGAGAATCCCTTTTCTGTTTTTTTAAAGATCCCCTTTTTATCGTACAGGCTTTACCGGTACTGCAAAAAAAACAAGATCACCACATCAGTGGCTTTTTTAAACAGGCCCTGTTATGTGAATGCCCTGATGAGAACCCTATGGCGTTACAAAGGCCGCATTATCATGTGTGAAAGATCACACCAGACAACCATCCTTGGATCCAATTCATGGCTGTTCCGGACCGTATCCACATACCTCGTTTCTTTTTCTTATAAAAGGGCGAGCCTGGTATTGGTGAATTCATATGCATCCAAACAGGACCTTGTTGAGAATTTTAAAGTAAAGCAACCGATACAGGTCATTTATAATCCAATAGACCTCGATGTGATCAAGAAACAGGCGTTGGAGCCCTGCCCGGTCAAGTTTGACAAGAATACTTTTTATTTTATTTCTGTAGGAGGATTTAGAAAAGAAAAGAACCTGCATTTTTTAATGGAGGCATTCTTCATTATAAAAAACCTGCCGGTAAAATTAATTATTGTCGGATCTGGAACACTTGAAACAGACCTCCACCGAAAGGTAACGGATCTTGGTCTTGGTAACCACGTAATATTTACTGGTTTTGACAATAACCCCTTTAAATATGTTCAAAAAAGCGATTGCTTTGTACTGAGTTCTTATGTAGAAGGATTTCCCAACGTATTGCTCGAGGCATTGGCCTGCGAAAAACCGATCATATCCACTGATTGCAAATCGGGTCCGCGGGAATTATTGGCACCGGGTACTGACCTTCATCACAGTGCGATCACCAGTTATGAAATTGCGGAATATGGAATTTTAACGCCTGTAAATGATGTAGCTAACCTGGCTGCATCCATGAAAAAAATGTACGAGGACAAAACATTGAGAAAGCAATACCAGGACAGAGCCATGGCAAGAGCCCGTCAATTTGATATTGATGAGATCATCCAGTATTTTCACGTGGCTTTTTCGGAGTGATCTTTCTTACATGATACAAAACACCTAAGATCCCTGCCAGGTAAAATGGAATGACCGGGATGCGGTATCTCGCAAGGGTTCCGAAATTGGAAGTAGATAATCCAACAATAGCCGCAAATAACAAAGCATAGCTGATACAAAGAAAAATAAAAGGGTCGTTCAAAATTATTTTTATAAACCTCGGGATACCCGCTTTCCAGATCACAAACAATGTAAACAGTAAGATGAACAGACTTTCCAAAGCAGAAAAAAGCATGAGCAGCTTTTTCGCCTCCCATATGAATGGCCTGTACAATGTAGCCGTGATCCCGGCCGGCATTTTTTTAAGAAAGCCGCTCAAAGTGGGTTCTATGGATCCCAGGTCAAATACTGAGCCTGCATCTGCATCTTCTGCAACCAGGTAAGATTGCTGCTGGTCCTTCACCGTGTCAAATAATTTTTTCGATCGCATAATTTCCCAGCGCCGTATCAATTTTTTCCGCAAAGCCAATATATATGATCACTAATATTCCCAACAGTATGGGTAGCACGATGCGCCTGAAAAAACGGCTCTCTATTCTTTTTACAAGCCGCATCAGCAAATAAACAATATAAGGAACAATGAATGCGGCAAGAATATAAACCTTCACAAGGTAGATGATGGTAAAGCAAAGCGCCAGCATAAAAATATACCTGAGCCTGATTCGCTTTTTTATAAATAGCTGGTTACTGCTGTATAACATCCATCCCAATGAAGCAATGCACATCGTGTCTTTCAATATCCCTGAACCATACACGCCAAGGGAAGGAAAGAATAAAACGACGAGGGCAAGCCGTTTATGCCATTCAGGCATTATTTCAACAAATGACTGAAACATTTTAAACATCCCTGAGTATGCAATGGTAGCAAACAACATACTTGTAACCAAAAACCTGGAAAATGAAAAATAAGAAAGTAAGAGCCCTGCTTTTTCCACGATCCATCCCCCATCAGTACTCGTACCTTCAACGTTATAGGTATCTTTTATATAGTTGGCGCCTTCGAATAAGATCCTGAAAGATTCATTTCCTTCGCTTACCTGTTTTTTTACAAATAATATATTTTTGAAATAATTAATGCTGTCACCATAGCCATAATAATAATATATCAACAGGCAATAAAAGATCGCACAGGCTATTTTAAAAACAAACCCTTTGAGCAGGTACTTTTGAATAAGAATATTATCCCGATTCCTCTTTTTTATACGAACCATCACTGCATACAATACAATGAAGTAAAGCGGCACCAGGAGCAGATCTATCCAGCTTATATAATCTTTATACATGAAACCCGTTTATGAACACGGTCAATTTAGTTAAAAATAGAAGTTTTTATTTTATTACCAACATACAGGGGAATAGTTTTCCGGCTTAATACCACGGCGGTTTTCGGGAAAACCTGATATTCCATCATTTTTCTTTTCTTTGCATAACTTATCATGGACATTTATTTTCCGCATTGGATAATATTAAAGCCAGTTTAATTCTTCAGCATGTCAAGCAAGCAGACAATTCTCATCACGGGAGGTGCGGGATTCATTGGATCGCACCTGGCGAGACTTTTTGTTAAAAGCTATCCTGGTTACAGCATCATCAATCTCGACAACCTTACCTATGCGGGAAACCTTGAAAATCTTAAAGATGTTGAACAGGAACCCAATTACGAATTCGTAAAAGGCGATATAACCAACCTTGATCTTTTAAAGACCCTGTTTGAAAAATATAATTTTACTTCCGTATTGCATTGTGCTGCTGAAAGTCATGTGGACAGGTCCATTACCGACCCCCTTGCTTTTGTTAAAACAAATGTGTTGGGCACGGTCAGCCTGCTGCAGGCTGCAAAAGAAGATTGGAAAGGCAATATGGATGATAAAATATTCTATCATATATCTACAGACGAAGTATATGGCTCATTGGGAACAACAGGTCTTTTTACAGAAGACAGCCCTTATGATCCAAGGAGTCCATACTCGGCTTCCAAGGCTTCTTCAGATCATTTTGTAAGGGCTTATCACCATACCTATGGGCTGCCCATAAAAATTTCCAATTGTTCCAATAACTATGGGCCCTATCATTTTCCGGAAAAACTGATCCCGCTTTGCATACATAATATCATAAATAACAAACCGCTCCCCATTTATGGCAAGGGTGAAAATGTAAGAGACTGGCTGTTCGTGGAAGATCATGCCCGGGCGATCGATACCATTTTTCACAAAGGAAAGATCGGCGAAACCTATAATATAGGGGGGCACAATGAATGGACAAATATTGCATTGGTAAAAGAACTGTGCAGGCAGATGGATGAGAAACTAGGCAGGGAGAAAGGAACAAGCGCAAAACTGATAATTTATGTAAAGGACCGTGCAGGCCATGATATGAGATATGCGATTGATGCCTCGAAGCTAAAGAACGAACTGGGCTGGGTACCATCCCTGCAATTTGAAGAAGGTATCTCTAAAACGATCGATTGGTACCTCGCAAACAGCGAATGGCTGCAGCATGTAACAAGTGGCGATTATAAAAAGTATTATGAGAAGATGTATGGGAAAGTTTAGGGGTTTATGAGTTTAGGGGGTTAGTCGCTTAGAAGTTTAGGAGGTTAGATTTCTATGTTGTATGTTATTTTCTATTTTAGAGTATTAAATAACTCTCTATGAAAACGTACTCTTTTGAAAAATTGGAATGTTGGCAACATGCCCGTAATTTGGCAGCATGGGTTTATAGGATTACCGTAAACTTTCCACCTGAAGAAAAGTATGGCTTAGTTTCTCAAATGCGACGAGCGGCTATATCCATTGCTTCTAACCTGGCAGAAGGTAGTTCAAGGATCTCTTTAAAAGATCAATCTCATTTTAGTACTATGTCATACAGCAGCACCGTTGAATTAATGAATCAATTGATTATATCAAATGATCTTGGTTTTTTGTCTGGAGAGTTACTTTTGGAAGGAAGGGAGAAAATTGAAAAACAAACATTGTTGATCACCTACTTACGAAAATCACAACAATCCTAAACCCCTAAACTTCTAAACTCCTAAACAAATGAAAGGAATTATCCTCGCAGGCGGCTCCGGAACAAGATTGTATCCCATTACGATGGGAATCAGTAAACAGCTTATGCCTATCTATGACAAGCCGATGATTTACTATCCGCTCAGCACGTTGATGCTTGCCGGGATAAAAGATATTCTAATAATTACCACAGCAGATGACCAGGCGCAGTTTATGCGTTTACTGGGTAACGGGAGCCAATGGGGCTGCCATATTTTTTATGAGATACAGGAAGTGCCCAATGGACTTGCACAGGCTTTTGTGATTGGCGAAAAATTTATAGAAAAAGATTCCGTAGCACTGGTGTTGGGTGATAATATTTTTTATGGAAGCGGATTCAGCAAGCTTTTAAAAGATGCAGCCGACCCTTCCGGCGCTGTGATCTTTGCATATCCTGTAAGTGATCCTGAAAGGTATGGCGTAGTGGAGTTTGACAAAAACTATAATGCCGTCAGTATCGAGGAAAAGCCGGCGACCCCTAAAAGCAATTATGCAGTTCCAGGGCTTTATTTCTATGACAACAGCGTTGTAGAGATCGCGAAAAATATAAAGCCGGGAAAAAGGGGTGAGTATGAGATCACGGATGTGAATAAGGCCTATATGCAGCAAAAGAAATTGAAGGTAGTGGTCCTTGACAGGGGCTTTGCCTGGCTCGATACAGGTACATTTGATTCCTTAAATGATGCCAGTGAATATGTAAGGGTCATTGAAAAAAGACAGGGATTGAAGATCGGCTGCCCCGAAGAAATTGCCTGGAGAATGGGATTTATTTCAAAAGAAGAATTGGAGCAGCTTGCAGAAGCCCTCAGTAAAAGTGGTTATGGGGAATACCTGAGAATGATCTCAAAATAATTTTGCCAGGGGAATATCATCAATAATTAATTGCAATTACACGCTCATCATTGAAATAAACAATCCACCGGAACAAGGAGCTGTTCATAAAACATTCACCTGATTATTCCGTTATGCAGTAGCTTTACAACCAGAAATGATGCAGATAATTCTAGTAAATCCCTATAATAATAAGCGGCTGCAGGATACTGGCAATGGATTGCAGGATCCTGATAATAATAATTTTCCGTTAGTGAACGGCGCTTATCAATTCGTTCAGGATGATAACTATACCGGCAATTTTGGTTACCAGTGGAATAAGTTTGCGTCCACGCAGATTGACAAATCAACCAATATACAGCTTAGCCAAAAGCGCTTCTTTGCACAGACCGGCTGGGATAAAGAGGACTTTACCGGTAAAAATATTCTTGAGGTTGGTTCCGGTGCCGGCAGGTTTTCCCAAATCGTGCTCGATCATACAAAGGCCAACTTATACAGTGTAGACTATTCAAATGCCGTGGAGGCTAACTTTAAAAACAATGGCCCGAATGACAGGCTCCATTTATACCAGGCAAGTATATACGAACTCCCTTTTGAACCCGGGCAATTTGATAAGGTGTTTTGTTTTGGTGTATTACAACATACGCCTGATGTAGAGAGATCTGTACAAAAACTGATCGAAATGGCAAGGCCGGGCGCAGAAGTGATCGTGGATTTTTATCCCATCAGCGGCTGGTGGACTAAAATACATGCTAAATATATCTTACGGTCTTATACTAAAAAGATGAGCCATGAAAAGCTGTATAAAACCATTGACAAAAATGCAGACTGGATGATCAGGGCTTACCGCTTTTTCTCAAAAATAGGAATCGGGAAAATTGCAAACCGCTTTTTACCGGTATGCGATATTGATGGAACACTTCCTCAAAACCTCGGTAAAGAAAAACTACGGGAAATGGTGGTATTGGATACCTTCGATATGTTTAGTCCCGAGTACGATCAGCCACAGCGCATCAGCAGAGTAGTTAAATGGTTTAACAAATACGGCATGACTGATGTTTGGGGTGGATATATTTATGAAGGAAAGTTCAGAGCTGCCGTGGTAAAAGGAATTAAAAAGTAAACACACGATCATTATCATAAATGTCTATTGTTACCCACCTTAAAGCGCTTTATAAACATCCCTCGGTGAGATCAGTAGGCATTTACGGGTTCACAAATTTTTTTTCAAAGGCTGCCTCTTTTTTCCTGCTTTTCATTTTTACAAATCCTCTTTACATTACCCCTTCTGAAAATGGATTGCTGAGCCTGTTCAGTACCAGTATGCTTTTTTTAATGCCATTCCTTTCAATGGGCATTATTCATTCTGTAAGCGCCGATTACTATAAAATGGATAAGCATGCGTTCAGGGATTTTTTCACTACGGGGTTTATTATGCCTTTTGCAGTCATGATCATTTCTATCGGAGCCTTGTTCTTATTCAGGCACCCCCTTCAGCGATTGTACGGTTTTCCATTGATGTTCATTTGGCTTATTCCTGTTGTTACATTCCTCATCTTTTGCAGCGAACAGCTATTGAGCCTTGCCAGGAATAATAATGAACCGGCTGTATACCTTAAAGCAAATGTTTCGAAAACAGTGTTAGAACTGGGTTTGTCATTTGTTCTTGTTGTATATTTTGCAGCCCGCTGGCAGGGACGTGTATCAGGGATCCTGGTCGCGTACACAGTAACAGCGTTGTATGCCTTATACTATTTCATTAAAAAGAAATACCTGTTCGGAAGCATTAAGAAGGAATTTATTTACAGCGAGTTACTCTATGCAATACCCATCATAACAATGCAGGTAAGTATTTTTGCACTGAATGCTTCTGATAAATTCTTTCTCTCAAATTTCACTTCAGACAATAATGAAACGGTAGGCATATATAGTATTGCATGTGTATTTGCCTCTATCATAAATGTTTTATCAATGGCATTACTGCAATATATCTTTCCCAGGATCTTTACTTTACTGAGCGCTGAAAACATTAATTACCAGCTTATAAAAAACCAGTTTATATTCTATGGATCAGTGATGCTTGCCGGCCTGGTTTGTATCACTGTTTTTACACCAGTGCTGTATCATTACTTTATTAATGAAAAATATCATGCTGCGCTTGAGTATAATTACCTGTTATGTATAGGTTATTTTTTATGGGCCATCAGTTATTTCTTTTATTCTTTTTTACTTTACCACAAGCAAAAGAGAAAGATCCTTATGCTGTCCCTGTGCTGTATTGTTATCAGCCTTCTATGCAATTATTTATTCATAGGCAGGTGGGGGGCACGCGGTGCTGCAGTCGCTGTATTTACGGCTTATGCCCTTGTCTTTATGATCACCTTATTTTTTACAAGATCGCATTGGAAAAATTTTTTCATGAAATCCTGAAGCCTGTTTAGAAAAAATGAACCACAAGAAAACGATACTGCATATTATTCAAAACTTTGGCATTGGTGGCGCTGAAACTGCGCTGGTAGGGGTTTTAAAATCGCTTTCCGAATATAATAATATTGTTGTAACGCTTGATGACCTGAATGAATTTGGGTCGGAGTTGAAATATGACAAATATTATTCGCTTGATCTAAGATCTTATTACCTTTTTCCGTTTGCGATAAAGAAGCTGAAAAAAATAATACGGGAAAACAAGGTTGACCTAATTCACAGCCAGTTGTATTGGAGTACGATCCTGGCAAGGTTTGCCTGCCCGGAAAATATCCCGCTGGTAACCTCAATACAGTCATCATTAACAGATAGTATAGAATACAAAAAGAAATGGATCGCTCAACTGGACAGGTATAGCTATCATAAAAAGAAAAGCACGATCCTCGGTGTTTCAAAGTCTACCCTGGATGACTATTTTGATTTTTTAAAGGTTCAGCCGCACAGGAAATTTGTATTATACAATTTTGTAGATACCGGCATTTTTAACGGGCCGGTCCTGCCCACAAAAAAAGACAACAAAACATTTAAGATAATAACAGTAGGAAACCTTAAACCCCAAAAGAACCAACAGTTCTTACTGGAAGCATTCAAACAACTGAAGGGAGAAGGAATAACCCTGGACATATATGGTGAGGGCTCGCTCAGGCCGGTATTCAATAAATTCATCCGTGACCATGATCTCCCGGTCAGGCTTATGGGCAAGATCAGGAACCTGGATGAGGTTATCAAAGAATATGATCTCTTTGTAATGCCTTCTTTGTACGAGGGGTTTTCGCTGGCAGTATTGGAAGGGATGGTGATGGAAAAACCAATGCTCCTTTCCGATATCCCAACTTTCAGGGAGCAGGCAGGCGATACTGCTTCATACTTTGCGCTAAATGATATTCCAGGCCTTGTCAGTAAGATCATGCTGCTAAAGAACGATCCCGGGAAATTAAATAAAATGGGCACCGATGCAAAGAATAGGGTCCTTCAGTATTTTACGCTTGAACATCATATGGCAACATTGCGCAAAATTTATGGGGAGGTTTTAAGCAACCTATAAAAACTGGTTCCCAGCTTCGCTGTGAAAATTGTTGCCACAGATTTCACAGATTTATAAATGCAGGGTTATTCTAAAAAATCAACCTGCGTATTTTTAATATCCCTAAAATAATGTATTTAATCTGTGGCATTTAATTATAAAAGAATGTATTCAGTGTGTTTCGGTGAAATTCAAGGCATATTATTCATTAATTTCGCAACGCTCAAAACATTCAGTCCATGTGTGGTATTGCCGGCCTTATTGATTTCAACAAAACTTCCTCGGAGTATATTTTAAACCAATGCACCGATGCACTGGCGCATCGCGGGCCGGATGGCAGGGGCCATGAATTTTTTCAAAATGATCAATTCCAGTTAGGGCTGGGGCATCGCCGTTTATCTATCATTGACCTGAGCGAGGCTGCGAGGCAACCCATGTGGTACAAAAACTTCACGATCATTTTCAATGGCGAAATGTATAATTATGCCGAAGTAAAAAAAGATCTTGAAATACTTGGCCACCAGTTCAAAACGCATTCAGACACAGAAGTGATGTTGCATGCCTGGGAGCAATGGGGTGTAAAAATGATAGATCGTTTTATAGGAATGTACATGTTCGTTATCTATGATACGGAGAAACACGAATTATATTGCTTTCGCGACAGGGCTGGTGTAAAGCCTTTTTATTATTACTGGCATGAGGGCCTTTTCCTGTTTGCTTCAGAACTGAAAAGCTTTCATAAACATCCCCATTTTAAGAAAGAAATAAACCTGCAGGCTTTACAGCAGTTCATGCAGTATGGTTATATCATGGCGCCGCTTTCTATATTTAATCATACACAAAAATTGTTACCGGGCCATTATTTGAAATTTACAATACCCCAAAAGGAATTTTCCATCAATAAATACTGGGATGTTTATGATGCATACAACAAACCAAAACTTGACATCACCGAGCAGGAAGCAAAAACAAAACTTGAAACCCTGCTGTTATCTGCCTGCCGGTATCGCATGGTTGCAGATGTTCCCGTGGGTGTTTTTTTAAGTGGGGGCTATGATAGTACTGCGGTTACAGCATTGCTCCAGGCAAACCAGCCGGAACGGCTAAAAACATTTACGATTGGTTTTTTTGAAGAAGATCATAACGAAGCCGTCTATGCTAAAAAAGTAGCCGCACATTTACAAACAGACCATACGGAATACTATTGTACCACGAAGGAGGCCCAGGAGATACTACCCATCATCCCTTTTCATTGTGATGAACCCTTTGGCGATTCATCCATTATCCCAACTACGATTGTCAGCAGGCTTGCCCGCAAAGATGTTACGGTTGCCTTAAGCGCCGATGCAGGTGATGAGACTTTTGCGGGATATAGCAAATATCCATTGGCGCTTGATTTCCTGAAGAAGATGAACCAGTTTCCACATCTGATCAGGAAACCGGCAGCCGGGTTTTTAAAATATGTTCCGGATGCGCTCCTCGTAAAGCTTACAGGAAACACAGCCGTTTCAATTAAAAAACAGCGCTTCTCAAAAATATTGAAGCAATCCACCATTTCTGCTCCCGGGATATTGGATAGCCTCCTTTCCCAGGTTTATACCGGGGAGCAACTGGAAAATTTATTCACAAAAAATATTGACAGGCCTGAATCGTTTTTTGATTCCGAAAAAATGCTGGATGACTCAATGGAAGAACTCGATAAAATGCTGGCAATAGATTATAAAACATATATGCCAGATGATATCCTGGTAAAAGTAGACAGGGCGAGTATGAGTGTTTCACTGGAAGGCAGGGAGCCATTGCTTGATCACAGGATCATAGAATTTGCTGCGCAGCTACCTACCGATCTCAAGATGAAGGGAACTGATAAAAAATACCTGCTCAAGAAGATCGTGCATGAATATGTTCCAAAAGAGATCATGGAACGTCCTAAAATGGGTTTTGGTGTTCCTGTTTTCGATTGGCTGAGAAATGACCTTCGTTATTATGCAGAAGAATACATGAATGATGCAGCGTTTGAAAAACACGGCCTTTTTAAGAAGGAGGGTGTACAGCTTATCATGAAGCAATTTTATAAGGGTGACAGGAATTACAATAGTTTGTTCTGGTACCTGCTCATGTTTCAAATGTGGTATAAGAAATGGATGGATTAAACCAGCAATATTTTTGATGAAAAAAATACTTTTCATTTCTTATGATGGTATGACAGACCCGCTTGGTCAAAGCCAGGTGATCCCTTATCTTGAAGGTCTTACAAAATATGGCTACCTGTTCACCATATTAAGTTGTGATAAGCCCAAAATGTATAAAGAAAATAAAAGCTATGTAGAAAAAGCTGATTGCAGGCCTACCCATTGAATGGATAAGTATTCCTTATCATAAAAATCCCCCCAGTACTTTCTTCCATATATGATTACTATCGATTAAAGAAAAAGGCGAAGCAGTTGCATGAGAAAAATAATTTTGATATGGTACATACGAGGCCCGGCATTCCTACGCTGGTTGCCTTGTGGATGAAGGAGAAATACAGCATTCATTTCTTAAATGATGTAAGGGGTTTCTGGGCAGATGAAAGGGTGGATGGCGGTATGTGGAACCTGCGAAATCCTTTATTCAGAGCGATATATCATTTTTTTAAAAAACATGAAACTGAATGCTTAAAAAAAGCGGACAGCATCACCTGCCTTACCCATGCTGCCAAAAAAGAGATCCATTCATGGAAAGACATTCCCGGGCAGCCATTACCCATTAGGGTTATACCATGCAGTACCGACCTTGACCTGTTCAACCCGGTGAATATTGACAGTTCATTAAAGGAGTACTACAGCAAATTGCTAAACATACAAAAGGAAGATATCATCTTCAGTTATCTTGGCTCTATCGGCGGCTGGTACCTTACAGCTGAAATGATGAAGTTCTGTAAAATGGTTTCTGATAAAATCCCGGCTGCAAGATTTTTATTTATTTCCCCACACAGGCACGGGCAGATCATTCAGGCAGCAGCCATATCCGGTTTACCGGCGGATAAGATCATAACCACCCATGCCAAAAGACATGAAGTGCCTGTATTATTATCCTTTAGCACTTATGCTGTTTTCTTTATAAAACCCTGTTATTCCAAAATATCTTCATCGCCTACCAAGCACGGAGAGATCATGGCTATGGGGATACCTGTCATCACAAATTCCGGCGTGGGGGATGTAAAGGAAATTATTGAGCAATACAATTCCGGCTTTGTTTTAGAAGATCTTTCAGAAACATCCATGGCTGCTGTTATTGATAAGATCATTATGAATCCGTCCTTTGAAAATGAAAAAATAAGAAATGGCGCCGCGGCCTTTTATTCCCTCGGGGATGCTGTTGAATCTTATAGGGCTGCATATGTTGAAGTTTTAGGGGAATGATCACACAATAAAAAACATTGTTGCCTGTTTTAGGATATTACACAAATGATAAAACATCTTTATGCTTATTTTTATTAATATTGCTTCCTACACAAGTTTCTAAAATGTCTGTACGCTTTTTAATCATCGGTTCGGGTTTTTCGGGTTGTGTCCTGGCCAATCGCCTGGTAAACCTGTTGGATTGCAGTATAGATATCTGGGACGAAAGAAGCCATACGGGCGGGAACTGCCATACGGAAAGAGACGCTGAAACGGGCATCATGCTGCATCAATACGGGCCCCATATTTTTAATACAGACAAAAAAGAAATTTGGGATTACGTAAATAGTTTTGGAACATTTAACCACTACATACACCGGGTGAAAGCCATGAGCGGGGGGCGTATATTTTCAATGCCTGTAAATCTTTTTACGATCAACCAGTTCTTCAATAAGACTTTTTCACCGGCGGAAGCAAGGTCGCACCTCGAAACCATCGCTGACAAAAGCATTACGGATCCGGCCAATTTTGAAGAACAGGCGCTGAGTTTCATTGGCAGCGATCTCTACAAAGCCTTTTTTTATGGATATACCAAGAAGCAATGGGGTTGTGAGCCCACAGATCTGCCCGCATCCATCCTTAAACGGATCCCGGTAAGGTTTAATTATGATGATAATTATCACAGCAATACCTTCACAGGGATCCCTGTAGAAGGTTATACGGCCGTGATGCAAAAGATGATTGATCATCCACGAATAAACATCAGCCACAATAAAAAATTTATTCCCGGTATGGACACCAGCAGTTACACCCATGTATTTTATACGGGGCCTCTCGATGCATATTTTGATCATAAATATGGCAGGCTGGGATATCGCACGGTGGTTTTTGAAAAGCATGTGGCTGACGGGGATTTCCAGGGCCTTTCCCAAATGAATTATTGTGACGAGGAAGTACCCTTTACCCGCATCGTGGAACATAAATTCTTTGCGCCCTGGGAAACGCATGATAAAACGGTCTATTTTAAGGAATTCAGTAAAGAAACACTGCCTTCAGATATACCTTACTATCCCAAACGATTACACGAAGACAAGACCATCCTCCACAAATACAGGGATATTGCAGGATCATTGAAATCTATTTCCTTCCTGGGCAGGCTTGCTACTTACCGGTACATGGACATGCATCATGTGATTGGAGAGGCCCTGGAATTTGCAGAAAAATTTGCAACCTGCATGAAGCAAAATGAGCCCTTGCCCGTTTTTTCCAACACAGAATCTTCCTGAGTAAAATCACCACGCATTTTTACTAACTCCTTAATGCTGAGCGCTGTTTATTTCAGCCTGGTACAATAAGATTTCCCCGGATTCGTTATTTAGAGGTTGCTCTAGTACTCTAATAAAACCAAAACGTACCTATGGGGAAGTCTATAGCCGTAGTTGTTTCATACAACCGCCAGGCTCTTTTAGCAGAATGCATACATGCGCTTAAAAGCCAGACCCGTAAACCGGATGCGATCCTCGTCATCAATAATGGAAGCACGGATAATACCCAAGCTTGGTTAAATTCACAAAAAGATATTTTTCATATCACGCAACAAAACATTGGTTCCGGAGGCGGTTTTAATACCGGCATAAACTGGGCCTATAAAAATGGATATTCCTGGATATGGTGCATGGATGATGACGGGTACCCAAAAAATGATGCACTCGAAAATTTATTGAAGCAAGAACTCCCTCAAAGAAGTCTTCTCAACTGTGCCGTATTAAATAAGGAGAACAGGAAAACATTTGTTTGGAACACGAATAATTATAGATCAATTGATGAAGTAAATGAAAAGCTAATCAAGGGAATTGGCCATCCTTTTAATGGCACATTAATTCACAGATCCATTGTCGAAAAGGTCGGAGTTCCGAATGCGTCCCTGTTCTTATGGGGGGATGAGACCGAATATTATTATCGCATCGTAAACCAGCATAAGATACCGGTTTACACGGTTACAGACAGTATTCATTATCATCCGGCATCCGCCTATTCTTATAAAACAGACTGGGACCTGAAGACCTCCTGGAAGATGTATTTTTATGTGCGCAACAGGTTTCATGTTCACCGGGCAAAATTTTCAAAAAACAGGCCTCTTGCACTCCTGCACTATTTAGCTTTCATCATTGCATTTGCAGGCATCATCATTGTTTATCAAAAAACGGATAAGATGCGAAAGCTGAACTTTATGATCTGGCCATTGGCAGATGCTTTGAAGAATGATTTTTCTGTGACGCCACCCACCATTTTAAATAAGCTGAGCCAACAAAATGCAGGCTCATATCCATTTAGATTATTGGCTCCTGTCCGATACTTATATAACGCCATTTTTATCACAGGAACTCCAGGGCGCTCAAAAACAGCTACCGCATAATTTTAATATAAGACTACTCTGAAACCAGCAGCCCTGCCTCGGCAGGGTTTTTTTATGTGGTACGGCCGGAAATCGTGCTTTACAAAAATTTTATTAAGCAATAGATCAATAAATAATGCGTTAAGCAATTAACTACAGCAATGTCCATGAAAAAAGTACAGCATCTTGGCGATAAATTACCCCTGTTACACGCTATAAGAGGAATTGCTGCCTTTTATGTAGTTGTTTTTCATGCAAAATTTATTTTATGGAGCGGCGGCAGGGAATATCTTTCTCAATTTCCAAGGTCCACATGGAATGTATGGGACTATTGCATGTTTAGTGTGGATATGCTTTTTAGTGCCGGTTCTCAAATGGTGATGATATTCTTTGTTTTGTCCGGCTTCTTCATAGCCATGAGCCTGGAAAATATAAAGGGAACGGTTACCCAAAAATTAAAGACATTTTATTCTGTAAGGTTCATACGCATCTATATTCCTTATATCGCTTCGATTATACTTGCAGTGCTTGTATTGATCTGGATCAGCTATTTTTCTCCCGGGTTATTCCAGTTAAACGCTGACCGGGAATTTAATAACAGGCTGATCGCCGCAAATAAAGATCTCACATTTACCAACCTTGCCAGGGGATTGATATTTGATAAGAACGAGGAATATATTGGATTTAATTATGCATACTGGTCATTATTATACGAAGGCATCTTCTATCTTATTATTCCATTTATCTACCAGTTTAAAAGATATTACCTGCTGATATCTGCCGCATTTTTTGTGGCAGGCATCTTTATCATGAATGCTTTTCATTTCGATAATATTTATATTAAATTTTTATTCGAGTATAACTTCTACTTTGCTATTGGCCAGGCAATTTATATTTACAGGGAGCAGTTATCGGTCATGGCGCAGCGCAGGTACTATAAAACGGTGGCCATTCTTTGTTCAATAATATTATTCCTGGCTTTTAATGTATTAGCGCTGGTTCACCAGGATTTCTGGGCTAATTTTTTAGCTTCTGCCATGGCAGCCTTACTCATCGTACTATTTATAAACTATGATACAAAAAGTACATTGTTTGTAAAAAAGACAAAGCAGCTTGGTGAAATGAGTTATTCACTATACCTCGTTCACATACCAACATTGATATTTACTTATGTGCTATTGTATAAATACAGCGGCAAGACTGTATTTTATGACCATATTTATTTTGTTGGAGTGATCGTTTCATTGTTTGTTGGCTGGTTCTTTTTTAAGTTTATTGAAAAACCATCTCTCGTACTGATCAAAAAGATCAAGCGGTCCTTACAGGATACAGCCATTCCGCAGGCGGCCATAAAAGAGATTAACCAGCATTCGGCCATATAATTTTCTATTCACAGGAACAATAAAAATATCCCAGTTAAGCTATACCGGGACAGGCTGGCTGATTGCAAGCTTTAATTTATTATTGAAATAAAGAATAAAGAAAAGCCCGATCACGTAAAAAGGAATGGCTGGTATTTTATATCGTACCAACGACCCGAAATTCAACGTAGTAGCGCCTACAAACAATGCGAAGATCACCGAGAACATGAGACAGTACAAGACGATCGGCTTGGTGATAATGGTGGTTATAAATTTTTTGATGCCGACCTTCACGAGCACATAGAGTGTAAACAACATCAGGGCAAGGCTTTCCAATGAAGATAACAAGGTTGATAATTTTTTTGACTCCCAGATAAATGGGCGGAACAATGTTGCCACAATAGCCGCCGGGGCCATCCTGGCAAGGCTTTGAACGCTGCCATCAAAATCTATTCCCAGTGAGAAATTCGATGTGGCCGTTCCCGACTGGTTTTCATAATTTGTCTGGTAACTCTTTATACTTTGCGCAACGCCCTGTGATGCAAAATTACCCAATGCTTTTTGCATGGCGCTGGTGATCCTGATAAATCCAAATATGGTACCTATGAAGAACGCCGAAACGAGTAAGATCTTCGCAAACCTGTTTTTGATAAGATTTACATTCTTTAATATCATGAACAATGCAAAGAAAGGAATATAAGACACGATGATATATACTTTCAAAATAACAAGCAGGTAACTAAAGATCAATGTCAGCAAAATATAAATGACAGGATTTTTTCTTGAATAAAATATACTGTACAAAGAATAAGTGATCCATCCCAATGCCCCGGTGCATAATGGGTCCTTCAATATGCCGGAACTCCAGAAAACAAAAGTGGGCAGGTATAATATTCCGATGGCGAACTGCTTATGCAGCTGGGGATATTGCTCATAAAAAAAACAAAACAATCTCCATACACCCGTAAACGAGATCATGGAAAAGATCAGGCTGATCGCAAGGAATTTTCCAAATGTTATAAACGACAGTACAGCAACAATACGGGTAACCATATAATTACTCTCCTCGTTGAAATAACCCAGGTTGAAAATATCGGCAAGCAGCGCCTGGTCAAAATCCTTGGCTGGAATGAACAGCAGGTTAATATGGGTTGGGTCTTTTAATATGAGCTTATAGATATTATAACCCTCCCGGTGATAAAGCCCGGTAGAATCTCCCGGGGAAAGATATATTACAAACATGCTGAAAGCAAAGCAACTGATCACTTTTATCCAGAATCCCCGCCGGTGAAGCTTCCTGAGTACCGGGTCTTTATATTTTCTTCTTCTCCAGGCGAAAATTATATAAAAGATAAAGACATAAATAAAGAACATTATGAAATCAAAAAAATTCATCAGTTATGTGAGGTCGGTTTAGTTTTGGATAAAAGGAAGAAGATAGAAACCAAATTTATCTTAAATATTCATTCAGCATTCAACAATATAAACTTATTTTGTTCAATCAAAAAATTCAGCAAAAATGTGTGGTATTGCAGGCTCGGTAAATTTTAAGCTGGCTTATGAGGATATAAATGCCGTAATGCATCATCGGGGGCCTGATGAACAAAACTCATTTAACCCGGGAAATGTAGACCTCTATCACCTGCGCCTTTCCATATTAGATATTGCCGGTGGCAAACAACCTATGCACCTGCACGACAGGTACACGATCATTTTTAATGGCGAAATATACAATCACGCAGAAATAAGAAAGCAGTTTGGGCTGCAGGGCTCCACCAATTCTGATACAGAAACATTGTTGTTACTCTATGAAAAAATGGGCGAATCATTTTTGCAGTACCTCGATGGCATGTTTGTATTTGTTATCTATGATAACCGTGAGAAAACATTGTTCATCGCAAGAGACCGTGCTGGTAAAAAGCCGCTCTACCTTTTTAATGACGGTAAGAAGATTGTTTTTGCAAGTGAACTGAATTGCCTGAAGGCCTTGCTTCCCCTGGAAATTAATACCGATAATTTTTATCATTACCTAAGGCTGGGAGTTTTTTACCGGAAACTGACCCCTTATAAAAATGTACAGGAACTGGCCGCAGGCACCTATCTTCTCATAGATTGTAACAACCTGCAGGTTAAAGAGCACCGATGGTGGGATATTCATGATTTTTATACCAGGCCCAATAAAGATAGCCTGCAGGAGGCGCTTGAAAGAACAGATGGTTATTTACAGCAGGCAGTGAAGCGAAGGCTTGAGTCCAGTGACCTCGAGGTAGGTTGCTTCTTAAGTGGCGGTATCGATAGCGGATTGGTCACTGCTGTAGCCAGCGAGCACAACAGGCGCCTTAAAACTTTTACGGTATCATTTGCAGGTGAATATGATGAGGCCCCGCTTGCAAAACTGGTGGCAGACAAGTACAGCACTGATCATACAGAAATAAATATCTCCTTTGATAATCTTAAAAATGATGTTGAACAGATATTATGCAATTACGGTGAACCGTTTTTTGACAGTTCTGCCATTCCTTCGTATTATGTTAGCCAGGCAGCAAAAAAGTACCTTACCGTGATCCTGAATGGGGATGGGGCGGATGAATTATTTGGTGGCTATCGCCGATATGTGCCTTTTGCAAAGTATGACTTTTTTAAGAAGAATTTTTTAGTGAATAAAACGGCGGCACTGGTTAAAAAAGTTCTTCCAATGCCGCAACAAAAAAAGTCAAATTATAATTATATGTACAGGCTGGCGTCCCTTGCTTCAAAATCCAGCCTGGAAATTTATTTATCCGCGGGCCTGGATATTATTGAGGATTATGAAAGCAATATCATTGACCCCGGTTTCGATTACCTGCAGCAAATAAGAACAGATTTCAACGCGATCACTTCTTCTGCGATGTCGGGGCTCAAAAAGATCATGAATATGGATTTTGATACCAACCTGTTCAGTGACCTGTTGGTGAAAATGGATATTGCCACAATGGCCCATTCGCTGGAAGGAAGGAGCCCGTTCATGTGCAAGGAATTACTGGAATATGCACCGGGCCTCAATGATAATTTTAAAATAAATGGAAGTACTACAAAATTCCTGCTTCGCACACTTGCGAAAAAATATCTGCCCGGAACCCTGATTGATCAACCTAAAAGAGGTTTTGAGATCCCGTTAAAGAATTGGGTAAACAATGAATTGAAAGATATGATCTATGACTATGTATCAGCGCCCTCAGCGTTTAACCGTAATATTGTAAATAATGATTTCACCAGTAAACTGTTGAATAACACGATCAATATCCCTGCAGAAAAAAGGGCTAAAATTCTATGGACGCTTTTTTGCATGGAAGTATGGTACAAAAAAGTTTACCTCGATAATTAACTAAGAAATGCCGAAGACGCTCATAAGAATAACCACAGTTCCCATGGCTTTTAAAGTGCTTTTGGCAGACCAGCCAAGGTTCATGCGCAAAAATGGGTTTCATGTTATCATGATAAGCGCCGATGGAAAAGAACTGGAAGATGTAAAAAAGAACGAGGAATGCGAACATATCATGGTTCCAATGACCAGGAAAATAACGCCATTCCAGGATATGGCCTGCTATTTTAAATTAAGAAAGCTGATAAAAAAATACCGTCCTGATATTGTTCATACACATACCCCAAAAGCAGGATTGCTGGGAATGCTTGCAGCAAAAAGTACAGGCGTAAAAATAAGGATACATACTGTGGCGGGGTTACCCCTAATGCTTGAAACAGGATTTAAGAGAAGGCTGCTTACGCTGATGGAAAGGCTTACCTATTTCTGTGCAACAGCTGTCTGGCCCAATAGCAGGTCTATGATGAATTTCATTATTGACAAAAAACTTACAAAAACAAAAAAACTGGCAATCATCGCTAACGGATCCAGCAATGGGATTGATCTTGAAAAATTTTCACGAAATAATTTAAACGAAGAAATAAGAAACAGGATCAATGAAACGCTCCCGCAATCGAACGGCCTGAAAATATTATGTGTAGGCAGAATGGTAAAAGATAAAGGAATAGAGGAATTGGTGGCCGTTTTTGAAAAGCTGCAAAAAATTTACCGGTTGCAGCTTATTTTAGTCGGGCCTTTTGAGCCGAACCTGGATCCATTATCATCCAATACACAGGATATCATAAAAAGCAATCCCGCTATTACACATATGAGCTGGAGCGATTCTATTGAATATTATATGTCGTTGGCAGATATTTTTGTACATCCATCACACAGGGAGGGATTTCCCAATGTAATTTTGCAGGCAGGCGCCATGCAGCTTCCTGTAATTTGTTCGGATATCCCGGGAAATTCAGACATTATTCAACACGAAAAAACAGGATTAATGTTTGAAGTAAAAAATGAGGATGAACTTTATGCCAGGCTAAAAATGGCCATTGAAAATAAAGAGATCAGGGAGAAAATTGCCCCTGCTCTTTTTGAGGAAGTCATAAAATTATACGGCCGGAAAGGGGTACACGAAGTAATATTAAATAACTATAACCAATTATTGCAAAAGCATGGAATCGAATAAGCAACCGGATCTCAGCATTCTATTCATAGGGAAGGCCGATGATGTTTTTTCACGGTGGGCAGCAGAATTTATCCTGCTGCATTATCCATCGGCAAAAATTGTTTACGGTACCAGGCAACAGGCTTTCCCGGAAGAATTGTTGAGGTGGAAAGGCGACCTGCTTATCTCCTATCTTTCCCAATGGGTGATCCCGGAAATTTTATTACAGAATAGTTCTATTGCCGCACTGAATTTTCATCCGGGACCGCCGGAATACCCGGGTATTGGCTGCACTAATTTTGCGATCTACAATTATGCGGACGAATTCGGGGTTACCTGTCATCATATGGCCTCAAAAGTTGATACGGGATCGATCGTGGCAGTGCAACGATTCCCGGTTTATGAATCTGATACCGTATATTCGATCACGCAACGTTGCTATAGCCATATATTGAATATGTTTTATGAGACCGTCTACGGGGTAATGAATGGCGAAAAGATCCCGGTCTCCGCTGAAGTATGGAAACGCAAACCATACCTGCGCAAGGAATTGAATGAGCTATGCAGGTTAACACCCGATATGGATATAAAAGAGATCGAGCGGAGGATAAAAGCAACCACTTATTTGCAACCATGGGCATTTATGCAGGTTGGCGATGAGGTTTTCAAACTTACTGCTGAAGATATTACAACAAAAAGCTATACATCCTGGTTATCCCATCCAAAAGCCTGATAGCATTTCCTCTTTTTTGAATACAATATCATCATAAGAATGGCGTTCTCTACACGAACTCACATTCAATATCTACTACTATGATACTCATAGGCTACTCCGGTCATTCTTACGTAATAAATGGCATTCTCAAATCCATAGGGTTAAAAGCCACGGGATATTGCGATAATGAGGAAAAAAAATTCAATCCACTTTCTTTAAAATACTATCAACAGGAAACTTCCGAGGTTGGCCTTAAAGCGCTTACACAGGAAGACTTTTTTATAGCTATCGGAAATAATAATGTGCGAAAGGCAGTTTATAATAACCTCGCCGTAAGAAACCTGTTACCGGTAAATGCAATACATGCGTCCGCGATCATTGATGACAATGCAGTGATAGCCTCTCATGGGGTAATGATCGCGCCGAATGTTACCATCAACGCGTTGGCTAAAATAGGCATTGGCGTTATCTGTAATACCTATGCGGTGATAGAGCATGAATGTATCATTGGTGATTTTGCCCATATTGGGCCAGGAGCAGTTTTATGCGGCAATGTTACGATCGGTGAGAATAGCTTTGTCGGCGCTAAATCCGTTGTAAGGGAAAATATAACGATCGGGAAAAATGTAATGATCGGTGCCGGTGCCGTAGTCGTAAAAAACATACCGGATAATGTAAAAGTCGTTGGCAACCCTGCCCGCATTATAAAATAGTATTAAGCACCACTTATCCCTTAACTTTACCGGGTAAATTATTTGTAATTATGAAGGTATTAGTTACAGGCGGAGCAGGTTATATAGGTTCTGTTTTAGTTAGCCAATTATTAAATAAAGGTTATAAGGTCAGGGCTTTTGACAGCCTGAAATTTGGTGGCGATGCTTTGTATGATGTAATGCTGAACCCGGATTTTGAATTTATGAAGGGCGATATACGGAACAGCGAAGATGTAGAAAAAGCCCTGGAAGGAATTGATGCCATTGCTCATCTGGCAGCCATTGTTGGTGATCCTGCCTGTAAAAAATACAGCGAAGAAGCCAATGAAACAAACTGGACAGGCAGTGTGGATCTATTTGAAGCGGCCGAAAAAGCAGGTGTAAAACGTTTTGTATTTGCAAGCACCTGCAGCAATTATGGAAAAATGCCCGACCCAGATTCATTTGTTACAGAAACCTCCGAGCTAAACCCGGTTTCATTATATGCAGAACTTAAAGTAAAGTTTGAAAAATATCTCCTGGAAGAAAGAAAGGATTCAAATATCTGCAGCACCTCGTTACGGTTTAGTACCGTATATGGTTTTTCTCCACGCATACGTTTTGACCTTACCGTAAATGAATTTACCCGTAATGCAACCGTATATGGCGAACAGGAAATTTGGGGCGCCCAGTTCTGGAGGCCTTATTGCCATGTAGATGACCTGGCAAGAGCGGTTGTGTTGGTTTTGGAAAGCCCCGAAGAAAAAGTAAGGGCCAATGTATTTAATGTGGGAAGTACCGAGGAGAATTATAATAAAGGAATGATCATTGAAGAAGTTTGCAAGGTTGTCCCCAATGTAAAGGTGAATTATGTAGAGAGCACTGAAGACCCCCGGGATTATCGAGTGAATTTTGATAAAATAAAAAATGAACTGGGATTTACCATTACCAAGAAAGTACCGGATGGTGTAAAGGAAATTTATACATTGTGAAAACAGGGATCGTCACTGATTCATTTGCACAGAAGTTCAGGAATATTTAGAAAAAACACATACAAGGTATCATGCGATTTGCTCCGGCGTTTAGGCTGGAGCATTTTTTTTTAATAGGTTTGCACCGGTAACAAAATCTTTTTGTATGCTTTTACTGAGTGGGCCAAATATGGCCGGTAACGAATGGAAATATGTAAAGGAATGCCTGGATACCGGCTGGGTAAGCAGCGTGGGCGCTTACGTAGACCAGTTTGAAAAAATGAGCGCTGAATTTGCAGGCACCAAATACGCGGTTGCAACCAGCAGCGGGACTACCGCATTACATATTTGCCTGGTTTTAATGGGAGTAAATGAACATGACTATGTTATCACACCGAACATCACGTTCATAGCTACCTGCAATTCCATAAAATATACAGGGGCAAACCCCATATTTATTGATACGGATGAAAAAACCTGGCAGATGGACCTGGACCTGCTTGAAGCATTTTTGACCAGCGAAACAGAACAACGCAACGGATCCTGTCATTATAAAAAAGACGGCAGGCGTATCCCGGTGATCATGCCGGTACATGTTCTGGGAAATATGTGTGATATGGACAGGCTGATGTCAATTGCAACAAAGTATAATCTTACCATCATTGAAGATTCTACGGAAGCATTGGGTAGTTATTACAAAGGAAAGCACGCCGGTAGTTTTGGGTTGCTGGGTACTTTCAGTTACAACGGCAATAAGATCATTACGACCGGTGGCGGTGGAATGATCGTAACGGATGACGAAACGCTTGCAAAAAAAGCAAAACATCTTACCACCCAGGCCAAAAGTGACCCCTTTGAATATGTGCATGATGAGATCGGCTATAATTACCGGCTGGTAAATGTAGCAGCCGCCATGGGTGTTGCCCAAATGGAACTACTGCCGGGATTCATTAAACGAAAAAAAGAGATCATTGCATTTTTATAAAAAAGCCTTGGATGGAATTGGCGATATTGAATTCCAACAGGTAAGTGCTGATGTGGATCCTAACTGGTGGCTGCCAACCATTAAAACATCCAACCAAAAAGAAGTACTGAAAATATTGAACGACAATAAAATGCAGAGCCGCCCTTTTTGGGTACCTATGAACCAGTTGCGCATGTTCACCAATGATATATATTATAATAAAAATGACCGGTCTGATTTTGTATACAAACATTGCCTGAGTATTCCTTGTTCCACAAATATTACGGATGAACAACTGGAAGCGGTAAGCAATAAGATAAAAGAAGTGTATAAGAATAACACCGGATCCTAGATACTGCGTCACCAGGCCAATCTTTCCCCTGATCACATCTTGTATCATGATTTCTTATATTGCATCCGGAATCTAGTATCCAGTATCTAGTATCCGGTTTTTGCCCATGTACAGAATTATAAAACGTTTTATTGACTTGCTCCTCGCCACGTTAGCACTGATCGTGCTATCCCCCATCCTTATTCCTGTAATTATCATTTTAAGCCTCACCGGTGAAAATGAAGTGTTCTTTTTTCAAAAAAGGATCGGGTACAGGAACAGGCCGTTCTATATCTGGAAGTTTGCGACCATGGTAAAGAACAGCCCTAACCTCGGAACAGGGGAGATCACGCTGAGAAATGACCCCCGGGTAATGAAGTTTGGCAAGCTATTACGCATGACCAAAATAAATGAACTCCCCCAGATCATCAACGTTATCAAGGGAGATATGAGCATTGTAGGGCCGAGGCCACTGATGGAAGTAAGTTTTAATTTATATCCCCCTGACGTCAGGAACAGGATCTATCAGTCAAAACCGGGTATGACGGGCATTGGTTCATTGATCTTCAGGGATGAGGAAAAACTATTGTCTGATGCCTCAGATCCGAGGGGAATGTACGTGTCCATTTATCCTTACAAAGCCCAGCTGGAGATATGGTACCTGGAACACGCTTCTGTCTATACAGATTGCATGATCATTTTCCTGACTGCCTGGTCCATTCTTTTTCCGGGTAACAGGCTTACCCCTAAGATCTTCCGCGACCTGCCCTCCCGTTCAATATTGGCTTAATATCCTGCGTGTTTTTTTCTTCCTGAATACTAAACAATTAATACATTGAATTGTAATATTGTATAAATCATTGGAGGACCTGAAAAGCAGGGTACAGGTTTGCAAAAAAACAATTAAAAAAGAAAAAGGAGGATATTGAATTTGAAAGCAGCATTTTTATGTTTTTAAATTTCAATGCTCTTATTTTACAACTGTGAAAAAACTGGTAGTTATTGGAAGTGGGTTTGCAGGAATGTCCGCCGCATCATTTATGGCAAAAGCAGGGTGGGATGTTACAGTGCTTGAAAAACACAGTATGCCTGGAGGCAGGGGAAGGAAATTTTCAGCGGCGGGCTTTACTTTTGATATGGGGCCCAGCTGGTATTGGATGCCGGATGTATTTGAAAAATATTTTAACAGCTTTGATAAAAAAGTTTCGGATTATTATGAACTCGTTAGGCTCGACCCTTCATACAGGGTTTACTACCCGGATGGGCCTGTTGAGATACCAGCAGGTCATGATGAACTGAGGAAGTTATTTGAAAATATTGAGAAAGGGGCCGCCGCGAAACTGGATGCGTTTCTGCAGGAAGCTGCTTATAAATACGAAGCAGCTATGCATAAGCTGGTTTATAAACCTGGCAGGTCTGTCAGCGAGTTTTTTGATATGGAACTGTTGAAAGGGATCTTTAAGCTGGATGTTTTCACGTCAATGAAAAAACACGTCAGAAAATATTTCACGCATCCAAAATTGGTGCAGCTGGTGGAGTTCCCTATACTTTTTTTGGGAGCTTTGCCGGCTAATACGCCTGCATTGTACAGCCTGATGAACTATGCTGACATGAAACTGGGTACATGGTACCCCGATGGCGGCATGTACAAAATTGCAGACAGCATGTACCAGCTGGCAAAAGAGCTGGGCGTAAAATTTTGTTTCGGTCATGATGTAGTATCAATGAAGATAAACAATGGGAAAGTGGAATCGGTGATCGCTGTTGATTCCGGTGGGAAAGCTGAAACAGGTCATATATCTTTTAACGCGGATGTGGTGATCGGCGGCGCTGACTACCATTTTATTGAAACAGAATTATTGCCTGAAGATTGCAGAACATATGACATGTCATATTGGAATAAGCGGGTGATGGCTCCTTCCTGCTTACTGTATTATGTTGGATTAAATAAAAAATTAAAAGACATGACACATCATTCCCTGTTCTTTGATGTGGATTTTGACCGCCATGGAAAGGATATCTATGAAACCCCGCAATGGCCCGTGGATCCGTTATTTTATGTATGTGCTCCCTCCGTGACTGATAAGAGTGTTGCCCCGGAAGGTTGTGAAAATCTGTTTTTTCTGGTACCGGTTGCTGCAGGGCTGGAAGGCGATACGGAAGCATTGAGAGAACAATACTTTGATAAAATTATTAAACGCTTTGAAAAGAGGACTGAACAGGAAATATCCGGTTCGATCATGTATAAAAGATCTTATGCGCTAACAAATTTCGTAAATGATTACAATGCGTTCAGGGGAAATGCATATGGCCTTGCAAATACACTGATGCAGACAGCCATATGGAAGCCTTCGATAAAAAGTAAAAAGGTAAAAAACCTTTTTTATACAGGGCAGCTTACCGTTCCCGGGCCGGGTGTTCCCCCCTCACTGATAAGTGG
Source organism: uncultured Chitinophagaceae bacterium (assembly GCA_963779595.1). Lineage (GTDB taxonomy): Bacteria > Bacteroidota > Bacteroidia > Chitinophagales > Chitinophagaceae > Ferruginibacter. The sequence goes on along the minus strand of CAVZYY010000005.1, from coordinate 572,748 downwards.
AGAAGTCGTGGCAAGAGAGATATTAAAAACGTTTTAAGCGGAATGATTTAAATTCAGGTTTATGATGCAGCTTTTTCATAATGTAAGTCAGCAATGCAGCAGGATAACTACTGAATGGTACAGTACATCTTTTAACAGCGCCATAAAATTATTACACAAAGACCTGCGCACACCCATCTATAATATTTATGGCTTTGTCCGTTTTACGGATGAAATCGTAGATACCTTTCATACCCATGATAAAAAATCCTTATTGGCAGAATTTAAAAAAGAAACATACAATGCTATTGACAGGAAAATAAGCCTGAACCCGATCCTTCATAGCTTCCAGTTAACAGTAAATGAGTACGGCATTGAGAGAAGCCTTATCGACTCTTTTTTTTTCGAGCATGGAACTGGACCTCGAAAACAATCAATATGACATGGCCGGTTACCAGCAATATATCTATGGCAGTGCTGAAGTCGTTGGACTCATGTGTCTTTATATTTTCTGCGAAGGCGATAAAAAAAACTATGTGGACTTAAAACCATATGCACAGGCGCTGGGAGCAGCATTTCAAAAAGTTAACTTCCTGCGGGACGTAAAGGCCGATTACCGCCAATTGAACCGCACTTATTTCCCGGACATCGATTTTAATAATTTTACCGCTGCTATGAAAAATAAGATCGAAGATGATATTGCAGCCGACTTTAAGAAGGCGCATGATGGCATCCTGAGACTCCCGGTTAAAGCAAGGTTCGGGGTATATGTAGCCTATAAATATTATTTATCCCTGTTTAAAAAGATCAGGAGATCACAGCCTGCAGTATTGCTCGAAGACAGGGTCCGTATCCCCAATTATTCCAAAATATTCATATTAATGAGAGCGGGCCTGAGAAGCCAGTTCAATATTTTGTAGCTTCATCTTAAAACACTCCAACCCATTGTCGCATGTAATTTTAGTAAACGAACTGGATGAACCCATCGCTGCTATGGAAAAACTGGAAGCGCATCAAAAAGGTTTATTGCACCGGGCTTTCAGTATTTTTATTTTTAATCCAGCCGGAGAAATGTTGCTTCAGCAACGGGCCGCGGAAAAATATCACAGCGCCGGTTTATGGACAAATGCCTGCTGCAGCCATCCGCTCCCGGGAGAGGATACGGAAGCAGCTGCACACAGGAGATTAAAAGAAGAAATGGGATTTGATACTGTATTGCAGAAAGCGTTTAGTTTTACCTACCGCACCACATTCGACAATGGCCTTACCGAACATGAATTCGATCATGTATTTACCGGGATCTACGGCGGGATCATACGAAGAGATGATACAGAAGCCAAAGACCACTGTTTTAAGAATATGGAAGATATCCGGAACAGCATTGATACACACCCGCAATTATATACATCATGGTTTAAAATTGCATTTCCAAGGCTTGAGGCATATCTTGCATCAGAGAAAATTTAATTCATCTTAGCGGAATGCATTCCAAAAAAGCAATTATCATCGGAAGCGGAGTTGCAGGCATGGCGGCAGCCATCAGGCTTGTATTGCAGGGCTTTGATGTATCTGTCTACGAAGTAAACGCATTCCCGGGTGGCAAGATATCTATGTTTGAAAAAGATGGCTACCGGTTTGATGCAGGCCCGTCCCTGTTTACGCAGCCCCAGCATATCGAAGCGCTTTTTTCATTGGCTAAGGAACCGATCAGTGATTATTTTAGTTATACGCCTGTTGACATTGCCTGTAAATATTTTTTTGAGAACGGGAAAATAATAAATGGATTTACGGATCCGGATCTGTTTGCAAACGAGCTTTCAGAAAAGTTGGGTGAAAAGCAGGCCTCCATAAAAAATTACATCCGACGGTCAGGAAAATTATATGAACGCCTGGGGGATGTTTTTTTAAATAGATCACTGCACAAACCCCGTACCTGGTTTCAGCCAGGAATCATAAAAGCGTTTACAGGTTTCCGTTTTTCTTATTTTTTTTCCACCCTCGCTCAATATAATAAAAAACAATTTTCATCAGGGGAGGCTGTGCAGTTATTTAACCGGTATGCTACTTATAACGGAAGTGATCCATATAAAGCCCCCGCCATATTAAGCCTTATTCCACACCTGGAACATAAAGAAGGTGTCTTTTATCCAAAAGCCGGGATGATCAGTATCACAAATGCTTTATATAAACTTGCCCTTAAGAAAGGGGTCAGGTTTTATTTCAATACCCGCGTACATCGCATCATCCAGCATGAAGGACTGGTAAAAGGAGTCGTGGTAAATGATGAAAATATTTACGCGGATATTGTGGTGAGCAATGCGGATATCTATTTCACCTACAAAAATCTGCTCAACCATTTTCCCAAGGCCAAAAAACTATTAAGATATGAACGCAGCAGCAGCGCGATCATCTTTTATTGGGGAATGCGAACGGAATTCCTGGAGCTGGAACTGCACAATATATTCTTTAGCCAGAATTATAAAGAAGAGTTCGACTGTCTCTTTAATAAAAAAAAACTCAGTACCGATCCTACTATATATGTAAATATCACTTCGAAAATGGAAGATGGCCATGCACCTGCCGGAAAAGAAAACTGGTTTGTAATGATCAATGCCCCTGCAAACAATGGCCAGGACTGGGAACAGCTTCGGCAACAGGCACGTATACATGTAATTGAAAAGCTGCGCCGCATTCTCCAAAAAGATATTGAAGCGCTGATTGAAACAGAGGATATGATGGATCCTGTTCTGATAGAAGAAAGGACCGGCAGTTATATGGGATCTTTGTATGGTTCAAGCTCAAATTCAAGAATGGCCGCATTTTCGAGACCCGCTAATTTTACTTCTTATATCAAAGGACTGTATTTTTGCGGAGGAACGGTTCACCCGGGTGGCGGAATACCACTTTGCTTCAGGAGTGCACAGATTGCAGCATCACTTATTAAAAATGATTTCAAAAAACGGAACGGTAAATTTTGAGAACCAGCATAACAAGATACCAGGTTGCAACAGTCATCGCTGTACTATTTCATGGAATTGGGCTTATCGGCATCCTTTTCTTTAATAAGGCCTTTTTTATAAATGCCAGTTTCATTAACCTGCTGCTCATGTTTGGCCTGTTGTTATATACACAAAAACAGTTAAGCCTGGGGTTCCTGTCATTTTTCATCATTTGTTTTGCAACAGGTATCGTGGCAGAAGCGATCGGAACCAAAACCGGCCGGCTTTTTGGTAATTATGAATACGGAACTGTGCTGGGGCCCGAGGTCTTTGACGTGCCATTCATAATCGGCATCAATTGGTTTATTATCATTTACTGTTGCGGCGTAACCGTTCAGATCATCCTGAATAAGATCATCGACAGGGTCACGCTGAAAAATGACGGGACAAGGTATGTGATCAAGGCGCTTTCGATTATAGTGGATGGAGCCACACTGGCTGTGCTGCTGGATTGGCTAATGGAACCGGTTGCTGTCAAACTTGGTTATTGGCACTGGGGTGAGGGTGGACATGTGCCGTTTTATAATTATGTATGCTGGTTTGGGATCAGTGCCTTGCTGCTGCTTGTTTTTTATTATTCAACATTCAAAAAAGAAAACAAATTCGCAGTAAATTTGTTGCTGATACAGGCAATGTTTTTTTTGTTGTTAAGAACTTTTTTATGAACTGGCTCCTCTTTATACCAGTCATGCTGGGCAGCTTTTTTTTGATGGAAGGCATTACATGGCTTACGCACCGGTATATCATGCATGGATTTTTATGGTATTTACATGAAGATCATCACCGCCCCAAGGGAAATCTTTTTGAAAAGAACGATGCATTCTTTTTAATATTTGCCATACCGAGCTGGCTATTCATTATGTTCGGTCTGCAAAACAAACAGTATTGGCTGGCGGCCATTGGTTTTGGTATTGCCATGTATGGGCTTGCTTATTTCCTGGTGCATGATGTCATTATTCACCAACGTTTCAAATGGTTCAGCAGGAGCAATAATGTATATGTACGCACCATTCGCTGGGCACATAAAATGCACCACAAGCATTTAGACAAACAGGAAGGTGAAAGTTTCGGGATGTTATTCGTGGCAAAAAAATACTGGCAAAAAAGTAAAGGAAGATAAACAGCGCAGGGCTTTTTAATATTTTTGAACAATCACTATACATATTTTTTGATCCTTGGGGCGGCACTCGCAGGCCCATTATTACTGAGTTTTGATAAGAAGCTGGCATTTTACAGGGAATGGAAATATGTTTTCCCGGCAATGATATTCCCGGCCCTCCTGTATATTTTATGGGATATATATTTTACAGGCATTCATGTATGGACCTTTAACCCGGCATATATTACAGGGATCATGATAATTAACCTGCCTATAGAAGAGGTCCTCTTCTTTTTTATTATTCCTTACTGCTGCATGTTTATTTACGCCTGCATTCGCAGCTATTTTCCAGGCATAAAAAACAGGAACCTGCCCCGTTCTGTTTTAATAACATTTGCTGTGGCCCTGCTTTTTGCAGGTATCCTCTTTTATGAAAAAAAGTATACTTCATATATATTCATTTTGCTGGCGCTGTTCATTACACTGCTTGTTATTTTCATGAATTTTTTTCAGGGCTTTCATTTAACAACCTTCCTCATTTCTTATGCGGTCATGCTCATCCCTTTTTTAATAGTGAACGGCTTTCTTACAGCGATCCCGGTGGTGATTTATAACAATGCAGAAAATATGGGTATACGCATTTATACCATTCCTTTTGAAGATATATTTTATGGGATGCTCCTGGTGATGATGAATATTGCCGGTTACGAAAAACTAAGATTCACCTCGACCTCTGATAACTAATTTGTGAAATTCGTGCCTTAAAATTCGTGTTTCAACTTTATCAAATTCGCGCCTTAAATTCGTACTTTAAAATAGTTACCATGGAATTTGGAAGAGTGCCCGAATCATCATTGAATAAGATCAATTTTACTTTACCTGCAGATCCTGCTTTTAATAAGAAAATTCTAAGTGGCAAGCCACTTAAAAATCCAAAGGTATATGTTGGATGTGCTAAGTGGGGAAGAAAGGAATGGGTAGGAAAGATCTACCCGGAAAAAACGAAAGAAAAAGATTTCCTGGACAATTATGTGCACCATTACAACAGTATTGAATTAAATGCCACGCATTATAAAGTATATGATGAACAAGGCATAGAAAAATGGTCTGAAAAAGCAGGTAAAAAAGATTTCCTCTTTTGTCCAAAAATGTACCAGGGTGTCACACACTTCGGTTCCTTGAAAGGCAAAGAGTTTATTACGACTGAATTCCTGAAAGGTATACTGGCTTTTAAGAAACACCTCGGGCCTATATTCATCCAGGTAAGTGAATCTTTTTCGCCGAAACGAAAAGAGGAACTATTTGATTACCTGGAGACCCTTCCAAAAGACCTCCAGTTTTTTGTTGAAGTACGGCATCCTGAATGGTTTGCCAAAGAAGAAACCGCCAATGAATTATTTTCGAAGCTAAAAGAATTAAATATAGGGGCTGTAATAACGGATACGAGTGGACGGAGGGATTGCGCCCACATGTACCTCACGGTTCCAAAAACCTTTATCCGTTATGTGGGTAACAGTTTACATAAAACGGATTACCAGAGAATAGATGATTGGATGAAGCACTTAAAATACTGGCTGAAAAATGGTTTAAAAGAATTGTATTTTTTCATGCATATGCACGATGAGGCGCTTTCCCCTGAACTAACAGTTTACCTCGTAGATGCCATAAATAAAGAATGCGGTTTAAAACTGGAGAAACCGCTGTTTATTAACCAGCAAAAGAAACTTCTTTAAGGTATTTTACCTTTGGTTAAATGACGATGGGTTCTCCTTTATAATTCGCTACGGTCTTTAAAAAGGGTATTTTTTTTCAGCAATTAACTTATCAGCAATTCTCCTTCTTGCATCCTTACTGTTGTACGGGATTGTTTTTGTAAATCGCTTCAACCCAAGCAACATCATACGTTGCTCGTCACCGGCAGCAAATGCATTCACTGCTTCCTTGCCGGCTTTGTTTAATTTATCAACGGCATCGTTCAGGTAGCAGCGCATCATATCCGCATGTATGGTCACAGCTGCTTCCCCCTGTTTGTCCGTCATTTTTATTACACGCAATAAAGCGCTTTCAGCATTAAAAGTAAGGATCGCCATATCGGCAATATTCATTAAAATTTCCTGTTCATGCTGCAGGTTCATCATCAGTTTTTGAACAGCTGCACCCGCAGTCATAAGGATGGCCTTTTTCATATTCACAATGGTTTTCCTTTCCGCAGCAAAAGGGCTTTCATCCTCATTTCCAAAATCAGGAATGCTCATAAGTTCTTTGGACACGGCCATGGCAGGCCCCATCAGGTCAAGCTTTCCTTTCATGGCGCGCTTCAGCATCATATCTACAGTAAGCAGGCGGTTTATTTCGTTCGTTCCTTCATAGATGCGGTTGATGCGGCTGTCCCGGTAAGCACGGCTGATCATATACTCATCACTGAAACCATTCCCACCATGAATCTGCACGCCTTCATCTACAGCAAAATCAAGTACTTCGCTGCCATCCACTTTCAACATCGCACATTCAATGGCATATTCTTCCGCTGCGCCTAATAATGCTTCATTAAAAGGTTTACTTGCATCAGACAATTCGGTTTCCTTATCATCGATCCATTTACTGGTGCGGTACAAAGCGCTTTCGCATATCCATATCCGTATAGCAATTTCTGCAAGCTTGTGTTTTATTGCGCCGAAATTTGCGATGGAGGTTTTGAACTGCTCTCTTGTAATTGCATAATTAATGGTATCAGTTAGTATCATTTTAGATCCGCCCACAGCCGCAGCGCACAATTTCAGCCGGCCAATGTTCAGGATATTAAATGCGATGATATGGCCTTTGCCAACCTCTCCCAGCAGGTTTTCCACCGGCACTTTACAATCCTGGAAATATAATTGAACGGTAGAGGAGCCTTTGATCCCCATTTTATGTTCCTCCGGTCCCTGGGTAAATCCTTCCATGCCACGCTCTACAATAAATGAAGAAAATTTATCGCCATCTATTTTTGCAAAAACAGTATAAACATCCGCGAAGCCGCCGTTGGTGATCCAGCATTTTTGCCCATTTAATAAATAGTACTTTCCATCTGCTGAAAGTGTTGCCGTGGTTTTGGCACCAAGTGCATCGCTACCGCTATTCGGTTCCGTTAGTCCGTATGCACCCTTCCATTCCCCCGTTGCTAACTTGGGAATATATTTTTTCTTTTGTGCCTCCGTACCAAAATATAAAATAGGCAAGCGTGCCGATCCCCGTATGTGCAGCCACCGCTACACTGAAAGAAAATCCACCGCCCAGCCCTTCATTTACAAGTGTTGAAGTGATGAATTCTTTACCGAGTCCACCAAACTCCTCGGGGATAGACACACCGAGTAATCCCTGCTCCCCGGCTTTTATCATCAGTGCCGGCATCAGCCCCGGTTCTGCTGTATCAATACGGTCAATAACAGGCAAAACTTCAGTGAGCAGGAATTGTATGCACATTTCTTTTACCATCCGTTGCTCCTCGCTGAAATCCTCGGGTATATAAGTTTCAAAAGCGCTGCTTTCTTTTATAAGCCATTCGCCGCCTTTAAATAAGTCGGTAGCTGTTGATGTTGTATTCATGATAATGTAGTTTATTAATGTTTCAGGATAACCTGTTTCTCGTTTATTGTTACTGGTTCGTTTCCCGTTATTAAACAGTCTACAAATTATTGAACCCCCAACGAGAAACCAGAAACGAGAAACGGGTATCATTTCAAATTGTCATACACCTGTTTCAACACTTCCTTGGCTATTTCTATCTGCCCGTTTGTAACACCCGCCAATGCCTCATTCAATGTCTGGCCGGCAAGTTCCATTGTTGTCTCCTGTAATTCCATGGCTTCGGGAGTCAGGTAGATCATATTGATCCGCCGGTCGTCCTTACTGGCTACTCGCTTTACCAGCTTTAGTTTTTCCAGGTTATCCACCAGCCTTGTAATACTTGGCTTATCCCTGAAAGTGGCTGCGCACAGCGATTGCTGGCTCATCCCATCTTCCTTCCATAAATGATATAAAACGCTCCATTGTTCAATGGTAATATCTACATTGTTCTGCTTAAAATTCTTCTGCATCCGCCGCGCTATGGCAGTACTGGCTTTGCCGGTAATAAAGCTGTATAATTCACTCTTTTTAAATTGGTTGTTTGGCATATAGTTGTTTAAACAACTATATAAAGATAATCATTCGATTTAATTATCAAAAAATTATTTTTGTGTACCGGTATCAATACCTGGCTCAACATAGTTGTGTCACTCACTTGTACGGCATATCATTATGCAGCTGATCATTCTTCTCATTTCCGGCCTGCTTTTTTTAGGTTATGCTGTATTGCTTCTTTACTACCGCTTCAGCTGGACCAGGATCCCTGCATTTCCCCATTCAACATTTAGCATTCAACATTCAACATATATTTCTGTTATTATCCCTGCCCGCAATGAAGAAAATAACCTCCCCGTTCTGCTGGATTCGCTGCGGGACCAAACCTACCCCCGGCATTTATTTGAGGTATTGATCATTGACGATCATTCAACTGATAGAACAGCTCAAATAGTAAATACTTATTCAGCCGCCAATATCAAATTGATCGCTTTAAAAGATTTCATTGCAGAAGCATTGAACTCATACAAAAAAAAGGCAATAGATATTGGCATTCAGCAAAGTGCTGGTTCATTGATCGTGACAACGGATGCTGATTGTTACCTTCCACCGCGCTGGCTGGAAACCATTGCCTCTTATTATGAAAAGGAACAACCGGCATTTATTGCGGCACCGGTAGCAATTGATTGCGGGCCCCGTTTTATAGAGATCTTCCAGGCGCTTGATTTTATGACGCTACAGGGGATCACCGGTGCGGCGGCTCATAAAAGAATACACAGTATGTGCAATGGCGCCAATATGGCTTATGAGAAAAAAGCATTTTATGAAGTTGGTGGGTTCCAGGGAATAGATAGTATTGCAAGCGGCGATGACATGCTGCTCATGCATAAGATCGCAAGGCGTTACCCGGAAAGGATAAGGTTTTTAAAATCAACAGAAGCCATTGTTCAAACAGCACCGGTAAAGACCATCGCGGCATTTTTTAATCAGCGCATCCGTTGGGTAAGCAAGGCAGATAAATATGATGATAAACGAATCCTTCCTGTTCTGTTATTGGTTTATTTATTGAATGTTATGATGCTTGCGCTGCCTTTAATAGCCATTTTTAATAATTACAAATTGTCAATTATTAATTGCCAATTATCAATTGTAGAAGTATGGATATTATTTCTCCTCGCTAAGATCATCATAGAATTGATCTTTCTTTATCCTGTAGCTAAGTTTTTCCACAAACAATCCTTATTGTGGTTGTTTCCGATCATGCAACCATTTCATATTCTTTATACAATTATTGCCGGCTGGCTTGGCAAATTTGGAAGTTATAGTTGGAAAGGCAGGAAAGTGAAGTAGTATATTTGTTTACATTATGAAGGAGCAATCATTTTCTTTTTCTTCACAGGTATGGCAACGGCTTAAAAAAAACAAGCTTGCTTTTGCAGCACTCATCCTTATTATATTATCATTTCTTGTTGCTTTTCTTGGATATGTGATCGCACCGGATAATACACCCAATGCCGACCTGCAAACCGTAGAGATACAGGCAAAAAAACCGGGTTATACTCAATTGTTTTTGCAGATCCCCGATAAAAGAACGGATCCCCAAATTGGTTTAACCGCGTCCTGTTTGGAAAGCCCGCTGCATACAGGTATTTACCAATCACGGGCTATACCACAAGCGGAAATGAAATTTTAGTTGATAAATTGATCGACGAAGACACTACAGTGCAGCAATCATATGATATCAACCAGTTAACCGGCAACCAGCCGGATCATTTAAAACAATTAATTATTACAAAAACATTTCGGCTCGGCACCGATGCGTTTGGAAGGGATATCTTAAGCCGCCTGATCATCGGCACAAGAGTAAGCCTTGCTGTTGGCTTAATTGCTGTGATCATCTCACTTCTATTGGGCATTTTACTGGGGGCCCTTGCAGGTTACTATCGTGGCTGGGTAGATGAAGTAATCATGTGGCTGATTAATGTAACCTGGAGCATTCCAACCCTGCTATTGGTCTTTGCCATTACCATGGCGCTGGGAAAAGGTTTCTGGCAGATATTTATTGCGGTTGGACTTACCATGTGGGTAAGTGTTGCCCGGCTTGTACGTGGACAGGTCATGGCTATTAAAGAACTGGAATATGTACAGGCTGCAAGAGTGCTTGGCTTTACGAATAGACGGATTATCACTCAGACATATTCTGCCCAATATTATGGGCCCGTTGATGGTTATCGCTGCCGGTAATTTTGCAACTGCCATTATTATTGAAGCAGGCCTGAGTTTTTTAGGTATTGGTGTGCAGCCGCCACAACCAAGCTGGGGATTAATGATAAAAGAAAATTATAATTTTATTATTACGCACAATCCTTTGCTGGCCTTGATCCCGGGCTTTGCCATTATGTTACTGGTACTTGCATTTAATTTATTGGGAAATGGATTGAGAGATGCGGTGGATGTAAAGGATTAATTATGCATCACAGCCGGTGCCACCTGTACATTCCTGCTAAACCCTTCTTCAAGAGAAATAAAGGTTTCCGTCCTTTCTATTCCTTTTATTTTTTGCAGTTCATCATGCAATACAAATCGCAGCTGTGCTATATCTTTGCAAACCATTTCAATGAACATACTGTAGTTGCCGGTTATATAATTCAGCCTTACAATTTCCGGTATCTTCATCAGTTCTTTGGCAACGGTATCATACAGGGAACTTTTTTCCAGGTAGATCCCTACAAAAGCGGTAATATCATATCCAAGTTGTTTGAGATCCACATTTAACCTGGTTCCTTTAACGATATCAAATTCCTGCAGTTTTTTTATACGAACATGAATGGTACCACCGCTTACAAATAATTTTTTACCCAGTTCCGCATAGGAGATCTCGGCTGTCTCCATCATTGCATGAATGATCTGCAGGTCAAGTTTGTCAAGATTCAATTTAGCTGCCATTTTTAATACGTATTTTAATTATATTTCAATAATTAATGCAAATATTTAAAATATTTCTATATTTTCAAAATATTTATTGAAATATTTTTAAAATAAATGCATTTTCACTTAGTTTTGACTCATCAAGTTCTTAAACATTGTGGGGTGATGAAATTTTTGGCAGACATGCCCCCTTGTCTCGGAGGTGGGGATAACAGGATAAACGTAATATAGAGCCGCTTTGGTAGCAATACCAGGGCGACCGGGGTCGACCACCGAACTTTGTATTATAGCTAACTGCCCCGTGAAGGTTCGATCCCTTCCCCTACAGCAGGTTTTTCTATTAGAACCCTTACAGGTAATACCTGTAGGGGTTTTTTGTTTTCTAGACCCTCCCGAAGGATTTCCATATCCATTTTAAGCAGGTTTTAATAACCGTAATCATTCAAAAGGGTATTTTTGTTTTTACAAAACGAATATTAGCATGAGCCAAATAACAACAAGCGTAGAATTTAGCAGTGATATCCAGGCATTCCTTTCAGGGCTTGGGTACACGCATATCTATAACCAGGGCATTACATCTCCTAAAGCTGATATCGACATAGAAAAAGCAGAGCATGACCAGGAAGAAGGTGATTATATTTTGATTCCATTAAGGCCATCTGATCCCAGGTTAACTGCAAAGGATACCGATATGATCATTAATGAGATCAATAGTCATGAAGTGACCAATATGACAAGCGGAGACCCGTTTATTAAATTTCTTATTGAGATCCCCGGTTCGGAATACGAGCTTTATTTAAAAAAATGATCTTGATTTTGTAAGCTGTATTTAGCTGGTTTACAATCTTTTTAGTTTCTAACTAACCGGCTCAAGGCCGCCTAAAAATATCATAAAAACAGCCTGCCTGGATAAGTTTGATGTGATTAATTTTCCTTCTTCGATAATGCTTTATGCCCGTTTCCTGCCCAAATAGGAAAATTTGCAATAATAAATGTTAGAATAGTCCGTTTCAGTAGTACCAGGAAATATTATCACGTGTTTTATCCGAACCCATGAAAACCCTATTTAAAGCAAAACGAAAAACAGCCCCCCTTCAAAATAAAGCAGGCAAAAAGGTTATCATCCCAAAACGGGATACTAAATTGCTAAATGAAGTTAATTTTAACCGCAGGGTCAGAACGCCTGTTTACATTATTATCCTGTTGCTGCTATTTGTAACGGTAATAGTGGGAATAAGTACTTGTGTTTATTTTGATCTCCTGTGACCGCTCCCGGTCAAATGCCATGTTTAAATTTTAACAACCGGTCCGGCGCTTTTCAAAAACAGCATTAATTATATTTGCCTTCAATGGCACAAAAAAAATTACAGCGCTTTGCCGATATAAAAAAATTTTCCAACACCCTGGAATACCCGCAGGATATGCAGGGTAAATGGAATAAATTTTTTAAAAATAACAACCCGGTCATACTGGAGCTTGCCTGTGGCAGGGGAGAATATACTATTGGCCTCGCTAAACTATTTCCGTTTCGTAATTTTATCGGCATTGATGTCAAGGGCAACCGGATGTATATCGGGGCTAAAAAAGCATTGGACACTCAACTGCTGAATGCTGCTTTCTTAAGAACACAGATCGAAATGCTTCCAGATTATTTTGAGGCCGGGGAGATAGATGAGATATGGATCACTTTCCCTGACCCCCAATTGCGTACTTCCAAAGCAAAAAAAAGATTGACGCATCCCCGTTTTTTAAGATTGTATCAAAAACTATTAAAACCCGGAAGGTCCATTCATTTAAAAACAGACTCCCCTGAATTATATCATTTTACAAAAAAAGTGATCGGGATGTATGGGTTGAACTTAGAACTTTCTTCCGCAGATATTTATGCCAGTGATTTACTGGATGAATCCTTAAAAATAAAAACACATTATGAAAGCCTCGATATCGCACAAAGCAAAAAGATCTTTTATTTAAAATTCTCGTTACCTGAAATGATACCAGGTAAAGACGATGAATTACATGAGTTCTTAAAACAAACAGAACCAGCTTTGCAATAATATTATATAATGTGTACACAAATTATTGAATGATGCCGGATGAATTGATAGAAGGAGAAGATTTTTATTACAATGAGGACGGCTATTTCGTGTTCACGGAAAAATATCATCTTAAAAAAGGGTATTGCTGTGGCAATGGCTGCAAACATTGTCCTTACAGTTATGAAAACGTGCCGGAACCCAGGCGCAGTGAATTATTATCTTTAAAACAACATGAAAAAGATCAAAAAGGGATTTGAAAGAAGCGGGGAGAGCCTGCCCAAAGCACCTGCAACGGGCGCAAAGGAATATAGTTTTTTTGAAGATGTTTATGCTGTCGTACGGCAGATCCCTAAGGGCAAAGTAACGTCTTACGGGGCAATTGCTGCTTACCTCGGCACCAAACTAAGTGCCCGCATGGTAGGCTGGGCCATGAATGCCGCGACCAACGCAAGGCCGAAGGTTCCGGCACAAAGAGTGGTTAACAGGAACGGGATGCTTAGCGGCAAACATCATTTTTCCACACCCACTATGATGGAAGATCTGCTAAAGAAAGATGGTGTACCGGTAAAAGAGGATACCATTGTAGATTTTAAAAAGAGGTTTTGGGACCCTGCCATTGCTTTGGGATTATGATATTTTCAGAGATGATATCATTGCAGTAAATACCATCTCCAAAACCTAAAAACAGGCATACCTTTAGTCAAATATTTTATGGTTGATAAATTAATTCCCGGTAAAATAACTTTCATTCATCATGAAAAGAACCGGGCTGTGATCGAATACATTGAAAATGGAAAGAAAAAAACCATCCAGGCAGATATCAGTGAAAGTTCCCAGGAAAAACTGGCTGTACAAAAAATAATAAAAAAGCCGCACCACTTCCTGATCGGGGATCACGTAAAGTTCCAGCTTAAAAAAACAGGCGCTAATGGAAGATTACAATTTGCGGATAATATACAATACCAGTATAATACTGCACTCGAAATCTTAATAAACAAGGCGGGCATTGAAAATAGATTTTTGGGGTATATTAAAATAGCAGGAGACGAATATTTTATTAAAGAAATAGATACATATCTTTTCTTCCCGTTGAAAATTACCAAATTTGAGATACCTCCCTCGGTAGAAGAAATGGAAGAGCCTGTTCAATTCAAACTCGAAAATATTGAGAAGCCGGAAAAAATTGTTGCAGCACTTTATAATCACAGCTATATCCCTGAATTTCTTACAGCCATACAACATTTTAAAAAACAAACCAGCATAGATGCCATTGTTCAAAAAATCACTGCTTACGGTATTTACCTCAACCTGGTCAATGGAAAGATCGAAGCAAAGCTTGCTATCGATAAATTACTCGCAGAAAAGATCGAAGACGGGTCTTTACAGCCGGGTTCTGTTATATCCGTAAAAATAACACACCTGACACCGGGTAAGATCGCAGTAGAAAAGATCCAATAAGCTTTACCTGTAATAAGGATGTATCATCCAGTATACCAACACACCTGTTAACGCCACGTAAAACCACAGGGGCCAGATAATGCGTACCATTTTTTTATGTTTTTCATACTCACCGATCAATGCCCGGTAAGCCGCAAATAAGATAAGGGGCAATGCAAGTCCCGCCAAAGGGATATGTGTGATCAGTATAGCCAGGTAAACCGTACGCATATTTCCTGCAGCCGCTAATTCAGGATCACTCAGGCCCTTTATTCCATCCGTTTCGCCGTATGCCGTTTCGCCTGCAAATAAATGATGGCAGATGTATGACAATAAAAACAACACCGATAAAGCAATTGCAAACAACATGATCCTTTTATGTATTCCATATTTCTTTTGCTTCACGGCCAGTAGCCCAGCGATCAGCAAAACCGCAACAGCCGCATTTATGGCAGCATTCATAGAAGCAAATATGTGTTCATCAAAAGCAAGTATTTTTTTCCCTGCAAGATTGTATTTACCCAATATTGTAACGGCAGTAAATACAATGATCGATACTGTAAAAATGATCAGCCTCGCTTTCCGGTCGTTCTTTTTTAATGAAGGAGCTAACATTAATCGGCTTTTTTTATTCGGTTCAGAATATTCATCACTAAGATCACCATGCCAATGCCAATAAATATCACCGGCAGGTAAGGAATAAATCCACGCAATATGGAAGGGCTTTTCTTATCACGTTCCAGCATAAGTGTAGGAATATCCCTTACCAGTTCTGCCTGTTTTAGCGGTATCAAAGCCATTGTACCATCCTCTTACGATCCTGTTGCTATCTAGTAGGAAAAAATTTTCAGTATGAATGAATGCGGTATCCACATCTGTGTCCGCAACACTGCTTTCATTCATTCAATGCAAAATCATATATTTCTTTTTTATTGCCTGTTACAAACCACCAGCTATCATGGTTCACATTAAACCGGTCAGCAAATTTCCTTAATTGCGGAACTAGTCATGTTCGGGATCAACACTGATAGAAATAAACTGCACGATGCTATCATTCTTTATAAACGAATCCTGCAACTTCTTCATGTTCCTGGCAAGCCCCGGGCAAATAGTAGGGCAACGGGTAAAGAAAAAATCAATCACAATATCTTTCCTTTCAGATCATCCAATGAAACCTGTTTGCCAAGCTGGTTGGTGAAAGAAATATTCTTTACTATGTGCCAAATGGTATCCGTAGTGGTTTTGCCGTATTTTTCTTTTATAGCCACACTATCATAAAAATAATGCCGCGGCATATGCACTGCATCTTTACTATAATATTTTACCATCCAATAACCTGTGAACGGCAACAGTATCGCCAGCATGAGAGCCAAGTATCGCTTTCTTATTCATAATGCTTTAATTTAACAGACTAGCTATCCCGGCCGATCACTATGCTTAAAAAAAACCATCGTTCCTTGAAGGCGGACGATGGTCATTATTTTAAAATAATATAACCACGTTATCTAATCTTTCTGCCCCTTCTTCTTTTGCAGCCGGTACTGGTTTGTTCGTGTATCTGGCGTGCTCCCTGCATTGGTATTCCGCAAATTCTTCCAGCATTGCCATCCCATAAAAAGGCAACGATGAACCAGATAAATAAGACAAAGCGGAACAACGATGGTCATGATCATATTCCTGACCTCATCACCAAGATGCATAAAAACAGAAACAATATAATATGCTTTTGCCAGTGTTAGGATACAAACCATTCCTTTAAACACTAATACCAGCATGGCATTGGGATGCTCGCCCTTGTGTATATTGTAAATGGCAAGGCCGATACCAAGTTCAATGACAGTTATAAAAGATAAAAGCCAGAATGTCTTCCAGATATGTTTTGTGCCTTCGCTATGTTCGTGGTGCAAAACGTTATTTCAGGTGATGATGCGTGTGCTGACTCATAATAAATATATCTGTTAATTATTAAAATCTCTTTATTTATTATTAAATAAGATAAAAACAAAGGAATACAAATACCCAAACCAGGTCTACAAAGTGCCAGTATAATCCTGCTTTTTCAATCATTTCATAATGGCCACGCTGGTCAAAATGACCAAGTCTTGTTTTAATGTACATTACCAGATTTATGATCACGCCACTAAATACGTGGAAGCCATGGAAACCGGTGATGCCAAAAAAATATCCTCCAAATGCGATCGGTCCGGTATGAGTAGCATGCAGGCCAGATGCTGTGATCTGGCTTATTAATTCCGCATTAGATAATGCTGACAACATTATGAGCTCCGCTTCTGCACCATGGTGCAGTGTTGACGCAATTGTTACCAATTGATCGTGGGGTGTTTTTTGTAATGCCGCTATCATTGCGTCATGTGGTAACTCTGTTCCCCATGGATTTGCTTTTACAGTTGTAGGCAAGTGCGCCAATGTTCCATCATTCAATAAGGCAACATGCTCTCCGGTTAGTAAATGCGTCCACTCCCATGCCTGGCAACCTAAGAATGCAAGTCCGCCGATGATCGTCAAGATCATATATTTCTCAACACCTTTCCGGTTCATTTTATGCCCTTCATGTACTGCCAATACCATTGTAACCGAACTGAAGATCAAAATAAAGGTCATTAAGCTTACAAATGCAAGCGGCAGGTTTGCATGGCCGGCAAATGGAAATGCATTGAACACATGGTTCGGATCTGCCCAATGATTTACACTAAAACGGATAGTACCATAGCTGATCAGGAATGCACCGAAAGTAAATGCATCACTCATTAAAAAGTACCACATCATTACTTTACCATAGCTGGCATTGAATGGGCTTCTTCCTCCGCTCCACCATTTTGTTCCTGCTGGTATTGCTGTTGTTGACATAATGATTAAATTCTGATATTTTAATGTTATAATTCTGGTTCTTTATAAATCTATTTCGCATTTTATCTTAGCTATCCGGCATGGAGTATCTACCTGATCATCATTAAAAATATCAATAAATAGATCCAAAGTATATCTACAAAATGCCAGTATGTACTGATCAGTTCAACCGGCACAATGTTGTAATTCCTGACTTTTTACTGTAAATGCTTTTACAAACATCACGATCAGTGCTATGATCCCTCCCAATACGTGAACTGCATGAATCCCACTATCACATATAAAAAAGAATAAGATACATTTGCCTGTAAGTGTGACGCCTATTTTCACAGTTGCTGAAAACCCAATCACCTGCAATACAATAAAAACAATTCCAAGAACCAGTGTAACCGCCATTAGACTCCGGTACTTCGCCATGTCCCTTTGCTTAAACGCCTTTGTGCCATGTACAAAGTAAGACTGCTTAACAATGATCACTGCCGTGCTGTACCAAAATGCAACGGGCAAATCAAAAGTTACCCAATTTGCCTGGTTACGCTTAACAATATATGCACTTGTAAACCCTGCAAACATCATCAATATACTTCCAATGCCCACCCACAAGGTAAACTTATGCGGATGTATTCTTTTTCTTTGTTCCATTGCCACTGTACTCATATCCTTTAAATATTTTTTAATCTTCGATATTCTAATTTTTTCAACTGCTCAACCATGAACCACGAACTAAGTTCTCATTTAACCTTATCCGCAAACAAAGCTCAAAAATACGATCATCAGGTAAAAATAAGAACTGAACATTACTCTTCTTGCTCTCGCTACATCCATCTTTATAAATAAGCATACGCTCACATATACCATCCACAAGTTACAGGCCAGTAATATCCACATACTTACGATACCGCTTATGTTATAATAATAAGGCAATACGCCTATCGGTATCATCAATGCACTGTACATGATCGTTTGCATTGCGGTGAACTTTGTTGGCCCTTTATCGCTGGGCAATAATTTAAACCCGGCTGTGCTGTAATCCTTATGTGCCACCCAGGCAATTGCCCAAAAATGCGGGAACTGCCATATGAACTGGATGGCAAATAATATCCAGCCGCCGGTCCAGTCATACTGTTGGTCATCGTCAAAGCTGCCACCCAGCCGATCAAACAAGGCAATGCCCCGGGTATAGCACCAACCAATACTGCAATAGAATTTACTTTTTTTAATGGTGTATAAATAAAGCCATATAAAAACAAACTCACCAAGCCAATCAAGGCACTTTGCCGAGTTAAAACCAATACCATAATCAGTAAATGCCTAGAGCGCCTGTGATCACGCAAATATCGCATGCTTCTGTTACACGTCATCCTGCCGCTGGCTACTGGCCTTTTAGCAGTACGCTTCATCATTGCATCTGTTCCTTCTCCAGTATCTGGTTAATGGCATTTGCCGAACCTGTTACCAGCATTCCTGCACAAAAAGTAAAAGAACATGTAGTAAGTCAAATCTGTATATTCGGTGCAATCAAGTAACTCACCACTGTACTGAACACTACCATAAAACTTAAAGTGAATTTGATCAATTGAAAATAATCCTTCACTTTAGCTGCCAATACAAACGATGTTGAATTGGATATGGTATTGTTCTCCTGCTGGCCACTCCTTACGTCTTAAAGAACCAGGTTTATTTTTTATCAAACTATTACTTAAATCGCATTTTCTAAATTAACTACTATTCAAATTTTAGTGATTGACTTTCATCTTCACCAACCGGCTCATTCTGCGGAATAAACTCTCTTCCATCTTTTCCATAATCATATGCCCAGCGATGTACTTCCGGAATTTCTCCTACCCAGTTACCATGACCCGGGCGGATCGGTGTTGTCCATTCCAGTGTATTTGCTCCCCATGGATTCGCGGTTGTAACTTTTCTTCCTTTGAAAATGCTGTAAAAGAAATTAAATACAAATAACAATTGCGCAGCAAATACGATCATCGCAACAAAGCTGATGAATTCATTCAACCCCCAAACATTTTAAATGATTCCCAGTTTGAATAATCATAATAACGACGTGGCATACCCGCCAGTCCTTCGTAATGCATCGGCCAGAAAATAAGATATGCGCCGATGATGGTTACCCAAAAATGAATATATGCCAAGGTATTATTTAAATACCGGCCAAACATTTTAGGGATACCAGTGATAGACCCCTGCAAACATTCCAAAGAAAGATGCAACACCCATTACAATATGGAAATGCGCCACTACAAAATAAGTATCATGCAGATGAATATCCAGTGCAGAATTACCAAGGAAAATACCTGTTAACCCACCGCTGATGAATAAACTTACAAATCCAATGGCAAACAACATCCCCGGTGTAAAACGGATATTTGCCCGCCATAAAGTGGTAAGCCAGTAAATACTTTAATAGCAGAAGGTACCGCGATCAATAAAGTAAGCAATACAAAGAACGATCCGAGGAATGGGTTTAGCCCTGTTACAAACATATGATGCGCCCATACCAGGAATGCCAGGATGGCGATCGCAAATAAAGAACCTACCATTGCCATATAACCAAATATCGGTTTGCGGCTGTTCACAGATAGTATCTCGGAGGACATTCCCATTGCGGGTAATAAGATGATATATACTTCCGGGTGACCGAGGAACCAGAAAAGATGCTGGAACAGGATGGCGCTTCCACCTTCATTTGGCAATATTTTTCCGGCAACAACAATATCACTTAAAAAGAAACTTGTTCCCAGGTTCCTGTCAAATAATAATAATATAGCGCCTGATAATAATACCGGGAAAGAAAGATACACCCAATACCGCAGTAAAGAACAATGCCCAGATTGTAAGAGGCATCCGTGTCATGCTCATCCCTTTTGTACGCATATTTAAGAATGGTAGTGATATAATTCAATCCTCCCAATAAGGATGAAACAATAAACATCGCCATACTTACCAGCCAGAGATCCATACCGATTTTACTTCCCATGGATGCATCTCCCAATGCGCTTAATGGCGGATAGATCGTCCATCCGCCACTTGCAGGACCTGTTTGAACAAATAAAGAAGAAAACATGATCACGGAAGCCAGAAAGAAGAACCAGTAGCTAAGCATATTCAGCATCGGCGAAGCCATATCCCTTGCACCGATCTGCAATGGAATTAAAAAGTTTGCGAATGTTCCGCTCAGCCCGGCAGTCAATACAAAAAATACCAGTATGGTACCGTGCATGGTAACCAGTGCATAATAAAATTCCGGATCCAGTTTTCCTCCTTTTGCCCAATGGCCTAAAATATCTTCCAGCCAGGGAAAAGTTTGTTCAGGATATCCCAGCTGCAAACGGAATATCACAGAAAACAATCCACCGATGATTGCCCAGATGATACCAGTTACTAAAAACTGTTTTGCGATCATTTTATGATCCTGGCTAAAAACATATTTGGTGATAAATGTTTCATGGTGATGGTGGTGCTCATGATGCGCATCATCATGTCCTCCATGTAAGGTTGCGCTTTGTGAAGAAACTACACTGCTCATAATCTGAATATTATTATAAAACCAATTAATTATTTTGTTCCAACTGCCACCTGTGCAAGCGGTTTGTTTACAACGGTTGCGGTATCAACGGCTGCCGGTTTTGCCGGTTCCTCTTTTTTAAATAACACTGTATATACTCAGGCGTTATGTGTTGCCAGCCATTTTTTATAATCTTGCTCGGATTCTACTATAATTATTCCCCTCATAGAGAAATGGCCTTTACCGCACATCTGGTCGCAACTGATCTCATACACAAAATTAGGATTACCCGTCCTTACTTTCATTTCTTCAGTGGTATATTTTGGGGTAAACCACATGGTTGTAGGAATTCCGGGAACCGCATCCATTTTCATCCTGAAATGTGATAAGCCAACATCATGTATCACATCCATTGCATTGATCACCAATTTTACCGGCTTGCCAACAGGTAAATGCATCTCTGTAGTATGAAGGTCATCCCAGCTTTCAGGATCTTCAAAATCCACTCCAAGGGAATTTCCTAAGGTTGGTTGTAAAGTTTGTAACTCTTTTTACCAAGAACGCCGTCTTTTCCGGGATAGCGCATTTCCCACGCAAACTGGTGACCTGTAACTTCCACAACCACTGCATCTTTTGGTGCATCGCCTGTTATTTTAAACCAATATTTCAATCCAAAAACAACCAATACTGTTAGGAATATGGCAGGAACCGTGGTCCATAACAATTCAAGTTTGGTATTATGGGGGAAGAAATATGCTTTCCTACCATCTCTTTCCTGGTATTTAAAAGAAAACCAGAACAGCAACACCTGTGTAATTACAAATACCAACCCGCTAACAGCAATGGTGATGTATAACATCAGGTCGATTTTTTCTCCCTCTACAGATGCCGAGCCTTGCGGAAACAATGTTTTTCCATAATACAATTCATTGCAATACCATGCCCCCAGTAAGCCTAATATTAAAAAGCCAATGAGCAAAAATCCATTGATCTTATTATTTTGCCTGCGTGCTTTTTCCTCACCTTTTAAGACACTTACATACTCGCTTGCTTTCGCAATCTGAAAAATGACCACGAAAATCATTATACCTATCGCAACCAGAAAAAAATCCTTCATTTTTATAAATTTTTTTGCGTCCTCAGGCCTTTTACCGGCCTTCGAAAGCGTATTATTTAAATCGCTGTTTGTATTCTTTCCTTCACCTGCCTAAATTACCTATCTCCCATTAAGATCTTACAATTCATTATTTAAATTATGTGTGATGTATCATACTTTCTTTGAGGAAAGGATGATTTTTTGCCAGCATTGGATTTTTTGAAAGGTAATTTCCTACTCCCCACATGATGATGCCGATAAACAAAGCTGCGATCCCAAATTCGAAAGGCATCATTTCAGCATGTTCGTGCAATGTTCCCGGCATTACCATTTGATACAGATCTATCCAGTGCCCAAAAATGATCAATACCGCCATGAAGGTCACCATTGTCCAGCTGCGCTTGGTACTTTTCTTCATCAGTATCAATAAAGGGCAAAGAAAATTTACGATCAGGTTAAAAAAGAATATCCCTTTGTATGGACCGGGTCTGTAGCCGTGCAATCCTCTCAATAAAATATTTTGTTTCTTCCGGTTGGTTACTGTACCAGATAAGCATGTATTGGGAAAACCACAGGTATGTCCAGAATACAGAAAATGCGAACATGAATTTTCCAAGATCATGTAAATGTTCTTCAGTCACATATTCCAGCTGGCCGCGATTTTTTAAATAGACAACAAAGATTGCGATCAATGAAAGGCCCGATACAAATGTGCTGGCAAATGTGTACCAGCTATACATGGTGCTGTACCAATGAGGATCAATGCTCATTAACCAAAGCCATGGAGTGGTAGAAGCCACCGTTAAGCCAAAAGTTACTGTAAACAACGAGCCCATACCGTATTATTCCAGATCCATTTTTTACCGGTTTCATAATCCATCTGCCCGTTCTTATCACTCTCAAGGCTCATGGTACGCATTTTTCGTCCCAGTAACCACCACAACCCTACAGAGAGAATAGAAGCGATCGTAAAGAAAGTAGGATTTAAAAATCCTTTTTTCCCATTCAATATTTTGTCATTTAACACAGCATCTTTATCCAGCCAATGATAAATATCTGTACGGCCACCCCAAACAATTGCCATTAATATCAATAAAGTAATAAACCCAAATACCGGAACGACGCTTGAGATCGCTTCTGAAACGCGGCGGAATGAAACCTGCCAGCCACCCATCGCCATTGTGGTTACACAAATAAAGAACATAGCAGCATTCACGGTAAGTAACCAATAAACACTGTTTTGTAATAATACCGCCCAGAAACGCGTGCTGTTTACACTATCATGATGTGCCGCTTCGCCTCCCCATGTGATACCGGGGAAAATGGATGAAACATAATAAACCCATATAACAATGCCAATAAACCGGCGATGATCAGGCCCCATGTCCATTTTTTATAACTGCCCGGTAATTCAAAATGATGGTTCATCTAAACTTTATTTTGTGTGAATGCTCTTATTATTTTTTTACGGTTGTGCTGTCTGCTTTTACGGTTGTTGGGGCCTTTGTACTGTCTGTTGTTGCCGGGGCTGCCGCCGGGCTTTGTAATGTCCTGATATATTTAACGATCATCCAGCGTTGCTTCCTGTCTAACTGCGACGCATAGCTTCCCATATTATTCCTGCCATAGGTCATTACATGAAACATGGTGCCGTCAGTAAGCAATGCTTTTTCCCCGGATGCAATATTTGCAACACCACCCACTTTGCCTGAAGTAGCGAGGGGGCCATTTGCTGCGCCCTTGTCACCGTGACAAATGGCGCAATTGATATTATACAGGCTGCCTGCTTCTGCAAGATCTGCAGCGCTGATCGAATCAAATGGATTCTTTACTGCCGCGCTTAGCTTGTACCCGTTACTGTCATTTGGCAACGTATAAGGAAATAATTCTCCTCTTTTTATTGTACCGGCAACTGGTTGTTGTCATAATAGATCATGCTGCCGCCTTTTTTGAAAGGGTCGGTTGTAAATTTTGAGGAATCACGGATAGCGTAAGACTCATAAGCCCTGCTGTAAGCCATATCCGGCATATAAATTCTTCCCGGGTGGCGCTTATCGCTACAATTACTGAACATCACTATTGCAGCAATCATTATAAAAACCAGCGTACTATATTTTATTCTTTTCATTCTGATGTAACTTCTTTATTGAAGTAATTGATTAATATCCTTTTTCGTCCCTGTATAATTTTTGATCCTTATCATATCTCCCTATCCACCAGCCCGTTTCAGCTATTTGGACATTGATCTCTTTGGCACCCGCATTCTGCAAGAACTGCTGCACTTCTGCATCATTTGTCTTATCAGTACATTCTATTGCCATTACAAAAAGATCATCTGTTGCCCTTGGGTGAAAATGATGCTTTTTTACAAAAGGAGCCAGTGGTACACAGGTAACAAAATGTAAGTACCATCCCTACCGCTGAAAACAATACGGTCAATTCGAAAGTGATCGGTATCCATGCCGGCAATGCAAAATGAGGCTTGCCCCCGATATTCAGCGGCCAGTCTTTGGTAAATACCCAGCTCATGAATACAAGCGCGGTGGTAGTTCCGGTGATAGCATAAATAAAACCTGCTGTATGCAAACTTGTTTCCCTGATCCCCATTGCATGATCCAGGCCATGCATTGGGAACGGCGTATATACATCATGAATCTTATAGCCCGCCCTGCGCACGTTCTTTACCGCAGGAAACAACACCGCTTCATCATCAAATGATCCTACTACAAATTTTTTTAATCCTCCAGCCATATTTTTAGCTTTTAGCTGATAGCTGTTAGCTATTAGCTGTTTATTAATTTTATAACTCTTTTTATTTATTCTCCAAACTAATAGCTAACAGCTAATAGCTTGCAGCTCTTAATGCGCATGCTCCACTTCCTCTAGATAAAATTTCTCGGCATCCGCTTTTTCCATGTCCGTCATTTTCACTTTATAATTCTCGCCACTTGTTTTCAAAATGGCTTTAATTTCTGCAACCGCAATAACCGGGAAATATTTTGCAAACAGGAAGAAGCATGTAAAGAACAACCCGAATGTACCGAGGTAAAAACCGATCTCGTAGATACTTGGGCTGTAATATGTACTCCAGCTTGATGGCAAATAATCCCTGTAAACAGATGTAACGATGATCACAAAACGCTCATACCACATACCAATATTTACAATGACGCTCATGAAGAAAGTAACAGCAATATTCCTTCTTAGTTTACGGCTCCAGAATAACTGCGGAGACACCACATTACAGAACATCATCAGCCAATAGCTCCATCCATAAGGACTAGAACAGGTTGGCCCTGTTTTGGCTGAATGCGTACCACTCGTAAGGATTCTGTCCATACCATGCAATAAATAATTCTGTTAGGTATGCGCAACCCACAATGCTACCAGTCAGTACAATTACCTTATTCATCGCTTCGATATGGCCAAGGGTAATATAATCCTGCAGGCCCATTACTTTTCTCACAACGATCAACAAAGTTTGCACCATGGCGAAGCCGGAGAAGATCGCACCGGCAACGAAGTATGGAGGGAAGATGGTTGTATGCCAGCCCGGAACAATGGAGGTAGCAAAGTCAAAAGATACGATGGTATGCACCGAAAGTACCAGCGGTGTACTTAAGCCTGCTAATACGAGTGACAAAGATTCATGCCTTTGCCAGTGCTTGGTACTTCCCGTCCAGCCGAAAGATGCAACGCCATATAATAATTTCCTGAATTTTGTTTTTGCACGGTCTCTTACAGTAGCCAGATCTGGTAACAAGCCCGAATACCAGAATAATAATGAAACGGTAAAATAAGTTGATATCGCAAATACGTCCCACAACAGCGGCGAGTTAAAATTCACCCAAAGCGGGCCACGGCTGTTTGGATAAGGCAATACAAAAAATGCCATCCATACACGGCCCATATGCCAGATCGGGAATTGGCCGGCACACATTACTGCAAAAATTGTCATCGCCTCAGCAGCACGGTTTACACCTGTTCTCCATCCCTGGCGGAATAATAACAGGATCGCAGAAATCAGCGTTCCCGCGTGACCGATACCTACCCACCAAACGAAGTTGGTGATATCCCAACCCCAGCCGATGGTCTTATTCAGGTTCCACTGCCCGATACCATAAGTTACCTCCCTGTAAACACTGTACACACCAAACAGCAGCAAGGCTACACTGAGATAAAAGCCAATGTACCAAAGCCTGCTTGGCTTCATCTCAATGGGGCCTATGATATCTTCCGTTACCTGGTGATAATTTTTATTACCATCTACCAGCGGTTCCCTTTGTTGTGATTCGTATTTCAGTAATGACATAATCTTTTTAGCTTTTAGCCTTTAGTTATTAGCTGTTAGCTTATTTTTATTTTGTACTTAGCTTTTATATATCTAATCACCTTCATTTGCGTCGCACTCTTGTACCGTTGTCTCATCACTCGCCATCTCCAAATCAGGCAATTTCCAGTTCTTCAAATCAATGTGTCGCCGCTTCTTTCTTCTCTGTATGTTTTTCTTCAGCACCATGATGTTCTTCTTCGACTCCTATATGCCTGTCTGTATTCCTGATCTTGGCCAGATAACTTACATTAGGCAGTACGTGCAATTGTTCCAGCACATAAAAACTCCGGTTCACCTGCTCAAGATTTCTTATCTTATACACCTCGCTTTCCTTATCGTTTACATTACCAAAGCTGATGGCATGGGTAGGGCAGGCCTGGGCACAGGCGGTTTTCACATTTCTTACCAGTGAAGGATCCTGTTGCTTTTTAGCTTCCAGTTTACTATCCTGCAGGCGCTGAACACAGAAAGAACATTTTTCGATCACACCTCTTGAGCGTACCGTTACATCTGGGTTCAGTACCATTCTTGTAAGGTCCTCATTCATCTGGAACACAACTTCATCCATGTCAAGATTACGCAACGGCTTCTGGTTGTCTGCAAAGCTATCTGCACCTGTAAAATCAAGCCAGTTGAAACGGCGCACTTTATAAGGACAGTTGTTCGCACAATATCTTGTACCGATACAACGGTTATAGGTCATCTGGTTCAACCCTTCGCTGCTGTGGTTGGTTGCTGCTACCGGGCATACATTTTCGCAGGGAGCATTATCACAATGCTGGCAAAGCATCGGCTGGAATACCACATCCGGATTTTTTACATCTCCTGTAAAGTAGCGGTCAATGCGCAGCCAATGCATTTCATGGGCACGTTGTACCTGCATTTTTCCAACAACACTAACATTATTTTCTGCGGTACATGCTACCACGCAGGCACTGCAACCCGTACAGGTATTCAGATCAATACTCATTCCCCATTTGATGCCTGGTTTGGCATAATCGGGATACATCGTACCATCTTTGGTATAATCATCCTTCCCGTGTGCAAGCAATATGGATCTTTCATGTCTCGGCTCTTCCAGCAATGCTTCAGGGTTAGCTGTATAAGTGGCCAAATTTGTTTCGAAAAGGATCGGCCTGCTTTCAGACGAGCCATGAACCTGTGTTTGGGCAAGCGGATAGGTATCCCCTGTTTTTTCTACCGTAGCGGAAGCGCTGTATAAAAAGGAACTTCCATCAAAGACCGCGAGCGGGTAAGCATTCTTACCTGCACCCGTAGCCGCACGTCCAATGCGCTCCATTGAAAGATCTTTGTTTGCACTCTGCCTGCCATAACCTATTGCAATGGCGATCGTAGAAACATCAAGGCCTGGTAATATTAAAACAGGCAATTCAATATTATGCCCGTTCACAGTAATTTTTACAACAGGTTTTTCAGGATGAACTTCATAATCATCAGCCTGTTTTTTATTGTCTGCATTCAGCACATCTATACCAACGAGGGTCTTTGCAAGCTCGGGCCCCATCATCGCATAGTTATCCCAGGTTACCTTAGATACCGGGTCTGGCAATTCCTGCAGCCATGGGTTATTTGCCTGGCTGCCATCACCAATAGAAATTTTTTCATATAACAAAACTTCCCTGGCGCTGCTCTTTATTGAACCGATCTTACCTGCAGCTTCCGCAAGTTTTGCAGCGTTATAGATGCCGGCGCCGCTGACTGCCGCAGTTTCTATAATCCCATCCTGCAAAGCCTTGTCCCACAGTTCAGGGCTGCCCAGTTTGCCCGTCCAGTAATTTTTAATATAATTTTCATACTCATCCCCGGAGGTCTTTGTTACGGCCGGGTTCACGATAGCTGTTGCAGGTTTAGCAGTATCATTCACTGCAGTTATAGTGATCGGTTGTCCGCCGATCCATTTTATTAAAGAAGTTTGAAAAGGCCTTGTTTTAAAAAGCGGGCTGATGATCGGCTGGATCAAACTGATATAGCCTGTTTTTGGTTCGGCATCGCCCCAGCTTTCCAGCCAATGATGTGAAGGAATAATATACCTGCACTGCTCGGCGGTTTCATCCATGGTAGCATTAAACGAAATGCTCAGGGGTAATTTTGCCAGCGCTTCGCCGAATTTTTTTCCGTCTGCATAAGAGTAGACCGGGTTACATCCGTATACCAACAAGCCTCCAACAGCTCCGGAATTCATATCTGCCGCCAGCTTTACAATATCAGCATCTATTCCTTTACGGTAATTTGAGCTGATAGCCCAGTTAATGGTAGTACCATTTGCGCCGATCACTTCATTGATCGCATTCACAACTATCTGCACATTCACGTCATTGCTTCCGCAAACAACCAGGGATGCTCCTTTACTGGCCATTCAGCCTGGCTGCTGTTTGTTCGATGCCTTTTGCCAGTTTTGGATCAGCTATAGCGGGAGCAGTTACACTTCCACCCAGTTTCGCCAATAACGCCAACGCAACAGCGCCCGTTTCGGATGGTTTATGTGTATAACGGTCATCTGCATTACTGCCCGTAAGGCTCAGCATGCTTTCAAAATGTATATGGCGGCTGAGCGATGGCTTTTCACCACTCACTCTCCTGTTCTCAGCATATTGCCTGTTGAATTCAACAGGACTTAACCATGAACCTAAAAAATCTGCACCAAGGCTTACAATCGTTTTTTTCGCCTTATCAAAATGATAGGAAGGAAGCGCTCTCTTTCCATAGCACGCTTCATTGGCCAATAACATTCCGCTATAGCTTACCGCATCGTATTGCACATGGCGGCTACCCGGATATTTTGCCATAAAATCATTGATGACCTGTATGGTGGAAGGAGAGTGTATTGTAGCTGTTAGTAAGACAAGCGGCTTCCCAGCAAGGCTTCCCAATGCTGCAGCAATCATTTTATCAAATGCATCAAAAGTGCTTACTTCTTTGAAATTAGTTCCATCTTTTTGCAAAGGATGACGCAAACGGGTTACGTCATACAAATCCAGCACGGAAGCCTGGGCCTGGGCGCTTGTGCCGCCCTTGGTAATGGATGAAAGCTCGTTGCCTTCGATCTTGATCGGCCTTCCGTCTCTTTGCTTTACCACAACAGGGATCGCATCTCCTCCATTCACATAAGTAGAAGCATAATAATTGGCAACACCCGGAATAAGATTATCCGGCTTTTGTAAATAAGGAACCGCTTTTTGTACCGGCACTTCGCAACTGGCTGCAATAGCCGCTGCTGCAGTGCTGAAACCGAGGTATTTTAAGAAATCCCTGCGGGGAGTTTTGCTATCTAAAAGGCCTTTTTCGACAAATCTTCTATAGGAAGCAATTCTCCTGCAAACTCGTTTGCTGTGGATTGCTTAAAAGCTTCAGTCTGATTCAATTCTCCAAAATTTTGCCAGTACTTTTTTTCCATAATGTGTAATTCTATTATGTGCTGATATGCTTATTTTTATTTTTGCTGCCGGGTGCCCAGCCTGATACAATGAACTTATTTTTTAATAGTGACATCTCTGGCACTCTGTACCACCGATCTTTTCTACAGTCACACTATCCAGCTTATGATTCTTTATATCATTGTGGAATTTCTCGTAGATGCTGTAAAATTTATTCCCTTCACCGGTTTGTTTATTATAAAAATCTACCTTGGTTTCGCGGTGGCAATTGATACACCAACCCATACTTAATTCAGCAAACTGATATACTTCAGGCATTTCCTGGATATTTCCATGGCAGGTCTGGCATTGTTGTTTACCTACTTTGATATGCTGGCTGTGATTGAAATATACATGATCGGGTAAATTGTGAATTTTAACCCATTCGATTGGCTTTGCGCCATCAGGCACTCCGTCATTATTGTTGTCAGGATTGTATTGTTTGGTTACTGGGTTCCATCCGGCATAAGCATACAATTTCTGTATCTCTGCATTTCCATTTACTGATTTGCCATCTTCTTTAATGATGGGATCACCCGTATATTCTTTAATAGCCATATGGCAATTCATACAAACATTTACAGAAGGTATGCTTGCATGTTTGCTGTCCTGCGCGCCACCATGGCAATACAGGCAACTGATCTGGTTAACACCTGCATGCACTTTATGTGAATAATAGATCGGCTGTTCCGGTTGGTAATTTTTGCTACGGCCGAGGCCAATAGCGGCACTGATCGTCATATAGCCACCCAAACCGAAGAGCAACAATACAGCTGCCATCAAATAAGTTTTATTGCGATAGAAAGGCACGGGTTCTCCACGGAAAACGCCTTCTTTTTCATCTGTAAGTTTGCGCAGATTGCTGTTTACCTGTAACAATATAAAAGCAACCAATGCCAACACAAGGGTGAGTATGCCAAACAAAAGGGAGTTATCAGATTCCGGCTCAGCGCCAGTGGCTGTTTCAGGAGCTTTCGGTGGAGTATAATCTTCCACATACTTCATGATCGCATCTATTTCCTCATTTTTCAATTGAGGGAAATTATTCATCTGGGTTTTATTCCACTTCTCAAAAAGGGCTTTACCATAAGGATCTTTTTCTCTTACAACAGCAGAATTTTTCACCCAGGCATAGATCCAGTCTTTTGACGGTTCCCTGTCCCTGGCACCTTTAAGCGCAGGACCTGTAAAATCTTTATCAGGCTTATGGCAATTGGCACAATTTGATTTGAACAATGCACTACCATCCTGGGCGAATATGGAATTATTGAGGGAAACAAGCAGGAAAAGAAAAAGACTTGCAAAAAATTTGTTAATAATCTTTCTATAGCGACTCATACAGTTTCGGGGCTAATGTGGAAAAAAATCCTGATACGTGTGCAAAAATAAGGTACGATGCTGACATATTACCAACATTCATTAAATTTTTTTTTCCTTATCTGGCGTGTATTTCAACGTTTTGTGACATCCTGCATCGCACGATTGTCATGCTTTTGTAAATAGGCGCTTATGCTGGTTTTGGCCGTAAAAATCAAAATTATTTTCACAATGTTTTATGCATTTTTGCAACATGCTAAAAAAATTGCAGGAACGCTGGCACGTAAATGGGTGGAACCTGCTCCTTATTATCGCAACTTTTGCAGTAGGGGGAAGCCTTTGTGGTTTCCTGGGCCGCAGGTTGCTGCTATTAACCAACCTGGAGAAAGGGGTCGTTTGGATCATACTCTATCTTATCCTTGTAACCCTGTTATGGCCCATTTGTGTTATACTGGTTAGTATTCCCCTCGGGCAATTCCCTTTTTTTAAAGCATATATTCGAAAGGTTTGGAATAAGGTCAGCGGGAAACGCCGGGACAGGCGGGATCAAAGAAAATTAAGGATTGCCATTTTTGCAAGTGGGGCAGGTACAAATGCCGGGAAGATCATTGAACGTTTTAAAAAAAATGAAGCGATCGGTATTGCCCTCGTTGTTTCCAATAAACCGGGTGCAGGAGTAATACAGGTTGCAAAAGATAATGATATTGAACTCCTGTTAATAGATAAGAATTACCTTTCGAAGGATGCATTTGCAGATGAACTTAAAAAAAGAAAAATTGATTTCATCATACTTGCCGGGTTCCTGCTAAAGCTTCCTCCTGCCCTGGTACAGGCTTATCCAAAAAAAATAATCAATCTTCATCCGGCACTATTGCCTGCATATGGCGGGCAGGGAATGTACGGTATGCGTGTGCATGAAGCAGTCATCAATAATAAGGAAAAGCAAAGCGGTATCACGATCCACTTTGCAGATGAATTGTATGATCACGGGGAGATCATATTTCAATCAACCTGTGATATTCACCCAACCGATACTGCCGAAACACTGTCGCTGAAAATACAGCAGCTTGAGCATGCCCATTTCCCTGAAGTGGCAGAGCAGGTGCTGCAAAAGCAAAATCAACGTTAAATCAGTTTACCGGCTCCATCCATTTTGAAATTCTTACTTAATATTACCGATATTAAACCCAACCTGGATTTGCGGCCTATTCTATTTTTCTTATTCTTATTGATAGCAACTCCTGGTCTACAGGCACAGGTCACCGTTAGTGGAACCGTATATGATATCAGCAAGATCAATTACGTGGAAAATGTAAGGGTGGTAAGTACCGGCGGTATGTTCACCGTCACGGACAGCATGGGAAGGTATAGCATCAAAACCTTTGAAAACGATTCCCTGGCCTTTTATTACAACAATAAGCCCACTCAAAAATTTGCCGTACATCTTATTCCTGATCCCGCTCATTTTGATATATCACTGAGGCTCCCCATTAAAGGAAAATACAGTGTTTTAAAGGAGGTAATGGTATTTTCAAAATCATATAAACAGGATTCATTGGAGAACAGGCAGACATATGCTGACATATATGATTATACAAAGCCGACGGTAAGGTCAACCATTTCCCCGGGAGGCGTACCCGGCGCAGACATGAATGAGCTGATCAATATTTTCCGTTTTAAAAGAAATAAAAGGCTAAAGGCTTTTCAGAACGGCTTGAAATGCAGGAACAGGAAAAATATATGAATTACAGGTTTAATAAGCTGGTTGTGAAGCGGATCACAGGCCTGCAGGGATCATTGCTGGATACTTTCCTTGTCTGGTACCGGCCCGGTTATGAATTTTCGCGGAACAGTGACGAACTTATTTTTAATCAATATATTTTAAATGCATTTTACCAGTATCAAAAACTGGTGAATGTTCCTCCTGCAAAAAAAGAGGAACACTAAGATTAGCATAGAACATTCCTGCAACATTTACCGGGGGGAAATATTAACGCTTAGGTATTTTTTAAGCCATATGGTCTCTCTAACTTTGTATGATCATTTCAACATAACCATTATGGAATATAATAAATTAACCCCCCAGGAAGAACAGGTGATCCTGCATAAAGGAACAGAAAGGCCATTCACCGGGGAATATACAGATAATAAAAAAACCGGCACTTATGTTTGCCGGCGTTGTGATGCCCCGTTATACGAATCAAAGGATAAATTTGATTCTCATTGCGGCTGGCCAAGTTTTGATGACGAAATACCTGGAGCTGTGAAACGCGTAGAGGATGCCGATGGCAGCAGGACAGAGATCGTTTGCGCCAATTGCGGTGGTCATTTGGGCCATGTATTTACCGGGGAAAGATTCACGGAAAAGAATACACGACATTGTGTGAATTCGATCTCGATGAAATTTATTCCTTCCTGATTTATGATGTATGATCGATGATGTATGATATCATTTGATTTCAGGCTTATTTATTATTTGATTTTGCCGTTTTATTGGTAGCGGTAAATATTGCAGTCAATTCATTTGCTTCTTTGATTAAGTTTTTTGTTTCATTTCCGTGTTTTATTTGGGCTTCGTCTATAACTTCCAGCCAATAAAGGCTTTCATCGGCTTCCTCGATAACCATCTGGATTTTATTTATAAAATCGGCTTTAGATTTAGCTCTTCCCGAAGCCCTATAATTTGCTGCGACTGATCCTGCAGACCTTAATAATTGTCTTGCAATTTCAAAGCCCGCAACCGTCTTTGGAAAATCATTACAAAATTTAATTATGTCAACATGGAATTTTCTTGTTCTTATCCGTAATACACTCTTATCCATAAAAGAATTTACAGAAAGTTATAACCCAAAATTCTAAAATCACTGGGTAAAACAACTATTTATATGGTTGAAACCAACCACAAAATCATACATCATAAATCATAGATCATACATGTTAGTACTCCAACAATTTCTCGATCGTTTCCCCCAGCCTCGAATATGCCATAAAATTTTTCTCCAGTTCTATATTGAAAGGAATGGGCGTATCTAAACTGGCGCATCGCATGATTGGTGCGTCCAGTAATGTATAGCAATGCTCCGCGATCCAGGCTGCAATTTCACCACCGATCCCACCTGTGAGCGTGTCTTCATGTAGTATCAATACTTTCCCCGTCCGGGAAACGGCGTTCCGGATAGCCTCATAATCCAGCGGAAGCAGGGTGCGGAGATCTAAAATATCCAAAGAGACCTGTGGATGATTTTGTGCATACTCCAATGCCCAATGAACCCCTGCACCGTAGGTTATAACGGAAATGTCTTCCCCCCGGTTCACATGCCTTGCCTTGCCAATCTCAATTTCGTAATACTCCTCCGGAATATTTCCGGTAATGCTCCTGTACAAAGCTTTATGCTCAAAATACAATACCGGGTTGGGATCGTTGATCGCCGCGATCAATAAGCCTTTTGCATCAATGGGTGTTGATGGGTATACTACTTTTAAGCCGGGCGTATGTACAAACCATGCTTCATTGCTTTGGCTGTGAAAAGGCCCCGCGCCAACGCCGCCGCCGGTTGGCATGCGAATGACCACATCAGCGTTTTGTCCCCACCGGTAATATATCTTGGCAAGGTTATTTATGATCTGGTTAAAGCCGACGGTAACAAAATCAGCAAACTGCATTTCCATCACCGACTTATATCCTTCCAGGCTTAGGCCAAGTGCAGCACCGACAATAGCGCTTTCGCATAAGGGTGTGTTGCGTATTCTTTCCTTGCCAAATTCTTCTACAAAGCCTTCCGTTACTTTAAATGCGCCGCCGTATTCAGCAATATCCTGGCCCATCAAAATGAGATTGGAATGTTTTTGACAGGGACTGTTCAAGCGCCATCACTGATCGCATTGATAAATTTGCCTTTTCCCTGATAGCCCCTCCCACAGAAGGAAATCCTGGGTTGGAATTGTCTGATAACTGTTGTGGCTGGACGCTCCGGGGCCTCCATATACACATCGTTCATTTCTTTACGGCGTATCCGGGATGATCTTTTCTGAATGAAATCCCGCCTGTAATTCTTTTTCAATATATGTCTTTGCTTCATTCCTCGCAGCTTCAATTTCAGCTAGCGGATAAAATATTTTCTTTCAGCAAGCCATGCTTCATAATTTTTTATCGGGTCTTTTTGTTCCCATTCCTCAAACAAATTCTTTGGAACATATTTTACGCCGCTGGCTTCTTCGTGTCCCCGCATCCGGAAGGTCATGCATTCCACGAAGTATGGCTTTTGATTTTTTATACAATAATCCCTGACTCCTTTAATGGTATCATACACGGTCAAGATATTATTGCCATCGATCTGCACGCCCTCGATACCATAACCTGCAGCTTTATCTACCAGGTTTTTACAACGGTATTGTTCATTTACCGGGGTACTTAAACCATAGCCATTATTTTCTATGATAAATATCACGGGCAGGTCCCAAACAGCCGCTGTATTCAGAGCCTCATGAAAATCACCTTCGCTCGTTCCACCATCGCCGGTAAATGACAATGAAATTTTTTCCTCGCTTCTTAGTTTATAAGCCAGCGCAACGCCATCAGCAATGGCAAGTTGCGGGCCGAGGTGAGAGATCATCCCACAGATATGATGTTCCTTACTCCCAAAATGAAAACTTCGTTCCCTGCCTTTGCTGTACCCATCTTTATCTCCCTGCCATTGTTTAAAAAGTTTTTGAAGCGGCATATTCCGGGATGTAAAAACCCCAAGGTTCCTGTGCAAGGGCATGATCCATTCATCGGGTTGCAGGGCCATTGTTGCTCCAACAGAAATGGCTTCCTGCCCGATACCGCTGAACCATTTGGAAATTTTACCCTGCCTCAGCAATACCAGCATTTTTTCTTCGATCATTCGTGGAAGAAGCAGGTTCTTATATAATTCGACCAGTTTATCTTTTTTAATATCTCTTTGTAGAAATTCCATGCCGCGAATTTCCAATTAAAAATCCAAGAAACAAAAAGGAATGGGAGGTAAAATCCAGCCTCACCTCCAACCCCGCTCCTACAGAGCAGAGGGCTTTAATCATCCTGGTAAATGAGACGCTCATTCTTTCAGCTTTTCATATCAACATATTTTTATTGAATCATTTTTTTTCGTGTTCCGAAAAACTGTGACAGGATCTCTTTCCGGGATCCAATTGTTCACTTTGGTGTGACAGGTTTTTAAATCTTCAAACCGCGTCACATCGTTGTGATTAAATCCTTCCCTGAAATGAGATCAGTCACAGTTTTTCAGGAAAGAATTTTTTCTTTACCGTTTTCTTGTTCATGTTCGTTGGCCTGTTTGAATAATGAACTTCCAGGTAACCCGACCAACCTATTTATGATCGTAATGCAAATATGCAACCCGAAACCGGCCCGAACAAGGCGTTCTAAAATTGAAGGCTACTCTACAATTACCTGTAAAACCTGCTTAACCCCATTTTCTGAAGAAATGCTTAATTGATAGTTGCCGGCTGCGGTTGCACTGTGCAGTTTTATATCCTCCACAAATGATGCGTTATTTACACGGAATGCTCCTGTGTAAACGACCTGTCCGGTTTTATTGGTTAACAGTAGCTGGTAAGTTCCATGAGGCTGGTCAACAAACTGTATATGAATGATCTTACCGGATACCGGGTTGGGATAAACGCTGATGGATGCATTCTTCAGAATATTTATACCTTCTTTGCCCGGGGATGGTTTTCCCTTTTGTTCATTTACAATAAGCGGGTTCACTCTCTTATAATTAAAAATTACATAGAACCTGCCGGCGGCGGCAGAGGCCGGGTTATCATTGATGCTGAAGTTTACAGAACTGCTGTCGTTCAGGCTGATCGCTGTTTTGCTATGCAGAAACTGATCGACTAAAAAGGCTTTCAAGCCAGGCTGCATTGATTTCGGTCCAAACCTTAACTGGTATGCCTGTTTGCGCAGGTTGCCCATATTGTAAAAAACAGTATCATTTTTTTGAACCGGGCGTCTTGCTTCAACAGCAAGTGGCCTATCATCACGGATCAGCCCAAAATTCTCGCCTCCATTTGCAAATTTATCGGCATCATCTGCATCAATGGCATTACTGAAATTCGTGTCGAATACAACGGCATTTCCATCCGCAATTACGCCGGCAGCGGTAAGTAAAGCTGTCCTGAAATATTGCCGGAGGCCGGTATTTTCAGTGGGTCGGTTCACAAGCCTGTTGCTGCTTTCCTTGCACGCTTCCGTGAATGTTACCGATCCTGCGGGGCCCGCTGAGCGGACAAAAAATGCCTGGCCGCTTTGTATATAAGGAGAAGCAACCGCAGTGGGATAATAAGTTGTACCACCAGCAGTAGGCTCATAATTATTAGCCGCAGCCAATGTTTGATAACCCCCAAGATTATAGGAACCGTAAAGCAATGGATCCCAAACAACCACATCATTGTCAAGATTCACAAAAAGGCTATTATTCTTCATGAAATTCAGATCAATGGCAGATGCATATGGATTTCCCACCGACTCTAACTGTCCCGATTGCACGATTGTTACAGGCGGTGGCGCAGAAGGCTGAAACAATGTTCCTTTCGTACGCATCGTGGTGGGCACTGCCGCCTGGTTAAAGGCTGTAACGGTCCTGTCGCCACGCACAAAAAGCATATATCCTTTAGGATTATTCACAGGGTTAGCAGTATTACTAATACCTGTCCAGCTGTTTGCACCATAATCATAAAACTTCATGGATGGGGATAATGTGGATGCATCAAATCCAGTTCCTGTGCCTGTTATCCAGGTTCCATAACCGGCGGGCGCAGCCCCGCTTTCCTGCCATGATTCAAAAACCGTGGCCCCGGTTGTTGGCGTTGCTAAAAACTGCCATCCTTTCAAATGCCTTCCATCAGCGACCAGGCCGGTATTAACATAGCGTTCTACAGTTGCCTTACCGGAAATAATATTTCCCCCGGTGATCTTTCCAACATTAGCTGTTCTGTTCACTGTTGAAACCAATGTAAGATTATCTCCTGTTGTTAATGTTTTACCCGCAACTGCACCAAAACCCAATTCACCGCTTACATTGACATGCTCTCCCGCTACAGCAGAAATTTTCACATCATTGCTTATGGTGAGGCCTTTTACTGCATTATTCACAAAAATATTTCCTGCCAAAGCCTGTGGCGTTGAACAATTTCCATTCATTTCCATGGAGC
Organism: uncultured Chitinophagaceae bacterium; assembly: GCA_963779595.1. Lineage (GTDB taxonomy): Bacteria > Bacteroidota > Bacteroidia > Chitinophagales > Chitinophagaceae > Ferruginibacter. Next base: position 534,395 of record CAVZYY010000005.1, on the reverse strand, counting down.
CCTCAACGATGCCCGCCTGTATATTATTGATACTTGCTGCATTCGCATAAACAGCACCCGCTATTTTAAGTGTACCCCTATTCGTTAGGCTTGCGCCGGAACCCATAATAACGCTGGCCACCTGGTAAACATCACCTGTTGCAATGACGGGTTGATTAACCGGCGGGTTTAGAATAACTACATTATCATCATTCACATTGGGAACAATTCCTTCGCTCCAGTTCCCGATATCGTTCCAGTTGGTGCCATTGGCGCCGGTCCATACATTTTTCTTACTGAATTCATCGGCGCCAATATCAGTTACGAATGGTGAAGCCGTACTGCGGGCATCGTTATCATAATCCGTTGCAATTAATATTCCTGCATTATTACCTGTTGCATTTACAGAACAGTTGCTGGAAGTGGGTATATGAAGAAAATTCACATTTGATCCTGTTGTACTGATGAAATTTATCAGCGCACTCACTGACTTGTTATCCCTCGGGCTTACTCTTGTTTGATAGGCGGCCAGTGTTTGATCACTATTGGTGCCATCATAAAAAATTACGTCCCGGGCCGATGCTGTTCCCGCATAGAACAGGTTATTGTTTGATGTTGCATCATAGTTGGGGAGGCTTGTACTACTCCGCCAGTAAGCCACAGTTCTGCCCGTTGCTCCATGTGCTGACACATTACTGAAGATATTATTGCGGAGGGTCACGGATGTTGCCGTAGCTACATATATTGCAGCCGTTGAGAATAGTGTAGTGCCTGACAAGGCATTTAAATGAATGGTATTGTAATAAACTTTTGCCTGCCCGCTAAGCATAAAGAGCCTCATTCCTGCGATGCCCGGAAGTGCGACATTTGAAGATGGTGCCCGGAGGTCACCAATATAATTGTTGGTATAAGTTATATCTCCTGCCAGTGTAGTATAATTATTAATGCCATATACATGACAGCCCGTAGCAGATCCGGACAGATTATAGATCTTATTTGCTGTTACCGATACTATTGCTGATGCGTGTCCATTATCCAGGAAAATTCCTGAAACTATACCACTGGCAGTAGTAGAAAAACCATTCAGGATATTATTACTGATCGTTGACTGTGTGGTATTCAGTATTGAAGGCAGGTAAACAGAGATCCCATAAATATATCCACCTGCACCTGAGGAAACAATCCCTGTGATCGTATTATTCATCACATTGAACAGTCCGCTGTTGCCGGAACTGCCAAGGCTTATGCCCTCCACATCACCGCGGGAAGCAATGTTGGATACGAGATTATTGGAACAGGTTGCGGTTCCGGACATAGTAGAAACTTCAATTCCAACCGTGCCCCCGACCCCGAAGGTCCAGTTGCTGAATGTATTGCCAGTTACAGTGAGCAGGCAGGGGTTACCGTTAAAAAAACTATATATGCCAAAAAAATTGGAAGAAAAATTTACGTCAGCCGTCATATTTGAAAAATCATTGTTGGTAATATCTACTTTCGATCCGGCTGCAGAACTCATGGCGCAGTGGATCATATGGTACTGCGAATTGCCGGTGCCATTGAAATTACCAACCACTCTATTGTTATCAATGATAAGCTGGCCGGAAGCGGAAACTCCGGAAATATTATAAATAAAATACAAGTCCCCGGTTGAAAAACGGAAGCTTAAATTGGTAAATGTATTTCCGCTGATCGTAGTAACAGCATTATTTGAAGCGCCGGTTAGCCTGATCAATCCTCCTCCCCCGCAGGTTTGGAGTCCAAAAATGGATCCCCGGATATCGTTATCTTTTATATTATAGGTTGTTGACGCGGTAACAGTTACATTCATCGCATACAGGGTGCCGGTATTGTTAACGGTTGAATTCAGCCAGTTTGTAGCGGCGGTACCAATAAAATTATTATTGATATTCATTGTGGGGGAAATGAATAACAATGTTCCGGAACATTCAATACCTGTATTGCTTGCAGACCCGCAGGACATTGTCCATCCGCGAAGTGTATTATTCGTGATCGAAAGCGTATTGCCTGTACTGGTACTGATGATCCCTTTGATAATTGCGGTTACCCCCACATTTGTTGGAGACAGGGGACCTGTATTAGAAAGGAGCCCACCTGATACTGCAAACCCGATCCGAATATTGTCTACATCAGCGTTGCCTATAGCGTTATTACTTACCGTGAAGTTGCATACACCTCCTACACTGATACCTGTAAAGTTACCGGAAACGGCGGCGCTGGTTCCGGAGGAAATTATTGCGCCTATGCTGTTATTTTGTATGGCAACAGTGCCGACGCAGGCAGCCCGGATACCTACTATGGTTCCGCTGACACCAGTAGTTGCAACATAAATAGAATTGCTGCCTGTTGTTCCACCTATTATATTACCGGCATTAACCCCAATATTGGCTGTGCCGCTTTCTATATAAATACCACAAAACATCCCGTATGATGTAGCTGCATTGCTTGAAGTATACATCGCAAATCCGCCAATGGTATTCCCATCGATCGAAGAAGGCGTGCCCAAAGCAAAACTTCCTGCTATTCCCACGTACCGGATTGATACAGCAGTTCCTGAAGAACTATAGGCAGCAGGGAACCCGGCCAGCGTTACGCTGTTCCCTATCATATTGGTTGTGCCGGTACCGGCCTCATTGGCGAAACCGATCACATTATTGTTGATCGTATACCCTGAACCGGTAGTAATATAAATGCCAAAATGCTCATTTAGTATTGTATAAACCCTTGTGGCTGTCTGAAAAAAATGATTACCCGTTATTGTCCATGAACTACTGTTCATACTTACATAGATGCCGGCCGAACTGGTGGTTGCATTAAAATAGTTAGAGATGTTATTATTGGTAATTGAGATATTGTCATTCTCCCTTCCTGCCGTACCGGAAGAATAAATACCGTTGTTTGACTGGCTGCTGCCGTCTGTGATGTCGTTGTGATCAATGGTATTATTGTCATTCCCCGTGCCGGCAGCATTCGCAATACCGAAATGTATCGTACCGCTGGTGGCAAGCGCCCGTCGTCCCATTATGATACAATACCTCAGGTTGTTATTTTGGGCATCATTGATGAACTGGAATGTCATCCCTGTACCTGTATTGGAAATGGTGAGTGATTTAACAATACCTGCCCCTCCCTGTCTCCCGTCGAAGCTGATATATTTTGCGCCATTCAGGTTGATGAATGGGTTCGGATTTGCAACTGCGCCCGTGATCAACGGTGTAGCTGTTGCGGATGGCCTGATGGTTAGTGTATGAATTGGGCTTGCATCGGTATGATTATTAATACTGAGCGGGAAGACCTCCGAAGGATAACTGTTATCAATTAATTCGAAGATGACATGCCCCGTAAGCGAACAGGCATTATTATACGCCGAAACCGCATCTGTAAGCGTGGTAAAATTACCCCCGATGCCAACTGTATAAAGCCCATTTAAATTATATAACAATGTATATGAATTGGGGAGCGTTGGCGCAGTAGTAACACTGTTCACACCGGTTGCAACGAGTCCTACCAATGGATTAGATCCTACATTGGGCGTACCATCCACGTCCTGGGCAATAATGTAATAAAATACCACATCGCCTCCTGTTACCCCGCCCATATCCGTTTCAACAATCGTAAAACTCCAGGTACTGTTTGTAGCCGTTCCTCCCGTATTGGTACCCGGCTGGGAAAACCAGGAGCCGGCATTTTTCCTGTAATAGATCCTTGGCCTGTTGGCGCCGCTCAATGGAATTCCGCTGGCATCCGTAATGGTTACGCCTGTAATGCTTATTCCTGAATAAATACAGGTCGGTGTAGGGATCGGTGTATAAGTTATTACAGGTGTATTTAATTCTACTTCATCGGCACCAATATCCGGCGCTGTTCCGCTCCCTGTATACCCTGGGTTACCCTGGCGGATATCCGCATCAAAATCATCTGTATACGTACTGATATTCACGGCGCCGCTTTCAGCCTGTGTGGAAATAGCCGGGTTAAGGTGCAGGAAATTAGCGGCTGCGCCTGTTGTACTTTGGAACGGCGGTAGCTCAGTAAAAGAAGCAGCTTCTCTCGTAACACCTACTCTCACTTTGTAAGCAGCCAGTGTTTGATCGCTATTGGTTCCGTCATTAAAAATAAGGTTTGAAGCGGAAGGTGTTCCGCTATAATAAATATTGTTGTTGGATGATGTTGCAAAATTATTGAGCGGGGTTCCGCTACGTCTATACGCCACTGTTAATCCCGTACCATTGGCTGTTGAAATATTTACGACGATGTTGTTCCTCAAGCTCGTTGCCCCGAATGCGGGATTATTACTCGTAGTTAGAAATATTCCTGAAGTACCAAAATCGGCGCCTGAGGATGTTGCATTGATATATATCGTGTTATAATAAATATTGTGTACAGCGGTAGCTGCTATGGATGATACCATAATACCCCGTACAGCATTTGTGGTATTTGCCGAAACAGAGCGAAGATCACCGATATAATTATTGTAAATATTACAAGTCCCGGCATAGGTAGATTGAATATCTATTCCATACACGATCGTTCCGGCTACACTGCCACTAATATCATAGATCTTATTTTTAAAGACCCTGAGTGTGCCGGCATTAAATATTCTAAGTGCAGCAAAAGCGCCTGTTACTGATGAGGACAGGCTTGAGATTTGATTGTTGTTAATATTTAAAGTGGTTGCCGTGGCCGAACTAACGCTGATCCCCAGTGCGGATGCTCCGCCGGCACTTAGCCCCGAAACAGTATTGTTTGAATATGTTTGAAGAGTTCCTTTATTGCCCGCGCCAATCAATATCGCTGTTATTCCATTTGTTCCAGAAATATTGGTAATAGTATTATTTGAAACGGTGGTTCCATTGTCTCCAAAATCTGATTGTAAAACATTCACTGCAGATGTACCGCAGGTCCAGTTGCTGAAAGTATTACCGGTGATTGTTTTTGCCGGGCCGCTTGCGCCACCTTCCCTGTTACTCCAGCCAGCCATTACGGTTAAACCAGTTAAGGTTATATTCGAAAAATTATTACCTGTTTGAACCATACTGTTACCAGATAATGATCCCGAAGTACCGTTGTATAAAGTAACTGTTCCGCCGGCGGCAGGTTTTGAAAAAGCAGTAACAATACTGTTGGCATTACAGTTTTCGGTTGCACCTGCAGATATTGCCATAATACCACTTCTTGCAATGAAGGTTACACTTCCCGACGTATTGGCTGAAAGATTTGTAAAAGTATTATTATTAATATTGTCTGTGGAGGCCGAACTGGCAGGGTGAACCAGGCTAATATAGTTATGTGCCCCGCTCCCTGCAACAGCCTGTACAAACCCCTGGAAATTATTAGTACTGATCGACACTGACGCAGCATTCCCGACGGTAGGACAGGTGATGCCTGTTATTGCCTGGTTGTTTGCGGCTGAAAATGTAATGGCATTACCAGACCCATCCCCGATCAGGTTGTTATTGATATTAAGCGTTGTAGTAACTGCTCCTGTGTTGGTAATGGCAGTAAAGCCACCCGTAGTTGCTGTAGAAGTATTCCCCCTGAAAACATTTCCGTTAATATTCATTACGCCAACCTGGGATGTATTGATAATACCTGTTATAGTATTAGCAGAAGATGCTCCGCCTATTGAATTATTTAAAAAATTATTATTGATGATATTGATTGTTGCTGTAGATAAAGGTGAAGAAATCCCGATGCAGCGAACCAGGTATAGATCTCCCGTTGCCAAATTATCTGTAACTGTAATAGTATTATTGCTGATGGTTGTTGTAAAAGTACCCGTCGGTACTGTGGTTGCGTATTGTTTATAAATCGTATTTATCGTACTGGTCGCTCCGTTTAGAACCGCGCTTGTTAGTGTATTGTAAGAAACATTATCATCTTTTTGATGGTTCACAAAAATGCAGTGATATGTGCCTGAGCTGGAAATAAAAGTGCTTAGTGCAGGGCTTGTACCTCCCCAGTTGGTTATGGTATTTCCTGTTGCCACTGAATTACCCCCAATATCATTTCCTATATCCATATTTGCTGCAGTGGCAGACCCAATAAAAGTAATACCCATGTTTACATTACTGATCGAATTGGCATATACTTTATTGGAATTATTGGGGCCGCTGGTATTATTGGTTATGTCTTCTGTACTGCTAACCACTGTTGCACTATGTCTTGCATTACTGTATATCCCAAATGTATTTGAATAGGTTCTGTTTAATGAAATGGTATTGTTCTGTATCGTATTATTCTGGGCTCCATTGGTTATGGAAGCATGTAGTAAAGCAACCCCCCATTCGGTCATATTATTAGTAGCTGCAGCTGTTGTTGCATTAGCAGCATTTTCCTGCATGACGAAATTCTGAATGATAATATTATCAGCCCCGATAATTTTAAAGACCGCATCGTATAATTGACCCGCCAACTGTGGGCTAAATGCTGTAATGGTATTATTATTCCCGGTAATGGTAATGGGAAAAGTATTATTGGTAATGGTTGCAAAATTAATAGCATATCCCCCCGCTGGTGCAGTTTGTGGATTGCCAATATTTAGCGTGATGGTTACCGGTCCGCTAATAGCCGTTCTCGAATTAAGTGCTGTGATCGCAGCTGAAAGTGATCCATATGTAGCCGCAAGATTCGGAGTTGTATTGGTTGGATTCGTTATAGTAACCTGGCCCTTCGCTCCAAATGAGAGCAAAATAATAAATACAGCAATATGAAAGATAGCACCTAAATACTTCATGAAACACTTGATTATAATAACGTTAGCTGCTTTTCAAGGAAGATGGGAGATTTAATGGATACTTCTAACCATGGGTTCGCCTGGCATTTTTCAGGATTGGTTACAGTAATTTCCTTTATTTAAAGATTGACTGCAGTTGTAGGGGAGTCTTGCAGTAACCCGGTAAAGCAAGACAAAAATATACTATTTATTTGATATCTAATAGACCAGCAGGAACTTATTATGATGTCCGGCAATTGTTAAAATAGCCATAAAGCGCCTGTTTTTAGTAAAACCCCTGTGTAATCACGAAGTTTTTTGCATCTCCTCAGGCAAAACCAACTAACATGAACCGTTTATTCAAACCAGCCATTGGCATTACATTATTGATCACTGCTTTTGCGTTTTCTGCTTCAAACAAGCCTGTACAAAAAACAGCTGTAAAGGTCCAGCCATTGATCATCACGAAGGGTCCAGGGATAGAGGACAAGCATTCGAAAATCCAGGCAGCTATCTTACTGGATGTCAGCAATAGTATGGATGGGCTGATCGAACAGGCAAAATCACAGCTCTGGAATATGGTAAGTGTAATGGGGAAGGCCGAATGCAATGGCAAAACACCGCAGATAGAAATTGCCTTGTATGAATACGGAAGACCGGAAAACGATGTAAAAAGCGGGTACATTAAGCAGTTAAATGGATTTACCTCGGATCTTGATGGTTTATCTCAAAAGCTTTTTAATCTTACCACTCATGGCGGTGATGAATATTGCGGCAACGTGATATTTACATCCTTAAATGAACTTAAATGGGATCCATCGGCTTCAAACTATAAGGTGATCTTTATTGCGGGGAATGAGGATTTTTTGCAGGGCAATGTTTCTTACACAAAAGCATGCGATGCAGCTAAGAAAAAAGGAGTGATCGTGAATACCATTTATTGTGGTGATAAGATGCAGGGCATCCGCGAGCACTGGAGCCTAAACGCAGAATGTGGCAATGGCAGTTATACCAATATCAACCAGGATGCAAAAGTAGAAGACATCCCAACACCTTATGACAGTACGATCCTTACCCTTAATAACAGGCTTAACCGAACTTATATTTCTTATGGATACAATGGCGCGAAGGCTTATGCAACCCAGGGTATGATGGATGAAAAGAACCTGCAAATGAATGAAACGGTTGCTGTAAAACGTGCGACTGTAAAAAGTAAAAAAGAATTGTATAAAAACGGCAACTGGGATGTGGTTGATGCTGCCGCAGATGATAAGGATTTTATCAATAAGGTTGATATCAAAACACTGCCCGACAGTCTCCGGAATAAAAGCCGTGCAGAATTACAACAGATCGTAACAAAAAAGAACAATGAGCGATCCGTCATTCAAAAAGAGATCGGCAAACTGGCGGTAAAACGGGAAAATTATATTGCCGCGGAAAAACTAAGAAATACTTCAGGCAAAAACATCGCTACGCTTGAATCTGAAATCGAGAAAATTATCAGGAAGCAAGCTGCAAGGTTTAATATGGTTATCAAGTAACCCAGACAATCTTATTCATTCATTCTAACTGTGCCTTCGTGTCTTCGTGCCCTTGTAGTTCAACTAAAAAGCGAGATAAAAAAAAACTGAACCACTAAGGCACAGGGACACAGGGAAGGATTTAAAAAATATAGAAAGAATTTCAGGACCTTAGTCTTCCTTTTTATCAAACATTGAAACAAGGATCGATGAAAGGATGGAAAGGATCAAACTAAAGATCAGTGACCAGAAAAACCCATCAACCATAATACCGTCAATCAGCTTATCGGCAATAATAATGATCAGTGCGTTGATCACGAAAAGAAATATACCGAGGGTGAGGATGGTAATCGGAAGGGTGAAGAGGATCAATAATGGTTTAACGATCGCATTCAAAAAGGCAAGCACCAATGCAAAAATGATGGCAGTTGTAAAATCAGCAATATGAACCCCACTTAATACTTTGGACAATCCATAAGCTACTGCAGCGGTAATTAAAAGGCGGATGAGGAAATTCATGATTATAAGTTAAACGATTTGAAAATGTGCTGATTTGAAGATTTGAAAATGTAAAGACAATTCAATTTTGTAGAATTTCCTAATCAGCGAATCTCCAAATTTTCAAATTTTCAAATTATATTAGTAAACCACCAGCTCATAAAATTTCTCCGGTGCTAAATATTTATTGGCAAGTTCCTGCAATTCATCTGCACTTACTGTCTTGATCTCGTTTACAGAATCATAAAAATAACTTTCATCGAGGTTATTTAAAATGATATTTTTCCATTTTGCAATGATCTGGAAAGGGCCATCCAGTTCTCCCAATATTCCACCGATTATATAGTTACGGACCAATAATAATTCTTCCCCGTCAATTTTTTCTTCTCTCAGCATTTTCATTTCTTTATACACTTCTTCAATGGTGGTTCACACACATCTTTGCCCGCTTCTGTACTGATCACCCATGCGCTTTGCTGCATATGATTTTGGAGATAGCTATGAATACCATAAGTATATCCTTTTTCTTCCCGGATATTACTCATGAGCCTCGAACCGAAAAATCCACCAAAAACATTGTTAAGGACCATTACTTTTTTAAAATCGGGATGATGCCTGTTTGGAAAATGAGATGCTATACGAATAGCCCCCTGTACGGCTTTTGGATCGTTTTGAATCCGGTATTTTTTTTGGACCGCCGGTATCGCTTTTATATCCGGTAATGAATAGCTGGGTTTACTGACGGTCAGCTTTCCAAAATAATCATTCAATAAGGTTGAAAGGTCTGCAGGAATTTTTCCTGCCGCAAAAATTACCAATGGCCATTGAGATAATATTGCCGATAAAACTTTTTAATTTCATCAACCGTTAAGGCCATCTATGTCTTCCATATTTGTATAAGTACCATAAGGATGGGGTTCGCCATATAAATAACTATCTATTAAACGGCCCGCTACAAATTCACCTTTTTGCAGGTTAACCTTGAGGCGCTGCCTTGAATTCTGTTTATAAATATCCAGCTCTTCCGCCGGGAAAGTTGCGATCCGTAAGCATATCCTGCATTACAGGCAATAGTTTTTTTACGTGCTTCGATAAAGTATGCAGGGAAAGTACCGCTGTTTCATTATAACAGGCCCTGGTACAATAGGCCCCATAATATTCAAAATCTTCATTTATCTGAAAGGCAGTACGTTTCGTAGTTCCGTTCTTCAACATAAAATTGGTAACGGCAGCAATACCTTTTCGCTGCTCAAAAAAATTACCTGCATAAAATACCATTTCTATTTGCAACACTTCCTGCGCCCCTGCATCAATAGTATAAACGGGTACTCCATTATCAAGCGTGTAATTTTCATAAGGCTTCAGTTCAAGATTGTAGTCTATGGCATCTTTGATCGGCGGGGCAATTTTTCTGTTCATCTGCGATTAATTATTGGACAAATAATACATCGTATTGCAATTGTTCTCATTGAAAATTATCCGGGCTTCCTCCAGTATCTGTTCAGCCGTTACGGCCTGGTAATTCGCCAGTTCCGTATTGATCAGGTCTGCATCCCCCAACAATTCATACATGGCAATACTGGCAGCCCGGTTCATCACGCTCATGTCTTCAAAAGCCATGGCGCTTTCTGTTTTATTCTTTACTTTTTCAAGTTCGGCTGCTGTAATACCATCCTCCTGCAGTTTTTTTAATTCTTCAATCACAGCTGCCTCTGCATTTTTCATATCCACACCTTTCACGATCTTTCCTTCAATGGTGATGATACCTGCATCCGTACTTCCCAAATGATAACAATCAATATTGCTGAATAATTGTTTTTCTTTTACCAGGCTTTGATATAATCTCGATGAACCTCCACCACTTAAAATTTCTGTTATCAGGTCTGCTATATAATATCTCGTCTGTTCTTGGATAAATATGCCAGCTTTTATACAATGCATCCAGCGGCACATTGGCTTTTACTTCCAGGTGCCTTGGGGATCGTTTGTTTTGGTTCCTTCGGCAGGTTGCGATCATATTTTTTCCCGGCCGGGATCGGACCAAACCATTTTTCAGCAAACTCTTTTACTTCAGCAGTCTTCACATTTCCTGCCACCACCAAAATTGCATTTGAAGGAGTATAATGTTTAAAGAAAAAATCCTTTACATCCTGCAATTGTCGCATCTTCAATATGTTTTAATGATGCTTTCCGATGGTCATCCATTTGTAAGGATGGGTGGTATAACTCAGTTCTCTCATTTTATGCCATACATCGCCATAAGGCTTATTGATATAATGCTCTTTAAATTCTTCGGAAACCACTTTGCGTTGTACTTCCAGGCTTTTTTTACTGAAGGCCAGGCTTAACATCCGGTCACTTTCCAGCCAGAAAGCTGTTTCAATATTTTCTGCGGGCAGCTGGCAATAATAATTCGTAAGGTCGTTGGTTGTATATGCGTTGTTTTCGCCCCCGGCCACCTGCAATGGCTCATCATATATCGGGATATTTTTACTGCCTCCAAACATTAAATGTTCAAATAAATGAGCAAAGCCGGTTTTTTCAGGGTTCTCATCTCTTGCGCCAACATCATATAGCACATTTACAACGGCCATCGGGGTGCTTTTATCTTCATGTACCAATACCCTTAAGCCATTGGCAGGTTAAATTTCTCAAACTGGATCATGCATACGAAGTTACGGGCAGCAGGGGTGCCGGAAAAATTATTTATAAAATGCTCGCTGTTTCCAGTGTGATCTTAACGAGTTCATTCTGACCTTTTTACAATAACTTGAATTCTTTTATTAGGCTTCTGTAAAATATTCTTGTATTGCTGTATATTATTTGAAAAATTGTTGCTCACACTGATTAATACGTCATCCACTTTAAAGCCGGCTTTATCCGCAGGCGAATTCGGTATCACATCTTCAACAACAATTTTTCCATCTATATAATAAATACCGAATCCTGTATATGCATATTCAAAGGTCTCGTTAAAATGGCTGTTTGGCAAAAGGTGTATCTCGCGCTGGGGATAATTGAATATTATATTAAAGCGTCTCAGCAGCTCATTGCCCACCAGCCCGCCGGTATACGGATAAGAGGTTACATTATAATCATCCTTGTACAGATAAGTTGGTACTGCGCGGAAACGATATGGCCCCAATTTAACTTCCTTTACAACCGTTAACCGCATTTGCAGTTTTCCTCCCATGCCTTCCGCCTGCGTTGTTACGGGCCTTCTTTTACTTAACAAAACAGCGCTATCCTTTGCAAATCTTTCGCTCATTAAAAAACAAAGCCCCGCCCCTGTATCAAAATAAAAATTAAAAGGGACACGGCTTTTATCCTTCACCTGCATGTACTGGATCGGCAAAGCAGTGAATATAGGGTGTAATGTAGTGCCCCCGTTTGGATAGCGCATCGTACCCGGTGAATAAACTTCCATTTTCAGGCTGTCAAAATCCATCCTTACAATATACCGGTTAAAAAAGCTATACCCGATGATACCATCAATTTTTTCCCCATAAACACTTGTCAATACCTCATAATCATTCACGTGAAAATTAAGCTGCTCAATTTTCAGCCCCGGCATGCTTAAGCTCTTATTAAAAACATATGCCACTTTTCTAACCCCTGCAATACCGGTGATCGTGGTATCAGATTGAGTGGTATGAATATTAAACTCAGCACAGGTAGATGAATCGAGCGATATGCCACCACTGCCGGTATCCAGAATGAAATTCAGGCTGTCCGGAACATTGTCAAAACAGGCCCTGACGATCATTACGCCCCCGCTATACTCTTAAAAGGAAACCTTGTTATCAATTCCGCACGGGGCTTTGATAATATTTCCTGTGCCTGTATAAGAAACGGGAAGAAAATAATTAATATGATACACTTAATAAATCTCATGCTGTCATTTTTCTAATATACAACCTAATGGATTTAATTTTGTTTATTCTTACATAAGCGGAACCGGTATCCGTTTAATAAAATTTTGAATGAATCATGATGGATCTGGATAAATTATATACAAAGGCCCTTGCATTTGAATTTCTTACTGTAGAAGAAGGCGTGTTTTTATTTGAAAATGCTGCATTGTCAGAATTAATGTTTGTGGCAAATGAATTAAGAAAAAAACAGGTGCCCCATGGTAAAGTAACCTGGCAGATAGACCGGAATGTAAATACTACCAATGTATGCATCGCCAATTGCAAGTTTTGCAATTTTTACCGGGTACCTGGCCATCCCGATGCTTATATTACTGATATTGAAACCTATAAAAGGAAAATAGAAGAAACCATTAAATATGGGGGCGACCAGCTGTTGTTGCAGGGGGGCCATCACCCTGAACTGGGGCTTTCTTTTTATGTTAATTTATTTAAGGAATTAAAATCACTTATACCCAAATATAAAACTGCATACCCTGGGGCCCCCGGAAGTAGCGCATATTACCAAGCTGGAGAAAAGCACGCACCGGGAAGTGCTGATGGCTTTGAAAGAAGCCGGGATGGATAGTCTGCCGGGAGCCGGTGCAGAGATACTAACAGACAGGGTTAGGCGATTGATCAGCAAAGGAAAATGCGGGGCGCAGGAATGGCTGGATATCATGCACGAAGCACATAAATTAAATATCACCACTTCTGCCACCATGATGTTTGGACACGTGGAAACCCTGCAGGAACGATTTGAACACCTTGTAAAATTAAGAGAAGTGCAAAGCCGCAAGCCGGCTGATGCAAAAGGTTTCCTGGCATTCATACCATGGACCTTCCAGGATGCCGATACCCTGCTTGCAAGGATACGCGGTGTACATAATCTAACGACCCCCGAAGAATATATCCGGATGATCGCGATGAGCCGTATCATGCTGCCAAATATTAAAAACATACAGGCGAGCTGGCTTACCGTGGGAAAACAGGTTGCACAGATTTGCCTGAATGCCGGGGCAAATGATTTTGGAAGCATCATGATCGAAGAAAATGTGGTAAGCGCAGCCGGCGCACCGCACCGGTTCACAAGTAGCAGTATACAGGCGTCTATAAAGGAAGCGGGTTTTGAACCCCAGCTTCGCAATCAACAATATGAATGGAGGGAAATACCGGTGATGGAAGAGCAGGTGATCGATTATTAGAAACGTTTAAAGGTTTAAATCGTTTAAGGATTTAAAGGCTAGAGCCATTATTGACAACTGGTCAACATGCATGTGCATATGAAGACAAAAAAATTATTACACTGGTTTAGAACGGTAGCCATTGCAGAAGGGATCTCATTCCTTATTCTATTAGGTATTGCAATGCCCTTGAAATATTTCGCAGACTCCCCCATGGCTGTAAAGATAACCGGGTATATACATGGATTTTTATTTATAGGATTTGTGATGCTTGCGTGGAGCTCGAAAATTAAATTGGGTAAGGGGATGGGATGGTTTGCCAAAGCATTTATTGCATCCCTTCTTCCTTTTGGGACTTTTGTGTTCGACAGGAAATTAAAAAAAGAACAACAACTGTTACCGCAAAGACGGGAAGGCGCGGAGTTATAATTATTGCATTAATAATAGGTATTTACAGCAGGATAATTTGCGGCTTAGCGCCTTAGCGGTTACTATTTACATTTTTCACTCTGCACTTCCCCATCTATAATTACGGTACATACTTTTGTTAAGTATTCAAAAGGATCACCATTGAATAAAACAAGATCCGCATCCTTTCCTTTCTCAATGCTGCCTACCCGGTTTTCAATACCAAGCAATTTTGCCGGGTTAAGAGTGATCGTTTTTAATGCTTCATCAAACGACAAACCATAGGTTGCCGCCAAAGCTGCCTCAAATAAAATGACCCTGGTTTTTGGCACATAACTTTCATACCCACTTTCAATACTGACCGGGATACCGGCGGCAGTTAAAATGGCAGCGCTTTCCCTGGTCATGTTTTTCATATCACCCCCGTTCCGGGCCATGGTAGGATGAAGGATCACTTCTGCTTTTGCGGCTTTTATTTCATCTATGAGCCGGTACGCTTCGCCAGCGCCATCAATTACCAGTTTTAAATTAAACTCTTTTGCCAGGCGGATCGCATTCATGATATCATCCGAACCATTGGCAGTGATCAATGCCTTTATTTCACCCTTCAATAATTTGGCAAGCATATCCAGTTTCAGATCCGCAGCAGGACGCTTACTGGTATCCTTATCCGAAAGTTTTTTTACATACTGTTGGGTCTTCAAAAGCTCTGTCCGGATCATGGCCATTTGCTTAGCCCTTGTACCGGGGGAAGGATAATTACCCGAAACCGATGGGCCGATGGTCATTGCCAACATACATAATGGCTGCAATGTTACAGACTCCACGGTTCCCGGTTTGGTCTTGGCAATCATTGTTTGCCCGCTTACGAGCGCACCGATGCCATGGCCTGTATGGATGGTTGTTATCCCGAATTCCCTTAATACTTTTACCAGTGGCTCTTCCGGGTTATACGCATCAATGGCCCGCAGGTCAGGTTGAATAGGACCTGATTTTTCCAATTGATCCTGGTCGGTAGGAATGTTCAGCGAGCCTGAAATACCAACGAGGGTTCTTGCATCGATCAGCCCGGGAGTAACTGTTTTTGCTTCATAAATTTTGTAGCCCTGTGGAATAGTAATTGCAGAAGCAGTGCCAACGCTTTCTATCTTACCATTTTTTACGAGGATCACCCCATTACGGATAGGGGCACCCGAAACCGTATATATTATATCAGCCTTCACAGCAAGCTGGGCTTTTAAAAAAAACGGGGCCGCAATGAACAGGCTTATATAAATGAATATTTTCTTCATAATTGAATAAGTTAAGAATTAATTACCGGTCGTTTCTCCGTCATCGTTATGCTGGTGAAATTCCGGCCGGTCCGGAGAAAATACCTCAAATCCACCAACGAGGTATGATTTGTCTTTAGGGATACTGATATCCCAGCGCTTTAAACCTTCTACCCATGTCTGTTCCACTTTTGTATACACACTGAACGGGTCACCGGACAGGATAATAAAATCCGCATCCTTTCCGCTCTCCAGTGACCCGATGCGACTGGAAAGGTCCAGCATTTTGGCGCCCGCCATCGTTAAGGCTTCCAATGCTTTTTCCCGGCTCATGCCTTCCCGGACCATCAATGCAGCAGATCTTAAAAACAACCTTGAATCCGTAATGCCGTCATCAGTATGAAACCCTACGGTTGCTCCTGCTTTTTCCAAAATGGCGCCTGTAGCCAGTGATAAATTAACAGCCTCGAACTTACCTCCGGGTGCATCGATGGTAATAATAGAAGAAGCAAAACCGGATCTTGCAATTTCATCCGCTACTTTCCAACCTTCAGAAACATGATGGAGCACCATCCTGAATCCAAATTCCTTCGCCAGCCGGATAGCTGTTAATACATCATTGGCCTTATGTGTATGAAAATGAACCATGCGCCGGCCATTCAGCACCTCCACCAATGGTTCCATACGCAGATCCCGTTCAGGCATCTTTGTACTGTCTTTTCCTGCTTTCTCTATTTTCTTTTTATACTCAACTGCTTTAGTAAACAATTCCCTTACCATCGCCGCACTCTTTGCTCTTGTACCCGGGTAAACGCCCGCAGTTGCACGCAAAGAATTAGTGCCGTTGGCCATTTTAAGCCCGCCATACAAGCCTTGCTCATTGGTAATTAAAATGTCTTCGATGAGTTTGCCTTCCCTCATTTTTACATAAATGGTTTGGCCGCTCATTAAAAGCCCGGATCCGGGCATGATATTGATCGTGGTGATGCCACCTGCAAGTGCCTTTTTAAATCCATCACTGGTTGGATTCACTGCATCCAAAACCCTTGTGTCCGGGCTGAGTGCGCCGGAAGCATCGCCACCATCGGGACCTCCAAGATGAGAATGCGAATCTATCAAACCCGGCAGGATGACCTTACCGGAAACATCCCGCGTTTCCGCCTTGGCAGGAACAATGCTACCGGCCGGGCCTACACTAACAATTTTTCCTTTATGTACAACCAATACGCCATTTTGAATGGGAGGGGCCGTAATGGAATATATCGTTGCGCCGGTAAAAGCAATGGGCCATTCCTGGGCCTGTAACAGGGTTGCATAAAAAGCGAGAAACAATAGTAGGCCCTTTCTCATAATTGGTATATTTAGTTACAATTGATTCTAAATATACACTTGCTTTGCCTACCGGCGAAATATTAGGTTTGTATTTTCAGCATTGCTCCTGTTCATGGCACGGAATCCTGTTTAACCGCACACGAAACGATAACCTATGCCTTTGATCGTAATGATCTGCAAATTGCTATCCTTTTTCAGGTAGCTCCTGAGTTTGGTAATATACACATCGAGATTACGCGAGTTGAAAAAATTGTCATTTCCCCAAAGCAGGTTTAAAATATCGCGGCGGTCAATGATCTTGTCCCTGTTTATATACAGGATCTTTAATAATTCTGATTCCCGGTAGGATAATTTTTTTTCGTCCTCGCTATTTTTCAGCAGCTGGTGATTACTGTGAAAACTATAGGCACCGATCTGCACAGCAGCATTGGGATCAATGCCGGGCGAATCGCTTTTTTGTTTCAGGACATTTTCAATACGCACGATCAATTCTTCCATACTGAAAGGCTTGCGGATATAATCGTTGCCCCCTGTTTTAAATCCTTTTACAAGGTCTTCGGTTTGCGTTTTCGCAGTCAGGAAAATAATGGGAACTTCTTTATTTATGTTTCTTATTTCTTCCGCAATGGTAAACCCATCCTTATTGGGAAGCATGATATCCAGGATGCAAACCTGTGGTTGCTGTTGAGTAAAAAGAGAAAGCACCTTATTTCCGTCAGCCTCCATGGTTACCTGGTAGCCACGGCTCTCAAGGCTTTCCTTTACAATTTTTCCGAGGAACAATTCATCTTCTGCATATAGGATCTTAATTGACATGTGCCCTGGGAATTTTAATAATAAAGGTTGTACCATTTGTTCCATCGCTCTCGGCATCGATACTCCCATGATGACGTTCAATGATATGCGCAGCATAACTGAGCCCTAATCCATATCCTTTTACATTGTGCATATTGCCATGGGGAACCCGGAAAAATTTATCAAATATTTTATCCTTGTATTCCGGATCAATACCAATCCCATTGTCGCAAATGTTTAAAATGACCTGCTCCGCTTCCGCTGTTGCCATTATTTTTATGTCGGGGTTTTCGTTACTGTATTTTATGGCATTGTCCAGCAAATTATAAATAACACTGCTGATGTGCGTCCTGTCGGCATCTATGTTAAAATCAATACCATTCATCTGAACAGCCACCGTTACGCCGGATCTTTCAAACTGCAGCTGCATGGATTTAATGACTTCCTTTAATAATGCTGCAAAATCAAATGGTTCGCATTTTAATTCTACTTCACGGTTCTCGAACATGGAAAGGCGCAATACTTTATCTACTAACATAGAAAGCCTGTTTAGCTCCTGTCCTGCGATGCCGAGATATTCCTGTGTCCGCCCGGGGTCCTGCAGCGCATTAAAATTTTTCATCGCTTCTATGGCAACACTAACTGTAGCGATAGGCGTTTTAAGTTCATGGGTTATGTTCCCGATGAACTCATTTTTAATGGCTGTAAGCCTTCTTTGCTGCAATAAATTCCTATACAGCAATAAAAAAGAAATGATGGTGATTGCAAGCAGCAGCACGGAAAATAATATGGGAAAGCCAATTCTTTTTAGCAAATAAGGAAATGTATTCCCCAATATTAGCCTGTAGGTTACTGGGTGCGCAAAACCGACGGTAACTTCATTAAGCGTTGGCTCCCTGCCTTCATAAATCCCGGAAAGCCTTAGTACTTTAAATGGAACGCCGATATGCTGCTTCGCGAATTGTTTAGATAATGTTGAACTGATCTCCCTTATTTTCAAAGAATCCTGTATTGAATCAACGCCGTATAAAACCTGGAATAAATGATCCGGCGTTGGCCTACCACCCGGTGACAGGTCTTTCATAGCCAGTTTCTGTTCAAAATATGACTGGTCTTTTGAAATAAAAATTCCTTTCCTGATCCCGGTATCCCTTACCAGTGAATCTCCTATTTTTTTCCTGATCACATTGATCGTTGAGACCATCCCTTCTTTATTCCTTAACTGCAGATTCAATTCTTCTTTGAGATCATCTGATGCAACTATTTTTACTTTTCTCAATTTTGAGCTGCCTGCGGGCAGGCTGTCTAACCTTATTGGGATATTGTCCAGCTTTAATTTTGATACCTGCAACTCCTGTATGGCATTCCGGAAAGCAAGGTCTGTTTTTATCGCCAGCGTCTTTTCTTCCTGGTTATACGTCTGCTTCAGCCAAAATAACTGGAAACCGGTAACCCCCAGTATAGTGAGGATCATTAACAGTACCTGGAGGCGAAATTTTTTCATTTAAATGATTGTGGAACAAATTTAAAGGATCCTTCATAGACCTTTTTAAGGCTATTAACCTTTATTAACCTTAATGCAAGGTGGGTTAACTTATACTGCATACTGTCTTTGATAGCTTTGATAAAACTATAAATCATGAAAAAAATATTAGTATCAGCTAGCGTATTGCTGTGGGCTATAGTGTTACAGGCCCAACAAAAACAAGGAAAGTTAACCTATGAACGGACTGCACAAGTAAGGATAAATATTGCTGAAGGCCACCAGGCAGAACAAAGCCAGGCACAAACCCGGGTAGATAAATTTGAATTGATATTTGGCAATAACCAATCGCTTTGGAAACAGGCAGAAAAGGAAAATGAAGAGGCTGATAACATTAATACAGATGGTATGCAGATACGGGTGATGGTAGCCGGCTCTGATGATGTTTTATACAACAATTTTACCAATGCAAAAAGAGTAGAACAACGGGTTTTTCTTGACAAAAAATTTATTGTAGATGATAGTATCCGTTCATTAAAATGGAAAATAGGTGAAGAAACCAAAACGATCTTAAATCATGTATGCAGTAAAGCAACAACGGTGAATGTAAGCAAGCGCATGACCATGACTGTTGATAACGGTGAAATGGAACGCAAAGAAATAGATGATACGGCAAATATAACTGCGTGGTTCACAAGTGACATTCCCGTTGCTGCCGGCCCTGCGGAATTCCAGGGACAATTACCGGGATTGATCCTGGCCATTGATGTGAACAATGGAAGGCTGGTATATAAGGCTATTGAAATTTCTGAAAAAGCGGACCTCGCTTCTATAAAAGAACCTGTAGGAAAAAAACATTATACACCCGAAGAATTTAGAAAAGAAAGAGAAAAAATGATGGATGAGATGCAACGTAATAATGCAGGCGGGAACAGGCAGATAAGAATCAATTAAAATAAATAAACATAATTTAAAAGGCCCTTCACCTGGTGGAGGGTTTTTTGTTTATTGCCACACAGATTAAATACAAATTTTCGAAAGGGATAAGTCACATAAAATATATTCTCTTTTTTACTTAATGAAACCTTAAACCTTTAAACGTTTTAAACTTTAAACTTTCTTTCCCTCACCTCGTGATCATCCTCATCCCACCGTTACCCGCATTATTCAATCCTGTTTTATTTAAGCTATAGGTAAAGCTTAACAGGAAAAACCTGCGAAGTGTTTTAACCCGGTTGTCTTCTATATAATTCTCATTGCTGTTCCTGCTTATACCGATATTACTGTTTAACAGGTCTACCGCGCTTATTTTGATTTCTCCACGGTTGAACCGTAGCATCTGTTTGGCAATGGAAGCATTCCATAAAGGGATCTTACTGTTAAACCCTTCTGCACGTCGGCTATTAACCGTATATGTAAAATCAGTTGACAGGAAGAAGCGTTTCGGCATTTCCCAGTCCAGGGATGTGCTATACTCCTGCCGGAAATAGGTTGTATTTAGATAAAGGCTGTAATGAATACTTTGTTTTATTGTAATCCAACGCTGCCGATAAAGAAGTGCTTAGTTTATTCGTGGGATTCATGTCAAGCCTTACCGCCGGGCCAACAGAGAGGGCTTTAATGTTATTCGCAATTCCATTGATGAATTGCCTTCCTTTGAAATAACCAGCCCTGCTGCTCAATTCGAGGCTTGCTTTTAAAAAGCGCAGGGGCATGCCATAGCTGATACTGCCATTAATATTATAAACTCCGTTCGTATTGACCGGCCTGGTTCTTTTTATACCTAGCTGGTTGATCGAATCGTAATTGACAATTTTATTCCTTGTAGCCTGCATGCTGAAAAGCAGAAAGAGGTTTTTGTTTTTATAAGGGCTTACTAAATTCAGGTTTGCCTGGATATTGTGAATGTATTCCTGTTTAAGCCCAGGGTTTCCTTCTCTTATATTCAGGGAATTACTGTTGTCGGGTACCGGTTGCAGTTGTGATATCTCCGGTTGATTGGTTGAGGCTGATGTAATTAAACCTGAAAGCTTTTAAATTTTGAAAAATTATATTGAAACCTTGCATTGGGCAATATATTATAAAATGTTCTTACTGATCATTGAATCTTTGTTCCGTTAATGATATTCCCTTTCAATAGTCGCTTCCTGCCAGGCAGCGCCAAATGAATAATGAATATTTCTTTTTTTGGGTACGCATACGAATTCCTGCATTGCTATAGCCATAAGTATTTTCTAAAGTCATTGCTGAGCAACTCATTTAGCTGGTCATGCTTTCCATTCGACGCGGTTATAATCATAGGTTAACTTTTTAGCTGTATTCCTTGTATGGCTTTTACCAATACTAAATTCCAGCAAGGACCTTTTTAATACCGGTTCAGTATAAATGATTCTTCGCCGTATAACCAGCAAGGTCTGCTGAAGAATTACTGCGCTGGTTCAACGTATCTCTTATTAATAATGATCCCGCAGGATTGTAAAAGTTGTTGATCGAAGAAAGGCTCTCCATTCCCACTGCTTTCATTGAGGCTTGTCTGCAGGGAAAACGAGAATGTTCTTCCCCGGCGGTTTAATTTCCTGCGGTAGACCAGGTCATTTTTAAAATTAAATCCTTCATTATTAAATCCATTGTTACCGAATCCCTGGTTGGTGAGTCTGTTGTTTTCCGTTAATGTCTGTAATCGTTTTCAGACCTGTTATTTGTTTTTTGATAACTAAAAGAAGGGATGATACCGGATCGAATTCATAGAATCAATCTGGTAAAGCACATTCAGGTTTAAGCGGTGGTTGTTATTTAAATTATCTGCAAATGAATTTTGATCATAGAAATAAGATGAATCCGGCAGGAAATATTGCCGCTCGAGCCTGCTTTCTGTATTTGGGTTAAAGCGGTTATAAAAATAACTGCTTTGAAGATCCATCTTGTTCCCAATGATATTATTATAGTTCACTCCGCCAGCCCATGCCGTTCTCATACCGCTATTGCGATCTCCCATGCCAAAGGCTGCAGCATCATCCCCCGAAAAATTGATATTAATATCCCCGCCGCCATTTCTTTGCATGCGGCCGAGTTCCCCGGTAAAATTCAAAATATCCATAAAAGAAAACCCTTCTGCATTTGTATTATTTCCCATCCCGATCGCGGAAAACTGCCTGGCACCCTTAAATGAATTCATATTGAATTTCCCTTCATAACGGTCTTTATTACCAGCACCTGCGCTCACTTTGCCAAACATTCCCTTCTTCCTGTCCTTTTTTAATTTCAGGTTTATGGTCTTTTCATAATTGCCATCATCAAAGCCGGTGAGCTGGGCCTGGTCGCTTTGCCTGTCATAGACCTGCACTTTATCCACGGCATCAGCGGGCAAATTTTTTGTTGCTATTTTAGGATCACTGCCAAAAAATTCTTTTCCATCAACCAATACTTTATTTACCTTTTCTCCTTGCGCTTTGATCGTTCCGTCCTTGTCCACTTTTACGCCCGGAAGTTTTTTTAACAATTGTTCAACATTGGCATTCGGGGCTGTTTTAAAAGATCCGGCATTGTATTGAATGGTATCATTGATGATCGTCAGCGGGGGAGATTCACTTTCAACGACCACTTCAGCAAGCATTTTACTTTTATCCGTCATACCAATACTACCCAGGTCAATATTCCTGTTCTCAGCATTCACCGAAAAGAAATTACCTGCATTGTGGAAATTAATATGTGTAATGAGTAAACGATATTCACCGTTGCGGACATTTTTGAATTCGAATCTCCCTGCATCATCAGTCATAGAAAATGAAATTAGGGAAGAATCCTTTTTTTCAAGCAGGCTCACAGTAGCAGCGCTGATGGGTTGTTTTGATAATGCATGAATTGCAATTCCTTTAACAGTTCCGGGTGGCTGGCCCATTAAACCGGAACCATGGAAAAATATCAATAATAACAGGTAAATATTTCTCATAGCTGAACATTTTCAACTACGAAAATATTCTGATTAGAGCAGCCTTAAAGTTAACAGGACTTTGTTTATTGTTAATTAAGGTTAATGTATTAAACAGCGAACCCGGTATGATTTATGACTTATATACAATATTTAAAACAAGTGTGCGTTTGATTAAATATCCTATAAAATCCATGTTTATGAATACCCCAAACCATTCAAACAATACCCATCCTGTGATCCAGGTTGTAAAGAACTTCATCAATAAGCTTCGGCAGAACCCGGAAGTGTATCCCATCAAATATTACAAAAAAGGTCAGCGTTTCCGTAGAAATTGGAAATCCCCTATGGGAAAATAGCGGTTTTGGTGCGGAAATTACTGTTTCGCTAATTCAGCAAATTCACTCTTGACGCGGAGCCTGTCAGTGAGTACTTTTGAAATACCGTTAAATCCCAATCTTATGAAAAAAAATGAACCCCAAAACGTTATGCTTATGTCCTCTGTAGTGAAAGGCCATTTCGGCAGCATTAACCAGCTTATTCTTCTCTAACAACAACAGGGAGTTTGAGCGACTAAAAAACTTTATCACATCGTAAGGATGAGTTTTACCTCGACCGCCTAATTCCCTTAAGTCAAAAGCTGAGGGAATTTTTATTTAGCTGAATAGATATTCTACATCTGCTTTGCTCAATGCTTTTACAAAACTACTGTCATCTGCAATGAGTTCTTTTGCCAAGGTCTTTTTGCGTTCCTGCAGTTGGAGAATTTTATCTTCGATCGTATCAATACAGATCATCCGGTAGGCAAAAATATTCTTTGTTTGCCCGATCCTGTGTGTACGGTCAATAGCCTGTTGCTCCACTGCAGGGTTCCACCAGGGATCCACGATATAAACATAATCGGCCGCGGTGAGATTTAACCCCACACCACCTGCTTTAAGTGAAATGAGGAATACCCTGCAATCATCATTATTCTGAAAATTCTGGATCGCCTTTTCCCTGTCAACGGGTGATGTACTGCCGTCAAAATATTCAAATGGTATATTTTGTTCTTTTAATTTTTCCTTTATCAGCGCCAGCATTCCCAGGAACTGCGAGAAAATAAGTGCCTTATGCTCACCGATATTTTCTTCGATCTCCCTTGACAGTTCATCCAGTTTTATTGAATGATTGGATATTTTTCTTCTTCATTTAATATAGCCGGACTGTCACAGATCTGCCGCAGTTTCATCAGGCCCTGCAAAATGGTTAACTGTGATTTATCAATTCCCTGCTGATCGATCGTTCCCATGATCTTATCCCGGTAACTATTGCGATAAGCTTCATAGATCTTACGCTGCTCTTTTTCCATTTCACAGAATAATATGGTCTCTGTTTTTTCAGGAAGGTCTTTTGCAACCTGTTCCTTGGTACGGCGTAATATAAATGGATACAATAATTTGCGCAGGTGATCCTTTTGTTCCTGTTCACCAAATTTATCGATGGGTGTGGCAAATTCATTTCTAAAAAATTCCATGCTGCCCAGCAAGCCCGGGTTCAGGAAATTCATCTGGGCAAAAATATCGAACGTGTTATTCTGTAGCGGGGTACCGCTCATGCATAAACGGTTTTTTGCCGTGAGCAATGAGGCTGCTTTTGTAACTTTTGACGCAGGATTTTTTATTGCCTGGCTTTCATCCAGGATCACATAATCAAATAATATTTTTAGCAGCAAATGATATATCGCTGCGCAAAGTGCCGTAAGTAGTAATTACGATATTGTGGCTTTGTAATTCTTCAATGCTCCTGCTCCGGTTATTGCCGTGGTGAATATGATAACTAAGTCCGGGTGTGAATTTCTTCACTTCATTTTGCCAGTTGTAGATCAGTGTTGTAGGACAAACCACGATGGCCTTCAGGCTGCCGTTCAGGTTTTTATAATACTCCAGCATGGTGAGGGCCTGCACTGTTTTACCCAAACCCATATCATCCGCAAGAATACCTCCCCAGCCAACATCATTCAGGTAACTGAGCCACTGATAACCTGCTACCTGGTAAGGGCGTAAAATCTGCTGGAGGTCTTCCGGGGCCGCTATTTCCGGAATATTCTTAAACTCTCTAAGCCTTTCAAATTTTTCATCCAGCGCAAAACTTAATTCAGTTTCATCCCTGTTTTCATAAAGTTCGTCGATCACGCTCATGTGATATCTTGATAATCTCAGGCGGTCACTCTTTCCATCACCTACTTTAAATAACAACGCATAACTCTTCAGCCATTCATCCGGTAAAATACCGAGTGTGCCATCTGCCAGCTGGACAAACGACTGCTTTCCTGCAAGCGCTTTTTTAATATCGGTTATCCCTACCCGTTGTTCCCCGAATTCTATTTCCACTTTGGCATCAAACCAATCCAACCCGCTGCTTACATGGATATGGGTATTGGGCCGTGCTGTGTTGAACCTGAAA
Source organism: uncultured Chitinophagaceae bacterium (assembly GCA_963779595.1). GTDB lineage: Bacteria > Bacteroidota > Bacteroidia > Chitinophagales > Chitinophagaceae > Ferruginibacter. The sequence goes on along the minus strand of CAVZYY010000005.1, from coordinate 508,908 downwards.
TTCTTCAATGCCTCAAATCCATATACCGGCACTTTCATCTCTTTCATGGCATCCACGAAAAGAAAAAACCAGTTATTACGCAATACATCGGCCCCTCTTAATACGAGGCTGTTATTTTCTTCCTGCCGCATAAACATGGAATGCAGGCTTTCGAGTTTATTGATAAATGAATCTTCCGCATCTTTATTGCGGTGAATAATCAGGATCTTATCGCCATCGGGAATGGTGATCGTTTGCTGGTCTGATGCTTTCGTTTCAAATCCATTGTAAGTGAATATTGGCTGAAAGACAAGGTAGTCTCCCTTTTCCAGCAATTGCAATTTTACATCGGGAGCCCCGCTTTTTACTTCTTTCACAAGGCTTTTATCAAATTCTACCTGGTATTCTTTGGTTAAAGGAAGAATAACCTGCTGCATTTTTTCCGCCCAGTTACTTTTATTAAGCTTGATATTTCCCTGCTTTATAAATTTCTCGGCCTGCAATACATCCTCCGCCTTTTGCCAGATGTACAAAATATTGTCATATAAAAACACGAGGCTGCTGTTGCATTCATTGTTGCTGAATGGAATTGTTTCACCATTCAATTTTATCATGCAGACGATTTCAAAATGATCGTTTACTGCCTGCACTTTAAAAACGGGAGCAATTAACTCGTTACTCAATTCGATCTCAACGAGATTGGCCGTTTTGAAAGTCTTATTCCCCGGAAGATAATAAATGAAATTGCTATGTGACTGCTCTTCAAATATTTTTTTCAGCTTAGGCTGGAGATATTCCGTAATAAGGGATTTTGTTTCTTCCGGGCAGATCGTCCCCATCATTATGAATGATATTTTCCCAGATGCCGCTGAAAGGGGAATTTCGGTTCAGGTATTTATTTACTTCCGATTCCTGCAATTTTCTTACCTGCTGGAAAAGCTGCTTATCATCTTCACTAAAAAGTTCCGTATTTACAAATTTGGTAAGGTCCAGTGTTTCTGTTTTGCCCACGTATTTCTTATTATCTTCATCTGTATCTCCCTGCACCGCATCTACCGTAAAACCAGGATAGGTTTTGGCGTTAAAATTAAAAACGAGGCCCAGTTTTTTTGCGGCCACTTCTTCCACCACTATCTCCACTGCAGCAGGCTGAGTTGTAATAAAAGATGATACCGGTTTAAGCGATGTGCCCGCTGCCACTCTTTTATATTTGTATCGAGTAATTTTAAAAATGGCTTACCGTCTTTATAAGTGAATTCAAATTTTCCTTCGAGATCGTCACTAAGGCTATATCCATATATCTGCAACAGCTTATTCTTTTCCTTATCCCAATTGCGGATGCTATCAAAATAATTTGGGCCATATGCATTTAACAACTGGAGGAATAAAAGTGTTTTATGTTCGCAAAGCGGGTGCATTGATTCCCCGCAGATGCAGGATGTGTCAAAATTCCGCTCTTCATTTTTTTGAATAACAAGTGGAAATGTCTGGTCATTATAAACCAGCTCGGCCTCTACTCTTTCATCTGCTGCTTTTAATATAGTTGGCTTTAACTGTCCGAAGCATATTTTCTGCTTCTTCATAAATAGCCGGGGATGAAAGCATCTTGATCGTTTTAAGATCGATATGCTTCATTTTAGCAACTGTATGGTACTGGTTATACTGGATGGTGGTAGTACCCAGCATATTTTTATCCACCATATCCTGCAACCGGAACAATGCTGCAGCTTCATGCCGGCATATATCACCGAGGTTATAAGGGCAACTGCACACCTAAGCGTTATCAGTTTTGCATCTGCATACTTTTGAATATACACTTTATAAAAAGTGCTGTAACTGTCATCCTTTACCCGGAACACGATACCACCCATCAGTTCATCATGCTCTACCAATTCTACAAAACCCATCGAATGGATCTTTTTTCCACGGCGGATCACTTCATCGGTTCCGTTATTATATATATGCTTGATTATATGTGGTAATGCCAAGCTAGAGGTCCTTTTTGATTAATTAATTTGAATTAATTGCAATTAAGCTTTGATGTTAGTAAAAGCGCCGGTTCAGAAAAGAGCAATTTGCAAAAGTAAAGGAAAATAACTGAGCTACATAGCGATTATGGGAAAGTTTGTGGAGAAATTAATAAAATTTTAGTATAAACTCCTGGTTTATTAAGCTTCCCATCGTTATATACCGGTAATACATTGGAAGTGTTTTGCTGTTAGGCAAAATTTAATATCTTCTTCCAAGCCAAAGGATGACAGCCTTATATAATGAGAAGCATTATTTTTCTTTCATAAAACCATACAGTCCGTTCCTGCTGCATGCATACAATGTTCCGCCATTTGTGAAGCATCACAATTGATACTGAAATGATCTTTTATTTTACTGAATAACCATCTCCTGCAAATAAGGTATCTTCTATATTAACCCGGTCTTTCCACGCGGCGCATGCAAGAATCACAGGCTGTTCTTTTTTGATAAGGTGTTCACATACCGCATCCAGGTTTGCAAAAGATCCAATGAATGATCTCTTTGGCGCCTTTTTAAGGGCCATATGCAATAATTTTGTGCCGTTGGTTGTGGTAAGCACAAGGGTTTGCCCGGAATAAATGTTTCGGGATATTCAAAAGGAGAATTCCCATATTGCAATCCTTCTGCGACCTTTCCATCTCGTTCGCCGGCAGTGATCGCATTATCTGTTTCCCGATACGGATACATTCCGGTACACTATCTACAGGGATAATTGCTTTTGCGCCGTTTTGCAATGCCGTTGCAATGGTAGAGGTTGCCCTGAGTATATCAATGATCACAACGATACTGCTGCTTACATCATACAGGTGTAACAGGGCGGGAGAAAGACATGTGTATAAAGATGGCTTCTTTTTATCCATTGAGCTTATAAAGAATGCGTCTTAAATCTGTTTTGTTATGCAAAAGGAATTTTTACAACTTTTGCCTTCAATAATGTCTGGCGCACTTTTATAAATATTTCTGTATCAATAGCAGCATATTTTGTATCAACATAACCCATTCCTATTGCCTTACCCAAGTGTTGGAGATTGGGTACCTGAAGTTACCCTTCCTATCGTGTTCCCTTCAAAATCCTTGATCTCATAATCGTGGCGGGCAATTCCTTTTTCGATCATTTCAAATCCAACCAGTTTCTTTAATAGTCCTTTTTCTTTTTGTTTTTCAAAAATATCTTTTGGAAATAAAATCTTTGGTGAATTTTGTGATCCAGCCAAGCCCGGCTTCCAGTGGTGAAGTAGTATCATCAATATCATTGCCATATAGGCAATATCCCATTTCCAGTCGAAGTGTATCTCTTGCTCCTAAGCCGATTGGTTTTATTCCTGTAGCTTTGCCGCTTCAAATATCGCATCCCAGATCTTATTTGCATCATCGTCTTTGTCCTCAAAATAGATCTCAACACCGCCCGCGCCTGTATAACCTGTTGCACTTATCAATACATTATCAACGCCTGCAAATTTTCCTTTTTCAAATGTATAATATTTTAAATTCAGTATATCTACTTCTGTGAGTGTTTGCAGGATTTTTGTGGCATTAGGACCCTGTATTGCAAGCAAACAGGTTTTGTCAGAAATATTATGCATCTCAACATTATCGGTATTGTGCATCGTTATCCAGTTCCAGTCCTTCTCAATATTACCTGCATTTACTACCAGCATATATACATTGTTTTCTTCAAGGCAATAAACCAGCAGGTCATCTACAATTCCTCCTTCTGTCGTTCGGCATGCAACTGTATTGTGCTTTCCCCGGGGTAAGTTTGGAGGCATCATTGGTTGTTATGCGTTGTATCAGGTCAAGGGCATGCGGGCCTTTAAATAAATTCTCCCATATGGCTTACATCAAACACACCGGCATTGTTTCTTACTGCTGCATGTTCATCATTGATTCCCTGATAAGAAATCGGCATATTATAACCGGCAAATTCAGCCATTTTTGCGCCCAGAGAAATATGTTTTTCGGTAAAGGCAGTATTCTTCATGTTTGATTTTTAGTTCGCAAATGTAAATCAAAATTACCGCAGCAAGATTAATGTACATATGCCAGTTTAAGATGGATAGGGAATATGATCTTTTCGTATTTCTTCAGTGTGGCCAGTACATCTTTTATCTTTTCATCAGTGCCGGCAACCGGGTTAAAATTATTTGCTTTAATAAATTTTTGTAATGCACTCCATGTATTGAAGATAACCTTCAAGATCTCCAGGTCCAGTTCACTTCAATGACAAACCCGGGATATCGAATTCTTTTAAAAGGAAAAGGTATGGTTTGGTAACCATCATCAACATATTTTCTTTCTTCATCCCAGTATTCTTCAGGGTTGATATAATGATAATTATGAATGAATGCATCAATTGTAATCAGGATCTATTTGCAAAAGCTGTATGCCCACGCCGCAATGACAGGCCACCTGTTTTGAAACGCTTTTCACTTCATTATAAAATTTTTCAAATTGAAACCAATGTAATGCCTGGGAAACTGTTACGAGGTCTACCGATCCTGTGGCCAGCTGGTTTGTTCTGCAGGTTCAACTTGATAAATGATGTTTCTTCTTTGTTCGGCATGTTCTATTTGTTTTCTGCTGATATCGGTTGCATAAATTTTCTCAAAATATCTGCCAAGTTCAGACAGCTGTTTGCCCGTTACCTGTGCCACAATCCCATGCAAGATTTTTATCTTTACAAATCCTGTAACGTACTCAAATAATTCCGGTGGGTATTCGGCCGGTACTTCGCGTAAGATGATAGCCTGTGCGGAAAAATTATCTTTCATGGCTTTAAAATTAACAGGGAAGATGAAAAGAAATAATAAATATCCGCAAGTGTCAAACCGGAAGTACATAAAAAAAGAATCCTGCCTATAGAGGCAGGATCTTGTTTGCTTCAACTTCAACTCAACTATTGAAACGATGTTTAATTCATTATCAGCATAGGGTTGTAAGCGGGCAGGCTGTAAGAGATCGATGCATCTGGTTCATCTGCATTTTTACCGGTTTCTCCAGTTGCTTGTCGATCTTTTCTTTTACTTTTTCCAGCGAATCCTTTATGCGTTGTTGTTCTTTTTCTAGTTTTATGTTTCATAGAATCAATAGCATGCCGCTGTCGTTGCTATTATACCGGTAACTGTCTTTGCTTCATTGGTCATATTTATTCCGTTGCTGTCTATCGATTAATCTACTTTTGTCCACCTTCTTGAATTTCTAATTCCATCTTCATCAATCTGCTCTGTTTCCGGATGTTTCCATTCAGTCAGCCGGCTCACCATCCAGGGTATATAAGCCATCTGCTTTCATGACATAATCTACGTTTGTCCCATCCTGTTCTTCATCATCAAAATCTACATCCCAGTCATCGTTGTCCCATGGCCCAAAATGATATGTTGTCCCCAGCCTACACTCCTGTCTATCCGGATCTGCTTTCCGACAGGTACATATACAGTAAGGACCACCGTTGGTTGCGGAATTTATCTTTACGCGTAACCGGAATCCCTTTATCGATCACCAGTAATGAATCTCTTTGTACCGCGTTGAAATTGATCAGTGCTGCAAGTGTATCTGCATATCGTCCTGTACGGCCATTTACCATTTTCAACATGGTTACCCTGAAACTATCGTTGGGTGATTTTAAAATCTGTATGTAGACATTCTGTATGATTGCTGTGTCCTCATAATGCCCTGGAATGGCTCCATCCTAAACCAACGTGTCCTGCGATAATTTCTTATCGGGAGAATTGGAAGTTATTTCCAGTTTATTTACTGCAGGATTTGCAAGGGCTACTTCCTGTTCATGAATGTATTGATGGTCCTGAAATCCCTGCTTACAGAAGCTATCAATGCAATAAAGCATATCAAACCAACTATCCACAGGCCGACAAAAGTGAAACGCATTGTTTTCCGGTTGCTTTTCGTTCTTGCCAGACGCCTGATCATCCAGGTGATTATTCCAATGATCGGTACTGCGATAAAGAATATCAGTGTGCCCCATGCCATATGCATTTTGCCATCCATCAGTTAAGTACAAAATCTTTCATCGGGAAAATGCCGATTGCAAAGATGCCTAAAGCAAACAAAGCCATCACGATTGCAAACCCGATGCAACCTATAATGAAATATGCAAATATTTTTAACAGCAGGACAATGATATCACCCAATGAGCGACCGCCTCTTTTTGCAGCAGATCCAACTTCTGCACCAATTGCTTTTCCTTTTTCCTGGCAAAAGCGTTGCTTCCTTTCCAAATTTTTCTGCCCGCTGCTGTACTCCTTTCATTTCTTCCATCACAGAATTCTTGATGGAATTCATGTCCACTTTTTCTCCTTTCATTTCCAGTTTTTCTGCTGTACTGACGGCTTCCGGAATCACCAGCCATAATATAATATATATGATCAATGAGCCGGGGCTGAAACCAACCTTGAACAAAATCAAAATCCATCCCATCTTGAAATAAAACTTAAAAAGGGAAGCAGGAATAATACCCTTGGGATCCATGCATTAACTGCCGAAATAATTACCGATCCCGCTGCATACACCCGCAATTATTTTATTATCACTGATCCCGGTATAATTTTTTACGAACACTGCCGATCTCTGTTGATGCACTGCTTGGTACTGCAACCCATAATATCAGGTAAGTGATCAGTCCAAACCCGAACGAGATGCGCCAGCACTACAAAAATGATACGCACTATCACTACATCAATCCCGAAATAATTGGCAAGCCGCTACAAACACCGCCGATCACTTTATCATTTTCATCCCTGTATAAGCGTTTGTACGATGACGTTGCACTGTGCGGCATGAAGATTGGTTCCGGTATTGGCATCTGTAAAAGCTGCTTTAGCGTTTTCTGAAGAATCGGCGCTGTTTCCTCGTCGTCTTCAAATTCTTCGGGCCTGCCCATACTTTTGATGATGGCATTTACATCATCATCTGTGATACAGGTAGATCCTTCTTTCAGTCTTTCCTGGAAAAGTTCACCGATACGGCTTTCAATATCATTGATGATCTCTTCCTTGCCTTCTTCATTTGCAAAATAGCGATTAAGGCTTTCCGTATAATTCTTTAAGTATTTCAAAAGCTGAACTTCTATCGGTACTACTCGTCCCTGGAAGTTGATATTTATTACTTGTTTCATGGCGTAAATATATTAGAATGTTTCGTTAGTTGTCATTCCGGTATCCCAAGGATCATGTTGACTATACTTTTGTTTCTTTAGTTGAAGTTGTTAATAAAAGCATGGCTATACTTTGTCTGATCGTTGATAGTTTCTATTCAGTTGAATGCTCACTGTTCCGCGTCTGATAGTGCCTTTACCGCATTGGCCAGTTCATTCCAGGTAGCTTCCAGTTCTTTATAAAATTCTGCTCCCTTTTCTGTAAGGAGAAATATTTCCGTGGCGGGCCACTGTTGCTTTCTACCCAGCGATAGGTAAGAAGCTCTGCATTTTTTAGCCTGGTAAGCAAAGGGTATAAGTGTTCCTTCAAGAATATTCAGGTTTGCCGCCTTCATTTTATCAATGATATCAGACGGGTACGCCTCTCCCTGTTTGTATCACCGAAAGGATGCAGAACTCCAATACTCCTTTCCGCATCTGGCTGGCTGTGTTATCAATGTTCATGGCTTTAATTTTTAAAATTCATGGCTATACTTTTTATCAGGCGATCGCAGGAGAGTGCTAACTGAGTTCATCCGGTTTGACCTAGTTTTCATCTACTTTATACCCTCACAACACAAAGATATAAACTTTTTAGTACTATGCAACACATAATACCATTTATTTTAAAGTAGTGGGTTGTGAATTTATGCAAAATTCTCTTTGAAACCCTTACCGGTCCTGGCTTGCCTGTCAAATCGATGGCAAAAAATAAATTTATTGTTTGGGATAAATGGAAAAGCCTTATTTAAATGGTGGAATTAGCAGCCATTTATATATGCTGTTAAACATTATATAAGATCGCTCTATTAATCATAAATTGTGTAACCTGGCCATGTTTTGACCGTCCAAGAGTATTAAACTCTAGTAAAATGAAAAGATTAATAACCCTGCTATTTATTGTCGCCCTCTTATATTCCTGTGCAGGCAGTAAAAACTATTTAGAAAGATCAGATGCAGATAAGGCATTACTGGATGCTGTAAAAAAATTGAATAAGAACCCCGAAGATGAAAATGCTAAGACCGCGCTTCCCATTTTATATTCCAATATCAGCCAGCGCCATCTTGCCAATATTCAGGGACAGGCAGCTAACAAAGAGCTCGGCCGTTGGGATAAGATCATCAATGAATATGAATATTTACAAAGGGCCTATGATGCCATTATCAATTCCCCCGCTTCATTTAAGCTTGTAAATGCACAGAGTTACACAACGCAGATCTTAGAAGCAAAACAATCCGGGGCTGAAGCTATTATGAGTCCGGGCAATCACTGATTGATAACCCCGGAAGAAACAATGCAAAAAAAGCCTATACCTATTTCAAAAAGGCAGATAAACTGATCCCTGATTTTAAAGATGCGAAAACAAAGATGGAACAGGCTTATGAAAATGCTATTGTAAATGTGATGATCAATCCTGTGCAGGATAATTCTTTTTTCTTCAATAGCGGTTGGGGAAATTCAGGCTATAATTACAGCAATGAGTATTTTCAGCAAACACTTGGTAAGGGAATTCGGGGGATTGATAACATGCAGATACCCCGCCAGATTTTATACAGAATGGGAAGCACGCAGGGAAAATATAAAACCAGATTGGGTGGTGGACCTTGTGCTCAGAAATATTGATATTCCCTAACCCTGTAAAAATACTTATTCCAGAAATGCGAGTACGCAGATAAAGGTAGGCACAGATACCTCTGGCAACCCGATGTATAATACGGTGTATGCTACTGTAAATATTACGAGGAGCAGTTTTACTGCAAGTGCGGACATGGAAGTAAGTATAACAGATGTGACCACCGGAAAAAATATCAGCTTTAGGTCATTCAGGGACGATTATCGCTGGGAACAGGAAAGGGCAACTTATACGGCGATAGCCGGGCATTGATCCACCAGGACTGGCAAATGACTCAATAATTATAATCACAATTCGCCACGGAAAGAAGAAGTGCTTAATGAGCTTTACCGGAAAATATATCCGCAGGTTAAAAACAATATTGTGTATACGGTGGATTGGTAATTGAAAATAAAAAAGAACGTCATTGCGAGGAACGAAGCAATCTCGTTTGTTATGTGCCAGATTGCTTCGTTCCTCGCAATGACGATATACTTAAGCGTTATATTCATTTAAATATCTCGTAGATTACCCAACTCATCAAATATGCCAGGCCCGTCATGTAGACCACTTGAATCATCGGCCATTTCCAACTTCGTGTTTCTCGTTTTACAACCGCAATTGTGCTCATACATTGCATGGCCAGCACATAAAAAACCAGCAATGATAAGCCCGTGGCAAGCTGTATACACTTTGGTTCCATCCTCCCTTACTGCCGCATTCATTTTTTGACGAAGGGTACTGTTGTTCGCATCATCTTCTCCTACACTATATAATGTAGCCATTGTTCCAACAAAAACTTCCCTTGCAGCAAAGGAGGTAATCAATGCGATCCCGATCTTCCAGTCATATCCTAACGGAGTAATGGCAGGCTCGATCGCTTTGCCAAGCGTGCCCGCAAAAGAGCTCTGTAACAGGGCTGTTTTTTTCATCCTGGTTAATTCGACGGTCCTGGAAGTATCGTTCTGTATCATTGAATCAAACTCCGTGGCCACTGCTTGCATTTTTTTGGGCGGGCCATAACTGCTAAGCCCCCAAACTAACAGGCTTATCACCATGATCACTTTACCCGCATCAAAAACAAATATTTTTGCTTTTTCAATCATCGTATAAAGCACATTTTTCCATCTTGGGCTACGGTATACCGGTAGTTCAAGAATAAAATAACTCCGCTCGGTTGATCTTTATAAACCATTTCATTACCCATGCTACTATCAACGCCATTACGGTTCCCAGTAAATAAAGTCCCATCATCACCAAGCCCTGGAGGCTTAAAAAACCAAAATATAATTTTGAAGGAATCACCAGGGCTATCAAAATGGTATAAACGGGAAGCCGTGCACTGCAACTCATTAACGGCGTTATCATGATCGTAAGCAACCTCTCCTTCCTGTTCTCAATATTCCGGGCGCTCATGATCGCCGGAACGGCACAGGCAAACCCGCTGATCATTGGCATTACGCTTTTTCCATTCAATCCCACTTTTCGCATAAGCTTATCCGTTAAAAAACTGATGCGTGCCATATAGCCGGTATCCTCCAACAAAGTGATCATGATACCAAACAGGATCATGATCTGCGGAACAAAAAGCATAATGCCGCTCAATCCAGCCACAAAGCCATTTATGAACAGGTCGCTGAACCAGTTCCGGCAGGAAGCACACCGGATAACCATCCGGCCAATTGCCCAAAACACCATTCAATGGCATCCATTGGGTATTGTGCCACCCAGAATACACTTTGAAACAACAAGAACAACACCAGCGATAAGGATCAAGTATCCCCAGGTTCGGTGCAGCAAGATATTGTCCAGTTTTTCGGTAAACAGGGATTTCTGCAACGGATCACTTTCAACGACTGTTTGCTGCATGATGTGCTTGATCCTGGCTATATCGCTGCATTATCTCTTCGGCCTGTGTTCTGGTGGGATTGAATTTATTGTCTGATCTCAATCTGTTCAACCGCTCCTGCAGCTGTCGTTTAAGTAAAAGAATGTTCATGATTTATTAAATAATGGATGGCCGTGTAATTACTTATATGGGGAAATAACTGCTTTACCTCGGATAATTGCAGCCGGGGCCAGCTGCTCAGTATCTATGAAATCCCTGGCTGGAACCTGCTGCAGGTTCTCTGCTGATAATTCGATGACTTTTTTCAAGGCTGCGATGCCTTTATTCTTTCTCGGATTAATCGCCACGATCGGAACGCCCAACTCTCTTTCAAGGCCAGGAATATCTATCTGGGTTCCCTTTCTGCTTGCAAGGTCCATCATGGTAAATGCAACAACCACGGGAATTTTGAGATCAATTATCTGGGAACAAAACAACAGGTTTCGTTTCAGGTTGCTGGCATCTGCAACCAGCAGGATCATGTCTGGTTTCATGATCTATCCTGTTGAAGCAACACTTTATAGGAAACCCACTCATCCGCACGCTTGGGATATAAGCTATATGTGCCGGGCAAGTCAATAATAATTCGCAACGAGATTTTCGGAGATCCTGGCTAATGCCAGTCTTTTTATCAACCGTCACGCCGGGAAAATTCCCCACTTTCTGGTTCAAGCCGGTAAGTACATTAAAAAGCGAGCTTTTACCGCTATTGGGATTTCCTACTAATGCTATGTTTATCTGTTTTACTCACCTGGTTTAATAAACATGCTGACTTTAAGTAGTTGCAAAAATAACATTCTAACCATCGCTATGCATGTTACGAATTAAGAAAGAAGAATGATTTACCCGGAACATTAAATATTTCAGACCATCCGGTGTTGTTTAACTTTGCCATCCTACAATATTAATTATATGAAGAATATCTTTTTCCTGTTACTGTCTGTAGCCAATACCGTCTGCCCAAACCGCTTCAAATGAAGGCGGAAAAATGAATAGACCTGGTAAAAAGCATTGGAAGAAATTAAAAACCCACGATCTATTTCCTTTCAGATGATAAACTGGAAGGAAGGCGCACCGGAACGGCGGGAGAAAAGCTGGCTTATGAATATATTCAAAGCAATTCAAAAAAAATGGACTGACTGGCTTAGTTGACGATGGAAGTTTCCTCAGGCTTTTGAAGTGAATGAAGGAAAAGCAATAAACGGAAAAACTTCTTTAAACTGTAATAATCTGCTGGTTTTAAATGAAAGATTTTTTCCCGCTTGGTTTTTCTGCGAATGGCACTGACGGACTGTCCTATTTATCATTTAAAGAGCAGTGAATTTGTTTTCGATATCCATGACCTCGTTGACTCAAAACAATACCAATCCTCATTTTGATTTGCAGGATGCCATTGAAAACTAAACCAATGAAGTAGCAAAAAAGAGGCGCAACCGGCCTTGTTATTTATAACAGTTCTGCTATGATGATAAAATAACTTTTGACCAAAAGATAAAACGGAACAGTTGCTAATACCTGTGATCTATATTACGAATGAGACGAAAAACAAATACCTGGCGGACGAAATCAATATGCAGTCACTGATACTCATCGTTAATATTGAGACCGCTCAAAGAAAAACGTGTAGGCCATAATGTCATTGGATTATCAATAATAAAGCAGCTACAACACCTCATCATTGGAGCACATTATGATCATCTGGGTTATGGCGAAGACCATAATTCGCTTTATTCCGGCACAACTCCTATGATACACAATGGGGCCGATGATAATGCCAGCGGTACCGCAGCACTCATCGAGATGGCTAAATTGATCAATGCATCAGGTTTGAAAAACAACAATTATGTTTCATTGCCTTTTCGGGAGAAGAGCTTGGGCTGTATGGTTCAAAATATTTTATTGAACACTCAACCTTGATGCTGGCTCAGTCAACTATATGATCAATATGGATATGGTCGGCCGGTTGAATGACAGTACACATGGCTTAAACATCGGTGGTTATGGCACTTCGCCGGTGCCTGGAACAAGCTTATCGACACAGGCTAATCAATTATTTTAAAATAAAATTAGATAGCAGCGGAAGCGGCCCAAGTGACCATACCTCCTTTTATAGGAAAAGATATTCCTGTTTTGTTTTTCTTCACAGGCACCCATATGGATTATCATAAGCCGAGGATGATGCTGATAAAATTAATTATACCGGTGAGTGAAAGTGATCAAATTATATTTATAACGTTATCAAATCAACCGATAATGGACAAAGTTGCTTTTGCAAAAACAAGGGAATCTGCCACATGGGAAAAAACAGTTTTAAAGTAAGCCTGGGTATCATGCCTGATTATACTTTTTAGCGGTAATGGTGTAAGACGTGGACGGCGTTAGCGCCGGTAAGGCCGCGCAGAAGGCCGGTATTAAAACAGGGGATGTGCTTTTTCAATTGGGCGATCATAAATTCACAGATGTTCAAACATATATGCAGCATTGAATAAATTCAATAAGGGAGACGCGACCAAAGTGAAGCTTAATGCGTGGAAAGGAAATGGAATTATGTAGTGTTTTAAAAAAGTTTACAACCGGTATAACTTATAAAAAACTAATTTTAGAACCAACTTATGTTCTAGGTTATGAAATTAAAAATCGATAATGAAAGCCTGGTGGAGGAATTTTTTGAATGCACACGGCTTGCTGGGTATTGTTGCTCCGATTAAAAGAATACCGCTTCAGTTGGGAAGTGAATCGAATGCTTGGTTTCAATTTCAGGATCAATCACAGTTTGAAATTCAGTTAGGGAAAAAGAAACGCGATTATTTTTTTTCTATCTATGAATTCAAGGTGCCGGGCTGTTGCATGACTCATTATTTATACAACAACCAATATGAGTGGTGAATATCTTTTACCCGAATTTAAACACCTTGATTTTTTATGGCTGATAAAAGGATGAAGAGATGGAAATGAAGAACTAACACATCTTCAACAATCCTTACAATCATTACCAGAGTTCAACTGGTAATCGAAATGACACAATGAAAAAATAAAGAATAAACAACACCTGATCCTTTAACTAATGATTAAATGATATACTATGTGGAAAGAAAGCGACAATAAATTATACAGGAAATTTGAGTTCAAAAATTTTTCAGAAGCATTTGCCTTTATGACAAGGGTTGCTCTGGCAGCAGAAAAAATGAATCATCATCCATTATGGACCAATGTTTATAATAGTGTTGAGATATGGCTGAGTACTCATGATGCTGGGGATATTGTTACTGAAAAAGATAAAAAGCTTTCTGCGGTCATTGATAAGCTGGTTTAATTTTTTACCTGCACTGCTTTTTCCGTTTTGGAGATGAATTTTCCGATGGGTTCTATATACCCGGCTAAACCATTTACTTCGAGGAATTGTTTTATTTCCCCCACTGCAGCAGCTTTCACACTGAACAGTAATCCGCCATTTGTTTGCGGATCGGGTAACAGGCTGAACGCTTCCATTACATTCACGCCTTTATCAAAACCAACCTTTGTACTATAACTGTTCCAGTTCCTGAAAGTGGCGTCTGGTATGGTACGCTGGGCAAGACATTCTTTTACCCCTTCGGTAACCTGAATTTTTGAATAATATATTTCTGCGGAAAGACCAGCCGCCTCTGCCATTTCAATTAAATGTCCCAGCAGGCCGAACCCGGTAACATCCGTCATGGCGGTTACTGCCGCTATTTTGCCAAGCTGTTCTCCCCATTTATTTAATTGTGCCATCTGGCTGATCATTATCGCCTGGTGCTCTTTTGAAAGCACGCCTCTTTTTTGTGCGGTAGACAAAATACCCACGCCAATTGGTTTTGTCAGGAATAAAACATCTCCTTCTCTTGCCGTACTGTTCTGCTTCAGGTATTCCTTTTGTACAATTCCGGTTACAGCAAGCCCAAAAATTGGTTCTGTACTGTCAATGCTATGCCCGCCTGCCAAAGGAATGCCTGCTTCCGCACAAACAGCGCGGGCACCATCCAGTACCTGTTGAGCCAATGCAGTGGGAAGCTTTTCCACCGGCCAGCCAAGTATAGCAATTGCCATAAGTGGTTTACCCCCCATCGCATATACATCACTGATAGCATTGGCAGAAGCGATCCGCCCGAAATCAAAAGCATCATCTACAATTGGCATAAAAAAATCGGTAGTGGAGATCACGCAATTTCCATCCCCGTTATCGTACACTGCTGCGTCATCCTTGCTGCTGTTGCCAATCAACAAATTTTTATTGGCTGGATAAACCGTACTGCTTTGAAGCATTTCTTCCAGTAATTTGGGAGATATCTTACAACCACAACCAGCCCCACGGGAATATTGGGTAAGCTTAATATCATCTATTGAAACATTGCCCTCATTTAGAGAAGTAACATTTAGAGCTCCGTCGTTATCAGTATTATTATTTATCATTGGTTGTTTTAAACTTTCAGCAAGTATTATTATTTTTTTCGTTTCAAAATAATGGCTGTACTTTTTTGCAGATCACCGCTGAACCTTATTTCATAAATATCCTTCCCGTCCCGGACTACCAACAATCCTGTATTGGGAGCAATGCTGCCCAGGTTTTCGGCATACATGACCAGTTGTATGCTGTCGACAGACTGGTCCGTATATATTGTTTTCCGAATGGCATTTGTACTTAGCCGTTGATTTGCCATCAGTAAGCTTCCATTCATTAAAACGCTAACGGTATCACCATCAACTTCGCCATTATCATACAATGAGATGTGCAGGCTGTCTGATTTAAAAAATACGGTTTGCTGTATGATCGTTTTCCTGGTCTCTATTTCTGCGGCTGGCAAATTTATTTTTGCCGTCGATACCTTAGCTTCATTGACTACCATTTTTTGAACAGGTGATTTGTTGTTCTTATTATTTTCAGTGTTATCCGAGTCCTGCAATTTTTTGTCAGTACCGGTTATTGGTTTTTCTGAAGAGCCCTGTTGCAAGGTTTCGTTTTTAGCAATCGCATTTGAATCCGGTGAAGGCAAAGATCTTTTAGCCGCTTTTTCAGGCTGGTCTATTTTTAACTGGGTTCCCGATGCTGATCTTTCCCTGATGGCAATGGCCTTATTATTAGCAATATTTTCATCTGATTTTCTTTTGATAATTACTTCAGCCTTTGTCAATTTTTTTTCCGCCTCAATTTTTTCCAATTCATAATCTTTTGCTACGAAGGATAGTTTGGTTTCCATCCCAAGCTCCTGCAGGTGGGGAACAAGCGCAGATTGCCAATAATCATTTTTTCGCTGCAGTTCAATTGTGCCTGTCAATGCACTAAAAACCTTTGTCCTGTTTGTGGTAAAGGGCCCTGTTAATTTTAAGATGCTGTCCCTGATCTCTAATGTCAGCACATTTAATTGCTTCACCCCTTTTGGTGGTTCTTCCGGGTAATTGTAGGCTATTACGCCTGCATCTTCAATAATAATTTTGCCGTCATTTGCTTTCCTGATCTTCACTTTCTTAACCCCGTAATATTTTTTGTCATTCACAAAAAACCAGGTATGTGAAAAACCCGATAGTTTTCCCTTTTCCTCGCTGATCCCAACTTCATAGCCATGATATTGTTTGGTAGTATCATTATACAAAGTTCCCTTCCACAATCCGGTTATATCTACATCCGGCTGCGAAAATATTTTTACAGGAAAAAATGCAATAAACAGGATGATCAAACATTTACAGTGGCGCATGCAAGTAGTTTTTCGGTATTAGATAAAGTATCAACGGCAGAACTGTCTATTTTATTTAATAATTCAGCAATATTTTCCCTTTTATCCAATGCTTTTTTATACTGTTTATCATAATAGCTTAACAGGATCCTGAAACATGCTTCATGATCATTCTCTATTAAAAACCCAATGGCTGTTTTGGTCTCCAGGGGGCCCAGTCTTTTTTGAATACGGATGATCGAATTCACCAGTTTTTCTTTTTCATGCGATCCGTACTCTTTCGTAATATACCTGAGCCGCTGCTCAAAAGGAATGTCGATAAAATATAATGGCTTTGTTCTTATTGTTTTCCAAAAGCTGTTTGGAATATTCAATTCCCCGATACGCTGGCTCTCATCTTCCAGCCAGCATGTATTACCGGATATTTTATACAACTCTATTGCCAATAAATTTTCGAACATTTCCTGCCCTGGCTGAGGTGGCTGGCCCATGGCACCGAAAGCAGATCCCTTATGATTCGCAAGTCCTTCGAGGTCTATGATCTGATGATCCTTTTTTTGAAGCTGTTTAAGAAGCTCCGTTTTGCCGCTGCCGGTATAGCCACCAACCATATTAAAATTATAATCCTTCTCAAATTGCTCCAATACCCATTTGCGGTATGCTTTATACCCACCGATCAATGTATAGACCCGGAAGCCATAGAGATCCAATAACCATGCAACCCCGGCACTACGCATACCACCACGCCAGCAGTGAACAACTACTGAGTTCTTAGTTCCAGGTTCAGGAGTTGGGTGATTCTTAGGATGAACTGTGAACTGTGAACTATGAACCAGTTTTTCAACCTCTTCTACCATGGGCCGCATTTTTACTCCAAAAAAATCCAACCCTGTTTTTATAGCGGCGGACCTGCTTTGTTGTTTGTATAGGGTACCAACAACTTTTCTTTCTTCATCAGTAAATAAGGGAAGGCTATATGCTCCGGGGATATGTGCATGGTTATATTCGCCAGGACTGCGCACATCCAGCACCGGTAGATTGGCGGATAACTCCAAAAATTCGGGTATCGTAATTTTTTTTATTGCCATGTTTTAACCGCGGAGACACTAAGGCACTAAGTTAAATAATGTTGCCCAAAGTTATTCCGTTGAAGTGATTGCGACGCAAGGATGTTGCCATGAAATACTTTTGTTGGTATAATAAAAAACTGCCTTTTAATAAGGCAGTTTAAATATTGATGTATTTATTTGGCTCATTTCAAATAAGCAAATCTTCAAATTAATTAACCATTCATTGATGTCAAGAACTCGGCATTGTCTTTTGTACCTTTCATATTTTTCAACAATGTATTCAATGCTTCTTCAGGATTCATATCCGCCATATGCTTGCGTAATACCCACATGCGCTGGAATGTATCTTTATCAAGCAACAGGTCATCTCTCCGGGTAGAAGACGCCACGATATCGATCGCAGGATAAATACGGCGATTGGATAATTTGCGCTCCAGCTGTAATTCCATATTACCTGTTCCTTTGAATTCTTCAAAGATCACTTCATCCATTTTACTTCCTGTGTCTACCAGGGCTGTAGCAATGATGGTAAGTGACCCGCCATTTTCTATTTTACGTGCTGCACCAAAGAATTGTTTGGGTTTTTGCATCGCATTTGCTTCCACACCACCTGATAAAACCTTACCTGATGAGGGGGCAACTGTATTGTGCGCTCTTGCCAGACGGGTAATTGAATCAAGTAATATAACCACATCATGGCCGCATTCTACCAGGCGTTTTGCTTTTTGCAATGCTATGGTACTCACTTTTACGTGTTTTTCCGCAGGCTCATCAAAGGTTGAAGCAATGACTTCTGCCCTTACGCTACGCTCCATATCGGTCACCTCTTCCGGCCTTTCATCTACAAGCACGATCATCAGGTAACACTCAGGGTGATTTTCAGCGATCGCATTTGCAAGCTCTTTCAGCAACATCGTCTTACCCGTCTTTGGCTGCGCAACAATAAGTCCGCGCTGTCCTTTACCGATCGGTGTAAACAGGTCCATGATACGGGTGCTGTAATTGTCTGATCTCGTAGTAAGATTTAATTTTTCAAATGGGAACAGGGGAGTTAAATAATCGAACGGCACGCGATCTCGCACTTCTTCAGGACTTTTCCCATTGATGGTTTCAACTTTCAATAAAGCGAAATATTTTTCACCTTCTTTTGGAGGACGTACAGAACCATATACGGTATCTCCTGTTTTTAGGCCAAACAATTTTATTTGAGAGGGGGAAACATAAATATCATCGGGAGAAGAGAGGTAATTATAGTCGCTGCTACGTAAAAAACCATAGCCGTCCGGCATCATTTCCAGCACACCTTCACCAAGAACAACTCCATCAAATTCTATATTAAATGCCGGCTGTTCCCGTCGTTGCTGGGGATAAGCACGTCCTTCTTTGTTTTGTTGTACCGGCTCTTCCATTTCCACTTCCGGCTGCTGGATATCTTCTTCCTGCAGCATCTGTGCAATAGCTGCGGGTATTGTTGTTTCCTGGTCGGTTATCGGCTGCAGGTCTTCCTCATCATCTTCATCAATCTCAGGCTTATGTTTTTTAGCAGGAAGCTTTTTTTCTATCTCTGCTTTTTTTGCTTTATGAGCCGGGGCATCCTTTTTATGCGCTTCTTCCTTAACATGTTCCAGTTTAGGCAGCGGTGTCACTTCCCGGGAGGGGGGGATATCTGCTTTTAAAATGCGTTTGCGTTTTGGCTTTTCGCCATCGGGTGTTTTATTTTCTGATGTCATGTTGGCTTGTTTGTCCAGGATGGTAGATACCAGGTCCTGCTTGTTCATTTTTTTGGTATTGGGTATATTTAATTGATCTGCTATGTCAAGCAATTCAGGAACGAGCAGTTCGTTCAATTGTAATATGTGATACATAAAATATGAGAAATGCGTTGTTCAAAAAAGTTCCGCTCTTAAAGGATGTAAAATTGTCGTTGAAAATTTATGCTGATGGAAGAGGCTGTATTGGTGAAGTAATTAGACTAGGATAATCTTCGCAACCGATTCCAGTGCAATAATACGCAGATTTTACATAATAAAACAATTTTTTGTGCGGGGGCTATTCTTTTCCTTGTTAAAATTTACTGGCCAAATGCCCTTTTAGACGGTCTTCTGCCTTTTCCTGGCCTCTTTTTGCTTTTACCCTCTTATAATAGAACGTCTTTATTGTTGGCAATATTGCATTTTAAGACTGGCGTGAACGGGGTAAGATTCTTTGATTTTTCTACAGTTTCCCCCAGTACTTTGACATGTTGATACAAGCACATAATTTAGTCATGAAAATTAGGTAAAAATGAAACCAAAAGAACTTGTAATAAAGTGGGTAGAAGCTTTCAACATCGCGGACATTGATATGCTGGCAGATCTTTATCATGAAACAGCCATAAACCACCAGGTTGTAAATGAACCCGTGGAAGGGAAAGAAGCCATTAGAAATATGTTTATGAATGAATTCGCAAAGGCAGAAATGACCTGTATCATAGAAAATATTTTTGAAGACCGGGACTGGGCAATTTTGGAATGGAAGGATCCCCAGGGCCTGAGGGGCTGTGGGTTTTTTCATATTCAAAATGACAAAATAATATTCCAGAGAGGATATTGGGACAGGTTATCATTCTTAGGATTACACGGATTACCTATGACAGGAATCAACTGATCTGCTATTAACCGGCGCGACAGATTGTGCTTTTTTTTTCTTATCTTTTAAAGCACATTTAATTTTTATTCCTTGGATTTTTATAAAAATCTAACTCCAGTTAAACAGCCTGTTCCCGAGGTTCTGGTCAATGAGCATTTTTTTGTTGATCTCCCGGAAAGCTGGCATGTGGTTGTTGCCGATATTGCCAATTCAACAGAGGCTGTGGCGGCGGGCAGGCACGGGGACGTAAACTTGATTGCCGCGGGGAGCCTGATCGTGGCCCTGAATATTTCAAAAGCCCTGAAGGTTGAGATTCCTTATTTTTTTGGAGGAGACGGAGGTACGGTATTGGTTCCCGGGGAAATCGTTGAAAAAGTGATAGCGGGCCTGAACGCACACAGGCTTAACAGTTATAAAAACTTTTCACTTGATCTCCGGATTGGCAGCATTTCAATAAAGCAAATCAGGGATGCGGGTTATGAAATAAAAATGGCCAAGGTCCAGATCAGCCCGGGTTTCAATAAATCCATTTTGATTGGTGACGGGCTTAAATATGCAGAAAAAATAATCAAGCGCAATTATTATGATGATGAAACCCGGTTAAAAAAGCAACCGGGTGATCCTGACCTTGGCCAGCTGAACCTCGAGGGTATGGAATGCAAATGGGATAAGATAAAGCCCCCGGCTACCGAACAGGAAGTCGTTTGCCTGTTGATAGAATCTGTTGAAGCGAAAAATCAATTGGTTATCTACAGCGAAGTTTTAAACAAGCTCGAGGAAATATATGGAGGGATTGAGAAAAGGCATCCGCTTACCATCAATATGCTGAAGCTTATGAACAGCTTTGATAAGATCCGCAGAGAAATGATGGCGAGGTACGGTAAATGGAAGCCCGTTTATATGATAAGAACGTTGTTGGAAACCTTTATAGGCAAGTTCTATTTTGGATGGAACTTTAAATACCACGGCTTGAGAGGAAAAGATTACCTGAGCCAGTTAATTGAGTTTTCTGAAATATTGACCATTGACGGCCGTATCAATACTATTATTAAAGGCACCAAAGAAAACCGTTTGCAGTTGCTGGAATGGCTTGAACAGCAGGAGCAAAAAGGATTGTTATTGTTTGGCCACTATGTTAGTTCTGCCAGCATAATGACCTGCTATGTAGAAAATCTAAATAATAAGCACACGCATTTTATTGATGGGGCTGATGGCGGCTACACAGAAGCAGCCAAACAATTAAAGCCCAAATTTTTGTCCCCAAGTAAAATTTGATGTTGGACACCTCCGGTATCGCCAATCGCTTAAAATCGCCAATCCCGATAATTAACCGTATATTTGCGCCAGTTCATTTATTTCCGCGGCATTTTAAGCCAGTTTTTATTGATAATTTCCCATTCCCAATAATTGCTTACGGGCACACACTCGTTTCTGATGATGGAGTTTTACACTCCATTTCCGCACTCATTTTATAATCACATACATTGTTATTTACAGACTTAAAGATCATTGAGCCCATTTTAAATGCGCTCCACAAAGAAGGTTACACGAAACCTACACCCATTCAACAGGGTGCTATCCCTTTTATTTTAGCAGGAAGGGACCTGCTGGGTTGTGCCCAGACGGGCACCGGCAAAACAGCAGCATTTGCTATCCCGATTTTACAATTATTGTCAAAACCACACGCAGCAGTTGCAGGCCACCGGCCAATCCGGGCGCTTATACTTACACCTACCCGTGAATTAGCGATCCAGATACAGGAAAGTTTTAAAGCTTATGGAAGCGATCTCCGGTTAAAACACCTCGTTGTTTTTGGCGGGGTAAACCAACAGCCACAAACAGCTGCCTTACAAAGAGGCGTAGATATTTTAGTAGCTACACCTGGTCGTTTGCTAGACCTCATGAGCCAGGGCTATATCAATCTTAAAGACGTGGAAATATTCGTATTGGATGAAGCAGACCGTATGCTGGACATGGGTTTTGTACACGATGTAAAAAGAGTGATCACAAAATTGCCCGCAAAGCGCCAAACGCTTTTCTTCTCGGCTACCATGCCAAAAGAGATCCAGGGGCTGGCAAATGCCATTCTTACAAACCCGCAAAAAATTGAGGTTACACCTGAATCAACTACAGCGGAAACGATTGAACAGTCACTGTATTTTGTTGACAAGGCTAATAAAAGAGCATTGCTTGCAGATATTCTCAAAGACAGTTCCATTGAAACAGCATTGGTATTTACCCGTACAAAACACGGGGCTGACAAAGTTGTAAAAGACCTTGTACGTATTGGCATCAGGGCTGAAGCGATCCATGGCAATAAATCACAGAATGCCCGTCAACGTGCATTGGCGAATTTTAAAGACAGGACCACCAGGATCCTGGTAGCTACGGATATTGCCGCACGCGGCATTGATGTAGATGAACTGACGCACGTAATTAATTATGAGTTGCCCAATGTCCCTGAAACCTATGTTCACCGGATCGGGAGAACTGGAAGGGCCGGGTTAAGTGGTATCGCTTTTTCTTTTTGTGAACACGAAGAACTGGCCTTCCTGAAAGATATTCAAAAGCTTATTGGAAAGGAGATACCAAAAGAGATCAATCATCCTTACCATATCGATTACTCTGGATTGAATGGAAAGCCTGTTTCAATGAATAAGCCTCCGCAAAACCGTCATGGAGGGCACAATCACAACAGGCCGCAACATCGTAAGTTTACCAAGAACCGGTACTAAACCATATCGGATCTTAAAAATTCCACTGCTTTAAACAGCGTGGAATTTTTCATAAGGCAGCCGGGGCCCGTTTCTATCTCTGGCATTCAATTTCTATCTTTGCCAACCTAATTTTTCAGACATGTTCAATAAAAGAATTAAAATAAAAGAACTGCTTGAGTCGGATAAAGCAAACTATGAAGCTGTGGTAATGGGTTGGGTACGCACATTCCGCAATAACCAGTTCATTGCTTTAAATGATGGCAGCACAAATAATAATATACAGGTGGTAGCGACATTGGGAAGCCTGGATGATGCTACTATCAGGCGCATTACAACGGGTGCCTGTATCAAGGTAACTGGTGAAGTGGTTCCGTCCTTGGGCAAGGGTCAAAAAATTGAACTCAAAGCAACGTCTATAGAAATATTGGGCGACAGCGATGCAGAGAAATTTCCCCTGCAGCCAAAAAAACACAGCCTGGAATTTTTGCGCGAAATAGCCCACCTGCGTTTTCGGACCAATACTTTTGGCGCCATTTTCCGGGTAAGGCATACACTCGCTTATGCCGTACATAAATTTTATAATGACCGCGGCTTTGTTTACATGCATACGCCCATCATTACCGCAAGCGATGCGGAAGGTGCTGGTGAAATGTTCAGGGTTACCACATTACCGCTCGATGGAGCCGCTCCTAAAAATGAAGATGGCAGTATCAATTTTAAAGAAGACTTTTTTGGAAGGAGTACAAACCTGACCGTTAGTGGGCAACTGGAAGGGGAACTGGCCGCAATGGCATTCAGTGATGTTTATACTTTCGGGCCTACATTCCGGGCGGAGAACAGTAATACGGCAAGGCATCTTGCTGAGTTCTGGATGATCGAACCCGAGGTTGCTTTTAATGACCTTGAGGACAATATGAACCTCGCTGAAGATTTTATCAGGTACATTATTAAATATGCCATTGAAAATAATAAAGAGGACCTGGAATTCCTGGCACAGCGCTTAGACGAAGAGGAAAAGCAAAAGCCACAGGCAGAAAGAAGTGAAATGGGATTGATGGAAAAATTGAATTTTGTTGTGAACAACGATTTTGAGCGGCTCACTTACACAGAAGCCATTGATATATTAAAGGAAAGTAATCACAACAGGAAAAAGAAATTCCAGTACCTGATCGAAGGCTGGGGCGTAGATCTCCAGAGTGAGCATGAGCGTTATCTCGTTGAAAAGCATTTTAAAAAGCCTGTGATCCTTATAAATTATCCGAAAGAAATAAAGGCTTTTTATATGCGCCAGAATGATGATGGTAAAACAGTAGCTGCCATGGACATCCTTGCCCCGGGCATTGGAGAGATCGTGGGTGGTTCTCAAAGAGAAGAGCGCATGGACAAGCTATTGGAAAGGATGAAAGAAATGCATATTCCTGCAGAAGAACTGGATTGGTACCTTGATACAAGGAGGTTTGGCGCCTGTCCGCACGCCGGCTTTGGGCTCGGTTTTGAGCGGCTGGTACAGTTCGTAACAGGCATGACCAATATCCGGGATGTGATCCCTTTCCCAAGATTTCCGAAGAGTGCATCCTTTTAAATCAGCAACATAGAATTCAAGTAAACATAAAATCGCGGCCATCCGCGGTTTTTTTATTGCCATATTATCATGAACTTTAAGTTTCTTTATTAGTAATGAGATCAATATGAGTAAAAAGAATTACCTGGATTATATTCTCAACCCCCTTGACCTGCTGAGAACCAAAAAGGTTTTACATGTTAATCCCACAATAGCCCCCGTACGACAAGAACCTGCTGAAATAACGATCATTGTTTATGAATTCGACAGCAACACATCGAGGTGTATCACATTAAATTCAGTAGAAGAAACTTTTCATTTTCTACAATCTGCCTCAAATACCTGGATAAATATTGATGGGCTTAGAAAAGCAGATGTTGAAAAGATCTGCAGCCATTTCGGAATTCACCAACTAATTACCGAAGACATATTGAGCATTGGCCAGCGCCCAAAAATTGATGAAATAAACGGGCTGGTATTTTGCCTGTTGTACATGCTGTACTTTAATGAAAAGGATTCAACTGTTGAGGCAGAGCAAATAAGTATCATACTGGGTAAGAATTTTGTGATCAGCTTCCAGGAAGATGCTACGAGAGATGTTTTTGATGGCCTAAGAGATAAGCTAAAAGTAGGTGGCAGCAAGGTGAGACAAAACGGTGCTGATTTTTTATTCTATTCCCTGATTGACATGATCGTGGATAAATTTTTCGTTGTGATGGAAAGGCTGGGTGAAAGAGTTGAAGCCCTTGAAGAAGATATCATGCGCAATCCAAACAAACGAAGCCTTGTAAGAATCAACATGCTCCGGAAAGAAATGATCGTGCTTAAAAGAAATATTGCGCCGGTGAGAGAGATCGTAAACGGGATACTTCGAGGTGATTACGAACTGATAGAAGAAAAGACAGAAAAATATTTCAAAGATGTATACGATCACGTTATCCAGGCAAATGACCTGTCAGAAAATTACCGGGACATGATGATGAACCTGCAGGACCTATACCTCAACACAGTGAATTTAAAACTAAATGAAGTAATGAAGGTGATGGCAATCGTTACCTGCCTGCTTGCACCCGCTACCGTTATAGGTGGGATCTTCGGGATGAATTTTGAAAGGCTTCCATTGTTACACAATCAATGGGGATTTTATATTTCCGTTGGCATTATGTTACTGATACCTTTATGGATGATCGTTATTTTTAAAAGAAGGGGCTGGTTTTAATGGATCAGGCTTTTGCTTTTTTAAAGACCGGCACCGTACTGCACGGCTCCCCATACATGATGCTTTTTGTTACAGGCCTTAATAATTTTGTGATCTCGATATAAGCTTCTTCGGGTACGGGTAGTTCGCCACATCCCTTTATCACTACGCGTTTGTCAGTAAAATCATTTACCGGTATCATCCCGATATTCTTCATTAACAATGCTGTCTTTGCTGCCTGTTCATTTCCAAAAACAATTTCTTTAACCACCGGCTGCAGCACACTGGCCACAAGCATATAGGCCCACATGGGTATCACTGCATCTGCAGAACAGGTAATAGCTGCTATCTTATCCTTATAAACAGAAATATCGAGGCCTTTTAGTGCCTCCCTGAAATCTTTTTCCTTTAAGATCAATCCCATAAAAAGATAATCCTTCATATCAAACAGCAATACTTCATCCTTTGGATAATATGCTTCAAGGTCCAAAGTAACGATACCGCTTTCTGCAACTTTATTTATAAATACCTCTGCCATCCTGCAAATTTAAAACAAAAAAGCCGGCCCATCGTTTGAGCCGGCTGTTAAATATATAGTCACAACTGATTAATAATATTTGCTGCGGCTGTCTTTGATATCTGCCAGTTTTTTTAATCCCTCATACCAGCTATTGATCTGGCCGCGTAAAGCATTTATCCTGGTGGTGGATTGCTTCACGATCTCTTCCGGTGTAGCTGCAGGCTTTAGCTGGATAGCATTTACTTTTAATACATATACTCCATTGGTACCTTCAATGGCCGGAGAAGGCTTGGCCTGGTAATCTTTATTAAAAGATGCACCGATCACTTTAGGCTCAACTCCCACCCCATTTATCATCTGCCCTATCACAGTAATAGAAGAATCTGCGCCTGCCTGTTGTACCTGCTTGTTATATAAAGCTGCTGCGGATTCTAATGTAGGATTACTACCGATCTTTTTAATGATAATGGCGGCCTTCTTTTTATTCCTAATAATCGCTTCAGAACCTGACCTTGCTGTAGCTGCATCCTGTACTCCTTTTTCATTGATCTTTTCTACCATCGCTACTACAAACTGGTCCCCGATACTGAAAGGTTCACTCACGGCTCCTTTTTTTGCTTCAAATGCCCAACGCACCAACTGCCTTGCATCCTGTAATGCGCCAACCGAAAAATCGTTTTCCTTGAGCTGTTTGGGAACATCTGTAATTTTAAGCCCATTCTTCGCAACATATTTTTTTAAGTTCCGTTGCATTTTTTTCTGCTGATGCCTTGGTGGCATCCAGGCTTGCCTTGTTGATCGTAATATCACTTGCAGTAATTTCTTTTGCTACATATGCTATTTTGTAAGCAGGCTTAAAATCTTTTTGGCCCATTATCTCTATTACATGATAGCCAAATTGCGTCTGTACCACGTCTTTAGCGCCTACCGGGTTGTTAAATGAAAATTCATTGAATTCAGGAACCATTGTACCATACTCGAAATATCCCAGATCACCACCCTGTCCCTTGGACTGCCATCAGAAGAATATTTTAGCGCAAGGAATGCAAAATCAGCCCCTCCCTTTATTGCTGGTAAATACTATCCGCTAATTTTTTTGCCACTGAATCCGGCATAACCGGCTGGCCTGTTTGCGGATCATTTACGGGGATCAGGATATGCCTTGCCTTTACACTGTCCGGGAGCTCTTTAGTGCCCAGCATTTTAGCAAGTACATAATTCCCTCTGTCCAGGTAAGGCCCATATACTGATCCGGCTAGATAATTTTACGATCGTATCAATGGCAGCAGATTGAATTTTTGATTTAGGTAAAAATTCATCCGTCGAAATCGATGGCAGAAGTATTCCTGGCTACAAAAGCGGTTGCATTTGTATCTGCTGCAAATGCATTTTTTAATTCTGCAACGTATGCGTTCATTGTTAAACTATCCTCTCCACTTGGCAACTGGCTAAAACTAATGTAAGAAATATGCGGCCGGCTTCCTGTTTGAACAGGTCTTTATGCTTTTGAACATATTCATTTATTTCCGCATCGCTACAATAACCGTGCTGTCTGCTATTTCTGCATAAGGAATGGCTGTATAAGAAATAACAGAGAAATTCTTTGCTTCGGCAGTTTCTTTTTCCTGCATCCATGTTGGATAATAAACACTGGCATTTAATAAGGCCGGAGTATTTAGCAACAGTTGTAGTAAGCTTCAATGGATCTATAATCTGGGCATTTACAGATTCTCTTTGTTCGCCTTTAAATTTTTTAATATTTGTCAAAGCTTCCCGCGCCTTTGTTTCATCCAGTTTTCCCGTAGTTGGATCTGTCATCCCCTGCTCCCGCAATAACGGATTATTTTGATCATTGCTTGTTAATATAGCCGATAATTCTTTTGATGTAAAATCAATGCCAAGCTTTTCAGCTTCGGCATAAAATATTTTTTCAGCAACGATCTGGTTCCAGGTCTGTTCCCTAACCTGGTAAGTTTGTGTACCCGCCCGGGGCCTGGCCACGCTGTTGCTGCATGTCTTCAGTTTGCTTTACCCTTTTATTAAATTCACCCAATTCAATTCCTTCGCCATTTACTTTTCCAACTTTTGAAGATAAGGAATTGAAAAGATTGCTGCTGCCCTGCTTGGCATCCATTAAAATAAAGCCGATCAGGCTTAAGGCAATAACTACGATCACGATTGCTGCCCCTTTATCACGAATACTCTGAATAATTTGCATATTACTGTTTGTTAGATTTTTGGACGGCAAAAATAGGGGAAAAAAGGATATTAACAAATTGTGGAAAACCTGTAAAGGCTGCATAGGGTGCAGATCATATAATATTTTCCTTCATTTTAAGCGATAATTGGAATATGGAAAAATCACTATTAACAATACAATTGTGAATAAGGCCGTATTTAGGTGTATATCTATGGTTTTGTTGAGTTTGAAATATTATAAAATGGGGTATAAGTAGAAATTGGCCAGGGGCCTGTAAATTAAATGTGTGTATGCTATGTTTTATACATCCTGAATTAACATCCTTGTTTATAAAAAACATCTTTTTATTATCCCCGCTCTTTCTTATTAACGGTTGTTAATTAATAAACGGGGATTATTCCTAAAGCAGCATGGGGCATATACATTTTGATGTATCTTAATATTTTAACATGTTAATTAATGTGGATGATGGTGGATAAACTAAACTTTTTAATTTTACAATAGCATAGAAGTAATTTGTTTCCACTTATTAACAGCCCTAATAGTAGTAAGTGATTATATAAATAAATAGTATTAATACATATTATGGCAGATATTAACAATGCAGCAATGGAAGAAATTGTTTCGCAAAAAGGGTTTCTGGATGTTGATATAGATGTGAACCTGGATCTGTTTGCGGAAATTGAAAAATTAAAAAAAGAAAAGAATGCCATCATTCTTGCACATTATTACCAGGAGCCGGATATACAGGATGTAGCTGATTATATTGGTGATAGTCTTGGCCTTTCACAAAGAGCAGAAAGTACAGAAGCCGATATGATTGTTTTTGCAGGCGTGCATTTTATGGCAGAAACGGCTAAGATCTTAAATCCTTCTAAAAAAGTTTTATTGCCCGATCTGAATGCAGGATGTTCTCTAAGTGATTCAGCTCCACCTGCCCTGTTTAAGCTCTTTAAGGATAAACACCCGGATCACCTTGTCATAACTTATATCAACTGTAGTGCCGGAATGAAAGCATTGAGTGATATCATTTGTACTTCTTCGAATGCCCAAAAGATCGTTGAAAGCCTGCCGGCTGATCAACCCATCATTTTTGCTCCAGATAAGAACCTTGGAGCGTATATCAATAAAAAAACAGGCAGGAATATGGTGCTATGGAATGGAGCCTGCATTGTGCATGAAATTTTTAGCCTGGAGAAGATCACCAAATTAAAGATCCGTCATCCAAAAGCAAAAGTTATCGCACATCCTGAGTGTGAAGAACCTGTATTGGCTCTTGCAGACTATATAGGGAGCACTACGGGGCTTTTAAAATTTACGCAGGCAGGACAGCAGCAAAGAATTTATAGTGGCAACAGAAACCGGGATACTACACCAGATGCAAAAGTCCAGTCCCGGACAAAACATTTATTCCGGCACCACCTAATAATACCTGTGCATGCAACGATTGTCCGTATATGAAATTAAATACACTGGAAAAATTATACCTATGTATGAAATATGAAATTCCGGAAATAAAAATGGATGAAGAACTACGCATTGCAGCAAAAAAGCCCATTGACAGGATGCTGGAGATCAGTGCAAAATATGGCTTATGAGCGCCTGTTATTTTTTCCAGTAAGCATTTATCCTTGCCTTTACATTTTGCCGGATATTCATGTAGAAAAAATTGATATCACCCACATGATAATTTTTAATTGTCAATAAAAATTTTCCAAATATATCCGGTTTACCGGTCCATAGAATATTCTTATGCACCTGCGCACCTACAACATGTGGGATCAGCTTATCAAATTTTTTTAGAACGCCTCCTAAATTATAGATGGCGGATACTGGTTTTTCTTCCATGGTCCAGGTCAACGGATTAATCACGATCGCTTTGAATTTCTCTTCTTTTACGAATGAGGGTTCATAACCACTTTTAAATGTTCTCCATCCAACAAAACAGCCTGTTGATAATGAATCCCTGCAGGGTTCCAGCACGGAAAAATAATCCTCCCGGATCGGTAAGCCGATGATATACGCACATACAAGTTTATGTTGAAGCAGTTTGCCCTCAAAATATTCTTTTAATAATCTTCCTGCATGAAGCGTGCCCTGGCTATGTGCTGCAATGATAATGGGCCTGCCCTGGTTAAAATGTTCAAGATAATATTCAAAAGCATTTTTTATATCTGCATAAGCAATATCAAAATATAGCCTGGCATTGATCTCCGAAATATAAAAAACCTTTAGATGAGCCTGCCTGTACCTCGGTGCAAAAACCCTGGCGCTTTCATTGAAAACGCTCGCCTGGTAAAGAATGCTGCTATTGTCTGTTTTTTCATTAATGGCTGCGTCATCGATCCGGGCGTTCCAGCTGGTATCTTTGTTGCTGGTTAAAGTTGTTGGGTGAATAAAGAATACATCTACCGTGGAATCGGGCGAATAGTTATTTTTTATGTCTTTTGGTACTCGGTCAGAAGGGTCATTTTTCCAGGGATGGGCCGCCCAATAATTTAAACTCCGGTAATCCGGTAATCCATTCACAGCGCTAAATGAATAGGCTGAAGGATCCATGGGATAATTTTTTTTTGAACAGGAGAAAGAAAAAAGACAAACTATACAAATTGAAAGGGAGCGTTTCGATATTTCATAAAAAAAATATCTTTTGTAAATTTTCATAATCAAATCTACATTCGTTGCTTCAAAACATAAAATGAATATGGCTATACCGACCGTTGATCTTGCAGCATTTTTAAGTGGGGATGAAAAAAGAAAACAGCGTTTTGTACAGGAGCTTGGGAAAGCATATGAAGAAGTTGGGTTTGTTGCTGTAAAAAATCATGGTATCCCGGATCAGCTGATCGAAGACCTGTACAAATATGTTCAGCAATTCTTTTCATTGCCGCTGGAGCACAAAAAAAAATACGAGATACCCGGAATGGCTGGCCAGCGGGGTTATACAAGTTTTGGAACCGAGCATGCAAAGGGCAGCGATGCCCCCGACCTGAAGGAATTCTTCCAGTATGGCCAGGTGGCACGGGATAATTTTAAAGAAGTAATATATCCACCCAATGTGACCGTTGACCAGGTGCACTCATTCAATGATACATTTGACAGCGCATTCAGGGCATTTGAAAAATCAGGGGAAGCGTTGCTACAGGCAATCGCCTTATACCTTGGCCTGGATGAATTTTATTTCGACCCATTTATTCATAATGGCAATTCTATCTTAAGAGCCATTCATTACCCGCCGATCACGCATGAGCCAAAGTCAGCCATCAGGGCAGAACAGCATGAAGATATTAACCTGATAACCTTGTTGGTAGGCGCATCCGCTGATGGACTCGAAATACTCAGCAAGCAGGAGGAATGGGTGCCTGTTACCTCTTTACCGGAACAGATCGTTGTAAATGTAGGGGATATGCTGCAGCGATTCACCAATAACAAATTGCGCAGCACTACTCATCGCGTTGTGAATCCGGATCGGTCCCTTTGGCATACCAGCCGTTTTTCGATCCCTTTCTTTCTTCACCCCAAAGCAAGCATGAGCCTGGCCTGCCTCGAAAGCTGCATTGATCAGGTTCATCCAAAAGCATATGAAGATGCTACCGCGGGAGAATACCTTGATGAAAGATTAAGGGAAATTGGTTTAAAAAAATAGCATTATATTTCTTGTATATAATAGTTTGCCAGCAAGCCTTAATTTTTTTATTTGACATTATTGCGCCACATACCTTTTCTTAAATCAGTATTGCTCTATACGCTCACTGCTTTTGGAGGGCCACAGGGTCATATAGGGATGATGCTGAAGACATTCGTTCATAAAAGGAGGTATTTATCAGAAGCTGAACTGATCGAATATAATTCATTTTGCCAGCTTTTGCCAGGAGCTTCGAGTACCCAGGTGATCACACTGATCGGGTACAAACGAGGCGGCGTGCTGCTGGCAGTTATTACATTGATCATCTGGATACTCCCTGCCTGTATACTGATGGGCTCCCTGTCTTTTTTATTGATATATTTTACAGATAAAAATTTAACTGAGAATTTATTCAAATACATTCAGCCAATGGCCATCGGCTTCCTCGCTTTTGCGGCGGTGAGGGCATTTTCGATCTCTGTAAAAAATATCATCACGCAGATCATTATGCTTATTGCCATGGTCATTACTTACCTGCTTTTTAAAACACCCTGGGTGTTTCCGATCCTGATCATTGCGGGAGGTGTTGCAACCAATTTCAGCAGCCGGCGTATACCCATGCAGGTTAACATCAAGCCGAGGCAGATCCGCTGGACCAATATATGGTTATTTGTGATGATCTTTGTCATTGCCGGGGCCTTGAGTGAAACAGCCCGTAAACAGAACTGGCCCAACAGGAAAGCATATAATTTATTTGAGAATTTTTATCGCTTCGGAAGTTTTGTGTTTGGAGGAGGAGATGTTTTATTGCCAATGATGCTGGACCAATATGTAGCAAGGCCAAAGTCTCCCAAGGCCATTGAAAAGAATCCCAATGCCATTAAACTTGAAAAAACAGACCTGTTAACGGGTTATGGAATTGTACGGGCAATCCCCGGGCCGGTATTTTCAGTTGCATCATTTGCCGGCGGAATGGCAATGGAAAAAGAAGGATATAAAATGCAGATGCTTGGCTGTTTAATTGGTACCGTGGCCATTTTTCTGCCGAGCGCATTGCTGGTATTGTTTTTTTTCCCGGTATGGCAATATTTAAAAAAATATGTAATTGTTTACCGGGCCCTGGAGGGCATCAATGCTGTGGTGGTGGGGGTTATGTGGGCAGCAACCCTTTATTTGCTCAACGGGATCCATATCAACCAGCTGGACCTGCAAAGCGTGCTAAGCCTGCTGGTTATTGTGTTAACACTGGTAGTATTAAAATATACAAAGATCCCCGCACCGGTCATTGTTTTAACCTGTTTGCTGCTTGGATGGATTTTCTAAGGAGGAGTTATAATAATGATTGTTTTCAATTTCTTCTTTCACATTATCGGGCACGAGGAAACGAATCGATTTTCTTTCGGCGATCATCTTACGTATATGTGTAGACGAAATTTCAAGCAGCGGGGAATCCAATATTTTCAACGTTGCATGGGTGTCGTTTTTTATTTCAAAGCCCGGCCGTCTATAAATATAAAGTGTATGGTTTTGAATGATCAATTCATAATTTTTCCATTTTGAAAGATTTTGAAAACTGTCGCTGCCCATTAGAATACTAAAAGTATGACCGGGGTATTTTTCCTTTAAATAGGTGAGTGTATGGATCGTGTACGAAGGCCTGGGCAATTTAAATTCTACATTGCTTGCCTTCAATTTTTTTTCACCTTCAATGGCAGTCCTTACAAGGTTCAGCCGGTGATTTTCATTTAACAGGCTATTTGAATTTTTAAAAGGATTCTGGGGGGAAACGATAAACCAGATCTCTGTTAGATCTGAATTTGAAACCGCATGGTTCGCTATGATCAGGTGACCAATATGAACCGGGTTAAACGAGCCAAAATACAAACCAATATTCATATATAAATAATATATAATATTAACTATTACATTTCTTCAACCATTATATGTTCTGCCTCATTCAATCTTAGGCTAAGCCTATACCCGGCAACGGTTATTGAGATCGGATCTTTTAAAGGAGCAATCTGATCAACAACAATGATCTCTCCAGGCACACAGCCCATTTCCATCAATTTTAAAAAAATATCGTCATTTATAAAAGACTTGATGATAACCTTTTTTCCTATTTTGATCTCAGATAATTTTTTATCCATGTCTAATTCATCAAATTGTGTAATGTAAAAGTAGTTTATAAGCGTTCTACTTAATTTCGATATTAGAAATAAACAATTATGGCTGTTCAGTTTAACTTTCAAAAACCCGCCAGGTTACAGAATCGGGTTGCCCTGAAGGGGTTTATCAAAGCTATTTTTCAGGAAGAAGGAAGGCAATTAAGCAACCTCGGTATTATTTTCTGTGATGACCTTTTTCTATTAGAGATCAATAGGTCTCACCTAAATCATGATTATTTCACGGATATCGTAACATTTGACTTGACAGAGGCAGGGTTTAAGGCGATCAATGCTGAAATTTATATTAGTTGTGATCGGGTAAAGGAAAATGCAGAAATTTTTGGAACCAGCTTTGATCAGGAGCTCCACCGGGTCATTTTTCATGGAATATTGCATTTATGCGGTTATAAGGATAGGTCTAAGGTGCAAAAAGCTGTCATCCGGAATAAGGAGAATTATTATTTAGAAAAATACGGTCTTTGCTAATTTGTTCCACGAATCCCAGTTTCTCTCAGAAACACCTCTATTTTTAATTGCTTCACTCATATTAGATGTTCCACGAATACCAGTTTCCATCCGAAACATTTAATATATTTGAGTATGGCAAGAAAAAAATGGACTCCGCAGGAAGAGGTTACGGACTCATTATTAAAATTCAGGGAAAAAAGGAAATGGCAATTGGCACTAAGGAGATATATTCTGGAAAAAAATATTTCAGAAGCTTATGCGCCATATTTTGGTGTAGACAATGAAAATTATCGAAAATGGATCGCATTGCAATTTTCAGGTGAGTTATCATGGGAAAATTTTGGTTCTCAGTGGCAGTTTGATCATATCGTACCGGTTGGGTATTTTGACTTTAACAACCCCGAGGATCTTAAGCTTTGCTGGAATTTTATTAATATCCGGGTTGAAAGGCTGATACTCAATAAAGCGAGGGGAAACCGGATCGATGTTCTTGCCGTTAGGCCATATTTCGAGGACTTATTTAAAAAGACAGGATATTCCATTTGCCTTAAAATGATACAAAAAATCGCTGAAATAGAAGTTTCGAATATAATTTCAGAACCATTTTTAGAGAATTTTATCATTGAAAATAAGGAGGAGCTTGAAAAGTTAGCTACCCTTTCTCCCAATGAGTTTAGCCGATTGAACCGGGGAATGAGCCTGAACGATATTTTTCTTGAGAGAGAGATACTCCACAAATTTGGGTAAACAGGCTTTCTTTAAATAATAAAATGTACTGTAGTACCTTTGCATCCCAATGTTTCAAAAATATGATATAATAGTAGTAGGCGCCGGACATGCCGGTTGCGAAGCCGCAGCTGCGGCCGCAAATATGGGAAGTAAAGTACTTCTTGTAACTATGAATATGCAGACAATTGCCCAGATGAGTTGTAATCCGGCGATGGGCGGGATCGCAAAAGGGCAGATTGTGAAAGAAATAGATGCCATGGGTGGCTATAGCGGGATCGTAACTGATAAAAGTATGATCCAATTCAGGATGCTGAATCGTTCAAAAGGGCCGGCAATGTGGAGCCCAAGGGCACAAAACGACCGGATGCTGTTTGCGGCGACATGGAGGGAAATGCTTGAAAACACAAAAAATGTTGATTTTTACCAGGATACTGTTAAGGAGTTGATCGTTAAGGACAATGAGGTAAAAGGTATTGTGACAGGACTTGGTCACCAAATATTTTCCCGGGCAGTGGTTTTGACAAATGGCACATTCTTAAATGGGGTCATTCATATTGGGGAGAAAAATTTTAGTGGCGGAAGGGTAGCTGAAAAAGCCGCAACAGGAATTACAGAACAATTGGTAAGCCTCGGGTTTGAAAGCAATCGCTTAAAAACAGGAACTCCACCAAGAATAGATGGAAGAAGCCTCGATTATTCAAAAATGGAGGAACAAAGAGGAGATGAAGAAATTGTGGGGTTTAGCTACCTCTCAAAACCGGCACTAAAATCATCTGATCAAAAAAGCTGTTGGATCACCTATACCAGCCAGGAAGTACACGATATTTTAAAAGCAGGTTTCGAGTCAAGCCCAATGTTCAAAGGAAGGATCCAGGGAACCGGCCCAAGGTATTGCCCCAGCATTGAGGATAAAATAAACAGGTTTGCAGAAAGAGACAGACACCAGCTATTTGTAGAGCCAGAAGGGTGGAATACGGTTGAGATATATGTAAATGGATTTTCGACCTCGTTATCAGAAGATGTTCAGTTACAGGCACTTAGGAAGGTCCCAGGCTTCGAAAATTGTAAAATGTTTCGCCCTGGTTATGCGATCGAGTACGATTATTTTCCACCAACGCAATTAAAATTCAGCCTGGAAACCAAGCTGATCAACAACCTGTTTTTTGCCGGCCAGATCAATGGAACTACGGGATATGAAGAAGCAGCCTGCCAGGGCCTGATGGCCGGAATGAATGCACATCAGAAAAGTACCGGCCAGGAGCCATTGGTTTTAAAAAGAAGTGAAGCATATATCGGAGTGCTGATCGACGACCTGATCAATAAAGGAACGGATGAGCCATACCGTATGTTTACCAGCCGGGCAGAATTCAGGACCTTATTAAGACAGGATAATGCAGACATGCGGCTTACAGAAATAAGTTACCGGCTGGGCCTGGCCAGCCAGGAACGAATGGAGACTCTCCGGAAAAAAAGACAAAAAGTGGAGGAAGTAAAAGAAATATTGCAACAGTTAAGTATTGAGCCGGCTGACGCCAATGATTATTTAGAAAGCGTTTACTCTTCACCGTTACTATCAAGACAAAAAGCTTCCCAGTTATTATTACGGCCGGGCATAGATATAAAATCTATGATGCGAAAGATTCCATTGATAAACGGCCTGTTGCTTCAATACGATGC
The DNA here is from genome assembly GCA_963779595.1 of uncultured Chitinophagaceae bacterium. Taxonomy (GTDB): domain Bacteria; phylum Bacteroidota; class Bacteroidia; order Chitinophagales; family Chitinophagaceae; genus Ferruginibacter. The sequence continues at coordinate 471,997 of CAVZYY010000005.1, read as the reverse complement.
TGATGTGATAGAGCAGGCAGAGATACAGATCAAGTATGATGTTTATATTGAGAAGGAAAAAGAACTGGTTGATAAAATGAGCCAGCTTGAAAACCTGTCTATCCCTGAAAATTTTAATTACAATAAACTGGTCTCTTTAAGCAACGAAGCCAGGCAGAAATTTATTATGATACAACCCCGTACGCTGGGACAGGCGTCCCGTATATCAGGTGTTAATCCAAGCGATGTACAGATATTAATGGTGTACATGGGCAGGTAAAAATTTAAAATTAACTGATCGACTCATATGATGGAAAAGGAAAAAATGTTTTCTGATATAAAATTATTCCTGGAACAGATCGGCCTTGATATTGTACAGATCGATTCCAAAAGACCATGGGGTGGTTTTTTTGTTATCAATGAAGCCGATGCGGGAAAATTCATCGACCATTTTTTCCCGGGAATGGATAGATCTCTTTTATTAAAAGGTAAACTAAGCCCCAAAATATTGTTGGTGCAACCGGCAAAAAAATTAAGCTGGCAGTATCATCACAGGCGTGCAGAAATATGGAAACTGATCCAGGGAAATGCGGCTGTTGCAAGAAGTGAAACAGATGTGGAAAATGAAACGATGATATTGAATAAAGGAGAGATCATTGAATTAAAACAGGGAGAAAGACATCGTCTTATTGGCCTGGATGAATGGGGCGTTATCGCAGAAATATGGATGCATACGGATGAAAAAAATCCAAGCGATGAAGAAGATATTATAAGGATCCAGGATGATTTTGGAAGATAACCCGTTTATGATTGAACTTGTTTTTCTCTGAAGCCATTACCCATTTCAATTCACGATAACTTGCATCGGGAAGCTGGTCTTTTAAGGTGTGTAAAGATTGATTGTCTGTTTCCCTTATTCTTTCACGGATCATTTCCTGCTTTTTCTGATCAACCAGTTCATCAATATTCAATTCCCCAGTTTCTATAAAAAATGCGAGGTGCCCCTCAATGGTGGATATTGCAAAATTTCTTTCTGCAGCAATTTCTGATATTTCTTTTCCCGCCTTATATAGATCGAAACTTATTTTTTTTGAATCCTGCTTTTCAGAAACATTAAGGTTTTTTTTCCTGGGTTTCCGGGCTTTTTTATCCGGCATTGAAAAAACGTTGCTTTGCAGGTTATGCTGATCGCAATAATCAATAATAATATTTATGAAATCATTCCCGAATTGCTTTAGTTTAATATTACCAAACCCATTTATTTTCCCAAGCTCATGCAGGGTTTGTGGGAGAAATTGTGTCAGTTCTTCCAATGACCTCGAGCTGCAAACCATGTAAACCGGCATATTTTTTTCGTTACTTATTTGGTTTCTTTTTTCCTTTAATGCCTGGTACAATTCGGGATATAGAATATCATTTGATATATATGCAGACTTGCCGGAATAAGCATTGAAAGGGAATGCATCTTTTTTAAAACTTGCTTTTTGCTGACGGTATGAAGCAAGCCGGAAACCATCTCGCCCACCATCCAATAAATGAAGCTGGTAAGATATGCTGTCAAATATCTTTTGAAGCTGCAGGTTATAATCTTTGGCTAATTGCCGGTTATCCGAAACAGCCGGGGATTGCAAAAGGAACTCCTTTGTTTTAAGAGATTCAGTAAAAAACCAGGATGCAGCTTTTTTAAATCTTTGTTGCAGCAAATCATTTTTTTCAGGCTCGAGGTTTTCAGAGAAGAATTGGTCTAACTCACGACTGAATTTTTCACTGTGCTGGATAGAAACATCTACTTGCATTTTTAATGAATGTAACCAGGGTAAAACAGCAGCCCCAAAAGAATCGTTTTGCTTTACCCATTCAAGCAGGCCTTTTAACAGAATGGCAATATTTTTAAAATCAAATAATTGAAAAATAATTTCCTGCTGGTATTGTTTACCCGCAGTGAATAAAATTTGCTCCTGCACCTTCTCCTGCTGTTCCTTCGTTGAAAATTCAACGATCCGCTCATCACTTTGCAGGCTGTTATAAGTGATCCTGCTGTGAAGAACGATCCCTTCGAGGCTGGTACAACGGCTTAGTGCCACGTAGACCTGGCCGGGGGCAAATGCTTTTCCTGCATCTATGATCGCTTTCTCAAAAGTCAATCCCTGGCTTTTATGTATGGTGATGGCCCAGGCCAGCCGCAAGGGATATTGTGTAAAAGAGCCAAGCTCTTTTTCTTCTATTTGCTGGGTTTTATTATTGAGAGAATACTGGATATTTTGCCAGGTTTCTTTTTTTACTTCAATTAGGCCAGGGTTGCACTCAATCCAGATCTTATCATCTTCTATTTTATGAACGATCCCGATCTTCCCGTTATAATACCTCCTTATTTTCTCAGTATCATTTTTAATGAACATTACCTGTGCGCCTGTTTTTAGATTCAACATTTCATCAGCGGGGTATGAATTTTCATTAAAAACCCCTTCAATATTTGCCTTAAATGAAAATCCTTTCGCAGGAAGCCTTGAAAGCGCTTCCACATTAATAAGATCTGCTTTATTATTATGAGTAGTGAGTGTTATAAAATTATCAGTAGTATCATATTTAAAACCAGGCATATACCTGCTGTGTAATAATTCATATCCATTTTGATCCAATTCATTATTGCGTACCTGGTTCAGCAGATCAATAAATACAGGGTCGCTCTGCCTGTAGACTTTTTTCAATTCGATATAAACCGGGCGCTGCTCGGCAATAGCCTTGCTGCTGAAAAAATACTGGTTATTATAACATGAACTAAGAATCTGCCATTCATCTTCTTTTATTACAGGAGGCAGTTGGTACATATCCCCAATATATAAGACCTGTACACCGCCAAAAAGCGCTGAATGCCGGTTGCGCACATGGCGAAGCACCGCATCCATTGCATCAAGCACATCACAACGAACCATGCTTATCTCATCAATGATCAACAATTCCAGTTGCTGCATCATTTCCTTTCTTTCGCTGCTTAATTTGAGTTTACCGATGAGATTATGTTTATCACTTACTTCCTGCCCGCTAAAATGTTTTTTATTAACCGGCAGGTATGGCCCAAATGGCAATTGAAAAAAGGAGTGAATGGTAGTTCCACCGGCATTAATAGCGGCTACACCTGTAGGAGCTACAGTAACCGTATTTTTTGTGGTGCTTTCCCTGATATATTTTAGAAAAGTAGTTTTCCCTGTTCCGGCTTTTCCCGTAAGAAAAACAGGGTAATTCGTATTATTAATAAAATCGGCCGCTGTTTTAAAAATGATATTGTCTTCATCAGGCGTTTTCATCAGGCAATGTATAAAAAATATGATTTTAAAAAAAATGTCATTGGGGTGAAGGTTAACTGTTTGCATGACCTTTCTTCGCTGATTCATAAACCTACCGAAGCCCGCAACAGCAATCTTAGCATATACCCCTCACTATCGCCCAAAACCGCCTTCTCCCGCAATGACATTAAATGATCAGGCAGTGGCCTTGCTTCCAAGCAGGAGCAGCTCATTTACCTGTATTTCAGTTACATATTTTTTATTACCTTCCTTATCCGTGTAATTCCTGGTGATCAATTTCCCTTCAATGGCAACCTCGGTGCCCTTAAGCAGGTATTTTTCTGCAATGTCAGCCACCTTGCCCCACGCGATCAAATTATGCCATTGGGTTTCTTTTACTTTTTCTCCTTTCGAATTCGTGTAGATCTCATTTGTTGCAACAGAAAATTTTACGAGTTTTTTTCCTGATTCTGTATTGCGAACCTCGGGTGCATGTCCCAGGTTTCCAATCAGCTGAACTTTGTTTCTTAATGCGTTCATTGTTTCTAATTTTTACGTTTTTAATATATTTATTTCAGTCGTTGGGCGGCGCCGCTTTATTGACAGGACAAAGATGTGGGGAACAACAGCTGGCAGCCGTATTTTAAACGTTTATAGATGTATATAATCATTTGTAAACAATTGTATATATAGCTAAACTTGTTATAGCTTTTGTGTACACTTCAATCCTGCATTTATGTCAACCATTCAACCCAGGCTTTGCCTTACCTGCGGGAAGCCCGTAAAAGGAAGAACAGACAAAAAATTTTGTGATGATTATTGCCGCAATAATTATAATAACCAGTTGAAGGCCGATAACAATAACCTGGTAAGGAATATTAATAATGCGCTCAGGAAAAACCGGCGGATCCTTGAAGGCACGATCAGGGCCGGGGAAGAAATGACAAAAACAACGCGGGATAAATTACTTCAAATGGGATTTCAATTTAAGTACATGACCCACCTGTATACAAATAAAAAAGGGACCACTTATTTTTTTTGCTACGATCATGGATACCTGCCGCTGGAGGATGATTGGTATCTGCTGGTGAAAAGAAATGAGTGATACGGCATTCAATGAGCAGCTCACCCATAGACTCCCCTGGCCTATCAATCAGGCGGATAATTTCAAAGACCAGGGCATCCTGATCTTTTTTGGCTTTCTTACTTCCGTTGACGGCGTCCCGGGAAAATCATCGTCCCGGAATTCAATTCTCCTGGTAATATCATTTAAAGAAGTAAGCCGCTGTACCGTATAGGGAATGGTATCCAGCCCGGAAACAAATTTCAATATGTAATTATAGATTCCGACCAGGTTACCGGCAAGGATCGTAGTACCAAACATATTCGTGGATATCAGCAACGATGCACCGATCACCAGCATCACCATGATCTCTATGATCCCAAAATTCCATGCTTCCTTATCCGAGATCTTGATCTGCCATTTTCTCAAATTATTATAGTGGGTTTGGATAAATTCCCGGTTCCCTTCCGAAATAATGCTTACCTGTTTTTCAAGCTCATCATTTTTTAAACGCGTAAACCTCCTCATTTTCTTTCCATAAAAATAGCTGATAGCGATCACGGGCATTAATATCATAAAACAGATAAGCACCACTGACCTGTCATAAAAATAAAGCAGCACCAGGGAGCCTAATAAATTGAAAACCGCTTCAATGATATATGCGAGGTCAAATTCTAAAAAATCAACAAACTCTCTTGAAAGCGTAGAATGTGCACTCAGTTTCGAAACATCTGTTTGGGCATACCTGCGGGATAAAAATTGTGTTACCAGGGATGTATATATAGCAGAATAGGTTCTTGTATCATACATATGCCGTATGGTACCGATGATAAGCCACGATAAATGTACAATGGATAACAGGATCAGCCCCTCATAGCTTCCTTTTATCAGGTCGTTCACCGCGATCCCTAAAAAGAATGGCCGCAATAATGAACCCAGCATTTCCAGGGTAAATAACGAATAGGTCAGCACAAGCCTGTACCTGTGCTTTTGCATTAGCTTTTTTAAAATTTCAAACCGCGACATGATCCTCCTTTAAATAGATTGATAAAAACGAACGCTGGTTCCCTTTAAAGGAACACTGAATAAATGGGTATGTAGGACGGGAAAAGTGTACGGCGGTTTAACTGAAACTTTTTATTTCCCTGTTTGTAACAGAGTTTTCAGCGGTTCCTGTTATATAGCCCTTACAGTATTCGCTACCGCAGGTGCATATAAAAGGTTCCATATGTTCATCTAAAAATAAAGCGTAATCGAGGGTTAGTTCTTCGCCTTTTTTTATTTCCCGAAGGGCAATGACATTGAGCCCTTCGTATGCAGTATTGGCGTTGCAGCTATGATTTTGCGGCGCCCAACCGGCCGGATTCTCATCCCACAGCAAAAATACTTCATTGCTGAGTGGATAAGCATATTTTCTAAAATTTTCTAATTCCTTAACATTCCAGCTCTTTTTGATATATGATTTCGTAGCAATACGTTGCGATTTGCCTTCCCCCTGGAATATAACTTCTTTTTCTTTTATATTAGAATTGGCATAAATTCCAAAACCCGCAATGGCATTCCCCTTCATGGTATATTTCTTATGCTTTCTCCGGTGCCTCGAAATTCCTTCGGCGATGATCTTTTGTAAAAAACCAATTTGCCCCGTTCCGTCCTGTTTTAATATATAGTCTGCTGATCCCTCATAACCATTGCTATAAAAAACCGAGCAGGTAAAGTTTATTTCTAGAAAGAACAATTGCCCCTTTTCATTCATTCTAAAATCCAGCCTCGCATAACCCACCCCCCCAAATCCTTTAAAAATTTTTTCAGCGGCATCCTTTAACCGGATAGACAACATTTCATTTTCGACCCGAACATTACACTCGGGATGCAATTCTGAAGTTTTTAACGCATATGTTTTAAAGGACCTTCCTTCCGGAAAAATATATTCTACCGGTTTAAAAACAGTAACCTTCTTATCGTCCGCATTGGCTACTACCATTACAGTAAATTCTCTTCCTTCAATATATTCTTCTGCAAGCAATGGCCCGTATTCATCAATGATCTCTGTTGTTTTTTTATAAAGCTCAGCCTCTGTTCTTACAAGCGAATTTTCATCGATCCCGAGACTGTCCCCCGCCTTGGCAGGTTTTATAAAAAGCGGGTAACGCAGATGCCTGCATGCTGCATGAATTTCCGCTGCATTTTCAATTAACGCAAAAGCAGGAGCGTCAACATCCTGTGTATAGGCAACATATTTCATAAGGTCCTTCGGAGGATCGTACAACACTGAAGACGGGCCTGTAAAGGGCAGGTCAAGTAATTCTAAAAAATAAATAACCTCGATGGATGGAATTTCCCACTCAAGGTATCCTTCGCATAGATTTACAAATATGTCATAATTTTTTTTACCGAGCTGCTTTAACTGGTTATACGTAGTAAGCTTATTTAACAAAACGTGATCGACTTCATCCGCAGGTAAAAGTGCAGACAAATTCCTTTGCGGATCGTAATTTTTATAATCTACAGAAGTTGTTGAATAATCTGGTTGCAGCACACAAATTTTCATAAGGTTCCTGGTACCCGGTTGGGAGTCTTTTGTTGAATGAAGTTTAATTGGAATATGTCTGATAATATGTAACAGCATTATAACCATTTTGTTTATATCCCTGCAAAGCGAATATAATAAAAAGTTTATCAGGCACGTGCATTATTGCGGGCATTCAGGTAAGATTGTTTTTTCATCGCTGAACGGAGAACGGCATCATTTAAAATTTCCATCACCAGCTCGGAAAAGCTTTTCCCGGCAAAGCGCAAAATTGCGCCAATAGAAGTATAATTCTCATCTTCACTGATTCCACATTGGGCATTCACTTCGAGGACATATAATTTTCCTGTAGCCGCATCCATTCTCAGGTCAACCCTGGTATACCCCTTGCCTTTTGTAGCACAATAGGCTTCCCAGCTTAATTTTTTGATAGATTCAATAAGGTCCGCATGCGGCAATTGATATTCATAGAAATTCTCTTCTCCCGGCATAGCAGGTTCTTCTTCATAGATCTCCCAAAGCCTGTCAAAAGATAAAAACTTTTCATTATCCGGGAGTGAAGCATGAAAAACCCTTTCCACGGGTGTATAAATGACCGCATGTTCCGGGTCATTCCAGGAACCGCTGATAAGCGTGGTGTATTCCGGCCCGTTGATAAATTTTTCGGCAACAATTCCGTCGGATGTTAAGTTCCAGCCGCGATAACCCGCGAACATCTCTTTTAATAACCGGTCCAGGTCCGTTTTATTTTCTATCACATTCTTAATTCCCACTCCCATGCTCCCTCCAGATACTGCAGGTTTAATGATGACAGGTACTCCTAATTTTTCAAAAACATCTTCTGCATTGCAGGTATCATCTGTTATACTTTCCCAGGCGGCATTGGCAACGCCCGCTTCATCAAATGCGATCTTCATGGGAATTTTTGACGTAGTGATATTATAAAAATACTCATCAGCACCTGTGAATATGATATCTTTTTCTTCGAGGAGCTTTACTACAGAAATGCCGGGGGTGCCATTTATCTCATCTCCATCACATAGATTCAAGACAACCGGGATCAGTTTGCCCTTTTCCTTTTCAATATTTATATTTTCAATGACCTGCCGGTAGGTCATCATGCTTACCGGCTGCCAAAGCCAATTGATCTTTAATGCTTCAAAAACCTTCTTGTATTCATCAATGCTTTGTGAAAAATCGTAGTAATAATCAATATTATCATCTGCGCTCTGAATGCTGGGAGCCAATACCCAGACTTTTAATTTGCGTGTGGGTATACCTTTAAATAATGAGGGGGTTAGTAACATGTGTATGGGCTATTTTTTAGAATCAAGTGCTTGTTGTATAAAATCAGTGAGGCGGTATTTTTTTATTAAATTTTCGGAAATATATTTTGCCCCTCTAATATTCTGAAAACAATCTTTGCTGCCGCAATAGCAAATAAAAGGCTGCGCCATATCCAATTCCGTAGAAGGATAGAAAAAACTGAACTCTTCATTGATTTCAATATCCCTGATCGCAATGACTTTCATATTTGTTGTGTCAAAAAAAACATTGGGATCACAACTGTGATTAATGTACTGGAGGAATTGCGGCATCAGGGTGATATGCTGATCAGTACTCGTCTGTACCGTAAGATAGTTCGGTTCATTAAAGACCTGCCCTGCAGAATATGGACTCACCAATGCTCCTTTTTTGTAAGGCTGAAAAGCATGAAGTGATTTTTGACCGGTCAATGTATTTTGCATTCTTTCAGCAAATCCATGGTTGCTGATTATCTGGATGCTTGGGTTAGTAATAGCAGTATTGATCATGCAAGTTTGAGTATATAGAATTTAAAAAGTTAGTTACAGGGTTTTCACATTAGAAAGATAAAAAGGATAAGATATAAAACGTATAAAACTTATACTAAAGTTTTCAACAAATAGAAATTGTTGGGGATATTGTTTCGTAATCGTTCATTCAAACTATAAAAATCATAGGATCGATTGTTATATCGGGTCATTATAAAATAAAGGAACCGGTAACAATTGTTACCGGTTCCTTTGATATAAACAGGAAACCTCTCTTTATGAAGTGATCTCAAAAGCCGAACCTTATTGAACACTTATCTTTAAAACCTTCTTTGCATTCATGCTTTCGATCAATACAAAATAAGTTCCCCTTGATAATTTTGCCAGGCTGAAAGAATGAACATTCAATCCTTTAACTGCCGGATGTTTTTCACTCATCAGTTTTTTTCCTGCAATGTCAGTAATCGTTAACATGAACATCGAATTATCATATGAAGAGAACCTTACGTTCGCGATATCATTTGTTGGATTCGGGAATATTTCTGCTGTTGTGATATTTTTTGATTCCTCCGTCCCTGATGTGCAACCTACCGTTACGCCGAGTGACCGGGACCCGGAATTTCCACATGCATTGGCAGCCTTTACGGCAAGGGTTCCGCCTCTTGTTCCCCAAAGAATGGTCACTACATTGCCATTGGAAGCACCCTGGATGGATGCGCCGGTTGGTAAGGTCCATATATAAGAGGTTGCAGCCGCAACAACTGTTGCTGTATAAGTGGCTGTACTGCCAGCGCATACTGTAACAGGACCAGCAATCGCTGCAGATGAAGATGGGTTATTTCTTACGAGCGTGATTGTTCTCGCCACGCTTGTTCCACATGCATTATTTGCGGTAACACTTAAAGTACCCGTAGCTGTAAAGTTGCTGTTATAGCTTATATTAATACCCGAAGTACCTTGCCCGCTGTTTATTACTCCTCCCGCTGGCGCTGTCCAGTTATACGTAATCCCTGCAATACCAGGAACAGTATACGTCCTGCTATCGCCTGGGCAAACTTTTGCAATACCTCCGCTTACACTGATACCACCCGGTTTTGCAATAACTGCTTTTGAGATGGTAATACTACCTGGGGCACCATTTCCACAACTATTCGAAGGCGTTACGGTTAAAGTACCCGGGCTGGAAAAAGCTGCTGTGAAACCAACGGAAATACTATTTGTTCCCTGGCCGCTGTTTATATTGGCGCCTGCAGGGGCAACCCAGTTATACGTGATGCCGTTTACTAACGGTACCGAATAAGTTCTGGTATTCCCGGTACAAACAGTGGCAGTTCCACCACTTACGCTGATAGTTCCCGCTGCACCTGGAAGTGAACTGATACCTACTGTCGATGACCTCGAAGTACTTGTACCGCAACCATTGACTGCCGATACTGAGATATTACCTGCAGTATTCCCTGCGGTAACAGCTATTGAATTCGTTGTTGATGAACCGCTCCAGCCTGAAGGTAAGGTCCAGTTATAACCTGTAACTCCGCTGACTATTGGTACAGAATAGGTTTGCACGCTTCCCTGGCAAGCAGATGCGGGTCCGCTGATAGATCCCGGTTGTGCAGGTGATGCAGCAGTAATGCTTGCTGTCAATGTTCTTGTTGAACTGCTACCGCAGCTGTTATTTGCTTTTACTGTAATTGTGCCACCGGCAGCTCCGGTTGTAACATTTATTGAATTGGTTGTGGAAGATCCTGACCAGCCCGCCGGTAAGGTCCATGTATAACTGGTTGCGCCCTGGACGGCTGTTACAGAATATGTTTGTGAGGTTCCTGAACATACAGCGGTGTTTCCTGAAACATTCCCAGGCTGGGCCGGGACTGTTGAAAGGGTTACAGCAAACGTTCGGGGAGTACTGTTTCCGCAGCTATTCGATGCAGTTATTGATACATTACCCGATGTTGTTCCTGTTGTAACAGTGATAGAATTGGTTGTTGAAGATCCTGTCCATCCGGAAGGTAAGGACCATATATAACCTGTTGCGCCCGGAACGGCAGTTACAGAATATGTTTGTGAAGTTCCCGAACATGCTGTGGCATTTCCGGTGATGGTACCGGGTTGATCGGCAACTGTACAGCCCGTTGTGCAATTCACAAGACAGGACGCGGCGTTAATCTTGCTTATTATTAAAGCTGTAGGTTGTGGGCCAAAGCCGAGGTTGAAATTAATACCGGCATTGGTAAGATGGCAATAGCTCATAATTGTTCCGCCACCTGCCGGAAGTGCGGGTGATGGTATAGCGCAGGAGCCGGAAGGATAACCAGCGGAATCTCCACATCCATCGATCTTTGTATTGTTACCATTCCATACACAATCATGGGTGTGTTTGGATCCCAATAAATGGCCTTCCTCATGGGTAATAACTTCAACGGTCCATGAATAGCTTGGAACAGTATTAAAACTTGAGCTGATACCGGAATAAGCCATTTTATATTTGGTCTGGCTGTTGCAAAGCTGGTTGACCCAGGCAACTCCACCACTTCCTTTGGTACCGATAAGGTTGGCGAGGTCACCATCAAAACTGGTACGGTTTACTCCGAACTGTGTAAGAAAATCGCTGGTACCCGGGCCGGTGTAAGGATCTGTTGTTGACCAAATAAATAATGTTTTTAACGTAATACTGATCCCATCATTTGCATAAAGCGTGGATACCTGGTTAAAGATCCCCTGCATATAAGTATTTACATTGGCTACGCTACCCTTGCTCACAAACAGGTCATAATCTGTTTCCCAATACCAATTCACACATTTTGCTGTTAAGGATGCAGTGGCTTCAGTGCCTTTTAAAATAGTACCAGGGCCGGATGGTATGGATGTATTGGTGCCGCAATCAAAGACCGGTTTTTCAAACAGGTCTTTGTCATTATATATAATATGCTTGCCGGAATTATCACCCATTTTCCCAAGTATATAATTTCCGTTTGAATTACTTATTAAACCTGCAACATTGTTTTGGGAGAATGAAAAAGCAACAATAGATCTGGCATCATTATCAATAATTCCCCTGTAATGAACAATATTATCAACCGCCGGATTCAGCTTACCATCGCTGGTAATAAGGTTAAAGCCATTGGGGGAAATATCTTCTTTATAAAGAAGTATCCTGAAGGTTTTACTGCCGTTTTCGAACGGAACAACGAAGCTGAGAAAGCCAGGTTTCGTTTGAAGGATCTCAGAAACGGAATTGACATCCAATAAAGTAAACCGGCTTGTCAATTTAGCCACTTCATTTTCCGTGGCCCTGTTTGCGGTTACCGCAACAGAGAATAAAGCAGTTTCCTTTGCAAATGAGCCTGTTTCTTTAAAGGCTGCTATTTTTTGTGAAACCTTCCCACCGGGATTACCTGGCTGGGCGTTGGTCAATAATGGAAATAAGAGAACCAGGGTGGACAGGCATAATGCCACGCCTTTGATGTAAAGGGGGTTTTTCATCGTTTGATACTGTATTTTAAATAGGTTAAACATACGGAGGCATAGCGCTTCCGGGTGTGTAAGGTATAGTTTTACAGAAGCTTAGACTGTATGAATATATATGTAAATCCTGTAGTCGTTTTATTACATTCCTGGCAAACGAAAGCAATTTCACGGCCTTATTGCCAATAAAATTCACCAGGACCATTGGGATATTGCACCGTAACGCCTGTCTCAAAAACCCGCAAGCAGAAACAAATCTCCAGGTCAATAATTCTTGGAAAACATGTTAATAAACTGCACCTTGATTTTTTTATTTTAGAAAAACATTTTCAGAAAATTTTTTTTAGCCAACCCTTTTTCTTTGCCCGTCGTATTCTAATGGGCACAACTATTGATGCAAATATTGTTGGAAACTGTCTATGAAAAATTATCACTATCCGGTTAATATTTTTTGATTATGAAAGTTATGGCCCAGATCAAGGGATGTTTAAACCAATTCCATGTTACCTGCATTCATAAAATTCAAATTAACTTTTAAAACGTTTTGTATGAAACAGCTCATTCACAAAAAAATGGTCTTCTTTTTGAAACCGTTGCCTCTTTTGTCCGCATGTTTATTATTGATCTTCTCTTCCTGCATTAAGATAAGAGAACGGCTCGACAATTTTGAACAGGTGAACCTTGTGGCCAACACAGCCAGTTATGGTGCGGCTCGCATTGATCCGGCATTTATCAATGGCTGGGGATTTGACTTCTCTCCTTTCGGCCCGGCATTTATTGCCAATCCCGGATCACACACTTGTGTAGCTTATGGCCCTGATGGAGCGGAACGCAGGACTCCAATCAGTATTCCCGGGAGCAGTGAATTGGGAGGCGCTCCATCAGGAGTTGTATTTAATGGAACGGATTTTTTCCAGTTACAGAACTTTGCTCCTGCCCGCTTTATTTTTGCCGGCCTTGATGGCGTCATCTCTGCCTGGAATGAAGGAGACGCAGCCGTAACTGTAAAAAACAATGCACCGACTGCAGTTTACACCGGACTGGCAATCGCCCAGGATGCCGGCGCTTATTTTTTGTATGTTGCTAATTTCAGCGAAGGCAGGATACAGGTTTATGATGGTACTTTTAATGAAGTTGTGCGATCATTTGCAGATCCCAGTTTACCAGCCGGATATTCACCTTATAATATCCAGCAAATTGACGGCAGGTTGTATGTAATGTATGCAAAAGCTGCTCCGGCAGGAGTTGAAGCTGGTGCCGGTAAGGGATATGTAAATATTTTCAATGCGGATGGCAGCTTATACAGGCGCTTTATTTCCGGGGGAAGGCTGAATGCGCCCTGGGGTATTGCAAAAGCATCTCCCACGTTCTGGAACTTTAGCATCAACGAGCCAAGTGCGATCCTGGTGGGTAACTTCGGCGATGGCCGTATCAATGCTTATTCCCAGAATGGGAATTTCCTTGCGACACTACGCACCGAGACAGGCCCTATTGAAATAGAAGGCTTATGGGGTATTTCATTTGCACCCGATAGCGTTGTTGCGGAACATGGTAAACTTTTCTTTGCTGCAGGACCAAATGGGGAGCAGGATGGGTTGTTTGGATACATACATAATGTGGAAGAATAGGATATGAATGCCGGACAAGGAGTAAGCAATGTTTAGTAATGAAGGATTTCCGGAGCAACATTCGTTGCTCCTTGCCCGGTATTTGTTTTAATGATATTTACCTTTTCGCTGGCCACCTTCGAGGAATAGCTGCAAAAAAAGTTTTTGCTCTGTTCTTGTAATATGAAGATCTTCTTTGCCATTTAAAATGCGGTCATTCTGGTAAATAAAATGTTCAAACCCGATGGACAGGTTTTTATAAAGCTTAAGGGTAACATATGGTTTTAAAATGCCCACGAGGCTGTTTCCGGGTAGTCCTTCATAAGTGTGTATCCAGTAATAGAAGCCGGTAAAACCGATCGTAGCCCATTGATTCAGGTTAAATGTTTCTTCTGCTTTTACCTGGAAGCCACCGCCGAAATTATAGTGCCTGAAATCGGAAGTGTCAGGACCATAACGGGTATTGTTACCCGCTAAAGGCACAACAGCCAAATGAATGGTTGAAAAAATATTGGAGTGCTTCGCTACGGGTATTCTTGCGATCAATCCGCCGCCAAAGCCCAATGTGCCGACCTCAAAAACATTATTGTTCCAGTAATCAAAATGCTGGAAGGCACCCACGAGCAATCTTTCTTTTTTAATATTCCTGCCAAACAATATCCCGTAGCCGTTTATATTCTCCAGTAATTTTCTTTTACCACCATAGCTTCCTTCAATACGGAACCTGAAAATATCGAAGGGTTTGCGGCGTCTTGTTTCAAAAGGATTACCATAATCAAGTTGAATATTTACAATTGCATTTGTGGAGCCCGTCCCAAAATTGTTCCCAAAATTATCCTGGTTATTAACACGGTGCACTCCGCCATTCAATGTGATATTCAGCGGCTCTTTCTGGTAAACCTCTTTTGTAGTGACCCTTCTCATCTTACCCTGCGTTAAACGGTTCAAAGCACGGGTGGGGCTAATGATACCCGCTAAGATCTCCCGGAATACCCTTTCAGACCCCCTGGTTTGATCATCGAGGATATTGGAACTGAGGCGGTAAAAAATTTCCCCAAGGAACATCCCGCTAATTGGGGTGTTGATAAGATCGTTATAAGATGGCCTGGTGTTTTCACCCAGGTACTCCCAGGTGAGACTTCCTTGTAAAGTAAATGGAAGTGTTTGCCAAAAAGAGTATCCATTGCTCCTGGCGATGTTGTGGTAATAGCTACCGGTGTGAGGATGGCCGATAAAATTAATCCCAAAGCCATCCGTGTCCCATTCAGGGCCCTTCACAAAACTATTTTTCCAGTCACGGGGCCCCGAGCTTGTCCAGTCTACTTTATAAATATACCGGTTCAGCGCCCAGCCCGATACATTGGTAAGCAGCACACGGGCTGCGGGCTTCCACCATTTATATTTTGGATTGTAGGCGGGATCATCGTCCAGCAGGTTACCATACATATTATATAATGGGCGTTGCGGAATGCTATCTGTGTTTACAGTTATCAGTGAAGTATCCGGAACCTGGGAAATGCAGGTCAGCCCTTTTAACAGGAAGCAGCCTAACAGGTAGATTATTCTCATAATCTAGATTATGCAGCAAATGTGCCATAAAAAGAAGAATAGGCTCATTTGGAAAGACTATCGGCATAACCTATATGCTTTTATTAACTTCGTAACGGCATCTCCTGCTTAATTTTTTATAATAATCCCATTCGGATAATGACGTCTTATTTATCAAATAACCTGGAGCAATACAACAACCTCGTTGGATTAAAATTTCAGCTATACAATAGCCTTTTTACCGCATTACCTTTTCATCGCATCGAAAAAACAGGGATACTGCTTTCTTTGTTGCTTAATAATTGTGAAGAGGGCTATCGGAAGGGAATGAGCCCGATGGAGATCATAGAGGATTTTTTTTTGGAACATGTAGAATATAAAGAGGAAGAAAAAAAACTTGACCTGCTGTTTCGGTTTATACAATTCATAGAAAGGCAGGTGGTATTATTTGATGCACTGGAAGATGCGGCATTTGTTGAGGTGCATGATACAGAAGGCGCAGGCACACTCAAGCACCTTCAACTGGAAGTGATAGAAGATCATAAAGAAAAAGAACTGGCAAAAAAACTATCTGCATTCTCCATCCGCCTGATCCTGACAGCACATCCAACACAGTTTTACCCCGATTCAGTATTGGGGATCATCAATGATCTTTCAAGATCTCTTGCAACAAATAATACGGGTGAAATAAATATGTACCTGCAGCAACTTGGTAAAACCGCTTTTTTTAAAAAACAAAAACCAACACCCTATGATGAAGCCACGAGCCTGATCTGGTACCTGGAGAATGTTTTTTATACAGCATCCGGAAGGGTTATCTCATTTATTAAAAACAAATTTCCAGGGGGAATGGTTGAAAAGAACCCGGTTATCCGGATGGGGTTTTGGCCGGGAGGAGACAGGGATGGAAACCCTTTTGTAAATACAGAAACAACTTTAAAGGTAGCCGCTGCGTTGCGGGGAGGCATCATCAAATGTTATTATCTTGAAATTAGAAGGTTAAAGCGGAGGTTGACCTTTAAGGGAGTGAAGGAGATCCTGAATGAATTGGAGAAACAATTATACAAGGAAGTTTTTATTCCCGGGGAACAACGCAATTTAACAGCAACGCAAATACTAATTTCCTTAAATGAGGCGAGGCAAATCATCATTGTCGAACATGACGGCTTGTTCCTGGAGCTTGTTGATAATCTGATCAATAAGGTTTATGTTTTCGGGATGCATTTCGCCTCATTGGATATCAGGCAGAACAGCTCAGTACATTCAGATACTATACATGCAATTATATCGAAAGGCCCATTCGCGGTTGAATATAAAAACTGGGATGAGGCAAAAAAGATAAGCCACCTGGAAAATATTGAGAAAACCATGCAGTTGCCCGTGGTTGATGATGCATTGCTGAATGATACCATTGATAGCATTGGAGCCATTAAGCAGATCCAGCAACAGAATGGGGAAGCCGGTTGCCATAGGTATATCATCAGCCATTGCAACAGCGCATTGAATGTAATGGAAGTATATACGTTGTTTGTATTGGCAGGCTGGGAAAAAAAGGAGATCCGTGCCGATATTGTGCCTTTGTTCGAAACGATCGATGACCTGCAAAACGCAGCCACGATCATGAAGGCACTCTATAGCAACAAGACCTATAAACAGCATTTACAAAGCAGGAATGATCAACAAACGATCATGCTTGGTTTTTCGGATGGTTCAAAAGATGGCGGATACCTAATGGGCAACTGGAGTATTTATAAAGCCAAGGAAGAGCTTACTGCTGTTTCGAAAGCATTTAATGTTGATGTGATCTTTTTTGATGGCAGAGGCGGGCCTCCTGCAAGAGGCGGTGGTAAAACAAACCGTTTTTATGCTTCTATGGGAAAAAATATTTCCCAAAAAGAAATACAGCTTACCATACAGGGACAAACGGTGAGTTCGAATTTCGGAACAGTTGATTCAGCACAATATAATATAGAAGAATTAATACATGCAGGCATATCAAATGATCTTTTCTCAGATAAACATATTACGCTTGAATCAACCGAAGAAGCCCTGGTACAGGAACTGGCAGATATCAGTTTCATTTCCTATAACAGCCTGAAAACCCATCCCCGGTTTTTTGATTACCTGGCAGAGGCCAGCCCGTTAAAATTCTACGCCGAAGCAAATATCGGCAGCAGGCCGTCTAACCGTACCAGTAAGTTAAACCTTGAAGACCTCCGGGCAATACCCTTTGTAGGAGCCTGGAGCCAGCTGAAGCAAAATGTTACCGGGTATTATGGAATGGGAACCGCCTTGAAAGAAATGGAATTAAGGGGGAAATTTCATACCCTTAAAAAAGTTTATCAAAACTCGATGTTCTTTAAAACGCTCGTAGATAACTGTGAAATGTCGATGATGAAATGCTTTTTTCCTTTGACGGCATTTTTATCAAAGGATCCTAAATATGGTGAAATATGGAGTATGATCTATAATGAATTTGAACTCAGTAAAAAATACATCCTGTTGCTCTCGGGCAAGACTGATTTGATGGGCGATTTCCCGACAGACCGCTTATCCATCAGCATGCGGGAACGGATCGTTTTGCCTTTGATCACGATCCAGCAATTTGCAATTAACCGTTTACGTAAGTTTGAAGATAATATGGGTAAGGCTTCCCATAAGGATATCTATGAAAAGCTCGTGATCCGGTCTGCCTTTGGGATCATCAATGCGGGTAGAAATTCAGTGTAGAAGATGGATATGAATGAGTAGCGCAGTAATTATATTACCCATAATAATTTCTATGGGGTTTCCTGAAAAGTGCAATAAAAAAAGCTGAAGGAGAGAATTCCGGTTACCCGGACCGCGTCCTTCAGCCTTTGGCCCAGACCTATGCACGTATGAAATGCATGGTTTCTATGGCTTTTGAAAGAATCCTGTACTCACCTGTTAAAAATGGCCCGTATTCTTCCGGGTAAATGATCGCAAACCTCATACCAAAACAAATACCTCCTGTAAATAAATTTAAGAACACTGGTTCTGTATAACCATTTTTCCTTGTAAAACTGAAAATGATTTTTATATTACAGTTCAATCAATAAAATGTATTCATGAAAAAAATAATTTTATCAGCTATCGTATTGTCCGTTGTATTTTTTGCTGTGTCCTGTCAAAAAGGGGATGATGGCCCTGCAGGCGCACAGGGACTTACCGGGCCGGCGGGATCAACCAATACAACCGTTAAGAAAATTCTTTTCGTACCAAACTGGGCGGATTCTGTTTACCTGGGCATGACCGTTAATAAGGATACGGTACCAGATGCCGATATCAATGCGACCGTAATTGACAAGGGCGCCGTATTCGTTTTTTTCAAACCGGTTACTGACCCGCAATGGTATCCATTGCCTTATACCGCAGGATTTTCCGACAGGGATGAATTCATTCATGTTGGGGTGCAGCCGGGACAGGTAAATTTGTATGCCTGGCAGAAAGATGCCGCAGGAGTTATCACTAAGCTGACCCCTTCGATCGATTCATTAAAATATGTAATTGTATTGGACCGATCTGTCTCGGGGCGGGGGTTTGATCTTTCTTCATTGTCTTTTGAAGAGCTGTGCAGGGTACTTGGAATAAAGCCATAATTTTTTTGCCAGGCGTTCTAAACCCTTTTTGGCTTCTCGGAAAGGCCTGTATAAGGATGTACTGTATTTTTCCAATAATGGAGGATCGATGACAGGTCGATCTTTAATTTATGAAAACTGGGCGACTTGATAAAATATCCCTGGCAGTTCAAATCATAGGCTTCATTGATCTCTTTAGGGGAATTTGAAGTGGAAAAATATATAAAGGGAATGCGTTTTGCTCTAAGCACAGGGTCATCATTGATCTCTTTTAGCAACTGCAGCCCATTCATCACCGGCATGTTGATATCACAGATGATCAATAATGTTTTTGTTTTCGTTTTCTTTAGATAATTCAGCGCGGTGATAGCATCCTCAAAGCATATGACCTCATTCTTTATACCCAGGTCCCTGAAGGCATTGATGAATAGATCACAGTCATCTTTATCGTCCTCAATTAATATAATAGGTTCATTTCGATACATAGGCAGCAGATTTATTCTGTATTTTACATGGCAAATAGCTCTCCAAAAACAAAAGTAGAGCCGTATTTTAAAAAATTTCTATTCAAACATTGAAATAAAAAAGCCCCAACATTACTGCTAAGGCTTTTTTAAAGCTGTGGTGTGGGGCGGGATTGAACCGCCGACACATGGATTTTCAGTCCATTGCTCTACCAACTGAGCTACCGCACCGCTTGAATATCGAATATTGAACAAAGAAATGTATAAATATCGAATTTCGGGCAGCAAAAATAAGGGGTTTTTGCTTAAGATTGAAAATTTCAGGATTCAATCTTGAAATTCCCATAAATCAGCATGTACCCGGACTTAATTTCCATAACTCGCACAAAAACTTGATCCGCATCAGTTTCAACTGTTCCCAGTTAAAATTCTGTCGGCCAAGTTCTTCCTGCGCTACCTGTAATGAAGAGGTTTCGCAGCTTTTAAAATAATCAATGATCTCTTCCTGCTCATATTCATCCACCATTTCATTGATGGCATAATCAAATTTAGTTTGGTGCCGCTTGCGACGATCGTTTCCATTTCTTCCAGCAATTCATCTATTCTCAGGTCCTTGTTCTTGGCGATCGTTTCCAGCGGTATTTTCTTATCTACATTCTGGATGATGAATATCTTATTGTTATTCCTGTTCACCACACTTTTCATCACAAAATCATCCGGGCCTAACTATATCATTTTCTTCTACATATTCAGTGATCACATCCAGGAATGGCTTACCATACCGAATGGCTTTTCCCTTGCTTACACCACTTATCTTTTCCAGCTCGGGCATCGAGGTCGGATACATGGTGGCCATATCTTCCAGGCTGATCTCCAGGAAAATAACAAAGGGAGGAAGGTTTTTTTCTTTTGCAACTTTTTTGCGGAGCTCTTTTAACATCTCCATTAATTTTTCATCTGCAGCAGCTCCGGCCTCGCCGCGGCCTGTTCACTTTCTTCATCATCGGCATTGGCTTCTTCAAATAAATTGTTCAACACAATTTTGAATGATGTTGGCTTTTTTAAAAAAGCCGTTCCTTTTTTGGTGAATTTCAATACACCATATTCTACAATATCTTTTTCGAGAAATCATTCAACAGCATTTGCCTGATCAGGCTGTTCCAGTAATGCTCTTCTTTATCGTTGCCGCTTGCAAAAACATCCAGTTCATCATGCCGGTACATCTTGACCTGCTGGGTTGCCTTACCTGTTAATATCAATACGAGATATTCAAGAGTAAAATGTTCACCCAGCGCTTTAACGACTTTCAATACAATGACAACACTCATCTTTGGCTTCTATTTTTTCTTTTGGATTCAGACAGTTGTCGCAATGGCCACAACTTTTTTTATCATCATAATGTTCTCCAAAATAATATAACAATTTTTACGCCTGCAGATACTGCTTTCGGCATAAGAAACTGTTTCATTGATAAGCTGCGCACCCACTTCCCTTTCACTTAGTGGCTTGTCTCTCATCAGGTGCTCCAGCTTGGCCACGTCTTTATGGGAATAATATAAAATACATTTTCCTTCCATACCATCCCTGCCGCCCTGCCGGTTTCCTGGTAATAATTCTCAATTGATTTGGGAATGTTATAATGAATTACGAAACGTACATCCGGCTTATCAATACCCATTCCAAATGCAATGGTGGCCACGATCACATGTACATCTTCATTTAAAAACTGGTCCTGCCTCTCTGATCTCAATTTACCATCAAGTCCTGCATGATAGGCCACCGCTTTGATACCATTTGCCATCAGCATTTTTGCAAGCTCTTCTGTTGTTTTGCGGTTAAGGGTATAAATGATACCGCTTTTATTCTTATGCTGCTGAATAAAACGTACAATACTTTTATTGGTTTGCTCCAGGTTTATTTTTGGCTGGATCTCGTAATATAGATTGGGCCTGTTAAATGAAGAAATAAAAACA
Source organism: uncultured Chitinophagaceae bacterium (assembly GCA_963779595.1). Taxonomy (GTDB): domain Bacteria; phylum Bacteroidota; class Bacteroidia; order Chitinophagales; family Chitinophagaceae; genus Ferruginibacter. Next base: position 450,692 of record CAVZYY010000005.1, on the reverse strand, counting down.
GCGGGTTTCGCAACCCAAGATTTTTTAAAATATCGCTTTGCACTTTTGGGGTAGCCGTTGCCGTTAATGCAATGATCGGCACATCCGGATTGATCAGGTCCATCATTTCTTTCAGCCGGCGGTATTCCGGCCTGAAATCATGGCCCCATTCCGAGATGCAATGTGCTTCATCCACTGCAAAAAATGAAATTTTGAGATGATTTGAAGAACTCAATATTCTCTTCTTTGGTCAGTGTTTCCGGAGCTACATACAGCATTTTGTTTTGCCGGTCTGTAAGATCATCTTTTACAATTTTTTGCTGTCCTTTATTTAATGTGCTGTTTAAAAAATGAGCCACATCATCTTTACTGCTATAGCTTCTTACCAGGTCTACCTGGTTTTTCATCAAGCGCAATCAGCGGGGAAACGATGATCGCCACCCCTTCACTGATCATTGCCGGCAACTGGTAGCATAAACTTTTACCGCCCCCTGTAGGCATTATTACAAATGCATCGTTGCCACTCAATAACGGTTTGATGATCTCTTCCTGCGGCCTTTAAAGCCATCAAAACCAAATTGTTGTTGCAATTGGGCAGACAGGTCTGGTGGATATAGCAGGAACTGCTTTTTTTATTCCAGGAACCTTGCCTGGAGTTTTTTTACCGGTTATGGAATTTTGTTTTACTGTAGCCATATCATTTTTCTCTTAAAACAGCCTTAAAGCTGATATCATAAAACTGTAGATGCAGTTTTTCATAAAGGGCAGCGAAGTTAACTTGAATAGAGCGGCAATTCAAATGCTTTTAAGGTTGCAGCCTCGATCTTAACAACTTTTAACAAGTTTTTTAATCGCCTATTAAGATAACCAATTTTATTTTAAAGGGCAGATGTAATTTTAATAATTAAAATTTAACCTTATAAATATATGTTGCTTTGCATTGTGCCTTATTTAAAGTAGGTTTGCGGCTCTAAAATGAATAGCGAAATTATCATACCGATTGCCTTGCGTACGATTACAGTTACAAGCCAACTCCATCAGTGACCTACAGGCTTTTATCAATGCAGATTTTGCAAAGCCGTGGAGCAGATCGCTTATTGTAAAGGAAGGCTGGTAGTAAGCGGGATTGGGAAAAGCGCTATTATCGCACAGAAGATCGTGGCCACATTGAACAGCACCGGCACCGCTTCCATTTTTATGCATGCCGCCGATGCCATTCATGGTGATCTGGGTATGGTCCAGCAGGAAGATATGGTACTGCTCATCAGTAAAAGCGGGGATAGCCCCGAGATAAAAGTGCTGGTTCCCCTCTTAAAAAATTTCGGCAACATTTTTATCGGAATGGCGGGCAATACACAATCTTATCTTGCCACACATTGCGATATCTTATTGAATACAACGGTTGACCAGGAAGCCTGTCCCAATAACCTTGCGCCAACAACCAGTACAACAGCACAAATGGTGATGGGAGATGCACTGGCTGTTTGCCTGATGGAAATGAAAGGGTTCAACAGTGATGATTTTGCAAAATTTCATCCGGGCGGAACCCTGGGAAAAAAATTATATTTACGGGTATCTGACCTTATCTTGCAAAATGAAAAACCTGCAGTAAAACCAGGCGCTACTGTAAAGGAAGTGATCGTGGAAATTACCAGGAACAGGTTGGGCGCAGCGGCAGTGATCAATGATGAAAATAAGATCACCGGTATTATTACAGATGGTGACCTGAGGAGCATGCTGGAAAAAAATGACATCGTAAATGTGTTACAGGCAAAAGATATCATGAGTGCATCTCCAAAATCGATCATGATCAGATGCATTGGCAGTAGAAGCACTGAAATAATGAGAAACAATAATATCAGCCAGCTGCTGGTTTCAGAAAATGACCGGTATGCAGGGATCATTCATTTACACGACCTATTAAGAGAAGGAATTATTTAAAAAACAACGGCACGATACAATTAATATGAATAAAAATCACTACGTAGCTATCATGGCAGGTGGAATCGGAAGCAGGTTTTGGCCCATGAGCAGGACAGATTATCCAAAACAATTCCTTGATATTTTAAACACCGGGAAAACCCTTATCCAGGCTACTTATGACAGGTTTGCGAATTTCATTCCGGCAGATAATATTTATATTGTAACATCCGAAAATTATAAGGATATTGTAAAAAAGCAATTGCCGCAACTTGACCCGCAGAAATATTTTATGCGAGCCATCCCGCAAAAATACGGCGCCCTGCATTGCATATATTTCTTATAAATTACAACAAACTAAATCCATCATGCAAACCTGATATGTGCACCTGCAGATCATTTGATCACCGATGAGGAAGCATTTAAAAAGATCTGCATCGATGCATTGCATTTTACTTCACATATCAAAGGCATTGCTTACACTTGGCATAAAACCAACCAATCCAAATACCGGTTACGGCTATATACAATATGAGCCATATGCGGTGAGTGACAATGTCTTTAAAGTAAAAACATTTACAGAAAAGCCGGACAAGGAATTGGCAAAGACCTTTGTTGCCAGTGGAGATTTTTTTGGAATGCGGGCATTTTTGTATGGCAGGTAAAAAATATGATCAAGGCTTTTGAGAAATTGTTGCCCGAAATGCATGAAGTATTTGATGCTGAAAAAGATTCATTCAATACGAAAAAAGAAACGGAGGCCATTGAAAGGATCTACCCGCAATGCGTAAATATTTCCATCGATTATGGTGTAATGGAAAAAGCCGATAATGTTTATGTGATTCCTTCCTCATTTGGCTGGAGCGATCTCGGAACCTGGGCAAGCGCTTATGAAACCCTGGATAAAGATTACCTCGACAATGCCGTTGCAGGAAACAATGTAATGATCATTGATGCAACCAGCAATATGGTTCATGCAGATAATAAAAAACTGATGTTATTGCAGGGACTGGAAGATTTTGTAGTGGTGGATACCAAAGACGTATTGCTGATCTGCAAAAAGGATAAAGAACAGGAAATAAAAGAATATGTAGCGGAGATCAAGCGCAATAAAGGGGACAAATACCTTTAAGCTTTAGGCAGGGCATCGCCCGTTTTACAATTTCTCTCCTTTTTACACAATATAAGTTTGAGTCATTCGTTTTGCTTATCTATCCCTATATAGGGGATATGTGTATTCTGTGGTTTTATATCCTTAACCATTGACTATGATAACCAAAATTCTACTTATTTCGCTATCACTGTTGCTTGCAATTCCCAATTTCATCAACCGGGATATCAATGAACAGGTTCCATATGATCAAAAAGAAAGGTTTTATCCCGCCCTTACCAATATAAACTCCATCGATAAGCTTGAAAAATATGTGGATGACGTAGCGTCTTTAAAAAATATCAAGACTTATTCTGCCGAATATGTTGCGGTACTTGCCTACGTGGTTTCATGCCGATTTTACCACGGGTTTTCTCATTGGAAATTAAATGAGAACTGGATCGCAGCGCTTGGGGAAAAGATAGTTGGCTATGGGTTGGCCTCTAAAGTAGAGCCTGAAAAAATAATGCAACACCCAAACGCGGGTTGTTCCCAGCAAGCCCTCGTGATGATGGAAATATTAAGGAGAAAAAACATCACTTACCGGAAAGTAGGGTTTCCCCATCATTATGCGCTTGAAGCGAAGATCAACCAGCACTGGTATTTTTATGATCCCAACATGGAGCCTACTATTTCTATTGCAGAGCGTTTACATGAAAACTGGAATGGCAACAATGATAAACTGAAAAAATATTATAGCCCCGCCATCCATAGTAATCTTGACTACCAGTTCGGAAATAAGCAGGAGACCCACTATGGTGTAGCCAACGAAGTCCCTGCCCAACGGGCTAAACTATTTCAAGCCACAACGGGCTTCCTGTCAAAAATATTATGGTGCCTGCCTCTTGCACTTGTATTTGTAAAGCGGAGAAAGCCATCCATGCATGCCGTGAAGCCGGTGAATGAGAACCCCGTAAAAAATTTCCGCCGCTATTCAAATCTTAATCCTGTTTATTCTGCCAGAGTATTATTTTTGAACAGGTATTAAACAGCCACTTCCTTTTTGATAACAAATATTCAAAGCAAGCTGCCAGCAGCCGGGACTACCATATTTACGGTTATGAGTGCCCTTGCCGCTAAACACCAGGCCATCAATCTTGGGCAGGGTTTCCCGGATTTCCCGATGAATGAAGAACTAGTTTCATTGGTATATAAGGCCATGAAGGACGGGCATAATCAATATGTACACATGTGCGGGTTACCTGCCTTACGGAACAGCATAGCCGAAAAAATAGAAAGACTTTATAAAACAACCATCAACCCCGAGACGGATATTACTGTTACCCCGGGAGGCACTTATGCTATTTATACAGCGCTCACTACCCTGTTGCGGCCGGGGGACGAAGTGATCCTGTTTGAGCCGGCATACGACAGCTATATTCCAAATATCGAGGTGAATGGCGGGATACCTGTAATCATCCCATTAACATTTCCCGGCTACAAAATAGATTGGCAACTGGTAAGGGAAAAGCTGACAGTAAGAACGAAAGCCATTATTATTAATTCCCCCCATAATCCTTCCGGCAGTGTGCTTGAAGCTGATGATATTGAGCAACTCCGGGCCGTTGTAAAAGATACCGGTATTTTTATTATCAGTGATGAAGTGTATGAGCACCTCATCTTTGATGAGAAACAACATCTTTCCATGTTGCGTTACCCGGACCTGTTTGAGAGAAGCTTTGTTTGCTTTTCTTTCGGGAAAGTGTATCATTGCACCGGCTGGAAACTTGGGTATTGCATAGCCCCGGATAAACTAATGAAGGAATTCAGGAAGATACACCAGTTCAATTGTTTTACCTGCAACAGCCCGGTACAATATGCGCTGGCAGATTTTTTAAAAAACAAAGACCATTACCTTCAACTGGGAAGTTTCCTGCAACAGAAACGGGATTATTTTGAAAATATCATGCGGCAAACAAAATTCCTTCCATTGCGGTCATTCGGAAGCTATTTCCAGTTATACAGTTATGAGCGTATCAGTGATGAACCGGAAAATGAATTTGCGGTCAGGCTGACGCGGGACACCGGTGTTGCTACAATACCTGTTTCAGCATTTTATAAAAATCCGGTAGATCATAAGGTACTTCGTTTTTGTTTTGCAAAAAAAGAATCAACACTGGATGAAGCGGTGAACAGGCTCTTGAAATTGTGATTATATCCAAGCATGTGGGGTTATTAATTAAACCGGGGCCTCTGTGTCTTTGTGTCTCTGTGTTGCAAAGGCAAACAGCAGTTGAAAAAAACATATTGAAACACGGAGGCACAAAGGCACAGAGAGAAGAAATAAATTTTGACAAAAGTACTACCCACGCAACACCAATTTTGGTTTCACAGAAGAAACAGTAACTGGATTTTAATTGATTATTTATATGATGCGTTTATTTGTTGTTTTTTTTCTGGGTTCTTCCTGCAATGGTCATACAGACAAAACGCCTGCAATAAAAAAAGATTCGGTTGTTTCCAATAAGTTAGCCGATACCGTTATTACTGGCCTGGCTGACAGCATCACCTATGATCTGAATACAGCAACACAACCCGTGACATTAAAACCAGTGCCAGTAACCCTCGCAAATGGAAAGCAGTTTGATCTGAATATCCCGGAAGGATACAGGCTGAGCATCGCTGCAGAAGGGCTAAGACGCCTGCGTTTCTTAGCAATGAGCCCCGATAACCGCTTATTTGCAACAGATATGTATAACAGGGATGACAATCATAAGGGCCGTGTGCTAGTCTTTGATGGCTGGAATGATTCTTTAAAACAGTTTGGCAAGGTTACGCCTTACCTTGACAGCCTGCACAATCCGAACCAGGTAGCTTTTTACAGGGATTTTATTTACGTAGCTGAAACAGGTAAGCTGAAACGTTATGCCTATCATGCAGGAGATACCATGCCTGCAGATACGGGAAGGCTGATCGCAACATTCCCGGATCATGGCCTGAGCTATAAATATGGAGGATGGCATTTGACCCGCAGCATTGCATTTCATCATGATAAATTATATGTAAGTGTTGGCAGCAGCTGTAATGCCTGCATTGAAAAAGAAGCCGTTCGGGCATGTGTCCTGGAAATGGATTCCGATGGAAGCGGGGTGCAATTCTTTGCAAGGGGATTGAGAAATTCTGTTGGAATTAAATGGATCGGCAATGACCTATGGGGTACCGGGATGGGCCGGGACCTGATCGGGCCGGATAAACCGGAAGATCCTTTTCAGAAAATAGAAAGGAATGGTTATTATGGATGGCCATTTTATTACCAATATCAAAATAAGATATTTGAAGATGAGCAGTTTAAAGATTCTTTAAAAGCAGCATGGGTAAAGAAACCACCGGTTGGTTTTTTAGGATTTAAAGCTCATAGCGCGCCGCTCGGTTTTGAATACTTCAAGGGGTTTGATGATCCTGTCTTAAAAAACAGTATCCTGGTCTGTCTTCATGGAAGTACCAGTGTATGGCGTGAGCGTGGAAATTCCGTCGTAAAAATAGAAGCGAAAAATAAATATACCGAGATCATATCCGGTTTCTTATCGGGCAAAACAGAAGCGGACAGGCATGGCCGGCCCTGTGATATTTTAATGAAGGATAGCCATTCGTTTTTTATTACGGATGATCTGAACGGGGTATTATATTATCTGTGGAAATGATCAAACGCCAAACTGTCTCAGGTGATGATCAAGGTGTTTATACATACTCATTCCCCATTGTTCTGGAGTAAATTTTCCAAACATTGGATGCGGGTATTTACCAACAGCTCCTGGACCCATTGAATGAAATTGATTGATGTGATCTGTCAGCTCTTGTTTTTCCCTGGTAAAGTCACGCTCATCTTTAATGATAAAATTGGGCGCTGTAGGCAGGTTCTTACCCCAGGGCTTTTCATTATACAATTTCGGCTTTACCATCCACCCGATCAGCTTGCCCATTAACATACGGGGCATTGGCTTATCACTTAACGGAACCTTGAAAGCCTGTGTGCAATGTGCCATCATTTGTGATACATTCATTTTTCCCCATTGCCCCGTGATCCCGGGTGTTAGCTTATTTAGCCTGGTTGTTATTTCGTTGTATGTATCGGTATCAAAAAGATTCTGCATATGGATTGAAGTTATAAATTTTTTAAATAATTTTCAGCCCTTACCAGGTCACCGGGGACATCGATCTTTATCCCTGCGTTTTCCGTGAGCACCATTCTTAACTGAATGCCATTTTCAAGATAGCGGAGGCATTCAATTTTTTCTGCGGATTCCAGCGGGGTCATTTCCCAGCCGGTAAAATCCAGCAATGCTTTTTTCCTGAATGCATATACGCCGATATGTTCATAATAAACCATTGCGGGTGCCTCATCCCGGTAACAGGGAATAACAGACCTGCTGAACAGTAGGGAATTCATTTTTTTATCAACGGTTACTTTTACATAATTGGGATCATTCACCAAAGACAGGTCCGTAAATTTTTTCATAATGGATGCCACTTTCACCTCTTCATCTTCAAAGACCGCTAATAATTTTCCCAGCGTACCGGCATGTAGGAAAGGCTCATCTCCCTGTACATTTAAAATGATGTCTGCATCCATGCCTGCAACAGCTTCTGCAATACGGTCACTTCCGCTTTCGTGTTGTTTCACACTCATCATCGCGTTGCCACCGTGATCGCGGATCTCTTTTAAAATAATTTCGCTGTCTGTTACAACGATCACTTCATCAAAGAGGCCGGTTGCAGCCGTATTATCGTATGTATGTCGTATCACAGTTTTATTGCCAAGCGGCTGCATGAGCTTATATGGAAACCTGGTGGCTGCATAACGGGCAGGGATCAGGGCTATTTTTCTCATCGGCAGAAAATTTTATATAAAAGAAATATGAGCACCTTAATTATGAACCGAAACATTTTCCGGCATTGTTTTACTTTCATACCCGCATTGCTGGCATTGGTAAACATTCTCTACAGCTACCGCATAACTGGAAAAAACCCAGGTAAGAATGGCCGTAAAAAAATTACCCGCATTTTGTTTCGGAACAAGTAAAATATTATTTGTAAAACATTTGGGGCATTCAAGCGACTGTAAATATTCTTCCTCAAAATGCTGCAGTATTTTTGTTGCCATTGCTGCTTCCTCAACCGGTACAACCAGTTTAATACCGCCAATGGCGTTGCTCAGGATAGGATCGATCGTTACCGTATATTCATCCTTTAAATAACAGGTTATACCTGCCAGCTGCAGCCTGCTTAAAATGATATTGGCAGTAAAATAATTATCAAAGGTTTTTACAGTTACCATTTCCATGAATTAAAGGTATTGAATAATAGCAGTTAGCCGGTATTTACCATAACCCTACCATTAAAACCACCGGAAGAAATGGAAACTCCGGGTACCTCCTGATTCACATCTTGAAATTAAGACCGGCAAAGCAGCTATTTCATGGGAAAATGAATCTGGAAAGTGAATATATTTCTTTGGTAGGAAATAGAATTGTTTTATCTTGGTCTCCCTTTTTAACTCCTGTACTTTATCAAAGCTATTCCCTAAATCGTTGCTGATTAATTCAGACCAGCATCAAACAAAAAACAACATATTATGAAGAAAATTTACCTGTTTTTACTTACGGCTGTTATCAGCGCCGGGTCCTTCGCCCAGACTGTGTTGATCGCAGACAATCCGGGCGCAAGTAATTTTATCGTTATTGGAAATATGGCCAATCACGCGAGTGAATCCATTTATACCGAAGCAGAGATCGGTGCCGGAAATTTTATTACCGCGGGATCTGCCATACAGCAAGTATTCTTTTTTATGAACACAGAAGGGCTCACACCCACTGTAAATAACTTCAGTATCTATATGAAAAATGTTCCGTTGGCAACTACTGCATTCACAGACGGAACTTATAGCCTTACCGGTTATTCGCTGGTTTTTAGTGGTACTTTTAATGCAACTCCTGCCGGGTTTGTGGGAGTAAGTCTTACAGCTCCTTTTACACGCACCGCCGGAACTAACCTGCAGATCCTGATCATAAGGGCTGACGGGGTAACCCATACCGGTAATGGTTTTGATGCTGCAATAGGAAACAATACAAGTGCTTTAGTAAATTCTACCCGCAGGTATAATGGTGCTGCAGTACCGGCTGCGGGAGTAAGTAGTTTAGTAGCATCTACATTCAGGCCCCTGATCGCCTTCATTCACACATTCCCGGTAGATGCCGGTGTGAATGGGTTTGATTTCCCAACAGCCTCCTGTTACACTACCCCGCAAAACATTGGCGTAGAAATATTAAATGATGGCACAACCAATATCGCAGCTGGCGCCGCTTCCACCACCTTACGTATCAGGGGAGCCAATACTTTTACCGGCACACAGGCCAATACCGCTGTCATTTTACCGGGAGCAACTGAACTAATAACGTTCACCGGAATAAATCTGAATAACCTGGGTACTAATTTTGATACTGCATTTGTAACACTTGCGGGAGACGGAACTACATACAACGATACCCTTACAACAGAATCGGGCGTGACGTTGATCTCTACTTTTCCTGCAGTAGAAGATGTAGAAGGAAACCTGCCTGTCTTCCCTTTTGCCCAGGGCATTTTTGGAGACCGCCAATTATGGACCTTATGGGGGGGTGATTATTTAAATGGTGATATGATCCTTCCTTTGTCGCCGCGTCTCCCTGGTGACAGCTTCTATATATTTGACAGTTATAGCGGTGATGATTCCGAAGGTTTCGAGAGCAGGTTGTACAGTAATTGTATAGATCTGACCACGGCTACAGGGGCCCTGATAACCTTCTGGATGAGCCATGACGATGTATTCGACACTTCTTTAGACAGCTTGTATGTATCAGTATCTACCGACAGGGGACAAAGCTGGACAAGGTTAACGCCTGGGTTCCAACGCCCCGATATTACAGCAGTAACCCCCGTTTGGAGGATGGAATCCGTTAACCTGAACGCTTATATTGGCCAGACGATACAGGTTGCCTTTGAAGGTGTAAGCAAATGGGGAAATGTGATCGGCTTAGATGATATTACGATCTCTGCTACCTTACCCATTTCATTGCTGGAATTTAATGCACAACGTACCGGTTCCGTAAATAAACTGACCTGGAAAACCAGCCAGGAAGCAAACAGCAACAAGTTTGTGATCGAGCGTAGTACCGACGGGACAAGGTTCTTAGAAATTGGCCAGGTTGCGGCCGCGGGTAACAGCAACACCGTACGTAACTATAGCTTTACAGACCTGTCTCCTGTAAAAGGGATCAATTACTACCGGTTAAGACTGGTTGATAATGATAATGCCTTTAAATACAGCACAGTGAAAAATGTGAGAAATCTTGGCAGCGCAGATTTTTCTTTTGCACCAAATCCCGTTCAGCAACATATGTACGTGAAGATTGATGCAGACAAAGCAGATAAAGGAACCTTAACCATTACAGATATCAGCGGCCGCCAGGTTTATAACCAGGCCATGAATGTAGTCGCAGGAACTAATAACATTTCAATAGAAACCGGTAAACTTGCCCCGGGCTCATATGTTATTAAAATGCAATTGAGTGATGACAGGATCGTGAAGAAATTCAATAAGCTGTAATTGACTTTATATATGACAACCGCTCCAATTTACGTTGGAGCGGTTTTTTATTTATAATAAGATTGATCAGTAGCCAGTTAAGCTTTCTTTATTATTGAATTTCTACCTGTATTATATTTCCAGGATTTTTTGTGCCTTCATTTGAAATATAGATATCACCCTTTGGATTAAATGTTATTCCTTCAGGTTGTACAAATTCTTTTCCCAATTGGTAGAGTTTTTTGATCTTCCCGGTTTTATCCATGATCAATAAGGTTGATTTCGGACCATCTGTGATAAATATATCGTTTGTTGTGGGCTGGATCCCTATAGAGGAAGGCATGAATGGCCTGTTTTTTTTCAAAGGGCCATTATTTAATATCTCATTTTGCAGGTCAATCTTAAATACAGGTTCTTTTAACAGGTTGTTTTTAGACAGGTCGAATGCGTATATACCTTTATAACCAGGATTGCCCGGTTCATTATCCTTGATCGCCAGGAGAAGGCGGTTATTTTTTTCATCATAACACAATCCTTCTACATTTTGTTGCAGCGTTAAAGCTGTTTTATATTCGGCCGTTTTTTTGGTTTCCATATTTACCTCGTAAAGCATTCCATCTGCCCGCACCACGTAAGCCATATTTCCTTTTACCGTGATACCCTCAAAATCACCGGCACCTGAAAATGAAATTTTGTTTTCAATTTTTCCGGAGACCTTATTATAAATAAAGATCGTTCCAGCCTCATCCTGCACACATGCAAATCGGTCATTATCCAGGTATGCTATCCCTGAAACTTCTTTAAGATCGCCGGGCAAATCCCATCTCTCCTTGATGATGATACCCGCAGATAGACTTTCCGGCCTGGCTTCACTTTTATCTTTTATCTTTTTTGATTTTTTTTGAGCGGAATTTTTCTCCGGAATAAGATCTCTTATTTCATTCCTGAAAATGAAGCCCGTCGTGATGATCACTGCTGCGATTAATAGGATGTATCTCATGTTTATTTAAAATTATGTCAGTAGATAATTACTGGGCCCTCCATGAAGGCACAGGATAGAATGGGGCAATAAATAATCAATTCTCATCCATCGCTATCTGGAAGGACCTTCTTGTTCGACCGGGGCAATCCAGGTTCGCCGGCCGGCCATTTACCTGCACTGTACAAGGGAAATCTTCAGCAGGAGCATAAAAGTCAACATGGAACATTCCGGGTCCCCCCGGGCCGGTTAGGTCTGCAGGCACCACAGTGACTGAATCAATAACACCATTCACATTTCTCAGGACCACTCTAAACGAGCCGGCTGCCTGCGGGTTGGTATAAAAAACATCCAGCAGTATACCAACACTTTGGGGAGAGTTAAAGGAGTTTAAACTATAAGATATACTGGTAGCTATGGGAAGCACTGAGGGACAACAAGTGGGTGGAGGCGGTGGAGGGGGTGGACAATTGTTCCGGTCTGATCCTGCCTCCCGGGCCGTTGTTGAAAGCAATTGTTCCTGTGTATCTGCTTTGCTGCAGGAACTCAGAAAGGCCCCTGAGAATAGTAGTATGGGAATAAAATAACTGAAAAGTTTTTTCATGATCCTTGGTTTTGTTATTGTGAAGTGCATTTATTTAACAAATGCATTAAAATCTATGCCAAAGAACCCGCAAGCGGTTATTGTGAGAAACAGCAGGAAAACTAATAAAAACCGGGGAGTATTTTATACAAAAAAAGCCCTCAATTATCTGAAGGCGTTTTTTGTATCAAATATGAATTGGTTAGTTATTCAGCATCAATGGCATTACCAGCATCAGGAGTTCCTCGTTTTCCCCCTGCTCTGATGGTTTTATGATACCTGCTTTAGTGGGGGTACTCAGCTCCATATTTATTTCAGCAGTATCTGCTCCATTCAACATCTCTATCAGGAATTTGGCATTAAAGGCGATCTGCAGGTCCTCACCATCATACTGGCAAGACATGCGTTCATTGCCCTCAAAGCTAAAATCCACGTCCTGTGCTGCAAGCTGCAGTTCGCTTCCGCTGATTGTTAATGCAACCTGGTTGGTACTTTTATTACTGAATACACTTACCCGGCGCAAAGCGCTCTGGAAATCACCACGGGTAACCACCATCTTATAAGGATTGTCAACCGGGATCACCACTTTATAATCCGGGAAACGGGCATCGATCAATCGGCACACCAGTTCTGTACCGCCATGAGTTACAAAAAGATGATTGCTGTTATAAGAAAGCGTAAGCTCATCATCATTGTCAGGCAAGGCGCTTTTCAAAAGCGTGAACGGTTTTTTAGGTACAATGAATGAATCTTTTTTAGGGCAGCTTACATCCGTACGGGTATAACGTACAAGCCTGTGCGCATCTGTGGCAACGAAAGTGAGGCCTTTTTTATCAAGTTCAAAATATACGCCTGTCATTGCAGGGCGAAGATCATCCTTGCTTACCGCAAAGATGGATTTGTTAATAGCCGTAACCAATGCAGAGGAGGTCATGGTAAACGAGTTGGCATCATCTGCTGCCGGTTCCCTCGGAAAATTATCCGGATTTTCGCCCATTACCTTGTATTTACCATTATCGCTTGTAATTTCTACAGCAAAGTTTTTATCAATATTGAAAGTGAGCGGTTGCTCGGAAATATTTTTTAAGGAATCCATCAGGATCTTGGCAGGTATACAAACCTTCCCGCTGTCCTTGGCCTCAATATCCATATGTACTTTCATAACCGTTTCAAGGTCTGTAGCCACCACCGTGAGCTTGTTCTTTTCAATTTCAAATAAGAAATCTTCGAAGATGGGCAGTACTGTATTGGCATTGATTACACCACTGATCTGTTGCAGTTGTTTCAGCAGCGCCGAAGAAGAAACGATAAACTTCATAAGAGTTGTTTAATGAGTGCCAAAGATAAATTATTGCGGCAAATGAAAATAAGAAATTTGGCCCGTTTAAAAGCGGGCAGGGATCTTTACAAAAAGATATCAGTTCTTAGGCCGCAATGATGTAAATTAAGCTCATGCAACCCAAAAATATAGGCACGGAAAGGGCACTTGAAAAGATCAGGCACTATTGTGCTTACCAGGAAAGGTGCCATTACGAGGTCCGGGAAAAACTATACAGCTTTGGCCTGTATAAAGATGAGGTAGAGTTGCTACTTTCACAATTGATAGGCGAGAAATACCTGGACGAAGAAAGGTATGCCATTGCTTTTGCCGGAGGGAAATTCCGTATAAAACACTGGGGCCGTGTTAAAATAAAATATGCGTTGAAGCAAAACAAGCTGAGTGATTATTGCATTAAAAAGGCACTGAATAGCATTGATGAGGATGAATATGAAAAAGTGCTTAAAACACTGCTGGAGGCTAAGCTAAAAACACTAAAAAGTGAAAAAAATCTATATATAAGGAACCGGAAACTACAATCATACCTGATGCAGAAAGGGTTTGAAGCGGACCTAATTTCAGGTTTATTACAAAAAAAATGATTTTTGGAACTGCTTTTGCTATTAACCGGGCGAATCAAATACCCTCTGATGTGACATGGATACGAAAACCACGATACTTGTTGTAGATGACGATGTGAGTATCGTCAATATTGTCTCACTGATATTGACAAATGCAGGTTATGAGGTAGCTACAAATACAACCGGGGACCTTCATTTTTTAAAATCCGGCATAAAACCTGATCTCATCCTGCTGGACAACCAGTTAGGTATCAGGAACGGTGAAGAATTGTGCAGGCAGTTAAAAAAAGGCCAACGAACCAAGGATATCCCCGTTATACTTGTGTCTGCAACCTCCGATCTTGATCAAATAGCCGACAAAGCATGTGCAGATGACTTTTTGCCAAAGCCTTTTGGTATACAACAGCTTTTGCAAAAAATAGAAACGATCCTGGCAAATAAAGCGATCGCCTGTTAAATATTTTTTACTTACTCCGTGGTCAGCGCACTCAAGGTTACTTTATTACATATACGACAGCCTGTTTACCCGGTTTTGATTGTCGGAACATAAAGCAATTATCTTTGCAGTATGGCAGATGATCTTTTAATAGCAACCGGAAATAAAGAAGAGCAATACCAAATATTGTTGCCTCAAATAAAAGGATTACTGGATGGTGAAACAGACCTCGTTGCAAATCTTGCAAATGTAACTGCGGCACTCAAAGAGCAATTCAAATGGTTGTGGATCGGGTTTTACCTCGTAAAGAATGATGAGTTGGTATTGGGACCGTTCCAGGGGCCTGTAGCATGCACAAGGATAAAAAAGGGAAGAGGTGTATGTGGCAAAAGCTGGGCTGATGCAGCTGTATTGATCGTTGCCGACGTTGAAAAATTCCCTGGCCATATTGCCTGCAGCAGTTTATCAAGATCTGAAATTGTAGTGCCGGTTATCCGTAACAGTGAGGTCATAGCTGTACTTGATGCAGACAGCGAAATGTTGGATCATTTTGACGAGACCGATAAAAAGTATTTAGAAGCAGTTGTCGCAGAAATTAATTTCTAATAATTTGTATTTAATCTGTGCAATCTGTGGCAATCAAAATAGGGTCACTGCAATAACAATCAGGAGCCCGGGTCATTCTTTCTCCACGAATTTAAATCCAATACTGTGTACGTTCTCGAATTTTACCTTCTCATTTTTTGAAAATATTTTACGCAGCCTCGATACAAAAACGTCCAGGCTTCTCCCCATAAAATAATCATTCTGCCCCCATAGTGAATTCAATATCTCTTCTCTTTTTAATACCTTGTTTTTATTGTCAAGAAAGAATTTTAATAATTCTGCTTCCCGTTGGGTCAGGTAAATTTGTTCGTCTTTATTTTCCAGTAAAAAATTACCGGGGTCAAATTGCCAGTTGCTTATTTTATAAACCCGGTTTTTAACATCAATATTTTTTTGAGACCGGTTAATAAATATCTCAACCTTCAGCACAAGTTCCTCGATACTGAAAGGTTTCACGAGGTAATCATCTGCACCAAGGCGCAATCCTTTTATCCTGTCTTCTTTGAGTGTCTTGGCAGATAAAAAAATGATGGGGATGTGCTGGTCAAGTTTCCTTACTTCTTCAGCAAGCGCATAGCCATCGATCCCCGGAAGCATCACATCAAAAATGCAGATATCATAAGCCTTTGTTCTGAATGCATCCAGGCAGGCCTGTCCATCAGCGTAATGATCCACTTCATACTGGTTATTCGAAAGATTGTCGGCTGTTAAGTATGCCAGCGTTGCATCATCTTCAGCATACAGTATCCGGTGTTTTTTCTGCATAGCTAAATAATTAGTTTTACGTTGACGCCTTCCCCGCGGTTATTTTCTATGGCTAATTTCCATTGATGCAGCCGGCAGACCTTCTGCACATAATAAAGCCCGAGCCCAAATCCATTGGTTTCCGTGTTTTTATTGCCGGGCACCCGGTAAAATTTTTCAAAAACATGTTTTATGTATTTGGATGGAATACCTATTCCGTTGTCAGTTAGTTTAATGACCAGCCGTTTATTCTCTTCATATAATTGTATGGTGATCCGGGGCGGCTGGTCACAATATTTAATGGAATTATCTAAAAAATTATAAATGATATTCGCAAAATGAAATTCATCCGCCGTGATCTTATAACTTGGAGATGCGGATTCCAGTTTAATTTCTGCACCCTCGTATTTTAGCTTGATGGTGTCAATGGTTTCGTTGATCACATCCATAACAGGGAAGGTTGTTTTTTCCAAATGCAGCGGTTTGGTATCGGATTTGGCAAGGCTCAGAATGTTTTCAACATGCTCATTTAGTTTTTTGCTTTGATCAATTACGATCTGTGTGTATTTTTCCAGTTTGGGAACAGCAGTTACAGCTTCCTGTTTGATCAGATAATTTGAAGCGATGAGAATGGAAGCAAGGGGTGTTTTAAATTCATGCGTCATATTATTGATAAAATCCTTTTGCAGGTCGGCATACCTTTTCTGCTGCAGGATCACATATATGGAATACAAATAAATGATCAGTACGATCACCATGATAACCGAGAGGATGACCCACCATTTCAATGTAGCGAAAATATGGCTGGCCTGATTGGGGAACCGCACCGCAAAATAGTACACAAGGTTTTTTACTTTCGGGAAAGCGTCAGAGATCTTATGTTTACCCGTTTTACTCATGTTCACGTAACTTCCATAGATCATCTTATCGGTCTCGCAATCATAAATGGCATATTCAAAATCAGTGCTGATGCCCTTTTTCGAGAATTTATTGATCAGGTATAATTCAAGGATCTTGGCGTCAAAATCATTGTGAATGTTCACTACATAATAATCTTCCGAAACCTTTTTTACAGGGTTTATCAGCGGGGGCTGGTAACCGTAGTGTGCGTCTATTTCATTGGCCACTTCCAGCAACGATACCTGGATATTCTGGCTTAATTTTTTTTCTTCAAGGTCAAAAGCCTGTCTTAACCAATAGACCTGGATAATAATAATACCAATAAAAGCAATAATGCCTACCAGTACGACTATTTTAATACGATTAAATTTCACGGTACAATAATATTACAAAAAGAGCAACATTTTTTCCGTTAACATATCATTGACAAAAGTTAGAATCCGGTTAACAGCCCTGTTGGGACAAGCACTCTATTTTTACCGGGTATTAATACGACAGCAACTTAAATTATTCATTCAAAAAATTATTTTATGCGTAACATTAAAAATCTTGTATTATCATCCATTGCGACCGTGATGCTCGTGTCTCTCACAACAGCTTTCATTGGATCCAGCTCAGTAACCCATACCGGGGTTTCCACAACAGGGGCAAAGGCGATGTGGGTAAAGGACAGCCACGATTTTGGAGAAATTGCACAGGGAGTACCGGTATCCGTCGAATTCGCCTTTACAAACAATGGCGATGAAGCACTTACCATTGCAGAGGTCGTTACTTCCTGCGGATGTACGGCTTCAGATTATCCGACGGAAGCCATTGCTCCCGGCAGATCCTCTAAAATAAACGTCAGCTTCAATGCAAAAACGATGGGGACATTCTCAAAGACCATTACCGTTAAGTCAAATGATAAAGAGGCAGCTAAGATCTTAACAATAAAAGGCGTGGTTAAATAATTTGCCGGGATCGAAAGAACGTCATTGCGGGGAACGAAGCAATCTTGCTGAAAATAGCCGGATCCTAAATGAAATAGATTGCTTCGCCAAACAGGCTTCTTTTTAAAAACGAAGCGGCTTAATAATGGCTCGCAATGACGTTATATTTTTGTTCGTCATTGCGAGGAACGAAGCAATCTTGCTGAAAATAGCCGAATCCTAAATGAAATAGATTGCTTTGCCAAACAGGTTTCTTTTTAAAAACGAAGCGGCTTAAGTAATGGCTCGCAATGACGTTGTATTTTTTGTTCGTCATTGCGAGGAACGAAGCAATCTTGCTGAAAATAGCCGAATCCTGATGAAATAGATTGCTTCACCAAACAGGTTTCTTTTTAAAAACGAAGCGGCTTAGTAATGGCTCGCAATGACGTTCTATTTTTTTATATCTTTTTTTGCAGGAACATTATCTTTCCAGCCCCATAAATACCTGCAGGCATAGGTCCTGTATGGGGTCCATTTCGCAGAGATCTTAAGCATCTGCTCTTTCATGGCTTTCTTATCCGTAGCATCCACTTTGTATAATTTACAGATGGCCTGTTGTATCCCGAGGTCATCTACGGCAAAAATATCTTCCCTGCCCAATGTGAACATCAGGATCATTTCCACGGTCCATTGCCCCACTCCTTTTATTTGTGATAGATATTTGATCAGTTCCTCATTGTTCATTTTATCCAGGCTGGCATCCGTAATTTTTTCCGAGATAAAGAACCTGGAAACATTCAATACATAATTTGCCTTCGCGCTGCTTAGGCCAATGCCCCGCAATGTTTCAAAGGGGGTTGCTGCGATTTGTTTGGGGGTCGGTTCTATTCCATTATACAATTCCAAAAACCTGCGGTGAAAAACATCCGCAACCTTCGTGCTTAATTGTTGACTCATGATGGAATAGCAAAGGTGCAGGTAAACATTATTTCGTTTCACCAATACATAAGGCTGTTGCAACTCAATGATCTTTTTTATTTTTTTGTCTTTGCTGAGGTGGGCAAGGTGTTCCATAAGAATTTAGTGTTCCAATCGTTTAAGGTTTCAAGGTTTAAGGGTTTAACGTTTTAAACCCTTAAACGAAATTATTCCACCACCCAGCTCACCCCGCCATCCTTCTCATCTTTTAGTAAGATACCCAGCTCATTCAACTGGATGCGGATCTTATCAGAAGTAGCATAATCCTTTTTTGTTTTTGCTTCCTTACGGATATCTATCAGCAATTGCATCACTCCCTTCAGGCTTTCATTGTTGGAAGCATCTGAATTTTGCAATCCAAATATGTCTTCTAAATAAACCCTGAACTTCTCTTTCATTCGCTCCAGGGTATCAGCACTGATAGAATCTGCCGGTATCAATCCATCCTTCATTGAATTGATGACCGGGGCCATTTCAAACATATTTGCCAGCACTTTGGCGGTGCTGAAATCATCATCCATAAATTCATCCAATTCATTCAGCCAGTTGTTAATTTTATGATCCAGTTCCGGGTCTGTTGCAGCGCCCGCCTGCAGGTGCCAGTTTTTTAAGGATCTCATAAGCTTCCCACAATCTTTTCAATGCTTTTTCACTGGCCTCCAACGCTTCACTGCTGAAATCAAGCGTGCTGCGGTAATGGGTTTGCAAAATAAAAAAGCGGATGGTCATCGGGCTGAAATGCCTGCGTAAGCAATGGATGATTGCCGCTGAACAACTCCGTTAGTTTGATCACATTGTTGTAGCTCTTTCCCATCTTTCTGCCCGTTGATGGTGATCATATTATTATGCATCCAGTATCTCACCGGTGCACTGGTGATTGCAGATGGTACTTTGCGCTATCTCACTTTCATGATGCGGGAACTGCAGGTCCATACCGCCGCCATGAATATCAAATTCGGTCCCCAGGTATTTTGTTGCCATGGCAGAGCATTCAATATGCCAGCCGGGGAAACCTTCGCCCCAGGGGCTTTTCCAGCGCATGATATGTTCCGGGGCGCCGCTTTCCACAATGCAAAATCAGCTCTGTCCCTTTTTTCTTCCTGCCCTTCCAGTTCACGGGTTGTTTCCAGCAGGTCTTCAATCACCCTTCCGCTTAGTTTTCCATAATCATAGGTAGCAGCATATTTCTTTACATCAAAATAAACAGAGCCATTCACTTCATAGGCATAGCCTTCCTGCAATGATCTTTTCGATCATGCCTATCTGCTCCACGATATGGCCGGTTGCAGTTGGCTCAATACTGGGCTCAATGTAATTGAACTGCTTCATGGCCCAATGAAACAGGTTGGTATATTTCTGTACCAGTTCCATGGGCTCCAGTTTTTCCAGCATGGCTTTTTTGCTGACCTTATCTTCTGCTTCGCGGCCCTCTTCTTCAAAATGGCCGGCATCGGTAATATTGCGCACATACCTTACTTTATAACCCAGGTAAACGTGAGGTATCGGTAATACAACATCAAAAGTAATATAAGGCCTTGCATGGCCCAGATGGCTTTCGCCGCTTACGGTAGGCCCGCATACATACATGCCCACATGGCCAGGTGTAATGGGTTTAAAATCCTCTTTTTGCCTGGTATATGAATTATAAATCTTTAATGGCATGTAATTATTTTTTGTCCCGGCAGTTGTTCATTATTCAACTTCATTGGCGTCGCACACTTTTACAGTGTAGCAATGATGAACATACTGTCCTTATATTAAGCTGATTTTTATGAGTAGTACTTATTGTACAAAGATATTAAGCTTGCCGCAAGGGCAACAGGGAATATAAAAATAATATGGAGTTGTTATAGATAACATAGCTGTAAGTTAAGGTTTATTAAAATACAGGTCAGCAATAATGGGAAAATGGTCACTCAGTTTTTTCCGGATCCTTACAAATTGCTCTACGTTAAAACGCTCATCCACGAAAATGTTATCAATACGCAGTGTAGGCGAAATGCTATAAAAAGTACGGCCGATCCCGGTGCCTTTTTCAACAAAGGCATTTTTCATACCCTTGCCGATCGTATTATAAGCATAGCTATTGGGTACATCATTAAAATCCCCGCAAACGATCGCAGGATAAGGGCTTTTATTCACTGCTTCCTTGATATGCTCACTTTGGTACCTGCGTTTTAAGAATCCCGTCCTGAATTTGGCGACCAGGCTTTTTGATTTTTCAATATCCCTTTCATCTTTGATGGAGGGCTTATCTATATACTCACGATTCTCTGTACTGAATTTAAGCGACTGAAGATGAATATTGAATACCCGGAAAGTATCATTGCCCTTTACAATATCTACATATTGAAAGATCGAATTATAATCCCTGGGTGCATAGCTCAGGGTATGCTTGCTGATGATGGGGTATTTACTGAAAATGATGATCCCGTAGCGGTGCTTTGAGTCAAAATCCAGTTTTGGGTTGTATGAATAATGAAAATTTTCCATGTGCAACCGTTTCATGAAATCAGGGATATAGTTAATGGCAGAAGGGATACTGTCGCTGGCTACCATCTCCTGGAAACATGCCACATCCGGCTGCTGTTGGTTGATCATGTCGATCATTTCCTGTTTTCTTTCGGGATGTGTTTTATGTTCCAGTATATCAAAATGCTCTACGTTCCAGCTCATTACCCGCAGGTTGGAAGGATGCTTTTGTATGATAAAATTTGGCGCCATCCTCACCTGGAATACCTGTCCGAGCGGCTTCCAGGTAAACAGGATCGAAACAATGCCAATGAGTGCACAAACAGGTTTTGCAAAAAGCCAGAAAAAAACGAAGCCAACGAGGATCAGTAAAAAGTAAAAACTTGCCAGGGTAAAAAAACCGGAGAACCAAAATTGCCGGGGGTCTAACCGGCTGCCATAGCAGCCGATCACCAGGAACAGGGCAACGAGAATATTGCAAACAATTAAAAAAATCTTTGTAGCCCGCCTTAACATCTTTATGGACATGTAATAAAGATAAGCATCAAAGCAATATCATATTACACGATTGTACAGGCACCGTAGACCAGTAGCTCTTTAATTTGAATCTTTCTTTGCCGGCAAACTTTCAGCCTTGAGAGATTCTATGGCTGGTGCTGCAACAGCTTTAACTGCTGGTGTTGCGGCAGGTTTTGCAACAGGCGAATTTAATGGTGCACCCACGGCAATATCACAGCGGTGGTTCGGTTCTCCATGCGGCGGGTTCATGCCGGGAGCTGTCTTTACCGCTGGCTGTGCGGGTGTTTGCACTACCATTGGCTGGGCCTTTGTTGCTGAAGGAGTAATGGTTTGTGTTGTTGTTGTAGCAGCTGGCTTTGCTGCCGGTGAATTAAGCGGTGCACCAACGGCAATATCACAACGATGGTTTGGCTGGCCATGCGGAGGGTTCATACCTGGGGCAGTTGTCACAGGCTGCGCAGTTGTTGCTGTTGTTGTTGTTTGAGCCGGCATAACAGCCTGGGTTGCATTCAATGTATTGGCAGGAAGGGTTTGTATTTTATTACCCGTATCTGCTATAGCGGATGAAACCACTTTACCCGTATCTGCCGGCTGAATGGTCAGGTCTTTTTCCGGCTCTTTATCAGCACAGGCGCCCAGGAAGGTTATAACAAAGATGAGGGCTCCAGATAAAACTTTATTCATGATGATTGATTTTTTATGATCGTTACCGCTAATCAAAGACGGCAGCTTCAAAGCTAACAAATATTTGGTTGTTTTAAGATGGAGCAATATGTACAGCATCAAACCCATCTATTTTACCGTATTCATAAAATTAGTAATATGGAGGCTTACAGGTTATCCTCTTCCGCTGCTTTTTTAAGGATCTGTTTTTCTTCTTCTGTTAAAAAATGATAGCCACGCTGGTTTATTTTATCCAATATTTCGTCTACACGTTGCTGTGTGATGATGGACGTTTTATGATAGGGGTTCCGGTTGCCGGTATTGTAAAAGATCTTTTCTTTAGTGGATTTCCGGTTATTGTCTTTTTTTGGCGTGAACAGGTTCATGAACCAGTGGTATCCCTGGTTCATCCATACGCTGCCATCTTTTCCGCGGCGCAGGAAGAATACGAAAAGAAGGCCGGCCAATGCACCGCCCAAATGGGATAAACTGTATGCAGCATTCTGGGATGCTACGCCCGCAAAATCAATGATAAGGTAGATGGCCATCAATACCCAGATGGGGATCCCTCCCCGGATCTGTGTAAAAAAACGATGATTGGGAGACAGGGTTGTTGTAGCCATTGCCACTGCCATGGTTCCTGCATTTGCGCCAAGCAATCCACTGTTGTTACCTCCCCGCAAAGCAGGAATTGAATAATTGGCGGCAATAAAAACGATTCCTCCCAATATGCCTCCATAAATAAATATGGGAATGATCTTATCATTGCCCGTCAATCCCTGCAGGATATAGCCAAATGCCCAAAGCCATAACATATTGCTGATAATGCGCATGAGATTGGCACTGGTATCAGTGAACATAAAGCTGAGCAAGGTCCAGGGACGCTCACTGAGCTTTGTAAGATTGGACGGCAGTTCAAACCACTGCACAACCTGTGCATAAAACAGCTGTGGAGTTTGCTGGTAGAAATAATAACCTACCTGTAAAGTGAGCAGGATGAGGAAGAAAATGACGTTGAGGACAAATAAATTCATCAGGGCATTATTGTCCTGGCCAAGTGTAAACCTGTTGCGTTTTATTTTTTTATATTCATGGTACCTGTCAGCCTCTCCCATATTGTAAAAACTTTTGGATAAAGTTACAGCACTAAAAAACAAAAAGATGTTAAGGGTTTAGTAGAACGTTTGCTTTTTTGTTCGATTCCAGTAAAGAACAATTAAAAACCCGATCAATGCTCCACCCACATGCGCAAAGTGAGCCACATTATCATTGGGAGCCCTCGAAACACCGCCAAAAACATCAAGCGCAATAATGCCCAGGATGGCCCATTTTGCCCTGACGGGAAATGGGAGCGGCATGATAAATAATTGGGTATTTGGAAACAGGTAACCATACGCAGCCAGTACACCCATGATAGCTCCCGAGGCCCCTACCGTACAACCAAGACGCATCGCTACCTGGTATTGAGCATTTAGATCACTACTGATGATCGCATGATCTATGTCCCAGAAATCAAATATATATGTACCCATCTGAGCCAGTGCAGCACCCAGGCCACAAATGAGGTAAAAGATTAAAAATCGTTTTGGTCCCCATACCCTTTCTATCAAACTCCCAAACATCCATAAGGCCAGCATATTGAATAACAGGTGAAAAATACCACCATGCATAAACATATGCGTCACCAGCTGGTAGGGCCTGAAAACTTCGGATTTATAATGATGCAATGCAAAGAGGTCATTTACACTATTCAATGGCGCGCTGCCGCCAAAAGCCACCTGGGCAAAATAAGCCAGTATATTAATAATGATAAGATTTAAAACAATGGGTGTTGTTCTCTGAAAACTATTTCCGTATGCCATGTAACAAAGTTATGAGTTAATCATTTATTTGAGGGTAAGCAAAACCACACATTCAATGTGATGGGTATGCGGGAACATGTCTACCGGCTGAACTTTTTCAACAATATATTTTTCGCTCAGCAGGTTGATATCCCTGGCCTGTGTTGCAGTATTGCAGCTGACGTATACAATTTTCGGCGCCGCAATGTCCAGTAACTTTAACACAAGTTTTTCGTGCATGCCCGCCCTCGGAGGATCAGTGATGATAACATCCGGCCTTCCATGTTTCGCAAAGAAGTCATCATTACAGATCTTAATGACATCGCCGGCAAAAAATTCAGCATGGTCAATTTTATTCAATGCTGCATTCTTCCGGGCGTCTTCAATGGCTTCTTCTATTACTTCCACTCCAATGACCTTTTTTGCCATCCTGCTCAAAAATATTCCGATACTGCCCGTGCCGCAATAGAGATCATATATGATTTCCTGTCCCGTAAGCCCGGCAAAATCCTTTGCAACAGTATACAATCGCTCAGCTTGTTTTGTATTGGTCTGGAAAAAAGATTTTGGGCTGATGATGAATTCAAAATCACCGAGCTTTTCCGTTACATAGCCTTTTCCGGAATATACCTGCGGCGTAAGATCATAGATACTGTCGTTCCATTTTGGATTGATGGTATATAATAAAGTAGTAATGGAAGGAACTTCTTTCAAAATATGATCGAGCAATAAGACCCGGTTTGGTTCATCTTCATAATTGATACAAAGGTTTACCATCAGTTCTCCCGTAGTACAATACCGTATAATGATATTTCGCAGCCAGCCGGTATGCTCTTTAATATCATAGAATGAAAACTGCTGTGCTTTTGCAAAATCGCGGACTGAATTCCGGATGCGGTTGTTTACATCATCGAGTAAATAACATTCAAAAATGTCTATTACTTTGTCGAATATGCGGGGAACATGATACCCCAGCGCATCCTGTTGTGGAACGACCCCGTCTTCATTGATCTCCTCATTGGTTAAAAAGCGCTTATTGCTAAACGTGAATTCCAGCTTATTGCGGTAATGAATGGTATCCTCCGATCCGATAATGGGCATAACGGCAGGCATCGCTGTCTTCCCAATACGCTTCAGGTTTTGTTCTGCCTCCTGTTGCTTGAAGATCAACTGTTTTTCATAAGGCAACATTTGCCATTTACAACCGCCACATACTCCAAAATGCCGGCAAAAGGGAACCAATCTGTCAGCGGCGGGCTGTATCATTTTTAGAACCCTCCCTTCTGCCCAATCCTTTTTATTTTTGCCAAGCAGGATATCAACGGTATCTCCCGGCACGGCCCCCGAAATGAAGATCACTTTACCTTCGTGCCTTGCCAGGGCCTTTCCTTCCGCTGCATAATCTGTAACAAGGATGTTTTCCAGTATGGTTCTTTGTTGCTTTTTCTTCACGCGGGCAAAATTAATCTTAAAAAAACGATTTCCATTTTGTTAAGAATATGTAATTTTTGAGCCAGATGCCAAGGTCATAATGCTTATTAACGGTGTATTTTAAATACATTTGTTCACTTTTTATAATTGTATGATGAAAACTTTATTCACGCTTCTCATTTGTTTTACCGGGTTAACAACTTCTTTCGCCCAGGGTTACAAGATTACATTAGAAACACCCAGCTTCAAATCCGGCATCGCCTACCTCACTTATCATATGGGCAAAAACCTGAATATCGAGGATTCTGCGGCTATTAATAACCAGGGATTGGCAGTATTTAAAGGGAATAAAACACTTCCCGGGGGCATCTATTCGGTTGTATTCCCCGGGAAAAACCTCACGGCCGATTTTTTTATTGATAAGGAACAGAACATCCAGGTAAAAGCAGACACGGCGGATCTGCAAAAAAATGATCGTGACGGGCTCGAAAGAAAATCTGCTTTTCCAGCAGTATCAAAAATTTGTTGCTGATAAAGGAAAATTAATGCAGCAGGAGCGGGCTGCCTACAATAGCGCTGTCACGAAAAAAGATTCACTCCTGCATGAAGAAAATTATAACCGTTATAATACGGAGTTGAATAATTACAGGATGGATATCATCACAAATCAGCCCAAATCAATGATGGCAGCCCTGTTAAATGCGATGAAGGAACCACCCTATCCTTCCAAAAAACCGGTTACCCGCCAGGATTCTATTGATAACTATGACTTTTATAAAGCCCATTACTGGGACGGCATAACGTTCATGGATGAACGTGTGATACGCACACCATTCTTCTTACCCAAGGTTGAAAAGTATTACAGGGAAGTAATATCGCAGTCCCCTGACAGTATCATCAAAGACGTGGATTATAAATTGTTGCTGGCAAGATCAGCCCCGGAAATGTATAAGTTCCTCATAAACTGGCTAACCGATGAATACATCAATCCAAAATATATGGGCCAGGATGCCGTTTTTGTACATCTCTTTAATAAATATCACAGTAAGGGATTGAGTAGCTGGCTGAATGAAAAGCAAATGGAAACCATCAGCAGGCGTGCCTATATGCAGATGTCAAATTTGATCGGTGAAAATGCGGCCAATCTCGAAATGCTCGATAGTACCGGTAAGCCGAGTGCTTTATATGACTTAAAAGCAGATTATACCCTTGTCATATTTTGGGATCCAACCTGTGGCCACTGCAAGGAAGAGCTGCCTAAAATAGATTCGATATACAGGGCTTCCTGGAAGGCGAAAAATTTAAAGATCTACGCGGTGCTTTCAGAAGATCAAAAGCCTGAATGGGTAAAATATATAAAAGCACACGACCTGGGGGACTGGACGCATGTTTACCAGACCAAAGAGATGGCAAAGGCGGACTCGGATGCGCAGAGACCCAGTTACAGGCAATTATATGATGTTATAACTACCCCTACTTTATATTTGCTGGATAAGGAAAAAAGGATCATCGGAAAAAAACTAAGCTGGCAACAATTGAATGATCTCCTGCTGGTGAAATTGAATGGTAAAACTAAACCCTAAATAATTTTTCATCAATGAAGAAATTTGTATTGTTGTTTGCAATGGCGCTCGGATCAGTTGCATTGTATTCGCAAACACTTATTAGTTATGGGAATAACAGCGTTAGTAAAGATGAATTTCTAAGGGCTTATAATAAAAATAAAACCCCGGTTACCGACAAAGAAAAATCACTCCGGGAATACATCACCCTTTACAGCAATTTTAAATTAAAAGTGAAAGCCGCTGAAGTTTTGCGGATGGATACATTGGGCCAGCTGCAGGTAGATATGGATAATTTCCGCAGGCAGGTTGAGGATAATTATATGAGTGATGAGAAAGCGCTGCAGTCTTTAATGGAAGAGGCGTTCGGGAGAAGCCAGCAGGATCTGCACGTATTGCATTTCTCTATTCCCGTTGATGCAGCCGCAACCCCGGAAGATACATTGAAAATTTACCAGCGCATCCAGTCACTATACAATGAATTAAGATCAGGTAAAGATAATTACGATGCCATTGTAGCGAATGCTTCAGCCAGGTCAGGCGATCTCGGGTTTGTAACAGTGTTTTCTTTGCCATATGAATATGAGAATATTGTTTATTCCTTAAAGCCGGAGGAAATCAGTAAACCCTATCGCTCCAAAAATGCATGGCATATTTTTAAACTGGCAGCACAAAGAAAAAGCGCCGGTAAATGGAAGGTTGCACAAATACTGTTTTCATTTCCTCCTGATGCGGATGCTGTTACAAAAGCAACCATGCAGCACCTCGCAGACTCCGTCTATGCGTTACTGAAAGGGGGAGCTGATTTTGGGGAACTTGCACAAACTTACAGCAATGATAAGCTCACTTATTTAACAGGAGGTGAGTTACCCGAATTCGGTACCGGTAAATTCGATCAGTCATTTGAAAAAGAGATCTTTGGCCTTACTAAGGACGGGGATATAAGCAAACCTTTCAGCACTTCTTTTGGAATTCATATTGTAAAAAGGCTGGGTTATACGCCCATGCCATCTGATAGAACGGATGCATCCCTGCAATATGAACTTAAACAAAAATTGATGCAGGATGGAAGGATCAGTGCGGCAAAAGAAAAATTTGCGAGAGATATTGTTTCGAGGATCGGTTATAAAAGATCAGATGCTGTAAAAGAAGCGGACCTGCTCCGGTATGCAGATTCGATCATGGTAGATCCTTCCATTGATTTTACAGACAGGTCTCCTATAAGTAATAAAACCATCATAACCTTTCACAAGGGATCATTAAAAGGATCTGACTGGTTAAAGTTTGTGAAGGATTATAAAACGAGTGAACAGTATAAAGGAGAATCCAATAAAGAGTTGTGGAATAAATATGTGACCATTGCATCACTCGATTATTATAAAAAGCACCTCGAAGAATTTAATGCTGATTTCAAATTCCAGATGCAGGAATTCAAAGAAGGAAATATGCTTTTTGAAATCATGGAACGCAATGTATGGGGAAAGGCTTCCAGTGACAGCACAGGGTTATTAAATTATTATAAGGAGCATAAGGACAAATATAAATGGGCGGCCAGTGCAGATGTTTTAATTGCCAGCGCCACTTCTGAAAAAATGGCAACAGCTGCAATGGCGGCATTCAAAGAGGGAAAGGCCTGGAAAGAGATCGGTGAAATGCATCCCGGTGAATTGCAGGTGGACAGTGGCCGTTATGAGCTTTCCCAGTTAAATGAGAGCAATAGCAACTTTACACCAACAAAAGACGGGTATTCCCTGATCATAAAAAATGCAGATGGCACCGCCACTTTCATAAAGTATTTAAACCTTTATCCTGCTGACCAGCAGCGTAATTTTGAAGAATCCAGGGGGCTCGTGATCAATGATTACCAAAATGTGCTGGAACAAAAATGGCTTGCAGAGCTTCAGAAAAAATATCCCGTAAAGGTTAACGAGACGGTATTTAAAAGCTTACTTAAGTGATTTGAAGATTTGAAAATGTTTTTATATTAAAAGCGTTCATACATTTTCAAATCTTCAAATTGACTTATTTTCAAATTGGGTTATAATTCTTTCACCACATTCGCAACAATATGCGGCCTGCCCAATGTATAATAATGCAATACCGGCACGCCTGCTTTTTTTAATTCCCTGGATTGCTGCAAGCAGCCATTCAGTGCCAACCTCTTCTACTTCAGATCTGTTTTACAACTTGGCCATTTCATTGGATAAGGCCAGTGGGAAGATCAATATGAAATGTTTTGGGCAAAACTGTTAATTGTTTCATGGTATAAACCGGTTTTAATCCGGGTATAATGGGAACAGTTATACCGATCTCCCTGCAGGCATTTACAAATGAAAAATATTTTGCATTATCAAAGAACATTTGTGTTACAATATAATCTGCTCCTGCATCTACTTTTGCTTTCAGGAACCTGAGGTCAGTTTCCATATTGGGCGCTTCAAAATGTTTTTCAGGATAACCCGCCACGCCAATACAGAATTTTGTCTGGGAGGTATTTTTCAGGTCTTCTTCCAGGTAAACACCGGCATTTAAATTAGTCACCTGTTTTAGCAGGTCAATGGCATACTGGTGCCCGCCTGGTTCAGGTTCAAAGGACGTTTCATTTTTTGCAGCATCTCCACGAAGCACGAGCACATTGTCAATGCCCAGGTAATTGAGATTGATGAGTGCATCTTCAGTTTCATTCACGCTAAATCCGCCGCAGATCAAATGTGGTACGGTATCTACAGTATATTTATTCATGATGGCGGCACAGATCGATTCTGTACCCGGCCTTTGCGCACCACTACCTTTTCGAAAGTACCATCTGTTTTTTTCTTGAATACATGTTCGCTGCGGTGATAGGTGACATTGATAAATGATGGCTTGAATTCCATCAACGGATCCAGGTGCTGGTAAAGGGATTGAATTCCCTTACCCTTTAAGGGTGGAAGTATCTCAAAAGAAATCAGCGTTTCTGTGGAATGGTTAATATGATCTATTACTTTCATGATTTATAAATAGCCGTAAAGATAAAGCCAAAATAAAAAAAACAATGAAGCCAGCCCAAAAGCGGATAATATAATTAAAAGGGGAATTTTGGCAAGAAAGTGCGATCAAGTTACGAAGACTTTCTATTTTTTTCTTCCATTTTCTGTTTTTTACCGCCAAGGCACTAAGCCGCAAGAAGTGGTTCTTTGTGTCTTTGCGCCTTGGCAGTGATATAAAACGCTGTTTAAAGTTTTGATAATATCTGCTTTCCGCTCTCATACCGGTTTTGATCACTTATTTTTGTAAAAACATTCAACATTGAACTTAACAATACAGACCAATAACCTTGTGAAAGCTTATGGCAGCCGCACAGTTGTAAATAATGTTTCCTTTAATGTAAGCCAGGGAGAGATCGTTGGATTGCTGGGCCCTAATGGAGCAGGGAAAACGACCTCGTTTTACCAGGTGGTGGGCCTGGTTAAACCGGATAGAGGGGAGGTTTTCTTAAATGATATTAATATTACAAGACTACCCATGTATAAAAGAGCTAAAATGGGCATTGGTTATTTACCCCAGGAAGCAAGTGTGTTCAGGAAATTAAGGTGGAAGATAATATTACGGCTGTTCTGGAAATGACAAAACTCAAAAAAGCTGACAAAAAGAAAAGCTGGAATCACTGCTGAATGAATTCAGGCTGCAGCATGTAAGAAAAAATAATGGCGATACCCTGAGTGGCGGTGAAAGAAGCAGGACCGAAATTGCCCGGGCCCTGGCGGTGGATCCTAAATTTATTTTACTGGATGAGCCCTTTGCGGGGGTGGATCCCATCGCTGTGGAAGATATCCAGGAGATCATTGCAAAGCTAAAATATAAAAACATCGGTATCCTGATCACCGATCACAATGTAAATGAAACACTTTCCATCTGCGACAGGGCCTACCTGCTGATCGATGGAAGTATATTTAAACATGGAACCGCGGAAGAACTTGCTGGCGATGAACATGGTAGAAGGTTATACCTGGGTAGAAATTTTGAATTGAAGCGAAAGGATTATTTGCATGAAGATGCCCGGAATGACCATTTTGAGGGCAGTATGCATAAGCCGGGCTAATGATTTAGCTTGATTTTAGCCCCCTGGAATTTTAGATCAAAATATCTATACAAGTTTTTTTATCTTTCCGGGAATGAAATTGTTATCACCTGCGATATCAAAACTGGCACGCATGCGTCTTTGGCGGATACAAAACTGGATCAACCATCCTGTTGCTGCACAGCGTGAAGTATTGCAGGACCTTGTAACCGCTGCACAATACACTGATTTGGAAAAAATACGATTTTTCAAAGTTATTTACCCTGAAAGAATTTAAAAAAGCATGTCCCATTCATGAATACGACGACCTTCAACCTTATATAAAACGAATGATGGATGGGGAAGAAAATGTATTGTGGAATACTCCCATAAACTGGTTTGCAAAAAGCAGCGGCACCACCAGCGATAAAAGTAAATTCATCCCCATAAGTGAAGAAAGCCTGCAGGACAATCATTTCAAGGCCAGCAAGGATGTGCTTACCAATTATTATAAAAATTTTCCGGCCAGCGATCTGCTTACCGGGAAAGGCCTGGTGGTGGGTGGATCTCACCAGATCAATCAAGATGAATGAATGAGATCCAATATGGCGACCTGAGTGCTGTATTGATGCAGAATACGCCTTTCTGGGGACAATGGCTTCGTACACCCGAATTGAGCATTGCCCTGCTGGATGAATGGGAAGATAAAATTGAAAAACTGGCCCAGCACTACAGCGGAGGAAAATGTAACTTCCATTGGCAGGCGTTCCAACCTGGACCTTGTTGTTGCTGAAACGCATCCTTGAGATAAAAGGAAAGAAAACCATTAAGGAAGTATGGCCCAATCTTGAATTATACATTAATGGCGGTGTTTCATTTGTCCCTTACCGGGAACAATTCGAAAAGATTATTGGGAGCACCGATCAATTACCTTGAAATATACAATGCCAGTGAAGGTTTTTTTGCGGCACAGGAAAAGCCCGGGTGATGAAGGCATGATCTGTTTACAGAACATGGTATTTTTTATGAATTCATGCCGGTGGAAGAATATGGCAAAGAAAAGCCCGCAGACCATTGGGCTGAATGAAGTGTATCATGAATAAAAATTATGCCCTCGTTATAAGCACAACAGGAGGACTTATGGCGTTACCTGGTCGGAGACACTATCCAGTTTACTTCTCTGAATCCTTATAAAATAAAAGTAACGGGCCGGCTTAAACATTATATGAATGCTTTTGGTGAAGAAGTGATCGTGGATAATACCGATAAGGCCATTGCTATTGCCGCAGAAAAAACAAAGTGCCATCGTGAATGACTATACTGCAGCCCTGTTTATTTTACCAAGGATAGCAACGGCGCACATGAATGGCTGATAGAATTTGAAAAAGAACCGCAAAACCTGCAGCGATTTTATTGTTGAACTGGATACTGCATTAAAAAATGTAAACAGTGATTATGAAGCAAAACGGCATAAGGATATTGCACTTCGAATGCCAATAGTTCATGTATTGCCGGAAGGAACTTTTACCAAATGGCTTGCACCAAAGGAAAGTAGGCGGACAGCATAAAGTGCCAAGGCTTAGCAATGAAAGAAAGATCCTCGAAGAAATTTTAAGCATTCATCATACATTGAGTTTATAAAGCGCAGCAATATACCTGCTGATATTTTTATAATTTGCCGCATGGTATTATATTTGCGGTTTTATTATTTATTAAAAATCTGATCATATGAAATTATTAGAAGGAAAGGCAGCGATCGTAACAGGGGCAGCCGGGGTATCGGAGAAGGCATTGCTTTGAAATTTGCAGAACATGGGGCTAATGTAGCGTTCACTTATGTAAGTGATAGCAGTGCAGAAAAAGCAAAAGCTTTGGAAGAATAAGTTAACAGGCATTGGGGGTAAATGCAAAAGCATATAAAAGCAATGCCGGCTGATTTTGCAGCCTGTGAAATTTTTGTCAATGATGTATTGAAAGAATTTGGACAAATGGATATTTGTGTGAACAATGCCGGCATCTCAAAAGATAATCTGTTGTTACGCATGACAGCCAGAACAATGGGATGAAGTGATGCAGGTAAACCTGAAAAGTGTTTTCAATATGACGAAGCAGGTGATAAGCCCCATGATGAAAGCAAAGAACGGCAGCATCATCAATATGAGCAGCGTGATCGGCGAAATGGGCAATGCCGGGCAAAGCAGTTATGCGGCAAGCAAAGCAGGTATCATTGGCTTTACAAAAAGCGTCGCAAAAGAATTGGGCAGCCGCAATATCCGCTGCAATGCCATCGCACCCGGTTTTGTGGAAACAGATATGACCAGTTATTTAAAAGATGGCGAAGGCGCCGAGAAATATAAAGCGGGTATTCCCTTGGGCAGGTTTGCTACCGCGGAAGATATTGCCAATGTGGCTTTGTTTTTAGCCAGCGATATGGGCAGCTATATAACCGGGCAAACGATCAGTGCCTGCGGCGGATTGAATATTTAATATCAGTTGATGAATTGACAAAGTTAATAAAGGGTTATAACCGTAAGCCTGTTAATTCCTTTATCAACTTTCTCAACCCTGTTAACTTATTAACTTTCTACGATGACCTGAATGCCACCGGATGATCCAATTTTTTATGCGGTCCCAAAAATATCCGCAATAAATACGGATCGCTGCCAGTTCAATAAATATAAAGCAAAGCGCCATCAATGTTATTAATCCGACCTGGTTGCCTGTGAACATAAGTAAACAACACATCTATTCCTATAAATGCAGCTGTTACCGGAAAACCCAGCATGCCAGATCGCTGCAATCAAAAATAACAAAGAGGTGGTTTTTTGTTCATACACATAGCCATGATACTGATTAAGTGAAATATCGTTATCAATCGCCTTTATCTTTTGCAAACAATAATAACCAAGCACAAATGCAGCCAGAATACCGCTTGCATAAAAAACAATTTCAATGGTATTGATATGTTCTGCATTGATACAAATACCGCAGAATATAAATACATGGGCCAATAATAAATATATCCATGCTTTTAAAGCAGATCGCCGGTAAGAAAATGAAAAAAGAATTAGGGCCAGCGCAATACTCATTAAAATAATAGCGATACTGTTGTCATATGATATGACGAATCCAGGTTTATATCATGTAAAGATCAAAGCGGATCAGTCCCGGCAATTGACAATAAGATAGAGCTTAACCGGGTATTCTAAAAATTGCAATTGTTTCCCGATCCATTTAAAAGGACTCCACAAATATTTGAACATCATGCTATCCAGGTTCCATTCTTTAATACCCAGCATATATAATGCAGCTTTTATTTTTGATACCGGTTTTTGCTTCGGG
Organism: uncultured Chitinophagaceae bacterium; assembly: GCA_963779595.1. GTDB lineage: Bacteria > Bacteroidota > Bacteroidia > Chitinophagales > Chitinophagaceae > Ferruginibacter. The sequence continues at coordinate 416,177 of CAVZYY010000005.1, read as the reverse complement.
GGATGGTAATGAAAATATTGGTGATGCACCAGGTAATTTAATACAGAAGGAGAAACCAGTAACTGGTATGTTCTTAAAAAAGCATTGCCTGCAAAATGTACCAATGCCAAAATATGCAAGCCCATTGCCACTTCAATAAAAATCAATCCCTATTTGTGCGGCAGATGAATAAGCGATTTGTGTTTTTACGGTTGGTTGTACTCTTGCTATTAATGTTGCAATAATGCCTGTTAATGCACCAATTGCAATGATGACAATTTTTACCCACAGCATATCCTGCCAGAAAGGCATGGTACGCAATAATAAAAAAACACCGATATGCACACTCAGCGAACCATAAAATATTGCTGATGAAGATGTGGGTCCTTCCATTGCCCGGGGCAACCAGGTAGTAAATGGAAACTGTGCAGATTTTATCATTGCAGCCAATATGATCATGCAATACAATAAAAACAGCCATGCCTGTATTGACCGGATTGCAAAGCGAGTATCTTTTGCTTCTGCCAATTGTGAAAAGCTGATGTTCTGGTGGGTAAGATGGTGCATCATCCACATGGCAAGCATCAATGCAATATCACTTAACCGGTAATTGGATAATGTTTTAAAAGCATTTTTTACCGGCAAATAACGGTTGCGGTAAAAAGCGATCAATAAGAAAGAGGACAAACCAATTATTTCCCAGCCAATAAACAATGTTTCAAAATTTCCGGAGAAAATGATCAAATTATAACCCAGTGCAAAAAACAGTATGGTATTGAAAAAACGTTTGTATCCTTCATCACGGTGCATATAATAGCGGCTGAATGTGGATACAAGGAAAAATAATACAGCACCAACTATACTATATACAGCTGTTATTTGATCATAATAAAACTGAATGGCAAAAACAAAATGCTCTGTTTGATATAGTGTGATGAAATGCTGGCTAACGGGAGTATAGCCATTCATAAACCATAACACAGCATAAACAACTGCAGCAATAATGTAAAAAGCTTTGGTGAACTGTACAATTAATATGATTGGCTTTTCCTGTTTATTTTGCCAGAATAGCGTAGCAAAAAATGCAACTAAAGGAATAATTATAAATAAGCTGATCGATTGGTTAAGTATAGTATCTAACTGGTTCATGTTAATTTATTTATTGTTATGATCTGCGGTTTGCTGAAGGCATTTTTTACAATCAGGTTTAATCTAATAAATACACCGGCAAATTTTCTTCCGTTGCATGTACAATATGATTGGTTTCCATTTCCCTTGCACCTTCAATAAATTTTTCCATGTTGTGAATGGTTTTTATTTCAGCAGCACCGGTAATCGGGTCATACTTTTTAAATGCACCGTTCTTGAAATAATAAAACTGTTTTTCCTCCGGGATGCAGCGCCACAATATGCACCCATTCATTTTTATACCATTCAAATACTTCAGGCGAAGACTGAATGGCTTTCAAAACAATTTCGGGTTTGTGTTCAACAATCACCAGCAATCGTACCGGGATCATGTACTTCGATCATTTGCCAGGGCAGGCCGGGACGCAGATCACCATCGCTGCTGTTGGCCACACCAAACAAACCCATCACATTGTGCGGAAGTTTGGTGCCGGCACCCATTTTTATATTATCTACTCTTGAAAAATAATATTCCAGGTTGATACCACCGCAAACCAAACCAATTGGCCGCATTACAGCCGAAAGAATTGTTCCGTCCGCATCAGTTGTATAATCATAACTGTTCAAAAAAGCCCGTCGGTCCAAAAACAAACCTTTGGTTATTTGCCTTCGGCCAATGATGGCTAAGGTATTGGTGCCATGCCCCAGCTCCGGCCTTGGTTCAAATAAAGAAACCGAACGGTTATGAATGGCTTTGCGCACCTGTTCTAATTCCTGTTTGGTATTGATAGATGCAAACCGCCTGCTTCGTTCTTTTGCATTCAGGTTTAATGCTGTTTCAAAATTTTGTTTATTGATAGATGTGCCTGTTGCATTTTCGGCATTCAATATTTCTTCATCATAATAACCCATTACATCCGCGGCGGTATCATGCATACTGCCGATAAACTGTGTGGTTGTCCGGAATTATAATTCCTTTTGATTCTAAAACTTCTCTTACTTTTTTATGATTTAAAATAAATGCCTGCACCCTTGCATTGGTAGCACCGGGCCTTCCGCTGCAGGCACCGCAATCATGTGCACCATGATGCGGATTGTTGGCACTGCTGCTGCCATGCGCCACGATATAAACAATAGGTGCAAAATTTTTGATTAACCCAATGCCCCGTAAAAAACCTTCTGCTCTTGCAACCATCTCATCAAGGGTATAACCGATCTGTAAACCATTCTCTATATCATCCGGGTTTTTATTTTCTATCGTAAGAACAGATTGTTTATCCATATGCCCATATGCATTGGAAATAGCCGGGCTCATTTTTGGTTTAAATAAATTGAGTACTGTTTTTACAAATGCCCAAAATCCAAAAGTGATGCTTAAAGCAAAGCCTGTTAAAAATCCATGTGTATGTTTGGTATAAAGCGTTCGTCCTTTCTCTGAGATGTTGCATCAAATTCTTTGATCAGATATTTTGGTGTAACCGGGGCAGGACAAAGTTTATCATAAAACTTACTTCCCTGTTGCTGAAAATAAAACTCCACGCCAAAAAAACCCGGAGCACCAAATGTTTCGCATTTTTTATCAACTGCTTCAATATGCCGGCGGATAGAATCTTCCCTTTCGTCAATACAAAAATTGCCTGGAAAGCTTTTTTCATTTGGAAGTGCCGGTTTGGGTTGGAACGATCAGTATTCCTTTTAACACCGAATCATAATAACTCCATTCAAATGCATCCTGCCATAATTCTATTACTTCTGCAAATTCTGTTTTGGCAACATCGGCAAATAAATCAACAGGTGGTGCGGTAACATGACTGGCCAATGGCTGCCAGTTGTTTCCTAACTCATGATTTAATGCATCCAGTTCCATCAACAATTCAAACTCCACCAGTTCTTTCAAGGTGATTTGTTTTCTGTCTAGCAATGTTTGCGGATTGTCTTCTACTGCAGCTAATAAAACCACTCCAGCCATGATGGGCAAATTGCTGGTCGAATAAATACTGTTCAAAATATTCTTCCTTACCAACAATCGTTTTTAACAAGTTCTGTTGATGGAATAATTGCCGGATAAAAATTTTTGCCTGACCGTTTTTGTTTTAAAAAAACTTACCAAGCTGTTTTGTTCCAACTCTTTCATACTTTCAATAAAACTTTTATTGGCTAACCGGGAAACTATCAATAGCAATACCCTGGTCTAAAAAAGCACAAAGGATACGAAATAGCAGCGGATGTACCTTATTATCCAGGTCAAGTGATAAACATCTTTCCAATGTTTACGCAATTGCCCGATGCGGGGATGGTTGATGGTGTCATAATCTTTGTTCAATAATTTTTCTTTCCATTCAGCAATGGCCTCCGTGCCTTTTTTATTGGCAATCACCATTTCAAGTATATCTTCCCTGATCCTGCCCGTTTTATACATTTCCCTGTATTCTGGCAATTGCAAATGCACCTGGAAACCAAATATTTTTGATGCTTTAAAAATGGCATCATAAAATTTCATGTGCTGAAAAGCATGCAGTGAATTATGATGAATAAAATCCTTTAATGCCTGTTGCGAAGGCAGGAAATGCTTCAGTTCATGCAATACATGCTTTTCGTCAAATATATTTTTTTTCATTTTTACGTTGTTTGAAACCTGGTTTTTAAAATGAAATCATTTTTTATGTGGTATATCAAACCTGTAGATAGGCATCGATGTCTTCCTGATCCATCATGTATGACGCTCAGGTCTTTCACCAGATCCATCCTGCAATCCATACACCCAGCCATGAAGGTGTAATTCCCTTTCGCCCCAGGCTTGTTGTACGATAGTGGTTTTTGCAAGGTTCCTGACCTGTTCTATTACATTGAGCTCTGTTAAACGATCTGCTCTTTCTATCTCATCGTGTATGGCATCCAGTTCCTTCCTGTTTTGATGATACACATCTTTGATATTGCGCAACCAGTTATCTACAAAACCATGATAGCGTATTTGTCATTGCAGCATTAACACCACCACAGCCATAGTGGCCGCAAACAATGATGTGTTTTACTTCCAGGTACTTTACCGCATACTCCAACACGCTTAATAAATTGGTATCGGTATGCACTACCAGGTTGGCGATATTGCGGTGCACGAATATTTCACCGCTTTGCGTACTGGTGATTTCATTGGCAGGCACCCGGCTGTCGCTGCAGCCGATCCATAAATAATCGGGTTTTTGGCCCTTTGATAATTTTTTAAAATAATCAGGGTCCTTGAATGCCCTTGTTTCTGCAAATAATTTATTTCCCTGTAATAATTTTTGATATGACTTTTCCATAATTTTTTTGATTTTTTTATTAGTGTACTGATTGTACATTTAATTGATTTTCGATCTGGTATTTTTCCTGGAATCCTTCCAGCCTGCAGCTAATTTTTTTTAACGGCGCCCTGATATCCCTGAATTCTTTTATCAATTCCAGCACATCAAAATCTATATAATCGGTATGCGAAGCATCAATAACCACGGAGCTGTTTTCCGGCAAATGATTAAGGGTTTGCCTTAATGGCGGCCTTATTTAAAAATGATACTTCTTCTGACAGGCGTATTTTAATAATATCTCCTTCGTGATGCTTGTCCTTGTGAAAGAAGTAAGAATTTTTAAGGTTGCCATGCAATATTGCCCCACATGCAGCGATGATTCCTGCAATGACACCGATCAATAATCCTTCTCCTTTTAATGGTAAATACAACCCGAACAAATCAATACCAAGAATGACGCCCACCGTAACAAAAAAAGGAATGTATTGATACTTTCCATTTTTTATCATTTTTGAAAAAACGGAGATCTTACATAATTTATAACCTGTTAAAGTAATATTGCAGCCAATGCCGCGAAGGGAATATAATTCAGCAGGCCCGGGATCGTAACAACACAAACCAACAATAAAATGCCGTGAAAAATAGCGGACAATTTTGATTTTGCGCCAGCATGTAAATTAGCGCTGCTTCTTACGATTACACTGGTAATAGGCAATCCGCCGATCAGCCCTGCAACTGTATTCCCAATACCCTGGGCAAATAATTCCCTGTTGGTATCAGTAATATTTCTTTCAGGATCAAGGTTATCGATGGCTTCAATACTTAACAAGGTTTCCAAGGAAGCAATGATCGCTATCATCACGCCCGTAACAATAACCTTACTGTTTAAAAAACCATTGAAATCGGGCAGGGTAAAAAAGCTAAAAAATTCATTCACACTTTTAGCCGCCTTGATCTGCACCAAGTGATCTTCGCCAATAATAAGCGGGCTGTTGGTTGCTTTAAATATTTCATTGATGACAATACCCACAATAACTGCCACCAATGCACCCGGTATAAATTTTATCCGCTTCTTTATAAAAGGCCTGTCCCAAATAAGCATAATAACAATGGCTACAATACAAATAATGAGCGCGCCTGCATTTATATGCTGAAAAGGCAGTAAGAGCTCATGCCAGTCTTCTGTATTATCAAGCTCGAATAAAATTCCTTTTTTATCCTTGTCATAGCCCACTGCATGCGGGATCTGTTTGGCGATGATCAATATACCAATACTTGTTAATAGTCCATTGATAACACTGGATGGAAAATAAATAGCGATACCACCTAATTTTGCAAGGCTGATCAAAATCTGTAAGATCCCGGCAATTAATACGGCACAAAGAAAAAGATCAAATGCCCCGATATTGGTTATTGCTGCCAGTACAAATGCAGCCAGCCCTGCGGCAGGGCCGCTTACGCTCAGTTTTGAGCCGCTTAAAGAGCCAATGACCATACCCCCGATAATTCCCGATATCAGGCCACTGAAAAACGGCGCCCCGGAAGCCAATGAAATACCAAGGCAAAGTGGCAACGCCACCAAAAAAACAACCAGTCCTGAAGGCAGATCTGATTTTAAAGATTTTGTATTCATTTTCATCTGTACATTTTCGTTTTAAACATTCATTGATCGCTTACATGCTTTAGCCCCCTGCATGATCGATCAGATCCATATAAGCATGGAAAGATCATAACCGGGCTGATGCGTGCAGTAAGCATCTATACATTAAAATGCCTGCTGTTGGTTGATAAATAAATTATAAGAATGCTGACAGGAATGATAACATTGCTGTAATAAATAAACAGGCCATCAAAGCCTGAAAAGAAGGAATATTATTATGAGAAGTTTGGCGGAGGAACAAGGAGCTCGCCGTGAAAAGCAGTATAAGTACCTGAATTTTCTAACTTATGATAGTCAGAGGAATGGGAAATGAAATAATGACTTAAGTGATTATCATGAAGGTATTCTTCAGAGAATGAATTACCCGGACCAGGAACCTTTTCTTCCGTATTATTGCCCAAAGGATTTGAGGCTTCCTCTTCATTGCCCGAAAGGGGTGAGCTGGAATTTTCCATTTTATGCTGTTTGACCAGGTCCTGCTGCGTAGCACACACAAACGGGGTGCTTACGGTAAGCCAGGCCAACGCCAAAATCATAAAGAGAGCAGACCAGCGATGGAAAACACTAAATATTTTTTTATTTCTTTTCATTTAAAGTGCTGCGAAAATAAAGGTTTTCGTTTTTTTAACCAAATCATTTGACAGCATGCCATGTCTTTTTGGTAAAAAAACCTTCGCCCCGTTTTTCTTTAAACAGTAAAAACAAAAACCGGGAAACGAAGGCTTTCGATATTTTGATATTTTGCAGTTTTAGCCCGTATACTAAGCTGGCATTGAAACAGCGGATCTCTAACCTTCGTGGATGTACGTAGTAATAACGCATAAAAAAAGGAGTTGAGTGCCGTTTTGTCCAGGCCCGTAATGTTGGGACACGGGTTTCGAAACTCAATATGTTAACAATAATTTAAAAGATATATCTTAATTTCAACAAAGCGGTTTAACGAGTAAGTATCAAACAAATAAAATGTTATCATACGAAAAATTACTAAGGGAAAATAAAGCATGGGCAAAAAAGCAAAAAGAATCTGACCCGGGTTTTTTTGAAAGGCTTGTTGCACAGCAGGCCCCGGAGTTTTTATGGATCGGGTGCAGCGACAGCCGCGTGCCTGCAGATAAAATAACGGGGACCGACCCCGGGCAGATATTTGTGCATCGCAATATTTCCAACCTCGTGGTGAATACGGATATAAACCTGTTAAGTGTATTACAGTATGCCGTTGAGGTATTGGAGGTAAAACATGTCATTGTATGCGGGCATTATGGTTGTGGCGGTATCAAGGCTGCTATGAACAAGCAACATTATGGGATCATCAGCAACTGGCTAAAGCATATAAAGGATATTTACCGGTTTCACCGGGAAGAAATAGATGCTTTACCCACAGAAGAAGAAAGGACGGACCGGTTGACGGAGTTAAATGTAAAAGAGCAGATCTATAATCTCGCCAAAACGTCGATCATCCAGGCAGCCTGGAAAAATCACCAGCGCCCACAACTTCATGGCTGGATATATGGGTTGAACGACGGCATCATTAAGACCCTTTGTGAAATGGAAGCCGGCTCCCCGCTTGACCCTTTATATGAATATGACAATTTATAATTTAAAAAGTACCCAAAAAGTACCACTATCGGGTATTGTTGGATCGGAAAAAGCGGCCTTTCTTTGTACAACCAGATAAGAATCCCGTTTTGCCCGTTTTGCTCCTACCCTGAAATCTGAGTCTGGAATCAAAATTCTTCTCATGCTTGAAATCACAGCCGTTCCGTTTACCCCGGAACGGTTTTTTTTTGCCCATTACTTTTGCCGGTAAGACGTCTTTGTAAATAAAATTCATGATTTAAAAGGAAATTCTCCCGGGATCAAACTGCTATACATTTCCCGGATGTAATATTTCTTATAGTTTTTATCGTGCCCTTACTGCCTTTCCGGAGAAAAATAAAAAACTAAAGAATTTATTAAAAATAATACTAAAAAAATTAGTGTTGAATAAAAATAAACCCTTATCTTTGTTCCGAATATACTTTTACAACGCAAATTCAGATACATCACTTAAAACAGAAAACAATGAGCAACGTAGAAAAATTAAAGGCGCTGAAATTAACGATGGACAAAATCGATAAGGATTTTGGCAAAGGATCGGTAATGATGATGAATGAAAAGACGCATCAGTCGAACAGGGAGTTATTTCAACCGGTTCTATTGGCCTGGATGTGGCACTGGGGATCGGCGGACTGCCGAAAGGAAGGGTGATTGAAATATATGGCCCGGAATCTTCCGGTAAAACCACACTGGCCATTCATGTGATTGCAGAAGCACAAAAAAAAGGCGGCATGTGTGCATTCATAGATGCAGAGCATGCATTTGACAGTGCACTATGCACAAAAACTTGGAGTAGATATTGATAATCTATTGATCTCCCAACCGGATTATGGCGAGCAGGCACTTGAAATTGCCGACCGCCTGATCCTATCCGGCGCATTGGATGTAGTGGTGATAGATTCAGTTGCTGCATTGGTTCCAAAAAGTGAGCTGGAAGGAGAAATGGGCGACAGTAAAATGGGGCTTCATGCAAGGCTTATGAGCCAGGCACTGAGAAAACTGACTGCTACCATTTCCAAAACAAACAGCTGCTGCATTTTTATTAACCAGCTGCGGGAAAAGATCGGCGTCATGTTCGGCAATCCCGAAACAACCACCGGTGGTAATGCTTGAAATTTTATGCATCTGTAAGGCTGGATATCCGCCGGCATGGCACAGATAAAAGATGGGGATGAAGTCATAGGTAACCATATTAAAGTAAAAGTGGTAAAAATAAAGTGGCGCCGCCATTCCGCCAGGCTGAATTTGATATCATTTATGGAGAAGGAATTTCCAAAGCCGGAGAGATCATTGATATGGGCGTAGAACTGGGCATTGTACAAAAAAGCGGAAGCTGGTTCAGTTATAACAATGATAAGCTTGGCCAGGGCCGTGAAGCTGTAAAACAATTGATGACGGATAATCCCGGGCTGGCAACTGAAATTGAAGCTAAGATCAGGGAGAAAGATCAAAGAAATGCAGGCGTAACAAAGTTCAAAGAGTTTAAGATTAATTGGGTTAATAGTTAACGCCAGTTCCTTGACCTCTTCAGAACGGCTTTTGAACTTTATTTGGGGGTTACTTAATACGAGTATTCAACAGTCTTTTTCTAAGGACCAAGTTGGTATTTATCTTCCATGCCATCTTTGTGCTGATAAAAAAATGATATTGCAACAATAAAACAAAGGCACATTTGGCGTTGCTGGCAACCAATATTTTTTTTGCGATCAACTATACTGCCAGTAAAACAACTGATCTTCATGGACTCGTTAAGCCCTTTGGATTAAATCTTTTGCGGGTAGGCGTTAGTGCAATATTGTTGTGGATCATTGTTTTTATTTAAACGCGTTAAAACAACAATCCGTAAAAAAGATATAGGCGCGTTTTGACTTTGTGCACTCACAGGGATAGCCATCAACCAACTTATTATTTATTAAAGGATTATCGCTCACTTATTCGATTCATGCATCATTGCTAATGCTTACAACCCCGATCCTGATCACTTTATTGCCGCCTGGTTTTTAAAGGAAAGGCTGAATGTTATAAGTTGCCGGGTTGGCCCTTGGGATCGCTGGCGCAGTCATTTTAATATCGGAAGAGAAGATGTCGGCATCGGTAATGGCAATGTATTTTATGGGGAGATACTGCTGGTCATTTGATAAATGCTATTTCCTATACCATTTATTTTATTCTAGTAAAGCCACTGATGAAAAATATGATCCGGTAATAGTGATTCGTATGATTTTCAGTCTTGGTTTCTTTTTGATTTTCCCTTCTGCTGGATGAATTTCGTGAACGATTCCATGGCAGTCATATCCACACAGATTTTATCCTGTTGCTGGATTGATCATTTTTGGCGGCACCTTCCTTGCGCATATCTGTTTAACCTGTACGGGATTAAAGATTTTGGGGCATCAATTGCGGGAACTTAGATCTATTCCCAACCTGTTTTTGCAACAATAATCGCGATGATATTTCTTGACGAGTATTATCCATGGTATAAGATCATTGCTGCCATTTTTATTTTTGCCGGGGTTTACCTGGCCACTAAAACAACCAAACAATGGCTGAATATATTTTTGCCAGTTCGGATGAAGAATATGAAGCGGCTGCTGTATTGTTTAGGGAATATGCGGAATGGCTGAATATCGATCTCGAGTTTTCAACATTTTGAAGAAGAGTTATCGCAGCTGCATAGAAATGTATGCTGCTCCTTTCGGAGCTCATCATTCTTTATAAAGGCAGCTAATGGATGGCTGGGTGTATCGCTATTCGACATCAGAATGAGGAGATTGCGGAATTAAAACGAATGTATGTAAAACCTGCTTACCGTACAGGCATCGCGGCATGCCTTTTGGATGAAGCATTATAGCCGCAAAAGATTTGATTATAAAAAAATAAGGCTCGATACCTTAATAATATGTTACCCGCCATGAGGCTCTATAAGAAAAATGGCTTTTATGAAATCCCGCTTATTATTATAACCCGACAAGAACGCCTTGTACTTTGAAAAATCTTTTGAAGTTTCCATTGCAGTTTGCTTATTGCTCTTCTTTGGGTAATCAAAAAATAAAAACCTTTTTTCAGCGCCTTTAAATTCGTTCCAGGTTCAATTTCGGCTTCTCACTGCAAATATCTGCAGCGTTGGCATGTTGTCTATCTTTATATGACTGCATAAGGTATTTACAAAATCAGTTATCCCGGGATTATGAGAAAAAATGGCAACATGCTTGATATTTATCATCTAAATCAGCAGATCACTTGGTAAAATGTTGTACAGATGCTTCATATAGCTTTCAACATAAATGGTCTTTCCGGGATTCTGCATCATAATTCTTTGCAAAATAATTTGCAGGTTTTTTTTGCCCGCCTCGCCGGGCTGCTTACAAATGCATCGATCTTTATTTTTTTTCTATTAGGCGCTTTGCCATTTCCGGCGCATCTTTTTGTGCCACGCTCATTTAACTCCGGTCAAAATCCGGCACGCTGACATCTCCCCAGCTGCTTTTTGCATGACGTATGATATAAATGATCTTCATCCTAAATTTAATTGATTTGCTGGTATCAGCACGCCTAATTTGCGAGTAGTGTTTTAAGTCGGATCAATACCCCCTCACATTCTTTCCTTCCATATAATTCATAAATGCTTTGTTACAAACCCTGTTGCCACCCTGGGGTGGGATAATTGCCTGTAAAATACCAATCTCCTTTATTATTCGGGCATGCTTCATGTAAAGTGTTTCAATCTGTTTGGTAGATCACGTCAACAGGGATGGTCACATCCTTTGCGGTGTAATCAGCTGTGCAATTTTATTGGAGATCTCATCCAGTGTGAAGGCTTTATAAACCTGCCTCACTACATTTTCAGTGTGCAATTGATTGTTACGCTCGCAGCTCTTTGCATTTATTTAAAAGCTCGGTAAGTAAACCTTCTTCGCCCCTTTCTCTCTAACAGATGCTACGGCAGCCCTGAATGCAATGAAATCCCCCATCTTGCTCATGTCTATTCCATAACAATCCGGGTAGCGGATCTGTGGTGCAGAAGAAACAACGATGATCCGTTTGGCTTTAAACGGTTCAGCATCCGGATGATACTTTCTTTGAGGGTTGTTCCCCTGACGATACTATCATCAATAACCACCAATGTATCTATATCTTTCCGAACGGTGCCGTAAGTAATATCATATACGTGCTGAACCATTTCATTGCGGCTGTTGTCTTCCGTAATGAAACGTACGGAGCTTAACATCCTTGATGGCAATTTTTTCGATCCTTACTTTTCGGCTAACCATTTCCGATAGTTTCTCTTCATCAAAATCTTTCCCCCAGCTTTGATATGCGTTCGATCTTTATCTTATTCAGGTAATCCTCTGCTCCTTTTATCAAGCCGTAAAAAGCAATTTCAGCGGTATTCGGAATAAAAGAAAAAATGGTATTCTTCAGATCATAGTCGATCGCCTTCAACACCACATCGCTTAAATTATACCCCAGTGCTATCCGCTCCCGGTAAATTTTTTCATCACTCCCTCGGCTGAAATATATTCTTTCAAAACTGCAGGCCTTTCTTTCTTTTGCAGGAATGATCTGCTCAATGCTGATAACTACCATCCGCTTTTACAATAAGTGCCATCCCGGGCATTAATTCCTGTACCTCATTTTCTTCGAGATTAAACGCAGTCCGTATGGCTGCCCTTTCACTGGCTGCAACGATGACTCATCACTTATATAATAATAAGATGGCCTGATTCCATGTGCATCCCTGATTGCAAATGCATCCCCGTTTCCAACAATGCCTGCAAAATGAAAACCGCCATCAAATAGCGGAACGGCTTTTTTTAATACATTCGTGATATCCATATGGCCTGGCGCATTTTCATCTGCCTTTATAATAAAATGATGAATGATCTTCCATCATGGCGGCAAGATCACTTTGGCATTGAAAATGCCCCGGATACAATATTTATCAAGTTCGAACAATTCCTCTGTATTCACGAGATTAAAATTTCCGGCCAGGGCAAGGTTTCGTGAAGGGATTGTATTTTTTTTAATAAAGGGATGACAGAACTCCACATCATTTTTTCCCTGGGTACCATACCGGAGGTGGCCAAGTAACACTTCACCCATTACATTTATATGGCCCTTCATGAGGCCGGGATGATTCTTAATATCGGGTTGGTATTTTTCTACCTCGATGATCTCTTTTCCGATCTTATAAAAAGGTCAGCAATGGGTTGGTTTGCGTTGCTCCGGAGCCGGTACATGAAAGGATAACCGGGCTCTGTATTTAATTTTACCGCAGCTATGCCCGCACCATCCTGGCCACGGTTATGTTGCTTTTCCATCAACAGGTACAGCTTGTTTAAACCGTACATGACTGAATAATATTTTTGTTGATAATGACTGAAAGGTTTTCGCAGCCGAATGAATGCAAGGCCGCATTCATGTTTTATTTCATCGCTCATGATGGAAGATCCACATGTTGAGGTGCAAAATTAGCGTATTGCAAAACAGTAAACAAAAATCCCGGTTATTAGCCGGGATCATCGAATCAAAAATGTCTGAATATTATAAACCACTTATGGTAAGGCCTATCTGCAGCAATTTAGTATCTGCAGCTACTCCATCTTTAAAAATTCCTGTAATACCATATGCTCCGAATAAACTGAAATATCCATACCCAATGCGTGCGGTAGCAGCGATCCTGCTTGTATTAAAATAACCCTTAGTAGTTAATTTAGATGTATAAGTATTGATCGTTCTGCCGGAAGCATCCCTTAATTCCTTTGCTTTTGTATGGGCGTTCAGCAATGTCCCTATTTTGGCCCCAATAGCAAACTTGAGCGTTTTGCCCGGCATATCCGGGTTTGCAGTAAATCTTAATTCAACGGGGATCTCTAAATAAGCCGTTGTGACTTTGAATTTTTTATAACTGGATAATGTGTCTACATTCCTGAAAGGTAATTTAGAAGTAGTTGCGCCAATATCCACGATCATTTTTTTGAAACCGATATTACTGGTACCTACGCCGATCCCAATGGCGGCGCTGAAACGCGGATTTCCTTTAAAAGGTTTGTCAAGCATCAGGTAAACATTCGCCCCTTTTGAAAAACCTTTGATGTGGCTTGTGATGCTGTCAGGCGCCCCTGACCAGCTATCCCTGCTGATCTGCACCATAAAGTGGTCTCCCGCACGGTTGCCAAGGTTGAATTTTTTCTTTTCTTTTGGAGCTGGGTTTTGCGAATAAGCAGGTACGAAGTAAAGCGCTGCAATAACGATCACTAATAATTTTCTCATAATGTATTTTGTGCCGGCAAAAATAATTACCTGCTGGGTTAATTAAAGGTTAAATGATATTTATCAAACTGGCTTAAACAGGCGCTTTCAACAAGGTTGACCCGCTTCCGCTTCCTGACTTAGGTGAATGCTGTATGCACCAGGCCCTGTGATACCAGTTATAATTACAGGCTGGCGAAGGTAACTATTTTTATGACTTGGGTGAATTCCAACATGAATAGAGATCTAAAAATCAGGGTCAGGCAGGCGTTAAAGACGGCCCTCATAAAAAACGGCCCCATTACGGGGCCTGGAACCGGATATTAAAGCGGGACATTGACTTGCTTAAAAATAAGGGGGCAGACTGTAGAAACAGTGCCCTCTATAATCTGTACCCTTAAAAACTGTTATAAAGCAAATTCATATTTTCCCATTTTAAAAATTGTATCCATGAATTGCATCAATTTCCCGGTGAATTTGGCAGACGCACTAATTATTGATGTTTATTTCATTATAATCAATCTCATTCCATTTAATTTTGACGGATATTTGAAAATCAAGCTTCATTTTGCAGAAAAATATTAACAAGGTAAATGCTGCGGGATTGCTCATAGCACTCGGCATCATTTACGGCGATATAGGCACTTCCCCGCTTTATGTATTAAATGCCATTCTTAAAGACAAGGTTATAACGGAACAACTCATACTGGGAGCCCTTTCCTGCGTGATATGGACCCTTACTTTACAAACGACCATCAAATATGTGATCCTTACGCTGAAGGCGGATAACCGGGGTGAGGGTGGAATTTTTTCACTTTTTGCGCTGGTAAGAAGAAGGCATAAATGGCTGGTCTTTCCAGCAATGATCGGTGGGGCTGCGCTATTGGCAGATGGAATGATCACACCGCCCATCTCGGTTACTGCTGCCGTGGAGGGATTGCGTAATATCGAGGTCTTTGGATTGATCCCGGATTCAACGATCGTAATTATTGTTTTGGTCATTATTTCGTTCTTATTTTTTGTCCAAAAATTTGGAACCGCGTCTATCGATAAAATTATTTGGCCCGGTAATGACGGTTTGGTTTCTCATGCTGGCACTTTTAGGGTCGGCACACATTTATGATTTTTTGCCGGTTCTTAAAGCCTTCAATCCATATTATGCGATAAACCTTCTCACGAATTACCCGCAGGGGTTCTGGTTACTGGGAGCCGTATTTCTGTGCACAACAGGTGCCGAGGCGCTTTATTCAGATCTTGGCCATTGCGGTAAAAACAATATCCGGATCTCCTGGATATTTGTGAAGACCAGTTTATTATTAAATTACCTGGGGCAGGGCGCATGGCTGCTATCTCACTATAAAGGCCAGCTCATTTCAGAGAAGATCATCACGGAAGGGTTTAACCCTTTTTTTGGGATCATGCCCGATTGGTTCCTGATCATTGGGATACTGGTGGCCACCACGGCTGCGATCATTGCAAGCCAGGCCCTTATCAGCGGCTCGTTTACACTGATCAGTGAAGCGATCCGCCTTAACCTTTGGCCGCAGATGAAGATCAAATACCCGACTGAAGCGAAAGGGCAGCTATACGTTCCCGGTATTAACACCCTGCTTTTTATCGGCTGTTGCGGGATCGTGCTTTATTTTCAAAAAGCTACAAATATGGAAGCCGCATATGGCCTGGCCATTACCATGTGCATGATTGCCACCACCATGCTCTTTGCCAATTACCTCGTATTACACAGGGCTGCACCGGTATTGATTTATATATTTCTTGATCCTTTATCTTACCATCGAGATCACTTTTTTAATCGCAAACCTCGAAAAATTTCCCCACGGTGGTTTTGTAACGCTGATCGTTGGGGGTGCTTTGTTTGTGATCATGTATACATGGTACAGGGCAAGAAAGATCAAGAACCGGTATGTTGAATTTGTGCGTGTAGAAAATTATATAACCAAACTGGGTGAGCTAAGCAATGACAATACAGTACCAAAATTTGCGACGCACCTGGTATATTTAACGGGTGCAGACAATCCCAGCGAAATTGAACATAAGATCATTTATTCCATTTTACGCAGGAAGCCTAAAAAAGCAGATATATATTGGTTCATTCATGTACAAACGATGGACGATCCTTATACCAGTGAATATACCGTAACGCATATCATACCCAATGATATCATCCGGGTAGAATTCAGGCTGGGCTTCAGGATGGCGCCCCGCCTTAACCTCATGTTCAAAAAAGTGGTAGAAGACCTGGTAGCAAATAAAGAGGTAAATATTACCAGCCGCTATGAAAGCCAGCAAAAAAATAACATGATAGGAGATTTCCGTTTTGTTGTCATGGAAAAATTTCTCAGCCAGGACAATGAATTGCCTTTTGTAGAGAAGATGATCATGAAGCTGCATTTTTGGCTGAAGGAATTGAGCCTATCGGAGGAACGTGGCTTTGGACTCGAATCAAGCCATGTTATTGTTGAAAAGTTTCCACTGATCGTATCACCGGTAACGAATATAAAAGTAAACAGGATCTATAATGATTGATCGATTTGAAGATTTGGAAAATTGAAAGTATAATACGGTATTGCTTTATCTCTGCATCAGCCCATCTCCATATTTCCCGCAAAGCATTCTTTCATACCGGCCATTACGGTTACGTGTAGTATGTCTGCTACAGTTTTTTATAATATGAATAATTAACTTAGCTATTCAAATCCAATAGCGAGGTATGAATACCAACCAGCTTTCATTCATTCATTTGATTTTAGATGAATTGAACCTAAAGGACAGAACTGTCTTTGATGCGGATATTGATCTCACCCTGAATGGCAGGAATATATTGTATGAAAGCAAAGTGCTTATTGAGATACATGACAGCTACTTCAAATTAATATTATTCAATGAAGAAGGGATCAGCATCCTGCCGAAAATATTTGACAGCCGGGCCGATATTTTTTCCAATGAATCTCCACACAGCCTGACCGTAGCAGGAATAACTGAAACCTGTAGCTACAAGGCAACGGTCTTCCCGAAATAATTCCTGGTGGATTTAATTGATACTGTTCAGGTGAAAGTTACTGTGTTTCCAGTATTCAACAATTGCCCTTGCAATTCCTTTGAGTGATTCAATATCATTGGGCTTTTGAAAGTAACCCTGGATGGATAAATTAAAGGCAGCGGCCATCAACCTGTTTTCCCTGGACGTTGAAAGGAAAACAAAAGGAATACGCTTCCGGCTTATTAGACTGTCTTCATTGATAACTTTTTTGAATGAAAGACCATCCATCAATGGCATATTTATATCACTGATAATAATGAATGGTGTTTGAGCTGTCTTTCGTAAATATTCGATGGCGTCTATTGGCGTAGTAAAGCACTTAAATTCATTCAACACGCCTATTTCACGGAACACATGGAGAAGCAATTCACGATCATCTATATCGTCTTCAACAATTACAATGGGGCTGTTTTGCATAATGTGAGTTGACCTGCATAGATAGCCAGGGAAGAATAAGGTGAAGTAGTGCAGACAGATTTATATACCCCAAATAAAAGACTATACAGTAAGTTACTATTTAATTTCCATATTGACGGAAGTTAACCGAATAGGTATTGGTGATACCTCCTCTTTTCTCAGCAACGTCTCCGGTACGGGACGTTGCGTGATTTATTACAGGCAACGCAACGTCCTCTCTGAGACACGTCGCTAAGAAGTAAGGAAATAAATCCGGGTAAATCTGTCCAATCCCTGTCTGAATCGCTTCAGCCAGGCAGGCGTGTCATCCGTGTTTCTATCTCCACGAACATCCGCCTTTCTATCACCCAGGTTGCATAAAAATTCGTAACAAAAATTTATGCAACCAGTATAGTTGCGCTTTTGGTTGCGGGAAAAATTTATGCAACCACGACTCGATCAAAAATTCCGGGTATTTTATGCCATTCTTACTCATTCCTGCCTTTTAAGGGAATATCACTGTTAAGGCCAACCGGAGAGAAAAAAAGAAAAATGCCGCATTTCGCGGCATCTTCTTCGAAAGTCGTGGGCCCACCTGGGCTCGAACCAGGGACCCCCTGATTATGAGTCAGGTGCTCTAACCAGCTGAGCTATAGGCCCTGTTATTTCAAAATAACAGGTTGCAAAAGTAAGTAAAATCAGTATTCAAAAAACGTTTTTTAGAATTGACTGAAAATGGAGCTGGGTATCAATTTGCTTATGATTTCAGGTTTGCCATTAATCATATACCGTGTGAATCACTCCAATTTCTCTTATACGCCTAAATTGACCGTGAGTGATTGAATTTTGGGAATATAAACTGAGCCGAATTAAGGGGGTTCCATTTGCCATTTATTAAATACATATACTAACTTTAATATCAGAAACTTACCACGACAAATTTGTTTAATACCAAATCATACATTATGGAAAATAACAGCCCAATGAATGGCTCCAAAATAACTCCTGCAAGAACAGTCAGATTAATAAGCCTTACAATAATTGTTCTCCTGTTAATGGGTTTACAATTGTCAGCGAGGGTAAATCTAAATGAATTTATTAGTGACATCAGTGTTTCCGGAAAGGTTATTAATGCAAGTGGAGAACCACTGGCAGGTGCCACTGTAACAGTAAAAGGTTCCGGTACCGGAACATCTACTAATACCGCGGGGGAATACAGTATAACTGTTCCTGAAAATGCCATATTGGTATTTTCATATGTTGGTTATGAAGATTTGGAGATACCGGTAAATGGAAATACAACGATTGGTGCAATACTCCAGCCTTCAACTAAATCTCTTGACCAGGTAATTGTAGTAGGATATGGCACACAAAGAAAACGAGACCTTACCGGGGCCGTGTCAAGTGTTACAGGAAGTGAAATAGCGAAGCAACCGGTATTAACGGCCACACAGGCGATACAAGGTAAGGTTGCAGGTGTGCAGATCATTAGTTCCGGGGCTCCGAATTCAGCTCCGATTGTGCGTATACGAGGTACCGGTAGTGTGTTTGCGGGAGCAAATCCTTTGTATGTGGTTGATGGGGTGTTAACAGACGATATCCGGAACATTAATTCCGCTGATATTGTTAGCCTGGAGGTTTTAAAAGATGCCTCATCGGCAGCAATATATGGTGTGCGTGCTGCCAACGGCGTAATTATCATTACTACAAAAAAGGGCCGAGGCGGTAAAATGCTTATCAGCTATGATGCGAATGTGGGCATCAGGGAAGCATCCGATATTGTAAAAATGGCCAATGCAAAAGAATACGCTACATATATCAATGAAGCAAGTGTGAATACTGGAAATGGTGCTGTTTTGATAGATCCGGCTACCACCAATGCTTCTACTGATTGGTTTGGCACCATTCTCCGCAGGGCATTTCAGCAAAACCACAATATTTCTCTTTCCGGCGGTAGTGAAAAAATAAATTACTTTTTCAGCGCCGGCTATTTATCGGATGAAGGTATTGTTCTCAATAATAAATTTGAAAGGATTACAATCAGATCAAATAATGAATATAAATTATCCAGTAAGATCAAGGTAAATACACTAATTTCTTACAGCCGGGGCAAGACACAGGATGTAAACCTGGGTAGTGCATATAATAATGCCTATCATGCCGCTCCTACGATACCTTCTAAAGTAGGTTCGAGGTATGGAAATACATCCGCTTTCCAGAATGTGGGAAACCCGGTATTAGACATAGAAAACAATAATAATAAATATAAGGAGAACAGGTTCCAGGGAACAGGCTACATTGAATACAAGCCTTTAAGCTGGATAACATTAAGGACCAGTTACGGGGTTGAATTGGGATTTAACAACCGGAAGATTTATACAAATCAGTTTTTAAATGATACCGTCACATTTGTCGTAGCAGGTGGAAATCAAAAGAACGAAAAAAGCAATCTATCTATTACGGATGAACGCAATAGCCGATGGGTATGGGATAATACGGCAACATTACAAAGATCATTCAGCAAAAATGATGTTACCCTCCTGGTTGGAACCACTGCAGAAAGAATATTTAATGAAAGCAACACAGCATCCCGGACTGACGTACCTGCAGACCCCAGCCTTTGGTATCTTTCCCAGGGAGATCCTGCCTCACAGCAAAATAATTCTTCTGCTGATGAAAGGACGAGAAACTCATACCTCGCCAGGGTAAATTATTCATATGATAAGAAGTACCTCCTGACCGCAACTTTCAGGGCAGATGGCACGTCTATTTTTCAAAAGAACTGGGGGTATTTTCCATCTGTCGGTATTGGCTGGAATGTTACTAGTGAAAACTTTATGCAAAATCAAAAAATATTCGATAACCTGAAATTGAGGGGTAGTTGGGGCAGGTTGGGTAATGATAATGTTCCTTCCGCCGCCCGTTTTCAAACACTATTGACAGGATTGGCTTATTCTTTTAATGGAACGATTGTTACTGGTGGTACTTTATTGGATATTATTGACAAGGATATTAAATGGGAGACGACAGACGAGGCGGATATCGGGTTAGAGTTTACTGTTTTAAGAGGGAGGCTAAGTGGGGAACTGGATTTCTACCAGAAAAAAGTGAAAGATGCGTTGATAAATGTGCGGATACCAGGGGTTCTTGGAGATCCTGATGGAATTTTGCTCACAAACGTTGCTTCCATAGAAAACAAAGGAATTGAATTGGTATTGAACTGGGCCGATAAAGCTGGGAAGGATATTAATTATACCGTTTCCGGGAACGTGAGCTATAATAAAAACACAGTGGTCGCACTTAATGGAGGCCAGGCGATCTTCGGTGGTTTTACAGGCTCAAAAGGCAGTACCACCTATACCAATAACAGCCAGCCAATCAGCGCATTTTATGTGTTGGAAGCCCAGGGTGTTTTCCATAATCAAACTGAACTTGGAGCTTACGTAAATTCAACCGGAACACCTATCAGGATTAATGGCCAGGTGCCTACACTGGGTGATCTTAAATACAGGGATATAAATGACGATGCTAAAATAGATGATAATGACAGGAAATTTGCGGGCTCCTATCAACCAAAATTTACGTTGGGTTTAAATGCAAGTGTATCATATAAATCTTTTGACCTAAGTGTGAATGCTTATGGCACGATCGGCAGTAAAATATATAATGGAAAAAAAGCCGCCCGCTTTAATTCGTTGGATAATGTGGAGGCCAGTGTTGCAAACGATCGGTGGACTATTGCAAATTTTACTTCAGATGTACCAAGGGCAAATTTAAACTCCATTCCACATTCCACATATTTTTTAGAATCAGGGGATTTTGCACGGATTAATAATCTAACTATTGGATACAAATTACCACAAACCTTATTGTCAAAATATGGTATTGGAAATTTACGTATTTATCTTACCAGCCAGAATTTAGCAACATTTACAAAATACTCAGGATTTACACCTGAAATTTCAAATGGAGATGCGCTCGGCCAGGGAATTGAACTCAATGCATACCCCACGACACGTACATATGCTTTTGGTGTTAACTTAACCTTTTAATTCTTAAAATATGAAACAGGGAAATAATATAAAAACGCTTCTGATACTCCTCATCGTTGCTGTTTGTTTAACGATAAGTTGCAAAAGAGATTTTCTGGAAGTTAATCCGCAGGGACAGGTCACTGCAGAAGCAGCTGCTGCCGATCCCAATATTGCCCGCAAACTTGTTACAGGAGTATATCACCAGTTTTACCAGGGGGGATTCGGTAATGATGTGCACGGAATCATATTTGCCATGGCAACAGATGTTGCATCCGATGACGCGGATAAGGGCAGTACCCTTTTGGATCAGGCGCCTGAAGCAACAGGCTTTGATAATTTTACATCAGATCTAAACAGTAATAATTTTTATGTTGACAGGTTATGGAATGGGAATTATTCCGGAATAGCTGCGGCAAACCAGGCATTGGATAAGCTGGACAAGAGCACTTTCGACGTTGTAACTAAAAACACGCTTATTGGAGAGGTGAAATTTCTACGCGCCTTCTTTTATTTTAACCTTGTGAGGTTGTTTGGAGATGTACCTAAAGTTTTAAGAGTTCCCATAAACCTTGCAGACGCCAATAGTGTTGAGTTTAAAACAAGAGCACCCAAAGATTCAATTTTTGCGGCCATTATAAATGATCTCCAATTTGGAGTGGATAACCTCCCTTTAAAAGGAGATGCCACTACACAGGTGGGCCGCGCAAATAAAGGCGCCGCACAAAGCATGCTGGCTAAAGTTTATTTGTATTTGCATGATTATCAAAAGGCTTTTGACCTTTCCAGAGAGGTCATTCTTTCCAATAAATATGCATTGATGAGTGATTATAGCCAGAATTTCAGAAGCAAAGTCTTTGATAATAATATTGAATCAATATTTGAAATTCAGACGGGAACCAATGCTGATTGCAATGCCGCTGTTCCGTTTTATGTGGTTGCACAGGGCCCCCGCGCAGGCGGGCTCGGCGGTTGGGCCAATTTGGGATTTGGTTTAAATACTCCAAGCCAGGACTTGGCAAATGCCTATGAACCTGGTGATCTGCGCGACTCTATTACGATCATTTATGTAAAACCCGACAGTACCATCTTATGGGACGGTTTTGTGGTCCCTGCCCGGAACAGGGTTGAAAATGACAGATATAATTATAAAGCATACTATGGAAGAAGGGCGGATACTTATTGTGTAACCGGGAATACAGACCGGCTTCCTAAAAACATACATATTATGCGTTATTCAGAACTTTTATTGATAAATGCAGAAGCTGGCATTCAAATTGGTAATATAGGTGATGCACAGATAAATCTGGATCTTGTAAGGCAAAGAGCCGGTCTTTTGCCTGTTCCTGCTACTATTGATAATATCTGGAAAGAAAGAAGGGTTGAGTTAGCCATGGAACAGGACAGATTTTTTGATATTGTAAGGCAAGGCCGGGCGGGTATCATTTTAAGGGCGCTTGGCAAAACTTTTGTAGACGGAAAGAATGAGGTTTTTCCAATACCCCAGGCTCAGATTGACCTGAGCGGTGGTTTGATGAGCCAGAACAATGGGTATTAACACAATTATCTGCTTTTCGAAATGAATTTTATAATTATCTTTAATTAAAATTAAAACTTAACAAGATGAACAATTTAATGAAAAAATTAATGATTCCGGTGGCGTCAGCTTTAGTAATTGGGTCAATCCTTACCTCGTGTAAGGATGATGGCACAACAATAACTCCACCAGATCCCATCGGAGGGTTCAATAACTCAAACGAAGTTGGTGGAACAAATCTAAAAGCGCATTGGAACTTTGATGGCACAAATAATGAAAGAATTTCCTCAACAGCACCATTGACAGCTCAACGCA
The DNA here is from genome assembly GCA_963779595.1 of uncultured Chitinophagaceae bacterium. Classification (GTDB taxonomy): domain Bacteria; phylum Bacteroidota; class Bacteroidia; order Chitinophagales; family Chitinophagaceae; genus Ferruginibacter. Next base: position 392,941 of record CAVZYY010000005.1, on the reverse strand, counting down.
ATTCTTTTACTGCATCAGGGCTTAAGGGGCAGGCTTTACATTTAGATAGCGGTTTTGTTTTGTATCCTACTTTTGCAAGTACTAACGTTGCCGATCTGGGAAGTGTAACTGTTTCTGCGTGGATAAATACCCAAAATAATCCTTCAGGACCAATGACAGTTTTTGGCCTTACAACCGGTACGGGGGTACAGGCAGATTGGAATAACGGATCTGTCCTCATGTTCCTGGAAAATGGCAGACCAACTTCCTATAACGATACATTGGTATTAAAAGGTGCTTTTGCAACTTACATAGCAGGATTACCCGTACGTGGTGATAATATCAATGATTTTGGCGTAAGAGGTGTTGATTTTAAAACTGTACTGGGTGCAAACAGATGGGTTCATTATGTTTTTCGCTATGACGGGGTTAATTCAAATATTGATCTTTTTGCAGATGGTATCTTAGTGTCAAACAATAATTTCCGCCATCGGGAAATTACGCCAGGAGTTGGAACTGGCCCGTTAACCACACCGATCCCTACACAGGTGATTATTGGTGGTTTCCCGAATGCATCTACCGGTTTTGCTTTGTCCGCAACCCAGTCTTGGCAGAATCAGTATAGGGGTGATATTGACGAAGTTAGATTTTATACTACTTCACTAAGTGATGCAGATATAAGCGCTCTGTATCAATTGGAAAAAGCAGGAAGATAATACTGAAGTAATTTGAATATTAGTTCTATTTAAGGCTGCCTGATACAGGCAGCCTTCTTTTTTAAAATAAATTTCTGTAGATTTTTGCCAAATGAAAAATTACCTCCTTCTATTCCTCCTGTTTAGTTGTAGTCAATGTAAAAAGACCGAAACCATTCCGGTTACGCCTGGTAATTTTAATATTACCAGCATCGGGATAAGTACGTCAGATTTCGGGAATAATATTTTTTATAATACGGATCCTGAACCCGTGATAAAAATATCTTTCTCTGCTCCGGTGGATCTTACAACAACAGCCAGTAATGTAACATCTACTCCCGTTTTTCCATTTACTTTGGTAAGCAGTAATAATGATAGTACGCTGCTAATTCAACCAACCGGTACATTACTGCCGTTAACAAGATACAGGATCAATATTCAGACAGGGTTAAGGTCCAAACAAAATGCTGTTTTGCCTGCACTTGCCGAGATGAATTTCATTACCCAGTTGGATTCTGCAGATAAATTTCCGCAATTGGAAGACTCGGTATTGCTTGATCTCGTTCAAAAACAAACCTTTAAATATTTCTGGGATTTTGGCCACCCGGTATCCGGCATGACCAGGGAAAGAAATACATCAGGCGACCTTGTAACTACAGGGGGAACCGGTTTTGGCATTATGGCTATACCGGTTGCTATTAAACGAAATTTTATAACAAGAGCGGAAGGCTCATCCAGGACACTGCAGATTGTAAATTTCCTTCAGAATAATTGCACGGACTATCACGGGGCATTTGCTCATTGGATCAATGGTGTTACAGGGGAAACTATTCCATTTAGCCCCCAGGATAATGGAGCAGATATAGTCGAAACATCTTATCTTATGGAGGGATTGTTGTGCGCACGGCAATATTTTAACAGCACAACGGATGCAACTGAAATTACGCTTCGTACTAAAATTAACCAGTTGTGGGATGCAGTAGAATGGAATTGGTTCCGGAAGAATAATGAAAATGTTTTGTATTGGCATTGGAGCCCGGACCAGAACTTTGTCGTTAATGCACAGGTGCGTGGATGGAACGAGGCGTTGATCACTTATGTAATGGGAGCATCCTCCAGGACAAATGCAATTCCGCGGGCCGCTTATGATAATGGCTGGGCATCTAACGGAGGTATGCAGAATAATAATACATATTATGGCTATTCTTTACCGTTAGGTCCTTCGAATGGCGGACCACTTTTCTTCGAACATTATTCTTTTATGGGGATTAATCCCAATGGATTAAACGATGTTTATGCAAATTATCAAATTCAAACTACCAACCATACCAGGATAAACTATGAATATTGTAAAGCCAATCCCAGGAGATGGAATGGTTATAGTGAACTATGCTGGGGACTAACTGCAAGTGATGTACCCAACGGGTATAACGCAAATGAACCGAATGATGATCCGGGAGTTATCTCACCCACTGCGGCCTTATCATCAATGCCCTACACACCTGCAGAATCAATGGGTGCGTTAAAATTTTTTTATTATAAATTAGGGGATAAACTTTGGGGCCAGTATGGATTTTATGATGCATTTAAATTAAGTGACCCATGGTTTGCCAGTTCAACCCTCGCGATTGACCAGGGACCCATTATAGTAATGATAGAGAATTATCGTTCGGCCATGATCTGGGAATTGTTTACCAGCTGCCCCGAAGTACAGGATGGCATGCGTGATCTTGGATTTACTGCACCTTATTTATAAATTATTTGCCTGTTGATTTATGAGAAAATATGCGGTCCTGATCTTATCGGTAGCCATCCTGGCAATTGGTTGCAAAGGGCAACAGAAGACCAAAGAGGTTGAAAAAGCCCCCATTACAGTAGCGGCAGTAATTTCAGACAGTACATTATTTGCGCTCGTTCAACAACAAACCTTCCAGTATTTCTGGGATGGCGCTGAGCCATCCAGTGGACTTGCAAGGGAAAGGCTCCATGTCGATAATGATTACCCACACAATGACAAACAAGTTGTAACAAGCGGTGGAGCAGGTTTTGGTGTGATGGCGATCCTTGTTGGGATAGAAAGGGGATTTATTACACGGGCTGCAGGAACCAGGAAATTAGAGAAGATCGTTCATTTTTTGGAAACAGCGGATCGCTTTCATGGTGCATGGCCGCATTGGTGGAATGGCGAAACCGGTAAAGTAAAACCATTTAGCCGCGACGATAATGGAGGTGACCTCGTTGAAACTTCCTATATGTTACAGGGGTTACTTTGCGCCCGGCAATATTTTAAAGATGGAAATGAGGAAGAAAAAGCCCTGGCCCAAAGAATGGATAAGCTTTGGAAAGAAGTCGAGTTCGATTGGTACCGCAATGGGAAGAATGTTTTGTATTGGCATTGGAGCCCTGACAAAGGATGGAAAATGAATTTCCCGGTAGAGGGTTATAATGAATGTTTGATTATGTATATCCTGGCGGCTTCATCGCCAACACATTCCGTACCTGCCGAAGTGTACCATGAAGGATGGGCCGGCAACGGGAAGATAAGATCTACGAATGAATTTTATGGTTATACACTTCATTTGAAAAGGCAGGGTGGAGCGTCTACAGTAATGGGAGGGCCGCTGTTCTGGTCACAATACTCATACCTTGGGCTGGATCCACGCGGGCTGAAGGATCAATATGCAGATTACTGGAAAGAAAATACGAGCCAGTCGATGATCAATTACACCTGGTGTGTAAAAAATCCAAAAAAATTCATAGGATACGGCCCTCTAACTGGGGGCTTACATCCAGTTATTCAATAGACGGGTATGCAGGGCATGCACCAGGGGACGAAAATGATCTCCTGTGATCTCCCCTACAGCCGCTTTGTCTGCATTTCCATATACACCCACTCAATCAATGGCAGCTATGCGGCACTGGTATACGAACATGAAGGATAAACTTTGGGGGCCTTATGGTTTTTATGATGCATTCAGTGAAGCCAAAAATTGGTTTCCCAAAAAATACCTTGCCATCGACCAGGGCCCGGCGGTTGTGATGATGGAAAACCACCGGAGCGGTTTGTTATGGAAATTATTTATGAGCAACCCGGAGATACAGCAAGGCCTGAAGAAATTGAATTTTTCAAGTCCCTGGATAAAGTGATCTTTATCCCACTTGATGGCAGTAACATTAACATCATATCCATTATAAAATGAGAAAATTATTTTTAATAAGCCTTGTTTTTTTGATGTACCTGCCAGCATTTGCCCAGCAGAAAACCTATTGCAATCCTATCAATATCGATTATGGCTATACGCCTATTCCCAATTTTACCCAATGGGGCAAGCACCGCGCCACAGCCGACCCGGTCATCGTGAATTATAAAGGAGATTATTATTTATTCTCACCAATCAATGGGGTTATTGGTGGAGCAACGACATGCTGAAATGGAATTATGTTTCAAAGAAATTTCTCCGGCCCTGGAATGAAGGTTATGATGAATTGTGCGCGCCGGCGGTAGGTATCATCGGTGATACCATGATCGTTTTTGGGTCTACCTATTCCAGGAAATTCAGCATCTGGATGAGCACTGATCCCAAAGCCAATGAATGGAAACCGTTGGTGGATTCATTCGAGATCGGTGGCTGGGACCCTGCTTTTTTTACGGATGATGATGGCCGGCTGTATATGTACAATGGCAGCAGTAACCGTTACCCGATGTATGGTGTGGAACTCAACAGGAAAACATTGCAACCGATGGGAACACGGAAAGAAATGTATTCTTTGGAACACTGGACGCTATGGCTGGCAGCGATTCGGCGAATACATGGACAATACTTTTCTGGATCCGTTCGTTGAAGGAGCCCGGATGACAAAACATAACGGTAAATATTACCTGCAGTACGGTGCGCCTGGTACAGAATTCAGTGGCTATGCGGATGGTGTGATAGTGGGAGATAATCCACTGGGGCCATTCACGCCACAATCAGACCCGCTTAGTTTCAAACCGGGAGGATTTGCCCGGGGCGCCGGGCATGGGGCTACTTTCCGGGATCGTTTTAACAACTGGTGGCATGTATCTACCAGTATTGTTTGTGTAAAAAATACTTTTGAAAGGAGGATTGGTATCTGGCCCGCGGGTTTTGATAAAGAGAATATGATGTACTGCAATACTGCATTTGGGGATTACCCTGCTTTATCTCGCCACTACTTCAAAGGAGGGGCTCGAAACAGGTCACCGGTTGGATGTTGCTGAATTATAAAAAACCTGTAACCGTCTCATCTACCCTTGGCAGTTATTATGCAAACAATGCAGTGGATGAAAACATAAAGACTTATTGGAGTGCAGCATCGGCGGGTAAAGGAGAATGGATACAAACTGATCTTGGAAATATTTCGACGGTAAACGCGATACAGATCAATTATGCCGACCAGGATGCTGAATTCCTGGGAAAATCATCGGGAGTCTATCATCAATACAAACTTTTATATTCTGTTGATGGAAAAAAATGGGATTTCCTTGTTGATAAAAGCAACAACAAGACTGATGTACCACATGATTATATTGAACTGGAAAAACCGGTCCAGGCAAAATTTATTAAACTGGAGAATATTCATATGCCCACGGGTAAATTTGCCATCAGCGGACTGAGGGTGTTTGGTAATGGAAATGGCACAAAGCCTTCTGTAGTAGAAAATTTCATTGTATTGAGAACGGAAAAAGATAAACGCAGTGCTTATATTAAATGGAAACCGGTTGACAATGCTTTTGCCTACAATATTTATTACGGCACTGAACCTGGGAAACTGTATTCCTGTATCATGGTGCATGATCTCAACGAGTATTGGTTCAAAGCGATGGACAGGAACAAGGCATATTATTTCTCAATTGAATCGATTAACGAAAATGGGGTTTCGCAAAGAACAAATACAATTAAAGTGGATTAGGTTGTTCTTCAAATGATGCTATGCGTAAAATAGTTTTATATATTTTTTTTGGCTGTTTGTTATTTGTAACAGCGGGTATAAAGGCTCAACCCTTTGCCGATGAAATTGCGGCATTTAAAAAGGCGGATTCTATTGCTTATCCATTCCGCAATCAACACCCGATACTTTTTATTGGAAGTTCTTCCTTTCGTAAGTGGGAAGATCTGCAGGGTGCTTTTCCGGGTTACCCTGTTCTTAACAGGGGCTTTGGCGGCTCAACCTTACCGGATGTGATCCGGTATGCGGATGATATCATCTTTCCGTATTATCCAAAACAGGTAGTTATTTATTGCGGTGAAAATGACCTGGCCGCACCAGGTAATGTTACTGCCGGCACGGTATTTAAAAGATTTAAAGAATTAGCGCTTAGCATATGGGGCCGGTTGCCTTACGCATCAATCGTATTTGTTTCGATAAAACCGAGCCCAAGCAGGCAAAGCATCCAGCTCAAAGTGGTCGAAGCAAACAGGTTGATCAGGAGTTTTTTAAAGAAAAAGCAGCGGGGTGAATTCGTTGATGTTTATTACCCGATGCTGAACCCCGATGGTACCATGAAGAAGGAATTGTTTTTGGCGGATGACCTGCACATGAATGCAAAAGGGTATGCGATATGGCAAGAATTGATCACCCCATACCTGTTAAAATAGAAAATATTAAATTGAAAAGATAAAAACGATGACCATGAAAATTCTACAAAGATTGACGGTGCTGGTTTTATTGTTTGTTGCAATAAATGCAGGAGCACAAGCAACCGATCCAAAAATGAATGGCTTCATCAATGGCCTGATGAAGAAAATGACACTGGAAGAAAAGATCGGACAATTGAATTTATTGACGCCAGGGGGAGGTATTGCCACCGGGGCCGTTGTAAGCAGTGATGTAGAATCTAAAATTGCGAAAGGCAGTGTGGGCGGATTATTTGGTGTGATCGGTTATGATAAGATAAAACAGGCCCAGGAACTCGCGGTTACAAAAAGCCGGTTAAAAATTCCGTTGCTTTTCGGATCAGATGTAATTCATGGCTATAAGACCACGTTCCCGATCCCGCTGGGCTTATCCTGCAGCTGGGATATTCCGCTGATAGAGCGAAGTGCATCCATTGCAGCTGCAGAAGCAACGGCAGACGGGTTGTGTTGGGCTTTTTCACCCATGGTAGATATTGCCCGGGATCCAAGATGGGGAAGAATTGCAGAAGGCTCGGGTGAAGATCCTTACCTCGGTTCAAAGATCGCTGCTGCTATGGTTAAAGGTTACCAGGGGAATGATTTCAGCAAAAACAATAAACTTATGGCCTGTGTAAAACACTTCGCTTTATACGGTGCCGCGGAATCTGGCCGGGATTATAATACAACTGACATGAGCAGGCTGCGCATGTATAATGAATACCTTCCTCCTTATAAAGCAGCAGTGGATGCGGGTGTCCTCAGCGTGATGAGTTCATTTAACGAGATTGATGGAGTTCCCGCTACCGGTAACCATTGGCTGCTTACAGATCTTTTGAGAAAGCAATGGGGATTTAAGGGACTGGTCGTTTCTGACTATACTTCCGTAAATGAAATGATCGCTCACGGTATGGGAGACCTGCAGACAGTGTCTGCACTTGCTTTAAAAGCCGGGCTTGATATGGACATGGTTGGGGAAGGATTTTTAACAACCCTGCAAAAATCACTGAAAGAAGGAAAGGTTACGGTCAAACAGGTCGATGATGCGTGCAGACGGATACTTGAAGCAAAATACAAGCTTGGTTTATTTAATGATCCCTACCGCTTCTGTAATCCCGAAAGAGCGGCTAATGAAGTATTATCTGCGGAAAAAAGAACAGCAGCCCGCGAAATAGCCACACACTCATTTGTCTTGCTGAAAAATAATAACCAGCTCCTGCCTTTAAAAAGATCAGGGACGATCGCATTGATAGGACCGCTCGCAAATAATAAGAATAATATGCTGGGCACCTGGGCTGTTTCCGGTGATCCGCAACTTTCCATCCCGGTATTAACGGGAATGCAACAGGTCGCCGGCAATGATGTAAAAATAATTTATTCAAAGGGAGCCAATATCACGGATGATACACTGCTTGCCCAGAAGGCAAATGTATTTGGCCCCAGGGCTGATGTTGATAGCCTTTCACCACAGGCATTGATCACACAGGCATTACAGGCCGCTCAAAATGCAGATGTAGTGGTAGCTGTCATAGGCGAAGCATCTGAGTTTACAGGTGAAGCATCTAGTCGTACTGATATAACGATTCCTTCCAGTCAGAAAAAACTGGTGGAAGCATTGTCCAATACAGGAAAACCATTGGTGTTAGTGATCATGAGCGGCCGTCCATTGGTACTGAATGAAGAGAATCAATGGGGAAATTCCATTTTACAGACCTGGTTTGCAGGTACGGAAGCAGGTAATGCGATTGCAGATGTATTGTTTGGAAATTATAATCCTTCGGGCAAGCTTACCACATCTTTTCCAAGGAACGTGGGCCAGATACCGATCTATTACAACCATAAAAATACCGGCCGTCCCTTGCCGGGAGACCAGTTTGAAAAATTCAGGTCTGCTTACCTGGATGTTGAAAATACTCCCTTGTTCCCCTTCGGCTATGGCTTAAGCTATACCCGTTTTGAATACGGTGATATCCGGCTTGACAAAAATTCCATGACGTCCGCCTCTAAAATAGAAGCTTCCATAACGGTAAAGAATACAGGCAATTTTGACGGTGAAGAAACGGTACAGTTGTATATCCAGGATCTTGTCGGAACCATTGCCAGGCCGGTGAAGGAATTGAAGGGCTTTCAAAAAATATTTTTGAAAAAAGGAGAAAGCAAAACGGTGAAATTCATTATTTCGGCAGAAGACCTGAAATTTTATAATGCAGATCTTAAATACGTTTATGAACCAGGGGACTTTAAAGTTTTTATTGGAACCAACTCAAAGGATGTAAAAGAGGCTGCTTTCCGCCTTACAAAATAGCAACATACATTCGCTGATGGGAAATATAAAGAACATCATATTCGATCTTGGCGGCGTATTGATCAATATCGATTATGACAGGACAACAAATGCATTCAGGGATCTTGGGTTTCCTCATTTTGAAAAAATGTATTCGCAATTTATTGCAGACCAACTTTTTGAAAAACTGGAAAAGGGAAAAATAACGGAGGAAGCTTTTTATAAGGTCATGTTAGCTGTTGGTAATAGAGGAATAACAGCAACAGATCTAAAAACGGCCTGGAATTCAATGTTGCTTGACTTCAGGAAAGAAAGCCTGGCATTTTTAAAGACATTAAAAAACAACCATTCTCTTTTCTTACTCAGCAATACCAACTCCATTCACCTCGAGGCTGTAAATGTGATATTAAAAACGCAAACCGGCCTCGATTCTTTGGAAAGCCTGTTCACGAAATCATATTATTCACATTTAATAGGCTTCCGCAAACCCAATACGGACGTTTTTGATTTTGTACTGAAAGATGCGGATTTAGACCCTGGGGAAACCTTTTTTATTGATGATTCAGCCAATAATATCGAAACGGCTAAAAAACTTGGATTTAGGACGCACTTGTTGCTACCTGGAGAAAAGGTGGAGGATTTGAATTATTCTTAGAAATGAAGCGAGGCAGGAAAGGACGTCATTGCGAGCCATTACTAAGATTCTATTTTTTGAAGACAACTTGCCTGGCGAAGCAATCTATTTAATTAGTATTCCGGAGTTTATTTTACCAGATTCCTTTCGAAGAAGATCGGGAAATGCTGCTCCTCGTAATTTAGTTAACCTGCGGAAGATTGCTTCGTTCCTCGCAATGACGTCCTAAAGGGGCCTACTTAACCTCCTCATATTCAATATAATCATCCTTAAAAGTCTTCTTTGAGGCTTTCAGATCGGAAGCCGGTTCGGCAAATTTATTATTAAAAGAGGCCTGTTCCCGTTCCTGTTGCTGCATTTTTTGCTGCATTTCGCTCATTTTTTGCTTCATGTGCTTTGTCGTTTTATAAACCGGGATAATGAACTCAAAAATCAGTTTATAGGCAATATAGATCACAAATAATTCCAGCAATAATCTAAAAATATTCATGACCCAAAGTTAGATATACGTGAAATATCTTACTGTTAATTTTTATGGGTTGCCGGGAGCTAGTTTTTGGCTGTTAATCAAAGCTTTCTTATATTTGCAGCGGAATAAGAAACAGAAAGAAGGGAACCGGGGTGTTCCCTTCTTCTTTTATAAAGCACAATGATCCGCGAAAATCAAATAGAGACGATACAAAGATTATTACTGCCACTGCTGACGGATGATATTTTTTTGGTGGAGATAAAGATCAAGCCCATCAATAATATTAAAATATATTTAGATGCAGATAGTGGACTTGGAATTGAAAAATGTATAAAAATTAACCGTGCTTTGTACAGGATAATGGAAGAGATGGGAATTTATCCAGATGGGGATTTTTCCCTGGAGGTCTCAAGCCCGGGTATCGAAGAACCTTTGAAATTGCACAGGCAATACGTGAAAAATACAGGAAGGGATGTATCGGTCCTGATGAATGATGAAACAACAAAGACCGGTAAACTCATATCGGTCAATGAAGCGGAGATCGTAATCGAATTTACCGAGGGTAAAAATAAAAAAGCAGTAGTGAAGCAGTTAACACTTCCGCTTACAGACATAAAGGAAACCACAGTTCTTATAAAATTTTAATTAACACAAAACCCCTTGCCGGCGGGGCCCGATCATTTTCGGGAAGCTGAGGCCGGATAGAATATGGCAAGCATTAACTTAATAGACTCGTTCCAGGAATTCAAGGAAGCAGAAAACATCGATCGTCCTACTTTAATGAAAGTAATGGAAGATGTTTTTAAAACACTGATCCGTAAAAAATACGGAAGCGATGAGAATTTTGATGTGATTGTGAATGATCAGAAAGGAGATCTTGAGATCTTCCGCAGGCGTACGATCGTTGATGATGATGACCTGTACAACACCCTTACAGAAATTGAATTAAAGGACGCGATCAAAATTGAACCGGATTATAGTGTGGGTGAAGAATTATATGAAGAAGTGGATATCCAGAAAGAATTTGGCCGCAGGGCGATCCTCGCTGGCAAGCAGACACTGGCTGCCCGTATCAATGACCTGAAAAAGAATATCCTCATAAAGAAATATGAAGATCGTGTAGGCGAAATAGTTACGGGAGAAGTTTACCAGGTTTGGAAAAAAGAAGTATTGATCCTTGACGAAGACAGCAATGAAATGCTGCTGCCAAAATCTGAACAGATCCCGACGGATTATTTTAAAAAGGGAGAAACGATCAGGGCGGTTGTTAAAAAAGTAGAATTAAAGAACAGCCAGGCAGTCATTATCCTGTCCCGCACCAGCCCGTCATTCCTTGAGAAATTACTGGAAATTGAGGTTCCTGAAATATTTGATGGCCTTATTGTTGTTAAAAAGATAGTACGGGATCCGGGAGAAAGGGCTAAAGTTGCCGTAGAAAGCTATGACGACAGGATAGACCCGGTGGGTGCATGTGTGGGAATGAAAGGTAGCCGTATACATGGTATCGTGCGTGAATTGAAAAATGAAAATATAGATGTGATTAACTGGACCGCAAATACGCAGTTGCTTATCCAGCGTTCACTGACACCGGCAAAGATCACCAGTATTGAGCTTGATACGGAAAAACTACACGCAAATGTGTATCTTAAACCTGACCAGGTTTCATTGGCTATCGGGCGCCGTGGGGTGAATATTAAACTGGCCTGCGAATTAACAGGATATGAAATAGATGTATTCCGGGATAATGAAGGAGAAGAGGATGATTTTGATATTGACCTCGAAGAATTCTCAGATGAGATCGAGCCATGGGTAATTGAAGCATTGAAAAAAGTGGGTTGCGATACCGCACGTTCAGTGTTAGACCTTACAGCGGAAGAACTGGAGCGCAGAACGGATCTTGAAAAAGAAACCATTGCCGAACTGAGAAGGATCTTGAATGAAGAATTTGAAAAAGAATAACGAACGTATGTATGATATATGATCTATGATGTATGATTTGGATTTCAGATCAATCAGACCAAACATCATATATCATACATCATAAATCATACATTTTAATAACAGATAAAAATAAATTTTGTCCTGCGGGACAACCTACCAAGAATGTCAGAAGTAAATACACCGAGGTTGATGGCTGCGGCCAAGGAATTTAACATAGGTACGAATACCTTGATAGACTTCCTTGTGTCTAAAAGTTTTAGTGGCGATGACCTGAAGCCCTCTTCAAAGCTAACCGAAGCAATGTATAGGGTCCTGCAATCAGAGTTTCAGCAGGATAAAGCTGCCAAACAGAAAGCCGAGCAGATCGACCTTCCAAAAGGCGCCGGATCCAGTGAACCGAAAAAGAAAAGAGATGAAGAGGATCTGTCTATAAAGAAAAAGGATGAAAAGCCTAAAGCAGCAGCTCCTGCGCCCGTTGAAACACCCGTGGAAGAAAAGCCGGTAGAGATCGTGGCACCTGTAGAAGAACCGGTTGCAAAAAAAGAAATTCCCGTTTCCGAAGAAAAACCGGTAGCTCAAAAGAAAGCATCGAAAGAACCGGGCCCCGCTGTTACAAATATTGAAGCACCGGAATTGGAAGCTCCAAAAGTACTGGATAAGATAGACCTTGATGCCATTGACCAGTCTACACGCCCCAAAAAATCTACCAAAAAGAAAGACGATACAAAGGCAGAAACGCCCAAAGATAAAAAGACAGACGCGGCAGCAAAAGAGGAAGGAAAGACAAAGAAGAAAGCAGAGGTTGAAAAGCCTGCCGCTAATGTAACGACGCCTGAAATAGTGCCCGAAATTCAAAAGCAGGAAGATGCCCCGTTGGCTTCTCCATTGATTGAAAATATCCAGGCACAAAAACTAACCGGCCCGAAGATCCTGGGAAAAATAGTATTGCCGGTTGATAATGAGACCCGGCCGAAAAAAGAAACAAACGAAGAAAGGCATAAGCGTAAAAGAATTCCGATACAGAAGAAGCCGGGCTTTCCTCCTCAACAGGGACATGGTCCAAGCACACAGCAAAACGGGCAGCCAAGGGGCAACAGGCCTATACCGGATAACCGGAATGCAGGTTCAAACCGCACAGGGCCGGGAACGGGTGCAAGCAACAGGTTTGCGAGGCCGGCCACGGGAACGCCTGCACGCAGGGAAGACAAAGTGATCGACGCCAAGGAGATCCAGGAAAAATTAAAACAAACACAGGCAAAACTTGCAGGCGCCGGCGGCAGGGGTAAAAGCCTTAAAGCAAAATATCGTAAGGCCAAGCGGGAAGAGATGGCCGACCAGATGGCGGCAGGCGGCATAGAAGGCAACAAGCTGCAGGTTACAGAATATATTTCTGTGAGTGAACTGGCAGGGTTGATGGAAGTAAGCTTTGCGGATGTTATCAGTAAGTGTATGAGCCTTGGTATCATGGTTTCTATTAACCAGCGTTTAGAGGCAGACGTTATCGAACTGGTAGCCAGTGAATTTAATTTTGAGGTGGAATTTATCGGGGTAGATGATGCAGCTGAACTGGAGGAAGAAGATGAAGCAGATGCAGAGGACCATTTAAGGCCAAGGGCACCGATCGTTACGATCATGGGCCACGTAGATCATGGTAAAACATCCCTGCTTGATTATATCCGTAATACAAATGTAATTGCCGGTGAAGCGGGTGGCATCACCCAGCATATCGGGGCATACGAAGTAACCCTGAAAGACGGAAGAGCGATCACGTTCCTTGATACGCCGGGCCACGAAGCTTTTACGGCTATGCGTGCACGTGGTGCCAAGGTTACAGATATTGCCGTGATCGTGGTGGCAGCCGATGATGCTGTAATGCCGCAAACAAGGGAAGCCATATCGCATGCGCAGGCAGCAAACGTGCCGATGATCTTTGCGATCAATAAAGTAGATAAGGACGGGGCCAATCCCGAAAAGATCAAAGAACAGCTTGTCTACGATGAATATATTGGTAGAGAGCTGGGGCGGTAAATTCCAGAGCCAGGAAATAAGCGCCAAACAGGGCCTTAACATTGACCTGCTGCTTGAAAAAATATTACTCGAAACAGATATACTTGAACTGAAAGCAAATCCCGATAAACAGGCGAGCGGAACCATCATTGAAGCATCGCTGGATAAAGGGCGTGGTTATGTGGCAACGATCCTGGTACAAAACGGGACACTGCAGCCGGGAGATATGATCGTATCCGGTCAATATTTCGGGAAGGTAAAAGCAATGTACAATGAGCGTAACCAGCGCAGTGAAAAAGCACCACCCTCAACACCGGTATTGATATTGGGATTGAACGGAGCACCACAGGCGGGTGAAACTTTTAAAGTGTATGCAGATGAAAGCGAAGCAAGAGAAATTGCGTATAAGCGTGGACAGATCCTGCGTGAGCAGGGTATCAGGGCCAAAAAACATATTACGCTGGATGAGATCGGGCGCAGGCTTGGCACTTGGCAACTTTAAGGAACTGAACGTGATCATTAAAGGTGACGTAGATGGTTCTGTAGATGCCTTGAGTGATTCATTACAGAAATTGAGTACAGAAGAAATTGTAATTAAAGTAATTCATAAAGCAGTAGGTGCCATTACGGAAAGTGATGTTACCCTTGCAAACGCATCAGATGCGATCATCATCGGGTTTAATGTGCGCCCTTCTATGACAGGCAGCTAAACTCGCGGAAGCAGAATCCATTGAAATCAAATTATACTCGATCATCTATAATGCCATTGAAGAGATCAAGAGTGCGATGGAAGGTATGCTTGAACCTGCTGTTGAAGAAAAGATACTTGCGAATGTGGAGATCAGGGAAACCTACAAATTTGATAAGGCCACGGTGGCAGGTTGTTTTGTATTGGATGGAAAAATCTCGCGGAATAACCGTATCCGGTTGGTACGTGATGGTATCGTAATATTTACCGGCGAACTGGCCAGCCTGAAGCGCTTCAGGGATGATGCCAAAGAAGTAACATCCAGTATGGAATGCGGTATCAGTATCCGTAATTACAACGATGTAAAAGTGGGAGATATCATCGAGGCATTTGAAGAAGTAGAAGTAAAACGGACTTTGTAATTATAAACGAAGACTAACTTGGTTACCGTTTTGTCAGGGTGAGCTTGTCGAACCCGGGCTAAGTACTAGGATCGCCTTCGACAGGCTCAGGCTGACAGCATAGTAATGTGAAGATCATTGCAATGCTTAATGACATTTATTTTTTGACAGGAGATTGTAGTGCTCACCCACTACAATTTTTTGTTAAATGAATACAATCAACTTGTACCAGGCCATTACAAGGTTAATTTTGAAAACTTATAAATCAGCAAATCGTTGCACAGAATATGATGAAGCATAAAATTTTACTGACAACCTCACTCCTCGCCGCATTCATTACCGTTCTTGCACAACCGAAAAAGGTTGTTGCAGATAAGGTATTGGCTGTTGTAGGCAATAAGATCGTCCTCAAAAGTGATATTGACAACAGCCTGCTGGATATGCAGCGCCAGGGTATTGAGATACCTGAAGATGCAAGATGTCTCACCCTCGAGCAGAGCATGGGTATCAAAGCGCTGGTATTACAGGCTGAAAAAGATTCGATCGTTGTAACGGATGAAGAAGTGGAAGCCGATATCGATAACCAGATACGGTATTTCATCAGCCAGTATGGTTCAAAAGATGAGTTGGAAAGAGTAGCGGGAAAATCAGTTTACCAGTTAAAGGAAGATTTTAAAGAAGGTTTCAGGGATCGTAAGCTGGCATCCTCCATGCGAAATAAAATTGTCGATGGTATAAAGATCACGCCCAATGAAGTAAAGAGTTATTTTGAAAGGATCCCAACAGACAGCCTTCCCTTATATGAAAGTGAAGTGGAAGTTGGCCAGATCGTCGTTTACCCGAAGGCAAGCCGTGATGCGGAAGAATATTGTATTGAGCAGTTGGCAGAATATAAAAAACAAATTGAGGGAGGTAAAAAGGATTTTGGTACGGTTGCATCCGCTTATTCTGAAGATCCGGGAAGCAAGGATCGTGGGGGCCAGTATGAAATAAACCGCAATCAGAAAGACCTGGATCCTATCTGGCTTTCGAAAGCATTCACTTTAAAGGAAGGGCAGATCTCAAATCCTTTCCGGACAAAGTTCGGGTATCATATTATTCAGCTCGTAAGCCGCGCCGGGGATGATGCAGTGGTAAGGCATATCTTAAAAATTCCGCAGGTAACACAATTTGAAATGAAGACCGGTTTCCAGAAACTGGATTCAGTAAGGGCTAAATTAATAGCGGGAACGATGGATTTCGGAATAGCCGTTTCAAAATACAGTGAAGACGATGCAAGTAAATTTACCGCAGGTTTTCTCCAGGGAAGGGATGGCACGTTCCTGACGATCGACCAGCTGGATAAGGATATGGTGGCGATGATGAAGGATCTCAGCTTAGGCGAGTATTCTCAACCGGTAGAATATACCGATGAGCGTGGAAAAAAAGCGGTTCGTATTGTTTATTTAAAAACAAAGACAGAACCACACCGGGAGAATCTGAAAGATGATTATAATAAAATTGCACAGCGTGCGCTGGAACAGAAAAAAGAAACGGCGCTTGAAAAATGGTTTGACGCAAGGATAAAGACCTATTATATTATGGTGGATGATGAGTATAAGAATTGCGGGGCGTTAAAAAAATGGCTGCCGGTTACTATGGCGGGTATTAAAAATTAATTATAGAAGCGGGTTCCACCCGCTTTTTTATTACCACAGATTCACAGATTAGAGGATTATAGGACAAAGAATATTCAGTATAAGATGCGGAAATAATCAAATCAAAATTGAACCCTGCCCCTGGTATGAACTGTAACAAAGCAAATACTTTAATCTGTGAATCCCCGCCTGAATGACGCAGTCGGGCAGGTGTGGCAATATAGATTCATGCCTGCGGCAGCAGGCCATGAATCAAATCCGTCCTAATCTGTTAAATCAGTGTCATCCGCGTATCTATCCTATCTTTACACCTCAATTAAATTCAGCCTTCAACATTGATAGATAAAAAAAACGCCATAGCAAAAGATGAATCTGCCATACTGGTAGGCCTTGTTCAAAAAGACCAAACAGAGCAACAGGTTACCGAATACATGGATGAACTGGAATTCCTGGCGGAGACTGCCGGGGTAAAGACCATCAAGCGCTACACGCAGAAAATGGCACATCCCGACAGCAAAACTTTTCTCGGAAAGGGCAAGCTGGAAGAGATCAAAAATTATATACACTGGAAGGGGAATATCCATATGGTGATCTTTGATGATGAATTAACAGGCTCCCAGATCACAAATATTGAAAAAGAACTTGAAGTAAAAACGATTGACCGGAGTGACCTGATCCTGGATATTTTCGCCAGCCGTGCAAAAACGGCGCAGGCCAAAACACAGGTTGAACTTGCCCAGTATCAATATATCTTACCAAGGCTTAAAGGAATGTGGAAGCATTTGGAGCGGCAGGGCGGTGGCGTAGGAACCAGGGGACCGGGTGAAACAGAAATAGAAACGGATCGGCGTATTGTGAAAGATAAGATCACCCTCTTACGCAAACGGCTGGCCGAAATAGACAAGCAATCATTTACACAAAGAAAAGAAAGAGGTGAATTTATTCGTGTGGCACTGGTGGGATATACCAATGTTGGTAAATCCACTTTAATGAACGTACTCAGTAAGAGTGATGTTTTTGCCGAGAATAAATTATTTGCCACGCTTGATACCACCACCCGGAAAGTTGTTTTTGAACAAACTCCTTTTTTGCTGAGTGATACGGTAGGGTTTATCCGAAAGCTCCCCCATCACCTCGTAGAAAGTTTTAAAAGCACCCTTGATGAAGTAAGGGAAGCAGATATATTGTTGCATGTGGTAGATATGTCACATCCACAGTATGAAGAACAACTGACCGTGGTAAATAAAACCCTTGCAGAACTTGGGTCTGCCGAAAAGCCTACCATCACTATTTTTAATAAGATGGACAAGTATGCGGAAGAGGCTTTTGATGAATGGCTGGAAGAAGATGTAAAACAGGATATCCTTCGCGAACTAAAAGAGCGCTGGCAGAAAGAAACGAAGGGGAACTGTGTATTTGTTTCTGCAACAGAAAGAACCAATTTAGACAGCCTACGGCAGACCATCTTAAATAAGGTTCGCGAAATGTACCAGGTAAGATATCCCTATCGGGCAGAATATTTTTATTAATACTTTCAACTGATATTAGTACTGCCACCCGGGTTAGAACTGTCACCCTGAGCTTGTCGAAAGGTTGCTAAAAGAGGCAACGAATTCGCGACTTTCAAATCAATGAATTTGAACTTAAAAGGGATTTCGATTGTAGTGCAATTATGCTGCAATAAAAAAAGCAGTTACAACATAAAAGTCATAACTGCTTCATTTAAGCTCCCCCTGCCCGACTTGAACGGGCGACCCTCTGATTAACAGTCAGATGCTCTAACCAACTGAGCTAAGGAGGAATTTACCCTTTAACGGGGTTGCAAAAATAGGGGTTTTTAGTTTTTAGTAAAAAAATAATCGAAACTATTTAAGGTCAAGGGGGATATTGCCCGGTCCGAATCCTATAAATACGCCATCCGGCCGTAGTTCTACAGGGTAGGTTTTAAGATAATACCCCTCGCCGCTGGTATTCCGGCCATTCTTTAAACTGAATTTATAGTGGTGAACAGGGCAGACAATATTACCCAGTGCGTCTATATATCCGCCCGGCAGGTTTCCACCGGCATGTGGGCATGTTGCCGTGCAGGCAAATAATGTATCCTTGTATAAGGTCATACATATTTTTTTACCATTGATCTCCACTCCTGCCAACCCATCCGAAAAAGGGATCTCTTCCAGGCTATCGGCTATCTTATACCATGTATATTCCTTGCTATCCATTTAATAATTTCCTAATTCGTTTTTTGTAACAAGATTAACAGGTATGCAACACTTCCCATTCCAGCGAAAATAAATACAAGCTGTCCATCATTACTCAAATTTTATATACCTTTTTTTCCTGCTAATTGCTTTAGGTAAATACTGCCAAAACCTTACAATACCTTTATCAGGGTCATAATCAAATTCAAAATTGTCATTGTCGGCACAGTCCATACACAGTCTTCGGAATTTGATAAAATGGAATGTACTATCTGTATTAATTTTTTCAAGGAAAAGCTTATGAGGGAAATAGTCATCCAGGCTGTTTTCCAATTCAGGGAATTCAACAACCTTTGCCCCCTCTTTATCAATAACACGCTTCATGTTTTGAAAAATCGAATTAGTATTAATCAAAGATGCACAGCTTTGTACAACAGTAAACTGTTTGAAAGGACGAATTTCATAAAAGTAACAATAGGTGAAATTATTAAGAAGGGTGTAACTGCCATCACTATTTTCAATAACAAGTTTATAAAAATGTGTTCGGGTTGAACGATTGCCTTCATATTCGAAATAAGATATTTCCCTATTCTGGTCATCCCTGGTGCTATTTCTTGCAATTGAAAAAAGCGAATCCAACCTGATATTTTTTTGATCAAATTCGCTTTTATTAATTTCCTTACTTGCAAAAACTCCAGATGAATCAGAATACACCACAAAATGAATCAGAAATTTTGAAACATCCCTATCTTTCTGCAGACAATTCAATACGTAGACCTTAGAATTACTATTTCCCCCGGATAACTCCTTTTGAAAAATGACAGAATGATCATTATTCGGAACTAAAATAAATTGAGCAAATTGAACTTTAGGAATATAGAGTAATATAATCAACAAGGCCAATAGTGTGATCTTTTTCATATATGTCATTTAATTACAACCAGTTCCCAGCCAACCTTCTCCTGACAAAATTGCTAAATACTTAGTTCGGCATGTTTGATCCAAAGATAAGAAAGCAGTCGTTCATGCAATCCATTCCAGGCTATGGCAAAAAATGCGGGAATCGGGCAGGGGGAGCAACAACAGATAGGGTTTCAGGCTTTTATAGTTTGAAACCCTTTTTTATTCCACCAGTTTTGTGTATTAGCCAACGAATTTTAGGTCGACAAGTATTAATAATAACCATACTTGTTATAATTTGTGATTGCTCCAGCTTATCTGCTGGTTGCCTTTTATGAAAAACGCTTTAACATCAAATTGGTTTCTCTTTGTTCTTTTTACAGTCATTTTTGTGGCAACAGCATATCAATATTTAAACCGCACCAAAACAGGAAATGATATTCCGGCAGCGTCCATTGACAGCACATGGTATGCACCCAGTTTATATCTCGACCAGGTTACAAAGGGAAAAGAAAGAGAGATGATCATGTATGGTGAACAGCTTGTTGCAAATACTTCCAAATTTTTTGGACCAAACGGGTCTGTTGCCCATACTTCAAACGGGATGAATTGCCAGAATTGCCACCTCGACGCAGGTACATTGCCGTGGGGGAATAATTATGGAGCTGTATATGCTACTTATCCCAGGTACAGGGCAAGAAGTAACAGCGTCGAAAATATTTATAAAAGGATCAATGATTGTTTTGAGCGGAGCCTGGCCGGAAAAGCGCTTGATACAAATTCTTATGAAATAAAAAGCATGTATGCGTACATGAAATGGCTTGGTAAAAATGTGCCTCCGGGTAAAAAGCCGTATAGTTCGGGTTTACCTCCTCCGCCATTTATGACAAGGCCTGCAAATAAAGAAAACGGGCAAGTAGTTTATGTAAATATGTGCCAGCGATGTCATGGAAGTAATGGAGAAGGATTAACGAGGGGTGATGGGTCTTATCAATATCCCCCGCTATGGGGCAACAACAGCTATACGGATGGCGCAGGCCTTTACCGGGTCATACGCTTTGCATCATTTGTTAAAAGCAATATGCCTTTCGACCAGGCTACACATGCAAATCCTGCCTTAACAAATGAACAGGCCTGGGATGTTGCAGCTTTTGTAAATTCGCAACCACGGCCGCATAAGGATCAAACTGATGATTGGAAGATCGTTTCCAAAAAAGCAATTGATGAACCCTTTGGACCTTATGCAGATCCTTTTTCAGAAGAACAACATAAGTATGGACCATTTGGGCCCATTGAAGCATTTTATAAAAACAAAGACATAGCAGTTGCTGATACAAAAAAACAATAGACCAGTATGAACAGCTCAAGAAGGAACTTTCTTCGTTTCTCAACCTTATCCGGTCTTGGGCTAAGCCTTAACCCGCTTTCAGCTTTTGCTTCCAACACAGCTGCAAAAACAGGAAAGGCCTTTGAGGCAGACGCATTGCCCGAAGGCCAGCAACTGGTTACCATACTTCAAACCACGGATGTTCATTGCCAACTGTATCCGCATGATGAATTGTTTTGGGAAAATGAGCAGATCGTTTTTCGCAGAACCGGCGGATATGCAAATCTTGCAACGCTTTTTAAAGAGATCAAAGAAAAAAACCAACATACTTTTATTGTTGATACAGGAGATATGTTCCAGGGCAGTCAGCTAAGCGTGGAAACAACGGGCAAGGCCCTGCAGCCAATTTTGAATTCGATGGGGTACAATTTATATCTCCCGGGTAATTGGGAAGTGATCTATTATAAGGAAGCGATGCAACAATTATTGGGAGGACTGGAAGCGCCAAAGATCTGTGCAAACATGTATCATGATATTGGTAATGATAAAAAGGGCGAACTGATCTTTCCTCCATATTATACATGGAGTACCGCAGGAGTAAAAATCGGTTTTATAGGCTATACAGACCCGTTAGTTCCCATCCGCCAGTCGCCTGCCTACAGTAAAGGAATTGTCTATACAAAACCGGAAGAGAATTTAGAACATTATATAAAGGTTTTAAGAGAACAGGAACAGTGTAGTTTTGTGATCCTGCTTTCGCATCTCGGCCTGTCGCAACAAATAGCTTTGGCCAATTCCAAATCATGCGCGGGTGTTGATTATATTCTTGGCGGTGACACGCATGAAAGAGTCCGTAAGCCCATCGAATGTAAATATGCAAAAGTGGTGGAACCGGGAGCTTTTGGCTCTTTTGTAGGAAGGCTTGATCTTGTTGTTAAAAATGGAAAGATCATAAAGCATCATTATTCATTGATCGAAGTGGATGAAAAGAAATATAAGCCGGATGCAAAAGTTTTGGCGATTGTTAAAAATGTAGAACAGCCTTTTAGCGAAGGCATCAACAAAGTCATCGGCTATAGTAAGATTCCTTTGTACAGGTATTTTGTTGTTGAAAATACGATCGACACACTTATTATAGATGCGTTGAAATGGAAGATCGGAACAGATCTTGTTTTTTCAAATGGCTTTAGGTTTTGCCCGCCGAATAAACAGCCGGATAAAACAGGTAATATCCCGATAACAGAGGGATATTTGTATGATATGCTGCCGGTAAATTCCCAGGTTCGTACGGGAATGGCAACAGGTGCACAGATATTGGAATGGCTTGAAAAAGAATTGAAAAATGTATTTGCGTTGAATGCGTCAGAAAGGCTGGGTGGCTGGGTTGTAAAATTCAAGGGAATGAAAGTTGAATTTAAAGCATTTGATGAAGTTGGAAAAAGAGTCAAATCGGTCATGATGGGTGATGTTCCATTGGACCTGGCAAAGACCTATAGTATTTGTGCGTGTGAACGGGAAGGAGATCCACCCGGTATGTTATGCAGGATGACAAATGTGAAGAATACAAAAAACTCACCGTATGCGTTACACGATGTGTTGAAGGATTACCTGGCAGCGCATTCACCGGTGTCGCCTGTGCCGGAATCGAATGCGATCATCCTGGATGCACCAAAAACTTTATTGAGCCAGGTGAGTGGGGTTGATTATACGTTCACCTGATGCTTAATTCGAAATTCATAATTTATAATTCATAATTTATAATTCAAAATGTTAGATTTTTTAAAACAACCCTGGGCATGGTATGTAGCAGGAGGGCTTATTGGTTTAATTGTACCTGCCTTGCTGATCCTTGGTGGTAAGCATTTTGGGATCTCTGCCAACCTGCGCCATATATGTGCCGCCTGTTTTCCGGCGAACATACCTTTTTTTAAATACGAATGGAAAAAAGAAGCATGGAATTTATTTTTTATTGCAGGCATTTTTATTGGGGCTTTGATTGCTGCACAATTATTAAAAGACCCCGAACCGGTAAAAGTAAATCCTGCATTGGTTGCAGAATTGCATAGTTATAATGTGAATACTTATTCAAGCCAGCTGCCGCCGGAAATTTTCAGCTTTCAAGGTTTATTTACCCTGCGTGGATTTATACTCCTGGTTGTGGGTGGTTTTTTGGTGGGGTTTGGCACACGTTATGCGGGCGGTTGTACTTCCGGCCATTCCATCATGGGTTTGGGTAATCTGCAGCTGCCTTCACTGATAGCTACGATTTGTTTTATGGCCGGTGGTTTTATCATGGCCAATATTTTTCTTCCTTATATCATGCGCTTATAATTAATTATGTCAGAACCAACAGCAATGCACGAAATAAAAAATACTGAACCTGTAATGGTAAGAGCAAATACAGATGTTGAAATTGCCGCACTCGAAGCAAACGAAGAACTTGATCCGTCAACCGGCAAATGGTATTCAAATATTAAATACGCATTGGTTGGAATGTTGTTTGGGATCGTGTTTGTAAAAGCAGAAGTATTGTCGTGGTTCCGCATCCAGGAAATGTTCAGGTTGCAAAGTTTTCATATGTATGGCGTTATTGGGACTGCTGTAGTAGTTGCTGCTATCTCTGTATGGCTGATCAAAAAATTCAACATAAAAACAATCGAGGGTAAGCCGATTGAATTCCATCCAAAAAAATTCAACAAAGGACAAATATATGGCGGCCTTTTATTCGGATTTGGCTGGGCAATGACAGGCGCCTGCCCGGGACCGTTATTTGCACAGATAGGTATGGGCGCTACAGTAGTGATTGTAACTTTAGTAAGTGCTATTGCAGGCACCTGGGCATACGGGTATTTTAGCGGCAAACTGCCCAGGTAAATAAATATAGGAAACTTAGCCTCCGTGGCACTCAGGCGTTTCCCACTATCCATAGTCTTCCGAAGGGCGACTATGGATTTTTTATTAAAGCCAGACTTTGTCTGGAACAACGAAAAGCAGATAAAATCTGCTTATTATTAATAATCCTTAGACATCCTTCGGAAGTCTAAGGATAGTGAAGGGTGCGAAGGATAGAAACACGGATGACACGGATTAAACGGATTTGCACGGATTTATTAATACAATTCCCTGCTCACTATCCATAGTCTTCCGAAGGGCGACTATGGATTTTTTATTAAAGCCAGACTTTGTCTTGAACAACGAAAAGCAGATAGAATCTGCTTATTATTAATAATCCTTAGACTTCCGAAGGAAGTCTAAGGATAGTGTAGGGACCAGACGGCGGCAATCTCAGTTGGCCTCAGGCCGCAACCTCATTTTCCGGGATATAAATATCAAAAGAAGCACCTTTTCCCAATTCGCTGTTTGAAGTGATGGCCCCGCGATGGTTGTCTATGATCTTTTTAACGATGGCAAGGCCGATACCCGTACCCACATATTCTTCCTTTGCATGCAGTCGTTTAAATACTTCAAATATCTGCTCATTATATTTTGAATCGTACCCGATGCCGTTATCTGCCAGGTTCAGATGACAATAAAGTTTCGTGGCAGATAATTTACCTGGCATAAGTCCGGGGTTTTCATTTTCAAATTGTAAACCAGGGCCTGTATTATATTTAATGACAATTTCGCAGGGAACGCCCGGCTTGGAAAATTTCAGCGCATTGGAAAGTAAATTATTTATCAGCTGCTGGAACTGAAATTTATTGATGTATGCTTTGCCAAGATTGCCCGCATGTATAACAGCATTTTTTCCTGTTATATTATCTGTAAGTTCATCACATGCTTCCTGGACGATCTCGTTAAGGTCTGTAGTTTCAAATTTCCTGTCCTGTATATCGGTATGAGCGTAGTCCAGCAGGTCTTTGATCAATGCCTGCATCCGCCTGGCAGCATTGTGCATACGATTGAAATAGTCTTTTCCCTGTTCCGATAAGTTAGCATATTCGGTTTTTAAAATGCTGTCGGCAAAGGTTTGTATTTTCCGCAAGGGCTCCTGCAGGTCGTGACTTGATATATAATTAAAGGCAAGAAGCTCTTTATTTGCTATACTCAATTCAGCGGCCCGCTTTTCTTTTTCGGCATTTTGAAACAGGAGTTCAATATTTGCAATCGCTAATTCAGCAGCCCGTTTTTCTTTTTCCCGGTTCTGAAATTTTAATTCGATATTGGCAATACCGAGTTCCGCAGCTCTCTTTTCCTTCTCCCCATTTTGGAAGAGCAGTTCAATATTTGCAATACCTAATTCTGCAGCCCGCTTTTCTTTCTCGCTATTTTGGTATATCAGTTCTATGTTGGCGACGCCCAGCTCCGCAGCCCTGTTTTCTTTCTCGCCATTTTGATACAGGAGTTCTATATTAGCGATATTCAACGCTGCCGCTATTTTTTCTTTTTCGTTGTTTTGAAACAAAAGCTCTTTATTGGCAAGGTTTAACTCCGTAGCCCGTTTTTCTTTTGCTAAATGATGAGATAAAAGATCCCTTTCACTCGTTTGCGCTAATTCCAGTTTTAACAGGCTGACCTGCTTTTCCAGTTTTAATATACGGCGTTGCTGTTCCTTCAAAGTTGCCGGAACCAATGATGGCTTGGTTGCCGAGCCCTTTTTTGGCTTAGCTATATTTGTTTTCATTATTCATATTTGGAAACCCGGTTCAGCCGTTATGGTTTTTTTGAACTTTTCCAATAATCAACAACCAATCCAATTAATTCTTTCCATTCAGACATAGAATTAGGCTTGGTGAAAAACCCCTGAGCATTTTTTGAATAGGCCTCACGTATGGCGATACTTTCACCCCCGGTAGTTAAAAAAATATACGGTATGCATTTTATCCTTAAGAGTGGATCATCATGAATTTTATCCCGTAGCTGGAAACCATTCATACCGGGCATATTGATATCAGAAAAAATAATAAATGGATTGACCTCAACCTGGTTTAAATACTCCAGGGCTCTTTCAGCATTGGGGAAAAAACGCAGTTCGCTTTCTACCCGCAGGTCCTGCAAAATACTCTTATATATTTCCTCATCATCCTTGTCGTCTTCAATGATTACTATAGGTCCCATCTGTGAAGGTATCTTTTAAAACACGCGGCGATGGGTAAAGTGTGAATTATATAATAAATAGGCAAGCACAGGTTTACAGACCGGAACCCGAGTTTTAGCTATTTCTCCCCTGGTCGGTATCTTCACCGACCGGAATAGAGGCCCCACTATCCATAGTCTTCCGCAGGGCGACTATGGATTTTCTATTAAAACCAGGCTTTGCCTGGGATAGCGAAGGCAGATAAAATCTGCTCATTCTCCCCCTGGTCGGTGTCTACACCGACCGGAATGGATGACTCACTATCGATCGTTTTCCGAATGGCGACTATGGATTTTCTATTAAAACCAGGCTTTGCCTGGGATAACGAAGGCAGATAAAATCTGCTCATTCTCCCCTTGGTCGGTGTCTACACCGACCGGAATGGATGACTCACTATCGATCGTTTTCCGAATGGCGACTATGGATTTTCTATTGAAACCATGCTTTGCCTGGGATAACGAAGGCAGATAAAATCTGCCTATTATTAATAATCCTTAGACACCCCCGCATGCTGCGGGGCAAGCTCTTCGGAAGTCTAAGGATAGTCAGAAAATAAGGTTTTTACCTATTGCAAAAGCAAAGTTCCCTTATTAATTTTATCCCCCGATCCTGTTTTTATCATGTATAAATTTTAAGATATGAAAAAGCTTTTGTGTCTTTTATGGCTGGCCGCCGGACTGCTGGTTGCCAATTCCGTTTTCTCCCAGGGCCTTCTTAAAAAACTGAAGGATAAAGCAAATCAAACAGTCAATAAAAAAGTTGATAAAAAAATTGATGAGAAGACGGGCACGTCAACTGAAACGGAACAAGGCAATAATAATAACAACAGTAATAACAATTCCAACTCCCCGGGTAAACCCACCAATAAAGGTGGCGGGGGGCTAACCAATACCGAACCTCCGGATGTAAAAGCCCAGATGGAGGAAAGCATCACTGCTCACACGGCAAAAAATTACAGCGATGCCCGGTATTCCCTGCAACAGGCTCTCATGGGTGTAGAGATACAGCTCGGAAGGCAGATCCTTAAATCATTGCCCCCGGCAATTGTTGCATTACCGGCAGACACCCTGCAGGACAAAGTAATGAGTACCCAATGGGGCTGGAATAACCTCAGCATATTGCGGGTTTATAAAGACGGGAAGGATAAACAACTGACCATCACCATCGGTAACGCAGGGATCTATGCCGGGATGGCCACCATGTATTTTTCCAATTACAGTATGATCGAAGCCAATAGCCAGAACCAGAATATCAAACAGTTAAAAGTAAAAGGAAACAAAGCCATTATCCAGTATGATGACAGTAAAGGATATACGCTGATGATCTCCATTGGCCAAACCTCCATGATCGTGCTGGAATGCATCAATTTTGCCAATGAGCAGGAAGTGACTACTGCTGCCAATGGATTTGATATTGATGGGATAAAAAAGATGCTCGGGGAACAATAATATTAACCTGCTAAAAAAATAATTATGAAATTCTTTTTCACATTAACCGCTGCGCTGGCATTTACCATTACAGTTGACGCGCAGGATTTTGCCAAAGCAATGAGCACTGCCAAATCTTCATACAATGCAGGCAAGCTCGAAGAAACACATTTCGCTTTAGAACAGGCAATGCAGGAAATTGACCTGATCATCGGAAAGGAAGTATTGAAGTTGCTGCCCACAAAAATGGATACAATGGCCAACAATCTCCGGGATGATAATGTATCTTCCAATGTTGGTTTTGTAGGAGCTACGATACACCGCAGTTATGGCAAAGGCGCCCGGAAAGCAGACCTTTCCATCATCAGTAATTCACCCATGATCGCCATGCTGAATAGTTTTATGAATACGCCCATGTTGGCAGGAATGATGAACGATGGTAAAACAAAGACCGTTAAGGTACAGGGTTATAAAGCAAGGCTGGAAAAACAGGAAGGTAATACAGAAGGTAAAACCAATTATGAATTACAGATACCCTTAGGCAGTGCATTGATCACATTTAAGGTGGATGATATCAACGATTCCAAAATGCTTGATATGGCCAATACGATCCCGTTGGCGCAGATCGCTAAGTTGATACAGTAGGATAGAAACGCGGATGACGCGGATGACGCGGATTTGCACGGATTTAATTAATACAACTCCCGCCGTGGCCTGGTGTTTTCACCAGCCATGTTATATTTAATGCGTACCACGTTTAGAAGTTTAGAGTTTGGTGTTAATACATAGGTTCTTAAAAAATATATCAGCGAAAATCCGTTTAATCCGCGTCATCCGCGTATCTATCATCCGCTAGAAAAATATACACTTATCTTTATCTCACACACCGGTGCATCGCCGGAAAAAATTTGTCAACACATGAAGGCAGTATTAGTAATATCATTTCTTGGCTTATTCCTGGCGGCTCAGTCGCAGGACAGTACAGGCTATACAAACAAAGAGGTCATATACGGAAGGAAAGATGGGATGGCTCTTACTATGGTCGTGCTCACACCAACGCAGCAGGCAAAGGGAAAAGCTATCATCAGCGTGGTAAGCGGCAACTGGATATCATCCTACCGGATGTTACCAACATTTACAAAACGTGCGCAGGTATATACCAGTAAAGGATACACGATGTTCCTGGTGATACATGGCTCCCAGCCACGATATACCATCATTGATGAAACTGAAGACATAAAGAGAGCCGTTCGCTTCATCCGTTACAATGCAGGGGAATATGGAATAGACTCAAGCCATATTGGAATTACAGGCTTATCCTCCGGCGGGCATTTATCACTTATGGTTGCGCTTGGGGATGATAAAATGAACAGCCGGTCCGGTGATCCTGTAGATAAGGTTTCTTCCCGGGTGCAGGCTGCCGCCGTATTTTATCCGCCAACAGATTTCCTGAACTGGGGTGCTGAGAACACCGGGGTACAGCGGCAGGCGCTTATACGGGCACGCGTAGCTGCGGCATTTGATTTTAAAACCATGAATGAAAGCAGCGGTGTATATGAAAGCATCCGGGAAGACAGTACGGCAGAACGGATCGCTAAAGAAATGTCGCCGGCAAACAATGTCAGCGCAGACGATCCACCTGTCCTGATCGCACACGGCGATGCCGACCGGGTCGTGCCACTGCAGCAATCGCAGTTATTGGTAAAGAAATTAACAGCAGCAGGGGTGACCAATGAACTTATCATAAAACCGGGCGGTAACCATGGCTGGATGAACAGCGAAGAACAGGATAAGGAATTTATAAAATGGTTTGATAAGTACCTGAAATGATTTTTTGCTTCGCAAAAAAGATCGATGCGAAGAATAGAAACGCGGATGACGCGGATTAAACGGATTACCACGGATTAAATCGAAATGCCTTCCCTGTTCTCAGCAACGTCTCCGGTACGGGACGTTGCGTAATTTATTTGATACAACGCAACGTCCTCTCCGAGAGACGTTGCTGAGAAGTAAGCCTGTATTTTCACCAGCCACGTTATGGTGCGAAGGATAGAAAGGCGGATGACGCGGATTAAACGGATTTACACGTCATTCATATAGCTGCCAGATATCCGGGATAAACAAAATTCAATTTGAATATATAGTTATATACCACTAACTCCGGGTTCTTCAAAATATATCAGCGAAAATCCGTTTAATCCGCGTCATCCGCGTTTCTATCATCCGCTTTGGCGGAATTCTTTGAACCTGCAAAACTTACTCACGTGTATACTATTGTTGCACTTCAGCTTTTGGCTTCTCCGGTTTCGGCTTGCCCGCATTTATTTTTTCCAGGGCATTTATGGAACTCGTAAAGAATGGATATTTTTCCAGTGCCATCGTATAATATTTTTCTGCATTGGTGCTGTCACCGGTAAGCAGGTAAAACTCGCCCATAGAATCATAGGGGTTATAGCCATCAGGACGCATGGAAATATATTTCTCAAAATACTCCTTTGCTTTTTGATTGTCTTTCCTGTTCAGGTAGTTATATCCCAGTACATTATTAATAGCAGCTACATCCGGAAATTGTTTTGCATAAGCAAGAGCTGCCGTTAGTTGCTCATCAGGTTTTTCACGGGTTACCACGTAGAAATAATTGATCGTGCCTCCATCGGGGAACATGGTTTTCAGTTTTTCCCAAATGCCGCGGTTAATTTCAGGCGTATTCTTTTCATCCGCAAGGGTAGCAAATAATTTTTCCCCTTCCGTTTTAGTGGCAGCACTTTTTAAGGTTCTTGCTGCATAGGCTTTTTTGGTTTCCCCATAGGACATATTTGCAATGAACGCGAGCGCTATGGTAAAATCCGGATCCAGCTTCAGGGCTTCTGAAATTTCATAATAGCCAAGTTCCGTTTCATTGTTCATCACGTGCCCAACCCCGGAAGATGCCAGTTCCTTTGCTTTGGGAGAAGAGGTTGTCCAGGTCATCGTCTTCTTCTTTGGATCAGTGCCCATCGCGGATGTCTTGCTTTCCTGTGCAAGGGCATTGGTGCCACCAAGCAGTAAGCCTGCACATAGGATTGTCAGAATTTTTCTTTTCATAAAAAAAGTTAAGATTGTTAAAAAATGATTACAAAGCAGGAGTTATCTGGCAGCGGCGTGTGTAACAGAGAGGATGAACAAAGTACATAATAAATTGATCAAATGCAATGCATTTTTAAATAGAAACGCGGATGACGCGGATTACACGGATTTACACGGATTATTTAATACAACTCCCGCCGTGGCATGGTGTTTTTATCAGCCGCGTAACGTAATTGGTTTAGGAGTTTAGGGTTTAGGGTTTAGGGGTTTAGAGGTTAGTGTCAAAAAACAGGTTCTTCAAAAATAGATCAGCGAAAATCCGTGTAATCCGCGTCACCTGCCTGCTCGCCTTCGCATAGCTCCAGCGGAGCAAGGCAGGCAGGTCCGCGTTTCTATCACCCGCGTATCTATCATCCACGTATAAAAATTTATCTTTGCCCCGATGAAAAAAGACGCCCGCGCAAAACGAAGTGAATTATTCCTCTTAGGCAGCAGCCTCCTTCCTTCGCTTACATTGCTGCGTAAAAATGATCCATTGCGAATGGCCGGCGCCACTGCTTTTTTTACCAGCTTTGCGATACCACCCATTGTTTTTATACTGGCGCAGTTATTCGGTTTATTCATTGGCCCCAGGGAGATGGGCCGGGGTTTGATCCGGAATCTCTCCGGCAGCCTTGGAGAGGATGGTGCTCAGCAGGTCAGACAGGTGATCCGCAGTATACGAGGTTTCGACGACAGCTGGTATGTGATCGTATTTGGATTTATCTTTCTTTTTTTCGTGGCAACGACCCTGTTCATCGTTATCAGGAATTCTTTGAACCAGGTCTGGCAGATCACCGTGGCGGAAAGCCCCGGGCTAGTTTTTAAGATCGGTACCCGGCTGAGGTCCTTTGCCGTGATCCTGCTGGTGGGTATTTTATTTTTCGCAGATCTTTTTTTTAAAAGCATTGAAACCATCGGCGGAAATTATTTCGAAGATCTTTACCGAGGCAGCAGTATATATTTTAAGATCATCTTCAGCGAAATAACCAGTGTGCTTATTGTAGCTGCATGGTTCATTATATTATTTCGTTTTTTGGCAGATGGACGGCCCACCTGGAAGGCAGCCATTATGGGCGGATTTCTCACCGCCATTTTATTTACTGCCGGGAGATTTGTATTAAGGTCTTTACTGATCAATAGCAATATCGGCCAGCTCTATGGTACATCAGCCTCCTTTGTATTGGTATTGTTATTTGTGTTTTATACATCTTTTATCATGTATTATGGCGCTTGTTTTATAAAGGTCTATTCTGAAAAAAAGGGATGGCCGTTGAGTCATGATGATAAATCTTTTGATAGCAAAATAGTGGCTGGTTGAATCATTATCTTTCTTTTCTTTTTCCTTGATGAAAAAGAAACAAAAAATCAAGGGCTGCGGAAAAAAAGCTAAAAATTGTTCTTCGGGTGTAAAATGAAATAAGCTCAAACATTAGTACAATTCCCAACTATATGCGACTTACCGGCTAAGAATATATCCATGCCTTGGTAACATCAATTTCATTTTTACATCCCTCCGCTCAATTTTCTTAACGCAATTTTTTCCGAGGCCCATACTTCAAACTCGTCCTCTGAATAGGTTTCAGTGGGCTCGTATTACTTTAGCCGGCTCATAAAATTCCGGCTGACCAAACTTAATGCTTTGCAAACACCCGCAAACTATTCAAATCTAAGAGTAGAGTTACGCTGTCGAAGCTACAGTAGTACCACCGCTGAACATAGCTCCTCCCCGTAATCGGGCTGTAATCCCTGCCCGCTGACGCCAGGCAGGCGGGGATTACGGGTGCCCTTTTTTGTTACTTTTTTGGGCAAGCAAAAAGTAAAAGAACATTTTTAAACATATATTTCTTTAATTCCGGGTTCATCGCATTTCAACAGGTATAAGAAGGTTTAATAATAAGGCAGTTGATATTTTTACGACAAATCATGTAATGCAGACTCAAGTTTTTGGGCAGCAGATCTTGGAAAGCGATAATCGTTTTCGAAAACAAATTCATCATCAGGAGCAGGATTTAGTTTAGTTCTAAGATCATCCCATTTGGCCGACCATATAGTGTAATGCTCAATGATGGCTTCCACCTCAATTACAAAAACACCAGGTACTACAGCAATATTATCAGTAAGCAATTTTTTTACAGCTGTATTGTGCAGCCTCAGTATTTCGGCATAACGGAATTTTTTGCCATTCTCCATGTACTCTGCATACACTTTAGCAGACTGCTGCCAATGCAGGACAACAGACTGAAGCAGTGATAGAAACTCTTTATTTACCATCGGGAAAGTTTAAGTAAAAGTAAAATTATATATTCTTTCCCTTCTTTTTGCTTGATTCCCGAAGGATCGGGATGTGCCACAAAAAGAAGCAAAAAATCAAGAACAAACGATATACAACCCGTTTGTTCAGCAGCTCTGACCAACTATTGTGCAAAGTAGGCTCAGCATTTATAGTTCGTTAGTGTTAGCCATGTCCATAACAGTCTGAAACTTTAAGCTGCAGAATTTAATGCACTGTGATAGTTGTGAACTATTCAAATCTAAGAGTAGAGTTACCGCTGCTGAAGCTACAGTAGTACAACAGTTGAACATAGCTCCTTCCCGTAATCGCGCTGTATATCGATTACGGGTGCCCTTTTTTGTTACTTTTTTGGGCAAGCAAAAAAGTAAAATAACATTTTAGAAATATTATTTCCTCTTTCTTCTTCTCATTATAATAACCAATATCAAAAAAACAACCAGTAAGATCAGCCCTGTTATCATCATGAAGAATGGATAGTATGCATCCATTTCATCATATACCTTATTACCCGAACGGGTAAATGCACCCCAGTATCCATAAGCGGTTAATGTGAGGGCAAGAAAGAGAATTATACGGGATGTTGTTTTCATTATTGATTAAATATATTCTTTTAATTTCTTTTTGCTTGATCAAAAAGAAACAAAAAATCAAGGACAAACGATATACAGCCTCCCGCACGTGCGGGATCCGGCAGCTCTGACCAACAGCTGTGCAAAGTAGGCTCAACATTTATAAATCGTAACAATTAGCACTTTCTTAATCCATTATAAAAAATCGATATAAATATTCTGCTTGAATTTAAGAGTAGAATTCCAACTGTTGAGATCACTATGCACAACTGCTCCACATAGCTGCTTCCCGTAATCGGGCAGTAATCCCTGCCCGCTGACGCCAGGCAGGCGGGGATTACGGGGGTCTTTTTTTGGTTCTTTTTTGGACAAGCAAAAAAGAACGTAATACATTTCGTGGATGTCGTTATAAAACAATAATGATCGTAATTTATTTCCTCTTTATGATATCCTGCCAATGCATTGGAACGGTCTTTGTATTTTATTATCCTGGATCATTTACCGTACACATATAAAAGATAAACATGAACAGCATCAATCAACAACAGCCGGAAAAGAATCACGAAGACCTGCAGGACGCTGCAGCCGTAAAGAAGATCAAAGAACTCGTCAAAAAAGCCAGCTCCGGCTTTTTTTGCACAGCCATTGGAACCGGCAAGGCTTTTAACAGCAGGCCCATGTCTGTGCAGGAAGTGGATGAAGAAGGCAACCTATGGTTCCTGAGTGCAGATGATAGTGGCATCAATGCGGACCTATTGGCCGATAGCAAGGTTCAGCTATTGTTCCAGGGCTCAGCACATTCAGATTTTTTGGAACTGCGCGGAGAGGCTTCCATTTCCTGGGACCGGGAAAGGATCCAAAAATATTGGGAACCGATCCTCAAAACATGGTTTACAGAAGGGAAGGATGACCCACGCATCACCGTTATAAAGGTGGAGTCAACGGGCGGATATTACTGGGATAACAAGCATGGGAACGCAGTTGCCCTGGTAAAAATGGCTGTCGGGGCATTGACCGGCCGGACCCTGGATGATTCCATCGAGGGACGGTTGAAACCTTAAGGGTAAAACTTATATTTTTTCTTGCCCTTCTTTTCCTTGATGAAAAGAAGCAAAAATCAAGGGCTGCGGAAAAAAAAGCTACGAAATTGTTTGTCGGGTGTAAAATGAAATAAGTTCCGGCGTCGGTTCTTACCTCGCAGGCCTGGATAAACTGGTAAACTTGTGTATTTCTTTAATTTCTTTTTGCTTGATCAAAAAGAAACAAAAAATCAAGGACAAACGATATACAACCCGTTTGTCCGGCAGCTCTGGCCAACATTTGTGCAAAGTAGGCTCAGCATTTATAGTTCGTTAGTGTTAGCCATGTCAATAACAGTCTGAAACTTGAAGCTGCAGAATTTAATGCACTGTGATAGTTGTGAACTATTCAAATCTAAGAGTAGAGTTACCGCTGTCGAAGCTACAGTAGTACAACCGTTGGTCATAGCTGCTTCCCGTAATCGGGCAGTAATCGATTACGGGGGTCTTTTTTTGGTTCTTTTTTGGACAAGCAAAAAAGAACGTATAATATTCCAGAGTGTCTATTATAAAACAATAATGCTAGTTAGGAATTCTTTTTTCTTTCCTTATGAAAAAAGGTCATAGTTATTAACCATGACCTTTCATTTATTCCAAAAAAAAATTATTAGGGCTTAGCCTTACCACTATCCGCTTTCATCTTGTTATCCGGTGCAGGTGCAGGCGCGCCCATTGCCGCCATCATCTTCATCATTTCCCCTGAATCCATATAAGCCCAATGCTCAACTATCTTACCATCCTTATGCCTGGAAACTTCAATCACCTTCATATCATAAGGACCGGCAGGCCCCATGGCGCCGTCAGAAGTACCGGTATACCTCAACCATTGAAAAACATATTCATCATCACCCACTTCGCGGATCGCTTCCATTTTCATATCCTTGCCATGATCCTTCACCCAGTTTATCATTGCTTTTAAGCTGTCCCGGCCAATTTTGTCACCGCGGTCGGTATGATCAACAAAATCGTCGGCAATCACGCTGTCGATGCCGGCGGCATTACCGGATGAAAATGCTTTTGCCACGGTACGGGCATTTGCGAGGTTTTTTTCAGCGGCACTATTGGACGCGGTCTGCTCTTCGGATTTTTTTTCCGGAGTGGCGCAGCCGGCCAGCACAAAAGCTGTGGTAATGGCTGCAAAAAATAATTGTTTCATAATAAAGGTTTTTAGTATTGAAAATGATGGCTCTAAGATATACAAAGGATCTGCTGTTTTATCAAAAAAACGGGAGGTACCCTAAATCGCCTCGCCCCCCAACCTCCTGAAGGATTGGGACAGGCTCTTTCCTGAAGGAGAGGGGAGCCTTGAGCATCCGCAAAATAAAAATCCGGCGAAAAAAACAGGCACCAAAAATAACTTCCGCCGGGAAAATAATATTGCTATTTTTATAGTTCCTCTCTACCACTTGTAACCCCGCTGGCCTGCACCGTAATTTATTATTCATCATTAAACAAAACTTAATGAAACAGTACAGATTTACCGCGATGCTGCTCTCTGCAGCCATATTCTTTTTATGCGCTTGCGGCGGGGAAAAAGAGGCAAGCACAGAAACGGCTACGACCGACAGCAGCACAACCACCACCACCGAAACAACGCCGGTAGCAGCACCGGCAAGCACCATTACCACTGCGCCACAGGGCATGGTGATCATAAAGCATAAGATCGGGGTAGACTATGACAAATGGAAAGCCGCCTATGATGCGCATGATTCTGCACGCCTGGCCAATGGCCTGCATAATTACGTGCTCGGCCGCAGCGTGACTGATCCAACTATGATCATGGTGGCTTTGAAAGCGGATGACATGGCAAAGGCAAAGGCGTTTGCAAAAGACCCGGGCCTTAAGGCGGCCATGCAGAAAGGCGGGGTATCGGGAGCGCCAACCATCATGTATATTACCGCGATATTCCAGGACACTGCTGTGATCTCTTCACAGATCCGCTCCATGACCATTTCAACAGTTAAAGACATGGACACCTGGCATAAAGCATTTGATGAGGGCAAGCAGGAACGCCTGGACAATGGTATCACTACAAGGGTGATCGCCCATGACCCCGATAATGATAAAAAAGTGATCCTCGTAACCGCCCTGAATGATACGGCCAAAGCCAATGCGTATTGGGTATCGGATGCGTTGAAAAAAAGAAGGGAAGCGGGTGGGGTGATCAGCAAACCGGATCGGTTTGTGTTTGAAGTGGTGCAGCGGTATAAATGATAAATATTTTTTTGTATTTGAAAAGATGGGTGCTGCACCCATCTTTTTTTTATATATGGGGAAATATTGACTTACCGCTCCCGGGTATACGCGTCACCGCCCGTTTCAATCTTCGCTTCCAGTAATCGTGCTTTCTCTGTTATATCCCAAAGCGAAGATTCAGTCATGATCTGGTTATAGAAATGAACGGCCAGTGTAAGCCGGGTGAACTGCTGCGAGCCGTCTTTAGAATATACCAGGAAATTTCCGTTCTGTCTTGAACAATTTATAATACCGGACCGGATAGTGATTATTGAAATTTGATTTGCGGTTAGCACGAATATGTTTTTTGGTGTGATATAGGTTGAAATCCAATGCGCATAAATCAGACCAGTTTTGGTTTGGAGTATCGGAAAGTTGTGCAATAAGTATTAGCTTAAGGTTGGTTTCTTTTTTGTTTTTGATGTAAACAATTCTATCATTCCGTTTCTTCCTGTCATCATTACAACCACTAGAATAAGACCGTAAATAATTTGTCGCATGTTGGCGGCAATGCTGTCAGGCATACCAACAAAGCGAAGTGCTTCGGGTAAAAGAACTAAAAACGCTGCTGCTAAAAAACTTCCGGTCAGGTTGCCAAGTCCGCCAATGATAACGATGGAGAGAACGAAAATAGATTCGTTCACAGTGAAACTCGTGGGGTCAATGTAAGAGATGTAGTGAGCATACAATGTTCCGGGGATGGCAGCTAACATTGCACTCAATGTAAATGAAACTGTCTTGGAGAGATAAACATTTTTGCCAATGCTCTGTGCGTAAATTTCGTCTTCGCTGATGGCTATGAGTGTTTTGCCAAAACCTGATTTGGAAATGTTGCGCAAGAGAAACCAAACGATTGCAACAAACATGAGTGAAAGCAACAGGAATGAAATTTTACTGTCTAAACTGAAACCTAAAAGTGAAATAGATGGGATGCCTGGGATGCCTAAAGGCCCTCTTGTCAAGTCCATCCAGTTGTTCATAATGGAGAAAAGAATTACCTGGATACCCAATGTACAAACGATAAAATAATCTTCTACTGTCCGTAAAGCGATAAGTGAAACGATGAGTGCAATTGCTCCGCTAATGAGCATTGCCAAAGGTGTGCTCAACCAAAATGAAAAACCAAATTGAGTTGAAAGGATTGCGGTTGTGTATGCACCTATACCATAGAAGCCTGCATGTGCCAATGAAATTAATCCTGTGAAACCGGCAGAGAGATTTAAACTTTGCGAAAGCAACGTGTAAAAGCAAATCAGAATGAAAAGGTGTAAAATATATTCCATTTGCTTTATTAAAAAATTAGATCAAAATATTCTTTATTGTATTTAGTTACAGCGTGCCCTACTCCAATAATTCTTTCTTGCAGAAATATTTTTGGATTTTTGTTTATTCGTATTAAAAGCTGACGAAATTTTTCCGGATAATAATCATTATCCAATTCCCCAGATGTAATATAAATATTAAATGGATAGTCTTTTGTTAATCTCGAAATTGAATGGTCAAAAGGATATATTTCATTCATAAGTTTTGGATCAAATCTAAAACCCTTATTTGCACAAACAATCGTGCTTTTTTCAAAATTATTAATTAATACATCACACCAGGTGTAATAATCAGAAGGACCCCAAAGAATAACTTTTTTTAAATACTTTAAATCTAAGGGGTATGCTTTTAGGTACTCTATAAAAGGATCGCAACCTAAACTTCTACAGAGGACAATGTATTCTTCTTTTCTTTTTTCAAGCTCAATAATTGCTTCATTAATGATGCTAAGACCTCCATTCAAAGTAAAGAGAGAATTTGAGTCATGCGAATAATGTCCTGGAAAAGTTATAAGAATAAATTCAGATAACCCTCTTTCCTTCGCCTCATTTTCTAAAAGAGTATAAACATCTTTATATGTTGTTAAAGGATCCGCGGCACCAGGGAAAATGATAAGTTTCATAGTTCTATCTTTTTTAACCGTTTGCCACTAAAGCCAAGCGGTTTCCAGATTAAAAATAAAATGAGAATGATGTAGGTAACTGCATCCATCCATTTTGTGTCAATGTAATATGCTGCCAGATGCTGTGCTGTAGCTACCAGCAACGCACCGACAATGAGGCCTCTTGTACTGCCAACACCTCCAATAATCATCGCCACCACCCCGTAAAGTAAGAGGTTGAAGCCAAAAGTAGGTGTCATGTTGGTGTCCATTGCTGAGAGAATTCCTGCTGTTGCTGCCAATGCAGAACCGATGCCGAAAGCAATCAAAATAATTTTATTAGAGGAGATGCCGTATATGTTGCAGAGTTGGGGATTGCTTGCAACGGCACGTATAGATTTACCTATTGTGGTATGTTTTAAAAATAAATTTACTGCTATGAATAATGTAATGGAAACAATGGTAGTAATAATTTGAATGCTAGTGATGTATGCGCCTAAAAATTGCTGCCCTACTTTTACTTCTTTGGTATTGATGATTTTGGTATCATCTCCAAAAAAAAGTGAAATACAATTCTGCAACACTACATACAACCCAATAGAGACGATGAGATAAGCCAATGCTGGAATATTCCTTCTACGCATTTGGCGGTAAACCAAAACTTCACAAGCCCCACCAATTAAAGTTGTGGTGATGATTGCAAAAGCAATTGAAACCGAAAAAGGAATAGAAAATTTATTTGTGAAAAGAAAAACTAAGTATGCACTTGAAGTTAGTATGGCTGAATGGGCTATATGGAAAAACTTGATTGGATAGTAGATAATGCTAAATGAAAGTGAAATGATTAGATAAATAACAGAAGTAAAAAATATGTTTAGAATAATTTGCAAGTCAAGTTACTATTTACAAAGATTATTAATTATAGTTGCATCTATTTCGTTTCTTAAAGACTCCAGCCTAATATGGTTAATCGAATCATATTTAGCGATAAGCATAGTGAGACTGTCTATTTTTTGAGCTACTATTTTTTCGTTACATATAACTTCGCTTTTATTAGTATCAATATCAGTCTTGCCACCTTTCCTTGAAAAAAAACCAGATAGAAAGACAAAGACAAATCCGAGAATAGTGAACAATAAAGCTTTTCCTAATTTTTTTGGATACTTCTCTTTCTTCTCTTTTTGTGTAAAGGAAGCATTGTAAACATAATTATCAAAAGACAAAAACGAAGGATAATCTGTCGTTTCTTTACTTTGATTATTAACATGTATTTCGTTAAAATAATTTTTTCCGATTTCACTGAAATCGTTTTTACTCCGGCTTATTAACTTCAAATCACTATATTTTGATTGATATTTCTTAATAAAATTTCCCAAAACAGTGAGATATTTTGCCACAATTATAAAGCATATTAAACTTCCAAAAAGGAAACTCATTTCAAGCGGCCCCCATGTTTCAAATTTCAATCCTAAAGTAACTATAATGCTTGAAACTATTGACCATGCAGAGTTTCTTAGATAGTCGGGATAATTAGGGTTAAGGCTACAAAACCATTTCCACATAATTTGTACTTATAAAAGATTAATAATTTCAGGGGGTAAATCGTCTGGTGGCAAAGTTTTAGTCAATGCAGAAAGTATCAACTTCAACTTCGCTGGGTCTTCAATCCGAGTACTTTTATATTTAGTCACAAAATCCTTATTTTTTTGAGTTGATTCATCCATTGCAAACTGAAGCAATAGAGGATTAATAGTTTCAGTAAGTTTTCTAATATCTTCTTTTGTATTGAGTTTTACTATTTTCTTTAAAACTATGCATGCAGCCCTATAGTTTCTCTCAGAATTATTCTCATCTATTTCAAATTTTATTGTATTTCCTTCAGAATCTTTATCCTCAATCTTTGAAATAAAGTCGACAAGTTCATTATAATTGTATTTTGTTGATTGAGCAACCGACATTTTCGCTCTGTCTCCTCCTCCAATCTCAATAGGCAATTCAAGTAAGGGGGCATAGCAAACAGATTTATCTACATCCGTTAACTGTACATATCTCTCGTGTGTTGGAAAAACGATGGAGCTTGGTTTATCTAAGCGAAAATATTTGTCAAATTTTTCTATATAACCTTTGAATTTTGGAATGTAACTTAAAGGATTGAGCATGAACTGAACATTTCCGAGCGTATTATACTGTTCGTAAATATATGCGCTTTCGTTATCTGGAGTATTTGCAAGTATATCAACGCCAAATATAAAAATATCATGTTCTCTCATTAGAGCAAGTATTTTTAATAGGAACTCCTTTTCTCTATAATTCCCTAGTGTTGAGCCCAACAAAGTGAATACTGTTATTCCATTAATATCTGAAGGGAAAAAGGCATCTTTTTGTTTAGTTACATCCCAAATATCTCCAATAATCGGTTTGATATCTCCTTTTCTGCCTTTTTGAAATTTTTTGTAGAAATACAAAATTGCAAGCTGAATTAAGTTTAAACTAACATCAATTGGCACAAAGATGAAACTTGACCTACTTGAACCTGAATTTGTGTAAAGATTATGTAGAACATCTATTTCTTTGACCGCATTGGCAGAGCCCAAAGAGACTACTTTTAAGTTTTCCATTTTGTCACCAAGAAATTTTTGTAAGACCTTCCTTTCGAGACTATCTAGCGCGTTTTTTTCTTTACTCATATCTTGTCTTGCTTGTAAATAATAAGCTGCCCCCTCACCATACAGATAGAGATACTTGTTTTTTAAAAAAAGAGGCGATTTTATGTCAATATCTGTTCTCCTTTTAATATTTCCATTGCTATCAATATTAACAAACAGTTTTTGAAGAATATCTTCTTCTTTAAATTTTCTGCCGTGGAATGAAATTTCCGGCATGTCTAAATATGCAAAAAATTCAAT
Source organism: uncultured Chitinophagaceae bacterium (assembly GCA_963779595.1). Taxonomy (GTDB): domain Bacteria; phylum Bacteroidota; class Bacteroidia; order Chitinophagales; family Chitinophagaceae; genus Ferruginibacter. Next base: position 351,527 of record CAVZYY010000005.1, on the reverse strand, counting down.
AAAATCACATTCCTGTGATTCGGTTAAAAAACGAATCTCTGCAATTGGGTTTGGATCATCAATCATTTTGTATAGTTGATTGATGTTGCTTTGGTTGTTGGGCATATCTTTAATTTCCGGGAAAATAATCTGACAGAATAGTTACCGTTTTGTCTTTTTTTATGCTTTTGATTAATATACTTTTCTTAACATCTCCAAATTTATCAAAAGATGTTTTTCCAGTAATTCCTTCAAAGCCCTGAATTTTATATAATGCTGACTTTGCTTCAGTTTGTACAAAATTGACATTTTGTAATGCTTTGATAAGTATTTCAGCAACATCATAACCTAACGAAGCCTCAACATTAGGAAGTTTATTATACTTTGCTTTAAACCTATCTACTAAAAGCTTTGTATAGGAATCATTTTTAGAAATATTGAAGTAAGGTGCACTGTAAATAATTGAATCAAATGACTTGTTGGCTACTTTATAAAATGATTCGTCTTCAAAAGATAAATTACCAGAAATTAGCATCTTAGCATTTTGATTTTTTAACTCCTTTACGATATGACCATTTTCCGTGGGGTTACCAATAATGTAAATACAATCAGGCTTAGATTGAATAATTTTTACAACAATTGTTTTAAAGTCAGTTTGTCCTTCACTGTATGCAGATTCTAAGGAAACATGGGCCCCTAATTGTTTATATTTTGTTTTAAACGCATTTGCTACTCCAATACCATAATCATTATTTACATAAATTACGGCTGCATTTTCCTTGCCCAATTTCCCAAAAATATAGCTGGCCATTATTTCTCCGTCATAATTATCAGATGTATAATCTCTGAAAATATAATCACCAGCATCCCTAACAGCTGGATTAGATGCCCCTGGAGATATCATTACCACTTTCTCCTTTTCAGCTATTGGGGCAATCGCAAGAAAAACTGAACTCATTATATCGCCAATAATAATTTTTACCTTATCAACTTCAATAAGCTTTTTGATAGCAGATACTCCATCTTTCGGATTGGACCTTGAATCTTCAATAATTAATTCAATTTTTGCAGAAGTTGAATTTTTATTAAAATTTTCAATAGAAATTTCAATCCCCTTTAAGATATTATTTCCTGGTTCTGCTACTGGACCAGTTAAGGGAAGAATAACACCAAGTTTTATAATATTAGGATCAGTTTCAGTACTTTTATTTTGTAAAAAAAAGTAACCTACAACTGCTATAATGGCAATAACCAAAACAGCTATTAATGCTTTCTTATTCATATTCGATTAGTTTTAAACAAATATTGAACTTAATTCTCCTAGAACAAAATTTTCGGTAATTAATATGTCATTGAAAACATGGCCTAATTTCAAACTAATTACTTTATTAACAAATCCTAAACATTCCTTCACACGATGTTCTGCAATTAGAAAGGTGGTTTTACTTGTTTCGTTTAATAATTTTAGATTTTCGGCAACTAAAGCAATATTTTGAGGTGATAACCCCGTAAACGGCTCATCCAATAATATCATTTTGGGCTTGTGCAATGTTGCCATTCCCAAAGACAGCAGCTGGCGTTCGCCTCCACTTAGTTTCATTGGTGTTCGGTGCAGGTGCGGTACAAGAGCAGTAAAGATTGAAAGTGCATTTTCTATTTGTTGCTGTAGAGTTCTTTGGTCAAGCGTTAAGCCAGCCATTTCCAAATTCTCTTTCACAGTGAGGTCTTCAAATAAATTATTTTTCTGCGGTATATAAAGCAAACCTTTTTTCAAAAGTGCTGCTGTTGGTTTGCCTGTAATGTTTTCTCCGTCAAAAATTATTTCTCCGTTGTTCCATTGCGGTAACATTCCGTAAATGGCTTTAAGCAAAGTAGATTTTCCGCTGCCGTTGCTTCCGGCAAGCAAAACAATCTCGCCTTGCTTCACTTCAAATGAAACATCAAAAAGTACTTGTTTTTTGCCATAGCCAGTTGATATGTTTTTTACCTGTAACATTTATAAATAGGCTTCTAACACCTTCGGATCTGTTTTTAATTGTTGGTAACTATTATATTCTTTTACATTTCCATTTGATAAAAAGAAAATTGTATTAGCCAATTGTTCAATGCTTTCTGTATGGTGTTCAATCATGAAAATAGTTTTGCCATTGTCTCTAAGTTTTTTTAACAAACTACTGATGCGGATGCGGTATTCAGGATTGATGCCAGCCAATGGTTCATCCAGTAATAATAATTCTGCTTCATTTGCAACACAAGATGCGAGGTTTAATAATTTCTGCTGGCCATAGCTTATTTCACCTGCCATTGAGTTTTTTACATCCTGCAAATAGTATTCAGCAATTAATGAATCTGCCCATTCGCTCAATTTTGTTAATTCATTTTTATAAAAAGATTGTGGCAATAAGCCTTTGTACCATGACCCGGTAGGATTGCCCGGCATAGAAAGCAGCACATTCTCTTTCACACTTAGTTTTGATATCAATCGCAAATCCTGGAAGGTTCTGCCAATCCCAGCCTGGTTTATTTTGTGGGGCGGTAGGTTTGTAATGTTATTACCGTTAAAAATCACTGAATCCTGCCTGGTTTTGTAAAAACCTGTAATGAGGTTTAATAAAGTAGTTTTCCCCGACCCATTGCCACCCATCAGAACATAGATTTTTCCTTTCTGTAATGACATAGAAATGTCCTTTAGTAAAGGCTTATCGTTGCTAAACCCGAAAGTGATATTTTTAAGCTCCAAGCTCATTGATAGTAAAGGTTTTCAACACCAATTTGATTCGGTAGCTTCTGGTAGTTTCGGCTTCTGAAAGCAGTGAAGTAAATTATTGTCCATTTTCGTAAAGGTAAGATATAATGCGTTTGAGTATCTTTTAACCTATCATTCAAAAGGTTAAGACAAGTAAGAAGAAAGGAGATTTTAGCGAAATAAGGGCTTCGCAATATTTAACCTTAGAAAATATCATATCCAATCCCAACTCCTATCCATAATTTTTTCTTTAGTAACCAGTTTTCAGCACGCTTGCTCAGTAAGAAATCTCTGCCAACCGCTAAAAATGTGGTAAAGGTTTTGAAATGATAACCTCCGGCTATTCCCAGGCTTAAGGAAGGTACACTGCCTTTGAATTTCACCCCTTTGTCGCTGGTATTTTTATCATCAATATCAAGCTTATTAAGCCCCCCGGCCAGGTTTAGCGACCATGCCTTTTGGTAGACAGTATATTCTTTTTCGTTTGGAAGTTTTACATATTTTGTCTTGCCAAATCTGAATCCAACATATGCGCCTGCACTAATAGCAGCCTGGGCATTGCTGACCGAATCCGGAGTACCCAAATACATTTTAAGAGGGATCGAAAGCACACCCGCTTGCAAAGCAGTAGATTTAAAATTAAGTACCGTTCTATCTTCGAGGGCAATACTGAAAGAGTGATCCTTATAAAACTTATTGGCTTCTTCAGTGATAGATTTATCCTTGCTCTTTTCATCCACTTTATATGGCCAGAAATAGATCATGAGCCTCCCATCCTCCGGTTTTATGTCCGCGTATAAAACATCCTTCTTTTTTAATAGAGTAGGCAGCCCCGGCAATTTATCATCTAACGGCTTTGCCACCTTCCAGTTTAGTGTTTTCGTCAACTGGTAAGAGTAGAAAGTACCATCTGCAAGGAAAACTTTTGCTTCAGGTTTCATCAAGGTATCTTTTTCTGTTTCCAATACCTTAACCTGGAAACCTTTGTTTGCCTTATCACCAATAAATACCTTTAGGTGCGGCTTAAAAACTATTTTCTGTGCTCTCAAGGTAACTGCGGATAGCATGATAAGGAAGAATATTATTTTTTTCATATGCATTGTTTGCCGGTGAATAATAACATTATACGAATGTGTTTCATATATTTTGTAGATTAATATTTTATGAATCCGATTTTTATTTTACAATCATGACATTTAGCTCGCCTGTTAAGATAATGTTTGTGGTATGATAATAAAACAGGCTTTTTCCTGTTATTTCATACAGTCCTTATCTTTTCTTCATTCAACCTATATATCCACAAAACGCATCAATCGAAACACAATGCACAATTGTTTTTGATGATTGGTAACGGCTATCTTTCGAGTGGCTGTGAATGGCTGTGAAACACCCGAAGGAGGAGAGAAGTGGAGGAAAATGCGGGTTTGGGAAGCGAATAGCTTTTTTGGTAGAATAATTAAAAAGGCGATTAACGATAGTTACTGTTTATTTGTATCATGAAAATTGCAACACTTAATATCGATTGAGCCGGAACGCAAAAAAATAAAGCACATATTCATACCATCGAAGCCGTTTTATTGCAGCTTGATGCGGACATCCTAGTACTTACCGAATGTGTAGATAGTTTGCATTTACCTGGCTATGATTATATTTTTAAAACGACAGCAATTCCTGCCAACGTCCTTTACGAAGAGTTAAATTATACAGACTATTTACAGGGTGAAACTGCCATCCGGGTGGCGATATTCAGCAAATATGAAGCAATCCAGTTGTTTAAAGTGAGCGATGCGCATACCAGTATTTGTGTTGAATTAAATACAGCAGCCGGTCCGCTGACTATTTATGCAACCATCATCGGAACCCGGTTCAATAAAATGCCTTATGCAAAAAATGAATTAGACAATTGCAAGGCCGATTGCTTACGGATAATCAGCCAGGTTGACCATTTATGCCTTGCAGGAGATCTGAATACTTCTTTTATTGAATCAGAAAGCTATCATGAAATTACAAATATCAAAAGCCGGGAAGCACTGGCCGAACTTTGCCATCAATGTCGGATAGAGCTTACTACAAAGAATATTCCCGGGAACATCGATCACATCCTGCTTCCGGGAAGCTATGCCAGCCGGGTAAAGAAAGAGCCGGCTGTATTTATAGAAAAAGATATTCTAAGCGACCATATGGGAATATTGGTAGAATTGATTGATCGATAAAATTTCGGGCGTTGTTGTTTATTATTAGGTCGGGATTGGGTTGGGTTTCATCATCATATTTTGTAAAGGGGTGATAGAAGAAACCAATGCGTACTTGCAACTGGACGCAGAGAAAAAAGAAGGTAAGCAGGGGGCGTGACCGAAACGCAGGGGACATTTGTGATTGAAGTGGTGCAGCGGTATTGAGGCGGAAAAAGAATAAGAACACTTGCGAAGTAGTAGTAGTGTCCTTTAATTTAGGCAGGTAACTATTGATAGAAAATTATAGTTTAAATACACATCGCCACTAAATTGCGAGCCGTAGCAACCCAAGCTTAAATAGACACAGGACAGCCTTCAGAACGTTTCCGCCAGATGTGAATTCTCAAAGTTGACGTGCCCGGCAAGGAGTCTAATTAATGAACTTTACTATTTTTGATAAAGGAATCTTAAAGTCTGGTAATGCGACGGAGAAAAAGTCATTATGATCGTATGGGAGAAAAAATTACTTCCGTAATTATCATAGCGGCAATAATAATAATTATTATTAAGTTGCTTTCGTCAAGAAAATGAAGATCACAAACTGAAATTTGCTTTTTGATTTTCTTAGCATTGCCTAATTAATCAAGAGGTTATCTGCAAAAAGAAAAATTTGTTAAGATTGGATAATCGGTAAGGAAACGCCTAATTTATAAAATTTAACATACTCACCGATTTCATTTTCAAACAATACCTCCTTTTTTATTTGATCATCACAATCCTGGTGAGAATAAATGATAAGTCCCTTAATTATTTTGTCGAGTGATATACCGAGTTTATTGTAAACACTTTTTAATCTTGTATAACCTGCTAGTTGTCTTTTATCGTCTAAAGATGGATCATAGTTTTTATATTGTGGCTTGTACTTACAATCTATTACACATTGGTAACCCTGTGCCCGAATTAATATATCCGTTTGTTTACCCCCTTTAAAATTATCATGGTAGGTAAGAGCGCCAGGAATAGGAAAGAGCGTTTTTAGTTTGCTATAGACATACAGTTCAAACAGTTTACTCATGTCTATCCAAAAAGGCGGGGTAGATGCTTGGCTTTGACTGGTTTTATTAATGTTGAATGAAAACCGTTTTAAAATATAACCGCCGATCTTAATTGCTTCTTCATACTCCCGGTAGAAAACATTTTTCTTTATATGAACTTTTTCGTGAATTCGTTTCAATGTATCTACACGCTCAAAAGATGGCAGGCAATAACTGAGTATATGTTGCAGTCGGTGGATTTGCACTTTACTAAAAAACTGTTTCTTTTGATTAAGATAAGACGAAACAAATTCGAGCACGAGTTTTAGAAATTGATTTTCCGTCGTATTGATGCCAAATTCCTGGTAATTGCAAATAGTCTTAGTCAGCCTGTTTTTTAAAATGTTCTCTTTGATCTGCTTACCAACCAATATTTTTCCTTTTACCCTGCTGTTCAAATTTTCAGTAACCCGGTAATAAGATTTTTTTAGTCCTTTTCGCACTATATGTTGAACCAGTTTAAGAAATTGTACAATGAGTATGGGTGATAAGCGATCTTTTTGCTCAGGAATGGCTATCCATGAACTATCATAGTCAACGTGAAAGAGTTCCCCAAGATGTTCCAGGTTCTCCGGAGCCTCGAGACTCTGGAGCAACATGCCAAGAAAATTAACCTGTTCATTCTCATTCAATTTGGGCTCTATATACACGGCTGCTTCTCCAGGTACAAGCCAATCAACGCCAATAAAATAATTTGTATCAACCGTATACACCTGGTTGTTATTATGCAGGTGAAAGCATAACATATCAGCATTATAATAGAATGCTTTCTGATAAACCGACTCCACCAATACTGATTTCAAGTAGTTTGAAAGATCTGTTATTGGCTTTTTGTCGTGTTGCTCAGTTATATAGAGAATTTTGTCTACCACTTAGGCCTGTAAATTATTAATATCGTCTTTAATACTTTCACCTATCAGGATGCCGTCTTTTACATATTCTTTTAAAATCGGTTTGATTTCATATTCCAGGCGAATATCCATCGAGCCTCCATCGGTTGATTTATCAATAAAATAAGAATGTCCTAGTTGCACATCCTTTTTCTCAAACTCCGGAGAAAGGTTTGTTTCAAACAAAGTAGCAACCCTATTGAACAAAGTTTTATGAAATTTATCTCCTAATTCATATGACAAATCTTTTGGCATTACATCCACAAAGGCAAATCGCCGCCGGATGGCATAATCTATATGGCCCACACTCCGGTCTGCTGTATTCATCGTTCCGATAATAAATAAATTATCCGGCAAGATCAACTTATTGCTTCCATTCACGTTATACATACTATCAACACTTTCCCCGCGATATTCAATCGCATAAATTAGTTCGCCCAGAACAGAAGAAAGATTTGCCCGGTTAATTTCATCAATTATTAAAACGTAGTTTTTTATTTGTACTCTATCAGATTTTAAATGTTCAAATTTCAGGTCATTGGATTCTAGATATTCCTGGAACATATTCAGTACTCTTATAAAATAAGTTGCATGCTGTATTGCTAACCCAGATAGATTTTTGTTCTTTTTTATGTCCTGCCTTACTTTGTTCCCATCGAGAAAAGCTTGAATAATGTCTTTAAAAAGCATCCGGTTTCCTAAAGTCGTCCACCCTTCATTACCTTTATATCGAAACGCATCTTCATCTACATCTACCAGGCTAACACTATTGGTTAGTTTTAATAGTGAAATACTATCTGTTAGCTGGTCACTGATTTTCTCCACAAACTGCTCAAAATATTCCCGGACCTTTTTTTCTTTGGTTATATTGTCAATGTCTTTTTTGCTATCATCCCAATTTAGTTTCGCCTGCTCCGCAAACTCGCCTAGGATTCTGTTTACATTTTTGTACTCAATTGTGCCTCCTTTCGACTCTGCCACAATACCCCTTACAAAATCTTCATAACTAAAACTAGGGTGGAACTGTATAAGTTTTACCTGATCTTCTTTATTCTCTCCGTTATATTTTTGAAAATTGTCAAAAAGGAATTTTGCAATTGCGTCCTCGTATGGAACAAAACCACCAGTTCTGTTTGCAGCATCAAAAAGTCTGTTATTATATGATTCTATTATTTTATTATAAGAAGGTGTCCAGACCTGGCTATCATCTGTTTTGACTTCTACCACATTATCTTTTATTCCAATAATTTTTAATTCTTTTCCAATCTTGGTTTTAATTGTGTCAGTTTCCTTTAATATTCGTTGAATAAAAGACTTATCAATCGTTGTGGAATTTCTATGGGCACCAACTAATGCTGTTGCAATTTCCTTAGCCAGTTTAGTTTTGCCGGTGCCGGGAGGTCCCTGAAGGATAATTTGCTTTTTATAGCGAATTAAATCAAGAATGTTAGCATTGTTTATTGAATTCATATATTTACTTCTAAGCTGATTAAATTTGTTGATATACTCCTTTCCCTGAACTTTAATAATTCCCTGTTGCAATGGATATAGAAAACGGTCTTTTTCGGAAAGATTTAAAAATTTTGCATTGTATATAAAAATGTTGTTATCAAAGGGAATTCCTAAATCAATAAAATCCTGTTTCCACTCCGGGAAATTTAAAACGCTTGTTCTCTGTGAAATAATCTCAGCAAAAGACAAAACATCATGACCATCTGTTATTAATAGCCAATCGCCTATTTGGTAATCTTTACTTTTCCATCCAATAACAATATTTTTTTCGACAATAAAATCATAAAACAATGGATTCCCGCTTTCCCATCTGCAACCTAATTTCCATAATTGCATATCATCTTTTTTTATATTTTTCTAAACTTCCGGTTCCGTAACCATCGTTAGTATTTCATTTTTTTTATGCACTGCTGGCTGGCCCTTGTCTGCGCCCCACACTTTTGCAATCCTATCTTTTATTTTTTGCTCGAAGATATCAATGAGTTTTTTGCTGGCGTTAACTAAAGCCTGTTCTTTCTCGATTTGAGCAACGATACTACGTTGGGCTTCGAGTGGAGGAAGAGGGATTGATAATGTGAGGAAATTCTTCATTGATATATTCTTCATACTTCCACTGGTTCCACCACAGACATCACTAATTTTTTTTCTATAATCGTCAGAAGAAATAATAAGTTGAATAAATCTTACAAATACATCTTTTCTTGTAATTACAGTTTGCCAAAGACGGTCTGGCAGATAAAGGTTCTCAAAATTTTTATCAATATAAACACTTGCACCAACTAGTGCTTCAGTATTCATTCTGCTGATTAAAATAGAATCCTTTCTAGGGTTACATTTGACTCTATTTCTTTCACTTAAAATTACTGTTTTATGCTCTTCGGGTTTAAAAATTCCATAGGTCACAGCACTGGTTTTTAAAACCCCAATTTCATTTTTATTGATTTGTTTGTTTTCTGAATTCACACTTACTCCAGTTTCTAATTCATCAATTATGTCACATAGTCGCACCATTTCCCAATCTGGTTTAATGTCAATTTTTGGCTTGTAGTTTTGCACAACCGCTTTTGCACCATCTATTATTTTTTGATAGCTTTCTATTTCGTCTACTATTTCCTCTTGTATTGATAGGGGCGGAAGAGGGATTTTTATTTTTTCAAGATTCCCTTTTGTAATATGAACAAGACCAACTCCTCCATGCAAGTTTTGTTCAACTTCTTCTACAACCTGATTCAGTACGTAATACATATATTTTTTGATTGCCTTTTCTTTATCAAAATAGACATTAAAAATGTGCTGATTAAGAATAGCTTTTCCGCCATACCAAATATGAGCACCAAATGATGTACCCCTTGAGCCAGACCATGAGAATAATAAATCTTCAGGCTCTACAATAAATTTCTTCTCGACTTTACCTGAATAATAGTTAAACTCAGCATTTTTATTATTTAAATTTTGAATTCTGACAATTGGTAATCCACCATTTTCTTTTGATTCCCAATCAGACGGTTTGAATGCAGTTCCATTTACTAATTTGCACACATTACCTATTTGATAAAGTTGATAACTAGATTCTCTCTGAATGATGTTTTTGTATCTCTCTCCACTCAAATTATAATCCCCATTATTAGTAATTTCTTTTTTTGAAACAATATGAGCAATTCCATTATCAGAAAAATTTCCACCTTTGAATTGCAGCAACAATTCAACCGCTTCCTCTAACTGACCACCTTTCACCAAATTACGTTGCGCCCCTAAACCATAACCATCATTGTCAATTTTTACAAAAAGAATTTCATTGCTTTTTTTTGCAAATTCCTTGTCCATTAATAAAATGGAAGTCTTTACACCACTGTATGGATTAAACACACCGGCAGGTAGACTCACTACAGCAAAGAGGTAATTATCCACCAACATTTTTCGTAATTCTTTGTATGCTGTACCACTTTGAAAAATTACACCTTCGGGCACAATGATTCCCGCCCTACCCTTAGGGTTCAGGTGTTCAGCTATATAGTCCACAAACAATACTTCGCTGCGATTGCTGCTGATGGTGAATTTTTTGTGCGGCCTTATACCACCCTTAGGACTCATAAATGGTGGATTGGCTAATATAACATCAAAGGTTTCATCCCATCGCTCTTCACTACTGAGCGTATCATACTCCCATATATGTGGATCAGAGAATCCATGTAAATATAAATTTACGAGGCTCAGGCGAACCATGTCTGGCGAAATGTCGTAACCCACAAAGTTTTTAATGAGCTTTTTGCGTTCGTCAGGTGTAAGGCCTTTTGTGTTTTTTTCTTTGATGTGTTTAAAAGCGGAAATTAAAAATCCCGCAGTACCACAGGCGGGATCCAGTATCGTCTCTGTTTTATCGGGATTAACGGCGGCTACTACAAAATCAATAATATGCCTGGGTGTACGGAACTGCCCCGCATCCCCCTGCGAACCCATAACAGACAACAGGTATTCAAAAGCATCACCTAGTTTTTCACTGTGGGTATATTTAAATTCGCTGATGGTTTTCAAAAACATTTTAAGGGTTTCCGGGTCGCGATAAGGAAGGTAGGCATTCTTAAAAATGTCACGGAACAGATTCGGGATATTTGGGTTTTTATCCATTCCCACAATGGCTTCTGAATAAAGGCGGAGCATTTCCGTTGCCGTTACTTTGGCATTGAACAAATTATCCCAGCTATATTGTTTAAAGTCCACTACTTTATATTTTTTTGGATCGCTGGGGAACTCCGGGTCAGGAACGGTATAATTGGAAAAAAATTTGGCCTTGCCTCCTAATTCAATAGCTTCTTTGTCCATATCATCCATAAACTTGTAAATGAGGCCAATGGTAATCTGTTCAATCTGTGCTTTGGGATCGGGCAATTTTCCAACGAGTATATCCCTACAATCGTCGATTCTTTTTTTTGTAGCGGTATCTAACATAATTTATCTTAAGCAGCAAACTGCTCCAATTTAATATAATCTTTAATGTACATTGGAATTACTTCCCTGTATTTGGGCGTTACTTCTTTAAACTGCGCGATGGTGAGTGTTGGATTTGTATGTAATGCATGAAAGTCTTTTGCTTCAATAATTTTACGTATGTTTTGGTCCACAATATAGGCTTTGAAGAAATATTTTAAAGCCCGTATATTTACATCTTCTTCAGGTGGATAAATGGAAATGAACTTGTCGAACTCCTCTTCGAGCATTTCATCTTTTGATTTAAATTTTGGGATGATCCCGAATATTTTTTCTACCACTTCCCTGATAGAAGTCTTTCTGTCAATACTTGCGGCTTTGCGTAATTTTTCCAGGGTAAAATAACCATCCGGGTTATCAAATATCTCATTTTGAATATGGCTTACTACGTGCTCCCAATTTCCGAGTTCTACATTTTTCTTAATAATATCATCCATCGTAATACGATCTTCAAATTTCTGTAAAGAGCATGCGATCAATCTTCATTCCTTCTAAACCAATTGTTACTTTCTTTTATATCTGTTAAAGGGTCATCGGTATATGGCTTGTATACTTATCAATATCAACACCATCTTCACCACCTGTGCCATTGCCTGTCTTGGGTTTCGGTAATTCTAATTTTTCATCGTAATCAAATTTCTTTTCAAAGTATTCGCAGTTTGCAAAAAAATCAAATAGCTTGAAAACAATTTTCTCCTCCTGGATTGTTTCTTCTTCACCCAATTCGTTTTTATGTTTGTATTCAAAAGTATTTTTTCGTGTTCCTCTTCCTTTTATCTGAACAAAATCTGCCGGGCTGAAAATTGGGCGCATCATGCAAATGTTGAGCAAGTCGGCGACAATCGTAACCTGTTGTCATCATGCCCACTGTTACACAAACCCTTGTTTTTGACGACTTATAACCCTCCAGCCAGGTTGTTTTTCCATTCAGATTGTTATTGGTAAAGTTGATGGTCATTTGTTGTGCATCACCTACCTGTGAAGTAACCTGCACGGCAAAATCAGAATTGTATTTGCCGGGATAAAGTTGTTCCGCAAATTCATTTAATATCTCAGTTAATTTTCGCGCATGGTTCTGACTTACTGCAAAAATGATTGTTTTACCAACTTCGTTGGTAATAGGGTCATGCAAGGCTTTTTCGAAGAAAGGTCTGGCAAAAAACACGGTTTGTTTTTTCGGAAAAAAATTTCTTTTCAAAATCTCTTGAAATAAATATTTCACTGGCTTCTCCTTCTTCAGTAGATATGGCAACGGCATATCCTTCATCTGATAATAGCTGTGTTGTAATTTCTGTACGGGCATCTAATACCCAGGGATTAATAAGAAAACCATCTTTTACACCATCTATTAAAGAATACCGGAAATGTGGGGTCACCGCCTTCACATCCAAATGTGGTATATGTATCTCTCAACATGCGTCGTTCTATTTCCCTGGGATCATTTTGCTTTACAGCATCAAGATCAACAGCTTTTCAGGTAATCTTTTGGGGTTGCGGTTAGGCCAAGTTTGTATCCATGAAAATATTCAAACACAGCTCTTGCATTCCCGGAAATAGAACGATGTGACTCATCTGAAATAATTAGATCAAAGTCAGTTGGTGAAAAAGCGGACATGTATTTATTATCGGACATCAGCGACTGAATGGTAGTTACAACAATGTCTGCTTTATGCCAATCGCTTTTATGTTCTTTATAAATAAACGTAGAATAATCGGGCTTTAAATATTTGGTAAATGCTTTCCAGGCCTGGTCTTCTAGTTCAAGCCTGTCAACCAAAAACAATACCCTCCTTGCATTTTCTGTTCTGAGAAATAACCTGATTACAGCGGCTGAAGTAAGGGTTTTACCTGTCCCTGTTGCCATTTCGAAAAGAAACCTGTCCTTTCCAGTTTTTGCCGCACTTTGTAAGTGTTGAATGGCCTTTAGCTGGTATGGTCTTAAAAATTTAAGTCAGTTTGTAAAGATAAAATCCTTACTATCGTTAACCTTTCCCTTCCAACCAGGCCTTTCTGCATAGTCGGCCATTTGCACCTGGACAATGTAATCATAATCAACTCCTTCCTTTACCAATGCATTCCTGTCAGGATTCCAGTTTTTTATCGCCCCGATTTCCAGCGCTGTTGAGGAATTTAAAAATAGGTTTTAGGATTTCCTTTTTTTAAATCCCATTGGTAATGAACGATTCCATTTGAAAGGATGATGTACTGTGCGCCAACGCTATTGGCATATTTTCTTGCCTGTTCTTTTGCAACCAGAGGATGCAGGCTCTCTTTCTTTGCTTCGAGAACACAAATAGGTTGATTGTTGCTATCAAAGAGGAGAAAATCAAGTGATCCACCTGTTATTTGTTCATAATCATTGCCCCACGCATCGATTTCCTTTTGAGTAATTTTTACATAATTTTCAAGCAGGATATTAGCCGGACCTCCTTCATCGTCAAAAAATCTCCATCCGGCTTCTTCAAGCAGTTTGTTGATTTTAATCCGGGCTGTAGCTTCTTTACTCATTGGCAGGGTTAATGGCAATTGTTCGAAAATAAGGAAAGCTGGGCAGAGTTCCTCGATTGGGGATTTTTTATAAGAGCTGGCTTTGGATTTATCTAAACTGGCAAAGAACAAGAACAAGAATTAATGGGATTATGGTCCAAAGCAAGTATTTCGGGTGAAATATTCGTATTTATTACTGTGGTATAACAATTAGTATTTCATTTTGAAAATCACTTTGCTTAAGATGGAATATTTTCAATTGTATCAAATTTATCGTCTTGAATTAATATTTATTGGTATAAAAAGCGAAGCTATATTTATCATTAATAAATTATTATTTTCACTTACATTACCTTTGATTACAACTATTTAAAAAATGATAACAAGCATAAATTTTAAAGGGTATAAAATATTTAAAGAAAAGCAAACCTTGGAATTAAAACCAATTACTATCTTAATTGGAAAAAACAATTCAGGGAAAAGTGCAGTTGCTAAATTACCAACCCTAATTGAAGGTAGCTTAAATTCAGAACTGAATGAAGCTGTGCATTTGATAAATGGTGGAGTTGAACTTGGGGGCGAGTTACGGGACTTAATTTATGGGAAAGCTAATAGAACACTTGATATTGAAATCGCTTACATTGATGATAGAGGAGAAAATAACTTAAGCTTAGGTGTTTTGGTCGTCGATGAAAAGAAAAAGCAAACAGCGAGAATTGAGTTTTGGAAATTAAATGAAGAAGTTAAATTTCATTATTCTAAGCCCAACAGCATTTATACAGATGAAATTTCTGACCAGGATTTTGTTTGCGATTTTTTGGGATTTAATTTAGGAAGTTATTTTTTCGCAGATGCAAAAGACTCCAGTGGAACTGTAATTCATCAATCTGCGCAATTAAAAACAGATTACATTGGCCCTATTCGAATAGTTCCCCAAAGGGACTATAGGCTAAATCCATTAAAATTGGAGAAATTTGGAATTGACGGCGAGAATTCATTTCAATTTTTAATTGAGGATGCATTAACAACAGATAAGAATCTAATTTCTAAAGTTTCAAAATGGTATAAAGATAATTTCGAGGGATGGGAAATTAAAGTAAACCAGGATAGAGCACCGATATATCAAATTGAAATACAAAGAGGTGATATTAAACAAAATATAAAAGACGCGGGAATGGGGATAGGTCAGATTTTACCTTTAGTTACCCGGGCTTATATGAGTTGTGAAAAGGATACGTTGATAATAATTGAAGAACCAGAAAGTCATCTCCACCCCGCTGCGCACGGCAATTTAGCTGAATTATTTGTTTCTTCACTGACTCAAGGGAATAAAAGATATTTAATAGAAACCCATTCTCAAAATTTTGTATTGCGGTTAAGAAGATTGGTTGCGGAGAAGAAATTAAATATGAACGACTTAGCTATTTACTATGTAAATTTCGATGAAGAAAACAATTATAGTTTTATTGAAGCAATTGAAGTAGATGATTTGGGAAGAGTAAATAAATGGCCTGATGGAATTTTTAGTGAAACCCTTGACGAAACGATCGCCATTAAAACTGCTCAAAAAGACAACAAGTAATATGCTAATTGAAATTCAAGCAGATGTATTTGACTCAACCGAATGGGAAGGACAAATAAGGAAAATAATACAAGATTTCGCTTATAAAAGAAGGTATGACTATTTTATTGATTTGTCAGTTGTTGGAAAGACTGAAGTTTTTGAAAACTTATACGAATCCAATAAAGAACTAATTGTAGAGTATTTTAATAAGCAAATCAATGAAAATAGAGAAATTGATTACTTTATTTCAAATTCAGAAAATTCTAAAGTCACTTTTTCGGTAGAGGATTCAATTAAGTTCTTTAATCAACCTGTTCAAATTATTTTAGAAAATAATAATAATGACTCTTATTTTATTGATGCTCTCATAAATAACTTTAAAAAAAGCGGTAAAAAAATAAAGCGGTTTAAGGAAGAAAGATGGCTTAGCTATGCAATGGGCGGAGGGGCTGAAAACATTATTAATTTTATTGAGGCAGAAAAAAAGGGGAATGAAGGCAATAATAAATTTTTAAGATGCTTTGTTTTGGTAGACAGCGATTTGGAATGTCCGAAAACGCCTAATCCCAAAAGAAGGACTCTTGAAAGTTATTTAGAACTTAATGAAATTCCTTACCACGTTCTAGAAAAAAGAGAAATGGAAAATTATATGCCTGATGAAATTATTGAGAATATTCCAAAAGGAGGCGATTTTATAACTACCTATTTGAAATTGGTTGAATCCCAAAAGGATTTTATCGATTTAGAGGCAGGTTTTCAATCGAATAAAGAAACACTTGAAAAAAGGAAACGTGACGTTTTTGAATTTTATCAAGATCTTGACGAAAAACAAATTGAGAACTTGAGGTATGGTCTGAAAGATAATTTTGGGAATTTCAAATCTGAATTTCCAAAACTATTTGAAGAGGCAACTCAAGATGGGTTGATAAACAGAACGAAACATCAGAAAGATCCCAAAGAGTTACAAAACATTCTTAATAAAATTAATGCCTTGTTATGAATAACAAATTGAGCATAGAACCGCGGGTAAGGAGTTTAGTTAGTTATCTTGAAGATATTGAGAACGGTTTATTGCAAATCCCTTCATTTCAAAGAGATTATGTGTGGAGCAGGGATGATGTAAAAGATCTCTTCGATAGTATTAAAAACAGATACCCAATTGGATCCGTATTACTTTGGAAACCAGGCGAAGAGTTAGGCTATGATAAAGAAAAGATAGGGTCCTATTCTACGCCAAAAAGTAAGGAGGAAAAAGTTTACATCTTAGATGGCTATCAAAGGTTATCTACTCTTTTTGGATGCTTAACAAATCCAACTAAATCAATTTTAAAGAGGGACACAAGAGAATGGGAAGAGTTATTTGATTTGTATTATGACTTGGAGGAAGAAGCATTTGTATATATTCGACCCAAATCATACCCAGCACCTTTTCAAGTGCCTGTTTATATTTTACTGAATTCTAGTGATTTTAGACAATTTGCACGAAAAGAATTTGAAAAAATTGTTGATGAAGGTAGAATTGATAAATATTATGATAGGGCGGATAAACTATCAAGAGTTCTCTTAGAGTATCAAATATCCTCTGTCGATATAAAAAATGCCGATATTTCTGAAGCTGTTGAAATATTTTCACGAATAAACTCAAAAGGCCAGTCGATTTCATTTGACTGGATGGCAAATGCTTTGTCAATAAGAGAAAATTTTAGATTTGGTAGCGAAATAGATAATTTGATAGAAGAACTAAAGCAATATAATTTTGAAAAAATTGATAGAAATATAATTTTTAGATGCATACAAAGTTCATTTGGTAAACTTTATATAGACAATACTAGAATTGAAGTTTTAGCAAAAAGAGTTGATTTTAGTTCAGTAACGCTTTATTCGCTTCCTAAAATTAAAGCGGCGATTAGATTTCTTTATGAAGAATTATTGGTCTTAGATAGTAGGCTTTTACCCTATAATATTCAATTAATATTTTTGATGGATTTTTTTAAGAAATTTGAAAATCCAACCGCTCAAGAAATTGAAAAGTTAAAACGATGGTTTTGGATTACAACGTATTCCAATTATTTCACTAATTACTCTTTGGCTAATCAAAGAAAAGCATACTATCATTTTCATGATTTTTTGAATGGCAAAGAAGATGATCCAGTGTATAACGACAAACCTGGATTGAAATTTTCAGTGGCAGAATTTCCGGAGAGGATATCTATGGGTAGTGTTAGAGCAAAAGCACTTACATTATTTTTATTGAATAATTCAAATAATTTTAAGAAAATAGATGTTTTAGAAGTAAATGAATATAAAATTAATAAGCTTTTACCCAGTTTATTCTTGCACGGCACGGATATTTTTGAATTTATAGAAAACTTCGCTTCTGCTGAAAATACCATCCCAATAATTGAATTTAACAATGGAGATAATATTAATGTCATAAAATCCAAGGACTTGTCATCCTGGTTAAATTTTGAATTCAAGGGTCAAATGAAGCAATATTTTATTAACGAAGAAATGCGAAAAGCGTTTTCAAAATCAGAATTTGAGAGGGTGCTTAAAATTAGAAAAGATTTAATACAAGATGCTGAATCCAACTTTACAAGGAAATATGATTTAGATTATGAAATAATTTTAGACATGGATGATTTCGCCGAAAATTATCTATCAGACCGTTTTAATAAGAAAGAAAATTAACTCTCTATTTATAGTTTTTCGAAAAACGATTCCGTCCCAGCTATCCGTATTCTTTCATAGCTTTCCTGAGTTTTTAACTCAGGATCGAAAAATTGTTGGTAATACTTTGCTCTCTATTTATAATCTTTCAAAGTGCTTATTCCGAATGGGCCAAATCAGGAAAAGTAAATCACAAAAAAACTCCCCACCTTTCGGCAGGGAGTTCCTCAAACCAAACCAGCAAAACTAAAACGTATTCATCTGTGCCTGGAGCGCAGCAATAAAAGCATCTGTTTCTTCCAGGTCTTTTTCAAGACAGGCGATATCGTACTCTTTTTCAAGCACGGCCAGCACTCCATAGTTTTCCCTGCGTTGTTCAAGCAGGAATTTTTTGTATTCGCTTTTTATCAGCTTGCGGCGGTTCTCTTCTTTTACCGGCCCGTCAGGTAAGCTGGCGATCACGGAATTGTAAGCATCGATCTCCGCAGTAACAGCGGCAAGTTCCGCTTCGATACTTACAGAATTGGTAGCTGAAGACTTTCGCTGGATCTCCATGCCCACACGACGGTGGTCAAGGATCTCTTTTTCCTGGTTAGCGAGATTGATCAATGCCTGGCAATCTGCCGCGGTTGTTAATAATGAAACTGTATATTCCATATTTGTTGTTGTTTATTGGTGAAAAAAATCGTTTGTTTATTTGTTACGCATTTGAAAGCGAACGTTCCTGTTCAGTTCTGCTTCTCCATCGAGCAACGCGATCCTGCTGCGAAGCTTTTGTTGTACCGGGGTGCCGCAACCGGCCAGCTTGGAAATGGCAATGTGCCGCTGCAATTTCCACCATTCGGCTTCATTGGCGAGCCGGAAATTCTTTTCTTCCAGGGCATGTTCTGCCAGGTGCAGCCATTGGCGCGTGCGTTCATATTCTGCGATCCTTAGCTTAAGCTCTTCGTTTAACCGTTTACTTTGGGCGCGGCATTTGGCTTCTCTTTCAGTCATGCAACGGGATGCCTCAAGGCTGGATGCGAGAAAGATATGCTCTGAGGGGTGGGGAGCTTTTGCACTGTTCATTTCAGGTAATTCTGAAAGCCTGATCTGCAATACGGCAAGCTTCAGGAGCGGGACGGATGGCAGGGGCCGTTCCTTTCCTTCATGCATCGCAAGCGTACTGCGTGCCACCTGGAGTATTTCTGCCAGTTCCGACTGTGTTATCCCCAGCTTTTCACGCAACCCGCGGATGGCTTCATTTTTTGCTCTTAGTTTGATCGATTTCATATCAACATATTTTTATTGAATTATTTTTTTTCGTGGTCCGAAAATCTGTGACAGAATTTCTTTCCGGGACCCAATTGTTCACTTTGAGGTGACGGGCTTTTATATTTTCAAACCGCGTCACGTCGGCGTGATCAAATGCTTTCCTAAAATAAAATCAGTCACAGTTTTGCAGGAAAGAATTTTTTTTGTTCCGCTTCCTTGTTCCTGTTCGTTTGCCTGTTGAACAATGAACTTCCCGGTAACCCGACCAACCTCTTGTATGATCGTAATGCAAATATGCAACGCTCAAAAACCGCCATTGTATCGTTTGTGTTGGCGTTTGCCGCCTATTGCCAAACATTCCGCTTCATTGGCGAACATTCCCGTTATATGTCGTTTTGTGATTGCATGAATTCAGCAATCACCGGACCCGGGGACCGGCTTTAATAATTGAAAATCATGGGAATGATACCCCCCAAGGCTTTATGTTTTTCCAAATTCAAACCCGGCAAAACTGTGCAGCAAAAGGGAATCTTTGGCAAGAGCTGAGATTCTTCAGCATTAAATGACATCCAGGAGCACAACTGCGAAAGCAAACTTTCGCAACGTCGCAGCTTTGTATCCTAAAATCAATAATGATGGATACAAATACAACAGAAGACATCATAACAGATGTCATTCCCGATAAAACCAATATTACCCGCATGGTAAATACTGCCTGGCATGTATTGTCGGCCGGGTTATTTCCTGCGGCCGTAGCCGATAAAGCATCTTGCGCCATGGCCAAAGCCTTCATCAAAACTTTCCTGGAACAGGAGGGCAAGGCGTACGACCATTTTGCAGAATTCTGTCAGCGTATACTTATGGTGCGCTACTATATGGCATGCCGGCCCGATTTCCAGATCAGGTATGATGTCAATAGCTGGCTGAACCCTTCCAATAAACTTGGCTTTGCAGGCACAGCTCCCTGGTTTGCAACGCTGGCGGATAACCGCAGCATCAATCGCATTCACAAAATTGAACTTAAGGCATTTCCCGAAGCCATTCTTGAACTGGCGGAAGAACCTACGCCGGAGATATTTCATTACTGGAATAACTACTTCATTGAGAAACGGGCGGTTGATGTTCAACGATTGTTCATGATGGTAGGTGGATGCGTGGCGTTTGGGAATGACGAAGAACTTAAAGGTTAAACTAGAAAGTCAAAACCCAAAAGCTAAATACAACAGCCAGGTTCTAAGGACGCTGCAGTTAGATTTTCACTTTGAATTCTTAAGCAGCTAAACTTAAAAGCAAAAGAAGGATGCAAAAGCCAAATGATACAGAAATCCCACTTTTTGGTTTTCCCTTTTGCCTTTTGATTTTGCCTGCAACTATGAAAGACCAATTCAAAAAACAGATCTATGAAACAACACCTGGTTTTAGAAAGAACCGCATATGCCAAGGGATCTAATGGGCGCGTTTACCACAATGAGCAGTTCGTATGCTTTACGATAGAATTGCCCTGGCTCAACAACGAGCCACAGCGTTCCTGCGTTCCCGTTGGCACATACCGGTTACTATTACGATACAGCCTTAAGCACAAAACGCATTTGATGCTTAAAGATGTTCCCGGCAGGCAACTGATCCTGGTACATCCAGCGAATGATGCGATGAAGGAACTCAAAGGCTGCATTGCCCCGGTGACAACAATCACCGGGCAAGGAAAGGGGAGTAGTTCCCGGCTGGCATTTAAAAAGGTTTACAACCTGGTATGCCAGTTGATGGACGATGGCCCCGTATTTCTCACCATTAAACAATCAATATGAATATTATCGAAAGAATCGGATCACCGACACCGAAGTTTTTTATAAAGCTTCGCAATATCAGTGTAGTACTGGCAACACTCGGGGCTTCCATACTGGCCGCACCGGTAGCGCTGCCGGCGATCGTGCTGCAGATAGCCGGTTATATAGCGGTTGCGGGCGCCGTGGGCGGAACAGTAAGCCAGGCGGTCACAACCAAAGAAGAAGAAGCGGACAATGATAAATTCCATGGAACATCCTTTCATCAGCGCTGATGCGAAGGCGGGGATGATCGGTGGTACCATACTCGTCTTACTGTTTAAGATCAGTAGTGAGGATCTGCTGGTATCCGCACTGCTGGCTGCAGTAGGCGCTGCCGTGAGTTTTGTGACTTCCGTTTTTCTGAAATTTATACTAAGACGATTTAGACGGAAGTAGAAGGGGCCTTCGGGCCTCTTTTTTTGTTGATAGAAATATGGATGATAGAAACGCGGATGACACGGATGACGCGGATTAACACGGATTAATTTTTTGTCGCCTGGTATGTTTATTTCCTGCCTAATTGTGGTTGAACCTGGCAAGACATTCATGGTCAATAAACACTCTTGATATGGGTATATCATCCGCGAAAATCCGCGTCATCCGCGTATCTATCCTTCGCACTGCGCAGCAGGCAAAAAGTGCAGTTTTAACTAAAAATCATTGGATTGCAAACTTTCAATTGTATATTTAATGACGACCTGGAAATATTAAAGTTTAGGTTCAAATGTAGTATATAAGGCAGGTTATCAGGCCCAATGAACAAACCCAATCCTAATTAGCAATCAAAGAATGAATTCAATTGCTTTTATTGATACAGAGATTGAGCCGAATAGCCGGAAGATTCTTGACATTGGCGGTGTCACAGGTGATGGCAATCTGTTTCATTCAAATTCATTAAATGACTTTACACTTTTCTTAAAGGCACACGAGTTTGTTTGCGGACACAATATTTTCAATCATGACTTAAAATACATCCAGAAAGCTGTTAGATGATGCTGGGATAAATCCTTCCAATATCATTGATACTTTATTTCTCTCCCCATTACTTTTTCCTACAAGGCCCTATCATGCTTTGCTCAAAGATGATAAACTTCAATCAGAAGACACAAACAATCCACTATAACGATTCTATAAAAGCCAAAGGACCTTTTCTTTGATGAAGTTGCAGCGTTTCAACAAACAGACGAAACACTAAAACAAATTTTGTATTTACTATTGAATGACAAAAAGGAGTTCCACTCCTTTTTCCATTTCATTGCATACACAAGCAACGACACAAACCTTGAAAAACTAATTCGTGAAAAATTTCATTCTGAAATTTGCGAACAAGCAGACCTGGCAAAAATAATTTCAGAACATCCGATTGAATTAGCTTACTGCTTTGGCTTTAATAAATTGCCAGAAACCGTTATTCAATTACACCGCGTTGGGTGCTGAAAAATTATCCTGAAATAGAAAGGGTAATGATTGCATTGAGAAACAAACCGTGCCTCACGGGTTGTGTGTATTGCAATCAGGCATTGGACATACACAAAGGACTAAAAACATATTTTGGTTTTGATTCTTACAGAACATACGCAGGTGAACAATTGCAAGAAAACGCAGTTAAAGCAGCCGTTGACAACAAATCGCTTTTAGCAGTTTTTCCGACAGGTGGCGGCAAGTCAATTACATTTCAAGTTCCTGCTTTAATGAGTGGAGTTGCAACAAAAGGTTTGACGGTTGTAATTTCTCCTTTGCAATCCCTGATGAAAGACCAGGTTGACAATCTTGAAAAAATTGGAATCACAGATGCAGTTACAATAAATGGTTTGCTTGACCCGATTGAAAGAGGAAAATCTTTTGAAAGAGTTGAAGATGGTTCTGCATCTCTGCTTTATATCTCACCCGAATCTTTGCGTTCAAAAACAATTGAACGACTTTTATTGGGAAGAAAAATTGTTCGCTTTGTGATTGATGAAGCTCACTGCTTTTCATCCTGGGGACAAGATTTCAGGGTTGATTATTTATACATTGGTGATTTCATCAAGCAAATTCAAGAGAAGAAAAATCTTGAAGAAACAATTCCTATTTCATGCTTTACAGCCACAGCGAAGAAAAAAGTCATTGAAGATATTTGTGCCTACTTCAAAGAAAAACTTTCTCTTGATTTAGAAATTTTCAGTTCAAGTGCAACGAGAACAAACTTGCAATACAAAGTTTTTGAGAAGGGAGACGAAGAAGAAAAATATAATTCAGTCAGGGATTTGATTGAAGAAAAGAATTGCCCGACTATCATTTATGTTTCAAGAACAAAAAAAGCATATTCACTTGCGGAGAGGTTGACAGAAGACGGGTTCAATGCCAAGCCCTATCACGGCAAAATGGATGTGAAAGAAAAAACTGCCAACCAGGATGCTTTTATAAAAGGAGAAGTTCCAATCATGGTTGCCACTTCTGCTTTCGGAATGGGAGTTGACAAAAAAGATATTGGAATGGTAATTCACTATGAGATTTCCGATTCATTGGAAAATTATATTCAGGAAGCAGGCAGAGCAGGACGAGATGAAAACATAACAGCAGATTGTTTTGTGTTGTTTAACGAAGAAGACCTTGGCAAACATTTCATCTTGCTAAACCAAACAAAACTTTCAATCAAAGAAATTCAACAGGTTTGGAAAGCGATAAAAGACATAACAAGATTTCGTTCTTCGGTTTCAAATTCTGCTTTGGAGATTGCACGGAAAGCAGGTTGGGATGATAATGTGGTTGAGATTGAAACAAGAGTAACAACAGCGATTGCAGCCCTTGAAGATGCTGGATATTTGAAACGAGGGCAGAATATGCCAAGAATTTTTGCGAACAGTATTCTTTCAAAAAATGCACAGGAAGCAATTGAAAAAATAAATGCTTCGCAAAGATTTGAGGAGAAGCAAAAAGAAAAAGGAATCAGAATTATTAAGAAACTCTTTTCAAGTAAAAGCAGAAAGCAAAATAACGATGAAGCAGCAGAATCAAGAATAGATTACATCTCTGACCATTTGGGAATTGTAAAAGAAGAAGTGATAAACATTGTCAATCTTCTTCGTGAAGAAAAGATTTTTGCAGATGCAAAAGATTTAACCGCATTCATTAAGAAAGGTGAAAACATAAACCGTTCATTAAAGATTGTAGAAACTTTCAGTCAGATTGAAAATTTTCTTTTACCAGTTGTTTGAAGAAAAGGAAAAAACTATTTCATATAAAGGAATTGAATGAAGATGCAGAGGAGAAAGGTTGTAAAGATGTTACACCAAACAAAATAAAAACCATCATCAATTTTTGGGCAATCAAGAATTGGATTAAGCGACACAATGAAGAATATTCAAATAATCATGTTGTGATTCTTTGTGTTCAACCGAAAGAATCTTTGAAAGAAAAATTGGAAAAGCGGCATGAGTTGGCAAAGTTCCTTGTTGAATTTCTCTATGAGAAAAGTAATTTAATCATTGCAGAAGATGAAAAGAAAAGGAAGAAGTGTTGGTTGAATTTTCAGTTCATGAACTGAAAGACGAGTTTGAGAAAAGACCGAAACTTTTTGAAATTAAAGTTTCAATTGAAGATATTGAAGACACACTTTTTTATCTTTCAAGAATTGATGCGATAAAAATTGAAGGTGGATTTTTGGTTGTTTATAATCGGCTTACCATTGACAGAGCTTGAGCAAGACAATAAAAGAAGATACAAAAATGATGACTACCAAAAGCTAAATCAGTTTTATGAAAATAAGGTTCAGCAAATTCATATTGTTGGTGAGTATGCCAAGAAAATGATTGACGATTACAAAGGAGCATTGCAATTTGTTGATGATTATTTCCAGTTGAACTACACTTCTTTTCTCAACAAGTATTTCAAAGGCAGCAGGCAAAATGAAATCAAAAGAAATTTAACTCCTGCAAAGTTCCGACAGTTGTTTGGCTCATTATCTCCAACGCAATTAGAAATCATTAAGGACAATGAAACAAAACACATTGCAGTTGTGGCTGGACCCGGGAGTGGAAAAACAAGAGTATTGGTTCACAAATTAGCATCGCTGCTCTTGATGGAAGATGTAAAGCATGAGCAATTGCTTATGGTAACCTTTTCAAGAGCAGCAGCAACAGAATTTAAAAAGCGGTTACTTTCACTCATTGGTAATGCTGCGCACTATATTGAAATAAAAACTTTCATTCTTACTGTTTTGATTTATTGGGCAGGGTTGGAAGTTTGGAAAAGTCGGATGCAATTCTGAAAAACACTATTGAAAAAATTAAAAATGGAGAAGTTGAAGCAAACCGAATTACAAAAACAGTTTTGGTAATTGATGAAGCACAAGACATGAATGCTGATGAGTTTGCTTTAATAAATACATTGATGGAACAAAATGAAGAAATGAGAGTGATTGCAGTTGGAGATGATGACCAAAACATTTACGAATTCAGAGGAGCAAGTTCAAAATATTTGGAGCAGTTCATGGCAGAAAGGAAAGCAGCCAAACATGAACTGATAGAAAATTACAGAAGCAAAAACAACCTGGTTGAATTCACAAATGGATTTGTGAAAAAGATTACGCCACCGTTTGAAAGAAACTCCCATTGCTGCAAAACAAACTGACAACGGAAATATAAAGTTGGTGCGTTATCAAAATGGAAATCTTATTTCTCCATTGGTGCAGGATATACTTTCAACAGGACTTGCAGGAACTACTTGTGTGCTTACAAAGACAAATGATGAAGCATTGCAGATTACAGGCTTGCTTTTGAAAAACGGAATGCAGGCAAAGTTGATTCAAAGCAATGACGGTTTCAGTTTGCAAAACCTTTTAGAAGTTCGTTTCCTTCTGAATGAAATAAACATGGGTGATGATGTAAAAATTATCAGTGATGAAGTTTGGGCAAATGCAAAAAGCTGAAATGAGAAAAAAGTTTCAGCAGAGTTCAAAGTTGGAAGTGTGCAATAACCTCATCAAACAATTTGAATACAGCAATCCAAAAAAGAAATACAAATCAGATTTGGAAGTTTTTGTAAGAGAATCAAAACTTGAAGATTTCTACAATGAAAACGGAGAAACGATTTTTGTTTCTACGATTCACAAAGCAAAAGGAAAAGAGTTTGACAATGTTTTCATCATGCTTGAAAACTTCAATCCTGCAACCGATGAAGCTAAACGCCAATTGTATGTTGCAATGACAAGAGCAAAACGCAACCTGACAATTCACCTGAACGGAAATTATCTTGACAACCTCACAACCGAAAATTTAGAAAGAGTTGAAGACAGAGAAGACATTTGCCACCAGGTGAGTTGGCAATGCACTTATCTTTCAAAGATGTTTGGTTGGATTATTTTATTACCCGTCAGCATCTTGTTTCGCAACTGATAAGTGGAGACGTTTTGACAATAAATGGTGATGAATGCACAAATACGAAGGGACAATCTGTTATTGAAATTTTCAAGACAATTTCTCAATATAATTGAAACGCAAAGACAAAAAGGCTTTAGCCTAAAGAAAGCTAAAGTGAATTTCATTGTTTACTGGAAAAAGGAAGATCAGAACAGGAAGTGAAAATTATTTTACCGGAATTATATTTTGAAAGATCGACGGCTTGAAGGACCTGAATACATCAGTCCTTGGCAAGTTATCCGCGAAAATCCGTGCCAATCCGTGTCATCCGCGTTTCTATCCTTCGCACTGCGCAGCAGGGCAGCAGTAATTCTTACCTGGTCTCCGGATCAAATTCCTTTTCATTTTCTTCCAACCAAAAAACCTCTTCCAGGTTTTTCCCGAAATACAAAGCGATTCTCAGGGCCGCAAAGGTGGAAGGAATATATTTCTTTGTCTCGATGGCATGGATTGCCTGCTTGCTCATTTTCACCGCATTTGCCAGTTCTTCCTGGGTAATCTTTTTAATGGCCCGCTGGACCCTCAGGCTATTTTCCATATCGTAGTGCGTTGGTTGATTTGTAATGCAAGTATTGAAACCGGGTAATGTATGTAAGCGGAATGGTGAAGAGGTTATACATCATCAGTTTAAGGAATGCATAATCGTACAACAAAACCAATCCAATGAAAAGGATGAGGATATACACTAACAAGGCCCAAAAAATAGCCGACAGCCGCATGTGCAATGAAAATTCATTCTCATTTTTTTCTTTTGAAAATATCGTAAGGGCCGTTCCGGCCAATAAAAATAATGCGACGATCTCATCCAGCACATTGTTTTGGATAATGGAGGCAAACCCCAGGTCAGGATCATTTGCCTTGTGAAAAAGGGAAAGGACATTCATGTTTAAAAAGTCGGCGCTGTAGCTGTTAAAAGCTGCCAGGATCCAGGTAATGAAACCAACCGTGAGTAAAACGATCCCGATTTTTTTAAAGCGGTTTGGTAATAATGGTATATGATACATAAAATAAATTTTCATAAAAGTAGAGAAAATATTTGGAAATATCCTATTTCAGAGTATCTTTATTTTATAATACAGTACTTTTTACGGGTATAAAGTATTTTTTACAAGTAAAGAGTAATTCTTAAATCCTGCAATAATGCGGGTTGAAATATGACGTTATGAATCAGCAACAAATCCCCTTCAGCAGCGACGATCCGGGTAAATACACCCATCTGTCAGTAGGCGATCTCGCCAAAATTTACCGCGTAGACCGACGCACTTTTTCGAAGTGGCTAAAACCTTTTGAACAGGTCATTGGCATTAAAGTAGGGAGGTATTATAATATCCAGCAGGTGGCGACGATTATTGACAGGCTTGGTACGCCTTAAGAGATTTGGCTAATCCTGGTTCTATTATACAAACATGTCTTAAAATCCAGGCAGCGCTGAAAAGCTGCAATCGAAAACTCTGAGTTTTATTAATCTACCTATCAATTTTTATTTCCGGAGCTTTATATATTGTGTAATGAAGAAAAGTTGCAAAGTTCGTTTTTATATAATCATCCAAATCGCTACTGGTAAATTCCTCAGGTTTGGTTTCTTTATACGACACTGGCGTTTGCAAGTCCTCCGAAACCTTAAAATATGTACTTGAATTAGCTTTTTTTTGATAAACAAACACTCTGCTGGTTTTTGATTCAAAAATATGACAAGGAAAATATTTAAGTTCGCCGGCTTTACCTCGTGAGGTTAATGAAGCAGACTCCTTTTCAGAAGATCCCGGGAAGTTAACCTGGGAAAAAATGTTGTTGAAAGAACTTTTTGGAATGTTTGCCATGATTACACAGTTAATACCTGATCTTTTCACATCTAAACAATTGAAATTATTTTTTTCATAAAGTATAAGTTTGGCAGGCCTAGTGAACCTATATCGTTTAGCAGCCGGGATCTGTTCAACAATATACTGTTCGATGTGGCTGGATATATATGGGTGAGGTAAAGCCCGGTAGTCATTTTTGTTGGTATTTAAATTCCAGAATTGATAATAACTATCCTTTATATTTATTTTATACAGGATCGTGTATTGATCATTGGTCCTATACACGTAAAAAGGATAAAAATTAATCTCATTATTTGTTCTGTGTATATTGGGTACCCCCGTTTCAATCCGGCCATTCATATCAACGCTTCTTATAATTTCTTTTATTGAATCTGCAGGCATGTTGGAAAATGTATCATTATAAACGTCTTCAGGTTCGCAAACTACAATACCAGTACTATCAACAGGATGTCCTGTTTTTAGGTATTCATCTATTTTGGCAACCTGAGAGGTGTCTATTTTTGTTCTATTTGAATCAATATCCTGTTGGGGTTGAATAATTTTGGCAACCGATAGCTTTTTGTTTGTAGCTTCCATCAACTGATTTGTATAAAGATCGAGTGTATCCCTTAAAGGAATAAGTCTTGCCCGGATATTCACATCAGTTACATCTGCAATGCTGTTATATACTAATTTAAAGTAACCAAGTGCCTTGTTTTTTTTGCATAAATGCATATAAGTAAAACCAAGTATGAAATTTGACACTAAATTGGCATCAAAATTTACATCTATAGTGCATTTTGTAAACTGCCCGTAATAATCTGTCGAAACAGGACAATCAATAGCATTCCCAATCCACCTTACATCCATATTTATAACACTGTCATTCGATGAGTTATCATATTGTCCTGTATACAAAACACCTTGACTAAAATGCCTTTTAAAATGCCTTTCTGCTCTCGATCTTTCTATACTGTAATTAATATCATTGTTTCCTACCCATTTAAAATTTGGCGGTTTGCCATTTTTAATCTTACCTGTTAGCTGCTCAGTGAAAATCTTATTTTCTCCAAACGAACCGCCCAAAATTCCAAATTTATCAATTTTAAATTCGGTATATAAAAGCCAGGAAAAACTAATAATTGATAAAATGCCGAAGGTTATACGTTTGTATTTTAGTTGGCGATTAAACCTATTAACAATTATGCTTTTATTTACATCTTCAGCCGGGGAAAAAGAGGTCAACTTAATAACAATCTTATAATTTATTTGTAGTGTTATTAGGAAAGACACAAATAGTATTATAAACAACAAAAAAAGTAAAGGTTCTTTAAAAGTGTCTAAAAAGAAATTTACCACTTCATTCTTGTTCGATATAGTCTTTAGTATAATAATCAGGGTGCAAACCGCTGTAAATATTTCTGAAATAGCTGTAAAAGCCTTTTTTAATGTAGAGGTCATATTAACTGATATTTTGTTTATCTGAATTCTTTATTCAGTAAATTTGATTCCCATCTTAGATAAAAATTGAGATATAATTATATAGGACATTCCTGAAAATAATTGATCCTTCTCAACTACCCGTAGTTCATAACTGCGTGAGTTACAAACACAGGACAGCAAACTATTTTTTAATTACTGCCGATTAGCACCTTAAAATGCCGGGCCAGATGGTCGCTCTGATCTTTTTTTGTCTTCATATTTCTCGATATACTTAGGCTTTATGTTTGTTTCAACCCTTCCGGCATCGGGATCAAATCTCGGGTTCCTGAATTTTTTTAGTTTGAGGCTAACTCCAAACATGAATGCAAATACGGGATCATCATAACGGATATTAAAATAATCACGGCCGTAATAAAAATGGAAAAGGTATCCTACTGCCCGGGAGCGAAGGGGCATGCCTTCTATAAATAAATGCGTATTCATCCGGTAGTTTTTATCGTTGTTGCCTTTAGGATACAGATCGAGGTTGCCCAAAATATATTCCCATTCTGCTCTAAATTTCCACTCCCATTTTTTATCAACAATATAAAATTTTCCATCGGTACCTTGCACCGTTGCAGTGCGGCGAATAGGGTGTCGAACCGGTTTTGTTAAGTACTGAACAAAACCGGTGAGCCGGTGATGACCGTATCTTTTTTGCTGTTCATTAATATACTCAAATGGCCCGAACCAGTTAGCATCATTCTGATAGCCGAGGTTGATCGATAACAGACTTTTATAAAACCGGGTATATGTTCCGGAAAGGCTGAGGATATTGGTGGAAAAATCGCCACCGATGTAGTCATTCCTGTTAAATGAAGGATCATTTTGATACCAAACTCCTTCAGGCTGACCGTTTGAATAATGCATGGCGAAGCCGGTCAAATAAACCATATGTAAAGGGGTAGTTTCCCGCGTCCAGAAATCTATTTTTTCGTTATCCAATGCGTCTGTCCTGTTATTAAATATGGTATTTGTGGTATAACTATCCCATAGTACTTTATCAAACTGCAACCCAATCTTCTGATTGGTTGGCAGCAGGTTGCTTGAATTATCAAATGTCATTCTAACAGCAGGTGCATATCGCAGGGTAAAACGAAGTGTTTGCCAAAAATGATTGTGGGTTGGCCTGCCCTGGCCCAACAGAAACTGCAGATCAGTCACACCTTCCAGAATATATCCTTTCTGGCCTTCTCCAAATTGCAGGTCAACCGCCCGGGGTCTCAAAGGTTTGAATTTGAGCAATAATGGAGAAACATAGGATACAGGCCAGTTGGCAGTAATGATCTGCTGCATGCCGTTGTAAATATTACTTTCGGGGGTTTCATCAAAAATGGTGATGATATGGTCCTGCCCGTAAATTGTATTAAAAAAAACCAGCGTAAATGCCAGGCTGATAAAATGGGGATGTTTTCTTTTCATGCGCTTATATGTTAATAAATTTAAGGCCGTATAATATAGTTCTAAAAGAGCTTTTGCAATTTCCATTCATTAAAAACAATCAAATATGTTTAACCTCAGAAGTTATTAAAAATAAAATTTTTGCCATTCTCGTAAAAGAACATCTGCATCGCCGCTTCGGCGTTTATTGTATTTGAAAAAAATAGATCTTTTGAATAAAAGGATCTGTTCAACTGCCAGAAAACAGGCAATGCAAGAATCATTTTTTTATGAAATTGTGGTATAAAAGCTGCAGTAGGGCATATATCGATTGGATCAATTAACCCATCAAAATCGGATCCTATAGCTACATGTTGCCAGGCTTTCAACCCGGTAAATCCGGAATGGTCTACTACATATAGAATATTTCTCAGCAGCGGTTCACAGGAAAGATAATCATCAAAACTCAGCTCCTTTTCGGTAAAGGAAAGATTCGCTGCTCTTTTGGCCGATTCAAAAGACTGCCTGTAAGCTTTATTATTTCTCTTCGTATAGTTTATCATCGTCCCCCCGAGAATTCTTTCATCAAAATTTAATCCTATAATACCTTCTGATTTATAAATTTTTTCTATTTCCTCATCACAGAGATTAATTCCCCATGGATAAAACCAGTTGGCAGTACTTCTGTTTATATAACCGGTATAAGGATTAAACTCGGGCCGGATGATACCATCATCAAAATACATTTTCTTTTCTGGATCCTTAAGATTGCTCGTAAAACACCGCCATGAAAGATACTGGCCGGAATCTTTTCGGTAGAAATCCAACGCGTTTTCAACTTCCTGGTATTTATCGAAATTTGGATATAAGGAAGTAGCAAATGCCACTGGTTTCTTTTCGCCACTAACGGCTACATGTCCGGCGATAATTGGAATTGGTACTCCATATTCTTTGCTTAAATTTTCAGCGAGGTCATAGTATTCATACCTGGCCTTTATATCCATATGCTTTACGTCTATTAAAATTGATTTTTTATGAATACCGTTTGGCCGAAGTAATTCCCGTATTACAGTATCACCAATATTACTGCTGTAAGATGAATCCGTATATGGCAATCCCACATCTGCAGTCCCGTCGTCGTAATCACAGTGTTTTTCTTGATAATCTGATCTCCTGCCGTCAGGAACATCGATATCACCATGAATGCCGTCCCCGAATTTCGTAAAGAAGGATTTTCGGAAATTGACAAATTTTGAAAGGAATTTTAATCCCCATCTCGAAAACCCGGGACGGTCTATGGTTTTACAAAATCCTGAAAAACGGTTATCTGTAAAATGGGATAATGTAATGAAGAAAACCCTATGCCTCAGATTTTTTAAAATATTTATGTTATCTATTACTTCAGCTCTCTGTTGTGTGTTTACTTCGTAGCCGACAGAATATTTATCTGATGAAAGGCTGTCACCATACAATACATGACCGCCTTCTATTGACAGTACCGCTGCAGTATTACCTTCTTTATTGATCCTTTTTAGATCTTCATTGTTTTTTGCCAGTATGAGTTTACTGAATCTTTCGGATTGCAAAATGGAATCCTGGCTGAGCATAAAATAATATTCTGCAAGAAATTCTTTAATACATGTGCTGCTTTCTTCTCCAAGCGCATTAAGCCGTTCCATTGACATTTTTGATACGAATGTGTGACTGATTCTTCTTTTCTTATCACTTTTTGAAAATTGTTTTTCATAAGGATACAATGATGTACATAACACAGATCCGGGCGTATTTCTTAATTCATAATGATCGGATTGATTATAATTTGCGCAATGTGAAACTTTTCCGGCATGCAATGCATTAAAATCGTCATGAAAAAGCGTGCCGTTTAAGGAATGGTATTTCTGGTAAAGCAGGGGCAGGTTCAATGTATCTTTTAGAATAGACGAGGATCTATCAATGTCGCGGTAGTAATGTTTAAAAGTTATATGAATATGAAAATCACTAAAGGCTGTTGTATTTTGAGCTGCCCCTTTTAAAGGAATAAACAAAAGGCACAAGGCTAGTTTAGTCATAAACTGATTTAGTAACATAATTTGTTTCATAATGATCCTTTTAGAAGTGAACTGATAATTCCAATAGTTATCCGTAGTTTTTCATGGCTGTCCTGAGTGTATAACTCTGGACGGAAAAATGATTGGCATAGCAGGGAGATTTTCACATACTGCTGAAATATTCCTTTAACGCCTTTGAATGCTTGTTATTTAGATTATAGGAGATACTTTTCAGTGAAGCCGCCACCTGTTCTTTATAATCCCTTTTCCATCGCACATAATTTTTTTTATAATCAAACGTTTCCTCTTCTGTCCTTTTTTTAGGCATGCCTATGCTAAAGTTCCTCTTATATGCATCAGCAGAAGTACTATCGGCCAGCTCTTTAATATTATAAATACCTTCCGCATACTTGTCTCTCATCAGTGTTTTCATATTTTTAAACCAGTACCCCCTGTAATGCCATACTGCAGACCGGAACATCTCTTTGTCACATTTTTGCAGCAGGGATTCATACTGTTGCATGTAATCATTGTGCTTAATAAACCCCCAGAATGCCTTTTCAAAAAGGGTTTCATCTTTCCTGGGACTTTTAAGCAATGCCTTTATGGTGTTCTTACTGGAAAGTAATTTGTTGAACTCATTAATTCCCTTGCCTGAATAATTGAACCCGTCCAGCAAAAAAAGAAATGCTTCCACTTCATCATCCTCTTTATAGTCGAGCAGCAATAACTCCCGGAAAATGGATGCTTCGCCGCTAACCACCTGGCGCTTGTTCTTTATGGCAACCTTTAAAATAAGCTGGGGCAGCAGTAAGGGATAATGTTTGCTATAATATTTTTTAACCGCAGGGTTACCCAGTATCATGATGATCTCCTGCCGCAGGTCTTCAGGTAGTTTCGGGGGAATATAGCCGGCAATCATTGCAATTTGCAGCAAGCTGTAAAATTTTATAAGATAATCCGTTTCATAACGGAAGTCGAGTTCTTTTTTTAAATAAACCTCCCCATCATCGTGGTGCCTGAGTATGTCAAAAAGAAAATCATCTTTACCTGCTTTAATGGCTGCCGCCAGTTTTTTATACCCCTTTGATGCGGGGCCGTTTTCCCGGTGTTCCTGTTTAAGTATCGCAAGGTTAAACTGGAGCAGCGCTGAATTGGATGTTTTTTTTTGCATGCCAGGGAATTAAATAATTTTCAATAAATGATCAAAGGGTTCCGTAAATCCCAGTATCCTGGGTTTACAGACAGAATTATGGTTGGTATTTAATATTTCATCCTCTGCTTCATCTTCACAATAAGGAATATTTATAACCACCGTATCTTTTTCCGCCCATATTACTTTTGCTTTTACATAATCATTTTTACCTGCTGTCAGCAACTTACCTGTTTCATCTTTTATATAAGTAAGCACCGAGGACCCTTCTGTAAGGTCTTTGATGATCGGGTATTTGGTTACGGCAAATGCTTCCAGCAGCACAGAAAACCCGAAGAAACATTCTTTAAAGTTTTCAGGCAGCCGGGAACCCCAGTGAGCCGGTGCATAAAAAAGTAATTTGCATTTGTCAAGCCAGCCTGCATTTTTTCTTTTGGCATGAAGCAGCATTAACCGGGTAACAACAGCACCCAGTGAATGTGCCACAATGAGCACCCTGTTATAAGAAAAATTACCAGGTAAGTTCCTGTTGGGATAAGAGCCGATCCCCACAGGAACGGACAAAGTATCAACAGCATTGTAGAACTTTATTTTCAGGTTTCCTGCCTGGCCTTTCAAGCTGTCATATCCCCAAAATACAATGTCTGCATGCTGAAATTTTGGATGGGTTGTCATCATTTCAGGGAAATCTTTCCATGTATCCAGCGCATCCCCGTTAAAGCCGTGAATAAATACAACCAGGTCTTTAGGGGGCAGCAGGGAACAAAACGCGATCGTTTTTTCTCCTATTGAAAGCTTTACAGATGAATAATGATTTGCCATACTATCCGGGTTTGTTTATAATAATATTCAGATCCAATGGTTTTTTGAGATCCTGCGGCGGCTGTTCCGGGCCTGTTTCTGCAGGCTCCGGCGGTTTAAATATGTTTTAAGAGTGTCTTATAAGGAAACAATCAGCCGCAGCAGATAACGCAATTAGCCTATTGGGTTTATTAGAAAGATATTATTAAAACCTTTCTAAAAAAATCCCCCATATGGGGGATTTTTAGGAATTATTTGTGTCTCGCCTGGCCTGCCGTTTGGCGACCCGGCAATCAGAAATAAAATCCGCGGCGTCTCACGGTTGCTGGATTTTAATTGAGACCATTTGTGTGAAGACCCCGGCTGGACCAAAGTTTCAAATACAGGGTTTTTCCTGTATGTTTTGACGTTACCTGTATCTATATTAGAACTTCAACACATATTTCTTACCAGTCGTTTTACCAAAACAGTCGTATGAAAAGATCACTATTTATTATTATTATTCTCCATCTTACTTATTACAATCTTGCTGCACAAAAACAAAAAGAAGTGATAGGTACTTTTGCAATAGGGTGCAAAGTGTTTAATTATAATTTTAAAGAATCTGTTACAGGGCTTTGTAGTTTCAGGCTGGAAGATCCGGAGCATGAAACTCACTTAACGCTTTTTAATATTGATTCTTTAAAAAACTTTATTGCTGATGTTAAAAAAATAGACGTTAGTGCTGATACAACTATTTCGGCAGGGCTTAAAGATTCAATAAATGATCTTAAAACAAAAGTGCAGGATTTTGCCACTGCACTTGCAGATGATAGTGCATCGATTGATTATCTTAATAATATTGCTGATTCTATAAAGAAGCTTATTAAAATTGCCGGTAAAATTAATTTTCAAAATTATCTGCCGTCTGCTCCAACAGGATTCTCATTTTCCCGTTTTTCCACGACCCTGGATACCGCCTTTGTGAACGTAAAATCTATCGCCGAGAACAAGGCTTATACTTTGAACAGTTTTGAACAGGATCCCTTTGAACAGGTAGTTACAACCCTGCTTCAAAGAAGAAAGCTGTTATTCTTAAATGAGTGCGTCGTGAACACGGAGATTATTGGCAAACGGGCCTCCAATCTTTTTTTTGATATAAAAGCGAGGTTACAATTTGCAGATGATGAACCTTCAACGGCATATCTTAAATTAAAGAACAACCGGATTCAATGCTATTATCTTGAGGGCAGGAATATTAGAAATTTAAAAAACGGAAAGTCAAAACAAAAATTAATAAGCAAAAAATTCCTGGTTGATGATGTAACTGTTGAATTTGAAGACGGAACCATTAAAAATATATTCGTGGATATGCGTGTTGATGACAGTAACCATTTATCAGATTATAATTTGCCGCTCAGGTTTAAGAATGTATTCCCCATTTCAATCTCCTCCCGTACAGACCCGGACATGTTTGATAAGTTCAGGATCTTTGTCGGCAAATTCAGGGATCTCAGCAAATATTATGAAGTACAAACGGATACCGTAGATAGTAGTTTCAAAAAAATAACTTATAACCCTTTCCATAATAAGAAGGATATAGAAGCTACTATATATTTCTATTTGTCTGACCTCCTGGAATATTATGTTATTGCAGACAATAACAGGGAAGATTATAGCCCCGTGAATTCCACCGTGCACTTAAATAAAAATATTCCTTCACTGGAGTTGAGAAAGGAAAAGAGAAGTAAAATATTGACAGTACAGGCATACACAGACTTTATGGGTATAGAAAACGAACAGCCAAATGGTGTGATCCAGGTGGAGGCTTGTAAACGGATTAATTTAATTACCAACAAATCCGGCACCAGGAATACTTACACAAGTGCCCTGGCCTATCTTGAACCGGTACTGGCCTTTACCAAGATAGAGAAAAACAAAAATGCACTGCCTTTAAATTTTACTGATATAGATAGCACTGCCTTAAAGGACGGTAAAAAATCACTCTTTACACAAGCCATTAACCTTTACCGGTACCAAAAATCTTCATTTGATCTAAACCTGAACATTGCCAAATTGAATTTAACTGAAATGAAATCAACCTTTCACCTGAATCTTAAGGGTGGTATCATGAAGTCTAATATTTCGGACAGCGTGAGTGTCATAGGGAATAACCAGGCTGTTAAATCGCAAAGCGAAAACATAACAGTCGTAAATACCTTCAGGTGGGGCTCTGTTCTTATATGGGAGATTAAACCGGAAAACAGGTACGGCGTAACGCTTGGCTGGGATTTCCGGATACTCAAGCTTTTGAATGAAACTTATATAACCCTCATCAAAACACCCGTGCTGCATACGATTTGGGCACATGCATTCCTGAAAACAAATGAAGAAAACAGGTTATTCTTCAGGTATAGGATGACATTTGATAATACTTACACCAAAAAAAATTATACAGAGATCCAGCTTGGTTATCAAATGGATCTTTTTAAGAGTAGTAAATAGATATTTAATATTGCGTCATGTTTAATAAATAAATTACGCAACGTCCCTGAGACATTATTGATAAATAGAAAATCCCTGGCTGTCCTGAGTTCGTAACTCAGGACGTAAAAATGATTGGCAATGCATCCATAAATGATTGGGCAATTTTGGAGCACTTCTTCTTTACAATTTCTCCCCGCAAAATTTGCAATAGGAAGCATTCGCATCATGCCCTTCACGCCCACAGCTGGGACAGGCCTGCTGGCTTTGCTCTTTTTTCATCATGGCCAGCGCCATCTGCGTGGTAATGATACCGGTTGGCACCGCAATGATGGCATAACCCATCAGCATGATTGCACTGGCTACAAATTTTCCAAGGGGCGTTACAGGGGAAATATCACCATATCCCACGGTAGTGATCGTTACGATGGCCCAGTAAATACTGGCCGGTATGCTGTTGAACCCATTCCGGCCATCTTCCACCAGGTACATCACAGATCCCATAATGATCACCAATGTAATTACGGTGAGCATGAATATGCTGATCTTTTTAAGACTTCCTCTAATGGCCAGCCCGAGGAACTGCATCTCTGATAAATAATGAGACAGCTTGAATATCCTGAAAATACGCAACAGGCGCAGCGCCCTGAATACAAGCAATGATTGCGAACCCGATAATAACAGGGTGGCATAGCCGGGAATAATGGAAAGCAGGTCGATGATTCCTAAAAAGCTGAATACATAGCTCCATGGCTTTTTAATACAGACGAGGCGAAGTATGTATTCGATCGTAAAAAAAATGGTAAAGCCCCACTCGAGTTTCAGGAACGTGTTGCCATATGCCTGGTGCCAGTGAGGAATGCTGTCGAGTATAACGATCACGATGCTGGATACGATCAGGAACAACAAACTGACGTCGAATATTTTACCGGCCACCGTGCCCGATTCATAAATGACCTCGTGCAGGCGCAACCGCCACGATGCCCGTTTTACCGGATCCATAATAAATGATTTGTGTGGTTAAAGGTAAGAAAACAAAAGAGTGAGTTCCTTTATCTTCTTTTCCTTGATGAAAAGAAGCAAAAATCAAGGGCTGCGGAAAAAAAAGCTAAAAATTGTTCTTCGGGTGTAAAATGAAATAAGCTCAAACATTTGTACGATTCCCAACTATGTGCGACTTACCAGCTAAGAATATATCCATGCTTGGTAACATCTATTTCATTTTTACATCCCTCCGCCCAATTTTCTTAACGCAATTTTTTCCGAGGCCCATACTTCAAACCCGCCTTATGAATAGGTTTCAGTGGGCTAGTTTTTCTTTAGCCAGCTTATAAAATTCCGGCTGACCAAACTTAATGCTTTGCAAACACTTGTAAACTACCCAAATCTAAGAGTAGAGTTACAACTGCTGAGATCACCATGCACGTCTGCTCCACATAGCTGCTTCCCGTAATCGGGCAGTAATCGATTACGGGGGTCTTTTTTTGGTTCTTTTTTGGACAAGCAAAAAAGAACGTATAATATTTCCTAGCGCGAATATTTTTTATCGAAAATTCCTATTTGAATCCCAATAAATAAAACGTGGCTGGTGAAAACACCAGGCCACGGCGAGGAAAATATACCAGCCAGGCGGGTGGATTTTACACATCGGCTGATCGGGTTTCGAGGCCTGCAAATGTGCATAAAAAATAACATTCCCTTTGAAACACAGGCCCCAAAAGGGTGATTTTTTATTTTTTAACAGCTACGCCAACATTAGCGGCATGACAGGCATAGTCATTGTGAAAGATATAATTACCAATTATTCATTTAAAACATTTTATCATGAAAACACTCATTATAATAGCGTTTATGTGGATGGGCAGCAATCTTTTTGCACAGACAATACGGCCTGCCGCTCCACCAACCGACAAGACAACAGTCACTACCCCCACAGACAGCACGGTAAACAATACAAATCCTCCTGTGGCTGCGCCGGTTACTCCACCCATAAACCAGGAGATAAATAATACAACAGATCCAACAGTTAAACCCGAGGCAGTGGATCCAACGCTCAGATCCAACACAGATCCAACCCTCAACCCTACCAACACTACAACCACCCCGGCAGTGATCAGCACTGACCCGACTGTGCCCGTACCTGTGACCCCGGCACCAACGGCCGTTGATAACAGCGGAAAAACAACCGATGCCAGTGTGAACAACGAGAATGCTCCACAGGATATGTCAACCGGAAGTCCCGTTAACGCACAACCGAAAACTAATAGCAATCCCGATGTAAACGCGGCCAATACAACAGCAACCGCCGGCACGATGGCACCGGCATATTCTGAAACGATGATGATCGGCCTCACGAGGTTTGCTGCGGTACCGGTTCTTTCCAGTTATGTTCCGGATGATGTGGTTGGCAGGCTGAAAACAAAGTATGGAGATAAAATATATGATATCCTGCGGGTGAAGGCAGTAGCCGGAACCGATCAGTATAAATATATTGTAAGATGGCAGGAGAATGGACTGTTCACCAGTGATACGGTAGACGAGGGGCAAATGGCATCATTATAAATATGGCCGTATTGGAATTTGAAAGGAATGGTAGATCCATTCCTTTTTTTATGCTGCGTTCCAGGAGCCAGGCTTGGTTGGAACATCAGCAGGAGTGGTGATGAGAAATTCTTTTTTTCTTTCTCTTCTTTTCCCCCGCCAATGCGGGATGTGCCACTTGATGAAAAGAAGTCCCGAAGAATCGGGATGTGCCACAAAAAATCAAGGGCCGCGGAAAAAAAGCTAAAAATTGTTTGTCGGGTATAAAATGAAATAAGCTCAAACATTTGTATGTTTCTTTAATTTCTTTTTGCTTGATTCCCGAAGGATCGGGATGTGCCACAAAAAGAAACAAAAAATCAAGGACAAACGATATACAACCCGTTTGTCCGGGAGCTCTGACCAACAGTTGTGCAAAGTAGGCTCAGCATTTAAAATTCATAACAGCTTTGATCCCTCAAAGCATTATTAAAATCGGTAGAAATATTCTCCTGGATCTTAAGAGTGGAATTCCAACTGTCGAGATCACTTTGCACAACCGTTTCACATAGCTGCATCCGCCAATCGGGGTGTAATCGATTGGCGGGGTCTTTTCGTTGGTTCTTTTTTGGACAAGCAAAAAAGAACATCTAATATACTGAATGTCCATTATTAAATAATATGGTAATAAGAATGCGGAAATTCAGGTTCGTGTGAACCACTTCTGGAAATAACAAAATGTTAATCTCCTTCCCTAATTTATTTTTCTCATTTTAATAAGTGTTGCTGGCATTATTTTTTCTCATTAAAGACGCTTATTTATTCATTTAAAATATTACCCATGAAAAGATTATTGAATGTGATGCGTTATGCTGCCCGGCCAATAGCTGGACTTTTCTTAATAACCCTTTTATTTACAGCGTGCAAAAAAGATGATGCGCCGGGCTATGTAAATACGCCTGCTGCGGGCTTAATGGCTTTCAACCTTGCCCCTGATAAATCACCGGTTGGATTTACATTGTCAGGTAATAACCTGGGCAATGCCGGATTGGATTACACAGGTTTTACAGGCGCGTATCTTCCCATCTATGTGGGTAGCCGCGAGCTAAGGTCTTTCGATTACAATACCGGCTCCACCATCGCCATCAGCAACGGCGAATTCAAAGACAGCCTGTATTATTCTGCATTTTTATTGGGTGCAAATGGCGTCTACCGGAATGTGTTAGTAAATGACCAGCTTGATTCCCTTGCTGTAGTTCCGGGTAAAGCCTGGGTGCGTTATATCAATGCCATTCCTGATTCTGCAGCCAATCAAACCATAACGATCGGCACAGGTACTGAGAACCCGATCAATGAAAATGCGCCTTTCGCCAGTGTATCCGGTTTTAGAGCCGTAGCCGCAGGCCCGGTTAATACAGCCGTAAATAACGGAACCAATATCTCAGTCAACAGGACCATTGACATGGAGGAAAATAAAATATACACGGTATTGTTTGTTGGGCTTCCGGATCAAACGGATCCTGCAAGGGCCGTACAGATCCGGTTTATACAAAATGGGGCGGTTATCCCATAGTTTTGGATAAACGCATTGCTACTATCCATAGTCTTCCGGAGGAGGACTATGGATTTTTTATAAGTGCCAGACTTTGTCTGGCGTAAACGGGAAGCAGATAAAATCTGCTTATCATTAAATAATCCTTAGACATCCTTCGGAAAGTCTAAGGATAGTGTGGGTAATCATATTAATCAAAGCAATCACCTGAATCATAGTCCAGACATTATTACCTGGTGATCCCATCAGCATCAAAGTGGTCGGTGAGGACACCGACCACGGGAAAGAGAGTGGCACGGTTTTTTAACTATTCCTTTTATACTTCACCTTAAAAACAACGTTATGGACAAGATGGAACTAAAAGGAAAATGGAGTGAGTGGAAAGGCAAGCTCAAACAACAGTATGCAGATCTTACCGACGATGACCTGAAATATGAAGAAGGGAAAGATGAGGAACTTTGGGGACGGCTGCAACAAAAAACGGGGAAAGTAAAGGATGACCTGGTAAAATGGCTGAAGGGCCTTGGATAGATCCGGGTAATTATTTGGGGTGCTTTTTTATTCATAATCCAGGGCTAAACAAAGCCCTTAGTATATAGTTTTATTGATCTCATAAAAATTCCGGTTATGAAACTAAAAAAAATGATCATGATAGCAGGGCTTGGAAGCCTGGCGTATTATCTAATGAAAAAAAGATCATCATCAAATGAAAGAAATAAAAAGGGCTCATTGGGCGGATTCATCAAAGAAGCAGTCCATGACCTCAGGAAGCCATTGAATGAAGTAGATGACGATATCGATAAGGTGCCAGCAAGCATGTCTACCCATTAATAAAATATGCTTTCACCCAATGCTTAATATTCAACGGGATACTGTCTAATAATTACAATGCCATTGAAAATTGAGTATTGAACATTGATTATTGAATATTTGTATCCAATCGAAATCAAGCTTTCAGTTCGATCCACACCGGCGCATGATCACTGGTTTTTTCCCAGCCTCTTACATGCCGGTCAACTCCCGCGGCAAGCAGTTTTTTATTGAAATGGGAACTAAGCAAAAAATGATCGATGCGTAACCCCGCATCGCGGGCATATGCATTGCGGAAATAATCCCAGAAGGTATAGATCTTTTCTTTGGGATGTAGTTTGCGTATGGCATCAGTCCATCCCTGGTCAACCAGTTTTTTAAATGCCGCCCTTACTTCGGGCCGGAAAAGCGCATCATCTACCCAGCGCTCGGGTTTATAAACATCCAGCTCGGTTGGCATTACATTATAGTCACCTGCCAATATCACCGGGACATCATGGGCAAGTAGTTTTTTAGCGTGTGCCCTTAACCGTTTAAACCAGTTCAGCTTATAATCGAATTTTGGCCCGGGCGCCGGGTTGCCGTTGGGCAGATAGAGGCAACCGACCACCATATTATGTACAATAGCTTCAATATAACGGCTATGCATATCCTCCGGGTCACCGGGCAATGCATTGCGGACTTCCTTTATTTCCGCATCCCTAGCTAGTATGGCCACACCATTCCAGCTTTTCTGGCCGTGCCAGATGGCATTATAGCCTGCATCGTTAATGGCATTTAGCGGGAATTTTTCCCCCGGCGCTTTCAGTTCCTGGAGGCAAACAATATCCGGGCTGGCTTCTTTTAACCAGCGGAGCAATACCGGGAGCCGGCCATTCACTCCATTCACATTATAGGTTGCGATCTTCATATGTATATTATTTCCAGAATGTTTTTAAAAATCCTTCCTTACCAAACAAAGGATCCAGCGCAGGCTTCGCAAGTTTTGCCAACCTGGGTTTTGCCTTTACCAACTCCTGGTGCGTGCCTAAATTTATATCATATTGTTTTCCCTCGGGATAAGCTCCAACGCAAAAAAAATCCGTTGATGCGGAGCTGCATTTATGCGCCACCCCGGCCGGGATGATAACAACATCTCCTTTCTCAAGTTGTAATGACTTTCCGCCCGGCCCGCCAAAAATAACCCTGGCCTTACCCGAACATATACCCAGGCATTCATGCGTATTGCTGTGGTAATGGTGAAAGCTGTAAATGCCGTTACGCCATGCATTCTTCCAGTTATGCTTATGAAAGAGCGTCTGCATTTTTTCCGCTGACCTGTTTTTTTGTTTTCCCAGGCTGATGGCATTCCGGTAAATTAATAAAGGCAATGTACTATTGGGAAAATGCCTGTTAGGCTTAAGGATGAGGTCTGTTATTTCAGGGTTGGTATTGATGAGATTGTCGGCTGGCATCATCCATATGATTTATAACAATGAATCAAGATACAGGCCAAAAAGAAGACTATCCATAGTCTTCCGAAGGGCGACTATGGATTTTTTATAAGAGCCAGACTTTGTCTGGAGCAGGCAAAAGCAGATAAAATCTGCTTATCATAAAATAATCCTTAGACATCCTTCGGAAGTCTAAGGATAGTAAGGGATTGCATTTTGCATT
This sequence comes from uncultured Chitinophagaceae bacterium, assembly GCA_963779595.1. Classification (GTDB taxonomy): domain Bacteria; phylum Bacteroidota; class Bacteroidia; order Chitinophagales; family Chitinophagaceae; genus Ferruginibacter. The sequence goes on along the minus strand of CAVZYY010000005.1, from coordinate 307,283 downwards.
TTTAATTTTTACCTTGTTATATATAAACACGGCATATGAAAAAAACAACTGCGTTCATTTTAAAAATCATTTTTACCCTGCTATATATTAACCTGGCGGGCCCGGTTTCTGCACAGCCTGCATGGTCCCGGGGAATACAGATCGTAAGTGCCGGTCATGATGAATGTATGCTTCGTGCGAAAAATGCCCTTATTGCGGAAGGCTATGTTAATTTGAGCAGCGGTGGTGATTTCAATGGCGGCTTTAAAAGCATTCATGCCGCGGTTATTACCTGCAATGCAACTTCGGATGGAAGAACTTATGTAAATATTTTCGTGGCAAGCCAATCGGGTGACCAGGGTGTACCCGGTGCAGAACGGGTGCGCCTGCAGTCTTATATGGATGGATCCATCAGTACCATTCCTTCTACCACTACTGTACAGGCTACATGGACCACACAGGCTACTACCTATAGAGGTAAAAACGGGCAGCGGTATACCTATACTTTCCCTCCCGGCGGGACTATCCTGGGTAGTTTATGGGGTACGGATATTTATACGGATGATTCTTCGGTTGGTTTAGCCGCGGTACATGCAGGGCTTATCAGTTTACAAAATGGTGGGACCGTGACCATTGAGATCAGGGCAGGCGCAACTTCTTATACGGGCTCTACCCGGTATGGAATAACCAGCAACAGTTATGGGGGATGGCATGGGAGTTTTGTTTTTGTGAGATGATATTTTTAATTTCTTTTTGCTTGATCAAAAAGAAACAAAAAATCAAGAACGAAGGATATACAGCCCCTTCGTTCGGCAGCCCTGACCAACAGTTGTGCAAAGTAGGCTCAACATTAAAAATTTGTAAATGCTTGCAATATCAATTAGAGTTTAGTATTTCGAACCACACGAATAAATTGCTTTGCAAATTGAAGTGAAGCCTTCAATTCTAAGAGTAGAATTACAACAGTCGAGATCACTTTGTACAACTGTTCCACATTAGCTGCATCCGCCAATCGGGATGTAATCGATTGGCGGGGTCTTTTTTTGGTTCTTTTTTGGACAAGCAAAAAAGAACGTAAACATACCTAACCAGTCGCAGACTGGAACCTTGAAAAGCGCCCGTGAGGAAAATCTAAGGATAGTTAGAGGGTTTCATAAAAGAAATAACCGACACGCATAAACGAATCGGTTATTCTCTAAATTATAGAGCGGATCTGCAATTAATAGATCGAAGCTAACTGAAGAGCAAGGATTAAAATACAGGGTTTTTCCTGTTTATCTTCACCCGTTGATCAATGCTACAGTTTTCAAATCATTTTCCCCATTAAAATATTTATCCAGCACTGCCTGGAAAACAGGGTCTGCATTTGGTACAGCGCTGAATAGGGTCATGCTGGATCTTAATTTCCGGTCATCCGGGCTTCCAAAAATATCGTGAGCGGTTTTATTGTTGACCTGGAGCAATGCGGTTGATATTTCAATCAGTCGGGCACCCAACACGGGATGTTCTAAATATGCAGTTGCTTCGTTTATGTCGTTTATTGCATAATGTTTCGTAGTCTCACTAAGACCCAGTCCCGCGATCTGCGGAAATATATACCACATCCAGTGGCTTTGCTTCCGGCCGTTTTTTATTTCGGCCAGGGCACGGGGGTAATCAATTTCCTGTGCATCGATGAAACGTTGCAGGTTATTGGGATTGGTCATTTGTTTATGTTGATAAAAAACTATGCCAGCTATTGATCCAACTTATGATTTTTTTCTTTCCCTTCTTTTCCCCCGCCAATGCGGGATGTGCCACTTGATGAAAAGAAGTCCCGAAGAATCGGGATGTGCCACAAAAAATCAAAAGCTGCAGAAAAAAAAGCTACGAAATTGTTCATCGCGTATAAAATGAAATAAGCTCAAACATATGTTTCTTTAATTTCTTTTTGCTTGATCAAAAAGAAACAAAAAATCAAGGACAAACGATATACAACCCGTTTGTCCGGGAGCTCTGACTAACTACTGTGCAAAGTAGGCTCAGCATTTATAAATCGTTGGTTTGCTAAACAAACAGCAGCTTATAGCTCGAAGCACCAAAATTTTATTGTTTTGAAATTTACTTGAACTCTTCGAATCTAAGAATAGAATTCCAACTGTCGAGATCACTTTGCACAACTGTTCCACATAGCTGCATCCGCCAATCGGGATGTAATCGATTGGCGGGGTCTTTTTTTGTGGAACATCCCGATTCTTCGGGAGTTCTTTTTTGGACAAGCAAAAAAGAACATACGATATACTAAAATGTATTTTATCAAAAAATAATGATAATTAAAAATTCGGAATTCCCGGATCGTAAGGTCAAAATTCCTGGCTGGTGAAAACACCAGGCCAGGGCCGAGATAAGGGAAATAATCCGTGTAAATCCGCTAAATCCGTGTCATCCGCGTTTCTATCTTCTTTATTGCTGTAAGGACTATCTATTCCGCTTACAACTATCGCTCCGCGTTATATAAGTACAGAAATACCCACACTCATTGAGAACCTCTTTATAATATTGCGTATTTGAAAATTCCGATCGCATCTGCTGAAAATATTTGCCCGCAATAAAGTCGCTGCGTCTATCCTCCTCACCGTTATCCATCCAAAGGTAGTACTCGCACTTGGCAGACATCCAGGCGCATTTTGCCCGGAACTCTTTGTTCTTACTTAGCGCAAAGGCTTTCTGGTAATACAGCAATGCATCTTTGCAGTTAAAGAAATTGCCGGTACGAAACTGCTCACTTTTTCCATAGACCACGGTATTATAATCCACATTGGCAACCTTCGTGGCAAACAGTCCTCTTGAATTCCCATACCAGGTCATATTGTACATCCCGTTGGCATACAGGAAATAATTTTGTGCCCTGCTCTCATTATCCTTGCCGGGATCTCCTTTTGTCTTTAACTCCAGCATCTTCTTTGCGAAACTGTATTTGGAATAGCTCGTGGTTTTCTTCGCCGCGTAATCGCAATCATGACAATCAACAATATGAATGGTGAATGGATTGGCGCTCAGGTCTGTAATACTACCATTGGTTGCTTTTTCAAATTCACTTACGGCAGCGTGGAAATTGTATTCATACATATAAAGCGTTGCCTTGATCTCATGTAATTCTACAAGGCTTACGGGGTATTTGCTGATCATATATTTCTCCAAAGAAGAATGATCCTGCCGGCTTATGAAGTCGATCATGGCCTGTGCACTGGCGGTAGTGTTATAGTAAGACTGTCCCTTCGGGTAGGCAAGTTCTTTTTTTACCATGTTATTTCCCTTTGCATATACGAGGCTTAGTCTACTCAGCATATACCTCAATGCATTTTCTTTTCTCAGCGCCGGGTGATTAAAGGCGGATATCTTTTGGATATCATTATAGACGGCTGTTTCAGCTGCAGCCCCTACCGAATTCAACTTTCTTACCGCCAGTATCCCTTCGATGATCGCTGCCTGTCCCGCCAACAGGCTGTCATTTTTATCAATGGATAATTTTGAAAGCATGGCTGACGATGCAGCATAGTCGCTTTTCAATAAAGAAAGGTATGCGCCTGAAAGCTGCCATACTGTGATCTTGTTTGTTTTCTTTTCTGCTACCACCTGGTCAATGATCTTGCTTAATGTACGCTGGGATGAAGAATCGAGCAAGCGGTAATCATAGTAATAGCCTTGTTCAAGTGATGGGGCATCTGCATAATCCCCGTAAAAGAAATCATTATAACCCCTTTTTGGATTCAGGAGTATTTGTTCTTCAATGAGGTTAACGGACCGCACTAAGAGCAGCGGGAGGCTATTGCTTTGGGGATTGATGGCATATATCTCTTTGATCGCTCTTGCCGGGTCGGCGTACAATCCAAACAGTTCCCATAGCGCTTCTTTTTCGGCAGTTGTTTTTGCAAGTTGCAAAGTACCGTTCCAGTCAGCTTCTTCCTGCGGATGAAAGCTTTGGTAAGACATGTATCGCTGGCAGGGATCCGCATTATATAAATAAGCATACAGGTAATTGGAAAGCGCATACTGTTGCAGCCTGTATAAGCTTCTTGCTTTATAGCCAAGGCTCCTGTAAAACATACTGGCCGCCTCAACCGGTGGATTGAATGCATCATCGTAAAAGCGGATGCATTCAGCATGTCGCCCGCTGACACTAAGCGCCCGCGTCACCTGGAAGCCATAGCGTTGCTTAAGGAATGGCAAACGTGCCTTTGTAAATCTCTCCATGCACACAGGTATCAATTGCTGAATGGATGCACTGTCATAAAACGGCGGTTGCCAGGAATCATTATTGGGATTGAAATATTTTTCCGAAGATTTTGCAAGGATGATATAATCAAGAATGTCCGCGCTGTTCTTTTGTTTCCTCAATGTTGAAACTACTGCTTTATTCAGCGTATCAATGTTCATCTTTTTATTGGCAAGACCTTTCTTCAGCGTTTCAAGATGGTTGACCGTGCTGCTGTAAATCAGCCATTCCACATCTTCCGCGCTGAGCTTATTGTCAAAAAAAGAAAACCATTCAGCCGTATTGCGGTCTGTGAGTGTTGGAGTTGTTTCGGGTGTTTCAAATCCTGCAAGGGAATAATAGACATGTGGGGAAAGAAAAAAAGGCGCTTTCGCCGGCTGCTGTATGATCTCGGGGGCAAAAACAGAATTTAATCCATCCTCGGAATCGTCAGACCCTGCACAGGCGAGGATGGTTTGAAAAATGGCCACGATAACAAGGCTACTGAAAAACCGTATAGATATCCTGGATGTCTTTGTTGTCATATCTTGATAGATTTAGCTGGTCCCAATGATATAAAACTACGCTGCAGCTGTCAGTTTTAAAATATTTTTTTAATAACCGGGCAGCATCGGTTGCGAGATCCGGGCTGCTTTCCTCAGCAACAAGCAGGTCGCCCTTTTGCAGATACTCCCCGCGGTAAAACATATCCTTTGATGCCGCATAACGATGAGCTGAGGTAAATACAAAACTGCTATCCTTTTTCAGCTCAGCTTCTGTTACCTGATCCATTAGCCCGATAACCCTGTTTTGCCGGTAATGCTTTATCCACCCGAATATGGGCAATGCCATGTCTAACGGAAGGGGATAGGTTTTTCCTGTTGCAACATACTTGCGGGCTTCTTTTTCATTGAAAATGGAATTGATGCTCATGCTTTGCAGGTTGCCCATGTTGTAGAACATCAGCATGCCCCGGTCAACAGGAGGAATGCCTGTCTTCGACCGGTATTTTACCTGGTGCAACCGGATAGTGCAGCTCAGCATTTTTGCCGGAAGTTTTTCTTTTATTTTTTTTAGCAGGGAGAAATATTTCTCTTTTGTGGTGAGGCTCCAGTCGCAATCAATTTGTATTTCCCGGTAAGGGATGCCATGGGAGATTGATGTCTGGTCAACCAGCTTTGCAATATTTGCCGCGAGGGAATCTATTTGTACACCCGAGATAGCATCAATCGTTTTGTTTGTAATAAATACCACGGGGATGATCTCTACGGACGCTGGAGGTTTATTACCAACAGTTATTTTAGCAATTGGCATTGGCTGGCCGCCATTCATATTTACGTCGAAGAATCTGGTATATAGTTTTTGAATTCCCAGGCCGGATAATCTTTGTAATTCTTTGTCTGAAAAAGAAAGCCCGGTTTTCCAATAATAAAAACCTTTTGCGATCGATGGCTCTTTTTGACGGCAGGAGTTGAAAGGTATGGCAGATACTAAAACCAGGAATAAAAATAGTAGGCGATTCATATTTGCTAAGGCCCGATGATTGGTTAAATATAAGATATCTATCTCTTCTTTTCCTTGATGAAAAGAAGCAAAAATCAAGGGCTGCGGAAAAAAAAGCTAAAAATTGTTAGTCGGGTGTAAAATGAAATAAGCTCAATCATTTGTACAACCTCCAACTATGTGCGACTTACCAGCTAAGAATATATCCATGCGTTAGTAACATCTATTTCATTTTTACATCCCTCCTCTCAATTTTCTTAACGCAATTTTTTCCGAGGCCCATACTTCGAAACCTCCTTCTGAATAGGTAATAGTGGGTTCCACATTTTAGCAAGGGTTCACTTATTTTAAGCAGCTTTCAAATTTCAGCAGACCCAAACTCAATACTTTACAATTAAATGTGAGTTATTCAAATCTAAGAGTGGAGTTACAGCAGTCGAAGCTACAGTAGCACAACCGATGAACATAGCTGCTTCCCCTAATCGGGCTGTAATCGATTAGGGGTCGCCTTTTTTGTTTCTTTTTTGGCGAAGCAAAAAAGAAAAAGAACTCTACATGCCTTTTTCCTTTTCCTCATCCGCCTCTTCCTTTGTTTGATCATTGTCCATGCTTTCACCTGCCTTTTTTACCAGCGTGGAAATAGGGCCTTCCATATGTTCCTGCGGATCGGTGGTATGCAGGGTTTCAGGTTCTGGCTTTATGGGGGCATCCTTGTTTTCATTTTTTTTCGGATTGTTGTCTTTTTTTTCGTCTGACATATTGATAATGTTTAAGTTGAAACTATTATAAAACAAATTTGCTGCCAGTAATGGTAAAGGCCGTCTGAACTGTGATTTTTGTGATTATGTGATTAATATAATTAAGCATAATCACAAGCATCAAAAAAATCATATAGATCACAGTTCAGACTTGCTTCTTAGCAACGTCTCTCGGAGAGGACGTTGCGTTGTTTAAAATGGATCACGCAACGTCCCGTACCGGAGACGTTGCTGAGAAACGAAATTTGCTGCCAGTTATATGTAAAGGCCGTCTGAACTATGATTTTTGTGATTGCTTCTTAGCAACGTCTCTCGGAGAGGACGTTGCGTTGCCTGAAATAGATTACGCAACGTCCCGTACCGGAGACGTTGCTAAGAAAAGATATGATTAAACATAATCACAAGAATCAAAGAAATCAAATAGATCACAGTTCAGACTTTCCCAAAAAATCCTTAAAAAACTACCGGCAAATTAATATCCCTGCACTTCCCGTTAACTTTACCCAAACTGCTTCTCATAATGAATCGCAATGCGAACATATTTCTCCAATTTCTGACATGTATTTCTTTACTATTATGTTCTTTTGAAACAACCGCACAAAGCGACTTACTTAACCGGTTCCGTCCTGCCGCAGGTCCTGATACAATTTTCTACCCATTCTATAATGGGGTGCAAATGATAGAAATTGACTACGCCGCGGAATGGCAACGCAGTGTTGACTTTCATGAGTCCATGCAGCCGAGAGCCATGTCGTGGAGCTCACTCATCCCGCCACATGAACCCAATATGTATTTGTTCAGGGATTCAAACGGGGCCATTGTAAAGGCATTTAATACCATGCAACCGAAGGCGCAGCTTACAAAGCAGTTTGCAAAAGTTCCGCTTCATCAAAAAAATAAAGGACTGAAGACTTTTTTTCAATGCCATAGCTGCAGAAAGGCCCTGTTCACAAGGGAATATCATAACGTGAACAGGAATAATTCCTGGTATGACGGCTTTTACCTTATATATAGTATGAAGTCGGAATTAAAAAAAGATGGCAACCCCTTCATGCATGGGCCAACAAAACGCAGTGGAGACCTGGTGGGATTGATCGATTCACTGGGAAATATTGTACTCCCTACCGTTTACACGGGCATCTTCCCCGTAAATGATGACCTGCTGGTTACGAAAAATAACAAATCTGGTATCATCAATAAAAAACTGGAAGCCATTCTCCCCGTAGAATATGATCATTATAATATTCCAACACAAGAGGATATCGTGTTTTCTGTTAAAGACAAGATCAGTTGTATATATAATATTCCGCAGCGGAAAATATTCCGCATGAGCGAGTACGACTGGATAGACTATGACTGGCTGGACCGGGCGAGGGGTCATGCAGAAACAATGGAAGTCCGGCTGATCCCGGTGCGTAAGGGCCAAAAGACCGGTTTGCTCAATGCCGGATTCAGGGAAGTGGTTGCACCCATCTACGATTATTGCGTACCGTTATTCCGGGATGGACTTGCACGGGTTAACCGGGATAAAAAATGGGGTTATATAAATTCCCGTGGTGAAGAAGTGATCTCCTGCCGGTACGAAGATGCAACCGATTTTTACCAGGGCCGTACAACGGTGATCCTTGATGGCTCCAGGATCTGCATCAATACAAAAAATAACAAAACTGATTCCTGTTATGATGCCATGAGTAAATGGGAAGTCACACAGGAACTGGGTGCCCGCGGCACGCTCATTAAAGGCCTGCGGATCGTAAGAAGGCAACAGTTTGAAGGGGTCATTGACAGCAGCGGACGCATAGTGGTACCGCTGATCTATGATGATGTCACCGGTATCCGGGATGATAAAGAAAAGATCGGGTTTATGCAGGGCTTCTACAAAGTACGCCGGTTTAAAAAATACGGGGTGATCGATACAGCAGGTAATGAGGTCCTGCCATGGGATTATGATTATATCGCCGATTTTACCACGGACCTGGATATGACCGTTATTGGTAAGAATGAGCAATACGGCGTCGTGGATAGATCATTCAAAGAGATCCTTCCCGTGAAATATGAAGGCCTGAGCCCGAACCAGATCCAGGGCAAGGTTATTTTTACGGAAAAGAAATTATATGGCTGGATGGAGATGGACGGAACCGTTATTGTTCCTGCGCAATACGACGAGGTAAACTGGATGTATGATGGGAGGATCCGGGTGAGGAAAGGAAAGTCAGTTGGAATTGTTGATGTGCATGGTAAAGAAATTATCCCGATAAAATACCAAATGGTCAATGACCGGTTTTATAACGGGTTAATGATGACCATTCAAAACAACAAAGCAGGTTTCCTGGATTCGACCGGGCAGGAGGTTATTCCTTTCCGTTATGAGGAGCTCCGGAATTTTGAAAAGAAGATCACCGGTGCAAAGAAAGATGGCAAGTTCGGATTCATTGATCGTTCAGGAACTGCAGTGACCGGTTTTATCTATGAGTTTATTGGCCATTCATGGTATATGGATGGACTGGTAGAAGTGCGGAGGGCGGGCAAGATTGGGTTTGTTGACGAAACCGGTAAAGAAGCCATTCCCTGCATCTACGATGAGCAGACCGGTTTTGGTCCGGAGAGAGGGCATTATCTCAAATTGAATAAGCAATGGATTTGGGTGAAGAGGCCTGGATAGGAGCTGTGAGCTATTAGCTGCAAGCTGCAAGCTGTTAGCTGTTAGCCGGGTTTATTGCATCAGTGCACTGTTAAAAAATGCAGGATTAAGAATGGAAAAGTTTCTTCAATATTACTTCTTAGCAACGTCTCTCGAAGAGGACGTTGCGTTGCATGAAATAAATTGCGCAACGTCCCGTACCGGAGACATTGCTGAGAAATAACACGGCAAAGATTCTTGAATACCCCAGTATCAACTAATAGCTTTCAGCAAACAGCTAATAGCTTTTAGCTCCCAATTTCATTAGATTTGACCAATGAAACAACAGGTAGTTTGTATCGGCGCCATGTTGGTAGATGAATTGTTTTACTGTAACGGGCCAGTGGTTGGAGCAACTTCCAACCCTGCAATGTTAAAGAGAACAGCAGGGGGCGTGATGCGTAATATTGTACATCACCTAACATTGCTTGAAATACCGGTACAATTTATAACCGTTGTGGGCAATGACGCGGATGGCCAATGGCTTAAAGAAAATTCTTTGCAGGCAGGCATTGATATAAGTACCACGATCACGGCTAAATGCAATACCGGAAAATATACAGCCATACTAAATCCCGATGGCAGCCTGTATACAGCTGCCGCCTCAAACCCATGTGAATCTTATTTGACGATCTCTTTGCTGGAACAACAGGAGAAAATACTTTCAGCTGCCGGCATTATCGTAGCCGATACCAACCTCGAAACCGCAGTGCTGGAATGGCTCATCAGCTACTGCCGGCAAAGGGACATTCGCTTATTCATCGAACCTGTATCCGTGTCAAAGGCAAAAAAATTATCAGCCATTGCACTCGATGGATTGTTTATGATAACCCCGAATGAAGATGAATTGTCCTCGCTCGGTGTACATGAACTGCCGGCTGAATCCATTTTAACGGAATTACTCCAACGCAGGGTAAAGTATATTTGGTTAAGAAAAGGATCAGCCGGTTCGGAAATGGTCTCTCTGGAAAGCAGGTATCCGTTACCGGCACCTTCAGTAACCGTGAAAGATATCACCGGTGCCGGGGATGCCGCATTGGCTGCCTGGATAGCGGCTCATTGGCTGGGCAAGACTGAAAAGGAATGCCTGTTAGCTGCACATACAATGGCAGCAGCCGTGCTGCAGGTAGAAGGCGCCATTGATACAGGCATTAACCAGGAAAAATTATTCAATGCTGTAAAAACATATTATCCCAATGAACAATGAAAGTCTGAACTGTGATTTTTGTGATTAAGAGATTAATATGATTGGGCGTTAATTAATGATCTCAGAAATCAATGAAATCAGGCAAATCATAGTTCAGACAATTAGCCAACATAAAATTATTCAATGCTGTAAAAAAATATTATCCCCATGAACAATGACCTGCTGCAAATTCATTCAGAAGTATTGGATGCCATTCAACAAGGGAAACCAGTGGTAGCGCTGGAGTCGACGATCATCTCACATGGGATGCCCTGGCCAAAAAATGTGGAAACTGCTTTAAAAGTTGAAGCAGCCGTGCGTGCTGAAGGGGCCGTCCCCGCTACCATTGCCATTAAAGATGGAAAATGCCTGGTCGGACTGAACTCCCCTGAACTGGACTTTTTTGGCAAGGAAAAAAATGTATGGAAAGTGAGCCTGCGCGACATGCCCTATGTGCTTAGTAAGAAATTACCCGGAGCAACAACAGTCGCTGCCACGATGCGCATTGCGTCCATGGCTGGTATAAAAATTTTTGCAACCGGCGGCATTGGGGGGGTACACCGCGGCGCATCTGAAACGATGGATATTTCTGCCGACCTCACTGAAATGTCACAAACCGATGTAGCCGTTGTATCAGCAGGCGTGAAATCGATACTCGATATCGGTTTAACACTGGAGTATCTTGAGACAAAGGGTATTCCTGTTATTACATTCGGGCAGGATGAATTCCCCAGTTTTTATTCCGGGAAAAGCAATTTTAATTCACCGTTACGCCTGGACAGCCCGGCCGAAATTGCCGCCTTACTAAAAGTCAAATGGGAGATGGGGTTAAAAGGAACAGTATTAATAGCCAACCCGGTGCCTGCCGGCGAGCAGGTATCCCAGGACGTTATTGAGCATCATATTCAGCAGGCTCTCAACGAGGCCCGGAAACAACAAATAACCGGCAAAGAGATCACTCCATTCTTACTGAAGCATATTGCAGAACATACCCAAGGCGAAAGCCTGGAAGCTAATATTGCGCTGGTACTGAATAATGCGAGGCTGGGGGCGAGGATTGCGGGGGCGCTAACAGCTATTAGCTGATAGCTCATAGCCGGGCCTGAATAATCGTTTAACTGATATTTCTTTAATTTCTTTTTGCTTGATCAAAAAGAAACAAAAAATCAAGGACAAACGATATACAACGCGTTTGTCCGGCAGCCTTGACCAACATTTGTGCAAAGTAGGCTCAGCATTTAAAATTCATAACAATATTCTTTCTTTAAAGCATTGTAAGAATCGATGTATATATCCTGTTTGACTTTAAGAGTAGAATTACAATTGCTGAAATCACTTTGCACAACTGCTCCACATAGCTGCTTCCCCTAATCGGGCTGTAATCGATTAGGGGTGCCTTTTTTTGTTACTTTTTTGGGCAAGCAAAAAAGTAAAAGAACATTTTAATAAAAATTATTTTTTCTGGACGGCGTTTCCGGTACCGGCCATTTCGTTCATACATAGCTTAGCATCAATAATGCGCTATCCGGTCTGCATTTCCATCCGGGTCATTCTTTGCAGTCCCGGAAGTACTGAGGTTATTTCCTCTTAATAATAAAAGTGCGGCCACATGTGGCGCCGCCATGGATGTGCCACTGAGATATGCATACCGGCCATTGGAATAAGTAGAAAGGATACGAACACCTGGAGCGGCAAAATCTACAACATCATTTCCATAATTGGAAAAGCTGGCAAACCGGTCGAGGCTGTCAATGGCAGATACCGTAAATATATTTGCACCGTTTGCATTACCTGGGGAATATTTATTCGCTGCATCATGGTCATTGCCGGCAGCTATCGCTATATAGATACCACGGGCTGCAGTGTTCTGCACCTGCTGGTTAAGTGTGGGAGAGGTTATCTCTTCCCCGAGGCTCATATTCACCACATCTCCTGCAGATCCATTTGCATTTACATAAGCCAATGCCTGGATAACAGCCGAAAGGGCCCCCTGGCCATCGGCACCGAGTACACGCAATGAAACAAGCGTGGCCCCGGATGCAACACCCAATACACCGATCGTATTATTGCGGGCGCCGATGATCCCTGCCACATGCGTACCGTGGCCATTGGCATCGTCAGCGGAAGGCTGCCCGCTCAGAAAAGATTTGCTGCGTGTTCCATCCACCAGCAGGTCGGGATGGTCGAAATCAATTCCTGTATCCAGTATCCACGCCGTCTTCCCGGTGCCATCTCCATAACCAACACGGTTCACATTCCAGGTTACTAACCTTGGCTCAGCAACCGTAAAACAGGTGGCCAATGCGATCACCCGGTCCGGTTCCACTATCTGCACCATGGGATCGGTTCTTAGCCTTGCGGCTTCATCTTCACTTAGTTCAGCAATGAGGCCACCGGGTTCTCCCGCGAAAACGGCCTGCAATTTTCCGGCAGCAATGGCATTGCGTTGCAGGAGGTTGGTACCTGCACGCTCAAGGCTTTCCCGGCCCGCGATCCTGCTTACCTGGCCATTTATATAAGCAACAATATATCTTCCGGCGATGATATCGCCATCCTTATTTCCCTTGTTGTTGAAGCAATCAGCAGGTGCCGGTGTTGGCGTAAGTGACTGGCCTCTACTGGTCTCTTTTTTACAGGCAGCAAGTAGTAACAGAATGCCGACAATGGCCAGGCCGATTATTTTACTTATTATTTTCATGTGTGGTAAATTGAGCAATAGATCAACGCTATAATTATACCTTATTGTGAGTGAGGGGCTGGGTTTAACAGGGTTTTATAAAAAATCTGAAAGTTGTTAGCTATTAGCTAATAGCCATTAGCCAATATTCCACTTCCCCGGCAGCCAGCTCCTAACTAAAATTGCTGAAACTTATATTTATCTTCAATCCTGGCCATCAGTATTTTTCAATGTTACTAACAACTAACAGCTTGTAGCTAATAGCTATCAGCCAGGAACTCATTTGTAGTCATAATACTACAGAACCCCCGTCCCATGCGCACTTGCGGGCAAAGACAACCCAAAATATTCCCTGTTTGGATTAGGATTATTCCGTTTTTTTACTAAATTACAGCCATCCCAGGAAAGACTCCGTTCTGAAATCAGCAGCATGATAACGGCACCATGAAAAACCGATTACGCATACACAAGATTTGCCTGGGAATACTATTGTCAATAGTATCGTGCCTGCATGTTTATGCTGCTCCGGCAAATTCCTCCACTGAACTCAGAACTTCCACAGCAACAACAAATACACCCCCGGGGTCAAGTACTACTGATATTACCATTTGCAACAATCAATTGCCTTATACATGGAATGGTATCACCTGCCTTGCCGCGGGCACATTTACAGCTACCATTCCAACACATGCCGGAGATTCGACCGCGGTATTGAATCTCTCCGTGATCAATGTGGGAACAAGCATAACAAATGCCATCGTTTGCACAAACGATTTGCCATATACCTGGAATGGCAATAATTATTCAACGGGTGGAACCTATTCAGTAACGCTCACCAGTACCAGCGGTTGTGATTCTGTTCCCATACTGAGCCTTACGGTGAATGATGTGGTTACAAGTACCACCAACAGGACGGTTTGCAGTAACCAACTACCCTTTAGCTGGAATGGCAACAATTACCCAGGTGCCGGAATTTATTCAGTGATACTTACCAGCGCTGCGGGCTGTGATTCTATAGCCACATTGAACTTAGCAGTAAGACCATTATCCGGAAGTACTACGAATGTCTCTATTTGTAATGCCCAGTTGCCATACTACTGGAATGGCAATAGCTATCCTTCCGCCGGTACATATACAGTAACCCTGACCGCGGGTAATGGATGTGATTCAGTGGCAACATTAAATCTTTCAACCAATGCTTCGGTAAGCAGTAGTACGGCGGTCTCGTTTTGTAATAACAACTTTCCCTATACCTGGAATGGGAATAATTATACAGCCGCGGGAACTTATTCAGTTCATCTTACGTCTTCCTCAGGCTGTGATTCTGTCGCTACCCTTGTTATAACAACACTTCCCCTTGCAACAAGCATGACTTACGTAACGATATGCAGCAGCCAGGTTCCTTACAGCTGGAATGGAAATACGTATTCATCCGCGGGTATTTATACTGTAGCATTGACCGGTAGTAACGGATGTGATTCCATCGCAAGGCTTCGTTTAATAATAGTTACCTTTCTGGCGAGCACAACCGACCATACTATATGTGATAGTGAGTTGCCATTTAGCTGGAGTGGCAATAGTTATGCGGCAGCCGGGACATATTCAGTTTTTTTTACAACCCCGGCAGGTTGTGATTCTATGGCTACACTTAACCTTGCTGTTATAACGCCGTATGTACGTACCGACAGTATGATCATATGTGAGAACCAGTTGCCTTATAATTATCATGGCCATATTTTCACCGCCCCAGGAGACTACGAGATTGTACCCCCGATAGTGATTGATGCCTGCACTTCGGTAGATTCACTAAACCTCGTTATTTTAACTGTTGTGCCGAGCACCACGGATATTACCGTATGCGATAATGAACTGCCTTATAACTGGAACGGCAATACCTATACAAACCCGGGAGCCTATACGGTAACGCTTACCAGTACTTCGGGCTGCGACTCAATAACAAACCTGAACTTAGTGATCATTCCCGTGACAACCAGTATCACTGATATTTCGACCTGCGACGACCAGCTTCCCTATATCTGGAATGGTAATATTTATAACAGCACCGGAACTTATATTGATACGCTGACCAGCGCCAATGGTTGTGATTCTATTGTAACATTAAACCTCACCGTTAACCCTGTAATAGCAGACACAACCGATATTTCAATTTGCAGTACGCAAATACCTTTTGCCTGGAATGGGAATAATTATATCAGCACCGGGGTTTATACGGTTATACTGACCAGCACCGGAGGATGTGATTCCCTGGCCATTTTAAACCTCGATGTCCAGGCTTTTTTGTCAAGTACAACCAATATTAATATTTGCAGTAACCTGCTACCCTATAGCTGGAATGGAAACAATTATACCGGATCGGGTATTTATACAATAAACCTCGTAAGCAATGCAGGCTGTGATTCGGTGGCAATACTGAACCTGGTAGTAAACCCGGTAATAACGAGCATTTCAGATATACATATATGTAATACACAATTGCCATACACCTGGAACGGTAATGTGTATACTGGCGCGGGAATTTATCTTGTTACGCTTGTCACGTCAGGCGGCTGTGATTCGCTGGCTACCCTGAACCTCACTGTTAGTACAACAGTAACGAGCATATCGACCATTGCTATTTGTAATAATCAATTGCCTTATAGCTGGAATGGAAACAGTTATCCCGTGGCAGGAATGTATCCAGTAACGCTGACCAGTAGCAGCGGCTGTGATTCAATTGCAACGCTCGACCTGTTGGTAACAGATATCCTTACTTCTACCACGAATATTACGGTTTGCGACAGCCAGCTGCCTTATCAATGGAATGGAAATAGTTACCCCGGAGGGGGAACATATGCAGTCACTTTAACAACTCCTGCCGGGTGTGATTCTGTTCCGATACTGAGCCTCACACTGGCGCCGTATGTAACCAGCTCAACTGATATTACGATCTGCAATAATGAATTACCATACAGCTGGAATGGAAACAGTTTTCCGGCAGCAGGAACTTATTCGGTATTACTGAATGGCACCGGCGCCTGCGATTCCCTTGCAACGCTTAACCTCGCGGTTAACCCGCCAATAACAAGTACTACAGCGGTTTCAATATGTGAGAACCTTCTGCCTTATACCTGGAACGGGAACAATTATATCAATGGCGGAATATATTCTGTAACGTTAATGAGTAGTGAAGGTTGTGATTCTGTCGCTACCCTAAATCTTATTGCAACAGCCATCGCAACCAGCACAACTGATATTACGATCTGCGAAAACCAGCTTCCTTATAGCTGGAATGGGAACAGCTATTCAGCAGGCGGAGTATATACCGTTACCATCACCGGCAGCTCAGGGTGCGATTCTGTTGCAACACTCAATCTCACATCGCACCCGGTTCTAACCAGTACCACAGTTATAACAATCTGCGATAACCAATTGCCTTATAGCTGGAACGGGAACAGTTACCCAACAGCAGGGATATATATAGTTACGATGACCGGCAGCTCAGGATGCGATTCTGTCGCGACACTAAATCTCGCATCGAACCCGGTTCTAACCAGCACAACCAATATCAGTATTTGCGATAACCAATTGCCTTACAGCTGGAATGGGAACAGTTATCCAACAGCAGGGGGGCATTCGGTTATATTGATCAGCAGTTCTGGCTGCGATTCTATTGCAACCCTGAACCTCGAGGTAAACACGATCACTTCGAGCACAACCAATATTACAACCTGTAGTAACCAGTTGCCATATAGCTGGAACGGGAACAGTTACCTTGCAGCCGGAATATATACAGTTGTATTGACGGGCAGTTTGGGCTGCGATTCTGTTGCTACATTAAACCTCTTTGTAAACCCCGTGCTCGCAAGTACTACTAACGCAAGCACATGTTCGAACCAGTTGCCCTATTCGTGGAATGGCCAAAGTTATACATCAGCCGGGCCGCATGTAGTAACACTTACCAGTGCTGCCGGATGCGATTCTGTTGCAACCCTGCAGCTTACTATAAATCCTGTGGTGACCAGTACGACAACTACCAGTATATGTTCCGCGTTATTACCATACAGCTGGAATGGCCAAAGCTATACAACAGCCGGCTTACATGTGATCACGCTTTCCAGTGCAGCGGGATGCGATTCTGTTGCCACGCTCGATCTTACGATCAATCCTACACCAGGACTGCCGGCGGTAACTTCGCCGCTTTTCTATTGCCAGTATGAAACAACTGCTCCATTGATCGCTACAGTAACAACAGCAGGCAGCCATTTGTTATGGTATACTTCGCCCACAGGGGGCACAGGTTCACACACGACGCCCATCCCTTCTTCTATAACTCCCGGGATTATGAACTATTATGTAAGTGAAATGAACGGACCATGTGAGGGGCCGAGGGCATTGATAACTGTAACGGTTAATAGTAAACCGGCATTGGGGCCTGATAAACCGTTGCGGATCTGTTTTGGCCAGTCAGCAAATCTTTCTACATTGTATGATACGACGGGTTATACCAGCAGTTGGACGTTGGGTCAGCAGCCTGTTATAAATACGGCTACTGTAACCGTTGCAGGAACATACCAACTTGTGGTGCAGAATAGCTCCGGCTGTTCAGATACCGTACTGGTGGACCTGGCCATACAGCCACCAGTGATCGCGAATGCCGGAAATGATGATAATGCTGAATACAATGTGCCATACCATTTGTCTGGAAACGGTGGAGGACTTTATCAATGGTCTCCCGCCAATGTGTTGAATAATCCTTTTATAGCAAACCCCGTTGCCATATTAACCCATGATGAAACATTTGTGCTGATGGTTTCGGATGAGATTGGTTGTTTTGATCTTGACACGGTAAAGCTCAGGGTGTTAAAAGGCCCTACATTTTATGTACCAACTGCGTTTACACCTAATGGTGATGGACTGAATGATATTTTCCGGCCAACATCAGTTGGTATACTGGAACTGGATTATTTCCGGGTATTCAACCGCTATGGTGAATTGGTATTTGAAACGCATGATATCGGGAAGGGCTGGGACGGTAACTATAAAGGGATAAAACAGAGTATTGGAAATTATGTTTGGAGCATAAAGGGTACAGACCGGACCAAGAAGCTTAAAACCATGAAAGGAAATGTGGTGCTGATAAGGTAAATTCCCGACAGATTTCTCCCGTGATCGGTGTCCACACCCACTACCTACTGCTTTTTCTCACCGTAACCGCTGTCGGCACCTGCCACAGGCTATTTTGCCACCGCCTGTTCCCGGGCACACGACGTAAACCTTGTTACCATTCAACAATAAAATCAGTCACTCCTTCAATTAAAGCTTCAGAAAAAGGATTCCTTTCTTTAAGTTTCAAAAAACAAGTATGTTTAGTTATGAAAACAATCAAATACTTTTTATTCCTGGTAATGGCCTGCGTATTTTTTATGATAAATTTCGCGGGGAAAAACCAGTGTAAAAAAAATGATCCCGTTGATAACATCACGCGATTGACAAATAATCCTGCCAATGATTTTCATCCATCCCTGTCACCGGATGGACGTTCTGTTATTTTTGAATCTGATCGCAATGGTAAGTATGATGTTTTTAAGGTAGGAGTTGATGGCCAGGGATTGATACAGTTAACAAATTTTGGTGCAGGAGGTGATCATCCACGCTGGACGCCGGATGGGAGCAGGATACTCTTTGAGTCTGAACAGGGAAATGCCCGGGAAGACCTTTATTCGATGAATGCAGATGGTAGTGGGGCAACAAGATTGACGAATTCCAATGGTATTGATGGTGCAGGATTTTTCTCTCCGGACGGAAAACAGGTTGCGTTTATCACTGACCGTGATGGGGATTTTGAGATCTATGTGATGCAGGTGGATGGAACGAAAGAGCGAAAGCTAACAGACAACACGATCATGGATTTGGGGCATGCATGGTCACCGGATGGAAAAAGAATTGCATTCATGTCCGAGCAAAATGGCCAGTGGGATATTTCTGTAATAAATATTGAGACCGGGATCACAAGCAGGCTTACAAATACCGCAACCAATGACGAAGAGCCCCAATGGTCACCGGATGGGCAATATATTGCATTCCGTTCCGACAGGGATGGCAATTACGAGGTCTATAAAATGAAAGCAGATGGCTCTGATACAAAGCGATTGACGAATACAGCATTACCTGAAAGTGAAATTAACTGGTTGCCCGGTGGCAATCAGCTTGTATATGTAACAGGTGACATGAAGGCTGCAGAAATAAATACCATGAAAGCGGATGGTACCGGAATTAAAAAACTAACAAATAATAATGCGAGGGAAACAGCCCTTGCAGTATCGGCAGATGGGGGCTCCCTTGTTTTTGTATCGGACAGGGATGGAAATCTCGAGGTATATGTCATGAAACTTGAGTTATGATATTTTATTTACTCCTGCCACGCCAACACCGAACTAAAAACTACGAACTCGTTTTTAGAAATTCTTTCCGCCCTATTCGTTCCCCACGAACCATAATATCCAGACTTTTCGTTTTCTTTCTTTATATTACTGCTCATAAAAATTTTCAATGCAGAAGATCTATATATTGTTTGCGGCTTTGATGTTATGCATGAATGCCTTTACCCAAAACTATACCTCTTATTTTACCGGGAATGTTACCAATATAACGACTACCCCCCAGGGTGGGATCTGCATGATGGGCGGTGCTACGGAAAATGATGAAGCCATGAAATGGTTCCTGCAAAGAGCCGCTGGAGGCGATGTGCTGGTATTGCGTGCATCCGGCAGCGATGGGTACAATGATTATATGTATAGTATGTTGGGGATTGCGCTAAATTCTGTTGAATCAATTGTTTGCCATAATGCAGACGCTTCTGACGAGGCATATATACAGCAAAAGATCCAGCAGGCAGAAGCCATCTGGTTTGCCGGTGGAGACCAGTGGGATTATGTTTCTTACTGGAGAAATACTCCAATAGATAGCCTGGTAAATGTTGCCATCACCAGCCGCAATATCGTTATAGGAGGCACGAGTGCAGGAATGGCGATTTTGGGTAAATATTATTTTAGTGCGCAAAACGGAACTGTCACTTCTGCCGCGGCACTGGCAAATCCTTATACGGCAGCTGTAACAGTAGATTCTGCCAGGTTTATTCACAACGCTATTTTAGACAGCGTGATAACAGACACCCATTATGATAATCCCGACAGGCGGGGCAGGCATACCGCTTTCCTGGCAAGGGTAAAAACAGACCTGAACCTGAATGCCCGTGGAATTGCATGTGATGAATTCACAGCTGTATGTATAGACAATGCCGGGCTTGCAAAAATCTATGGAGGTTTTCCTGTAGCTGATGACAATGCATATTTCATTCAAAACAATTGCGAAGTAAGTAATAATTTCCCCGAGGCCTGTGAACCCGGCAACCCGCTTACCTGGAACCGTGGTAACCAGGCTTTAAAGGTATATGCTGTAAAAGGAACGGCAACCGGCAGCAATAGCTTCAATTTAAATGATTGGAAAACAGGGTCGGGTGGCAGCTGGCAAAACTGGTGGGTATCGAACGGGGTTTGGCAGAGCGCCGCTTCTGTAGCACCTGTTTGTAGCGTGGTGCCTGTAACGTTGATCGATTTTACTGCAATGAAAGACCGGCAGGATGTTTTGTTGCAATGGCATACGTCGAGTGAAACCAACAGCAGCCATTTTAATGTGCAGAAAAGCAGGGATGGGCTGAACTATGAGACGATAGCCCGTATAAATGCTTCAGGAAACAGCAATACGGCAAGGGCATATCATTACGAAGACAGCAGGCCGGCTACGGGCATTTCTTATTACCGCCTTCAATTGATGGATGCGGATAATAGTTCCCGTTACTCCAGGGTAGCTGCAGTTAGTTTTGATATAGAACCTGCCATATACATTTATCCAAACCCGGCTCGTGAAGGCATCATATATATTGAAGCCAATGGTTCAGGCCTGCAAAAAATGATCATTGTAAATTCAATGGGCCAACCTGTTCTGCAAAGATCTTTTACTGGCACTCCCGGGGCCATAGATATAAATTCATTGCAAAAGGGCGTCTACTTTGTACAGTTATTTACCAGGGACCAGGCCAAAACCTGGATTAAGAAACTGGTAGTTGAGTAAACACATACGTCATTACAGAACGTCATTGCGAGCCACTCTTCTATGTTCTAGTTAAATAATTATTTTCACTTGAGCCAGATTGCTTCGGTACGCAGCATGCCGGTAAGATAAATTTCTATAAGTACCTCGCAATGACGCGGCCTGGTGGTAAAGCAGTCTTGCCTATAAATATCAATTTCTTTTATTTCAACAGATTGCTTCGTTACGCAGCATGCCGGTAATATAAATTTCCATCAGTACCTCGCAATGATGTAACCGGTGACGTAACCTGCGAATATTTGATCCATATCCTCTTTCACATATTTTAATACCAAAAATTCATGCTTCAGTCAATAACAGCCTAACCTGTTGAAGCATACGGAGTAGTTTATTTGTCAGTACAATGAACGAATAAACTATTTTATGATGAAAAAATTTGTCTTACTAATTGTATTAACTGCAACCAGTTTCTCTTTGGCCATTGCCCAAAAGATCATTTCAGGAACTGTTACCGATGAAAGAGGTGGTACAGCCTTGCAAGGCGTAACTGTCAATCTTAAAAACGGGAGAGCCCTTGGAACAACAGATGCCCGGGGCAATTTTTCGGTATCTGTACCTAACAGTACAAACTCGATCGTTCTTTCATTCGTTGGCTACAATGACCTTGAAGTACCAGCAGAGTCGGGTAATGTGACTGCAAAAATGACGATTGGCCAAAACCGCTCATTAACTGAAGTGGTTGTTACAGGTTATTCCAGCAGGTCAAAGAGAAGTTCTGCAGGATCTGTCAGCACGGTTGCTATCAATGAGATACGTACCCAGCCCATTGCATCTTTTGACCAATTGTTGCAGGGCCAGTCAACCGGTGTGTTCGTAAAAACCGGGTCCGGCCAGCCTGGAGCTTCAGCCGATATTTTGATCAGGGGGAGAGGTTCATTGAATGGCTCAACAGCTCCTTTGTATATTATAGATGGGGTACAGGTGAATTCCGCTGATTTTGCCACGCTTAACCAGGGAGATTTTGAAAGCATCAGTATTTTAAAGGATGCAGCAGCAGCTTCCATTTATGGTTCGAGAGCAGCCGGTGGTGTTATTGTAATAACAACTAAAAAAGGAAGGCCCGGCCAGCTCAGGCTGAATTATGATTTTCAATATGGACAAAGTGATTGGCCCGGCTCTAAATTGAAGCTGATGAATTCTGCAGAAAAACTTCAGTATGAAGTGGATAATGGTAACCCGAACGGATGGACGCAGGCAGATATAGACAGCCTGTCAAAGATCAATACAAACTGGGAAGATGTTTTTTTCCACAGGGGTATTACCCAATCACACCAGTTAAGTGCATCCGGCGGTAATGATAAGACAAGGTTTTACGCTTCCCTCGGGTATTTCGACCAGACAGGAATCGTAAGGGCTACAGGAATTCAGCGCTATTCAGGCCGGATAAATATTGAATCAGGTTCAGATAAGCTCCGTTTCGGCTTTAATTCTTTTTTTGGATTTTCCAGGCTGGAAAATACCAATGAAAATGACCAGTTCATTGGTTCCCCGTTAAATGCTATCCGGTGGAGCCTGCCTTATGTGACACCATATGATAAAGATGGCAATTATTCAGTGGATAATACAGCAAATGCACAACCAAATCCTTTGCAGGAATTGCTCGAAAGCCCAACTACTACCCTTCAATGGAAAGCGATCACCAATGCATTTGTTGAGTACAAGATCCCACATGTAAATGGCTTGACTGCGAGAACAAACTGGGGTATCGATTATACGCAAAACGAGGTGGAAGCATTGACAGGACCGAAGACCTATTCCGGGATACAGGCGGTTGGTGGCTTGGGCAGCCTGAACCGCGGCTTTGGTCGTAACCTGCGTCTTATAGGTACAACGTCGCTGAATTATAAAAAGTCCTTTGGGGAACATGATGTGAATGTCAGCGTTTACCAGGAATACATTGAAGCCAATGCAAGGTCATTTGCTTTTACGGGATATGGACTGACACTTCCGTTCGTCAACGAGGCTGCCATTACTCCCGGTTCAGCAGATAATGGCTTCATCCCTAATGTTACAGGTACCGGCACAAAAAATACACTTGTATCATATTTTACAGAAGCAGATTATGGCTACCTGAATAAATATTTCCTGCATGCGGGTTATAGAAGAGACGGCTCCTCAAGGTTTGGGGTAAATAATAAATTCGCCAATTTTTACAATGTCGGCGCTTCATGGATCGCTTCGGACGAACCGTTCATGGCGCAATTCAGGAATAAGCTTGACTTGTTAAAACTAAAACTCAGTTACGGTACGGTAGGCAACCAGGCAGGTATCGGTGATTTTGCATCACGCCCGCTATTCGGAAAAGTGAGTTATGCCGGCAGTCCTGGCCTGGCGCTGAACAGCCCTGGTAATCCCAACCTACGCTGGGAACAAAAATCTACTTTCAATGCAGGTCTTGAGTTTGGATTGCTAAAAAACCGTATCAGTGGATCTGTCGAAGTATACAACAGTAAGACAAAGGATCTCTTTTACATAACACCGCTATCCCAAACTACAGGTTTCACCGGTGTACTTTCAAACGCCGGTACGCTAAGTAATAAAGGCGTGGAACTTGGCTTAAAGGTCCTTCCTGTAAGAACGAGGAATTTTACATGGACCATAGATGCAAATTTCACGCACAATAAGAACACCGTGGAATCATTGCCTAACGGTACCGACACCGTGCCAAACGGCGCTACTTTCCTGAAGATCGGAAGGCCTGCGCAATCTTTCTTCCTGGTTAAATATGCAGGTGTGGATGCTGCAACAGGCGACCCGCTTTATTATAAAAGAGATGGTAAAACCACCAATGTATATGATCCCAATGACCGTGTCTTTTTTGGAACAGCGGATGCACCTGACTTTGGGGGCATCACCAACAGCTTCAATTATAAAGGCCTTGAGCTGGAAGTATTTTGGATCTTTTCTTTCGGCAACGAAATATACAATAACGACCGGCAGAATGTAGAGAATCCTGCTTACCTCGTTTCCGGCCTATCAAGAGACCTTTTAAGGGAGTGGAGAAACCCGGGTGATATTACAGAGATACCAAGAGCGACCAGTGATTATCAATTGCCAAACACGAATTATTTCCTGGAGAATGGCAGCTTCTGGAGGTTAAGAAATGTAAGGCTGTCTTACGAATTTCAAAAATCATTGCTGTCAAGATTAAAGATAAACAGCCTGCGCCTATTTGCACAGGGCCAGAATCTTTATACCTATACAAAATATCGTGGGTACGATCCCGAAGTGCCTCCCGGAGGAACAGCAGTAAATAATGGCGCACAATATCCAACGTTGAAAACAATTACAGTAGGTATCAATGTGGGATTGTAATCAAACCGCCTTCGACAGGCTCAGGCTGACAGCTGTTGTCAAAGTGAGCAATGTCACCCTGAGCTTGTCGAAGGGTTGTCTAAACATAGACAGATTGCGGAGTAAGGGCAATTTAAATCAAAAGGGTTTTATTAAAATTCTAAGTAAAATATAAGATCATGCAAAAACTAAGTTTAAAATATTTCAACTACGCGATCCTGTTAGCACTAATATTGGTGAGCTCCTGTTCCAAGAAAATTGACCTAGTTCCCGAATTTACGCTGGATGGCTCAAAGCCGCTCGAGACACTTGACCAGGCAGACTTTGTATTAACAGGGGCCTATAACAGGTTCCAGGGAGACGGTTATTTCAATTCTATTCCAACTGCCGTGGGAAGCACACTGCAGCCCGCTTCCTTTTCCGGCCTGCCGGATATGATGTCGGATGACCTCGTGGAAACATTCGAAGATTTCCCCAACTACCGGAAAATGAGTGAATGGACTTATTCGTCCGATGAGTTGAATGTACAGATCACTTTTTCGAATGGATATAACATCGTATCGGGTGCGAATATTATTTTAAGAGATATCGACGGGCTGTCTGCTGCTGATCCAGGCCGGGCGAATAGTATAAAAGCACAGGCTTTAACGATCAGGGCGATGGTACATTTCGACCTGTTAAGATATTTTGCAACGTCTTTTGAGAGGAACTCTTCCGACCTCGGAGTTGCTTATATTAAAAGCTATGATGCAACAGCCAAACCTTCGAGAAATACCGTGAAAGAATGTTATGATAATATTTTTGCTGATATCAATGATGCGATCACAGCCTATGGCGCCTCCTCTGGCTCAACAGGTGATCTTTCAAAACTGGAGATCAACGCGGCATACGCACTGTTGGCACGGGTAAGCCTATACGCCGGGCAATGGCAGGATGCAGTAAACGCATCAACACAGGTGATCGATGAGATCCCATTGGCAGGGATGGGTGATTTCCCCGGTATCTGGACAGATGATAACCAGGAAGAAGTGATTTGGGCAGCCAGTTTTCAAAGTATCAACGACGGCACTCCATACGAGAATGTGTTTTTTGCAAGGGGCAATAAATCATTATACAGGCCTACATTGGAAATTGACGGCTTGTATGATCCCGTAAATGATATCCGTTATGCAACTTATATCGCTACTGTCGGAACCTTCAATGGCATTGCACATGCCCCCAGGCTGGCTGTAATTAAACACCGCGGAAAAAGTCCCGGCTCCCCATTGGAGGGCGGTGGCTTTGTTGACTGGAAAGCATTCAGGGTAGCCGAATTATATCTTACAAGGGCAGAAGCAAATTTCCAGTTAAGTAATGAAGGAGCTGCACTGGATGATCTGAATGCATTGAGGACAGAAAGGATATTCGGGTTTACACCCGGCACTGAATCCGGCGCTGCTTTACTGGATGCCATTAAAACGGAAAGAAGAAAAGAGCTTGCTTTTGAGGGCCAACGCTTTTTTGATCTTAAGCGCTGGAATAAAACTCCGATAGACCGCTGCATTGAAACAGATACACCAAGCAGTATTTGCAGCCTTTCTTCCAGCAGCAGGGCATGGGCATTGCCGATCCCTGAATCGGAAATTTCAGCAAATCCAAATATGGTACAGAACCCGGGTTATTAATTAAATACTTAAAATAAAAATGTTATGAGAAAATATCTATCAGTCATCCTGTTTTCAACACTGCTCTTTTTTAGTGGATGTTTAAAAGAAAAATATAAACTGGATATTAATGATAATACCAGCAGGGTGATCGCTGAATTTACCAATGGAGATTCTGCAACGCTCAATTCATTGGCGCTGGATTTTGCTACCGGCCTGGTGGAAGTGGACCTGACAGAGCTTAGGATCATTCCACGCTCCAATGTAACAGGCAATGTTGAAGTCAAGATCAGGCTCAACCCCGACCTGGTAACTGCATACAATACAGAGAATGGAACAGATTATGAAATACCCCCGGGTAATATATTTGAGCTGCCAGAAACTAATTTTACCCTTACTGCTTCCAGCAAGGCAGCTACTGTTAAGATCAAGGTAGACCCATCAGAGGTTATTGGTAACAGTTATGCAGTAGGATTTACCATATTTGAGGCAAGTAATGGAGAAGTGAGCCAGGTAAAAAAGGACTATCTCGTGGAATTAAAAGTAAAAAATCCATGGGATGGAGAGTATACATCCAATGGATTTCTATACCATCCAACCCTGCCACGTGCGATCATTGACCGCGCCAAAACATTGTCTACTTTAAGTGCAACTTCGGTTGAATGTGAATTGGGTGACCTCGGTGGATCAGGATACTTCGCCATTTTTGAAATAGATGCATCCAATAATGTAACCATAACAATTGAACCGGGTGCTGCCGGTACTGAGTATTTTATGCTTACAGCAGGGTTGCCATCCACCAATCCCGGGTACACTCCCCAATGGCCACTTTCAGCAGACTGTAACAACATATATGACCCCGTTGCAAAAGAATTCAAAGTAAGATACGGGTATATGGGCGCGTCAGGATGGAGGGTAACTGAAGAAGTGATCACTAAAAATTAATTCGGCTTCTAAGGGTAAGAGCCGTCGGTTTTACCGGCGGCTCTTTTTTATAATCTGGCGTCATTGCGAGGAACAGCCTGTCCCGATTTTTTCGGGAAAGCAATCTTCTTCAATCATACTTTCAATGCAAGGTTGTGTTTGTTACGCTGAAGCTGTCCTTGGGATGTTTGACAATTTATGTGTAAGTTGTTACAATGAATATGACCAGGTCTTATATTATTTTTTACCTGATTGGCATTTGCTTATTATTGTCTTGTAAAAACCAGGAGAAGTTGATTACCCTAAAACAAGTGCAAATACTCAGTGATTATCCTTCAGGTTCAGGCCTGGCTTATCTCGACGGCAGCATTTACCTAGTGGGGGATGATGCGTCATATGTTTTGGTAACGGATACTTCATTGAATGAGACGGACCGCATCGAACTTTACAAAACAGATCAAAAAAGGATCGCCAAAAATATTAAGGAAGATCTTGAAGCCATTGCAGTGATACAAATAAATAAGAAGCCGGCGCTTTTATTGACAGGATCTGGCTCATTGAGTCCTCGTAATTTTTGCTGGATCATTGACCCGGTCACAAGAGAGAAGAGCCATTATAACCTGGATAGCTTTTATAACAGGTTAAGACAAGAAGCCATTCGTGATCTGAATATTGAAGGGGCTGCATTTGTACAGGATCAAATTGTGTTAGCGAGCAGGGGGAATAAAACTTTCCCAAAGAACTTTTTGATTTTTACCTCAAAAAACTTCTGGCGGGATCCCGATTCTGCAGATATAAAAATTGTAAAGGCCGGTGCCAATACAGACAGTTCTTTTTTCAATGGGATATCCGGCATCGATTATTCTTATAAATCAGACAGGTTATTGCTTACCGTTTCCACGGAGAATACATATAGCAGTCATGGAGATGGCGAGATCGGTAAAAGTTATCTGTGGTTCATCAATAATATATCTTCGAAAAAGCGGTATACAGCCATTAATCCTGACAGGGTCATTGACCTCGAGGAACTGGACCCCCGGCTTAAATCACAAAAGATCGAATCGGTTTGTATCATTGCTGAAGATAAAAAGGAAATGGAGCTGCTGCTGGTATCAGATGATGATAAGGGTGGAACTGTATTGTTCAGGATATCCGTTGAAAAATAACATGATCTATGGTCCTTGTTTTTTGAATAACTTGTATCAAAAAGTTTATTATGAATAATTATTACAGGCATTTCTGCTGTATTTTTTTACTATCAGCAATCATTTCAGTTTCTTTTACCCAAAATAAAATACTGGTATTTCAATCAGATTTTGGTGTGAAGGACGGCGCCGTTTCTGCTATGAAAGGAGTTGCGATGGGTGTTTCTCCCGACCTGAAAATTTTTGACCTGACACATGAGATTCCCGCCTACAATATCTGGGAAGCAGCTTATCGCCTCGAGCAAACAGTAACGTATTGGCCCAAAGGAACTGTTTTTGTTTCCATCGTAGATCCGGGTGTAGGCACTGACAGGAAATCGGTTGTATTGAAAACAAAGTCCGGGCAATTTATTGTAACACCGGATAATGGCACACTTACATTGATCGCGTCAACTGCGGGTATTGAAGAGATCAGATCCATCGATGAAGCCGTTAACCGCAGAAAGGGATCGGAAAAATCTTACACTTTTCATGGCAGGGATGTATATGCTTATACCGGCGCCAGGTTAGCTGCCGGTGTTATAAAATTTGAACAGGTAGGCCCTGTATTGCCAAAAGCCGTGGTGAATATTCCTTATCAAAAGGCGGTATTGGAAAATAAGACCATAAAGGGTACGATCCCGATCCTTGATGTGCAGTATGGAAATATCTGGACGAATATTCCGGGTGAACTTTTTGAACAGCTGGGAGTGAAAACAGGGGACACGCTCCATGTTACGATCTACCATAACAATGAAAAGATCTACCAGGGCGATATGCCATACCAGGAAACCTTTGGAAGTGTAGGAAAAGGAAAGCCATTGGCTTATCTTAACAGTTTATTACAGGTAGCATTTGCTTTGAACCAGGACAGCTTCTCGGGTGTTTACCATGTATATAGCGGGAATGAATGGACCGTCGGGATCAGTAAGTAGGTCCATCAAAAATTTATTCCTGCCGGTCTAACTAAAAATTTTCACCTATGAACACACTTACTGTCAGTACCATACAAACCACCCTGCATTGGGAAAATAAGCCAGCTAATTTAAATATGCTGGAAGAAAAGATAAACAGCCTGCGGCAAAAGACCGAACTGGTGATCCTGCCCGAAATGTTCAGCACGGGATTTAGTATGAATGCATCCGCGTTGGCTGAAACAATGGATGGGCCTACTGTTGAATGGATGAGGCAAAAGAGCTTTGAGAACAGGATCATTCTTACCGGGAGCATCATGATACATGAAGATGATAAATATTATAACCGGCTTATCTGGATGATGCCGAATGGTGAATATGGTTATTATGACAAACGGCACCTGTTTGCCTATTCCAAAGAAGACGAATTTTATCATCCGGGAAAAAAGCGTTTGATCTGTTCCGTTAAGGGATGGAAAATAAATTTACAGGTTTGTTATGACCTGCGTTTCCCGGTATGGGCGAGACAAAGCCATACCCGTAAAGATGAAACAGCGGAATACGATGTGCTGATCTATGTGGCCAACTGGCCTGAACGCCGAAGCCATGCCTGGAAAACATTGCTTTGTGCAAGAGCGATCGAGAACCAGTGTTATGTAATAGGGGTAAACCGCGTAGGAAAGGATGGAAACGAGATCAATTACAGTGGAAACAGCCTGGTGATCGATCCTTTGGGAGAAGTGCTTTATCATATGGCCGACGAGGAAGACATTTTTACGATCAGCCTGGAAAAGGAAAAGCTGGAAGAAGTGCGTAGTAAATTTCCATTCTTGAAAGATGCTGACCAATTTAAAATTGATAATTGACAATTGTCAATTGTTAATTATCAATTTTTTTACAACCTGCATTTTTTTATCAAACCCTTTTATGATCGCTTCATAATTCGTTCCGATATAAATGTCCGGGATCACACCGGTGCCGTTTTTTGGAACATGGTGATATTGAACCAGCCTGAAAAGCGGGAGCCTCACTTTCAGTTTAGTATTTGGAAGCTTTATATCCGGGATCATGATCCCGTCATTACCATGCCAGCCACCACCCGTTTCTTCTCCCAATAGCGTAATGCCATCCTGCCCCTTGACAGCATTCGCAAATAAAGCCGCTGCAGAAAAAGTGGGGCCATTTGTAAGCACATATACCTTTCCGTTATAATGGTTCTGTTTTTTAGGCTGGTATAATTTTCTTTCGAGGTGGCCAATATGGTAGAGACCGTCCTGCTTTTTCCTGGAAATAAAGAACAGGGCTATATTATTCAAAAACTTTCCTTTGATATATTTTGTATAAGGCCCCAGGTTTTTGGTTACCGCATACACGGTATCTGCTACTTTAAAGGGATGCCTTGAGATATATTTTGTGAGTAAGGTTGATAGCCCGATCCTCCCCCCGCCATTGCTCCTGATATCGAGCACAAGGCTGTTGATATTTTCCTGTTTCAATTTTTTAAATGAGCGACGAAAAAATCCCCTGAGCTTTCCTTTTGAAAAACTGTTCACGGTCATTACGGCAAAACGGCCACTGCTGTCAATTTTAAAGGAGCGGTATTGCTCCAGCCTGTTCGGTGCCGGTAATTTTTTTCTTTCTCTTTTTGCAAGGCTGTCTTTTTTCCTGGCGGAGTCTTTTGGAACAATGTAAACCGGGATGGTTGCCATCTTACTCCGGCCCAGGCTATCTCTATAACCGACATCATATGTTTTACTGAGGCCATAGATATTGCGGTAGTAATAAGGAAAATTAGCGCTGAGCCTGATATAATTTATGTTATTAGCGTGCCCATCCTCCGGCAGGTAACCAAACATTTTTTGAATCAGTGCATGAGTGGATATCCCATTGACTGAAGTGACGAGGGTGCCTCTTTTGAAAATCTTATCCTTCATATCAAGATTTCCTGTTACGGCCATGGTGTCATTCCAGATCTTCATAAACAGCGGGAAGGAAGGGAATCTTCTACCATCCGCCCATTTTGAATACGCCTTGCTAAGACTGACACTG
The DNA here is from genome assembly GCA_963779595.1 of uncultured Chitinophagaceae bacterium. Classification (GTDB taxonomy): domain Bacteria; phylum Bacteroidota; class Bacteroidia; order Chitinophagales; family Chitinophagaceae; genus Ferruginibacter. The sequence goes on along the minus strand of CAVZYY010000005.1, from coordinate 276,089 downwards.
GTATGGCCACAATGTATCTTATCCACCAGCGGAGCAAGTATGTGCCAGGCAAATTGCTGTTTGGTCATGCTATCGCCGATGGCCTTATAATATCTTTCGAAATACATATCCATGCTGTCTTTTGGAGTGTACCAATAAAGAGACGGATGTTTTTTTTCCAGTATATTTTTTAGCAGGAGATAGTCCTGTTGTAAGGTTTTTTGATCATATTTTTTTGAAGGAGAATAATTTTTCCTGGAAATGCTGCAGGAAAACAGGAAACTACTTAATAGAAAAAAAATGGCAGCAACAATTTTATTCATGTCCGGGTGGGAGATAGGGCCTGAAATTAAATATAATTAAGTTAAGAAAATCTTATAGATGCTTAAATTTTAAAGAGCTGTTGTTTTCTTTGCCGGGAAGGCGGGAAGTCGTTGATTGCAAAAAGGTTTAATATTTGAGGGTTTAATATTTGCGTCTTGCCGCCTTCCCGGCAAAGAGAGATTTAAATAAATTTTTTTTCATCCTGTACCAATACCGTCATTGTATGCAATACATTCTGCATGATGGTTTGTAGTTGTTCATCTTTTTTCTGCATACTGCTTATGACCGCATTTAATAATTCCTTTTCAAAAATGTGGCTTTGTTTCCCGTTTCCGTTAACCGGACTTAGTGGAATCGTAAATGTTTCCTGCGGGTCCGAGAATAATTGCTCAACGGGAATATCCAGCGCCAGTGAAATGTCTTCCAGTTGGCTTAATGTAAGATCGGTAAGATCGTTTTCCATATTACTGATCGCTGCTTCTGACAATTTTAAGATGGAAGCCAGTTCTTTTTGTTTGATCCCTTTAAGGTTCCTCCACTTGCGGATATTGCCGCCAATCTTTACTTTATATTCTTTATCGGGATAGTCATTTCTTTTCATAACCGGGAGATTAATGCATAAACCTACGGCAACCGGGAAACAACTCAAACTGTTTTACCCCTGGATCCTGCGGGAAAAAAAGCAAAAATTAATGAGTTCATTTTCACGAACTGGCTGAACTTAATAAATATCAGCCATGGCTAAATATTATTAAGCATGGAAATTTCTTTTTGACCAACTGCGTTATCAATTTTATAGTAACTAAAGTCAGGCTCATGAAAAAGGGTTATTTTTTATTGATCTCAATTGTTACAATGCTTTCGCCGCCGGAACAGGATGATCTTCAGCGCAACATTCAAACGGAGAATGGAACATTTATCCTTCATAAAACGGCGGCAGGCAATGATATGATCTTGATGAGCGCCCTGCAATGGGATGCGATGGTGGCGGGAACAAAATATATTTCACAACATTTGTCTTTTGAATCCCCGCGAAAAATTTGTATTGAAATCGCCGGTAAGCAACAAGGTCAATGTAAAACGGGTATTGGGTTTAGCTGCAGCATTTTTGATTGCGGATTCTTTCACAAGCCATTTTTACGCCTGGTAAATAATGAGAACAGGATATGTTCAGTCACTGCTATCAAACAAGGCAACGCTACAGTTAAGATCATATTCCTCGATAAAGTAGACTGGCAGAGCCTTCAAAATATTTCTTCCATAAAAAAGCAGTCATGAAAACAACATTTAAAATGGTAATTTTTCTCACGCTTATTTTCTGCAGCTGTACACGGATAGATGCGCAGCCCTATTACCTCGGAGAACAATTGACCCTCAGGCCTTCGCAGGTTATCATTGAGAATTATACGATGATCCCTTTATCAAAAGAGATCATTGATGATCCAGCTGCCAACCAGTTTGACCGGGCAAATCCCTATACCTGGCTTCAATTGGTAAATGATAATGGACGTAATAATTATCATATACTTTTCCAGTCAAGCTTTATGGGTAAGATCCTATTTCTTGCTTACAGCAATAACCTGGCGGCCTTGTTTAATAAAATGGAGAAGCCCATGTTTCTTTTCATGCGCTGTATAAAAAAGATCAATGAACATTTGTCTTCAGTACAGACTGCAAATGCAGCAGTCAATTGTATCATTGAAAGAATGAATTATTGTGCTGAGTGAACTTTTTAAACCTCTTAAACCATTAAACGTTTTAAACGCTATTTCAGGTGATTCCATCCCTGGGCAATGAGCGGATGTTTATTTCCCCCACGGGTTATTAAATTTTTTCCTTCCGATGCTTCTGTTATATATCCAATGATGCTTATGGAAGGGTTCGCTTTTATTTTTTCGAAATCACCCTGGCCAACTGTAAAAAGCAATTCATAATCCTCCCCCCCGCTGAGGGCGCATGCGGTTGGGTCCAGGGGCAGTTTGTATGCAAACTCTTTCGCTTCTTCGTTAAAAGGCAATTTGTCTTCGTACAATACGCAACCCACATTGCTTTGTTTGCAAATGTGTAAAAGGTCGCTGCTGAGCCCATCGCTGATATCGATCATGCTGGTGGGAATGATCTCAGCTTCTGTAAAATATTCAATAATGTCTTTTCGCGCTTCCGGTTTTAACAGTCTTCCAACGATATATGCCTGCCCTTCAAGATCAGGCTGGGCACCGGTTTCCTCAAATACCTTTTTCTCTCTTTCCAGCAGGGTGAGTCCTAAAAAAGCGCCTCCCAATTCACCACTCACACATACGAGGTCATTCACACGGGCTCCATCTCTTTTTACATAACTATCCGGGGCTACTTCGCCGATTGCTGTAATGCTGATAACAAAACCACGCTGTGAAGTGCTGGTATCTCCGCCAATAAGGTCCACTCCATAAGTCTGGCAGGCAGCCTGAACACCCGCATAAAAATCATCCAGGGCTTCTAAACTAAAACGGTTACTGAATGCAAGCCCGATCACAATTTGTGAAGGAGTGGCATTCATTGCATATATATCACTCACGTTTACGACCACTGCTTTATAACCGAGGTGTTTTAACGGAGTATAAGAGAGATCAAAGTGAATTCCCTCCAGCAACAGGTCGGTAGTAATGACGGTCTGCCTGCCGAAATGATCTATTACAGCGGCGTCATCCCCTACGCCAAGAATGGTGGAGGCATTTTTAATTTCATTATTAGTAGTGAGATGGTCTATTAATCCAAACTCACCCAACGATGATATTTCTGTTCTTTCTTCCATTTGTGATTATGTTGATTTCGAGGGGACCGCTCATGTTCTTTATAGAATTTTACTAACCCCGGTAACTGTTTAATTTAGATATTCCCGCCGTTGACAACTTTTAGCAATTCCTCATGGATCTTTCCATTGGTTGCCAGGATATGCGGCTGGTAGGGAGAATAGTAATCACCTTTAAAATCAGTAACCATTCCTCCCGCTTCTTCCACGATCAAAAACCCTGCTGCACTATCCCATGCCTGGAGTTTGTGCTCATAAAAACCATCAAAGCGTCCCGCGGCCACCCAGCATAGATCGATCGCAGCGCTGCCCAGTCTTCGTACCGGTACCCCTTTCCTGATCAATCTTTCAAAGACCTGTATCGGGCCGTTCGGGCTGTCAAGGTAAGTATATGGAAAGCCGGTGACAAGACAACTTTGTATCACTTTGGTCTTGCTGCTCACGGATATTTTTTTGTCATTCAGCGAAGCACCAAATCCTTTTTGTGCAAAATACATTTCATTCATCAAGGGGTTGTAAACTGCCCCGAGGATCATTTTTCCATCCTTCTCAAGGCCGATGCTTACGCAACATATAGGGATGCCATTGGCAAAATTCACCGTGCCGTCAATCGGGTCAATGATCCATTTATATTCACTGGCTGTTTTTATTTCCCCGGTTTCTTCGCTTAAAATAAAATGATCAGGAAAATCATGCTGTATCACCTCAATGATCGCTTTTTCCGCGGCATGGTCTGCTTCGGTCACCAGGTTATTGATCCCTTCTTTATTCGATATTTTAAAGTGCCCATTAAAAAAATGTTGTAATTGTGCCGCCCCGGCCTGCACTGCGTTTAAAAGAGTTGTCTTTAACATGGGGCAAAGATAACAGCAGAAATGCTTATTATAATACCGGGATTTTGATGTGTGGCTGAAAAAATCGTATTTCGTACATAAATAAAAACCCTTGGATCTCTCCATCATCATAGTAAATTATAATGTTAAGTATTTTTTGGAGCAATGCCTTTGTGCTGTTATGAATGCATGCAGGCATATTGAAGCAGAGGTCTTCGTTGTAGACAATCATTCAACAGATGGAAGCAGGGAATGGCTGGAATCAAAATTTCCGGCTGTTTGTTTTAAATGGAACCCCGAAAATATTGGTTTCGCCAAAGCCAATAACAGTATACTCGATGAAATAAAAGGGGATCACATTTTATTTTTGAACCCGGATACCATCGTCCCGGAAGATTGCTTTGAAAAATGCATTTCATTTTTTAAGCAACAGCCCGGTTGTGGTGCACTTGGTGTAAAAATGATTGATGGCTCCGGCAAGTTCTTAAAGGAAAGCAAGCGTTCTTTCCCGGCCCCGCTTACATCCTTTTTTAAAATGGCAGGGCTCGCAAGAGTATTTCCTTCATCAAAGATATTTGCGAAATATTACGCAGGCCATTTACCCGAAAATGAAAGTAATGAAGTAGAAGTACTTGCAGGCGCATTTTTAATGATGCATAAAGCAGCGCTTAAAAAAGTAAAAGGATTTGATGAAAGTTTTTTTATGTACGGGGAAGATATTGATCTTAGCTACCGCCTGCAAAAGGCCGGGTTTAAGAATTATTATTTTGCAGGAACGACCATCATACATTTCAAAGGAGAGAGCACCCAAAAGAGATCCCGTACTTATATCGATCATTTTTACGGAGCCATGCATTTATTTGTAACCAAACATTATAAAGAAAAAAAAGCAACCTATCTTCTTATGCGTTTAGCCGTTTATGTTAGCAGCGCAATGGCTGTTTTTGGCTTGTTTGTAAAAAAGGTATTTGCAGGAAACCCTGCGCCTTCACCGGGAGCGGCAAACAGCCGGGATACTGTGGTAGTGGCCAACCAGCCTTATTTTGACCAAATGATCCAACTCATAAAATTTGCCAAAGAACCATTGGTCATACTTGGCCGGGTCGCGGTTGATAATACCGATCATGGAATTGCGCTTGGCCGGCTGGAAGATTTGCACGAGGTCATCACAAAGAACTCAACAAAAAAAATAATATTCTGCGAGGGGAACGGCCTTGACTACATAAATATCATCCGGCTAATGCAACCTGTTAAAAAGAGGATCGATTTTTTATTCCATGCAAAAAACAGTGATAGTATTGTAGGGAGCAGCAAGAAGAGTGCAACGGGAATATTTATTGCAAAATGATCATTCATTTATTTTCTGAAGCCAGTCAATGATGATATTTTCATTCAGCAGGGGTAAAATTTCATGTGCATTAAAATTAAAATGACCCGCCTCTTCAACAGCTTTCTTTAAATTGAAGCCTTCCTGCCGCGTTGTAAAAAAAAGCTTTTTTTCCTTTAAATAACGGGCAAGATATTCCTGTTCTGTCTGGCCGGGCGTTGGAACAAGAATTGCTTTTTGCTGCAGTGTAACAAGATCCATTACCGTAGAATACCCGCATCTTGCGATTACCATCAGGGATTGTTGTATCAGTACATTCAACTCTTCGGCTGGCAAGTGATTGTAAAGCGTAATGTGAGTGTTTTCTATCGCCGGTTCTGGTTGTTCATTGCTGCCAGGCAATCCCCTCACGATCACGATGGGTGAGCGTATTTCTTTTAGTTGCTTCAATAAAATATTTTCGAATATCGTTCGCTGCGGTTCCGGGCCCGAAAACATGAACAGGAATGCATATTTTTTTTCAGCTTCTATTTTTTTGCACCTCGATAAAATGCCAAGATATTTCATAGGAACGCCGGGTAATATATCCGGGTGTGATAATTTTCCTGCAAGATTGTTTTCTCCCGGAAGATCTGGTATCCAGCATTCATTAAAATTCCTGATATACCGGTAATTGGTTTTTTGAGCGGTCCTGTTCAATATTGCAATGCCCGTTTCGATAAAAAGCTGGTGGGTAATATAAACACATGGTATCCTGTTTGAATATAGCCCAAAACGATTGTCTGAAATAACCGCATCGATCCCGTGCCTGCTGATCATTTTATCCAGCCAGTTTTTTTCATGATTCACAGCTGCGATCATTTTTGGGAGCTGCCGGACCATCTTCAGAACAAAAAGGCTTTTGCTGCTGCTATACCTGATCTTATAACCCTTTAAAGGTAAAATTACCACCCCCGGAAATTCTTTTTTCAACAAAGAGCCTGTGGCGCCCTCTGCAGCAAGCAGCACTTCGGCACCCTGGCGTAAAAGTGTTGTTATTATTGGGATACAGCGGGTTGCATGGCCCAGGCCCCAATCAAGCGGGGCCAGTAAGATCCTGGGTTTTTTATTGATTTTGTTAATATTTTCACCGTTCATTAAATCTGTGCAATATTTATTTGTGAAAATAGTTTAATTTGGTAACCAGATTATATATGCATAAAATAATAAAATTAGCCTATCTCCTATTGATCACTGTTTGTTTGGTAGCTTCGGGTTGTTCTTCTTCGCGGAAGGGACAATGCGGTTGCCCGAATAAACAGGGAATGGTGGGTTATAAGTAACATTAAGTTCAATAATCATGAACAAATCAAACCGGGATCTATTGGTATTGTTCAAACAGGAATTAATGACGCCACAGGCCATCGAGCATGAGGTAAGCTGGCTGCACGAATTACTTTTTACCGTAGAGCGCCTGGATAATTTTGTTGCTGCACATGAACTGATAGATCTTAACCGTTATAAGATCACCAACAAAGCCTTTGATATTAAGAAAAACGTCCGCAGGAAAAAAGATCAGCCCTTTGTTTTTTTGAATAACAAGAACTAACGTCCTCAGCGCAGTTTCAGCAGCGCTTCCCTCAATTTTACGATCACCGTATCTATTTCTTCTTTCTTGCAACAGCCTACACTCAGCCTGTACCAGTTACTTTCCCTGCCTGCACCAAAAAATCCAAAAGGTACCAATGCAAGTTTTGCCTCACTTAATATATATTCAGTTACCGCTGATTGATCTTCAAGTACTGCTCCATCATCTGTTTGTTTACCGACAAGATCAATCTGCACCGTTAAATAAATAGCGGCCTGCGGTATAATAGCGTCTACTGATAACCCTTCTTCCTTTAATTTTTTAAACCCTTCGTAAATAGCTCGTAAACGATATTCGATCTCCTTTTTGAAATGTTGTAAATATTGCTGCACATTTTCACCCTGGTCCAAAAATTTGGCAACGGCTTTTTGTTCCGCCATTGGTGCCCATGAGCCCACGTGACTATTTAATGAACGCATCTTCACGATCACTTCTGCCGGGCCCAATGACCAGCCAACCCGTACCCCTGTTGCTGCAAATGCTTTACTGATCCCATCAATAAAAACAGTATAATCTTTCATTTTAGGCCTTAGCGAAACAGGATTGTAATGCTTTGTTTCTCCATAGGTTAGTGTCCAGTATATCTGGTCATACATCATATATAATTTCTTCTCTGATTCTCCCCTTTGTTCATTTTCTTCGATGACCAGGTCACAGATGGCCTCCAGTTCTTCTTTTGAAAAAACAGTGCCTGTAGGATTGAGGGGCGAGCATAACGCCAACAGGGTAGCGCCTTTTATATGTGGTGCGATCTGTGCCGCTGTCGGCATGAAATTATTTTCTTTCGTTGATTCTATAATGATGTGTTCGGCATCCGTGAAATGTGCATAATGATTATTGTTCCAGCTTGGTACCGGGTAAATAACTTTATCGCCTTTGTCTACGATAGCTCTGAAAACAGCATATATAAGCGGCCTTCCACCGGCAGCGACCAGGATCTCCTGTGGAGAATAGTGAATACCCTCATACTTTTCAATAAAGGCGGATACTGATCTACGCAGGTCAAGTTCGCCTTCGGCTGCAGGATACGTGGTGTACCCACTGTTATATGCATGAACGATCTCCTGTTGTAACCCGGCGGGAATGGGAAATTCACATGAATCAAAATCGCCAATGGTATAATTATAAATATGTTCGCCAGCCTTTATTTTTTCTTTGATTGAAGCACCAAGGCGCACAATTTCTGAAGCAATTAACGTTTCGGCAAGATGGCTGAGTTTAAGTTTGCCCATATATAGTAAAAGATTAAAGCGTCCTGATTTCAGCAAATGTATACGTTCAGGTCCTTAAAACAAAAAACTTAAAAGGGGGATTTTGATAACATAGCGCAAACTAAAAGGCAGGTTGTTCCCGGATGCCGGAGTTATGGCCCGGTTTGCGCATCGAAAAACCATTAATACATGTGGTATTTACTGTTTATTTAAATAAATCAGGCAGCAAATTCCGCATTTTGCCCTTCGAATATTATATTTACTTATCAAAACTGTGTTTATTAACAGGAGTAGCCCGTTTTACCCTGAAATAATATAAGTTTTTAAACTTAGTTACCTTTGCGGCTATTTCAAATATTAAGCAGTCATTTCAATTCAGAAGGCGATCAACTAATATGTTCAATTTAATACTCTTTGGCCCTCCGGGCAGTGGTAAAGGTACGCAAAGCGAAAACCTAATGGCAAGGTACGGGTTAAAGCACCTGAGTACCGGTGACCTACTTCGTTCAGAAATTGCACGCCATACCGCATTGGGACAGGAAGCCAAAAATTTGATGGATAAAGGCCAGCTGGTACCTGATGAAGTGGTGATTGGAATGATCAGTTCTGCACTTGACCAAAATCCCCAGTCAAAAGGATTTCTATTTGATGGGTTTCCCCGCACTTCGGCCCAGGCAGAGGCCCTGGATAAATTACTCGAACTAAAACATACTTCCATTGCTGTAATGCTGGCTTTGGATGTGAGTGAAGAAGAACTCGTAAAACGCCTCCTGAAGCGGGGCGAGACCAGTGGGCGCAGTGATGATAACAATGAGCAGGTGATCAGGGCCCGTATTGCTGAGTACCATGATAAGACAGCCGCTGTAGCAGATTATTATCGAACATTCGGCAAAGTGAAAATGGTAAATGGGGAAGGATCGATCGATGAAATATTCCAAAGCCTTTGTAAAGAAATAGATGCCCGGCTTGAAAATAAGGTTCCGGGTTAATTCATGTTATGGAAGATCCAACATTATCTTTTATAAAAAGCGACCTGTTTTTCTTACTCCGGAATCTTACTGCTGATTCAAAACAGGCATGGGGTAAGATGAATGCGCAGCAGATGGTAGAACATGTCACTGCCTTTTTTAATGTCTCCATTGAAAAAATAAAATTTGACCTTGTTACCCCGGAAGAGCATTTGCCAAAGTATAAGGAATTCCTGCTAAGCGATAAGGAATTCAGAGAAAATACAAAAGCGCCATTAAGTGTAATTGGCGATGAGCCGTTGCCGTTACGTTATGCAACATTGGAAGAAGCATTAAGCAAACTTCATCACTCGGTTGAGAATTTTTTCAGTTTTTTTGAAAAAGATCCTGAAAAAACAACAACGCACCCGGTATTTGGCCCACTTAATTTTAAAGAGTGGGCGAGGTTACATTATAAACATGTAAGGCATCATTTAAAGCAGTTTGGGTTGATCTGACTTAACAACTGCTCATTTACATTCCCCCTTGGTCCAGGTTTTTACGCCGGCACATTTGGCAGTGCATTCATTTCCGTAAACCTTGCCGTCACAACCACAAACAGGATCATATTGTGCAGTACACATACAATCTTTTGTCTCGGGGCCTTTACAATCGGATGTGGTCTTACAGGTAGCCTGGCAAAGGGAAAGAATGATAGCCGAAAAGATTAGCTTTTTCATCGTGCTGTTTTATGTTTAGTACTGGTTTTTGAACGATCTTTCACGATACAAATATAACTTTGTAACAAATGTCAGGTATGAGTAAATTAAGGAATTATACGTTGGGAAAATGGATTGAAGGTGATGGGGAAGGCCAGTTGCTATATAATGCGGTTACAGGAAAAGCAATTGCCAGTGCCAGCTCTGCCGGGCTTGATTTTGAGGCCATGTTGAAATATGCCCGCGAAAAAGGGAACCCGGCATTACGGAAAATGACCTTCCAGGAAAGGGGAAGGATGCTCAGGTCTTTGGCGCTTTATTTAATGGAGAAAAAAGAAAAATTTTATACCATTAGTTATCAATCGGGGGCTACGAGGGTGGATAGCTGGATCGATATTGAAGGAGGGATCGGGAACTTATTTTCCAATGCATCCCTTCGCAGGAAATTACCCGATGAAACATTTTGCCTTGATGGAGATCCGATCTCATTAAGCAAGCAGAATACTTTTATGGGCCACCATATCCTGGTACCCAAGGAAGGTGTGGCCATTCATATCAATGCATATAATTTCCCGGTATGGGGCATGCTTGAGAAGATCGCGGTGAACTTACTGGCAGGGATACCTGCTGTGGTTAAACCTGCAACCGTTACTTCATACCTTACAGAAGCGGTCGTTAAAGAGATCGTTGCTTCCGGCATTTTACCGGATGGAGCTTTACAGCTTATTTGCGGCAGTGCAGGTAACTTATTGAATTTTGTCAACTCACAGGATGTGGTAACATTTACCGGTTCAGCTTCTACCGGGCTTAAGTTAAAATCGCATGCAGCTATCTTAAACGAATCTGTGCCTTTTAATATGGAAGCGGATTCATTGAATTGTATAGTACTCGGAGACGATGTAGTTCCCGGCCAACCCGAGTGGGACATTTTCATCAAAGAAGTAAAAAGGGAAATGACGGTGAAGGCAGGGCAAAAATGTACCGCGATCCGCCGCATTTTTATTCCGGAGAATAAAATGGAAGATGTATGGAAAGCTATTGCAGCTGAGTTAGATAAGACCACGATCGGTAACCCATTGAATGAAAAAGTAAGAATGGGCTCCCTGGCCGGACAGGGTCAGCGGGAGGAAGTCAGAAGCCAGGTTCAGAAATTATTAGCTTCTTCCGAGATCATTTATGGCTCCCTGGATAGTGTGGCTGTTATTGACGCGGATGCAGTGGAAGGCGCTTTTTTAAGCCCCCTGTTATTATTAAACAAAACCCCGTTCAACTCTGAAGAACCGCATAATGTAGAAGCTTTCGGCCCGGTTAGTACGATCATGCCATATAAAACCCTGGATGAAGCGATCGCGTTAAGCAAGAAAGGAAAGGGAAGCCTTGTTTCATCCATTGTAACAGCCGATGCCGCCATTGCTAAACGATATGTAATCGGAGCTGCTACACATCATGGAAGAATATTGGTATTGAATGAAGAATGTGCGAAAGAAAGCACTGGCCACGGTTCTCCCTTGCCTTTGCTGGTGCATGGTGGGCCCGGAAGGGCGGGTGGCGGAGAAGAAATGGGCGGCCTACGTGGGGTAAAACATTACCTGCAACGTACGGCTATACAGGGTTCTCCCACTATGATCACGGCGATCAGCAATGTATTTCAGCCACATTCAAAAGGAAATATTGGAGAAATTCATCCATTTAAAAAATATTTTGAAGAACTTCATATAGGAGACCAGGTCATTACCGAAAAAAGATTGGTAACTTCTGAAGATATTGACAAATTTGCCGCCCTGAGCGGCGACCATTTTTACGCCCATTTGAAAGCAACTGATTTTTCCGGAACTATGTTCGAACAGCAGGTAGCGCATGGATATTTTATCATGAGCGCCGCAGCAGGTTTGTTCGTAGATAGCTACGATAAGAACCCTGTGCTCCTGAATTATGGCATAGATGAGCTTAGATTTACAAAACCGGTATACGCAGGAGCATCGATGTATGTGCGGTTTACCTGCAAGGAAAAAATTGCACAGGAATTAAAAGAAGTAAACCCTGATGTAAAAATGGTACAGGGAGCAGATATTCCTAAAGGGATTGTAAAATGGTATGTAGAGATGTTTGATGAAACAGACGAGGCTGTGGGTGTAGGAACCATCCTTACCATGGTTCAAATGAAAAATAAAACTTAAAAAAACACTGTTTATGATAAGGCAAATCCTCGAAGGTTATGTAAAATCCGAAACGCATAACGGCGTAACAACGATTGAATTCTATCATCCTCAAAGCAATTCTTTGCCTGGAAAGATATTGGAAGAGCTCGCACAGGAGATCCATTTTGCAGGTACGCATGCTGAAAGTAAAGTGATCATTTTAAAAAGCTCCGGCGAAAAATCATTTTGTGCAGGCGCTTCATTTGATGAATTGCTGAATATTAAGAATGAATATGAAGGCCTGAAGTTTTTTAGTGGATTTGCCCATGTTATAAACGCGATGCGCAAATGCCCCAAATTTATTATTGCCCGTGTGCAGGGAAGATGTGTTGGTGGTGGGGTAGGTTTGGCAGCGGCTGCGGACTATGCGATCGCGACAGAAAATGCGGATATTAAACTGAGTGAACTTGCGATCGGGATCGGGCCTTTTGTTGTAGGGCCTGCTATAGAAAGAAAGGTTGGGGTTGCGGCTTTCAGTGCCCTCGCGATCGATGCCGGTATGTGGCGCAATAGTGAATGGGCCAAGAAAAAAGGCTTGTTTGCGGAAGTGCATGTGAACATCGAAAATATGGATGAATCGATTGACCGGCTGGCAGGTAACCTGGCGCATTCTAACCCGCAAGCCATGGCTGAATTGAAAAAAATAACCTGGAAAGGTACCGAGCATTGGGACAGTTTACTCCTTGAACGCGCAGCAATCAGTGGAAAATTGATCTTAAGCTCTTTTGCAAAAAATGCCATTGAAAAATTCAAAGTAAAATCATAAATAAGAAACCCTTCATTAGAAGGGTTTCTATATTACTTTTTGCCATTAGATCAAACTGCCGATTCCTAATTCCGGTTTATATATGTTGAGTGTTAAGAGAAATCATATATCTTATGGGAAGGAGATACAAACAAATGGGTAAACGCATCTTTGAATTTATCCTTCCAGGACACATTTTGTAATTTGCTTTCGAAATATTCGGCCTGCATGATCTTCATTTTCACCAATACCAATCTCCCTGCTGTTCCTTTTGAGTAATCGCTCATGGCAATAAATGTTTCGTCATCATCCTCAACGATCGTTGCCCTTCCCCCCAGTTGTAAGCGGCAGTCCGTTCCCTTTTTATAGTAATCAAGATATGCATAAAATGACTTGTCAATATTTTTTGCATGATCACCGGTACAGGATGTAAAGAACCAAAGCGTACCGTCATCCTCTACCTTAAGCGTTTGAATGATGTTATTGGGTAGCTGTAATTCAGAACTAATTTCCGACTTGAATAGTGCAAACCGGATCTCTTTAATTTTTTCTTTAAGGAAGAGCAGGTTCTCGTCCTGGTAATTGTTTTGCATAAAGTGTACTTTAAATGGGTTAACGATTTTAAAAATTCAAAGCATATACCAAAGAATGAGGTACGTATAATTTGTCTTTCACGGTTTTTTTTGTGGAACAAATTCCTCATGCTGAGTATAATAAAAAGTTAACAGGGTCTTATTGTACATGGAACGACGTTTTTAAAGCAGGCATAATATTTCTATATAGAGTTATCAAATGTATTTTTTTATGCAAAAAGCAAAACCTGCAAAAAAAATAAGGCCGCCACAGCACCAAAGAAGGCCCGGCATAGAAAATAAAATGAATCCTGAACCTGTCTATGATTACCCGGGTAAAAAAGGTTGCGGGAAACTCCGTGGAAAGATCGCAGTTATAACGGGTGGCGACAGCGGGATCGGGAGAGCGGTATCCATCTTATTTGCAAAGGAAGGTGCAGATATTGCCATCATTTATTTAAGTGAAAAAGCCGACGCAGCCCAGACTGCGAGTATCATTGAACAAGTATATAACCGGAAATGTCTTTTAATTGCCGGGGACCTGGGTAACGAGAAATTCTGTAAAACTGCTATTCCAAAGATTACCAGTGTGTTTGGAAAAATTGATATACTGGTCAACAATGCGGCTATACATTATGAAGCAAAAGGGCTGGATGAAATATCAACTGAAAACCTGCTGAAAACTTTTTCCACCAATATATTTTCTTTTTTCTGGTTAACTAAAGCGGCCCTGCCATACATGAAAAGCGGATCTTCTATTATCAATTCATCTTCGGTAACCGCTTATCGCGGCAGCCCCTCTTTGATTGATTATGCATCAACAAAAGGAGCGATCATCAGTTTTACAAGAAGCCTTTCATCAAGCCTCGTTAAAAAAGGGATCAGGGTGAATGCAGTTGCACCCGGGCCAATCTGGACCCCGCTGATCGTTTCCAGCTTCAAGCCTTCTAAAGTTGCAAAACATGGAAGTGATGTACCCATGCAGCGTGCAGGGCAGCCCGCAGAAGTAGCGCCTTCCTATTTTTTCTTGCATCTGATGACGCTTCTTATATCACCGGCCAGGTATTGCACCCGAATGGCGGTGAAATCATTAACGGTTAAATCATACAAAAATATGGAGACGGCCCCTGGTGTTTTAGAAAACATTTCAAAGAAAAAAATTAAAAAGATCATTAATGACCCGGTTAAAAGCGCCGAAGCGGTAAACCTGGTATATGTTACAAATGACTCACCGGGGATTAAAAGACATAAGCATGGCAAGGCTTTTAGTTATTATATTGAAGATAAAAAGATCGCAGATAAAGCGGAGATCCAGCGGATAAAAAACCTTGTATTACCGCCTGCGTGGGAGGATGTGTGGATATGTTTGTTGCACAACGGCCACTTACAGGCGACCGGTGTGGATGTAAAAAAAAGAAAGCAATATAGGTATCATCCCGCCTGGAACGCATTAAGGAACCATACAAAATTTTACAGGATGCTGCAGTTTGGAGAGGTCCTTCCCAAAATCAGATTCAGCTTGAAAAAGATCTTTCGCAACCGGGAATGCCAGTGGAGAAAATTTTGGCTACGGTAGTGAGCCTTATGGAAAGGACCAATATCCGGGTAGGAAATAATGTGTATGAAAAATTGTATGGTTCTTTCGGGCTTACAACATTAAAAGACAACCATGTACAGGTAAATGGCAATCATTTGAAGTTTTCTTTTAAAGGAAAAAAAGGGGTACAGCATGATATCAGCATGAAAAATAAAAAGCTGGCTGCCATAGTATTAAGGTGCAAAAGAGATACCTGGCAAAGAATTATTCCAATATTATGATGAAAAAGGAGACAGGCATTCGATTGATTCGGGGATGGTAAATGAATATATCAGGAATATATCCGGCGAAGACTTCACTGCAAAGGATTTCAGGACATGGGCTGGCACAGTTAATGCATTCTTAGCTTTTAAGGAAATGGGTATAGCGGAAACAGAAAGCGAGGCGAAAAAAAATATAGTGGAAGCCCTGGATAAAGTGGCTTTACAATTGGGAAATTCCAGGACTGTCTGTAAAAAGTATTATGTACACCCGTTGATTCTTTCATTGTATGAAAACAAGAACATTGAAAAGTATTTCAACCAACTGGACGCGATAGAAAAGGACGATAATAAGTCGGATCTGACAGTGGATGAAAAGATCATTATGAAAATTTTAGAAAGCAATTAAAAATTTTCTTCATTTAAATTTTTTTTTATGAGACCATTATGGACAGGTGCAATTGGCTTCGGCCTGGTGAACATTCCTGTAAAACTATTCAGTGCCACTGAATCAAGTAACCTGGATCTTGACATGCTCGATAAAAAAGATCACTCGAATATCAGTTTCATGCGGATAAATGAAAAAACAGGTAAGGAAGTAAAATGGGAAAATATCGTAAAGGGATACATGCTTAATAATAAATATGTAGTACTGGATGAAAATGATTTTGAAAAAGCAAACGCAGTAAAAACGAAGCTGATCGATATCAATGATTTTGTGGATGCCGCTGAAATAAACAGCGTCTACTATGAAATGCCCTATTATCTGGCGCCTGATAAATCGGGGACGAGGCCTTATGCTCTTATTGAGGGAAGCCCTTTTAAAGACAAAAAAAGTCGGGATCGCCAGTTTTGTAATGCGTAACAAAGAACACCTTGCAATATTAAGAGCTCAGGATGACGTTATCATTTTGAACAGGATCCGCTTTGCCGAAGAGATCAGGCCGACAAAGGACCTGGATCTTCCTGGAAAAACTGCTATTAAACCCGCGGAATTAAAAATGGCTGTATCACTGATCAACCAGCTTAGCGGAAAATTCAATATCGAAAAATACAAGGATACTTATGCTGCTGAATTGCTGAAGCTGATCAAGGCAAAAGCAAAGGGCAAACAAATTGTAACTCCTCATTTAAAAGTGGTGCATAGTAAAACACAGGACCTGATGGAGCAATTAAAAGCAAGCCTCGGAACAAAACGGAAAAAAGCATCCTGATATGAGCCTTATAAAATATAAACAGAAAAGAAATTTTAAAAGATCTCCCGAACCGCAGGCGGGTAAAAATAAAACGGCTGCCAAATTATCCTTTGTCGTGCAGCGGCATAAAGCCTCCCGTCTGCATTATGATTTCAGGCTGGAATGGATGGGGTATTAAAAAGCTGGGCCGTACCCAAAGGGCCTTCATTGAATCCAAAAGATAAACGGCTGGCAATGATGGTAGAAGATCATCCTTATGATTATAAAGATTTTAAAGGCGTTATTCCCGAAGGCTATGGGGCAGGGATTGTTGAGATCTGGGATAAAGGAACTTATTCAGATATTGAGGAGAATGACCCGGTTACATGCAGCAAAAAACTTAAAAGCCGGGTTAAAAGCCGGCAACCTAAAATTCGTGTTGCATGGAAAAAAACTGAAAGGGGAATTTGCATTGGTAAAACTGAAAACGACGAAAAGAAGACAATTCATGGTTGCTTATAAAACACCAGGATGATTATGCTGTTGACCGGGAATATGACAGTGAAAAAGAAACATTGAAAAGCTCGCCGATCAATAAATGGCTCGCAGAAAATAAGTTAAATAAGAAAACTGTAAAAAAAAAGCCTTACGTGCCAACAGCAAGGCAGCCTGCGTAAACTCGCTCATTATATAAAACCCATGCTTGCTAAGGAAACGGATGAAGCTTTTGATGACAAGGATTGGCTTGTTCGAAATTAAATGGGATGGGTACCGGGCCATTGCAGAAATCACAAAAGAAGATGTCCAGCTCTATTCCCGCAATGGGAACAGTTTTGCGGAAACCTTACCCGGTCATTACAAACGCTTTAAAAAAAATAAAGCATCACGCTGTGCTGGATGGGGAGATCGTAGTATTGAATGAAAAAGGCTTTCCTGATTTTCAAAAAATACAGCATTATGAAGACAACACAGATTTCCCCCTACATTATTATGTGTTTGATCTGTTATCACTGAATGGGCATTCACTGGAGAATGAACCATTGACAGAAAGAAAAAAATTATTAAAAACACTCGTTGGTAAAAATGCTGTTTTGAAATATTCTGATCATGTGACCGGTAAGGGGATTGGTTTTTTTAAAGCAGCGATCAAAAAGGACCTCGAAGGCATTATGGCAAAAAAAGCCGATAGCCATTACTACCCGGGCCGCAGGACAAATGAATGGCTAAAGATCAAAAACCATAAGTCTGCAGATGTGCTCATTGCAGGATTATACTAAACCCACCGGCTCAAGGAAATATTTTGGCTCCCTTGTACTTGGAGCGAAGGATGGAAATGTTTTAAAACATGTTGGCCATGCAGGCACCGGCTATAATGATAAAATGCTCGGGGAAATATACAAGCTGTTACAACCTTTGAAACAATCATCATCTCCATTTAAAGAGCGCGTGAACGTGGATCCTGGAGTGACATGGGTAAAACCGGTATTGGTTTGTGAAGTGAAATTTACAGAATGAACAAATGACGGGAAATTAAGGCATCCTGTTTTTTTACGTTTAAGAGATGATAAAACAATCAAAGAAATTGATATGAAAAATATAAAGACTGTTAAGCAGCCAGCTGAGAGGTCAAAAAAAGAAACAGAAAACGCGGGTGATCTGAAAATTGGTAAGGTCTCAGTAAAAATAACCAACCGGTCTAAATTGTACTGGCCCGATGAAGGCATCACGAAAGGAATGCTGATCGATTATTATCAATCCATTGCAGCATCATATTTTACCTTTTCTAAAGGACCGGCCACAATCGTTAAAAAGAAATCCAAATGGGATAAAAGATCCACGGTTTTTTTCACAAGGATGCCGGGGAAGAAGCCCCTTCTTTTGTAAAAAGCTTTAAGGTATATTCTGAATCCAGCAATAAAGCATATTGACTATATTATTTGTAATGATAAAGCCAGCCTGGCGTACCTGAATAATTTAGGATGCATTGAATTGAATCCATGGCATTCTACCATAAAGTCATCCTGATAAACCGGATTATTTGATCATAGATATTGATCCTTCGGAAAAAAATAATTTTAACGAGGTGATCGATGCCGCCATGCATTTTAAAAAGCTATTGGACAAAGCCGGTGCGAAATGTTTTTGTAAAACTTCCGGAGCCAGCGGTATGCATATTTATGTTCCGATGGGAAAAAAATATGATTATGACCAGGTAAAAGATTTTGCACAATTACTATGCATGATCGTTAATGAAGAACTTCCTTCTTTTACAACCATCGAAAGAAATTTAAAAAAGAGGGGTAATAAAAAAATATATCTTGACTTCCTGCAAAACCGGAGAAGCCAGACCATTGCATCTGTCTATAGTGTCCGGCCGCGTGCAGGCGCAACCGTTTCCATGCCCCTGCTTTGGAAAGATGTAAAACATGGCCTGAAGCCGGCAGATTTTACCATTCATAATGCAGCGAAACTGATCAAAAAAAAGGGAGATATTTTTAAGGGGGTTTTAGGAACCGGTATAAACCTGTCTGCCTGCCTGAAAAAGCTGGGCCAGTGATTTACACTGGTTTGGGGAATATATTCTACAGCAGTTTTAATATAGTGGCCTGTAAACCAGTACAGTTACCATGCTAAATAAGGCATAAATATTTCTATATGTGTATAGCAGGATATATTTACATTATAGCAATATGTGGTATGTTTCCGGGCACCCATAAACGCAGAACAGATTTTTACAAATGACGTATCAAAGAATTTTAAAAAAATCGGGGAAAATATTATTGTACATCATTCTGGTATTGCTCCTGCTTGTCTGCATATTAATGATCTTCATAAATACCCGTTATGGTAAACGAATCGTAAGAAACCAGGTTCAGTCTTATCTTCAAAATAAATTAAAAACAAAAGTAAGTATTGGCACAATTGATTATAGTTTGCCGGAGTGGATAAAAATAAAAAATGTGTATTTAGAGGATCAGCAGAAAGACACTTTGATCTACGGTGAGGAATTAACTGTTGATCTTAGCATGCTGAAGTTACTAAGGGGAAACACAGATATTCAAAAGATCCTTTTCCGGAATATAGTAATAAATGTAAACAGGCGTTCTTCAGATTCCGTTTTTAACTACCAGTTTATAGTAAACGCTTTTTCAGGAAATAATCCTTCTACACAGAATACGGATACTTCGGAAATGAAACTTACTTTGGACCGGCTGGTTTTTGACAAAGTGGTTTTCAATTTTAAAGATCAGTATGCCGGGAGTGATTTTTTTGCAGTTGTAAAAAACCTGGATCTTAAGATGAATAAGTTTCAACCAGACCGGATGGATTTCAGGATCGATGACCTGTATGCAAACGGAGTTGATTTTATCATGAATACATACAAAGAACAATTGCTGGTAGACAAGCCAGTTGTAGTTGACACAGTCAACAACATATCATACCCGCTTTTTATTACAGCAGGAAATATAGACCTGAGAGACGTAAATGTATTACTGGATAATAAGATCTCGGGCCTTTATTATAAAAATAAAGTAACGCATCTCATTGGGAGGAAGATATTGTTTGACATAGGTAAAACCATCGCCACAACAGATGACCTTTCCCTGGACAGCTCAGTCGTCATTTTTTCTGCGCCGAAAGCGTTGATAAAAACTGTAAATGTGGATTCTGCTGTTGTTATGCCAATGCCCTGGGTATTTGCCGCCGGTAAGCTGGGCATCCACAATACTGATATTAAATATGATGATCCTAACAAAGCTGCGGCCGGTGGACTCGACTTTGCGCACCTAAATGTAAACAACCTGCAGCTGTCCGTTTCAGGGTTCCATTATTCACAGGATACTACTGCAGCAGTGGTAGATCAGCTTGCCTTTTATGACAGCAGTGGCTTTAAGCTTGATACGACCCGTCTGGATCTTGTTTTTACTGATAAAGCGCTAACCCTCAATAACTTGTATGTTAAAACCCCCCATACCCTTATCCAAAGATCCGTTGAAGTTACTTATGATAGTCTTGGTGGAATAACCAGTGCCCCACAGAACAGCTCGGTGAATGTTGCACTTATCAATTCCGTGATAGCTTTTAATGATCTTTTTCTAATAGCCCCCTCTCTCAAAAAATCGCTGGGTGGGTTTGCCAATCAGTATCTCAATATCAATACTGAACTGAAAGGCAGCCTGCAACGTGTAGATATTCCTTATTTGCAGTTAAGCGGCCTGTCAGGAAGCAGGCTTAACGCAAGAGGAACGATCTATAATATTACCGACACAAACCGGTTTGCATTTGACCTGTTCATTCTTCCAAGCAATATTATTAAAAGAGATCTTCTTAAATTCATACCACCCGCAAACCAGGCTTTGTTGGAAAAGTTACCGGAGGTATTTAGTTTAAGCGGACATTTTGTTGGGAATAAAAATGATGTCGTCGCAGAGCTCACAACCAATGCAAAAGATTTTGTTTTCTCAGGAAAGATCAATCTCAAAAATATCAGTAATCCGGCGAAACTGCAATATGATGTGGCCGTGTCAAATCTTTCGGTTGATAAGAACATGATCAGTGGATTTATGCCGCCGGAAGCCCTGCAAAATATAGAGCTTCCTCAAAAAATATCTGCGCAAGGCAAACTTACCGGCAACCCGGACAATATTACAACAGATATCAGATTAAACAGCAGTTATGGACCTATGACCATAAAAGGATTTATAAAAAATATTAAAAACACAAAAAATGCTACTTATGACCTCGTTGTATCAACGCCAGGATTCGCTGCCGGTAAATTATTGAAGCAGGACAGTATCCTTGGAAATTTCGCGGGTACATTTACAGCCAAAGGAACAGGCTTTGATTATAAGACGATGCGTTCATCCATCGTTGCCGATATAGCAGGCGTAGAATATAATAAATACAATTATAAAAACGTATCTATAAAAGCCGAATTTGATAAAGGGCATGTTACCAGCAATGGCATGGTGAATGATTCTTCACTTAAACTTAATTATGATCTTACAGCAAATGTAAGTGGAGAATATCCATCTGTAAAGGGATTGATACGAATAGATACGGTGCAATTAAAGCAACTTAATTTGTATGCAGATACATTAAATCTTTCTTTGACAGCCGCAATAAATTCCCAAAACCTTAAGCCCAGGAACCTGGACGCAAGTCTTTTACTGGACAGCATTCGCATGCAATCCGGCTCATCATTTTATCAGCTCGATTCCATTTCATTGGTTGGCACATCTTCAGCAGGCATAGATTCCATCATTTTAAAAGCACCTTTTGCAGAAGTACATGCAGGGGGCGCATTTGATTATGATAAAGTGGGTATTTCGCTGCAGCAGTATATAAATAATTATTATAAGATACCGGGCTTTAAACCTTCAACCATAAGTATTCCGGATCAGCAACTGGCCTTTAATGGGCTATATTAAAAACAACCCGGTCATTACAGGACTGGTACCCGGATTGGTCTCTTATGAGGATCTCACTTTCAACGGAAAATATACTTCCGCTGACAAAGACAGTGCACTTTATTTTATTACCGCAATACCACGACTCGTTTATAAATCGAACACATTGAGCAATGCTGCCTTAAATATAAACTCATCAAACGGCCGGATAAACTACCAAGTCGGATTTGATACATTGAGCACTCAGTCGAATACTTTATACACTACCTCGGTTAAAGGGGCTGCAGCAAACGACAGCATATCTCTCACTGCACGCACACAGGACAAAACACGTAAAGACTGGTTTGCTTTAAGTGGTACTGCAGCGGTAAAGGGGGAGACCTATTCATTCCGTATGCAAGACACGCTCCTGTTGAATTATGAACGATGGAATGTTGCGCCAGGCAACTATTTCAGTTATTCGCCCCAGGGAATTATTGTAAATAACCTTGTACTTACAAGTGATACAGCAAGTATTTCTGTTAAGAGCCAGCAGCTGATCGAGAACAGCCCCATTGATATTAATGTAGATAATTTCGATCTTAAAAGCATCACTTCTCTTATCAACCAGGATACATTATTTCATTGGCGGTGTGCTGGATGTGAAAGCCAATGTAAGTGATCTTGATAAAGCACTGCCCGGCTTTACCGGCACCGCGAGTATAACCGGCCTGCAGTACATGCAGAATCCGCTTGGAGATCTGAACTGCATCGGCACGCAAGGTTTCCGATAATAATATCACTGCAAATATAGACCTTGCAGGTAATGGCAATGATATTACGGCAAATGGAAATTATTTCCTGGATAATACGGAACAACAATTTGATGCTGATCTTTTGGTTAAAAAATTAAATTTTAAAACCATTGAAGGCATATCCGGGGGCCAGCTCACAAATACTTCAGGTAATATTACAGGTGAAATAAAAGCCAGCGGTAAATTCACCGACCCCCGATGGAACGGGCAGTTGAATTTTGATACAACTGTTTTCACCATTAGTCAATTAGGAACACCTTATAAGATAGATAACCAAAAAATTGTTTTTGAATATCCGGCTATTAAATTTCCTGAATTCATTATCAATGATTCCCTGAACCATCCATTGAAAATTGATGGAGACATTACCATTAGATCCATGTCTGATATTGGGTTGAATATTGATATCAATACAAATGATTTTATTTTAGTGAACGCTAAGAAGGCAATAAACAGCCAGATCTATGGATATGGATCTGTGGATGCCAATATTTCTGTTACAGGCACAGCTGCGTCACCGAATATTGAAGGTGATATTTTTGTAAATGATGAAAGCGACATTACGATCGTACTTCCCGAAGCCAGTTATGCAAAAAATGATGGCAAAACGATCGTGCGGTTTATTGACAGGGACACATTTGACATTAACCCCCCGGTCATCGATTTTGAGGAAGATGAAAAGCCAGGTGCTGCTTTTGGGAAATTTCTTAATTATAATCTCAATATTGAAATAAATAAAGAAGCGGCACTTATCGATTTTGGTTGACCCGTTAACCGGTGATGAAATAAAAGTGCAGGGGGATGCAAGGCTTAATGCAGGCGTGGATCCCGGAGGTAACCTTGTATTGGCAGGAATGTATGAACTTGAAAAAGGCTATTATGTGTTACACTACCAGTTTCTTGAAAGGCAGTTTAGCCTTATAAAGGGCAGTACCATTACTTTTGCGGGAGAACCACTGAATGCAACAGTGAATATTACGGCCGAATATATTGCGAATACCAGTTCCCGTGATCTCCTGAGCAATGAAGTGAGTGATGTAAGCCCTGTTCTTGCAAATTCATTTAATCAAAAGCTTCCATTCAGGGTTATCCTTAAGCTTGCCGGGCGTCTTAGTAAACCAGACTATAACATTTGATATACAGTTGCCCGAAGAAAATAATTTATTGAATAATGACCTCAGGACAACTATAGAAAATAAGCTTCAGCAGATCAGGTCAGACCCTGCTTCTATTAATAAACAGGTATTTTCATTATTGCTGCTTGGCCGTTTTGTGGGTGAACAAAGCAGTGATTTCTTTAAAGGGAACGGCGGTGATTTTTCAACGTTGGCCAGGCAAAGTGTGAGCCAGTTCCTGTCCTCTGCATTAAATGAAATTGCCGGAGATATATTCAAAGGGATTGATATTGATCTTAACCTGAACTCTTATAATGATTTTTCAGATGGTGGCAATACGGCACGCACGGATCTGAATGTTGCTGTAAGTAAAAAATTTGCAAATGACAGGTTTATCATCAGTGTAGGACAGAATTTTGGAGTAGAAGGACAGGATGCTGCGGCAAAAGCATCCGGGGCCAACACAGGATTTAAACCCGATATATCCTTATCATATAAACTTACAAAAGATGGGAAATATCTGTTAAGAGCATATACTAAAAATCAGTTTGAAGTGACTGTTGATGGGTATGTTGTGGAAACCGGTGTTGCATTCTGCTAACAATGGACTATGACAAATTCAAAGAATTATTCAGGAGGAAAAAAAGAACAAAATAAATGGGAAAGGTTTTTTTCAGTATCGCTGTTTTTAATGTTCATTGCATCATCCTGCAGTGTAAAAAGATTTTTGCCCGCAGGTGAAAGAATATACAGGGGTTCCGTTATAAAAGTGACCAGGCATCCTGAGACCACAACGAAGAGCCAGTCATTAAGAAAAGACGATCAAACTGGCTGCAAAACCCCGGCCTAATAAATTTTTATTTGGACATCCGTATAAAGTATGGTGGTGGTATGTGATCGGGCAGCCAAAAAGAGAAAAAGGGTTGAAAGCTTTTTTAAGAAACAAACTTGGCGAACCACCGGTATTCAGTAGCCGGATCAACGCCAAGGCTACTGCAGAAAATATGCAGTCGCTGATGGAAAACCTCGGGTATTTTCATACCACCGTGCAGGGCGATACTGTAAACACAGGCAGCTATTTTACAAAAGCTAATTATAATGCACAGGTACAGCCGCAGTATACCCTTGATAAGATCGAATGGGTGCAGGACAGCACTGAATTAATAAAATTACTGGAAAGAGATTTTAAAAGAAGAGGGTTGTTGAAAACCGGCAACCCTTACACACTCAGTGATATTACGGCAGAACGTGACAGGCTTGACCTTTTCTTAAAAACCAGGGGATATTATTTCTTTAACCCGGATTACCTGATGGCTTATGCTGATAGCTCCGTTGGCAACAGGAAGGTAAACCTGTTCTTAATATAAAAAAATCAACTCCGGAAGAAGCCCGGTATCCATACACGATCAATACAATTACAATTTTTCCTAATTATTCGCTAAATACTTCTACACTTGATACAAGTAAAGCAGGTGGTATACTATATGACGGCCTGCTGATAAAAGATACATTAAAGAAGTTCAGGCCTTCGATGTTTAAGCAGACCATAACATACCGCCCTGGCAGGTTATACAGCAGCAGGTCTCAAAATACCACGCTCAACCGGCTTATAAACCTGGGGCCGTTCAAGTTTGTAAAAAACCGGTTTGAGGCCATTACTGACAGTACCAGTACGCTGATCCA
Source organism: uncultured Chitinophagaceae bacterium (assembly GCA_963779595.1). Classification (GTDB taxonomy): domain Bacteria; phylum Bacteroidota; class Bacteroidia; order Chitinophagales; family Chitinophagaceae; genus Ferruginibacter. The sequence continues at coordinate 250,844 of CAVZYY010000005.1, read as the reverse complement.
GGATTCGGGGAAATTTGACATAAAGATCGACACAGCCAGGTCTACCCCTAAAAAGGATACAGCAGACATACTACACCGGTTAAACGCTTATTATTACCTAACACCATCTAAGAAAAAGTCTTTACAGGCTGAAATAAATGGATTCACAAAAGAGAATAATTATGTGGGGTCAGAAGTAAGCCTTAACTGGAGGAACAGGAATGCTTTCCGGGGAGGCGAACAGGTTAACGTAAGGGCTTATGGCGGCTTTGAGACCACTTCAGGTGATTCTGTTAAGAATAATAATTACCGGCTGGGATCTGAAATCTCTTTAAAAATACCGCGGTATGCAATTCCTTTTATGCGGCTCAAAGAAAACTTTTTTTATCCTCCCAATACTTCCCTGTCATTCGCTTACGAATGGTTCAGGAGAGATATTTATTATACTAAAAATCTTTTCCGTTTCCAGTATGAATTTACCTGGAAGCGAAATTTACAGACTCAATTTACATTTGCGCCTGTATCGCTGACCTATTTACAGGCAACGAATATTACAGATAGTTTTTACAAGCAGACGGTTACCCAACCCTCTTTACTTGTAAGTGTATTCTCCGAATCTATTTTGGGTTCTTTCTTTTCATATACTTACAATTCGGGCTTTCGGTCAAAAAAGAATAAATGGTATTTTATGGGCAGTGCCGATCTTTCGGGAAATATCGCGGGTCTCATAACGGGGGCGAAGAGCTACAGGGCGAAAGAGGTCTTTGGTGTACCCTTCGCCCAGTATATAAAACTTGATTTTGACCTGCACTATACACGCAAACTTTCCAATAATTTTGATTGGGCCAACCGTTTCCTGGTGGGATTGGGGATGCCTTATAATAATTCCAGGCTGCTCCCGTTTTCTAAATTATATACGATCGGGGGCTCTACTTCTTTACGTGGCTTTAGAGCACGCACCCTGGGGCCCGGGAGTTATAAGCCCACTGCTACGGATCAAAAATATTTCCAGTTAATTGGCGGCGACTTCAAATTGCTGGCAAATACCGAGTTAAGAATTCCTTTTACACCACAGCTTTCAGGTGCAGTATTCCTTGATGCGGGAAATATCTGGACAAAAGATACCATCCTGTTCGGTCCTTTAGGCAAATTAACCAAGGAGTTTTATACTGAAATAGCTGTCGCCGGGGGTGTTGGACTCAGGTTTGATGCGACGATCCTTTTGATACGCGTGGATCTTGGCTTTCCATTACGGGAACCTTCTCTTCCACCAGGCAAGAGATGGATATTAAACCAGATAGATTTTAGCAGCAGGAGCTGGAGAAGAGATAACCTGGTATTAAATATTGCGATCGGGTATCCATTTTAAAAAAGCAGCAAAAAAAAATTCATTGAAAAAATCAGTAAAAATTATCGGGCTGATCCTTTTGGTTATTTTAGCCGGAGCCTGGATCTATTGGCAATTCAACAAAAAAAGAATTGTTAGAAATGCAGTAGAAAATGTAATTGCAAAAAAAACGGACAGCCTTTACTATATTCATTATGACAGTTCAACGATTGATGCTGTAAGTGGGAATGCCAGTTTTTATAATGTTGAATTACAATCTGATTCACTGCAAAAACAATTATTGCAATTTGATTCCGCTTCTGAATCCGTTATTTACAATATTCACGTGGGTGAAGTGACCGTATTGGGTGCGGATATCCCGGCCCTTGTAAGCAATCAAAGGGTTGAAGCGAGATCTATAAAGATAATCAGGCCGGTGATATTTATTGTGCAGCCTGTAACCAGCGCTGGAAAGCCATTTACCTATCGTGATACGTTGGCCATCTACGAAAAATTGCTTGGAAAATTTAAAAGCATCCATGCATCAGAGATCATCATCCAAGACGGGCAATTTAATTTTTCTGAAAAGATAGAAGCTCCTTATATTTCATTAAGGAACATCAATATTACGTTGAGAAATGTCCGGATAGACAGCAGTAAAAATTATGATAACCTGTTAAGTTATTTTATAAAAGATGTAAATGCAACCGTCGGTGAAGCTATCATTATAGATGAAAAAAATAATTCGGTGACGAATTTTAAGGATGTGGAGTACGATGCGGCTAAGAGATTCATCCGGCTTGCCGGCTTTCAACAAAAAGATAATAGATCCGGCCCGATCATTTTTAATATTAATAATACTGAAATAAAAGGGCTGAATACTGATTCTTTTATTTTGCGCCGGCAATTAAAAGCCGAAGAGCTTTCAAGCGACGGTGGGCTCATGACATTCTATAGTAAAAAAAAGGACAATGCCGGTAATGATGAAATAGAGATCAATAATAGTTTTTTTGACGAAGCTTTATTGAATAAGGTCACGCTGGGGAAAACCAACGTACATATTTATAAAAAGGATAGACCCGGTGAAGCTCCCTTTGTTATCAATAATGTGCAGTTCAGCGCCTCAGAAATTCAAAATCTTTATTCGGGAACCAATATAAAGAACCTGGTGGGCCGCAGCAACTGGATCATATCTGCAGATGGGTTCTCTTTTATTACTGATAATAAAATATATAAGGTTAGTATGGGGGCCTTTAACATCAGTAAGGCAACCGGGAAGATGCACATAGATCATTTTTCTGTTGTTCCACAGGTTTCAGAAGCAACCTTTGTAAAAGGACTGAAGGAGCAAACAGATCTTTATAATATCGTGATCAATAATATTGATCTTTCCGGTATTGACACAAAGAAATTAATAGCCAATGAAATGCTAATCGCTGAGAATGCGATCATACACCCGGTCATAAAAGTTTCCTGTGACAGAACTATTCCCCCGTTTACCGGAAGTAAGGTGGGAAATTACCCACACCAGCTTATTCAAAAGATAAAATTCCCTTTTTACATTAAAAAGATCATTGCCAGGGATGGTTATATATCTTATACGGAGCGTGGTGCAGTAACAGAACAACAGGGAACTGTTTTTTTTAGTAAAGCAAATGGAACGATTGAAAATGTCACTAATAGTAAGGAGTATATCAATAAGAATAATATGCTTACGCTGAATGCCAATACAAACCTGATAGGCGTTGGTAACCTGCAAACAAAATGGAGCCTTCCGCTTAATACAACCACCGGGGAATTCAGGATCTCCGGGTATATAGGAGGATTTAATGCGGAACTGCTTAACCCATTAATCGAACCTTTGGCGCTTGCTTCTATTAAAAAGGGGCAGATAAAAAGCGTGAATTTTAATATTTACGGTACAGATGATAAAGCCAACGGGACCTCTACATTATTGTATAATGACCTGAAACTGGAAGCATTGAAAAAAGATTCTAATGAGCTTAAAAAAAGGGGCCTTCTCAGTTTTTTTGCCAATTTTCTTGTACGAGATGATAATCCCAAAAATAATGAAACAAGAAAAGGGGAGATCGATATTAAGCGGGATACAACAAGGTCTTTCTTTAACCTAATCTGGAAAGGAATATTCAAAGCAGCAAAAAGAACCGCTGTTGGAAAAAATGACGAAGAATAAATTATTGAGATTGGCCGTTATCCTGTTCTTTATTATCATTATCAGCTAAGCCTTCCCGGTATCTCCTTTCACCGGTTGCGGGAGATTGTTTTTCAGTATTAACGGTTGAAGTGCTATCGTGGTTTTCTTCGTGCTGATCGATCACTTCTTCTTCCCGGCCAGGGCGGGATGTGTCTTTAGATAAGGGCGGGCCTTGCACGGGCGCCCCCGGTTTCTTTCCTGTATGAATTGCCTTATCCATTGCTTAAGAAGTGAATTAAAGGATGAGCTGTTTATGTTTGGATTTCTTTTTAAAAAGATTATTGTATATAGCCGTACCGTATGCTTTAACCTTGTCAGTATTGCTGATAGCTGTTTTAGCCGCACCCAACTGTAAAGCATTACTCAGAATCTTTCCCATTAAGGAAGTTGTTTTGCCAATAAACAATTTTTTTGTGATAATCCCCACGGCAATTCCAGTAATAGTTTTTAAAAGGCCGCTTTTAATATCCGGAGAATCTGAAACTTTGGTAAAAAGGCCCCTAATGAGGTTAATGGGCTTCATGCTTTCATATATTCCATGAAATTGAGAAGTCAATATGTCTTCCTGTGCCAGTTTTCTTTTTTCAAGCTCAATGATGGCCAAGTCTAATTCTTTTTTGTTGCTGATCTTCATACAAATTTATTTAAACAGCTTTTTGATCATTTTATCAACAATTGGATCTTTGAACCATTTCCTGCGCATTGAATGAAAAATAAGCCCGGTGATAAGATAAAATCCGGCTAATACAAAAAACCCATAATACGTTTTACCGAGTAATTCTCCCAGCAGCAATGCTATGCCAATATTTAATATGATTACAAATATCGCGATCACAAAAAACACCACAAGCCGGGAGGCGATGGATGATATAATATCCGCTGATTTATCCACTGCCTTCAGTTTGAATAGATCGATCCTTGTTTCCACATAATCACCCGCCTTCTCAAATAAAGATTCTATACTATCGGTTGCCTGATTTTCCATTATTAATATTTTATCACCGGAGCTTTTTTCAAGAATTTCTATGGAAGGGTTATGAGAAATTCCGTTGTGCTTCATCTTTATAGTTTTTAGCTTTGTCTTTTCCTTTTTCGATGATGGTTTCTGCTTCCCCGCGGATACTGTCATATTTTTCTGAAATGGCTTCTCCCAGTTCATTGAACTTATTCCTGATAGAATCTTTCAGGTCACCACCTTTTGCGGCGATCTTTTTTCTTGTTTCAGTCCCTTTGTCAGGAGCAAATAATACACCTAGTATAGCGCCGGCTGCGGCTCCTATCAAAATGCCAGATAATAATTTACTTGAGCTCATAGTTTTGTGTTTTAAGAATGATAAATAATTGTACCGAATAATAAACTAAAATGTTGCCAAACATCCTTTTATATAAAAAAAAGTTGCGTTTTTTCTTCTATTAAGCCATATGAGCAAAAAATTCCACAGTTAATATTCATTTTTTTTCATATCAATGATCAAAACCTGGCAGTCATATAGATTACAGGCTCATTAATGATTGGCATAATTATAATATATACCTCGTATACCTGTTAAATATAAGCTACCTATAAAGTACAATAATTGAAACAGAAAAGCAAGGGAAATCTTCGGCATGTGCAAAAAAACATCCCGGGAATGGGATCTTGTTTAGTCATCGTAAATGCGCCATATGAATCTTAACTCGGGCCTTCCTTTTTCGCTGATAAAATATGGATTGCCATACAATTATCCAACCCTCAGGAATAATATAACCGTAGATATTGCCATACTCGGTGGCGGGATCTCAGGGGCCCTGATGGCCCATCACTTAATGGAAGCAGGAAATGAGTGTATTGTACTGGACTGCAGAACCATCGGCCTTGGCAGTACCTGTGCAAGTACATCCCTGCTGCAATATGAAATTGATGTGCCACTTTGCGAATTGCAACATAAAATTGGATTGAATGAAGCAGTTACAGCTTATAAACTTTGCGCTGAAGCCATTGATAAGCTCGGGTCAATTGCAAAAAAAACCGGGTCTGTTAATTTTGAAAAAAAGAAAAGCCTTTATTTCGCCGCACATAAAAAAGATATTGCTTTTTTAGAGGAGGAATGTCTCATAAGAAAACAGCATGGTTTTGATGTACGGTTATTGAACGAAGCCCAGGTTGAAAATGATTTTCATATCATCGCCCCGGCTGCGATCCTTTCGTCACAGGCTGCCCAGACGAATGCATATAATTTTACTCATGCCATTCACCAGTATAATATAAAAAAAGGAATAGAAGTGTACGACAGGACAGAAGCCGTTTCGATTGAACACGGGAAGAACCGGGTTGTCCTTAAAACCAATAGGGGTTATACCATCAAGGCAAAAAAATTGATCTATGCCAATGGCTATGAAGCAGTCAACTATATTGATAAAAAAATTGTTGAGCTCGAAAGTACATATGCCATTTGCAGTGAACAAATGAACCTGGAGGAGATACCATTCAATACAAAAGCTTTGATGTGGAATACTGCAGAACCCTACCTGTATATGCGAACTACAAAAGATAACAGGATTATCATGGGAGGCCGTGATGAGGAATTTTACAATCCTAAAAAAAGGGATGTGCTGATCCCGAAAAAAACAAAGCAACTTGCTGCTGACTTCAATAAATTATTCCCCGGGAGCATATTCAGGACGGAGTTCAGCTGGACGGGCGTCTTTGGCAGTACCAAAGACGGGTTACCATTCATTGGTCCTTACAAAAAACTTTCAAACAGTTATTTTGCATTGGGCTATGGTGGCAATGGAATTACCTTTAGCCTCATTGCGGCAGAGATTTTGACTGATATGATTAATGGTAAGAAACATGAGCATAACCGGGTATTCAGCTTTGAACGCCTTTAATAAATTATATGATGAAGAAAAAATCAGGCAATATTGTTAAAAGAAAATTCAACCAGTTCTCTACCTGGGTCACAAAGGCCACAGGTACGCCTACTGCTTTTTTCATTGCTTTGTTAACCGTAGTTGTATGGGCATTGACCGGCCATTTTTTTGATTATTCAGAAACCTGGCAACTGGTGATAAATACGGGTACTACCATCGTTACTTTCTTAATGATCTTTGTTATCCAGCAATCACAAAACAGGGAAACCCTGGCTTTGCACCTTAAGTTGAATGAGCTCATTGCTGCCAATAAGGATACCAGTAACCGCTTAGTGGATAGCGAGGAATTGACAGAAGAGGAGCTGGATGTGATAAAAAAGTATTATAAAAAGATTGCCGAGCTGTCCCGGCAAAATGAATCTGTTTTCACAACGCATTCGCTCGACGAAGCGCAAAAGGATGCTACCAAAAAGACCAGCAAATAAATACCTAACTATAATCTCAAAACAAGTAACTATGAATCGTTTAAAATTAATCCGTTTAAGTTTTTTCCTTTTTTGCATAACAACACTGTTAAGCAGCTGCGAAGCGATCAAAGGGATCTTCAAAGCCGGGGTATGGACCGGTGTGATCATCGTTGTGGGAATCATAGCCCTGGTATTGTATTTCGTCAGCCGCGGGAAGAAATAGTAAGCATATAAACTATAGAATGTAAAGGAAAAGAGTAGTGTGCTATTGGCTGGGATCTCATGTAAATACTGTTCAACTTTTACATTCTATATTTAATGCTTTTTATGTAGTCTCTGGCGCAGGTGAAGGAGGCTCAGCCTGAACTGGTTTCTTTTTCCTGTTTAGTTTAATGCTTTCGATCCGCCGGAAGATCTTTCCTTTCTGCGGTGCCGAGTCATCGCCCATTAACAATCCCCATGGCTTCATCTCTTCGATCCTGTCGAAGATTATTTTCAGGATCGCAATGACCGGTAATGCCAGAAAGATACCGGACAAGCCTACCAGCGTACCGCCGATCACCACTCCGAGGATCGTAACGAGGGCATTTATCTTCACCTTAGATCCCACAATGCGGGGCATCAAAAAATTAGCATCCAAAAAATGAACGATCTCAAAACCAACAATGATCCAGATGATATCGCTTAATTGATTTGAAGTGGTGAGCGTGACCAGGGACGTAAAAACAATTCCAGATAAGATACCAATATATGGGATGATATTTAAGATAGCAGAGGAAATGCCAAGGAATACCGCGTATTTGACACCGATCGCCAATAATATGGAAGTGTTAAGTAATGCTACAATTCCCATTTCAATGATCAGGCCTACCATATATTTCTGAACAATGCCCTTCGACTCGAGCAATACTTCATTTATTTGGGGCTCACCGGCATTCCTGAAAATGGCAATGATGAATCTCCTGATCAGGTGCCGGTAAAACAATATCAGGAATGAATAAATGGCAACCATTATGATGTAAAAGATCGTTTGTGTAATGGTAAAAAATGTCTGGCTGATCACTTCAGTGCCTGAATCTTTTACATCCTGTTTTGCACTACTGATAATAACAGCCTGGTCTTTCGTGCTGATATTGAATTTTTCCTGTATCCAGTGTTGGGCTGTCGCATAATGTTTTTCGAGGTGGCTTTTTATGGAAGGGATATCCTGTAAGAAACTGGCTATCTGGTGCGAAAAAAAATAAATGAGCCCTCCAATGATCGCAAGGGCAAAAATGACTGATACCAATATCGCAATGGATTTTGGAAAAAATAATTTGTTTTCGAGGAAATTGGTAAATGGTAAAAGCAGGATCGACAATAGTATGGAAAATATGAGCGGTACAAGAATGCCCTGCCCATAAGTAATAAAAATGCAGAGCAAAAGGATCATCAACAGTTTAAACGTAAACTGTATATAAAAAGGGAGTTCCTTAAAATTGATCATGAATGGTACATTTTAAAAGGCGTTCGCAGGGATGTTAGTTTGCGAGCAAAAATCCTTTCAGGCCAAATTCCGGGGATTCTATAGCATATAACACACTGTTCTTTGAAGGTTCATTTTTATCTTCATAACGGCATTTCTCGGTGATCGTTAGTTCATAACTTCTGAAATTCATATCTTTTTCAGAACAATACAGGTAATCATTGTTTTTTACAAAGTTACAGGTATAGCCGTTTTGCTGGAGCTCTTCAAGAGCCTTTAAAAGGGTTTCCTCTTGTGTTACGTTCATAATGTTTTATACAGCTATTCAGCTAAGAACAGGTTTAATGGGTGAATATTTACCTGGTCAATCAAGATACCTGCGAAGTGTCCAGGCAATTGTTTGATGGCCTTCCATGATATCAATTAAAAAATCTGCCGTCCCTTTATCCTTGTATTTTTCTTCGGAGTCGTCTATATTTTTCCTTAACTGGGTAATGACAGCTTCATGGTCGCCGAGCAATTCTTTGATCATATCCTTGGATGACGGGTACTTACCCGGGGATTCTTTTATCTGGCTCCGTGAAATAAATTCTGTGGTTGTACCAATGGTTTGGCTGCCAAGTTTATTGATCCGTTCGGCTATTTCATCAATGTTCTGTTCCAGTTGCTTGTACTGTTTTTCAAATAATTTATGAAGCTCCATAAAGCTTTCACCCGAAACATTCCAGTGAAACTTCCTTGTCTTCATATACAATAGCACAGCGTCTGATAACACCGCGGAAAGCATATTTGTGATGTCTTTCAGATTTTTTGCAGTGATGCCGATTGATGGTTTAAGCATAGCATTTAGTTTATCATTGTGAGAACCTGGTTGCGTTTAATAGTTTGATCTTCATGAAAGCACATTTCAATGCATTCAATTGATACATCATTACCTCCCTTAACCCTGTGAAAGGGAAATATTCATTTAAAATTTCGCGGTAAGCTTTTGTAATATTGTTTTCACTGGTACAGCATATATTCATCACTTCATCTCCTTCGTTACAATCCGGGTCGTAATCACCAGCGCCTGCTTCACCGTTGGTTTGTTCATTGATGAAAATGGAAGGACTGTCATATGGAATACCCAGGGTCTTCAACTGTACGCTCAATTCATCTGCATACTGCGAACTTTCAACGGATAAACCATTAAAAGCTGTTTTGAGATTGGAATCTTCAATTTCATCTGCTACCATTTCAAATGTTTCTTTGGTTCTTGTGAGGTAAGACAGCAATCCGTGAAATTTCGAACTTATTGTAGCACTTAAATTCTCCATTAATATTAGTGGTTATCAAATTAATAAAAATTCATTACGAACCCCTGATGAGCCTTAACAGGACAGCAATCACTGCAATGACCAGTAAAAGGTGAATGATGCCACCTGTATGAAATCCTAAAAACCCGATAGCCCATCCAATAACAAGGATGACCGCAATGATGTAAAGTAAATTTCCCATGTTAATTTGTTTTAAGGGTGACTATTAAAAAAAGTAATATTTTATTAATAAGAAAAAACTTTGCCATGTTTTAGACCGGAACGGTTGTCGATGTAAGCCGGATTAAAAAAGGCGTGGGAAAATTATACTGTCAGGAAATCGAGGTTCGAGGAAATTCTTCTACAGAAGCGGGAATTGCTACCTTAATTAAGTACCTGGTCCACTGCTTTATATACATTATCCCTGGTGAAAGGTTTGCCTATGAAATAATCTGCTCCTTCGGTTAAAGCCCTCTGCCGATCCGCGGCTGTATCATGTGCGGTGATCATAATTATTTTAACAGAGGGATAATGTTGTTTTATATATTCAATAAAATTCAGGCCCAGGCCATCAGGCAGGTGATTATCTAAAAAAATGATCTGGGGAATGTCTTTTTTTAACGCCAATGCAGCATCAGAAAGGGTATTTACATACTCAGGTTCTAAGTTTTTTTGTTTTAATAAAGTACTTAGCAGGTAGCAAATATCAGCTTCATCATCAATGATTAAAACTTTCAAAATGTCATAATTTAAAAACGTTCCGTATTTCATCTGGATATTTTACAATGTATTAACGACAATTTCATTGCCAATAACACCTGTAGAATGAGAAGAAGCCGGTTTTTTTAGTATTTATAACATCAATAGCTGCAAATTATATACCTTAATGACCACGTTCACTGGTTAATAGCCTATTTTACCACGCCAAAGACTAGCTGTAATTTATTAATTAATAATTGCCGACGGGATTTTTTTAGAGATCGGCCCCATAAATGGGGAATTTCTTACATGGTACAATTATAGTATAGTAGAAACGGGATTTATTAATGAGAAGGCCTATGCGAAAGAAAATAATCAGTTTTTTTCAGTTTATCAGGCAGGTAGTCATGGAGTATATTGCCGACAATGTTATAAAATACAGTGCGTCATTGGCATATTATACAACCCTGTCACTTGCGCCGATGCTTGTAATCATCATTTCGGCCAGCGGGCTTTTATTTGGAAAAGAGGCCATGAAGGGCGAGGTATATAGCCAGATCAACGGGCTGGTAGGAAATGATGCGGCTTTACAGATACAAAGTACCATACAGAATATACATTTGAATGGGGATACCCCGGTTGCAACTATAATAAGCCTTGTTGTCTTATTAATTGGCGCGACCGGTATTTTTGGAGAAATGCAGGACTCATTAAATAAAATATGGGGACTCAGAACAACCTCCCGCCGGGTTTGGTGGAAGTTGATATTGGACCGGCTGATCTCTTTTTCGCTCATAATATGCATGGGTTTTGTATTAATGGTGTCATTAATATTAAATGCTGTTGTGGCGGCCATCAGTGGTAAATTAAATTCGATCATAAAGGGTGCAGGAGATACGATGATCATTGCAGTAGACAATATATTATCTGTAGGAATAACAATGCTGCTGTTCGCTACCATTTTTAAAGTGCTGCCGGATGCAAAAATAAAATGGAAAGACGTATTAGTTGGGGCCCTGATAACAGCAGTGTTATTTACACTTGGGAAACTTGGAATAGGCTATTATCTCGGGAAAAGCAACCTCGCTACTGTTTTTGGGGCGGCTGGTTCAGTTATTATTATCATGATCTGGGTATATTATAGTTCTGCCATTTTATATTTGGGAGCCGTTTTTACGAAAGTATATGCAACTGATTTTGGAAGTAAGATCTATCCAAATGAGTATGCTACCTGGATCAGGATCGAACAGATCCCCGTATCCAGCGTAACCCTGAACGAACCGAAAACAATAAACTAGATTTATATTTGTTAAACAATAATTTGAGTCATGAAGAATAAGCTGTTAATAATAGATGACGACCTGGATATGTGTTTGCTACTTAGCAAATTCCTTTCTAGAAAAGGATATGAGGTGGAAACGGCTCATTCCGGCGGCAAGGGCCTGCTGAAATTTAAAGAGGGGCATTTTGATATTGTGATATGCGATTACCGACTGGGGGATAAAGAGGGTAAAGATGTGCTGGCGGAAATTAAAGAGCATTCACCGCAAACGATCGTATTGATCATAACCGGTTATTCTGATATTAAAACCGCCGTGGATGTTATCAAACTGGGGGCTTATGACTATATCACCAAGCCCCTCATCCCGGATGAGGTACTCAATGTATTGAAAGAAGCGCTCAGTGATCCTGATGATAATGCCCCTGTTCTTAAGCCCGGCGGTACTTCAAAAACACCGGCCCGCAGGCAAACTGTTTTAAACAATGAATACCTCGTGGGGGAAGCAGGTGCAACCCAGGAATTGTACAAACAGATAGAGATCGTTGCACCAACAAATTACAGCATCATTCTCTACGGAGAAAGCGGCACAGGGAAGGAAGTGATCGCTAAAACGATCCATAGCCTTAGTGACAGGGCTGATAAGCCTTTTGTAGCAATGGATTGCGGCACTTTGTCAAAAGAGTTGGCCGGAAGTGAATTGTTTGGCCATGTAAAGGGCGCATTTACGGGCGCCCTGTCTGATAAAGAAGGCCATTTTGAATTGGCTAACGGGGGCACGCTGTTTTTAGACGAGGTAGCCAATCTTTCTTATGAGGTACAGGCTTCCCTGTTACGAGTGATCCAGGAAAGGAAATTTAAAAGAGTGGGTGGCAATAAAGAAATGCCGGTAGATATACGCATCATTGTGGCATCGAATGAAAACCTCCAGGAAGCATACCGTAAAGGGAAATTCAGGGAAGACCTGTATCATCGTTTCAATGAATTTTCAATCAATCTCCCTGCGCTCAGGAACCGTAAAAAGGATATTCCACTGTTTGCTGATTTCTTTTTGCAAAAGGCAAAAGGAGAGTTGAACCGGGATGTTGAAGACTTTGATGAGGAAGTCATGAAAATGTTCGTCAATTATTCGTGGCCGGGAAACCTGCGGGAATTCAGGAATGTAGTGAGGCGCTCGGTTTTATTGACCAGTGAAGGAAAAATTTCTGCAAAAACACTTCCCTGGGAGATCACAAATACAACGGAGCCACTTGCAGACCACGCGGGCAGGGAACCAGTCAAAAATACAGGGGAAGAACCAACAGCTTTGAAGAATTTTGATCTTAAAGATGCTTCTACGAAAGCAGAATATGAAGCGATCATGAAAGTACTCAAAGAAGTAAATTTCAATAAAACCCGTGCGGCCGAAATATTAAGGATCGACCGGAAAACACTTTATAATAAAATAAAGAGTTATGAAGATTCGAACGGTTAAAAAGTATTTGCCTTTCTATCTGCATCTTCTTTTGTTTCAGCAGCGCTGAAACTGGTTTCGATCTTGTGCATCAATGAAGAGATTGGCCCTGCCATTTTATTGGTCCTGTCATCCATTGTTGTATCATCCAGTAAATTACCGATATGGAGCGCAGCGGGTAAAAAGGGCAATATGTGATCCCGTTGACCCGCGATGAAACTTTTCATTTCGGTAAAATTTTTCCCCGCTTTAGCATACTTCCTGATCATTTTAACAGTCTCGGCAGCGGCTTCGTTCATGGTCAGCCTGACAGCCTGCCTGTCATAATATGTGTAGGCTGATACATTTCTCAATACCTCCTCCTTATTATCTCCAAATATGATCTCCACCCAATTTGAAATGCCGGTTTCATCTGCGATCTGCTCAATACCTTTTTCATTTTTTGCCAGTTTATAAATGCCTGCGAGCACAGCCGGAACAACAGCCTGGGCCATCCTGTCCTTATTGGGTTTGGCCGGATCCTGTTTAACTTCCTGTGTATTAGGATCTATCTTTTTTAACGCAGGATATCCTAAATTCTTCTGTACCTCGGTTAATAGATTGATAGACATAAAATTTTGTTTAAGTTAATTCAATAATCATATTGTATTAACGTGAACGTCAATACATATTATACTTAATTAAAACCGTGCCATAAAAACGGTACAACTTTGGCTAATATATCCTGTATTAACATAAACTTTAAACGATTTATTTTATGGAAACAACATCCAAATCAGAAATGACTACACTGAGTGCAGTGCTGGAAAAATTAAGATTAAAAAAACAGGATAATGAATTCAGGATGACCCCTAAAGGATTTGGTATGGAGGGTGTTAAATATTATGAGCCCGAGGAGCTTAAGATCATACGCACATATCGTTTCGAAGGAGATTCAGACCCTTCGGACTCTTCTATATTATATTTAATTGAAGCCAATGACGGGAAAATTGGTTACAGCCTCGATGCTTATGGGGCTTATAGTAACCATGATGATGCTAGATATGACGACTTTATCAGGAAGATCCCAATGGAAGAAAGGGATGAGCAGGTGATATTCGGTTAGGTTGTATTTTATTTAATTAAATTGTACTTTCCTCTATGGTAAATTAATTTGCTACAGTTTTTTAAATTTTATACCTAAATGCTTGCAGAACACCTGGCCCTGAAAATATTGATCGTTGATGATGATGAAGATGATTTTTATATAACGAGCGAGTATATAAGAAACATTGCGGGGAATAGTTTTGTAATTGACTGGTGTTATAAATATAAAGACGCCCTCGATCTTATTTGCAGTAATAGATACGACCTCTTCCTCGTTGATTACCTGTTGGGCGCTCAAACGGGGCTGGACATGATAAAGGATGCCAAGGAAATGAAATGTGAACAGCCCTTTATTTTGCTCACCGGCAAGGGCAACCAGCAACTGGACGTACAGGCAATGAAGGCAGGGGCTGTTGACTACCTTATAAAATCTGAAATGGATACAGAGAAGCTTGAGCGATGTATCCGTTATTCATATGAGCGGTCGAAATCCATCAAGGCATTAAGGGCCAATGAACGCAAATTCCGGAATATCTTTGAGCGTTCTGCGGATGCTGTTTTCCTGGCTAATGAGGCATTGGTTTTCCAGGATATCAATGATGCCACCACGAAATTATTTGAATATTCAAAAGAAGAGCTCTTGTCGTTAAGCTTATACCAGCTTTTCAATTCAAAGGAAGAAAAAGAAAATTTAAAAGAGCAACTTTTATCAAAGAACGAGATCGATGACATGGAAGTCATCCTTAAAACAAAAAATGGTTCTGCCAAGTATTGTATACTTTCCCTTTCCGGGGAAAATAACAGCGATGGGAAATATTTCCAGGGTATTATTCATGATATTACGGGTTTGAAAAAAGCAGAAAGGGCAAATTTGCGGATAGAAAGGCGTGGTGTCGCAGACAGGTTGGTACACGTGCTGGCCCACGAGGTGAGGAACCCACTCAATAATATAAATCTGTCTTTGGAGCAACTGGTTCCCGAACTGGACAATACTGATTCAAAAATATATCTTGATATTATCAGCAGGAATAGTAAGAGGATCGAAGACCTGATCACGGAACTCCTGAATACGAGCAGGCCTGCAGAGATCAGGCAGGTTAATGTGCGGCTCCAGGATATTATTGATGAAAGCATTACATCTGCTCATGACCGGATCACCCTTAAGAAGATCACGCTTCGTAAAAATTTCCCCAAAGAAGATATCATTGTACTGGCAGATCCCGAAAAGCTGAAAATTGCACTGCTTAATATAATCATTAACGCAGTAGAAGCGATGGAACAGGGATCGGGTGTTCTGTCCGTCAGGTTAAAAAAAATAACCGAAGGTTCTCAACTGACCATTTCAGATAATGGATGTGGCATCAATGATGAAAACCTGTCCAGGCTTTTTGAGCCATACTTTACAGCAAAACGAAATGGAATGGGGCTGGGACTTACCGCTACTTTAAATATCCTTCAATCCCATAAGGTAGAACTGGAAGTACAATCGAAATTAAATGAGGGGAGCAGCTTTATTATTACTTTTAAGAATAACGGCATTTAATAAAATGGTTGCCTGGTACCAAGCCCGGTTAAACGATCACCTCGCATTGGCCCAGTACAAAGGAAGGATCTGTATCACATGATCTATAAAGAGGGGGTCGATCGTATTCAGTATATTGGAATTATTCCCCAGGATCTGCCACTCTTCATTATCCATATCTACCAGTGTATACATGTATTTTTTATTGGCATTGTAGATCTCGTACATTTTGTATTTCTCCTTCATAAAATTAAAAAAACCAAAGGAGATCAATTGATCATCACTATATTGTTTGTGCCAGGTCAGTATCTTGGGGACATGTATCGGATTTTTGCAGAAATTCTTTAATTGCATGCCTACTTCCCGGGCAAGGCTGGTGAATCCAAGATCTTCTTCCATCCAATTCCCTGTTTCTACATCCGTATAAAAGATGTTCTCATATTCATTCTTGAACAATACCCTGAACATATTGTGATTGCGGTTGGGTATTTCTGTTACCCATGCAAAACTGTCCACCCCGTCAATTTTCATATAGATTATATTACTCATCTCACTTGTTTATTTATCATATGGCATAAAACCTGCCAATATTGTTTAAAGACTCGTTCGGGGGGATTTTGAAACAAAATATGTAATAAATTGTTTTAAACGAAGCAACAAATCATAAAATTCCACGGTTTTTAGGGAAAATGTTCCTCCTAACCGGTATTCTGTAGAATTTGTTTCTCATTCAATAAACGTATTAATATATGGATTGGTTGGCATAGTTCATGACTATTTTCAAAACAGGTTTTTCATAGGATATTGGATTTATTACGGGACTGAATTTCTATTTGGTCCCTTTTTATTGTTATCACCAGGTTATCTTGTACCTGCTTCCCGAATGGATATTATCAGGTTACTGCTTTAAGGCCGATGATGGAAGAGATCAATGTTGTAATGAAGAATAATCTCAGGAATGTAGCGGGTTCTTTAAAAAAGACAATGCCGGCCAGAACGGTTCCTGCCGCCCCGATGCCTGTCCATACTGCATATGCTGTACCAATGGGAATTGATTGAGATGCCTTATATAATAGAAACATGCTGATGGAAAGGGAAATAAAGAACCCTCCCATCCAAAGCGTTTGCATAAGACCGTTGCTTTCTTTGGCCTTTCCCAGGCAGGTGGCAAAACCAACCTCAAATAAACCGGCTACAATTAATAAGATCCAGTTCATGCATTGATTTTATTTCTTTTTTTTAGGAATTGACAGGTTGTTCCAGTCATCCTCTTTCAATTCTTTTGCCGCGAAAATGATCTGCCCCACGTGGTAAGGATAATGGGCAAGTTGCCTGTTGATCGCCTCCATCACTCTTTGGGCTTCTTCGCGGATATAAATGATTTGCATCAGCTGGCTGGTATCAAGATTATTCAAAGCGGAAAATAAACAGGCCCAGCCTTCTTCCCATTGCCTCATTACTGCTTCTTTGCTGCTGTTGCTTTCTTCAAATTCAAGATCCCTGTTTCGCCAGGGTTTTTCTCCATCCGAGGTTAGAAGATCTGTCCACCTGGACAACATATTACCGTGCATATGCCTTACGATCGTGGCAATACTGTTGCTGTCATCATTGGCACGGGTAAATAATTGTTCAGGCTTAAGCTGGTCCATTGCTTTTTCACCAAGCGTTTTATAATAAAGGAACTGCTTCTTTACGTGCTGAAGATAAACGTCACCAAAGTCCATGTGTACATTTTTGAAGATGACCGGAAGATAAATATCAATAAATGTAAATCAAAATAATTGCAGGGCAGTTTGCAAATAATTTTATCCCCCGGGTTAACTTTAGGTATGAATTACCTCGCACATGCTTATTTATCCTTTAACCATCCCCAGGTGCTGGCGGGCAATATGATCAGTGATTTTGTGAAAGGTAAAAAACAATATGATTACCCTCCATTGATCCGCAAGGGGATACAGCTTCACCGGGAGATCGACCATTTTACAGATTCACATCCTGTCACAAAAGAAATGAAACAGGTTTTCAGGCCGGTATATGGATTATACGCGGGTGCATTTACAGACATCGCATATGATTATTACCTGGCAAACGACCACAGCCAGTTCTCAAGCCCGGAGGCATTACAATTGTTTGCGGCAGATACCTATGCCGCGCTTGATAACGAGGTGGCAGCGTTGCCATTGGTATTTCAGCAGGTCTTTGTATATATGAAGCAGTACGACTGGTTGTCTAATTACCGTTTCGAATGGGGGATCCAAAAAAGCTTTAATGGGATGGCGCACCGGGCAAAGTATATCCGGGAAGCAGATACGGCTTTTCAGATCTTCCGGGATCATATTGTTTTGATGAAGACATATTATGATGAATTTTTCCCTTTGTTAAAAAATCATGCCGCCCATACAATGAAGCAGCTATTAAATACTGATTGATATATCTTTGAAAAAATTTTATTATGAGGCATTTGATATTAGCCTGTTCACTTTTTTGCCTGGCTGCGGGAACCTGTATTGCACAGCTTAAGCTCCCTGAAATAGATAAATCACCTATGGATATGAGTTATTATCCAAATAACTACCCGGTTTTGAAGATCCAGGATAAAGCAACAGAGCCAATGGTTGCCAGGGTCATTTATAGCCGGCCCCAAAAAAGTGGCCGCGTCATATTTGGCGACCTGATCGAATTTGGAAAACTATGGAGGCTTGGAGCGAATGAAGCTACTGAGATCGAATTTTACCAGAATGTAACGATCAATGATGTTAAAATAAAAAAAGGGCGCTACACACTGTATGCGATCCCCTTTGAAGATAAGTGGACGATCATCGTTAATAAAGAAACAGATACCTGGGGTTCATTTAAATACGATATAAAAAAGGATATTGTGAGAGTAGACGTGCCTGTACAAAAACAGGCTGATATTTCAGAAGCTTTTACAATGGCTTTTGATAAAGGCGTGAATGGATTTTTTTTACTGGTTGCCTGGGATAATATGAAGCTCAGCATACCAATTTCTTTGTAGAAATATGAAATTAATTAAATTTTCAGGGCCGGCATTACTTCGTTTAATGCTTCCTGCTGCCCTTATTTTTTCCTGTAATTCAAATAATGACAATAAAGAAAAACACGCTACTGTAATTGATACGTTGCATAACACAGAGTCTGCGAATCCTTATATCGCTTACGATCAATCGCCGATGGATATGAGTTATTACCCGCAGAATTACCCTGTACTGAAGATGAATGGCACAGACAGCACCGGGCTTATTGCAAGGTTGATCTATAGCAGGCCGCAAAAAAAAGGGAGAGTTATTTTCGGGTATAATGCCAAAAAAAACCTTCGAGAATATGGCAAAGAGTGGAGGCTGGGTGCCAATGAAGCAACCGAAATTGAATTTTTTAAAGACGTAATTATTGCAGGCAAAAAAATCAGCAGGGGCAGGTATATCATGTATTGTATTCCATATCCTGATAAATGGACCATTGTTCTAAACAGTAACCTGTACACCTGGGGTTTACACATGGACCGCGCAAAAGATGTTTTTAAAACAGACGTACCGATTGTACTGCAATCACCAGCCCTCGAAGATTTTACAATGGTATTTGAACCGGCTGAAAATGGAACTGACCTTGTGATGGCATGGGACACTGTGAAAGTTATACTTCCTGTAAAATTCGCAGGCAAATAAATTACAAACAACATTTTTTGGCTTTGCATGAGGGAATCATGATATTTACAATATGTGTGGCATAGCCGGTATAATATCTCCCAACCATTCTAATATAAATTTACCCGTATTAAAAAGTATGGCTGATGCACTGGCTCACCGCGGGCCGGATGGGGAAGGCTTTTGGACAAACAAAAGAGGCAATGCGGGGCTTGCACACAGGAGACTTTCCATCATTGATCTGACTGCAGCCGCCGCCCAGCCCATGCATTATATGCAGCGTTACAGCATTGTATACAATGGTGAGATCTATAATTATATTGAATTAAGAAGAGAATTAAAAAAAGCGGGTTATCATTTTACAACAGCAAGTGATACGGAAGTAATCCTGGCAGCGTATGATTGTTATAAGGAAAAATGCCTACAGCATTTTGACGGGATGTTTTCATTTGCGATCTGGGATGAAAAAGAACAAACTTTATTTGCAGCAAGGGATCGTTTCGGGGAAAAGCCATTTTATTATTATGACGAAAAACAATTTTTTTCCTTTGCAAGCGAAATGAAAGGGCTATGGGCCGCAGGCATTGAAAAAACCATTGAGAATAAAATGATACTGAATTATATTACCCTTGGCTATGTTCAGAACCCGGCAGATAAAGCACAAACATTTTATAAAAATATTTATTCCCTGCCGCCTGCTCATTACCTGAAATTTATTGCGGAGATGGCCGGATACAAATTGAAAATTACTGGGACATTGATAAACAGGCATAGATAAAGATCAAGGAAGAAGACGCGATCGAAAAGTTCGATGAACTATTTGCAGCATCCGTTAACAGGAGATTGAGAAGTGATGTACCCATTGGAGCCACGCTTAAGTGGCGGATTGGATAGTTCTTCCATTGTTGTATTATTATTAAAACAATAAATGCATAGTGCTGCAAACCAGTATAAAACTTTTTCTGCATCTTTCCCGGGATTTGAAAATGACGAATCCAAATATATTCAGCAGGTAACAAAACAATTTGACCTCGAAAGTTTTACAACAACACCATCTGCAGCCAGACTCATTGAGGATTTTGAAAAAATATGTTACCAGCAGGAAGAACCATTTCTTTCTTCAAGTATTTTTGCGCAATACAAAGTGTTTGAACTGGCTAAAAGGCATAATATAAAAGTATTGCTTGATGGCCAGGGCGCAGATGAAATACTCGCTGGCTATCATAAATATGTTCATTGGTATTTACAGGAAATGATAAGCAGGTATAAATTTTCCGGCAGCCAAGAGAAAGAATGCAGCTACAGGAAAACAGCATCAACTTTACGCTGGAATGTAAAAAATATGCTCGCGGCTTTCCTGCCTTCCCATGCTTCCATTGCGCTGGAAAAAAAAGAATACCACAAGATCATTCACCATCCTGATGTGAGTAAGAATTTGTGCACTTATTTAAAAGGAAGGGAATGGGAAGGGATTCATAAACCCATTGTCACAAAACTGAACGACATACTGTATTTTAATACAATGCAGAACGGGCCTCGAAGAATTATTACGATACAGCGACAGGAATGCCATGGCTCATGGCAGGGAAGTGCGCTTGCCTTTTTTAAATGCATGAGCTGGTGGAGTTCATTTTTTCGTTCCTTCAAATTTTAAGATACAGTAATGGCTGTACTAAATCCCTGCTTCGAAAATCAATGGATAAAAATTGCCTCGATAATATTGTTTGGCGAACAGATAAAGTAGGTTTTGAACCACCGCAAAAACAATGGATGGAAAATCCCGAATGAAGGATTACATTCATGAAGCAAAACGCAACCTTGTAAAGAAGGATATTTTAAAAGCCACAAGTACTTATAAAAAAATCAAAAAGCCTTCATGCACATGATGCCGATAATTTTGACTGGCGTTATCTCTGCGTTGCCCAGTATTTTAAATAAATAGCAAAGCCTTGCACTATATTATTAAGTATTTTTGCACCTCATTAATTTTTTCCAAATGAGCAATAAAGAGTCATTAAGCAATAAAAAGATAGCTACAAAATTCATTCATGCGGGTGCAGAACCCGATCCAAGTACAGGTGCTATCATGACACCGATCTATCAAACATCTACTTATGTGCAGGCAGCACCGGGAGAAAATAAAGGATATGAATATGCCCGTTGCCAAAATCCAACACGTAAAGCACTGGAAACATGCATTGGCGATCATTGAAAATGGAAAATTTGGGCTGGCTTTCAGCAGTGGTGTTGCGGCTACTGATGCTGTTATAAAATTATTGAGCCCCGGTGATGAAGTGATCGCAGCAAATGATATGTATGGCGGAACCTACCGTTTGTTCACCAAAGTATTTGAAAAGTTCGGGATCAAATTTATTTATGTAGATACATCGAATACTGAAAATGTAAAAGCGGTCGTTACAGCCAAAACAAAATTGATCTGGATAGAAACACCCACTAACCCTTTGATGAATATTACTGATATTTCTGCTATCGCAGCCATATGCAAAAAAAGCAGGGGCACTGCTTTGTGTTGATAATACTTTTGCTTCACCTTATTTGCAAAATCCATTGGACCTTGGCGCTGATATCGTAATGCATTCTTCTACAAAATATCTCGGCGGCCATAGTGATGTGATACAGGGTGCATTGATGATGAATGATGCCAGGCATTGAGAGAACAATTATATTTCATTCAAAAAAGTTGTGGTGCAGTTCCCGGGCCCAATGGATTGTTTTCTGGTGTTGCGCGGAATCAAAACCTTGCATGTGCGGATGAAACAACATTGTGAGAACGGGTATATGATCGCACATTTCTTACGCAATCATCCTAAGTGGACAAAGTTTACTGGTGTGGGTTTGCAGATCATCCCGATTATGAAATTGCGAAAAAACAAATGCGGGATTTTGGAGGCATGATGGCTTTTACTTTGAAAGATGAAAGTATCGAAGCCGCGAATAAAGGTTTTGTCATCTACAAATTTATTTTCACTGGCAGAAAGTCTGGGTGGTGTTGAATCACTGATCAATCACCCTGCAAGCATGACACATGCAAGCATACCAAGAGAAGAAAGGATAAAAAATGGACTAACCGATGGATTGATAAGATTGAGTGTGGGATTGAAGATGCCGATGATCTGATCGAAGATCTTAACAAGCGATTGGTTAATGTGAAAAATACTGAGTGCATGATTGCACAAATGAACATACATTTAAAAGTATTTTTGGATAAGAAGGTTGATGAATACAATCAACCTTCTTTTATTAAAGCCGATCCCATTTCTATTCCACACCTATTTACAAAAAAACAGGATATAGAAATTGCCGGATTTTTTGCGGCGATATTTGCCTGGGGTAACCGCACAACGATCATCAATAAATCAAAAGAGCTGATGCAGCTGATGGACAATGCACCTCACGCATTTTGCCTTCATCATACAGATAGCTGATCTTAAAAAATTACTTGCATTTCAAACACCGCACTTTTAATCCCACAGATCTGCTTATATTTTATTTCATTTTTTAAAATGCATTATCACAAAAAATGCTTCTCTGGAAACTGCTTTTACAGAATGGATGCACATAAATGATGAAACGATTGAAAATGCATTGAATGGATTTTACCATTATTTTTTTTCATTGGATGATGTGCCGAAACGAACAATGAAACATATTGCCTCGCCGGCAAAAAAATGCCAGCTGCAAAAGGATTGAATATGTTCCTGCGCTGGATGGTGAGAAAAGATAAAGCACGGAGTGATTTTGGTATCTGGAAAAAATATCACCCTTCACAACTGATCATTCCCTTAGACTTACATGTGGCAAGGGTTGCAAGACATTTTAATTTATTACAACGCAAACCAACTGATTGGCAGGCTGCATTGGAATTAACAAACGGATATGAAAAACATTGGATAACGATGATCCGGCTAAATATGATTTTGCTTTATTTGCTTTGGGCGTGCTTGAAAAATTTTAAATAGATTTATAAAACTATTGTAAACAGATAATTCTCAATGGATAATAAGGACAATCTCCTGCCTGAACTAATATTCATTATAACAGATCTCCAGGTATTGAAAGATCAAATGCTGTTTGAGGAATTGTCACACTATATCAACTACACTTGTCAAAACATGATTTTGAAAGGCTTGATCAGTCTACTTATACCGGATGGATGTAAGTGAAAAAAAACTGATAGCAATTATTAAAAGAACATGCGGGGATGATTCCGGAAAAATAATCGCAACACTGATGATCGAAAGGCAAATTGCAGAAAATAAAATACCCGGCAAGATCAATAGTCGGGCTGATGAATATTGAAGAGGATGAAAAATGGTGATGAACGTTCCTGCAGATCCCTTTGGATATTTATTAAACATCAGTTCCTGTACTTTCTCTTTATCTTCTTTTTCTTTCTTCAGGTCGAACATGGTACCAAATACATGATCCCATAAAGTACTGCTTACCCCAAATCCCCTTTCATCATTTTTATAATGATGCAGGTGATGATTGCGCCATAAGCCTTTCATCCATTTAAATGGAGGATTCCAGGCATGGATGGCATAATGCATGCTTCCATAAATAAGATAACCGAGAATAAAGCCAGGAAAAAACGCAAACACAATTTTCCCGAATATGAGGTACATTAATAAGAAAATAAAGTGAAGGCAATGATCAGGCTCGGTGCAGCCGGCATGAATAACCTTTCTTTATCCCTTGGATATTCATGATGATTACCATGTATGATATAATGGATCTTTTTGCCGCGTTCACTTTCTGCATGGTAATGAAAAGCAAACCGGTGTAGTATATATTCAGTAAAACTCCAGAAAAACATGCCCCGCTAAAAAAAGCAGGAAAACATTGCAGGCCGGTAAAATTGTAAAACCTGGGCTGAATAATAAGGTAAGTAATATCAATACAGGCAGATACATACCCCAAATGACCAACGGATGGGTTTTTGTAAGGTATTCTAAGTACTGATTTTTAAATAACTGGGCCTGGCCCTTGTTATAAATTTTTTCGAATTCCATTACGTGGTTTATTGATACAAATATACTAAATGCATTTTTTTTGAGATGCAGGTGATAATGCCTAATTTTGCGCTTAAATAGCTTATAATATGAAACTAGTTACTTATTTAAAAGAAGGCCGTGACCAACTGGCATTGCTGGTAAATGGCTTGTTATATGATACTGATGTGCTTCATCCTGATCTTCCCATCAGCATGGCCATGTTCTTAAACTATTGGGATGATGTAATGCCACTTGCAATAGCGGTTGAACAAAGGATAAAAGAAGGCCTTGGTAAGAAATATCATGGCAGTTCCCTTTGATGAAGCTGATTTGCTGGCACCGGTTCCGCATCCGACAAGTTGCAGGGATGGGTATGCTTTCAGGCAGCATGTGGCAGCAGCCAGACGTAACCGCAAAGTAGATATGATCCCGGAATTTGACCAGTACCCGATTTTTTATTTTACAAATCATAATAGCATACAGGGGCCAGGCGAAGTTGATTTGTATGCCTGATCATTTTGAAAAACTTGATTTTGAACTGGAAGCTGCGATTGTTATAAACAGGATGGGCCGAAATATCAAAGCTGCAGAAGCAGATGATTATATCGGCGGACTGATGATCATGAATGATATGAGTGCAAGGCACTGCAAATGGAAGAAATGCTGCTGAACCTTGGACCGGCAAAAGGAAAAGATTTTGCTACAGCGATCGGGCCAATGCTGGTCACACTCGATGAACTGGAACAATATGAAATACCCTGTAAAGAAAGCCATACCGGCAAAAGCTGGAACCTTGGAATGAAATGTCGGTAAATGGCGTGCAGGTTAGTGAGGGTAATTTGGGGATATGGACTGGACCTTTGCCGAGATCATTGAACGCTGCAGTTATGGTGTTAACCTGTATGCAGGCGATATTATTGGCAGCGGCACTGTTGGTACGGGCTGTTTCCTCGAATTGAATGGAACCGGCAAATTAAATGACCCGGATTATAAAGAACAATGGCTGCAGGAAGGAGATGTGGTGGAAATGGAAATTGATGGGTTGGGGAAACTCAGTAATACGATTGTAAAGGAAGAGAGTGATTGGAGTATTTTGAATTTGAAGAAGAGTTGACCGCGAAGACGCTAAGGCACAAAAAATGACTAAAGAAAGATATAATGAGTTAGGGGCGGAAATTGTTGATGCATGTTTTCATGTTCATAGGGAACTTGGCCCGGGGTTATTAGAATCTGCCTATGAATTCGCTTTATTAAAAGAATTTGAACTCCGGAATATTTTGGCCCAAAACCAGCACATGTTCCTCTCATAAACGATGGTATAAAAAGATTTGTAAATGATTTTTAACGGCGCCTCCGCGCCTTTGCGGTAAAAAATATGATACTCAATTTAAAAGACCTTTCCCCCGCCGATGTTCAAAACTACCTGCAACATGCCATTGCGCCAAGGCCAATTTGTTTTGCATCTACTATTGATAAAGCAGGGAATGTGAACCTGAGCCCTTTTAGTTTTTTTAATTTATTTTCTTCCAATCCACCAGTAGTAATTTTTTCTCCTGCAAGAAGGGTCAGGAATAATACAACAAAGCATTCATTACAAAATGTAGTGGAAGTACCCGAAGTAGTTATTAATATCGTGGATTTTGATATGGTTCAGCAAACATCGCTGGCAAGCTGCGAATTCCCAAAAGGAACCAATGAATTTATCAAAGCGGGTTTTACTGCTGAAAAAGCAACCATGGTAAGTCCACCCATGGTAAAGGAAAGTAAAGTAAAAATGGAATGCAGGGTATTAGAGATAAAACCGCTTGGAACCGAAGGCGGAGCCGGTAACCTCGTGATATGCGAAGTGCTCTGCATGCATATTGATGAAAGTATCCTGGATGAAAATAAAAAGATTGACCAGACTAAATTGCATCATGTCGCAAGGCTGGGAGGAGATTGGTATTGCAAAGTAGATGAAACCAATTTATTTAAAGTTATCAAGCCAAACATACATATTGGCATCGGGATAGATGCATTACCCGAAGCAGTTCGTAAGAGTACCATCCTCTCGGGTAGCCATCTCGGGCAATTGGCAAATATTCATGAAACACCTGTCATATTACCTTCTTTTGATTCAGATAGATTGAAGCAGATCATCCAATATTATGGTATAGATACAACAGAAATGGAAAAGGAGATCCATAGATATGCGGCTGATCTGTTGAATGAGGGAAAAGTGGAGGAAGCCTGGCAGGTATTGCTGGCATCATCTGAAATTTAAGGGTAAGTTTAACAATTGTCTAAATAGTTCATAATTATTTTTACAATATGAAGAAATTCCTGATCCTGCTCCTGTTACCTTCCTTCGCCCTTGCTCAACAAAAAACCATCTATAAAAATCTGGTACTCGAAGGCGGTAGTGTGAGAGGCATTGCTTATGTAGGCGTCCTCAAAGCACTGGAGGAAAAAAACATCTTACAGCAAATAGAAAAAGTAGCGGGGAGTTCTGCAGGGGCAATTGCAGGATTAATGATCAGCATCGGGTACAATTCAGCGGAGATAGACAGCATGATCAGGAAGTTGGCCATCCAGCAATTTAACGATGGCAAAGGCGGAGTATTCGGTAAGTATACCCGTTTAAAAAGGGATTACGGAATTTACAAGGGCAGGAAATTTGAAAAATGGTTATTGAAGCTGGTCAAACATAAAACCGGTAAGGAACAATTGACCTTTGCAGAATTACATGAGCTGCATCTTAAGGATGGCAGGTACAAGGATCTTTATTGCACCGGGACAAACCTGACAAAGCAACGGCTGGAAGTTTTTTCATACGAACATTCTCCCTCAATGCCGGTTGCACTGGCAGTAAGGATCAGCGGAAGTATCCCGTTCTACTTTGAGCCTATTGCATTGAATGATGACAAAATAAAAATTTCGGATAAGGATACCCTAAGTACAAGGAATTATTATGTGGATGGCGGGCTGCTTTGCAATTATCCCATAAGCATGTTTGATACCTGTGAAAATAATGAGAACCCGTTGCTATGTGATAAGGTTAGATTCAATACACAAACCCTCGGCATAAAACTGGAAAGGGCCCAGCAGATCGGTAATTTTCAAAATAATAATATTTCCATACCCGGGTATACGATCGACAAATTCTCAGAATACATTAACGCTTTTGGTAACCTGGTAATAGAAACATTGAACAGGAAATACCCCAACCTTGAAAATGAAATGGGACGTACTATCTATGTAAGTTTCGGAAATGTAGAACCAAAAATTAAACGCATGGATCCTGCAGAGCAAAAACTGCTCCTCGAGAATGGATTCAATGCAGCCTGTAATTTCCTGGTGGGATATTAAACAATTTTATTACTATCCTTATTTATAGGATCCCCCAAATACTTTCTTTAAAATATCTGTCGTTCTTGCAGCAAAATTATTCCTGATATTGAGTTCTTCTTTTGCAACGAGGTCAAACAATGCCTCCGTTGCTTTTGCGGTCACAAAACCGGCAAGGTCAGGATTTAATTTTTTAATCGTCGTCGGGAAGTTGTTGTATTTCGTTATAAGATCACCATAATATTTTGTAGCATCCACCTTATCAAGGGATGATTTTATTACCGGTAAAAATGCGGCAAATAATTTTTTCGGATGTTTTCACCCGGAAGAAATGAGTAGCACTTGTATCACCATTTCTAACAAGGCCGATCGCATCATTTAAGGTCATACTCCTGATAGCATCAACGAAAATTGGTTTTGCATGACCTGCCGCATCTTCTGCACCACGGTTTATCTGTAAAATAGCCTTATCAACCATGCTGTTAAATCCCAGGCCTCTTAATGTATTTTCTATTTTTTTTGCTTCGGGTGGTAATAAGATCTTATAAAGCGCATCTTTAAAAAAGCCATCTGTTGTATTCAATTGAAGGACTGCTTTTGCCAATCCCTGGCTCAATGCTTCTTTAATACCCTGGCCTGCTTCATTTTCAGAAATACCGGTAGTACCGGGTAATTGTTTCATTACATCACAGGATGCAAGTGTAATAACAACTAGCAGGAGCGTAAACATTCTTTTCATAATAAATGATTTGTAAGCTTTGATGCAACTATGTTGCCAATGTAAAATGGCCATGTTGTTAAAACTGGTAAAACTATCTCTTAACTGCCCTTGTTTGCCTGCTGCACAACATTTACCTTTGCGCCCAAGTTGGCCGTTGAAGCCAAATTTAGATCATATGAGCACACAACATTTGTCCGAACAGGAAATCATAAGAAGGGAAAAATTAACGGAACTAAATAAACTGGGCATTGATGCTTACCCTGCAGCATTATATCCTGTAAATACCACTTCAGTATATATAAAAGAAAATTATAAAGGAGAAGAAAATAAAGCAGATTTTGCAGATGTATGCATTGCAGGCAGGATCATGAGCGTACGGGATATGGGTAAAGCAAATTTTGCCGTGTTACAGGATGCAACCGGGAAAATTCAATTCTATATCAAGCAGGATGATATTTGCCCCGGGGAAGATAAAACCCTGTATCAAACTGTCTGGAAAAAACTGATTGATATTGGTGATATCATTGGTGTAAAAGGATATGTTTTTACGACAAAAACCGGTGAAACCTCTATTCATGTAAAAGAATTTTCCATTCTTACCAAATCATTCATCCGCTGCCGGTTGTAAAAGAAAAAGATGGTGAAGCTTTTGATGAAGTAACAGATCCGGAATTCCGGTACAGGCAGCGTTATGCAGACCTGATCGTAAACCCAGCTGTAAAAGAAACCTTTATTAAACGTACAAAGTTGGTGAATGCCATCCGTGAATTTTTAAATGAACGTGGCGCATTGGAAGTGGATACACCTGTTTTGCAAAGTATCCCCGGCGGCGCTGCTGCAAGGCCTTTCACAACACATCACAATGCACTGGATGTTCCGATGTATATGCGTATTGCCAATGAACTGTATTTAAAAAGACTGATCGTTGGCGGTTTTGAATGGGTATATGAATTCAGCCGCAATTTCCGAAATGAAGGAATGGACCGTACCCATAATCCTGAATTTACCGTACTGGAATTTTATGTGGCGTATAAAGATTATGACTGGATGATGGATACCACGGAACAAATGCTGGAAAAAGCTGCCATCGCCACAAATGGGTTACTACCAGCTGTAATGGGGAATAAGGAAATTGACTTTAAAGCGCCTTACAAACGTATCACCATGTACGATGCCATTAAAGAACATACAGGTTTTGATATCAGCGAAATGGATGAAGCAGGCATAAGGAATGTTTGCAAACAATTAGGGATACATGCTGATGAAAAATGGGGCAAGGGCAAATTGATCGATGAGATTTTTGGCGGTAAATGTGAAAGACATTTATATACAACCAACTTTCATTACTGATTACCCGGTGGAGATGAGCCCGCTTACCAAAAAGCACCGCAGCAAACCCGGACTGGTAGAGCGTTTTGAGCTGATCGTGAATGGTAAAGAAATCGCCAATGCATACAGTGAATTAAATGATCCTATCGAACAGCGGGAACGTTTTGAAGAACAGGCGAAATCTGATGGAACGGGGCGATGATGAAGCCATGTTCATTGATCATGATTTTCTAAGGGCACTGGAATATGGTATGCCGCCAACAAGTGGTATCGGTTTTGGTATCGACAGTCTATGCATGTTGCTTACCAACCAGCATTCTATACAGGATGTGCTGTTCTTCCCGATGATGAGACCCGAAAAAACGGATTAGCCCCATTTATTAACTCTTGTTAATAAACCGTTGATACCTTATAATATTTAATTTATATATTTGACGCCTATCAACCTAACTAAAAACTAAATTTTATGGGACTTATCGTTATTGTTTACATCGCAATCATTGTATTTGTAATTGCCGGTTTCTGGAAAGTATTTGAAAAGGCAGGGGAGCCAGGATGGGCGGCCATTATCCCGATTTATAATTATTATATCATGACAAAGATCGGGGGCAAACCGGGATGGTGGGTGATACTGATGCTTATCCCTATTGTGAATATCGTCATCCTGATCATGCTTTGTATGGA
The DNA here is from genome assembly GCA_963779595.1 of uncultured Chitinophagaceae bacterium. Lineage (GTDB taxonomy): Bacteria > Bacteroidota > Bacteroidia > Chitinophagales > Chitinophagaceae > Ferruginibacter. The sequence goes on along the minus strand of CAVZYY010000005.1, from coordinate 220,466 downwards.
AATTGCTCAACGGTTTGGAAAAAGTTCAGGTTTTGGAGTTGGTATGGCGCTTTTAAGCCCCATATTCTGGCCTATCCTTGGATTTGGAGATGCACAATACATGCACACAGGAATAGAACAGGATATCAATAATATTGGTACCGGAAATTAATAAAAAATCACCTTAATAACAGAAGCCGTTTCATGTATGATGAGACGGCTTTTATCTTTTACCAACATGAAGAACTTATTAATCAGTATCTCCCGCTTTTTTCTGCATCCCGGCAAAAAGCTAACTTGTAATTTCAATTAATGAAACACGCATGGTACATTTTGTAAAAAAAGCGATCATTCCTGGACTCCTGTCGATATATAGCCTTACCGGGTTTTCCCAGCAAAAAGAACTTACCGGGGATCAATATTTCAAAGGGAATTTTAAAGGGATCACCAGGCCCTTGCCTGTTATGCTACGCTGGACAGACAACAGCCACTTCCTCGTTATAAAAGACAGTGTGACTTATATAGTGGATGCTGCGACGGGGACAGAGAAGGAAGCCACTAAGGATGTTATAGCTGCAGGCATTACAGCCGGGCCAGCTGCATATCTGAAAGGAGATGATCTTTACATTAAATTAAATGACATCGAAGTGCGATTGACTGATGATGCAGCCAAAGAAATAAATCCAACGATGAGCCCGGATGCTAACTATGTATGCTATACGAAGAAAAATGACCTCTACACGGTAAACATTCATACAAAAAAGGAGACCCGCCTCACAGAGGATGGCAGTGATGTGATATTGAATGGGTACGCCAGCTGGGTTTATATGGAAGAAATTTTAGGCCGCAGTTCGCATTACTGCTCTTTTTGGTGGAGCCCTGACAGCAGGTATATTGCATTTTTCAGGACAGACGATACAGCCGTTCCCATTTTTACCTTAACAGATGGCCAGGGCCAGCATGGATACCTGGAGACAATGCGGTATCCAAAGGTGGGCGATAAAAATCCACAGGTTAAAATTGGGATAGCAAGACCGGAAGGCAGGGTAGTCGTCTGGAGTGAATTTAATCCAAAGGATGATCAATACTTCGGCGAACCTATCTGGAAACCCGATGGAAGCAGGTTATTCGTACAGTGGGCAAACCGCGGACAGAATAACTTAAAGATCTGGGAAGTGGACCCTGCGAATGGCAGTAAAACCCTGTTTTATAATGAAACACAAAAAACATGGATCCAGCTAAAAGATAGTGAGAAACGCGTTACGTTTTTAAAAAATGGTAAGGGCGTTATCATTCTCAATGATACTTCGGGCTGGAGACATATGTATTATTACGGCATGAATGGTAAATTGACCAACCCGGTGACTTCGGGAAAATTTACCGTGACAGACCTTAAATATATTGATGAAAATAAAGGGGTCGTTTATTTTATGGCAAGGGGCATAGAAAATAGTGCGAGGAAAGACCTGTATAGGGTGAATCTTGATGGGAAAAAATTACAGCGCCTGACCTTCGGTGATTTTAATCACAGTAAAATTAACCTTTCACCAGATGCTTCTTATTTTGTAACTACCTATGAAAACGTATCAACACCTTTAAGAATGAGCGTGCTTGATGATCATGGCAAGATCATCAAAGAATTTGCTGATAACAAAGACGCGGGGTTTGATAATTACAAGCTTGCGAAAACGGAATTAATTCGTGTAAAAACGGCGGATGGGCTTTACGAGCTGCCTATGAAAGTTACCTGGCCGATAAATATAGATAAGAACAAGAAGTATCCTGTGCTGATAAGCGCTTATGGTGGCCCCAATTCTGGTTCTGTTATGGATACGTGGGCCCTGACCGGCAACGAGCAATGGTTCGCAAAAGAAGGACTGATCCAGGTGGCCATGGATCATCGTGGCAGCGGACATTTTGGAAAAGAAGGTGCAAATTATATGTATCACAACCTCGGTTACTGGGAAATGAAGGATTACAGCAGTTTGGTAAAATGGCTGATCGCTAACGGAAACGCAGATTCGACCAAAATATGCATCACCGGATTCAGTTATGGCGGTTACTTAAGTTGCTATGCATTAACTTATGGAGCAGGAATATTTACGCATGGCATGGCAGGCGGAAGCGTGACAGACTGGACACTTTATGATAGCCATTTTACAGAACGTTACATGGGAACATTGGCCGATAATGCGGAAGGTTATAAAAAAAGCTCGCCACTTACCTATGCAGGTCAATATAAAGGAATGTTACAAATTGTGCATGGCATAATAGATGATAATGTGCATTTGCAAAACAGCATTCAGCTGATGAGTAAATTACAGGACCAGAAAGCTGACTTTGAATTCATGATGTATAGTGGCAGCAGGCACGGCTGGAAAGGAGATAAAGGGTCGCATTTTCAAAATTTAAAAACAAGATTTATTTATAGGTATTTATTGGAAAAAGAGGTTCCAAAGCAAGCGTTGAAATAAGGAATGGCCTTCCGGGCCCTGCCCCGGTGATATTCTTATACTTTTTTTCTTAGCTTGAGATAATCGAGATAATAAATGACCTTAACGGAAAGATTATTATTCTGTGGGGAACTCAGCGTATGGGTCAGATTTTTAAAATAACCCCGCTCGTTTTCAAAATCCAGGATATTATTTTTCCAGACAACATACATAAAACTACCGGCACTGAATTGCCATGTATAAACCATATCTACATTAAAAATGTTGACATTATAATCGACATTGCCATTATAACTGGTATTGTCAGAAAGATTTCCATCTGCCGTTAAAACATAGAATTGCTTAGCCTTCACTTCACTCCAGTAATGCCTTGCATTCAATGTAAGACCTGAATTTTTACTGAAATTATATTTAACCCCAACCGTGTTTTCTACCGTGGTCCGGTTACGCCTGCTGAAAATAATATTACCGGCAGGGTCAATATCGGCAAAACCGGCACTGTTCTTTGCGGGAGATAAAGTGATATCCTGGTTTAAAGAAAACTTATCATTGAATCTATACCGGTGGCTAAAATATAGATAATAGGAAGTGCCTTTGAAAAGTTTTTTATAGGTTGTACTTGCGTCAAATACTATGAAATATTTTTTGGCACCATTGGAATTAAACCAGCCCTCCCAGCCAGCAGAACTGCCGGTATTAAATACTTTTCCCGGTAACCGGGGCTCATAAAAATCGTGACCGGGCGCATTATAGTATAGGGCGGCACCAACATACCACAGGCTTTTCAGCTGCCCGTTTAAATTTGTGTTGACATTGTAACTCTGGAAAGCGCCATCCTTGAAGCGATGACTTAGATTGTTATTCCAGTTCAAATAAAGGTTATTGAATACTTTCCCCGGCTTCACCCATTTATAGCCTATCCATAAATAATGATCCATATAATTGTTATTGAACAGAAGTCCCATGTCATTGATATCATACTTTTCATTGGCAAGTTCTTCGGTCAGGTTAAAGCCAAATCGACCCCCGGTTTTGCCAAACCCTAACGTGTGGGAGTAACCGGAAATGTTTTTTTTATCGAACGACAGCTTGCTTACGGCAATTTTCCCGTTCAGGTTGTAGGTATTCTTCTTATTATTCATATCAAAAACGGCTGCTGTCACATTCGCATCATAATCAACCCCGCTCCGCAAAACACTGGTATTGATCAACGAAACAGAAGAATTGTTTTTTAATGTCTGGTCAATAACAATAATATTATAATTTGTAAGTGAACCTGTTTTCAGGTCCCTTTTTTTATGGGTGATCGTATTTTCAACCTCGGCATACATGGGTTTTGTAACAGCATTAAAAAAACCAATCCCAAGTCCCTTTTGGTTACGCCCCGATATCTTGGTAGCATTTATCAGTTTGTTTTCATTGGGATTATCCACGATCGTTTCAGTGCTGTCGAGTCGATCCGTAAATATCATATTTATGGATTGGTTCACCGCCCACTCTTCTTGAATAAAACAGGTTTCCTTTATTGAACAGCTCTGTGCCTTCGGTAAAAAACGGCCTGTTCTCATTATATTTAACTTCAAATGGCGTAAGATTCAAGACCTGTTTATCACTTTGCACCTGTCCAAAATCAGGTATCAATGTCATATCAAGTGTTAAGCTTTGGCTGATACCATATTTTACATCCATTCCGCCATTGATCGATTTTGTGAGATCTTTTACTCCTTCCGTTTTGTAAGGATAATGATTTATATAAGCAGAAAAATATGGAGAAAAAGAAAGCCGCAGGGGAGACTTGATATTAGTGATCCCTGTCCATGTGCCTTCCTGGTTAACAAAACCATTTACTGTAGGATCAACCGGGTTCCACATATATTGCTGGCCGGTCTTTTGTCTGCGCCGTGTAATATTTATACCCCATTCTGTTCCTTTGCTGCTGAACCGAAGTGCAGAATAAGGAATACGCATTTCAAAGGTCCATCCGTCTTTTACAATTTTTGCCTCACTGTACCATACTGCATTCCAGGTATCATCTTCGCCACCAGTATTGGAATATTTTGCATCGTATTGTTCGCCCAGCGGGGTTACATAAAAACCAGATGCATTGATCTTATCATTGTAGGTATCGAAGATCACTCCCAGGAAATCATTGCTGCCGATCTTATCCCTGCCCGCAAATTCCCTTGATACGCTATCAGCTGTCTTCTCATGGCAATATCCTCCAATATAGATGGAAGTATTATCGTATAATATAAATATTTCTGTTTTACTGTCAGCTTTTTCCTTTGCACCCAAATGCCGGCCGCCTTTCAATAAAATCTGTGGCCAGGGGTGCAGTCTTCCAGGCATCTTCATCCAGTGTACCATCCGATTTTATAGCTGAAGTAACGCGTTGGGCGGCAGTTTTTTTGGCGGATGGGGCAGCATATGCTAATTGGTGAGAAAAGTAAATAGCAGGATGTAATGCCTATCGATTAGTTTCATCATGGCGTAACTTTCTATCAGCGTTAGTTTCAAATTTACAAAACGATTACGAAATTAAACGTATGTGCTGAGCATTTGTTACCGTTTATCACAGCAGGTAATTCTATTAGGCAATATTTAACAGGGATCTACTGATTGAATAAAATTAATCTATGAAACAGGTCTTTATATAATTTGGCCCCGGGTACTACTGAATATTTATCGAGATCTGTTATGCCTTCTTCTGCCAATACTTTTTCATCGATGAAACTATTACCGTACATTCAGCAGCAGGCCTGGATAAAATATAGTAAGCCGCATCTGCAATGATATCAGCAGTGCGGCTCATTTTCATCAGCATTTCGCCGCCCAAGTAAATTTTGCACTGCAGCAGTTGCGATGGTGGTTCTTGGCCATAGTGTATTGGCTGCAATATTGTATTTTTTTAATTCAGCAGCGAGGCCGAGAGCGATCATCGTCATATCATATTTACTGATCGTGTAGGCAAGGTGGTTAGCAAACCATTTCATATCCATATTTATCGGCGGAGATAAATTAAGAATATGTGCATTGGTGCCTTTTTTCAAATGAGGAATACATGCCTTGCTTACCATGAAAGTGCCTCTTACATTGATGTCATACATCAGGTCGAAACGTTTGGGTTCGAGCTGCTCTGTTGGCATTCAAGGTTATATGGCGATGCATTGTTGATTAAGATATCGATGCCTCCAAATTTCTCCACCGTTTTGTTATAACCTTTGTACCTGTTCTTCAAACCGATATCACATTGAACTGGCCAATGCTTTTCCGCCTGCATGCTTCCATTTCTGCAGCGGCAGAAAAAATAGTTCCGCCAAGCTTCGGATTTTCTTCAACACTTTTTGAAGCGATCACGATATTGGCGCCTTCTTTTGCAAGACGCAAACCAATTGCTTTGCCAATACCACGGGAAGCGCCGGTGATAATAACAGTTTTATTTTTAAATAACATGTTGATCATTTAAATGAACAATTGAAATGGATAATTGAAATGGGAACGAGTCAATGGTATCCAGATAAGCAATTGTATTTCAAAATTGTCAACTGTCTATTGTCCATTGTCAATTACAATAGCTCGCTTCGTGTGTGATGTTGGTATTTAATCAATTTTGAAATGATGCAGTTGGTTTTTGCATCTGCTACAACGGCATCAAATTGTTCTTTGCTGATTCCCGGAACTTTTCCTTTTAAATTCAGGTGCGATTCTGTGATTGAGCCATCTGCAACAGTAATGTCGCATCTTGTTTCCAATTCATCTGCAGTAAAGCCTGCTGCATTTAACAAAAAAGCTGACTTTCATAGTAAAGCATCCTGCATGCGCAGCAGCAATCAGTTCTTCAGGGTTTGTGCCAACGCCGCTTTCAAACCTGCTTGAATATGAATACTGTGTTTTATTAATGTTGTGCTTTGTGTGGTAAGATGGCCTTTGCCTTCTTTTCCTGTTCCGTTCCAAACGGCTGTTGCATTACGTTTCATGATTTTTATTTTAAAATGAAGTGTTTTATATAAGCAATATACTTGTGAATAAGGATCGCTTCTTACAGGAATACTTTTTCATATAATTTATTATTAAACCCGGTTAATATCTTTGCCTTCGACTTCAATAACCGGACTTTTTATAATGCTGTTATTTTCTATCATGCATTTTATAGCGATCGCAGCTTCTGTGATCCGTCATCTTTTGCTGTATGCCTGAGGCAATTTCTCGCCAGGTTGTGCTCCTCTTTATTGAAAATGTTTCCCAGCCCGCAGCTGTTTACTCCATTCCGGATAATTTTTTCTTTTTATTCCCTGCTTTTTTATAATCATGAAAATCAAAATCAGATTTATTTTCTTTAAACCAGCTGATCGCTTTTTTTGTGATATCACAATTCGGCGATACCATAAATACATGATCTGTTTCCATATTAATATTCGGGCAAGTACGGGTTTTGTTTTCATGATAGTTTCTATCTTTTCCATCACTTCTGGTGTTAGTAATGGCAACTACATCCAGTGACTTTTAAATTATCCAGCAATTGCTGTTTTTTTGTTGCACCTAAAATCGCCGTACTTACGTTTGGATTTTTAATGCACCATGCAATGCTTAATGAAGCAGTAGTTACACCCATCTTTGCAGCAAGGTCTGTCAGCTTTTTTACTTTTTTTACTTTTTCATCCATCATCCATTTGTCTTTCAACCAATCAAATCCTTCCAATGCAAAGCGGCTGCCTTTTGGAATACCATCATTGTATTTACCACTTAATAAGCCCTGATGCCAGCGGGCTCCAGATAGTTGTTCCCAATCCAACATTTTTATAGATCTCTAAAAATTCATTTTCTATTTTTTCACGCTCAAATAAATTGTATTGCGGTTGCTCCATGGTGGGGCCGATCAACCTGATATTTTTGTGCAACGCGGTGTGCTTCCATGATCTCTACGCCACTCCATTCGCTTGTACCCCAATACAAGATCTTTCCCTGCTGAATCAGGTGGTTCATTGCCCAAACTGTTTCTTCAATGGGGGTATTTTTATCGGGGCGGTGGCAGAAAAACAGATCGAGGTAATCTACCTGCAATCTTTGTAATGCTTCATCACAGGCTTCCATCAAATGTTTGCGGCTGCAACCTGTTTGATTGGGTTTATTTTCTTTTCCCCGCCATCCCCAAAATGCTTTTGATGAAACGGTATAAGAAGTACGGTCCCATTTTTTCTTTTTTAAAACACGGCCCATCATTTTTTCACTTTCTCCCAATGCATATACTTCTGCATTATCAAAAAAATTAATTCCATTATCATAAGCGATGCCCATCAGTTCATCCGCAACCTTATCATTGATCTGTTTGCTGAAACTTACCCAGCTGCCAAAGGAAAGTACACTTACTTGTAAGCCTGATCTTCCTAATCGGCGATATTCCATGCATATGAAATTTATGTACGAAGTTAATGATTACTAATTTCAGGAAAGCATAGATGAATTGATTCAACAGCATGTTAAGATATATTACTCTGCGGAAATTTAGAGCGGGAACATTGATAGTTCCTTTAGGTTGCATGATATGCCAGTTTTTGAAATCCTGGCTTGATTCCATTCCGATCCCATCAATATTTGTGTTTTTGTGCGAATCCTTACAGGTTTTTCTGTATAAAATTCGGTACCCTGGTCGGTTCCTGTCCCAATATAGTTCATTACAATAAAGGGTATCACCCTTTTCATATTGATCACCTTTACGCTGTCTTTTAAAAAAACGACGCTTTGGCTTTCCTGTATTTTGCATACATAGCAGTCAAGCCGCTTTCTATCTTGCCTGTTTCATTATAAAAATCCACATGCATGTTTTGGGAAATTCATACATAAGGCACCGTGTCCTGTACTCGTAACATCAATGGCGAGGTTAGGATTGCTTTTGTTTTTCCATCGCATTGTGTAATTCAGATTTTACATTCTTTGGCTTCTTCTACACCGAGTTTTTCTTTTATAAATTTCATTCATATCTTTCTCGCTGTTCTCACATCCACATAAAAAAATGCAGCCTGTTAAAAAGGCTGCAACTATTATTTTATTGATAGTGGTCATTATCATGATCGAATGATCATCAAAAATACTTTTTAATCGTAACTTCTTTTCTGAAACCATCGGGCATTCATGGAAATACCAATATTAAACCGTGTGATATTTTCACGCAGCTCTAAGTATTGTTTATTTCCCCTGCCACCAATTCAATGCGTATTAAGCATTACATATTCACCAAAACGTGTATGCTGACGGATGTTAACAGGGAAACTTGCACCAATCGTAGCGGCATAGCTGGACCTGTTGTTACTCAAGTTTAATATAATCAGGGCCATAATAAAAACCTGCCCTGTATCTTACAAAACTCCAATATTTGCTGGAAGCGGTTTTTCTTTTGCGGCGGGATAATATTGCTGCGCCGGCCTGATCGATCCAGCTATTCTGTACTGCGTCTTTCTCCGATAAAGTCCTGTAACTGATCCCAGTTGGTGGTTTCAAAATCTGCACCTAGCAGCCAATGCTTTATCCTGGTAATATGTAAACCCGGCACCGTAAGTAGCAGGCATCTTGACCGTTCCTTTAAAATCCTTTTTATACGTTAACGGTATCAACTGGTATAATGCCTCCATTCCCATCATAAGTGAAAAGTTTCTTTGATATTGTCTCTGTTGTCGCTTTTAAGTTTTGTTGGAGATTTCTATAAGCACCTACTGTAAATGATACCTGTCCTTATCTGCTTGTTAGCAATTGATATCATATTGTGCGCCCGTATTAATAAAAAGCCCTCAAATGGCCGTGTTTCGCAGCAGTATTTGATTGATAATATATAACACGTATCGTTTATCAAAGTTATTTTAGTGCTGTAATCTTTATTGCCAAAACTATAGCCGGTATTTACACCAATACTAAAATTCTTGATCTTATAGCCGGTCCTACATTTATCTGGTTAATCCTCCTGAACCTTCATACAGGGTACTTAAACTATCGACTGACCTGGAAGTGCACGCGTTCATTTTTTTCAATTTTATAATTGATCCGGCTGACACGGGCGAAGGCCAAAACTTACGTGCCCAGGATATTCCCTTTCTTTCTCATTTTTTCTGGAGTGTATCGGAAAAGCAAGCTGCAGGTAAGAGATCATATGTATTGGTTGCAGTGAATATTTTTCGGGAGTTGTAGTGCTTTTTAAAGCTACTGGATATCCATTTCGCCGCCCATATCAAATATGGTATTGAAGATCCTGGTATTGGAAAGATTTCACAGCAAGGCCGGGTTTGTAAAATTAATGTTTGAGTAATCTGCATATGCCGCAGATATACCTCCCATGCCCCGGTTCACAATATTCTGGTTTGGAACAATATCACCAATGCCATATCTTGAATAAGGAGAATTTTCCTGGGCAGATGCAAATGAATATATAGAAAGGCAAAATAATAGTACCGATAAATCTCTTAAGCCATGCAGTTGTTAAGTTTCGCTAAGTGCATACAGTCCTTTGAATAAAAAATTATGGTCGGCAAATATCTTGTTTTTAAGTTGACTGGCAAAATAGGCTGAATTACCCCCGGTTAAAACCACGTTAAAGTTGCCGTATTTTCGAGCATATTTTTCAATGAAACCATCTATTTCACTGGCTATTCCGGTAATTACCCCGCTTTGTAAATTTGTTTTGGTATCATAGCCAATAAGGGGAAAATTCCAGTCTTCCTGGACCAAATGGCAGTTTTGCAGTAAAATCATTCATTGCTTTAAAGCGCATTTCCATTCCCGGTGAAATGCTTCCGCCGAAAAACTGCGTGATACTGGTTAATGAAATTATAAGTGATACAACTGCCAAGGCCATGACCAAATTATTTTTACCCGGGAAAAAATGAACTGCCGCGGCAGCGAGGGCAAGCCTGTCCGCACCAATGGTTTCCGGCTTGCCAACGGGGGTGAGTAAAATTTATTTTGGTTGATGCTGAAAGTTTATGAAAAGCAGTATTTCGATGAAAGGAGTGTTTCAATTTCTTCATTGTGATTTATCACGGAAGAAAGAATGGATCTTTCCGGCTGGTATTTATTTAGCAATTGTTCGAGTGTATCCGTTTGATCATCCGTTAAGTATATTTCTTCTGTAAATTTGTTCATTTTCAAATATAGCAGCTTTTAGGCGTGTATTTCCAAAATCCAGGCAAAGGGTTTTCATGGAAAGTGGATTTAATTATATTAAAGCCTTCAGATTCTTAAAATGCCCGTTCAGTTTTATTTTTCCTTTTAAAAGGTCCATTTCCTCCATCACCGGAAGTACTTTGGCAAGGTGCCTTTTTAAGAATTCCTGCCGCTGCAATTCGTGCTAACAATTCCAGTAATACATATTCATCCTCAATGGAAAGTCCGGCATGATGCGCCACATCATAACTCGATAATTCATCGTCAGGTTTTCTAAATTCCTTTATCACTTCAAGACTCTTATGGATCGCACTGATACCACGGAGTATTTTTTTCATAAGCCCGGCACTTCCCTGTTTATTGTTTTGCGGGTAAGTTACAATAGCCCCGCTGTATAATTTTTCGGGCAGCTCATTGATGATCTCCAATATTTTAAAAACCTCCAGCCTTCTGTTTTAATATCCATTTTTCCATCTTCGTATAACTTGTTTATTTCAGTTACCTGCACAAGTGTACCCATTTCTGTTAGCTTATTATTTATAACAGCGGGTATACCAAATGGCTTTTTGTTTTCAAAACACTCCTTTGACAAGTTGTTTGTACCTGGGTTCAAAAATATGCAGGTTCAGTTGTTCACCCGGGTATACAACCATGCCTAGCGGAAATATGGGAATAAAATTCGTCATCCGTGAATTAAGAATTTGCGTTTTTAGTCTTCAGTTTTTGATACAATTAAAGCGTTATTTTATTTCGGGTATTCAATTCAATTATGTAAAAAATAATGTTGGAGCAAGGTACAATTTTATATATCCTTTTTTTACTGTGTATAAAAATTTTTATGAATTTACTTCCCGGTTAACCAGCCTGGAAATCATGTATGGATATATTATTACGTAATAAATATTTATTTTTTTAAATAACTTTTTTTTGCTGAATTTCAGGTTATGAAGATAACAGGCGTAACGATCATCCGAAATGCGATAAAGAATGATTATCCCATCGTGGAAGCGATCAATTCCATCCTTCCGGTAGTGGATGAAATGATCGTTGCCATAGATAAAGGTGAAGATAATACCGAGGAATTGATCAGGAGCATTCCCTCTCCGAAGGTTAAGGTCTTTTTTTCTGAATGGGATATGAACCTGCGACAGGGTGGAAAAGTGCTGGCCGTGGAAACAAACAAAGTTTTAAAGCTTGTACCTGCAGATACTGACTGGATCTTTTATATACAGGCCGATGAAGCGGTGCATGAAAAATATCACCAGCCTATTTTGGATGCAGCAAAAAAGTATAAAGATGACCCGGCTGTTGAAGGATTATTGTTCAGGTATCTTCATTTTTTTGGGACATACGATTATACAGGAGACAGCCGTAAATGGTATAACCGGGAAACAAGGATCATCCGAAATGATAAAAGTATTACCTCTTATAGAGATGCACAGGGATTTAGAAGAGGAAATACTAAACTGAATGTTGCATTGATAGATGCATATATTTATCATTATGGCTGGGTGAAAAGCCCTGAACAGATGTCGGTAAAACAAAAAAATGTAACCCGCTTTTGGGTGGAAGATGACAAAGCATTGAACGAGTATATCGCTTCAGCAGATTTTTTTGATTTCAATGAATTTGATTCCCTGGAAAAATTTAAAGGAACACATCCCGCTGTCATGCAGCAAAGGATCAACAAACAAAATTGGAAACTGGATCTTGATATCAGCAAAAAGAAATTCATTTTCAAAGACAGGCTTTTGTACTGGTTTGAAAAGTGGACTGGAAAACGGCTTTTTTCTTTCACAAATCACCGCATCATACGAACATAATTAAATCATAAAGAAGCTTTTAAAAATCTTTCCATTAAATTATGAAAACAAATAAGTGATTGCTTCCCGTATTTCATTAATTTATTGAATCTTTGCGAAAATTAAGTTACTTCTCCATATGGTAACCTGTTCACTTGTTATATCCACTTACAACTGGCCCGCAGCATTAGAGTTATGTTTAAAAAGTATTCTTACCCAAACACTGCTTCCTGGTGAAATAATCATTGGCGATGATGGTTCCACTCCTGAAACGGCCGCAGTTATCAATAATTTTAAAAATAGTGTTTCCATCCCTGTTATTCATGTCTGGCAGGAAGATCAGGGATTCAGGCTTGCCCGGAGCCGTAACAAATGTTTTGCAATTGCCAAGGGCGATTACATCATCCAGATAGATGGAGATATTATTTTAAATGATAGGTTTATTGCGGATCACGTTCATTTCAGCAGGCCTGGTTATTTTGCATCAGGAAGCCGGGTCTTACTGTCTCCACAAACAACAAAGAACCTGTTGGCAGATAATAGCATTGATATAAAAAAACATTCTGTTAATAATAAAAACCTGTTTAATGGATGGCATTCTAAATTTTTGCAGGGGGTGCTGGCACAGAACTATAAGAGCAGGGGGAGGTATAAATATTACGTGAAAGGTTGTAATATGGCCTTTTGGAAAAAGGACCTTATCGCCGTTAATGGTTACAATGAAGATTTCACAGGCTGGGGGAAAGAAGACAGCGAGTTAGCCATACGTCTTATGAATGCAGGAATTCAAAAACGCTTTCTGAAATTTGGAGGGATCTGCTACCATCTTTTTCATAAGGAAGCTCCCAGGAAGATGGAGCAAAAAAATACAGAAATGATGTTTGAAACACAAAAGAATAAAGTAATAAGAGCTGCAAAAGGCATGATCAATGATTAAATTATTTACAGTTGCATAATATTCCAATGTGGGATCAGTTAAAAAATGAAATGCTTAAGGGTGATGTAAAATCATTGGCCCGCTGTATCTCTTTGATTGAAAACGAAGTGCCGGGCTATGATCATTTTCTTCAGTCCTTGATCATACCAGCCGTTCCCGTAATTGGAATTACAGGCCCACCCGGCGCAGGAAAAAGTACCCTGACGGATGCTTTGATCGGGGCGCTGGTTGCTGAACAAAAGAAAATTGCAGTCCTCTGCGTGGACCCATCATCTCCTTTTAACCTTGGTGCATTACTTGGCGACAGGATCCGGATGAGTGAATGGTATAATTCAAAAGATGTTTTCATACGCTCATTGGCTACCAGGGGTTCGCTGGGAGGATTGCATCCAAAGATCATCGAGCTCACCGACCTGTTAAAAGCTGCAGGGTATGATTATATTATTGTTGAAACAGTGGGAGTAGGACAGAGTGAAATTGAAATAGCAGGACTGGCTGATACGACTGTAGTTGTTTTGGTACCTGAATCAGGGGATGAGATACAAAGCATGAAATCCGGGCTGATGGAGATCGCCGATATTTTTGTAGTGAATAAATCCGACAGGCCCGGTGCAGATATCTTTTTAAAAAACCTGCGTTCAATGCTTGCGCCGGCATTTCATAATCACCAAAATGAGATCCCTGTCATTAAAACCATTGCTTTACAAAAGGAAGGGATCGATGAATTGAAAAACGCGGTTGTGTTGCATGGGATCTCCAAAAACAATGATAAGAAATTATGGTTATTGACAGAAAAAGCCTACCAGCTAATACAGACGAAACGGATGAAAGCAATTAATAAGAACGAGCTGAAAGAAAAGATCAGGAATGAAGGAGATGATTTCAATCTCTATCATTTTATTGCCAATTATTAGACTACCTTATTTGATCCTTTTTTTAGCTGCCTTTATTGCATTTTGAAAAACATAACCGGGCAGTTTTGCATATGCTTTTAAAAAATAGAGCATCTCCATTTTGTTAAAACCATTCTTTTTGATATTTCGCCGAAGGGCCGTAATTGGTGAAATAAAATCCCACCTGCTAAAACTCATGCGGCTCAGGATATAGATGTATTTATAATTTTTGATCTTAAATGGGTTATGGAATTTTTTCCTGGCGGTTTCAAAATTTTCTTCCATAATTGATCCTACGCAATCATTCAATTCTTCCAATACACCGGGATGTTCCGGGAATTCTATGATCTTATCTATTGGCAGGCCTGCATATTCATGATCAAATACCATCGAATAGGAAAAATTGTTGCTCCTGATGGCAATAATGATCTTAGGTAATGGTTTGGCCCAGTCGGTAGTGGTAAGCCAGGAAATGCCGCTTGAACAGCCAATGAAAAGGGTACAATATTTTGTCAGTTCAGCATTCTCCCTGAAGCTCACAACACTGCCATCAATAATATCAGGAAGGTTGCTATTAATCTTTTTGCTGGAAGAAAGTATGAAAGCGACATCGGTTCTTCTACCGGAAAATTTTGTGGCAAAATCTACAGCGGAGTCAGGGTTAAGCGCAGATTTAAAACTATCAGGCCCGCATTCAAGTAATATAACGTGTTTGTATGTACTAAGTTGATGCTTTTGGGCAAATGCTTTTACATTCCCTACCTCTTCATCGGAAAGCCTGATGACAGGAACTTTTGGAACAGTAACAGGATGGGGATAATTATTGTAAATGGATGAACGTATACCGCCATCAATATTCACTAAATTTTTGCCAATGATCTGGGTGTAAAAGATGATATCAAAATCTCCCTTTTTTTTTCTTTTTTCAGCCTGGCGAGTGAATGAGGCCCATTCTTTTTCAGTTGCCAGTAATGTTTTGGTTGGGAATTCCCAGGATATCATCCACGTATGGATTAAGCAAAATGGATTTTTTACAATTGCTGTTCACTGCCCAGGTTAAGTGGCAGCCGGGATAATCCACTTCCTTGATCTGTCTTGCTATAACTGTTGCGTATAAACAGTCGCCGTTTGAATTTAGATGAGCCAGTAATATTTTTTGTTGGGCCATTATTTTTGGGTGGATAGCTAAGCGTTCGGTTCATCCTTATTATTTTTCCACCAGCGGTATGCAATAAAACCTACGATGGTAAAAGGAGCCAGCATTAAGTATAAAATACCCTGGTTAAGTCCCTTTGCGGGTTTTTCTCCCAGCTGCTGTGCTGTTTTTGTACACATGGCGCATTGTGCATATGAGCTTATAGAAATGCACGACAGCAGGCAGAAAAAAGAAAAAAGAATGACCAGTTTTTTCATATTGCAAAAATAAGGCTTATCAGCCGCAGATGGGAGGATCGCGAAATAATCAGCAAAAAAAATCCGCCGGAAACGGCGGATGAAAATATTATTTTGATCGCATTTATGCTACTTCCTGTGCCATTGATTTCGAAACACGCTTGCGGTCATCTTCATTCAGGATCACCTTACGAAGCCGGATGCTTTTTGGAGTTACTTCAATACACTCATCCTGCTGGATATATTCCATACATTCTTCCAGAGATCATCAAGATCTTTGGTGCTGCCTTTGAGGCATCATCCGATCCGCTTGCACGGTGATTGGTCAGTTTTTTTGGCTCCGTTGCATTCACTACGAGATCTCCTGGCTTAATATGCTCGGCGATGATCTGGCCTGCATAAACATCTTCTCCCGGATCAACAAAGAAACGTCCCCTGTCCTGTAATTTATCAATTGAATAACCGGTTGTTTTTTCTGTGGTTTTGGATAATAACACTCCATTACTGCGGCCGGGAATATTTCCTTTCCATGGCCTGTATTCAGCGAAACGATGCGCCATTACGGCTTCCCCGGCTGTATTGGTAAGCATATTGCTTCTCAACCCGATCAAACCTCTTGAAGGAATATCAAATTCCAGATGCTGCATTTCACCCTTGGTTTCCATTACCAGCATTTCGCCTTTACGTTGTGTAACAAGGTCAATTACTTTTCCACTATATTCTGCAGGCACATCCACCACCAATACCTCATAAGGCTCATGCTTAGCGCCATCAATTTCTTTCACCAATACCTGCGGCTGGCCAATGGTAAATTCAAATCCTTCACGGCGCATGGTTTCTATTAAGATACCCAAATGCAGGATACCACGCCCATATACATTGAAGCTATCTGCACTGTCGCTGTCTTCTACACGCAGCGCCAGGTTCTTTTCTGTTTCTTTCATCAGCCGGTCACGCAAATGACGGCTGGTAACAAACTTTCCTTCTTTACCAAAGAAGGGTGAGTTGTTGATGCCAAACAACATGCTCATTGTAGGCTCATCAACACTGATGACCGGTAACGCTTCCGGATTTTCTACATCAGCAATGGTATCACCGATATTAAAATCTTCCAATCCAACTACTGCACAGATATCACCGGCAAAAACTTCTGCTGCTTTCTTTTTGCCCATCCCTTCAAACACATACAGTTCTTTTATCTTCATTTTTTTAACGGTCCATCAGCCTGCAATAAGGCGATCTGCTGATTTTCTTTGATACTGCCACGGGCAACTTTACCTACTGCGATCCTTCCTAAAAAAGAAGAATAATCCAGTGAAGTGATCTGCATTTGAGAAGTGCCTTCATTTACTTTAGGCTCCGGCACATATTCGAGTATCGCATCCAGTAAGGGAAGGATATTATCCGTTTCAGTTAAAGAAGTATTCATCCAGCCATTCTTGCTGCTGCCATAAATGGTTGGGAAATCCAGTTGCTCTTCTGTAGCATCGAGGTTAAAGAATAATTCAAATACCGCATCATGCACTTCATCAGGCCGGCAATTTGGCTTATCAACTTTATTGATAACCACGATCGGGTGCAGGCCAAGTGCAAGTGCTTTCTGCAATACAAAACGTGTTTGCGGCATCGGCCCTTCAAAAGCATCCACCAATAGCAAAACACCATCAGCCATTTTCAAAACCCTTTCCACTTCACCACCAAAATCACTAGTGACCAGGTGTATCAATCACGTTGATCTTAACGTCTTTATATGTAACGGAAACGTTTTTACTGAAAATGGTGATCCCTCTTTCTCTTTCAAGGTCGTTGCTGTCCATGATCAGTTCACCGGTTTCCTGGTTATCCCGGAATACTTTCGTGGCGTGTAAAATCTTGTCTACAAGTGTGGTTTTACCGTGATCTACGTGGGCAATAATTGCGATGTTTCTAATATTCATTTGATTATTATGCTTTTAGCCATTGGTTCGTTAAGCGCTGAGTAAATGGCGGGCTGTTTTTTGAGGCGCAAAGGTAAGCTTATTCGCCCGGACCGCAAGGTTAATCTTAATTAATATAACAGAAGATTACCTTTTGTTGTTTTGGGGTATTAATTGTCAAAATCAACCCATTGGATAAGATAAGAACGATAGCAACCCGCAAAAGGATCGCATTGGTGGCTCATGATAATAAAAAAAAGGACCTCATTGAATGGGCCATCTATAATAAAACGGCTTTAGCAAGGCATGAACTCATTGCCACAGGAACTACCGGCCAGTTATTGGAAGAGAACCTGGACCGGCCGATAAAAAAAATGCTGAGTGGCCCATTGGGCGGTGATCAGCAGATCGGTGCGATGATCGCTGAGGGCAAAGTGGATATTCTCATATTTTTTTGGGATCCGATGGAATCACAGCCGCATGACAGCGATGTAAAAGCACTATTAAGGGTAGGGGTCGCCTGGAATATATTATTGGCCTGCGACAGGGCCACTGCTGATTTTATTGTTACTTCCCCGTTGATGCATGAAGAATACGAAACCATTCTTCCCAATCATAATGGGTACCTCAATCGTAAGCTTACCGTTTAAACTTTTTATCTTTTTTACAAATATCGACTGAGCGGGATTAAATATATTTGAAATCTAAATCGACCTGTGTTATGAAAAAAATTACCTTGGTGCTTGTATTGTTGACGGGCATTTTACAATTAAGCGCTCAAACAACTTTTACGGCTTTAAAACTCACCCCTGCTTATCCAAAGCAAAACAAGCAACTCATATTCGAATACAACCAGAACTATTCTCCTTTAATAAAACAAAAGCATGTAGATATTGTCGTTTACCAGTTTAGTAATAAAGGGTTTAAAGTAACTGAACCTGTAAAGAATGAAAAGGGGGGACTATATACCGGCACTGTGGCAATAGACAGCAATACCAGCTGTATTGCTTTTGGATTTTCTGCTGCTGAAGAAAAGGACATCAATAACGGCAAGGGATATATTATACCTGTTTATAATGATAAAAATATACCCGTTGAAAGTTATTATGCTGACGCAGCCAATTTACAGAACGGATTGGGTGAACGTTTATTTGGAATACCGGTGGATGCGTCACAAGGGCTGCAATATTTTGAAGATGGGATTAAACAATATCCTGCCTTAAAAAAGGACCCTACATTTCTGATCGCGTACCTCGCAGGCATCAAAAATGCAAAAAGGGAACAAGCGGCTTCCATCATAGATGCTGAACTGGAAGCATTTGAAGCTAAGGGTTCTTTATCGGAGCAAGACTATAATACCCTCATTCAATGGTATACAAAAGATAAGAAAAAGGAAAAAGCGGATAACTTAACACAGGCCATGCGAACTGCTTTTCCCAACGGCACATGGGTAAGGGTCGAGGATTTGAAACCGATTGTTGCAACGAGAAATGCAGCGGTAAAAGCAGATTTATTGAACGATTATATTAAAAAATATCCCCCGGCAGAAAAAGATAAACAGTTGATTACAAACTTAAAAAGCCAGGTAGCAAATGCGTACGCCGCTGAGAAAAATTACAAAACATACAATGAATGGAATAATGGCCTGGACAGACCTCTTGCCGCATCAAACAATAATAATCATGCCTGGACAATGGCTGAATCGGGAGAAAACATGGAGGAAGCAAAAAGAATGGCTTATGAAGCAACAACTTATGCGAAAAATGAAATGCTGAGCCCGTCCGTAAAAAAACCTGAAGGCAGCACTGCAAAACAATGGGCGGAGCAACGCAGCAATGTCTATGCAATGTATGGAGATACCTATGCCTTTGTTTTATATAAAATGGGAGATTATAAGACCGCTTTTCCAATAGCAAAAGAAGCAGCTACCATTAACAAACTAAAAGACGCCGAACTGAACGAACGATATGCCTTACTTGCTGAGAAGGTATTAAGTCCTGCAGAAGGGAAAAAACTAATTGAACAGTTTGTCAGGGATGGAGTAGCGTCCTCAAAAACAAAAGATGCATTAAAGAATATATATATCAAAGAAAATAAAAGCGAGAAAGGCTATGATGAATACGTGGCTGCCTTGGAAGCTGCAGCTAAGATCAAAAAAAGAGAAGAGATCGCAAAAGGAATTTTAAATGAAGCTGCTCCCAGCTTCAACCTGAAAGATTTTGAAGGGAAAGATGTTAACCTGGCTGGCCTAAAAGGTAAAATTATAGTAGTGGATTTTTGGGCTACCTGGTGCGGGCCCTGTATTGCGTCCATGCCGGGAATGAACAAAGCACTGGCAAAATACAAGGACAATGAGAATGTAAAATTCTTATTTGTAGACACCTGGGAAAGAGTGGAGGACAAACTGAACAATGCAAAAGACTTCATGGCAAAGAAAAACTATCCTTTTTATGTATTGATGGACAATGACAATAAAATGGTGGAAGACTTTAAAGTGAATGGTATTCCTACCAAATTTGTAATTGACAGGGAAGGGAAGATACGGTTCAAGGCTGTTGGATTTGAAGGAAATGATGATAACCTCGTAGATGAGTTAACAACAATGATAGAAATAGCCGGTAAGTAAACCGCTAATTTATTTTAATTTTACAAAAGGCTCATTAGAGCCTTTTGTTTTTTTTCAAAAAAAAGAAAAATGTCTTTCAGATTAAATTCATCATATATACCAGCCGGGGATCAGCCTGATGCCATCCGGCAATTGACTGAAGGTATCAATAACGGCGACCAATACCAGACATTGCTTGGCGTGACCGGAAGCGGGAAAACATTTACCATTGCCAATGTTATACAAAATGTGCAGCGGCCAACCCTCGTCTTAACGCATAATAAAACGCTGGTGGCTCAGCTATATGGGGAATTCAAGCATTTTTTCCCTGACAATGCAGTAGGATATTTTGTGTCATATTATGATTATTACCAACCGGAGGCATATATGCCCGTTAGTAATACATATATAGAAAAAGACCTGAGCATTAATGAAGAGCTTGATAAACTCCGGCTGCAGGCTACCGCACAATTATTGAGCGGGAGAAGGGATATCATTGTAGTTGCCAGTGTGAGCTGTATCTATGGTATGGGAAATCCGACGGAGTATGAAAATGGAATTATACGGATCATGAAGAACCAGGTAATATCCCGCCAGGGATTTTTACATGCATTGGTGAATTCATTGTACCATCGCAGCCAGGGAGATTTTACAAGAGGAACTTTCAGGGTAAAGGGAGATACGATGGATATCAACCTGCCTTATGTTGATTTTGGCTACCGCATCAGTTTTTTTGGGGACGAGATAGAAAGTATTGAAACGCTTGAATTGAGTTCAGGGAAAACGTATCAGCAGTGTTGAAAATGCGGCCATCTTTCCCGGCGAATCTTTACCTGGCGCCGAAGGATATGCTTGTACAGGTGATCCATGAGATACAGGATGAATGTGCCGCACAGGTAGAATATTTTAAACAACAGCGGGAAATATATAGAAGCACAGCGTATCAGCGAACGGGTGAATTATGACCTTGAAATGATCAGGGAGCTTGGCTATTGCAATGGTATTGAAAATTATTCCCGTTTTTTTGACCGCAGGCAGCCGGGAGCAAGACCGTTCTGTTTACTGGATTATTTCCCTAAAGATTTTTTGACTGTTATCGATGAAAGCCACCAAACGATTCCACAGGTAAGTGGCATGTATGGCGGGGACAGGAGCCGTAAACTTGTACTGGTGGATTATGGATTCCGTCTGCCATCGGCTATGGATAACCGCCCGCAAAACTTTCATGAGTTTGAGAACCTGACACATCAAACGATATATGTATCGGCTACACCGGGAGATTATGAATTGGAAAAATGTGGTGGGGTAGTTGTTGAACAGGTTGTGAGGCCAACCGGGCTGTTGGACCCACCCATAGAAATCCGGCCATCCCTCAACCAGATCGATGACTTGCTGGATGAAATTGATAAGCGCATAACAAAAGGAGACCGTGTTCTGGTAACAACCTTAACCAAACGCATGGCCGAAGAAATGAATAAATACCTTGGCCGCATCAATATAAAATCAAAATATATACATAGTGAAGTGGATACGCTGGAAAGAGTGGAGATCCTGCGGGAACTGCGGCTGGGCGTTATTGATGTATTGGTAGGAGTAAATCTTTTGCGGGAAGGACTGGATCTGCCGGAAGTTTCGCTGGTAGCGATCATGGATGCAGATAAGGAAGGGTTTTTACGAAATGAAAGAAGCCTTACCCAAACTGCAGGCAGGGCTGCCCGTAATGTGGATGGGCTGGTTATTTTTTATGCGGATAAGATGACGGAAAGCATGCAGAAAACCATTGATGAAACACAACGGAGAAGGGAAAAACAAATAGAATATAATATAAAGCATGGCATTTCACCCACTACCATTATTAAGACAAGGGAACAGGTCTTTGCGCAGGGCTCGTGTGTTGGATGTAAAGGGATATGACCCATCCAATCCATATTCTATCGGGCCAGATGAAGACCTGGTAACGGTGGCAGCAGAGGAACAGGAGGTATATAAAACGATCCCGCAATTGGAGAAAGGAATTTCCAAAACCAAAAAAGAAATGGAAAAAGCTGCCCGTGACCTTGATTTTATGGAAGCTGCAAGACTGAGAGATGAAATGTTTAAGTTGCAAAAGGACCTCGCCGAAATGAAAAAGTAAACGTTCCGGAACAACCATCGTAGAAGCATGCGCGAATGCAGCTAATATTAAAAAATCCACTTCAGCTGTATTGACAAATGAAAAAATTATTTACTATCTTACTTTTCTTCATTTAACTTAAAACAGCAGCATATGATTGTGATTGCCTTATACAACCTCAAAGGTGGGGTTGGGAAAACAGCCGGATGTGTCAACTTTGCCTATTTAGCTGCGGCAGACGGCTATAAAACATTGCTTTGGGATATTGACCCGCAGGGTTCCTCCTCATTTTATTATAAAGCAAAACCAAAGACACACCCGGGAATAAAAAAGCTGATCAGCAATGATGCTGCGCTGGAAAAAGCGATCATGGCAACTGATTTTGAGTTAATGGATGTGATCCCCGCCGACCATTCTGTCAAAAGTTTTGACATAATGCTGGAAGAAATGAAAAGCTCCAAGAACAAACTGAAGCATGTATTAAAGCCACTTTCAGAAGAATACGATTTTATATTTATTGATTGCCCCCCGGGCTTCAGCATGTTGAGTGAAAATATCTTTAATGCATCCGATATTGTTTTAATGCCGGTAATTCCTACCACTTTATCGATCAGGACCTATCATATGGTTAAAGACTATTTCAAGGAAAAGGACCTGGACATCAATAAAATGATGTGCTATTTCAGTATGACCGATCTCCGGAAAAATATGCACAACGAGATCATGGATGAATTGTATAAAGACAAACGCTTTTTCCAGAATTATATACCATATCTCAGTGACGTGGAAAAAATGGGAATACACAAAGCACCCATCATGGAGTTTGCCAATAGCAGCTATGCAGCCCAGAGCTATCGTGAATTATGGACGGAAATAAAAGAAGGAGTACTGGAATAAAAAAAGGGTTAGCAATTACAGCGTTTAAATGCCCTAATGCTAACCCTGGTAATTTTACTTAATCTTATTGAACAGGAAGATCAAAGCTTCCTTCTGTAAACAACTTTTCTGTAGTACCGCCAGCTGCATCAAACATGCCTCCCTGGAAAGTCCCTGTTATCCTTGTAGCGGTAATGCTGGTTATCACTACTTTAAAAGGATTTGGCCGTGGTGTCGGCGCATTGATATCAATATAAAATATTTCCAAAGCAGGCCCTAAATATCCCGCTTCAACAAAAGCGGTTGCACCTGGTACGACTCCTTCAGCTTCATATATTCCTACCGCCGGGGTATTGGTACCGATCAACTGCATCTCAAGCGTTTCAAAAGAACTAGCGGAAACCAGCCCTCCTATCGAAAGTGTATCCGTATATTTTATGGCTGCGGCAGACACGTTGAATGTTTTTGCCACACCGTCGATCTTACAAATAAGAAAATCACCTCCAGGGTTAACAGTACCCGTTGATGTTATTATGAAAGAACAGCCACTGGTTCCCGGGATAAAAATGGTTGAAGTGGCCGCTTCAGGGGCGCCGCTACCGAATAAAGTAACCGCCTGCGCTCCAGTAGTGGCAAATGTACCCGCTCCTGTAAAACTCATCCCATTGATGACAGCAGTAGAAATGGCATAAGTGCCTATTGTAGTAACGTCTACATCAATTACCACCGTATTAGTTATATCCAGTGCGGTTCCCACCAGGTAAGTGCCACTGATCACCGGGGCACTACATGGAATAACGGATCCATCCAATGTATATGTAGCTGTACCTCCCTGGGTTCCGGGGGTACCCAGTACGCCGCCATTTTCTTCACTTATTTCCTTTTCACATGAAATAAATGCCAGGCTTAGCAATAGCCCGAAAAAAACTAACTTGATGCAACGAAACATAATATATTCTTTAGTGGATGTAAAAATAAGGTTTCTATTTTATTTCCCGCATGGTTTAAAGACCATTTGCAAAGCCAATTAACAGCGAACCCATTAAAATATTGTATATATATTTACAAAATTGACTTAAAATTCACCGTTTATGAAAAGAGAACTTTCAGGCTGGTTCAGCCCTGCGCTCCAGAAAGAAATGCCCATTGCTGCATATGGCGATTATGGTTTTGCATTATTGCTCGTTCCAACCGCTGCCGCGGATTACCTCGAATACGAGCGTTTTCAATTAATGGACACCCTCGCTCCTTATATTGATGGAGGCAAGGTCCGCATCTTTTCTATAAACAGCATCAACAACGAAAGCTGGCTGAACAATGAAATGGCGGGTGAACATAAAGCCATCAGGCAAAACCAGTTCAATGATTATGTATTCAATGAAGTGGTCCCTTTTATCAGAACAAATACTTCCATGGAAACTCCCATCATCACCTGCGGGGCTTCTTTCGGAGCATTGCACAGCATGAACCTTTTCCTGAAACGACCTGATCTTATCAATGGTGTAATTGCCATGAGCGGTGTGTATGACCTGACAGAATACACGAAGGGATTTTATGATGACCAGGTCTATTTTAATTCTCCCATGCATTATATTCCAAACCTGGGTGACGAATGGTATTTAAATAATATCCGGAATAGTAACCATATTCATATAGCTACGGGAAGTGGTGACTATGAAGATCCAAATGCATCCAGGGTCTTTTCTTCCGTTTTGAATAATAAGGGGATCAATCATGAACTGGATATATGGGGCAATGAATGGAAGCATGATTGGCCAACCTGGAGGGCCATGTTACCAGTATACCTGGAGCATAAGTTTTAATTTGTGTTAATACAGGATGCTGGATACCAATATAGGTAGATGCTGCTCATAAGAGCAGCTCTTTTTTTGCATTTTTTGATTCCGCCTGCTCTCAACTTTTCGCTTTTAATTTTTCATTTTTCACTTCCCCGTTTTGTTTTACTTTTACTCCATGCAGAAAAAATTATTTTTATTAGATGCATTCGCACTTGTTTTTCGGGCTTACTATGCGCTCGTTCGCAGCCCAAGAATAACCAGTAAAGGCAGGAATACCAATGCGCAGTTTGGATTTACAAACACGCTGATCGAGCTGATCAACAACCAAAAGCCCACACACCTCGCCGTTTGTTTTGATACCCATGCCCCTACAGAACGGCACACGGATTTTGCAGATTATAAAGCAAACAGGCAGGAAACCCCGGAGGATATTTTATCATCTATTCCCGACATAAAAAAGATCATCAAAGGATTTAATATACCCGTGGTGGAGCTGGATGGCTATGAAGCAGATGATGTAATTGGTGCATTGGCCAAGCAGGCTGAAAAAGCCGGTTATGAAGTTTTCATGGTAACCCCCGATAAAGATTATGGTCAGCTTGTTTCTGAAAAAATAAAAATTTATAAGCCAGGTTACCAGGGAGGTATCGTGGAGATCATGGGCCCGGAAGAGGTTTGTAAAAAATGGGATATCGAAAATGTAGGCCAGGTGATCGACATACTCGGTCTAATGGGAGATTCGGTGGATAATATTCCCGGGATACCGGGGGTAGGAGAAAAAACAGCAGCCAAACTTTTGAAAGAGTATCATTCAATTGAGAATATCCTGCTGAACGCGGATAATATAAAAGGCGCACTGGGTGAAAAGATCCGCAATGGAAAAGAGAATGCCATCATGAGTAAAAAGCTGGCCACGATCATCCTGGATGTCCCGGTAGAATTTCACGAAGAAAATTTTTGCATGAAGGAATGGGACCGCGATGCGCTCACGGAAATATTTACTGAGCTCGAATTCAAAACCATGGCAAAAAGGATCCTCGGAGAAGAGATTCTTATCGGTACGGTTCCATCAAATGCGGGAACAACAGCTCAAATGGACCTGTTTGGCAACGAGGTTCCTGTCAAAGAACCTGGTAGTAATGGCAGTACTGATAAGAAAGAGGAACCAACGTATGGTGCGCCGGGTAAAAATATTCATAACACACCTCATGACTATGCCCTGGTTGACAATGATAAAGCAATTGCAGATCTTATAAAGCGATTGAAAACAGCTCCTGAGATCAGCTTTGATACAGAAACCACCCATATCGATGCAAACCTGGCGGATCTTGTTGGACTTAGTTTTTCTTTGAAACCAGGCGAGGGATATTATGTTCCATGCCCTAAAGACAGGGAAGCCTGTACCAGGATCCTTGATCATTTTAAACCGATATTCTCAGACACATCCAAAACATGGGTTGGACAAAATTTAAAATATGACCTGCTCATTTTAAAGTGGTATGGAATTGAGCTGGCGGGAAATATATTTGATACCATGCTGGCACATTATGTAATAGAGCCGGAAGGAAAGCGGAATATGGATCTGCTGAGTGCTCAATTTTTAGGATATGAACCCATTCATATCGAAGAACTGATCGGCAAAAAAGGAAAGGCGCAGGGCAATATGCGGGATGTGGAAATAGAGAAGGCCAAGGAATATGCCGTGGAAGACGCGGATATCACCCTGCAGCTGAAAAATGTTTTTCTTCCCCAGTTAAAAACTAAATCAGTAGAAAAGGTTTTTTATGAAGTGGAGAACCCATTGGTAAAAGTGCTCAGGGATATGGAGTTTGAAGGCATACGGATCGATGAAAATTTTCTAAAAGAATATTCAAAAGAACTGGAAAGAGAAGCAAAGACATCTGAAGAAAGTGTTTACAGCCAGGCAGGAGTGCGTTTTAACCTGGCCTCGCCCAAACAATTGGGAGAAGTCTTATTTGAAAAACTGCAATTGGATCCCAAGGCTAAGAAAACAAAGTCGGGGCAATATGCTACAGGCGAAGATGTGTTGCTAAAACTCGCTTCTCAAAATAAGATTGTAGATGATATCCTTGCCTTCAGGGAATATACCAAGCTTAAAAATACCTACGTTGACTCGCTGCCCGAACTGGTTAATCCGAAGACCGGAAGGGTACATACCAGTTATGCCCAGGCCGTAGCTGTAACGGGAAGGCTTAGCAGCAATAACCCAAACCTGCAGAATATCCCAATCCGTACAGAGCGGGGAAGGGAGATCCGGAAAGCATTTATACCCCGGGATGAAAATCATGTGTTGGTATCTGCGGATTATTCCCAGATAGAACTCCGCATTGTTGCGGCCATTAGTGCTGATGAAAATATGTGTGCTGCTTTTAAAACGGGGACTGATATCCATACAGCAACGGCTGCGAGGGTATTCAATGTAGCAGAAGATGTTGTTACAAAGGAAATGCGCTATAAAGCCAAAAGTGTGAATTTTGGCATTATATACGGTCAGGGTGCTTTTGGGCTTGCTGAGAATTTAGGCATACCGAGGTCAGAAGCAAAAGAGATCATTGACAATTACAAAAAACAGTTTCCAAATATTCAGAAATACATGGATGATACCATCAATTTTGCAAAGGAAAATGGGTACGTGGAGACCCTGGTAGGCAGGAAGCGCTGGTTAAAGGATATTAATTCTGCTAATTTTACGGTGAGAGGCTTTGCAGAAAGAAATGCGATCAATTCCCCCATACAGGGAACAGCTGCAGATATGATAAAACTGGCCATGATAAAAATCCAGCAGGAGTTTCAACGGCGGAATTTCAGGTCAAAAATGCTGCTGCAGGTTCATGATGAGCTCGTATTTGACGTATTAAAAGAAGAACTGGAGCTGGTAAAACCGGTGATCATTGATTGCATGCAGCATGCCCTGGCATTGCCCAATGGAGTGCCTACAGACGCGGAGATCGGGGCAGGGATCAACTGGCTGGAAGCCCATTGATATCACCCTAAAAAACCTTTTGCCGGCTTCACCGGAATTCCTATATTTAAAAAAAATTACACATATGAAAAAGCTAATTATCACTGCTGCCTTTTTTACTGCAATTTTCAGTTGCAAGGCACAGAAAGAAGACCAGGAAGCCATGATGAAAGCCTGGCAAACCTTCATGACTCCAGGAGAACATCATAAAATGATGGCTAAATCGAACGGAACCTGGAACCAGGAAATAACAATGTGGATGGCACCAGGTGCCCCCGCTGAAAAAAGCACCGCTACTGCAGAAAATAAAATGATCATGAATGGTCTTTACCAGCAATCGACCACAACAGGAAACTTTAACGGGATGCCTTTTGAGGGCGTTAGCACTACGGGTTATGATAATGCAAGGAAAGTATATGTATCAACCTGGATCGACAATATGGGAAGCGGTATTATGTATATGGAAGGGCCCTGGGATGAAGCCACAAAAACGGTTAACATGAAAGGCACACAAACAGACCCCATGACAGGAAAAACGATCCCGGTAAGAGAAACATTTAAGATCGTAGATGAAAAGACCCAGCTGATGGAAATGTTTGAAACAAAGGATGGAAAGGAGCGGAAAATGATGGAAATAAAATTCACCAGGAAATAGGTTAAAACTTAGTAAACCGTTGCTTCTAAAAAAAGCAGCGGTTTTTTTATCTCCAATGATCGATGAAAGACCGTTCACCAATTTCAAAACAAACTATTTTTTGCACCAAACTTTTAATTTATGAAACTGATTATTTCTGCCGCATTGATATGCGTGATCGGTATTAGTTGCAATAGCAATGAACCCAAAAAAGAAGAAACCACTGTATCTTCTACTGACTCTGTTACCACAACTACAAAAGTTGAAGAGGCACCCGCAACCCCTACGCCCCCGATGGATTCAGCAACCATGATGAAAAATTTTGAGGCTTATGCGACACCGGGAGATGCCCATAAATTAATGGCATCATGGAGTGGAAAATGGAACGGGGAGGTAACAATGTGGATGGCACCCGGTGCACCGCCACAGACAAGCAGGGCAACAGCAGTAAACAAGATGGTCCTCGGGGGGCGTTACCAGGTATCAAATCATAGTGGCAATATGATGGGAATGCCTTTTGAAGGGATGGGCACCCTTGCATATGATAATAATAAGAAAGTCTTTATCAGCACGTGGATCGATAATATGGGAACCGGTATCATGAAAATCGAAGGACCCTGGGATGAAGCCAGTAAAACAATGAGTTTAAAAGGTAAATGTATAGATCCTGGTGCTGGTCCAAATGGAAAAGAAATGGATATCAGGGAAAGCTTTAAAATAATTGATGACAAAACGCAGTTAATGGAAATGTATGGCCCGGGCCCGGATGGTAAGGAATTTAAAATGATGGAAATTAAATTGACGAGGTCATAAATTGATCACAGCTTATAATAGAAATACCGGTTCATTGAGCCGGTATTTTTTATTAATTATTGGTGACCAATATTTTGATAGAACAGGCTGGCTTTATAGATTGCTTGTCAAGGCAGGAATAGATATATTTTCATCAGGGCCCATTGTGTTTCGCGGTTCATTAAACCTGAATAAGCGGTACTTGGTATTATAAAATTCCGATACCCTGGCTTTGTCCATTAATTTTATGCTGACGGGTGTGATCACATCAAAACTGTTTTGTAGCTTTTCAACAGAAGTAGTGTTTGCAGGCTTAGAAGATCCAGCGATCCTAGCTTCTATTTTTATATAGCCCATTACTAACAGCAGGGTAAATCCAAGAGCGGCCATTGATTTAAAAACATTCATCGCATTGATTTTATAAGTTAACGTTTGTTTTCAAAAACAAAGAAAGCCGCTTACTTCTCCGAAACAGCATCTAATTGTCCATCGGCTACTTTTAACAAATGATCGGTATGAGCAACGGCGATTTTCTTAATAATTGAAACCTCTTTATGGTTATAAGGGTTATATTTTACACGAAGCCTTGACCCGGCTTGTACTAAAGAGAAATCATGGAAGTTTAATATTTCCCTGATATCGGTTATAAAACTCTTTTCCCGGTCAGGTTCCACCTGGAGTTGAATAATTACCTGGGGGGCACTTTTTACATACTGACCGGTAAGCTGCACGTTTAATATGATGGCATCCGCTTCTGTTCCTCTTTGCATAAGCCCTCTACCCATATGGCTTTTTTTAAAAAGGAAGATGCTGATAAAAGCCAGCACAATGCATACAAAAATGGTTGCAGGGATCAACATAAAAACTTTTTTTCACCTAATAATATCATAAGGCAAAGAAAACCATACATGGAGCAGTATGCAATAACAAGTTAATGAACGGCAGGCTGAAAGCTGCAAAAGGCCAAGACATCTATGATCTATGATGTATGATCTATGATTTGAAAGCATCTTCTTAAATCATAGATCATACATCATACGTCATACATTTCCTGCATCATCTTAGTTTTAACTGTTGCAAAACCTCATCTTTTTTCCTCCGGGATACTTCTACTTTTGATCCATCAGTCAACAATAAAAATTCATGGTCATTGCTCACGCGGGTGATATGGCGTGGATTTACAAGGTGTGATTTATGCGTACGGATAAACTGGAAATCATCCAGCATTTCCTCGAAATGTTTCAGTGTTTTACTGGCGATAAAAGGCCTTTTTCCAACGAGGTGAATATGCGTATAACTCCTGTCAGCTTCCAGGCGCAATATCTCATCAATGGTAAAAAAATGCACCCCTTCATTGGAAGGTACTGCGATCCGGAAATCCTTGATCTCTTTCTTATCGATATTCTGAACGAGGTTATCAAACAGTTCCTTCTTTTCCTGGATAGATTCTTTCTTTTCGAGGTGCCTGTTTACCGCGGCTTTTAATTCATCGGGATCCACCGGCTTCAACAAATAATCCAATGCGCTGAAGCGAATCGCCTGGATGGCATATTGGTTATAGGCTGTTGTAAAGATCACATCGAAGGCCGGCTCTTTTAAAGCAACTAAAAAATCAAAGCCGTTCTTATGGGGCATTTCCACATCTAAAAAAACGATGCCCGGTTCATATTCTTTTAATATCTCCAGGGCAGCATCTACGGAATCGGCTTGTTTTACTTCGGAGATCTCCGGGATAAAGTTTACAATAAAATGATTCAAAATATTTCTTGCTTTTTGCTCGTCATCTATGATCAGTGCCTTTATCATACAAAATGATTTATATATTTTTTAAATAAGTTGACAGTTCAATTTCCACTTTTGTGCCCAGTGCATTTCCAACGGCATCATATTTATCAATGATGTTCAGGTTGGCATGGTATCCCTGCCGCTCTAACAGGTCCAGCCTGTCTTTCGAAATCTGCAATCCTTTCGACTCATGGCGCTTGGCTTTACTTTGTTGTTCCTTCAATGCAAAAGATGCCTTGCGGCCGATACCATTGTCATCGATCGTGCATTGAAACAGGTCTTCGTTGACACGCCTGAAGCTGATCATCATTTGTCTTTCCCCATCCTTATGCATCAGTCCATGCCACAATGCATTTTCAACATACGGCTGCAGTAACATAGATGGCATCAGTATTTCATCAGTTTCCAATTCTTCATCCATATTTATCTCGTAGGTAAAGCTCTGTTCAAACCGCATTTGTTCCAGTTCAAGGTATAATGCAAGGCCTTCTTTTTCTTCGTCAAGGGATACCAGCTTTTTCCCGGAATTATTAAGTACTGTCCTGAAAAGTTTCGAGAATTTATTCAGGTACTTACTGGCTTCTCCATATTTTTCTGTTACAATACATTCCTGTATACTGTTTAAGCAGTTGAAAACAAAGTGAGGATTCATCTGGGCCCTCAGGGCCATGAGCTGGCTTTCTGCCAGCATTTTATTGATCTCCAGTAATTTTATTTCGTTTTGTTTTGCCACTTCCTCTGCATTGGCTTCTGCGATTTTATTGGCACTGATGGAGGCAATGGTCGTTAGCGCCTTTAAATGGCTTTCTGTAAAAAAGTTTTTTTGTGAATGTTCTGAATCAATTACGCCGATCACTTTTCCATCATGAAAGATGGGTACCGATATTTCTGAATTACGTTTCACATCATCGATCACGTATCTTTTATCTTTCGTAGTATCACCGATCAGCTGTGCCTTACCGGTAGCCCATACCGTTCCAACAATTCCATACCCGAAGGATATCTCGATCGGGTCAACGATCTCGTGGCCCTTTGGATTTTTCGGGCCATAGGCGGCTTTCTGTAGTAACACCTGCTTTTCTTCATCCAGTAAATAAACAACACAATCTTCAAATTGTAATTGCGAGATACAGTTCCGGGCTATATCCCAGCATATTTCATTCACTGAATTTTCCCCGTATACTGAATTGGCGAAGTAGTCAATTGTCCGGTCAATGTTTCTTTTCCCCCTGCGGTGCAATGCATTTTTATAAATGATTGCCAGGAGTAAAATGCCGATCAGGGCGCAGAGGCAAATGAACCACCATGTCTGCCACCAAAAAGGCTCAACATGGATCTTAATGGTAGAGATCTTTTCCATCCATTTCCCATGTTCATCGGTGCTTCTTACTTTAAATGTATAACTTCCGGGAGAAAGGTTATTATAAGATACCGTCAGGGAACGGCCGGCATTTACCCAGTCTTTGTCGATGCCTTCCAGTTGGTAACTGTATTGCAGGGACGGGATCTCGCGGTGATTGAGGGATGCAAATTGAAATGTCACATAATCCTCGCTTGGTGAAAGTTCCAGGATATCCTTATTTTCATTTTCAGTTATTTCCTTACCAAAGATCTTAATGGATGTAAGATGCGGTGGTTTTTTTACCTGCACTGCTTCAAAACGGTATGGATCGATCTCCACAACATGGTCAAGCATTACCGCATACACTTTTCCGTTGGCGATCGTGATATTATTCCAATAGTCCTGGAGGGTTTGGCCAAGATCTATTTCCACTTTTGTTACAGCTTTTGTTGTGGGATTAAAGAACATGAGCCCTTCCCTGCTACCTGCCCAGATAGCACCACGGCCATCTATGGCAATGCTGCTGATGTTGTCATACAGGAGGCCATTGCTTGTATTGATACTGTCAATGCATTTTCCTTCCGGGCTGATCTTTAAAATACCTCTTCCTCCCAATGCTGCCCAGATATTCCCTTTACTGTCTTCCTCCAGTTTATTGGAAAAAAAATCTTTGAAACCCTTCACCTCTATTGTTGAAAATTTCTCAGCCTCAATATCAAATTTTATAAACCCTGTGCCATTCATGACAAAGAGTAGATTGCCGTTTTTTAGCGATAAAAAGCAGTTGGAGGTTATGTAGTTGAAAGCCCCGATGCTGGAATCTTTGCCATCAAACCGGTCACATTTTTTTGTCAACGGGTTATACCTGTAGATGGCGTCATGAACGACCTGGAACCAGATATTTCCTTTAATGTCCTTAAAAATAAAATTTGAACTCTTTGAAACTGTTCCCTGCTTTACCTCGTTGAAGCGGGTTAGTGAATTACTTCCCTGTTCCAGGTAATGAACTCCATCAGCTCCCGCGAACCACCAGGTTGTTCCTGCTTTTGCGGCCATTACAAACTTGTTACGTATGAGATCGTCCCCCGTTGTAACAACATATCTTTTGTAGGTTCTTTCGGTCATATTATATGCAACAACGCCCTCTTCCTTACAAGCCATTATAATATCTTTATCAACAGCAATATAATTGGCCTGTGCAAAACCCGTTTCAAGGAAGAAGTCAAAACTGGGTAATTGGAAGATTGCCTGTAAAGGGTCCTGGGCCTGGCTCTTGCTTACCCCATTGATGGTGCCCAACCAAACATTTCCTTCAGCATCTTCAATGGCATCCCTAAAAAATCCATAACCGATAGAGTAGGGCTGGGCCTGGCTGAACGGGATCTTTTTGATAGGCTTACCGGGTTCCTTCACAAAGGCGGCGTAGAGCCAGGTAGATATCCATATCCAGCCTTTGTGATCAATGAAAATGCGGTTACAGCCTCCTGTTAGTTTCTTTCCGTCAAGTTCATACAATGAATCCACGGTGTTCTTCCGGTGGTCCCAGAAATTAAGAGATTTGTCTTCATTCGATGCATACCAGATATCATTGTTTGCATCAATAGCAATCGACAGGATCTCTCCTTTGTTGAGCAACGGGTAATTCAACGGGTTATTTAATTTGGAATAAACCGCTTTATTTCCGCAGTCGATGAAATAAGTTTTATTGCCACCCAGCCAGAATCCTTTGCGCAGGTTATCCCAGGTAAAAGCCCCTAAAGAATATAATTGGGACGCAATAGATTTTGCGGCGGGGATAATATCAATTAACGGAAATAGTTTTCCTTTATCATATACAAATAGTTTGGAGCCTGCTGCTATCCACAAGCGAAGGCTGTCATCTGTTTGTATCGCCTCTATCTTTTCGTTATTTAATGCAGTAAATCTTGAATCGATCTTGAAAGAGCCGGTGCGCTTATCAAATATGCGTATTCCCTGGCGGGTGCCGATCAGCATGCTGTCGTTGCCCGGAATTGGCTGAATAGCATTGATGTAAAGATTGTTCTGTGTAATACTGTTTTTATATTGCTTGATAACAGCGCCGTCAAAACGATTCAATCCATTGCTCGTACCGATCCATAAGAAACCATCATGGTCTTTATAAAGGCACCTTATTTCCTTGGCGCTTAAGCCATCCTGCCATCGCAGGTTTTGAAATATGAACTGCGCCCTTGCCGCCATAGATATAGCGCAAAACAGTATCATGGAAAGAAGCTTGTGGCGCATGCAGCACAGTTATTGGTGTGCGTCAAGATATAAAGAATTCAGTGTGCAAACAACAAATAAGCGGCGCTGAATTTCCCAACGGTTAAACTGCGTAAACGAACGGTCACTCATACAAGCAAAAAGACGGCAGTTGACTGCCGTCTAAAAAACCCTCAAAAATCCAATCTTGTTTTAAGATTCAAGCGATGAGCCATTTAAGATCATTATTGCTTCAGTTACGATTGACCCGTTTTCAATGGTAATTAAAAACCTAAATGAATGACCTCAATAACCCGGAACAAAAATGCAGATATGTTTTCATAACTATTTTTTATAATAAGTGAACGGTTACTTTTATTTAACGAAAGGTTAAGCGGGGTTATTAGCATGATCAACTCCCGGAATCTGGAAAAAATGAATGAATTTTAGCGTATGGAAAGGCCTGTATTAATTTATTGCTATGATGCCTACTGTGGCTGGTGTTATGGATTTAGCCCGGTTATAACAAAGCTGGCAGCAGATTTTAAAGATACAATGGATATGGAAGTTTTGAGCGGGGGAATGATCCTTCCGGAAAAACCGGTACATATAAAAGTGACTGCGGGGTATATAGCCATGGCATATAAAAGAGTGGAAGAATTGACCGGCATTAAATTCGGCAAGGATTATCTCTGGCATATTTTAAATCCCGAAGAAAGTGACTGGTATCCAAATTCTGAGAAGCCCGCGATCGCCATGTGTATTTTTAAAGAATATTACCCAAAACGTGCAATAGAATTTGCAGTGGATCTTCAGTATGCGCTTCATGTTGAAGGAAGGGACCTTGCTGACGACGAAGCATACCGGCATTTATTGGAGAAATACAGCATACAGCCTGAAATATTTTATGACATGCTTAAAAGTGAACAATACCGGGAATTGGCTTACTATGAATTCTCATTGATGAAACAATTACAGGTAAATGGTTTCCCAACGCTTTTTGTACAAACAGGGGAATCAAAATTTCACATGGTCGCCAGGGGTTATACCGGTTATGAAATATTGAAAGAAAGAATTGAGCAGGTATTGAAAGGGGCCTGATATTTTATGAATGATCCGTGATCTTATCTTTTTAAGTTCTGCTCATACATTTTGATCCAGTCATCAACGGTTAGCTTACCTGAAAGTTCCCCGATCAATTTAAAAGGGATCAAATCCGGCTTTTTAAAGCGGATGCAGCTCTTTCCCATATCGAGTTTTGTGGTTGGCTGTTTGGCATATTCTTTTATGAACCAGTCGAGCAATTGTTTCTTTGCGTATACGCCCATATGATATACTGCAATATAGTTTTTTTGCGAAGCGATGCACATGAATGGCAATGGCTGTTTTGGATCACAATGATAGCCGGCCGGGTACAAACTATGAGGCACTACATAACCGATCATTCCGTAATTCATTTCTTCTTTAAATCCTTTGGGAAGATTTGCCAGGATCTCTTTCCTGAGTTTGGTCATTGCTTCTTTTCGTTCCGCCGGTAATTCTTCGATATAATCTTCAATGGTAGCAGCCTTTGATTGCATAAAAGAAAATTTTGTAAAACAAATATCAAGAAAATATTCAACCGGTGAAATACTGGCTGGAAAAATAACCGGCCATTAAATGATATCATCAGGAATTGAGCATGTTTGTAAGCTTCTCATTTTTATTTTTCAGGTCAACACCTCCTTCCAGCAATGATTTTAGATTGGCCAGGTGAAAGGTCCAGCCTGTTTTGCAGCCAAGGTGCCAGTAGTGCATGCCTTGTTCAGTGGTAGGTATATTATCCTGGACAAGCTCTACTATATTTTGTCCTTGCTCCGTTTTTAAGGTAACAGCGCAATCACCGGCCTTTCCAAAACTGAATTTAAAAAAGTCCTTTCCATTGGCTTCAAGGATACTGCCTTCTTCCGTTGTTTCATCGGACCATCCCCACCAGCGCCAGCGATAAGTATCTCCTTTATTCACAAAAGCGTCATTGGTCTTTAAACTGCCATCGGGATTTTTATATTCACTCATCCTTAAAAACCAGGACTCTATTCCAGCCCTTGTAGCCCAGCACCAGTATAATTTTTCAATAGGAGCATTTATGTTGATCCTTGTAACAAAACGGCTCCAGTCATATTTGTCCATCAGTTTTGAATTTAGGCCCGGCCACATTAATCCAGCGGCCTGGCATTATTAAAATTTTTTTCGGTTGCATCATTGCCTGTATCAGCATCCACTATAATTTTCCAGCTGCCATCTTCTTTTTCTAATACTACAAAAAATCTTCCATAATAAGAACGGGGAGCTTTCCCTTCCTCCGTGACCGTTCCCTTATAATAGCCCGTTTCCCATGCTTTTTTTTCATTGCAGATCCTTTTATCAAAACGCAATTCAAATAAACGGGATACCTTCTGTAAAGGCTTTCCATTCCCAGGGTTAACCGGTGGAAAGTATTTTTCATAATCCTGTATGATACCACGATCTATCTGCACGCGGGTGATGCGTTTGCTATGCAGGTTCCTGAAAGCTTCTTTATTGCCTGAGATAAAATGAGTCGTGAATGGTTTCCAAACCTGCTCATTTATTTCCTTTACGCATTTTAAACTGTCTGTTTGTGCATCGGCATGTACAAAAAACAGAAAAACAGGAATTAGTATGACAGATCTTTTCATTGCATTTATAGCGGAACAGAATGAAGGCCAATACGGTTGCCTTCCGTATCAAGAAATACACCCATAAACCCGTACTCAGGCGAGATCTCCGTTTTTGGGACCATGATCTTGCCTCCTGCCGCTTCAACTTTATTCAGTATATGTTGCACATCAGGATTTCCATTCAGGTAAATAAGCGGCCCATCAGATGCCGAGGGTGTATGAAATCCACCACTGTCTACTACAGCGCCTCCAATCCCGGTCTGCATATCATCAACCGGGAACATCCGCATTTTGATATTGGGCAAATCCATTGGTATCATACCTATTCCAAAAATGGTCTCGTAAAATTTCTGAGCCCTTGCAAGGTCTGTTGCCGGTATCTCAAACCAGCTGATTGCATTGTTCATATTGCTGCGATTTAGGTTTTATAATTTCAATTTTGTTTCTTTTAATCCTTTGGCCTGGATATATTCCAAAAGTTCCTTTGCATCAGCGCCGCCACGTTGGGCATGATGTAATAACGTTAAGCCATGTGGGCCCCTTGCGGTTAAATAGGCAGGGTAGTTTTCCAAAAAAGGTTTTACAAGCTGTGTTTTTCCAAGCATGGTCAATACAAACAAATTCGCTCTTGCACCCTGTGCGATCAGGTAATTGGCGATATCCTTATTCCCAATATGCCCGGCTCCTTCAAGGGCGGTTTCAAAATCGCCACCACCCCAATCCCAGGTAGCATATAATAAGGTGGGCGTTTCAACTAACAGGGTTTTTACCTTATCAAGGTTATTATGGCCCGCAACAACAAAGTCTTTAATTTTCTCGGGTGCTAATGGGTCCAGTGCTTTGGGAGCAGCAGGAGTAGTTTGCCCGGATAATATATAGGGAGCCACTATTACACTGCCCGTTGCCACGGCCACCTGTCGTAAAAAAATTTTCCGGTTCATGTTTCTTTTAAAGGTCTGAAATGTTGCTGGTAGTTTTATACCATTCATCAAAAATAAGGTCCGGGTTTTGCCAATCCGGGCAGCTTCTTACCCAAAATAAAAAATCCTGCTGCAAAACACAACAGGATTTTTTTAACCGCCTTCGACAAGATCAGACTGACAGCCGTCTGTCATGTTGAGCTTGTCGAAACATAGACAGCGGTATGATAACCATTTTTATTAATTAGCAGGAGCCGTTACAGCTTTTTGTGGCTTTAAAGAAGGCTCAATTTCATCGATCCATTTTTTTAATTGTTCCTGTGTAAAGATCAATTTTAATTTGGCATCTCTTTCATTGGCAAGCTTTTGGCGTTGTGCCATCATGGCTTCCTTGTCCATATTTCCAGAAGCACGCATTTCTTTCATGGCCTTTTGCTGTGCTTCATAAAATTCAGTAATGATCACTTCTGTTTTAGTTTTTGTGTCCGCATCTAAATTTAATACGACCATTTTTTCCATGGCCACTTTTGTTTTTTCCGCGGGTGTTTGACGTTGCCTGCCTTCCTGCGCCATCAAAGAAGAAATAGCAAGCAGGGTAGCAGCCGCAAATAAAAAAAATTGTTTTTTCATTTTTTGTTTTTTAATTGTTATGAATGAAGTTATTGCTTTTTATTTTCCTGGGATCGTTCCCCTCTTTTCCCAATGATCTTATAGAACCCCGTATCAAACCGGGGCAGTTGTAAGGGAGTACAAATGTTACGGATGTCCTTGATATGCCTTATCATTTTTATTTCAAACTTTTTTTGCTGTTCGGCGATCAGTGTCGCCGCGTGATATATGGCGGAATCACTGAATGAGGTTAAAGCGAGTTCTTTAAAAATATTTTTCCGCTGTTCAGAAAGCGTATTCATTTGTGACCTGGCCTCTGTACGATGATTCTTCCCAAGGCTGTCATATCGGGCAAATTGCTCATCTGTAAACCCCACCTCATTTTTTAAATAGGAATTTATATACGCCTGTTTATCGGGGCGTGCTGTCTTTGTCTTCCCGGGTTTCCCAATAAAAAAAATGGACAGCATGATTAAATTGGCGATCAGCAGGATGCCAATGATAATGATCAGTACTTTACTTTTTGGTTGTTCGTTCATTATGGTTCCTGGTTTTCAGTGTCATAAATAGATACCACATTTATTGCAAATTCATCTTTCAATTCTGAACCGGTCTGTTCAGCTAAAGACCTGTCAGGGATCGTAGTGTTGCTGCTGATAATAGCTACGTTTATAGCCAACAGCAATAATATGCCGGCCAAAGCAATCACCGGCCTGCTCAAAAAACTACCCAGCTTTGTCCAGCCATTTTGAAGCATGGATTGCTGCATCCTTGCATTTAACCTCGTTAATAAATAAGGCTTTGGGACAGCTTTGTTTATACCATCTATGCTTTGGATGGTTTCTTCCACCATTTTTTCAATATTGCTTCTATCCATGATAATGTTGTTCGTAATACTTTTTTAAAATATTGACCAGGTTATTTTTAGCCCTGGTTTGCAACGATTCAATGGCGTACAAACTGGTATCCATGATCGCTGCTATTTCCTGGTGGCTCAATCCTTCGATTTTGTGAAGGGTAAAAGCGATGCGTTGTTTTTCAGGCAATTTTTTTAAAGCGCTAAAAAGCACCGCCGCTCTTTCTTTGTTATCGAGTAATACACCCGGGTGATCAAAATTTGCAGGCTCATCTTCTTCTTTGAGTGCAAATATTTTTTTTATAAAGCCACCATGCTTTTCTCTTTTTTTCTTCCTTTCATGATCCAGCGCCTTTCTTACGGTGATCCTGTAGATCCAGGTGGAAAGCATTGACTCTTCCCTGAAATCCCTGACGCGTTCATACAATGTCACAAAAACATCCTGTGTGATATCATCCGCATCTTCCTCGTTCTGCACAATACCAATGGCCGTGTTATACACCATGTCTTTCCATTGCTCCACGATTTCGTTAAATACGGACCGGTCCCCCTGCTTTAACCTCGAAATGATTTCCTGCTGGCTCAATTAAAATGTTTGTGCTGTACATTTTAAAGTTAAATTAAAAGCTGGTATTACCCATTGGTTTGCTCATTTCCGGCCTGTTATTTTCTCCTGTTCTGCCTGCAGGTTTAGCTGCGCCAAAATTTTTAAGGCTATACGTAAATGTGAGCATAAAATATTGTTGCAATACCTGGCTTTGTGAATCCTCAATATATGTATTGGTTACCGTTCTTGTAATACTTTGGTTTTGTTTCAACAGGTCAAATACTGATAATTTAAGCTCGCCGGCATTGTTCTTCAGGAATTTCTTACCAATCGCTGCATTCCATAAAGTAAAGCTTTGATTAAGCCCACCCGATAAACCATTGTATGATTGATTGGACACATCATTTTGTATGAACCATCCTTTTTTATTCAATAAATTAAGATTGCACGCCCACTGACTGGTTTACATATTTGTTGCTGGAAATACTGCCGCTTTCGTGTTTGCATCATTGAAATTAGCACTGTATGAAATATTAAAATCTACATACTCGCTGATATTACTTGCCAATACCACCCCGGCATTATAAACATAATTATTTGTAGTGGTTGTTATATAATTTACAAGGCCCGGCAGTTTGGAGTAACTGAATCCTGCATTCAGATTAACGGTTGTTTTAAGCGCTTTAACAGGCATACTATAAGTGAAGAATGTACGCAGGCTCCTGTATCCATCCAGGTTTACAGGCTTGATTAATTGTGAGCCTCTTTTGACGATCACATCCTGCTGTATGACCGAATCTGATGAATTCGGGATGAAAACAGCATTTGAAATATAATCACTCGCTGTTTGCAAAAATATGTTTGCAAAAAAGCTCCTGCTTGTTTTCGAATTGGTATAAGTATACCTGCCGGAAAGAAAATGGGTATATGATTGTTTAAGATCGGGATTACCACTGCTTACCCTTAATGGGTCCGGTATAGGTTTACCACATCCTGCAACTGGTTTATGGTCGGGAAATTGGTAGAGGCCCTGTAAAACAAACGGACATTACTTTTAGCGGAAATTTTTTCGCCACATGGCATTCGGCAATAAATTGGAGAATGATTGATTCACGGATGCCGGGCTTTGGAAATACACGTTCACTTTCCAATTTTGTATTTTGAAAATTCACACCGAAAGAAAGCTGTTCATCCCGGCTTTGAGATAAGCGGTAACTGATCCCTGCATTATTGGTGGTGATCGTATTATCAAACCGGTTCGAAAACGTGGAATCAAATTTTGAATACTTTGTACCATCGTATAAAAATGTTTGCTGATCGGCTTTATTCTTTTGAACGGAGGGATTGTAATCGATCTGGAACTGTCCTTTTTTTCCTATCGGTTCCGTATAAGCGATATACCACCGATCGTATGGCCATTGGTGGTATTATCGGAAAATTGATTTTGTACTGAATCATGTTATACACACCAGTCAAAAAAGCGGTACCGCGCATCATTGATCGTTTCCCCATTATTCTTTGTGAATGTAGTATTGAACCCAAGGCTGATGGTACGGCCTTTTTTAGCGAAAGAATGCCGGTACAAAATATTGTTCCTGATATTGTAACCATTCCTGTCGGAGTTGATATTGCTTAGAGAAGTATTCAAACTGAATCGTTCAAGCCATAATAATTTTTGTATGGAAGAAACGGACTTTGAATTATTATTTTGAAAATTGATACTGGGAATAATAAATATAGAATTGGTGGAATCTATTTTATACTCGAGCCTGAAGTTGATCCGGTGGTTGTTATTCACCGTATTGCGTATTGCTGGTCTGGTTGGCGAACTGGTTCTTCGGGCTAAAAAAAGTTTCTGTATTTACGATCGACTCATTGTTATTTGTACTGTTATTGAAAAAGTAACTTCCTGTTAACAGTTATTTTTTTGCCCCATTTGTCGCTGATAGTTGATACCAAATGCATTTGTTTTGCTGATACCATTCGACTGGCCCACCATAAAATTATCAGATCCGCCACCCAAGCCTCCACCGCCTCTTCCACCACCACCTCCCCGGTTATTGCTACCACTGCTGGTTACGCCCAGCAGATCCTGTGATCCAAAATTCTGCTGATTGATATTATTGAAATTTCCTACAAATGATAGGCGCCTGTTGCCTTTAAAAAAACTCACATTTCCACCGGCAGCTATAACGGTCATCTGTACCATATCCAGCATATACCCGGCCGAACTGCCCGTTTTTAATACCTGATTTTGTAACAATGTTGATCGCCTTCACAGAATTGCCATCATCAAACCCTGTAAGCTGTGCCTGGTCGCTCAGCTTATCAAATACCTGTATCTTATCCACTACCTCGGAAGGCAGATTTTTCAATGCCGCAGAAGCATCATCACCAAAAAAATCCTTTCCATCAACGGTTACTTTTTTTACCTGCTCCCCCTGGGCAGTCACCGTTCCATCCTTATCAACAGTAATGCCCGGCATTTTTTTGATCAGGTCTTCCGTTGTAGCATCGGGGTTTACTTTGAACTGGCTTGCACTGAACTGCGAGGTATCGCCTTTTTGAATAACAGGAGGAGCTTTCGCAACAAGGGTAACAACGCCGAGGTCCTTTCCCTGCTTGTCAAGTTCAATGATACCGAGGTTTCTTTCGGGCCCTCTCAGGGTAATAAATGACACATATTGCTGATATCCCACATTGCTGACCGTTACAATAAAGCTATCTGTTGTTAAAGCATTTAACATAAAACTGCCCGTACTATCCGAAAGGGCTGTTTTTACAAGGCTGCTGTCTGTCTGCAACAATAAGGAGACGGTTGCTGAAGGAACGGGGAGTTTACTTTCTTTATCTGTTATAACGCCCTGGATAAGGCCATCCTGGGCAAAAGCGGCCAGGCTAAAAAAACTCATTAAGATCGTCGATAGGACTATTCTAGCATAATTATTGATTTCTATCCCTTTAGACGTACTGGTTTAAAAAAGCCGGCGGTTTCGGGAAATTTTTTTAATAGTAAAACTTTACAATTTCCATGCCCTCATCATTTATCTTTTTACAATATCTTGCAGCCCTAAAATTTTGATTGTATGGAGTATAATAAATTAGTATCAGTAACAGGCATGGGCGGTTTATATGAATTGATCTCTTCGAAAGCAGATGGCGGGATCGTTCGCTCACTGGAAGATAAAAGCACAAAATTTGTTAGCAACCGG
The DNA here is from genome assembly GCA_963779595.1 of uncultured Chitinophagaceae bacterium. Taxonomy (GTDB): domain Bacteria; phylum Bacteroidota; class Bacteroidia; order Chitinophagales; family Chitinophagaceae; genus Ferruginibacter. The sequence continues at coordinate 176,972 of CAVZYY010000005.1, read as the reverse complement.
TTACATAGTTTTTCTCACCTCGAAAGCATTGAAATATTTACCGTAAAAGACAATGTTAACCTGGTAGATGTTTTCACTGCAATGAAAAGCAGCAAGGAAGCAAAGCCCGATGGGAATGCTGATGCAAAAGCGATCAAATCATATTTTGAAAAAGTTTACCCTGATATGGATTTTGAAAGGGTATATGGCAGTGATATGAAAAAAATGATTAAGTGGTTCGAGATATTATCAAAAAATAATATTGAAATAAAACTATCAGAAGCCACCGGAGAAGAAGCAACCGACCTGGTAGCAGAGAAAAAAACGAACAGTGCCAATAAAACATCCGCAACGAAAACAACTGCGGTAAAAAGCGCCCCTCCCAAAAAAATAAATTCACCCCGGAAAATGGCCTAGTAAGTTAAAAGTGAAAAACGAAAAGTGAATAGTGAAAAAAACCTCAGCCTTTAAACGTTTTAATACCCTTAAACGTCTTAAACGATTTAGATTCATGTACACAGCAGATATAAAAAAAATTCAACGTCATTTCTTACCGGCAGACTTTACCGTTACAGATTGGGAAACATTGGAGCCGTATTTTAAAGAATTGCTTGGAAGAGATATTTCTACCAAAGAAAAACTTGAACAATGGTTAAAGGACCAGAGCGAACTGGAAGCGGTGGTAAATGAAGATGCCTGCTGGCGGCAGATCAAAATGACCTGTGATACAGAGAATAAAGACACTGGAAGAAGCTTTTAATTTTTTCTGCCTGGAGATACAGCCGAAAATTCAGCCCTATGCAGATGCATTGAATAAAAAACTGGTGAATTCACCATCTGTTGAAAGAACTTGAACAGCGAAAAATATTTTACTTACCTGCGCAGCTCCGCAAAAGCATTGAATTATTCCGGGAAGAAAATATTCCGTTGCAGGCAGAAATGGCCGTAATGCAACAACAGTTTGGCGTAGATCACCGGTAACATGATGATCAAAGTTAATGGAGAAGAATATACATTGCAGCAGGCAGCAAAATTTTTGGAAAACCCTGACAGGAAATTAAGAGAAGAAGTTTATCGGAAGATACAGGAAAGAAGATTGCAGGATAAAGACAAGTTGGATGAACTGTATGATAAACTGGTTGCACTAAGAGATCAGGAAGCGATAGAATGCAGGCTTTGAAAATTACCGGGATTATCGTTTTAAAGAACTCGGCCGGTTTGATTATACAAAAGAAGATTGCTTTAAGTTTCATGAAGCTGTAAAGCAACATGTGTTGCCGCTGGTAAATAAAATATATAAAAAGAAAAAAGAAGCAACTTGGGGTTGATACGCTTACGCCCCTGGGACCTGGAAGCAGAGCCGGAAGGAACAACACCTTTACATCCTTTTAATACAGGCGATGAACTGCTTGAAAAATCTGTTGCGTGTTTTAATGAACTTCGATCCTTTTTTCGGCGATTGCCTTAAAAAATGAGATCACTGAAACATCTCGACCTGGAAAGCAGGAAGGGCAAGGCGCCGGGCGGATATAATTGCCCGCTGGCGGAAAGCGGCGCTCCGTTTATTTTTATGAATGCTGCCGGCCAAATGCATGATGTAACAACCATGGTGCATGAAGGTGGCCATGCTGTGCATTCTTTTCTGTCTCACCATTTGGAATTAAGTGGCTTTAAAGAATACCCGATGGAAATTGCAGAAGTTGCCAGTATGGCCATGGAGCTTTTCAGCATGGATCACTGGGAAGTATTTTTTGATAATGAAGAAGATCTAAAGAGAGCAAAGGAACATCAACTGGAAAGAGTGATCACCATTTTTCCCTGGATCGCCATCATTGATAAATTTCAGCATTGGGTCTATGAAAACCCGGCGCATACGCATGAAGAAAGAACGGCGCATGGATGGAGATACTGGAGGAATTTAAAGACGATGTGATCGATTACAGCGGGCTTGAAAATTACCGCAGCAATGCATGGCAACGGCAATTGCATTTATTTGAAGTCCCGTTTTATTATATTGAATATGGGATTGCACAACTGGGCGCCATTGGCATGTGGATGCAGTATAAAAAAAACAAACAACAGGCGATTGATAATTATTGCAATGCCCTAGCCTTGGCGGAACAAAAACATTACCCGAGTTGTATAAGACAGCAGGGCTTGAATTTGATTTCTCCCCTGAAAAAATTAAAGTGCTGATGGATTTTGTAAGCAAAGAAATGAAAGCGATCGGCTAATAATTGTCAATTGACAATTATCAATTGACAATTATCAATTGACAATTTTATTTGCATTCATCACAGATCCCCGTAACCACCATCGCCGATTGTGCAGGCTTAAATCCTTTTGGAAGTTTTACTTCGTGGGTACGGTTACATCATCCAGGCAAATGGTCTTACCACAATTATTACAGATAAAGTGTACATGGTTATCATGGTGATGCCCTGCTTCACATTTATGTTTGCACAAGGCATATAGTATAGAATTATCTGTGGTTGGGATCTGGTGAATGATACCTTTGTCAACAAATGTTTGCAAAGTACGGTAAACAGTAACCCTGTCAAAAGCCGCATCTGTAGATCTTTCAATATCTGCATGCGCCAATGCACCTCCGGAATCTAAAAAAAGGTCAAGTATTTTTTTCCTTCCTTCTGTTACACTCAGCCCGTTCTTCTTTAATATATTCAGATTCTCATCCATCATGTAAAATTACTAATTTGGGTTATTACTAAAACCATTCATGAACCGCTTGGGATCAACTTTTTCTTTCAGCAGCCCGGCAATATCACCGATCAGTTTCTGGATCTCATCTTCCTTTAGCCCGTCATAAATTCCCCTTACACTGCCATACCTGTCCACTAATGCAAAGAACTGGGTATGTATGAATTGATCTTCCATTCGCTGGCTACTGTCCGGTTTGCCATTGTCGATCATATATCCCTGTCTCGCCATCTTATATAAAGCAGCCTTATCCCCTGTAACAAAATTCCAATTTGTCTTTGCCAGTTACCGGGCTGTTTTCTACACCTATAGTTTGATATTTTATAGGAGCCATCTTCCTTTTTAATAAGCTTACCATTGATCATTTTCTGTTCATAGGCTTTTAACACGGGCACACTGTCTGTTTCCGGCATACAGGTATGAGAAACGATCAGGAAATCTTTTTCATCTTTATATTCTTCAAAGACCCTTCGCATGTTTGCATTCATTTTTGGACAAATGCCCTTGCAGGTTGTAAAAAAATATTCTGCCACATATACTTTATTCTCCACATTTTTTTGGGAGATGATCTTTCCTTCCTGGTTCACAAAACTAAATGCAGGCATGGATGGGTTGATAACAGCCAGCTTTGAATCTGTAAAATTATGTTCCCTGAATATGGCTAAATAAAATACAGCCAGTAGTACTGCAAAAAAAAGGATATAGACCCATAACATGTTCTTCTTCTTCTTCATGATCACACTTTAAATACAAATTTACACAGGAATTGTCAGGGCTTAAAATTATAACCCGTTTCGTTTGTTAAAACTTGCAACAATATTGCAAATTTATTATCTTTGCCCTTTCTATGAATCTAAAAATAAACTGGGACGGGTTAGGAATCGCCACATCACTGGCCTGTGCGATACATTGTGCCATACTCCCATTATTGCTGACAAGCCTTCCATTGTTTGGTATAAATATTATCCATAATATATTTTTTGAGTGGGGCATGATCGCTTTGGCTTTTATGGTTGGCAGCTACTCATTATTCCATGGCTATGTGAAGCACCACCGATCCTTTGTCCCGGTATATATCTTTAGTATTGGATTTATTTTTTTAGCCACAAAACAATTTTTCCATGATTACGAATATTTATTTCTGCTGCCTGCTGTGGTATTGATCGTTTCTGCCCACTATTTGAATTACAGGCTATGCAACAGGAGTAAATGCAGTTCGCCACACCATAAACATTGATGAGCCCCTCCTGTTTCTTAATTCCTTATAGCAATTAGTAAATTTATTTACAACTTCCACTTACGCCAGAGATACCTGAGCAGGAAAACCAGGCTTGTTGCATAAACAATATAGAAGGTAATATTTTTCCAGCCGGGAGCTGTTTCAAAAAATGCGTATTCATAATAGATGCCGAATAAAACACCCAGCATCATCCACAACAATACAAGTGCTATTGTATTTACTATTAAAAGTAAAAGTTCCCTGCTATCGTCTTCCATTCCCATATACTGTATTTGAAATGTAAGTTTACAATTTTACAGTTATAAACGCTAACGGATCAATATTTTCTGAAAAGCGATGCTGTCACCATTAAAGACATTAAAATCCACATAGTTCCTGATACCATTTACATGCCCGATATCACTATACTGCCAGAAATGCCAGTTCCTTTCAATACGCGGCTTGTCATGGATCAGGTAATGTGCCACCCATAAAGGGTAATCATCAAACCTGCCAGCCAGGAAATTCTCATAAAAATCCACATTGGTATATATAATGGGTTTTACATGGTATTTTCTTTCAACAATAACCAGCCAGTCAGCAACTCTTTGTTGCAGCTCAGGGATGGATGCGCCATAAGCCTGTTCCACATCAAGTACGGGCGGCAGGTCTCCCTTTTGCAAATGCACAGCATCCAGGAAATTTTCTGCCTGCGCCTTCCCGCTTTTGCTGGCAATAAAAAAATGATACGCTCCTTTTGTAATACCGGCTTTTTTGGCATTCTGCCAGTTCTGCCTGAATGTTTCATCAATATCATCCAAACCTTCGGTTGCTTTAATAAATGCAAAGCCGATCTTAACCTGTTTCACCTGCATTTCCTTAACTGCTGACCATGAAATTCTTTCCTGGTACCTGCTTACATCGATCCCATGTATGTTGTAATTAACGGGGATATCAATACCAAATCCTTCATAATGTGCAAAGGAAGGCTTACGTTGAAACCTGCCAACATAATAAGCGATCACGGCAAGGCCGGCCAGCAATACCAGGGCAATCACTATGGCACGGACCAGGTTCCTTTTTCTTCTTGCCATTAGGTCGTTCTTATTTCAGTAGTTTTTTTGTGTACGTAAAATCTCCGGCAGTTATTCTTAAAATATACTGTCCCCGCGATAAGTGATTCAAATGTAGCGATAAGATCTCCGTGCCGTTAATGAGTGGAACGTTTTGCTTATAAACCAGCTGCCCTGCCATATTATATAAAGAAAGAAATGCGGAAGGTTGATTAAAATCGTGGAGATAAACGGTCAGGGGATCCTGTATGGGGTTTGGATACACTTCCACACCGGGTATTCCGGAATTGGATATAAGGACTTTTGTTGCAGTGTTGTTTTTGCTGATCAGCCAGTACTCGGGATCTATTAAAACAGTATCGGGTACGAACCCAATGAATTTTACCAGTTCCTGCCCGTTCAACCGGTTATCAACGATCACTGTTTTTTCCTGGGTCGCATTTTTAAATAACAATGGAACAGGCATTTCAAAAAAAGATACCGAAGGATCCGAAGTAACCTGGTTCATTTTTATTTTTACACTGCTGCTTCCTGCCTGGGCCCATTCTATATTATACGTCGGATATCCCTGGCCGGTATACCACTGATCGAAGAATTTGGTTAGGTCCTGTCCACTTTCCTGTTCCAGGTTTCTTTTAAGGTCGGCAGTCCTTGCGAAGCCATAGATCACTGCAGGGTCCTGTTGGTACCGCCGCAGTCCTTTAAAGAAAGCAACATCCCCTAATTTAAATTGCAGCATGTTTAGCAGGTAAGAACCTTTATTGTAAGAAAGCCTGCCACTAAAGATGCGCCCCACATTTGTTGTATCATCAACCTTAACGGAGCCTCCGGGTAATCCTGTGATATCAGACAATATCCATATCCTGTTAGCGATCCGGTTATCCGGGTATTTATTTTCCATATAGAACCTGGCCAGGTAGGTAGCAAAACCTTCATTCAGCCAGATATCTTCCCAGCTCCCACAGGTAATTTTATCACCAAACCACTGGTGACCCAATTCATGTGCAACAAGCGATTCGCCCGTGTTGACGATAAACGTAGCGGTCTGGTGCTCCATGCCGCCACCCCAGTCAAACTGCACATGCCCATATTTTTCTTTTATAAAAGGGTAATCACCAAAGTTGTTATGGAAGAGCAACATCGCATCCAGGGTATTTTGTGTGCCTGCCTCGAAAGCTGCCTGGCTTTCAGGATAACAATAAGTTACCATTGGAAGATTTACGGTCCCGAGTTGTACTGCATTATTAAATACCACATAATTCGTTACGGCAAAACATACGAGGTAAGAAGCAATGGAATAACGGTGCTTCCAATGCGTAATTTGTTTTGTACCTCCTGCAGTCAGTGTTTCTGATTGGAGTAATCCATTACTGGCAGCCTTATATGCCACCGGGTGGGTTATAATGATATCAATGGAATCTGCCTTATCGTCCAGCCCGTTCTTACAGGGCCACCAATCCCTGGACCCGTATGGCTCACTTAAGCTCCACATAACAGGAACGCCTGCATGCGTTGATTGTATAAAAGAGCCAAATCCTGTATTGGGCGGCACTCCCTTGTAGTAGATCGTTATAGAATCTAAAGTGCCGGAATTAATGTTTTGTGAAAAATTTACCTGCAATGCATTGGCTGGTTGTGTAAATGCAACCGGGATGCCCCGTTGTTTTACACTGTCAGTTACCAATGGGTTCATGAGGTCAAGTGTAATGGAGGAAGCTGCATTTGCAACAGTAAAATAAACGGTAATCTTTCCATTAATAAACCGGATAGCCGGATCAACTTCCCATTCACAGCGGTAATATTTTACGTCAAAATTATCTGATGCAATGGTTGACCCGGATATGGGGATCCGCTGGTGTGCATCCCTTTCCATAGCAGCGATCCTGTTTACATCTTTAAATTCATCCACCGGCTGTGCAAAACATGAAATACCAAGGAACATGAAAAAAATAAAGATACGCATGGAGATAATTTTAGATCAGGATATAAAGGTCATCAATTTTTTAAATAAGGCAATAATACAGTTGTTAATTCGTTTAAAACAATGCTCCTGGTAAAACGCCGTGCAGCTGATTATATTTCACCACTATATAAAGAATTGGAGAAACCTATGAAAGTATTTTCAATAAGTATATTATTCGCGATATGCATGAACAGTGTTGTTGCGTATGCTGAAAAAAATGTAGCTGATACCGGTAGGGAATCCACTTTACTGGCAGCTCTTGATAAAAAAGAAGACGCTGTTGTTGTACTAAAAGAAGCCAATGTTATTTATCCTGCCATTTTTGAAGGGAATGAGTCAGAATCACTGGACTATATTGAAAAATTCTCTACTCAAAGAAAGGCATACCTTATCCGCACTTTTAACAGGAGCAAAAAATTGTTTCCAAAAGCAGTCGCCATCCTCGAAAAATACAATGTTCCCCAGGAATTTAAAGTACTACTGGCCCTGGAAAGCGGCTTTAACGGGAATGCTGTTTCTTCTGCAGGCGCTGTTGGGTATTGGCAGTTTATGGATGAAGTTGCAAAAGAGTATGGGTTGAAGATCGCATCCAGGAAATACCTGCGTTCTGCTAAAAATAAAAGATCTGCAAAAGTCAATAAAAAGCTGGTCGTTAAAACCGGCGTTGATGACAGAAAGAACTTCAATAAATCCACGCATGCGGCAGCACGTTATTTAAAGGACAGGAGCAGGAACCTTGATAATGACTGGCTACTGATAGCGGCAAGTTATAATTGCGGAGTGGGAAATGTGTGGAATGCCATGCAAAGGTCAGGAAAGAAATCACCCACATTCTGGGATATTAAAAATTACCTGCCGGCAGAAACAAGGGCATATGTCATGAATTTTATTGCCATGAATGTGATCTTTGAAAATTATGAAGCATTTTGCAGGAATGAGCTTTGTTTCAGAGACGTTACCTGTAAAGTAGAAACCATAGAGGAGCAGCCAGGTACACAATTCAGCAAATCATCCATTATTGAATAGGTATATTGGCTGCAGGCGGTAAAATAGCAGTATTTTTGTATGGATGCCGCAGCTAAACCTTAACGATACGATCAATCTAATCAGTAAACTCACCCCTGCCCGTTTATGGAATGGAATAAAGGTTTTAAGTAGTTTTTATATCAGCCGGATCACTAAAAAACCGGTGCAATGGGGTTACCCGGTTTCTGTTTCATTTGAGCCTACAACAAGCTGTAATCTCCGCTGCCCCGAATGTCCAAGCGGCCTGAGGGCCTTCTCCCGGCCCAACGGGATGTTAGACAAAGATTTTTTCACCCAAACGATCGATGATATCCATAAGCAATTGCTTTACCTGATCTTTTATTTCCAGGGAGAGCCTTACCTGAATAAGGATTTCCTGCGATATGGTAACCTATGCTTCTTCCAAAGGAATATATACTGCTACTTCTACCAATGCACATTACCTAACGGATGAGGCTGCCCGAAAAACAGTTGAAAGCGGGCTGGACCGGCTGATCATTTCTATAGACGGCACTACCCAGGAGGTTTACCAGCAATACCGCATGGGAGGAAATCTCGATAAGGTCATTGAAGGGACGAAAAACATAGTTAAATGGAAAAAGGCATTAAAGAGTAAAACGCCTTTTGTGTTCTTCCAGTTCCTGGTGGTAAAACCCAATGAGCACCAGGTAGAAGATATAAAAAAGCTGGCCAAAGAAGTGGGAGTGGATGAGGTTCGCTTTAAAACCGCCCAGGTGTATGATTTTCAAAATGATCCTAACCAGCTTATCCCGACGATCAATAAGTTCAGCCGGTATAAAAAAAATGCAGACGGAACTTATAGTGCAAAGAATAAGCTTGCAAACCGTTGCTGGAAGCTTTGGCATGCAAATGTGATCACCTGGGATGGAATGGTTGTGCCCTGTTGCTTTGACAAGGATGCCATGCACCAGTTGGGAAACCTGAAAAATGAATCGTTTAAAAACATCTGGCAAAACAGTAATTACAGGCAGTTCAGGGGTGAGTTAATGAAAAGCCGTAAGAATATCGATATTTGTTCAAATTGCAGTGAAGGGGTTTCTGTTTGGAAATAACCGGCACCGTATATCTCCACTTATTTGTATAATATGAATGTATCTTTTAATGATCGCTTAAGGCAATTGCTGTTATTGGCGCTGATCATATTATTGGCTTTTATCCTGATCGGCCAGCTATATATCTTTCTCCCGGGTTTATTGGGAGGCGTCACTTTATATATATTAAGCCGCAGTTTATTTTACAGGCTCATCTATAAACGGCAGTGGAAAAAGGGGTGGACTGCCCTCCTGTTTATCATTGCATATCTTATCATCATTGCAACTCCTGTATATTTCAGTATCAAGCTGGTCTCACCAAAAATAAATGACCTCATCAATAACCAGGATAAGGTCATAGAAAACCTCAGGGGTTTTTCAATGAAGATCAAAGACTATACGGGTGTAGAAATTTTATCAGCAGAGAATACAAAATCCATATCACAGAAAATAACAGCATTCATCCCGAAGCTGATTAACAGTACAGCATCTGTACTTACCAACCTGATCATGATGTTTTTCCTGCTGTATTATTTATTGGTAAACGGAAGGGAGGTGGAAAGATATTTGAACAGGATCATTCCGCTTAAACCGAAAAATATTGATACACTTGCCAGTGAGACCAAATTAATGATAAGGGCAAATGCACTGGGGATCCCTATCATTTGCCTGGTGCAGGGTGTTTTTGCTGCATTGGGATATTGGATCTTTGGTGTAAAAGATTGGGGAATGTGGGGATTTGTAACCGGGGTATTCGCCTTTTTCCCGCTGGTAGGCACAATGATCGTTTGGATCCCGATCGTAATATCACTTTATTCAACAGGGCAAACCTGGACTGCTACCGGCCTGGCCATTTACAGTATTATTGTAACCGGGAACGTGGATTATATTACCCGGCTCGGCCTATTAAAGAAAATGGGTAACGTACATCCCATGATCACTGTACTGGGTGTGATCGTGGGCCTGGGCCTGTTTGGTTTTATGGGTCTCATATTTGGCCCCCTGCTGGTCAGTTATTTTATTATTCTCGTAAAAATTTATATGAATGAATTTACTTCTTCACATGATGACAGCTAGGGGAGAAGCAATGATCTTAAGTACAGCATATCCCTGCAAACTATTTTTTATTATTGTAAAAAACCTGGACTGATATAATGAGTTTAGAAAAAGATATTTCCCAATCAAAATTCAGGAATGAATACCAGAAAGCGGTGATCAATTTCATCTATACATATAACTGGATGCACGAAAAAATGAAATCGATCTTTGATAGGGAGAATATTACCGGCCAGCAATTTAATATCCTCCGGATCCTGCGGGGAGCCGGAAAGCCCATCTCTACCCTCCAGATCAGGCAGCGCATGCTTGATAAAATGAGCGACACCAGCCGCATTGTTGACCGCCTGCTGATAAAGGGGCTTGTAAAAAAGACGACCTGTGCAAATGATAAAAGGCTGGTGGACGTTTCCATTACAGAAAAAGGGAAAAAGCTATTGGAGAAACTCGACCAGTATGAAAATGAAATGGATGCGATCTTTGGTACATTGTCACAGGCCGAAGCCAAAACAATCAATGTCTTACTTGATAAAATCCGGTCATCAAATGAATAAAAGGATTGCAGGCATTGTAATGGTCATTGCTTTTAGTCATAGTTTTTTCCTTAGCAAAGCCATAGCCCAGCAGCCCGCAGCAAAAACGGAACTTAGGGCTGTCTGGATCGTAACAGGTTATAATATTGACTGGCCGGATAAACCAGCCATAAACAGCGAAGAACAAAAGGCCTCCTTTACGAAGATGCTTGACATACACCAACGCAACGGGCTAAATGCAGTGGTGGTGCAGGTGCGTTCAGGCGCGGATGCATTTTATCCCTCTCCTTTTGAGCCCTGGAGTGAATGGCTGACCGGTAGACAGGGACAACCCCCGGCACCTTATTATGACCCGCTTGAGTTTATGGTAACCGAAACGCATAAACGGGGAATGGAGTTTCACGCCTGGATGAATCCTTACCGGGCAGTATTTAATATTTACAAATCATCGCTTGCAGCAACACATGTCAGCCATCTTCACCCGGAATGGTTCTTAAATTATAATGGAATAAAATATTTTGACCCCGGGAATAAAGAAGTGCAGCAGTATGTTACAGCCGTGGTGAAAGATGTAGTAACGAGGTATAATATCGATGCGATTCATTTTGATGATTATTTTTATCCCTACCCGGTCCCGGGGAAAGAATTTCCTGATGGCGCCATGTTTAAAAAATTCGGTAATGGATTGAGTAAGGATGATTGGCGCAGGAGCAATACTGATTCCATCATCGCCATGACTTATAGGACCATCAAATCTGTGAAAAAGAGATGCCAGTTTGGTGTCAGCCCATTTGGGGTGTGGAGAAACCTGGATAAGGATGCTGAGGGAAGTGATACAAAGGCCGGCCCCACCAATTATGATGTGCTGTATGCGGATATCTTATTATGGCTTAAGAACGGCTGGATCGATTATGTAGCACCACAACTATATTGGGAATTCGGTTTTAAAGCAGCGCCTTATGAAGTATTGGTAGATTGGTGGAGTAAGCATACTTATGGAAAGAATTGTTATATAGGGATTGGAATATACAAGGCAAACAGCAACAGGGCATGGAAAGATAAAACCCAGCTGCCAAGGCAGATAGAGAAGATCAGGAATACGCCCAATCTCAAGGGAATGATCTTTTACAGCAGCAGGGCATTTGAAAAAAATCTAAATGGCTGGGGTGACAGTATCCGGCTGAATTATTTTAAAGAGCCCGCACTTGTTCCAAAAATGAATCAAGCTTATTGATTCAATATCGGGGTAGTATACCCGAATTTCTTTTCCCTTCCATCCAGTCACAATATTGCACAGATCCTAACCTGAACCTCAGCGGTATTTTTGTAGCAGATTCAAACTTTAATTCTTTCCGGCAAAAAAAGCCCAGCTGGCTTGTATAAAAGTTGCCAGGTAAAACAGCGGCAGGGGAAAGTGGCCTGTAAGAAAAAGACATCGTGGGGTTAAATGTTCCCGATTTTACATGCTTAAGCGGCGAAATCGTCCCGGAATTTTGACAAAAAGCGACATTTGCCACAAAAATCATGCAAAAAAATAAAATTTTACGTTTTTGATTCATAAAAAGTCAATCATTATTGTAAATTTACGTTGAAATGTGCATAAAGGATGTGCAAAAGCATCGTTCCAACTAATTAAGACTTAACAGCATGGCGCTCCATCAGAGTTTACAGCAAAAGCTATTACAAAAACTATCGCCCCAGCAGATTCAGCTAATGAAATTGCTGCAGGTTCCTACGGCTATACTCGACGAAAGGATCAAGGAGGAAATGGAAGAAAATCCAGCGTTGGAACAGGGTGACGAAGGGCATGAGGATGAATTTGAAAATAAAGATGAATTTGCCGAGGGCACTGAAGATGATTTTGAAAAGGACGGGAGTGAGGATGAATATGACAATATTGATATCAGCGATTATGTACATGAAGGCGATGATGATGTAGGTGATTATAAGCTGAGGGATGATAATTATCCCGAAAAGGATGACAACCGCGTTATTCCTCATAAAGTAGAAACCAGTTTTAATGAACTGATGCTGCAGCAATTGGGAATGCTGAAACTGAGTGAGCACCAGCAGAAAATTGCCGAACAGATCGTAGGAAGCCTGGATGATGACGGTTATTTAAGAAGGGAGATCTCTTCTATAATCGATGACCTTGCATTCAGGCAGAACGTAGAAACAAATGAAGAAGAAGTAAGTAATATTATTTTACAGATACAGCAATTTGACCCGCCGGGAGTTGGTGCAAGAAACCTGCAGGAATGCCTCCTGTTGCAATTGGAAAGAAAGGCTGACCAGGGAAAACATATCGGGCTGGCCATTAAAGTTCTTGATAAATATTTTGATGAGTTTACAAAAAAGCATTACGAAAAGATACAAAGAGGACTTGACCTGAATGATGACCAGCTGAGAGAGGTCATTAACCAGATCGTAAAACTCAACCCAAAGCCGGGCGGGAATGTGGGTGATATGAATAAAGGAGAAAACTATGTGATCCCTGATTTTTTTATCATCAACAATAATGGTAAACTGGAACTTACGTTGAACAGTAAGAATGCACCTGACCTTCGTATTAGTGAAGGCTACAGGGATATGCTGAAAGATTATGACAGGGGAACCAAAAAAGATAAACGCCAAAAAGAAGCTGTATTTTTTATCAAGCAAAAAATTGATTCGGCAAAATGGTTCATCGATGCCATTAAGCAACGGCAACATACCCTGCTTAATACGATGGAAGCGATTATGAATTACCAGTATGAATTCTTTCTTACAGGAGATGAAACAGACATGCGGCCAATGATATTAAAAGATATTGCGGAAAGTACCAATCTTGACATATCAACGGTAAGCCGCGTTGCAAACAGCAAATTTGTACAAACAGAATTTGGCACTTACCGGCTCAAATTTTTCTTTAGTGAAAGCCTTCAAACAGACAGCGGGGAAGAAGTAAGTACCCGCGAAGTGAAAAAAATATTAAGGATCTTATTGAAGAAGAAAGTAAAAAGCATCCATAAGTGATGAAAAACTTACTGAACTGCTGCAGGAAAAAGGATATAATATTGCAAGAAGAACAGTGGCCAAATACCGGGAGCAATTAAATATACCTGTAGCGCGGTTAAGGAAAATCTTATAACGGATCTTAATTTTTCTTTAATATGAATACTGTATCAGCCCGGCAACCGGGAACAGCAGCCCAACCTTTCCATAAAAACAGTTTAGCTGCAAAGGTCTTTGCAGGTTTTTTTTCTTATTTATTTCACCCCGTATTTATACCGGTATATATAATCTTCTTTTTAATCTACGTGCATCCCACAGCTTTTGCGGGCTTTTCTGCAGCCGGGAAAAAGCAAACGATCCTGATCATAACATTGAATCTCGTTTTTTTTCCATTGATCACCGTCTTATTGTTAAGGGCTGTAGGATTCATTGAATCATTATACCTGCGAACGCAAAAGGACCGGATCATTCCATACATTGCCTCAGGAATATTTTTTTTCTGGGCTTACACTGTTTTTAAGGAACAGCCACAATACCCGCTGGTACTTACTTCGTTTATTTTTGGAATTTTTTTGGCATCCTCCGCAGCGCTTATCTCAAACATTTATTTTAAAATAAGTATGCATGCCATTGGCATGGGGGGATTAATAGGCTTCTTTGTCCTGTTATTTAAAGCAAACAGCATGCTCATGACATGGCCGCTATGCCTTGCATTGCTTGTAGCCGGTTTGGTATGTTCAGCAAGATTATTGATCAACAGTCACCAGCCTAAAGATATTTACATGGGTTTATTGGTGGGTATCGTAAGCCAGTTTGCGGCGGGGATGGTGGTTTTGTAAAATGAAGAAGCCCCGTCCAATACCGGGGCCCTTCGTTGTCCTGTAGTGCCTAACAAAAATTCTTGTAATATTCTTACTACATGCTGATCCATAGATCAGGGAATGCAGATGCATGTTGTTTTTTTCAGAAAATACCAATTAAGTGTAAGGGGATTTCCGGTAAATGCTGCGTATAATCTGCAGTTCGGAATCGTGTTTTTTCCTGGGTCTGTTGGTTTTTCATTTTCAATTGGTAAGCGTAGATATTCAGTTGGTATATAAGCGTAATTATAAAGATTTTATTGTGTATTCATTTGGCAATGCGTAAATATTTATTATTTAAGGATTAAACTAATGTAAATGAGTAAACGCAGTTTTTTTTCAAACGATTTTATTGTGTTTGCTGGTAGATTTTTTTATCTGGGTAAAATTACTGTATTGCCCGTACTTATCGCAGGTATGTAAAATTCCGACAATATTTTTTTATCGGTAAGCCGTTTATCGGCTAACAACGGCACCTCGTAAAGATTTTATACGAAAGCATTCGTGAATTGCGGAGATTTGAATAAAATACCGGCATATGAAATATTTAATACCAATGATCGCTTGTATGTTGATCCCGGAATTTTTATCAGCACAGCATTTTAATGCAGGAAAGATATCCTTTTCGGTGTTGGATGATAAAAAGACTGCTATTGAAAATGCCAGTGTAGCTTTATTAAGATCTACGGATAGCAGCCTGCTCAAAACAATGCTCTCTGATAAAAATGGATTTTCAGAATTTGAATACCTGCCTGCAGAAAATTATATCCTCCGTATTTCTGTAACAGGATTTGAAGAAAAATATTCCGCGCCTATAACCATTTCAGAACAGGAACCAACAGCGAGGCTGGCGGATATTATATTAACGCCTGGTAAGATCACCCGGTTAAAGGAAGTTACGGTAAGTGCGAAAAAGCCATTCATTCAAAAATTAACGGACCGTATTGTTGTAAATGTAGAGAACAGCATTGGGAGTACGGGTAGTTCTGCCATGGATGTACTGGAGCGTTCCCCGGGTGTGAATGTGGATCAGAATGATATTATCAGCCTTCGCGGACGGCAGGGTGTGATCATTATGATAGATGGGAAACCCACCCCAATGAGTGGAGCCGATCTTGCAAATTATCTGAAGGCGCTGCCTTCTTCCGCCCTTGAGCGTATTGAGATCATTACCAACCCCTCTGCAAAATATGATGCTTCCGGCAACTCGGGCATTATTGATCTGAAAATGAAAAAGGATCAGCGTCTCGGCCTCAACGGTACTTTTAGCACCGGTTATGGCCAGGGTGTTTATCCCAAAGCAAATGCCGGTTCAACATTTAATTACCGCAATAAAAAAATGAATATTTTCGGCAATTATAATTATGCGTACCGCATCGGCCTGAATCATTTATTGCTCGACAGGAATTTTTATGAAGATGGCATATATAATGGAGGCGACCTGAAAGATAATTACTCCAAATCACCCCTGAGCGGTAATACTGCCAGGTTTGGAATTGATTTTTTCCCATCTAAAAAAACCATCATTGGTTTTGTGGCAAATGGAAACTTTAATCATTATACCCGGAATAGTAATAACAGCTCCATCGTGATCAGTCCCGAAAGGCAGGCCGTAAGTACTTTTGAGTCTTTCGCAACAAACAATGACCATTCGAACAATCTTGTTGGCAATATCAATTTCAAACATAGTTTTGACAGCAGCGGCCGGGAGATCACGGCTGATGCAGATTATGGAGAATATCATTCGGGCTCATTAACCGTAAATTCAACCCGGTATTATAATTTAAATGGAACAAGTGCAAAGCCTGGCTATACATTGAATGGTGACCAGGATGGTAAACTGGTATTACGAACAGCAAAGCTTGATTATGTAAATCCATTAAAAAAAGGAGGCAAGTGGGAAGCGGGATTTAAAACCAGTTTTGTGTCAGCTGACAATGATGCGAAATTTTTTGATGTCAGTAGTGGAATCCCTCAGAATGATGTAAATAAGACAAATCATTTTCTTTATGAGGAATACAATAACGCCGGTTATATTAATTATAGCAGGGAATTTAAAAAATTCGATATCCAGTTTGGATTAAGAGGAGAACAAACGAACATCAATACAGAACAAAAGATCGGGAATGTAAAATTTGATTCAGGGTATTTCCAGTTATTCCCGAGTGCATTCTTTAATTATAAGATCAAAGAAGATCAAACGGTCGGGCTATCTGTCAGCCGCAGGATTGACAGGCCCGGGTATTCACAGTTAAACCCATTCCTGTTCTTAATTGATGTTACCACTTACGCAACCGGCAGCCCCGGCTTATTACCACAGTTCACCTGGTCTTATGAACTTAGTTATACCAGGAAGAATCTCAATTTCAGCTTAAGCTATAGCCATACAAAAAATGACCAGAACATAACGTTGGCAAGATTTAAAGAAGTTTTTCCGCTGATAGCTACAGCAGCAGATACAAATGTTACGGTGCAAATACCCATAAACCTTTCTTCTTCGGATTATGTGGGACTGAGTATTTCTGCACCCATACGCATTAATAAATGGTGGAACATGATCAACAATGCAGATATTTATTACCAGCAATTTCACGGGAATTTCAGCGGGACCAGCCTTAACAACGGTAAGCCGGCGGCGGATATCAGGACAAATAATACATTCACTTTTAAAAAGGGATGGACCGCAGAATTAAATGCCAGCCTGAATACCGGTGGCAGGAGCGGTTTTATGGTGCTCGATCCCCAATGGGGAATTGGAACAGGTGTTCAGAAACTGATCCTGAAGAACAAAGGAACGCTTCGCTTCAATATTACAGATATCTTCTGGACAAATCTACCCAAAGCCGTTATTACCTACGACAATTATATAGAAAAATGGCATGCATACCGCGAAACAAGAGTAGCAAATATCGGGTTCTCCTATCGCTTTGGAAGCAATAAAGTGCAGGCAGCAAGGAGACGAACAACCGCTTCGGAAGAAGAAAGACAGCGGGCACAATAGTGTTTTTGTTTTCATGCAAAGAAGCAAGGGAACGCTAAGTAGCAAAGGCCGCTTTGCTTCCTTTGCTATCTCTGCGCCTTTGCGTGAATTCTATTATTTTTTTTCTTTGCGCAGCTTTCTTAACAGGCCAAGATGTGGCTGCAGATGGGCAAGGGTTGTTTTCTGTAAAAACTGTTTAAGGTGTTTATAGAAATGGCTGTAATCATAGTAACCATATAATTTATGATCGAAACCGGAAGGGTCCTGTGCAAGCTGTGCAACCGCTTTCCTCACCCTCAATACCTGTAATGTTTTTTTGCTGCTTTGACTGGTGGTTATTTCAAAATAACGTTGCAGCGTACGGGAAGAAATTTGATATCGCTGGGCAAGTTTTTCAATGGAGATGCTGAAGTTATTTTCGCGGTTACACTTATCCAGTATCTCAGAAACGATCGCAATAGGCCTTTTTGACCCCTCGTATTTTTTAACGATCGAAAGAAAGTATTCATTTAATACAGCTACCCGCTTTTCAAAGTTCTTTGCCTGTTTTGTTTCATCAAGGATCTTCTTTTCCATCAGGTAACTTAACGGAAAGATCGCCGTCTTGTACTCTGCAAAATTTATTTTCTTTTCAAAAATGACCGGTGATATTTTAAATTTTATTCCAAATAGCCTGTTCCCCGGCTGGTGATGGCATTCTATCGAAAGGTGCCTCGGTAAAAAACCATCAGTTTTCATGGTCGTTTTTTTATCAGCGACCTGCATGATGAAAGGAGTACCAAGATTTATTAAATACGTGTAGCCAATATTCGGGAACAAGGCATCAGAAAATCCTGCCGGATATTGTTTCCAGAGATGGTCAAATTTTGTTTCCCAAAAAAAATCGATCAGGTGAGCCAGTGATGGAGGAGGCTTTACACGATGATAATTTTCTTCAAAGTGCTCCTTGTCAAAAAACTCAATGTGTTGCATATTATTGAGTCAGGATAATTACGCCTCTTGCAGAAGGGTGTTGTACACAGTGATAGGGTATATGAATGTCTACCGGCACAGTGGTGGTTGTATCGGGTTTGAAAAAATAAGATGAATCCGGGGCAATCGTAATAGAGGCCAGTGTGGTACTGTCATCACTCATTAATGTATGAGCGATACCGGTGCCATTCAAAAAAGTAAACGAATTTCCGTTGGCCACAGTGATCGTAGATGGCGAGAAAGCGCTATCCTCTATCGTGATATATTTAGTAGGAAGCAGCCCTCCCGGCGTATTAAAGCCGTCATTTTCTTTATCACAGGAATAAAATGCAAGCAAGGTCAATACCAGTAAACAATAAACCGATCTATTCTTTTTCATCGTAGCCATATTTGGGCTACAATTTAGCAAAAAATTGATAATGTTGAGTTCAACATTGGCAAAGTTCGAAACTTTACCAATGTTTCAACGCGGCAAATGTTAGTTATATATTTAATTTTTAATAAAATGATATTCCCCTTCTTTTAATAAGGGATGCTGGCCGCTAAGTTCTTTTCCGTCCAGCGTCAACACAAAATTTTCAAAGATGACATCCAGTACCCACGGCTCAAACCTGAACTCAAAATAATTATCCGTATTACCTGTGAAGGCAAAAACAGCAGCTCTTTCCGGGGCAAACTCAAATACCAGCAGGATACTGTCTACCGGTTGTTTGGCAAAGCGGATCTCTCCATTATGATCTGTCAATGCTTCCAGTGTTCGTCCGCCGGATTTTACAATACTGTAAACATGTGGCAGGAAGTTGGCATTGCTGTCAACGATCTTAATGGTTATGCTATCATTGTCTACCGTCATATTCTTTACCAATGCAAAATTTTGCCCCCTGGATTTTGGGCTGTTGAATATAACCATGTTGTCCTGTTTTTCCCAGGTACCCGAGCCCGAGCGGTCCAATGCACCGTAAGAAAAGAAGAATTCAAAACTTGCGTCGGGGTTTAACTTAAACCCCGATGCAGTTTCCATAACTCCCGTTAAATAATATTCGCCGGTAATGGCGGCTGTTGTTTTTTGTTGCGCTTCCATTTTATATGACACAGTTAAAATTAATATGATAAGTATGATCTTTTTCAGGCTGCGAAGAAAAGGCATGTGTGGATCTTTTTAATGAGCTAATTATTAAACGGCGAATATCAATTAGTATAAGGTGCGTAAAGGTATGCGGTACAAGGGTGTGACACAACTATGCCGGGATAAAATTTGCTGCCTGGTAAATAAATATTTACCCCCAGCCTTCTACCTCATTTCAACGATCCGTACCTTTGCCAACATGCATAAATATTTAGAGGAACTGAACGAACCGCAACGGGAGGCCGTGCTTCATAAAGACGGCCCCATCATGATCATTGCGGGCGCAGGAAGCGGCAAAACAAAAGTGCTTACAACCAGGATCGCCCATCTGATGGCGGCTCATAATATAGATGCATTCAATATACTTGCGCTTACTTTTACCAATAAGGCTGCCACTGAAATGAAGGAAAGGGTGGAGCGTACTTTGGGAAATACGGAAGCGAGAAATCTATACATCGGCACATTTCATAGCGTGTTTGCCAGGATATTGAGAGCAGAAGCAACGAAGCTCGGTTATCCCATCTAATTTTACGATCTATGATACCGATGATGCCAAGAGCGTTGTAAAAACGGTTATCAATGAATTGGATCTGGATGACAAACAATATAAACCCAATGTTGTTTACAACCGGATATCGGCTGCAAAGAACAGCCTGATCGGCCCGGCAGAATATATCAATGATTGTGCATTCAACAGGAAGATGCCAGGGCAAACCGGCCCGATGCAGGGGCAGATCTATGATGCTTATTGCAAGCGCTGTTTTAAGAATGGCGCCATGGATTTTGATGACCTGCTTTTTAAAATGTATATGCTGCTGAAAAATCTCCCGGATGCATTGAGTAAATACCAGCGCAAGTTTAAATATATCCTGATCGATGAGTACCAGGATACCAATACTGCCCAATACGAGATCATCAAATTGCTGGGCGCGATGCATGAGAATATTTGCGTGGTGGGTGATGATGCGCAGAGCATTTATAGTTTCCGGGGAGCTACCATTGAAAATATCCTGCAGTTTGCAAAAGATTATGATGATGTGAAAGTGGTAAAACTGGAACAGAATTACCGGAGCACCAAAAGTATATTGAATGTAGCCAATGAAATTATCGCGCAACAATAAAAATCAGATTGCCGAAAAAACTATGGACCGATAATGGTGAAGGCGAAAAAATAAAACTTGTCCGCACCGATGACGGATAATGAAGAAGGCAAAATTTGTAGCGGATACCATCCAGGAACAAAAGCTGCGCAATCATTTTTTCAATAACGATTTCGCCATTCTTTACCGCACCAATGCACAAAGCCGGAGCTTTGAAGAAAGCCTTCGCCGGATGAATATTGCTTACCGCATTTATGGGGGCTATCAGTTTTTACCAGCGCAAAGAGATAAAAGATTTTATTGCTTATTTGCGGGTGGTGGTAAATCCCAAGGATGAGGAAGCATTGAAACGTATCATCAATTATCCTGCACGGGGCATTGGTAAAACAACAGTTGATAAAGCCGTGCTTGTATGCCAATGAAAATAATATTATCTGTTTGGGATGTGTTGATCGAATGCCCCGATGTATGGATTTAAGGGCGGCACGCTTGGAAGCCATCGATAGATTTTGTGACAATGATCAAAATGTTCCAGAGCGAGTTGCCTAAAAAAAATGCATATGACCTGGCTGTCATTGTGGGAAAAAGCACCAACATCGTAAAGGAATTATTCAATGATAAAACGACCGAAGGCCTGGCGAGGTATGAGAACGTACAGGAGTTATTGAACTCTATCAAGGAATTTACAGAAACACCGATGAATGAGGAAGATGGGGAAGTGGGCGATAAAAGACTGGGAACTTATCTGCAACAGATCACATTACTAACGGATGCGGATGATGATAAAGGAAATGTCAGATGTGGTTAAACTGATGACCATACATGCGGCAAAAGGACTGGAATTTCCTGTGTATTTGTCGGCGGTCTTGAAGAAACACTTTTCCCGAATGCGATGAGTATCAATACCAGGGAAGAACTGGAAGAAGAGAGAAGGTTATTTTATGTGGCCATCACAAGGGCAAAGACAAAACTATGGCTTAACTTATGCCAATGCACGTTACCGGTTTGGGCAATTGCAGCAAAATGAACCCAGCCGTTTTATAGAAGAGATCCCTGAGTTGCATATGGATCGAAGTTATGCGGGCGGGGCCGCTAAAAATAATGCGAACAGTGGATGGGGACAGGGGAGCGCCTTTGAGCGGATGACCCGTGGATCAAATGCATTTACGAAAAAAGAAGAAGTGAAGAAGCCATTTTATGCAAGTGCTCCTTCAAGGCCGCCGGTAAAAGAACACGTGCCTTCAGAAAATTTTGTGGCAAGTGATATGAGTGAATTGCAGGCAGGCCACCGGGTAGAGCACCAGAAATTTGGATTTGGTGAAGTGGTAAAGCTGGAAGGGGCCGCCCATAACCCGATCGCCACGATCAATTTTGAACTGAATGGGGAGAAGAAAATAATGCTGAACTATGCAAAGCTGCGTATCATTGCTTCAGATACTGAATAAAAGATCAGAGCCGTTTTGAGTAATACAGGAACACACCAGTTTCTCCAAAGACGAATTCGTTTCCGTCTGCCTTGTAGGTATTAAAGTCCCAGTTATACTTATCCGTTATGACAAGGATATTTCCCTTCCCAAAAATGATCTTGCACGGCATGGTTTCCGAAACATCGGACTTATAAAAAACAACCTGGCCCAATGCAGATCCTGTTCTGTCGCTTGGAAGGATCTCGAGGGATTTGATAAGCACCGCATCCTTGTCTACCGAGCCTGCCAGGGCCTGCTTACGGTAGGTCACCCATTTACCTTCTATATTTTTGGGATCTATGGTGATCGGCGTGGTCATGATTTCGGTTTTTACAGCCAGCTTTCCGAATGTTTCATAATAGAACTGCTTCTTTTTTTCCATTTCCTTAATGATCTCTCCATCATAAATGATCAGCTTGCTGGTATCCAGGGATATGATCGTATACTCATCTCCGGCTACAATTAAAAAATTGGGAGCTTCTATTTCAGCGATGCCATTCATGGATATATTCATACTTGTTGCATCTTTCAATTCTACTTTATGACCGGTAAATTTCATCAGCAATGTATCTGTAAATGCTATTTCCTTTTTAGCTTTTACACCACTGCGTTTTATTTCCTGCCATCTGCCATCAAGTTGGTTCAACGTATAATCAGGAACAGGAGGTGTTTTATGAACCTCGATCGGCGTTACCCCTTTTCTTTTTGCTTTTAATTTTTGAGCAGTTGCAGTGAATAATAGCCCGGTCATTATCGCAAGTAGGCACAGTTTGGGATACATATAACATGAATTTATTTAAATATAATACTTCTCCTTCAGTAATGATGCCAGAACCTGCGGAGAATTAACAGGTTAACATTTTCGAAATAAGAAAATTTACCATGTATTTACAGGTTTGTACAGGCGCTTAAGGCCTGATATTACCCAATTTAAGTTATTTTTGTATTGAATAAAAAGTGAATTATGATCAAAACAGGCAACCCGGTTATCAGTATATACACGGAGATGACACCGAACCCGGAAACAATGAAATTTGTTGCGAATAAACTATTGTATCCCGGTAAAAGCATTGATTTGCCGGATGAAGCGAGTGCAAAACCATCCCCGCTGGCACAGGAATTATTTACGTTCCCTTTTATACGATCTGTTTTTATAGCGAGCAATTTTGTGACGCTCACAAAAACAAATGAAACAACCGACTGGCAGGACGTAATACCCACCATCAAACAATTCTTAAAAGAATACCTCGAAGATGGCAAACCTGTTGTGAACGAGGAAGAGGTTGCCAATATGAAATCGGAAAGCAGTAATGAAGTAAGTGCAGATGATGATGATGTGGTAAAGCGTATCAAGGAACTGCTTGAAAATTATGTAAAGCCTGCCGTAGAAATGGATGGCGGTGCCATACAATTTAAAAGCTATGAAGATGGAAAGGTAAACCTGATGCTGCAGGGAAGCTGCAGCGGATGCCCGTCATCTATGATCACATTAAAAGCAGGTATTGAAGGAATGATGAAACGCATGATCCCCGAAGTAAAAGAAGTAGTGGCGGAATCGGAATAATTTGCAGTTCAATAGTTTTTGGTTAAATAGTTAAGCACTCCCAGTTTCGGGAGTGCTTTTCATTTACGCACTCCATGTTGGTTTATTGTTATAAATTGGATGTTTTTATGACATGAGTATCCACGAAATTTATCAACAGTTTGTAGTTGACATGTACCGCACCCGCTGGTTTGAATATATAGCGGTATTTAGTGGTATCGCCAGTGTATGGTATAGCCGTAAAGAAAATATTTTAGTGTATCCTGTCGGGTTGATCAATACGATCATTTATATATATATCAGTATTGACGGACACCTGCTGGGAGAGGCGGCTGTAAACCTGTATTACACGATCATGAGCATTATTGGCTGGTATATGTGGTATAAGAAGAACGACCGGCAGGAAACGGTTTTGCATATAACAGCTTCCAGCAGGAAAGAATGGATACGACAGTTATTGTTTTTTGCATTCTTTTATATAAGCATTTACCTGGCTCTTTCCTATTTCAAAAAAGAATTCTTTGAAGGGGTCATTCCCTGGGCGGATGCATTTGCGTCTGCTACTGCTTTTACTGCTATGTGGCTCATGACAAAGAAAAAAACAGAGAGCTGGTATTGGTGGATCGCTACCAATATTGCGTCCATCCCGTTATACTTTGTAAAGCATTATGTTTTTACCAGTGTTTATTATTTAATACTGTTGATCTTTGCTTTTTGGGGATTGGCAGCATGGAAAAAAAAACAAACCCGGTGATAACTTAAACAGTAGAGACAAAATAATTATATGGCACAACCAACAACTTATTGTGAAGTAATCGACCGGATGAAAGACACCGACCGGTCAGTTCATAAAGAATACCATGATAAATATTATGGGTTCCCCATCGTGGATGACAATGAATTATTCTGCCGGCTGATCCTTGAAATAAACCAGGCGGGCCTTAGCTGGACCACCATTTTAAAAAAGCAGGAAAATTTCCGGAAAGCATACCATCAATTCAATATAAAAAAAGTAGCCGCATATAAAGAGAAGGATATTGAACGCTTATTAAATGATGCCGGGATCATCCGCAACCGCTTAAAAATAAATGCAGCAATTGAGAATGCGAAAACCATCCTGGGTTTGCAGAAAGAGTTTGGCTCATTCCAGGCCTGGTTATATCATCAGCATCCAAAAACGAAGAAAGAATGGACCGGCCTTTTCAAAAAAACATTTCGCTTTACCGGTGGTGAGATCGTGAATGAGTTTTTAGTAAGCACGGGTTTTTTACCGGGTGCGCATGGGGGAAACTGCCCGGTCTATAAGAAGGTCATCAAGGCAAAGCCAGCCTGGGAAAAAAAAGTATAAATGCTTAAAAAAATTGTGATCATTGGCCCCGAATCAACAGGAAAAACTACCCTGTGCAGGCAGCTTGCCGAACATTTCAAAACGGAATGGGTGCCTGAATATGCAAGAGCGTATTTGGAAACCAATGGACCAAAATACAATTACGAAGACCTGGTTAAAATAACGGAAGGACAGATAAGCGGAGAAGAGCTTGCTACTGATCAGATGCTCAATAAAAAGGATCCGGAAGCATTCGGTCGAACTAAACTTCTTTTCATAGATACGGATCTGTATGTGATCAAAGTATGGAGTGAGTTTGTATTTGACAGGTGTGATAACCAGGTGTTAAAAGATATCGTAAACAGGAACTATGATCTGTACTTATTATGTAACACAGACCTGCCATGGATAAAAGATGCGTTGAGGGAATATCCTGTTCCCGGCCCAAGGGAAAAACTATATCATTATTATAAAGATGCCATGATCAACCAGGATACGCCCTGGGTGGAGATCAACGGAAGTTATGAAGAACGCCTGCAAAAAGCAATCGGAGCTGTAACCCAATTATTAACCAGGAATTGATAAACTATTTTAATAGGTTTTGTATATCAGGGTCCTTTTCCAATATGTTCATTTGCCTGAGTAAAAGAGCAGAACGGGCTGCAACATAACGGCTCACAGGCTTTACCGTGTATCGTACCGGGTTGGGCAGGCAGGCGGCGATCATTGCGGCTTCCGGCCTGGTCAGGTTGATTGCGTCTTTGTTAAAATATTTTTTAGCAGCAGCCTGCACGCCAAATATGCCGGGCCCCATTTCTGCTACATTGAGGTAAGTCTGCAGGATGCGCTTTTTACTCCAGGTCTTTTCTATCATGAATGTAAAATAAACTTCAAGCCCTTTGCGGAAATAGCCACCGCCCTGCCATAAAAAAACATTCTTGGCTACCTGCTGGCTGATAGTACTGGCACCCCTGATGCGTTTAGGATTTTTTTTATTGTATTTAATGGCGAGCTTGATCCTTTTAATATCGAACCCATTGTGATCGGGGAATAATTGATCTTCACCAGCCAATACTGCCAGCTTGATATTCCTCCCCATACTATTATAAGAAACATAATCCCTTTTCAATCCATTTCCCTTAAGTATGCTTCCAATTTGTGTAATCGTTACAGGAGGGTTCACCCATTTACAAAGAATAATATAGGCAAGATGTGATAAGAACGCCCACAGCAATACCTTTCTGAAAATGCGCCATCCATTTTTTTTCGTAGCGGCCATCGATAATTTTTTGAAAATGAGAACCGCTGATCCTATTTGGGGCCCCCGGTTAATTTTACGTACTCAAGCCTGTATTGTTTCCTGCCAATGATAATTCCCCTGCCACCTGCTTTATTCATAAGGTATCCTGCCAGGGCCAGCCCTGCAGAGGCGCCCATTAAAGCGGGACTAAATTTATCCCTGTCTACTAAGTATACAACAGCACTTGCAAGCGTTAGCAAAATTCCCCCACCAAATAAGGTTGCCCCGCTTCCGCTTACGTTAAAACCCTTTTGTTCCTTTCCAATACTTTTAATTTGATTGTAATGATAGGCATAGCGAAAACTTCCGGCTGTATCGATCACGTAAAATCCAAATTGTGTAGGTAATTGCCGCACTAAAAATTCCTGCAGGTATAAGGTATCGTTATGTATTTTATTGATAAGGGCATTTTTGTAAACCCCTCCCGTTGTCATAAATTCTATTTGAGTACCTGCATAATAAGAATGGATCGTTTTACCTTTTTTCTTCAACAGGAGGAAATCAGATGGCTGCCCGGAGGCAGCAATATTAATAAAAACCACGGCCAAAAATAGCAGGTAGCGCATGCATATAAAATTAGGTATGTTTTGGCGGGTTGTAAAATACACCGATCATCAGCGCCAGGCCAAATACTAAAAATAACAGGCCCGAAATTTTGTTGATGATGCCGATATTCCGGTCGGTTAATTTTTTCCGAAGCCTGCCTGCCAGGTTTATTTTAAAAATATCCGCAGACATATTCAGTAGCAGGCAGATGGAGAACGTGATGATCCTTTGTTGGTTCGTGTATTCATTAGCGATGGTCTTGGTGGTTGCTGCAAACCACAGGGCGATAACACCCGGGTTCAGCGTATTAATGAGGAAGCCCGTTAAAAAAAGGCGCAAGTGGGTTGCGCCTGCAATTCTTACCCCCTTATCAAGTTCCTCTTTACTGTGGTATTTTTTAAAGAATAAATAGTAGATACCCAACCCCACTAAAAAAAGGCCACCGGTAATGCCTATAGGCTTTTTATATACGATCAATGTTGTTAATGAGCTGCTGAAAAAATTGGCTGTAAATACCCATAACAGGTCACTTAGCCATACACCTGCAATAAAATAAAAGGCGCTGACAAGTCCATAATTTATCCTAAGCTTGATAATGGTAAAAATCACCGGCCCTACAGAAAACACCAGGGCCAGCCCCAATAGCAATCCTGATAGTATGGCGTCCGTCATTCAGTAATATTTGCAATAAAGTATAAGAGAATATTATTTAATTTGTTCAGCCTGTAAAAAATGCTGCCAGTCTTCAAGCATACCGCCTTTCAGAACCCGGGGAAATTTATGCTGCCCCCCTAATTTGCCTTTGGCATTCATAAAATTCATAAATATCTTTTCCGGTAACACTTCGGCTTCTACAGCTTTTAACGCATGTCTGCGCTCCACTTCGTAATCGTCATTCAGTATTTTCAGCTTGCTGTCAATGAGGGAAGCGAGTTCTTCTGCATTTACATGGTCGTCAGATGCAATATACCATTTGTGTGCAAAGAAATTGCCATGTGGTACCCCCGCAACTGTAAATTCGGGAATGAATATATTAAGCTCTTCGGAAACCATTTCAATGGCTTTGTTCATATTGTCTACACTCAGGTGTTCCCCAACAAGACTTAAAAAATGCTTGGTACGACCTGTAATAATGATCTCGCTTTTTTCTTTGTCTACCAGTCTAACGGTATCGCCTATTGCATAACGCCAGGCGCCGGCATTCGTGCTGATAAGGATGGCATAATCCTTGTCTTCTTCGATCTCGTGTATCATGTATGCTTCGGGATCTTCTGACATATTGCCTTCGCTGTCAAAATTTTTATCATCAAATGGGACAAACTCAAAAAAGATATTATTATTAAGCGCCAGCTGCATCCCCTTTGTATCCTGCCTGTTTTGATAGGCTAAAAAGCCCTCGCTGGCCAGGTAGGTCTCTATATAGGTGAGGGGTTTGCCCAGTAATTTTTCAAATCCCTTTTTATAAGGTTCCATAGCAACGCCACCATGCACATAAAAAGCAAGGTTTGGCCAGATCTCATGAATATTATTCAGTTTATACCGCTCAATGATCTTTTCAATGCATAACTGGAGCCAGGCAGGTACACCTACAATAAAGCCGATATCCCAATTTGGCGCATTTTCCACTACTTCTTCCAGCTTCTTGGCCCAGTCTTTTTCACGGGCAATTTTTTTCCCGGGCTTATAAAGTCCCAGCCCAAGGAACCAGAAAGGGATATTCTTTTGTTGTATGCCACTTAGGTCACCGGCATAATAGGTAGGGCCCTTCTGCAATTGTGTGCTTCCCCCAAGCATCAGCCATCCCTTCCCAATAGAACTCTTGGGAACATGTTCATAACGGGTAAGGCTGAGCAATTGCTTAAAGCTGGTAATGGTATTGCTCCTGATAAGTTCTTTGGTTACTGGAATGTACTTACTCGCAGCGTCACTGGTGCCGCTGCTAAGCGCGAAATATTTTATCACTCCGGGCCAGCATACATCCGGTGTGCCTTCGAGGGTCTTATACCACCAGTTATCGAAGATCTTATTGTAATTATAAGTAGGAACAAGCTGCTGAAATATTTTACCGGGGTGGCGGCTAAGCAATATTTCGTCAAATTTATATTTTTGGCCAAATTGGGTAAAGCGGGCTTTGCGCAGTAATTTTTTCAGCACTTTTAACTGCTGCCTTCTCGCATCACTTACCGGCAGGTTCAGTGCCCTTGAAAGAGACTTTGGTAGCTTGATATCAAAAATGGCCATTAATCAAATTATTATGAATGAGACAAATATAATTTATTGCAGCCGCTAATTCCTACTTAAAAGTAGA
Organism: uncultured Chitinophagaceae bacterium; assembly: GCA_963779595.1. Taxonomy (GTDB): domain Bacteria; phylum Bacteroidota; class Bacteroidia; order Chitinophagales; family Chitinophagaceae; genus Ferruginibacter. The sequence goes on along the minus strand of CAVZYY010000005.1, from coordinate 147,831 downwards.
AAAGAATTTTATATATATATCCTGGGAGGCTCTTAGGAAACGTATTCGATCAAAACCAACGCGTTATTCAACCTGCATCATAAAAAGCAGGGCAAATGAAAAAGAGAATTAACGGGTAAGTTTACGTTGATGGAGCAAGGAGATCAAAGAGGTAAGTAATTGCTTTTGTGCAGATCCTTGCCGCAGCGTTTACACCTGGATGAGTTTTGTTTTGTGCTGTATTGATAAGCCTGCTAAGAAAAATCATTCAGGTGCTGAACCGGGCAGGAGGTTTTTGGCAGGATAGGTTTCAAATCGTTGCCGGGCCCGTTTTTTATGCTGGGTACAATTTATAAAAACCTCCTCCTCGTTACCAGGCTTTTTCTTTGGCGTTGGATATTCCATAGATCAGCGGTACTGAATGTTTTACTACTGCTTATATTAAACCCGATAGCCAGCGTTTCTTTTACCTGTGCAGTAAGGTTCTTTACAATTGTTTTACTTAGATGGGCAAAGAGACTTGTTGATTGCGTTTTCATGACTTTAATTTTTATTGGTTATTAATTTTTTGTCAGGGATCATATAAACCTTCTGCGGCCCAGCATATTTTTACCCTGGCGCTGGATATTCCATAGATCAGCAGTGCTGAAAGTTTTGCGCTGATTCATATTGAACCCGGTAGCCAGTGTTTCTTTTACCTGCGTGGTAAGGTTTTTTACGATTGTTTTACTTAGATGTGTAAAGAGACTTGTTGATTGCGTTTTCATGACTTTAATTTTTATTGGTTATTAATTTTTTTTAGTGATCATAGGAACCTTCTCCTCGTTACCATGTTTTTTCTTTGGCGCTGAATATTCCATAGATCAGCGGTACTAAAAGTCTTATTGCTGTGAAAACCGATAGCCAGTGTTTCTTTTACCTGGGTTGTCAGGTTCTTTACCATTGTTTCGCTTAATGCTGTAAACAAGGTTGTTGATTGTGTTCTCATTTTTTTAATTTTTTAAAGTTTGTTTTTTGAGTTGATAGGGTTTTTATGTGCTCCCTAATTTGATAACACAAAACTAATACTTTATTTAGTACTATACAAAACATAGTACTTAGTATTTTATGGTAATCGGCAGTGTTTATTACTTAAAAAATTACACAATATATTTATTATCAACTGTTTATGTTTTTATTCAAGTAAAAAAATATTTTTTTATCAAATGGATAAGCGGATTTTGGGATGGATGAATGGAGATTTTTTACCGGAACGCTGCATTTTCTTCCGAAAAGAATCTAAAAAACGGAAGGGCAGGTCAAGTCCTTGTTCCCTTGAGTAGGATAAGGGTCCTATACTAATAATATGTATTAATAAAGAACTGGAATAAAAATGAGGTGTCCAGGATTACAAAACATGACAATTTTCCGTCATTAACTCTTTAACATCTCCCTTACAATATTTAGTATTTCATTAAGAGAATACTCCAGTACAGCATTTACGAAGGTTTTAGTAGATTGTTTTTAAGTCCCGGGGCAATGCATTTCCCGCTTATCTATATCATTAACCCTGGTTAACTCAAATCGTCACATTGCCGTATTAATGGTATGATCAACCTATACTTTTGTTTTTCAAAGTTGCCAGCCATGCAACAATTATTTTAAATTTTAAAAAGTATAGTCATGAAAAAGCTAACAACCATTTTTGCAGCATTAACACTGCTCATCAGCTCAAGCGCTTTTGCCGCGCCAACGGAAACAGTAACCAAAGAAGTTAAGATCGCTTTTGAAAAGAATTTTACAGATGCGGTGAATGTAACCTGGGAAAAGACAAGCGATTTTTATTTTGCGAATTTTATCCTGGATAATGTCAATATCAATGCGGCGTATAATGAAGAAGGAGAATTGATTGGTGTTGCCCGGAAGATCGATTTATCCCAATTGCCCCTCAATGTCAGCCAGGCATTAAAATATCGCTTCGACGGATATACGTTTAGAAATAACGTTACCGAGATCGTATTTGATGGCGAGACAAATTATTATGTAACGGCAGATGGGGATTCACGCGTATTTAATTTAAAATGTTCTGCAGACGGGCAGATCAATATCGAAAAAAAATCAAAGAAGAAAGTATTGGTAGGAAGGGTTATGTAAAAGCAAGCGGCCATGAAAATAATATAGAACACGGGTGACCAGCCTCGTGTTCTTTTTATTTAAGGCAATTGACCCCTCAACAGGATAGCTGCCCGCCTAAAAGATTTGCCTGCACCCAGTTGAACGGGAGACTAAATGCTACGTTCAAAAAACTTATTTTTGCATCCTAAAAATTTTATGATGAAAAAAGGACCGGTTTCAGAATATATACAACATCATTACCGGCATTTTAATGCGGCGGCATTGATGGATGCTGCCAAAGGTTATGAAACACATTTGCTGGAAGGCGGTAAAATGATGATCACGCTTGCAGGAGCGATGAGCACGGCTGAGCTAGGCCTGAGCCTTTGCAGAAATGATCCGGCAGGATAAAGTGGCGATCATCAGTTGCACCGGTGCAAACCTTGAAGAAGATATCATGAACCTTGTAGCGCACAGCCATTATAAAAGAGTACCTAACTACCGCGACCTGAGCCCGCAGGAAGAATGGGATCTGCTCGAAAATCATTATAACCGGGTTACCGATACCTGTATCCCGGAAGAAGAAGCTTTCAGAAGATTGCAAAAACATATTCATAAGATATGGAAGGATGCTGATGAAAAAGGCGAACGTTATTTTCCGCATGAATACATGTATAAAATGTTGCTGAGCGGTGTATTGGAACAATATTATGAAATCGATCCGAAGAACAGCTGGATGCTTGCAGCAGCCAAAAAAAATATACCGATCGTTGTACCGGGCTGGGAAGACAGTACCATGGGAAATATTTTTGCCTCCTATATCATAAAGAAGAGTTAAAGGCATCCACCATGAAAAGCGGCATTGAATACATGGTATGGCTGGCTGATTGGTACCGGAATAATTCATCCGGGAAAGGAGTTGGTTTTTTCCAGATCGGTGGTGGTATTGCCGGTGATTTCCCGATCTGTGTTGTGCCGATGATGTACCAGGACCTGGAATGGCATGATGTTCCTTTCTGGAGTTATTTCTGCCAGATATCGGATTCTACCACTTCTTATGGTTCTTATTCCGGGGCAGTACCAAATGAAAAGATCACCTGGGGTAAGCTTGATATTAATACACCGAAGTTTATTGTGGAAAGCGATGCAACGATCGTGGTACCGTTGATATTTGCCTGGGTATTGGGATGGTAAAAGCTAATAGCTTTTAGCGAAAAAGTACATAGTCATAAAAAGTATTAAGAAATGAAAGAATGAAAAAGATAGCCGGGATATGGGGTTGCGTTTTTATATTATTAAATGTACCTGCTCAAAATAAGTTACCTGTTCCTTTGAACATACAGCAGGCCTTCGATAAAGGCACACGCAGCATTGATGGTAAGCCTGGAAAAAACTACTGGCAGAATAAAGCTTACTACGATATTGATGTGAATTTTGATCCTGCTTCCAGATTGCTGAAAGGCAGGGAACTGATCGTTTATGAAAATAAAAGCCCGGATACACTCAGTGAGATCGTATTTAAATTATACCCGAATATTTATAAAAAAGGCGCTTCGAGGCTGATCAATATAGAACCTGCTGATGCAGGCGATGGGGTCATCATTGAAAGCCTTGCAACTGGCAACACGGTCTTACCCGCTAAGGATTACACGATCGATGCAACAAATATGAGTGTACGCATAGCGCCATTGTTGCCTAAGAGTTCCATAAAATTCACGATCAGCTATTCTTATACGCTCAACAAAGGCTCGCATATCCGTACGGGTGAGATAGAGACAGGCGCCTATTTTATTGCTTACTTTTTTCCACGCATAGCGGTATATGATGATATTGATGGATGGAACCGGTACCCATATTTAGGCATCCAGGAGTTTTATAATGATTTCTGTGACTTCAGGTTATCCATAACTGCTCCTGCTGATTATATTGCCTGGGCAACAGGAGATCTAAAGAACAGCGATGATATTTTCAGGGAGAAATACCAACAGCGAATAAGGCAGGCGGAAACAACTGATGCTTTTGTCAATATTATTGATACCATTGATATAAAGAATGGACACATAACAAAAAACGATTCCGCAAATACCTGGATATTTGATTCAAAACATGTGCCCGATGCGGCTTTTGCATTGAGCGATCATTATATGTGGCAAAGCACGAGCCTCGTGGTGGATCGGGCAACCGGCCGCAGGACAAGGGTGGATGCAGTGTTTAACCCAAAACACAAAGATTATTTTCACGTGGTAAGTGATGCACGCAAAACAGTGGAAGCAATGAGTTATCAATTTCCAAAATGGCCCTTTCCATATAGTCATGAGACGGTTTTTGACGGGCTTGACCAAATGGAATACCCGATGATGGTAAATGATAACCCGGTAGATGACCGGGCTGAAAGCATTGAGCTAACGGATCATGAGATTTTTCATACCATGTTCCCGTTTTACATGGGGATCAATGAAACAAAATATGCGTGGATGGATGAAGGCTGGGCAACAATCGGCGAATGGCTTATTTCACCCATGATCGATTCAACGGTCGTAGATAAATACGGGGTAGCAAGGTATGAAAGGGCAGCAGGTAAGGAGGTTGACCTTCCGGTAACAACACTCAGCACCCAGCTGTCTGACACTGCCTGGTTCATCAATAATTATCCAAAACCAGCCATGGGATATTTGTATGTAAAAGATATGCTGGGAGATGAATTGTTTTATAAAGGCCTGCATAATTATTTCCGCAACTGGAATGGAAAGCACCCGGTGCCACATGATTTTTTCAACAGTATAAATACAGGTACCGGTAGAAAACTGGACTGGTTCTGGAAGCGCTGGTTCTATGAGGATGGCGTTCCTGACCTCGCTATTTCTAAATTTGCTCAAAAAGGGAAACAAAAACAGGTAGTCATAAAGTTAGCCGGCTCAAAACCTTTGCCGGTTGATATCAATATCATTTATAAGGATGGAAGTACCGAAAAAATTCATCGGAGCATTGCTGTTTGGGAGAAAGGGAACAAATCCGTGAACATAAATTTTACCACGGATAAGTTTATCAGGACAATAGAACTTGGCAGCACTTATGTTCCAGATGTAAATAAGAGTGATAATGTGTATGAGGTAAAATAAGATCTGTTCCCGTGGTCGGTGTCTTCACCGAACAATAATATCGGTTAGTACAGGTCGTGGTCGGTGAAGACACCAACCGCGGGATAAAAAAGGCAAAATGATTAAATGAGGAGGAAATTGTCAATTATCAATTATCCATTGTCAATTATCTCGTTTGTGTTGGTAAAGGAATATCCCGTTTCAGCATCTCTTCCCTGTTAGCAATGTCCCACGCTGTATGAAAGATCAGGCGCATCCGTTTTTCATATAAGGACCAGTTGATCTTATCAATAGTATCTGTAGGCGTGTGGTAGTCAGCTTTCATCATTCCATCGTAGAAGAATAGAACAGGAACACCCTTTCGTGCAAAATTGTAATGGTCGCTCCTGAAATATATCCTGTTCGGCTCATTGAGGTCATCAAATTTGTAATCCAGTTTCAGGCCAGTATATTTATTATTTACTCCTTCATTGATCACAGCCAGATCTGTGCTCAGTTTATCGTGGCCAACCACGTATACATAATTCATGGTATCATCTGTCTTCCTTTCCGTATCTATCCTTCCCACCATATCCGTATTAAGGTCAACCGAAGTTTTATCCATGGGATAAACAGGGTGGTCAGAATAATATTCGCTTCCCAAAAGCCCTTTTTCTTCTCCACTAACGGTCATAAATACCACTGTTCTTCTCGGGCCCTTGCCAGCTGCTTTTGCTTTGGAAAATACGGCTGCCATTTGTATTACGCCCGCAGTACCACTTCCATCGTCATCAGCGCCATAATATATTTTCCCGTCGCGCATGCCTAAATGGTCATAGTGAGCGGTCAAAAAAACATATTCGTCTTTTTTATCTGTGCCTTCAATCATACCAATAACATTACTTGCGTTTATTACCGAACGATGCTTTTCATATTTATATTTTAGTTTTAATTCCTTTTCAGTCAGCATGGTTCTTTCAAAAGGCAAGCTGGTTTTTGCTCTTTTTAAAAGGCTGTCAATACCATTTCCGATCATCGTTTTTGCAAATGCATGACTCAGCAATGCATAATTCAATAATTTATCTTTATTGGGTTTTGGGTAATAAAGGTTTGTCTTTTTTGTTTTATCAATGGACGCCGTAGTAAAGAAATCCTGGTCAGGATTGATCATAAAAACACCGGCTGCTCCTTTTTGGGTTGCGAGTGCCAGTTTCTTAGCAATGCCGGGAAATGTCCATTCACTGCTTTTAGCAGTTCCGCTCACGAGGTATTTTCCATCCTTTTTGGGTTCACCTAAAAAGATCAGTATGATCTTGTCCTTTACATCCAGGAATTCATAATCGTTATAATTCGGGTCTTCTATGCCATAACCTGCAAAAACGATCTTTTTACTTTTAAACTTCCCGTTTTCATTGGTACTGATGGGTATAATATAATCTGTTCCGTATTTCGCATAATCTGAACCAAATTCCAGTTCACTTCCAACCAGGCTATCCCTGTATAAAGGGTAGAATTGCTGGTAACCGTTCATGCCTGCTGCAGTTTTCAATCCCAGTGCTATAAATTGAGATTCTATATAAGCGGCGGCCTTACGTTGTCCCTCAGTACCTGTTTCCCTTCCTTCCATTTCAGCACTGGCAATAACTGTTAGATAGCTTTTTAACGCTTCACCGGTTATGAGTGACGAATAGGTTAGCGCATCATCTTTTACAGGGGCTTCATCTTTTTGTGCAAACACATGGCTGATACTCAATAAGAGTACCGTTGCGAGCAATAATCTTTTCATGTATATTTTTTAACGGCTGCAAAATAACTAAATCATGGATTTGGTTATTTTTAATATTACGAATGGCAGGATAATAGAAATAAGGATAACCTGGTTTGGCTGATCCCGGAGAAGTATAATATTCCCCTGAAATTATGCAATTGATATTTTATAATATAACACCCGCAGGGATATATTAAGCGATGATCTTAGATACCCGGTTGGCATGCCTGCCACCTTCAAAGGCTGTATTCATAAAAACATCCAGCATTTTTTCTGCATCTCCATCACGTACAAAACGTGCGGGGATACAAATGATATTTGCATTATTGTGCCTACGGGCAAGTTCCGCTAATTCTTCACCCCAGCAAATGGCGGCTCTGATACCCGCATGTTTATTTGCCGTAATGGCAACACCATTGGCACTGCCACATAACAGGACTCCGAATGAAACTTCGCCTTTCTCAACAGCACAGGCTACAGGGTGTGCAAAGTCAGGATAATCCACCGCTTCCTTATTATAAGTGCCGAAATCTTTGTAGGCCATTCCTTCACCTTCGAGAAAAGAGATCAGGTCTTCCTTGCAATCAAAGCCAGCATGATCACATCCAATAGCGATCGGTTTACTGATATCGAATGTATACATAACACTAAAATTGATAATGGACAATTGATAATTGACAATGGACAATTATCGTAAAATTCAATGCTTATATAAAATTAAACATTATTATCTATGAAGTATTTAATTTATCATTTTAAAAAGCCGGCATTTTCAACATCCTCATTGTCAATTATCAATTGCCAATTGTCAATTATTTAACTCCATTCTTTTTCCGCTTTAGCTGTTTGCCTCTCCACTCTTGCAGCGATCATTACACTTAATTCGTATAACAGCAGTAGCGGCAAAGCCACAATTACCTGGCTGGTCCAGTCAGGGGAAGGCGTTATTATTGCTGCGAGGATCAAAATAATTACCATCGCGTATTTCCGGTACCTTTTCAAAAAAGAAGCAGAGATGATCCCGATCTTAGCAAGCACAAATGCAAGCACTGGCAACTCAAAGGCGATGCCACAGCCCAATACGATCTGGTTAATGGTATCGATATAATCATCGAGGGTAGGCAGGTATTTATAAGCACCCGTAGTTCCCAGCTGGAAGTTTGCTAAAAAATTAAACGTAAAGGGCGCCAGTAGAAAATAACCGAAAGCCGCACCCGCAAAAAAACAGATCGAAACCCAAAAGATACTCCCCCTGGAATATTTAATCTCTTTTGGGGAAAGGGCGGGCCTGATGAATTTCCACAATTCCCAGAAAAGGTATGGGAAGGCTAATATGATCGCGCCGATCATTGCAATAGAAATGGCGGACATGAAGGGACCGCTAATCGTATTTCCCTGTAATGGCATATCAATTGGGGGCATACACAGAGAATCACCCATATGAAGCCAATGGCTAAAATTGCACAATGCCCTGTATGAAATAAAATTAGAGCGGGCAGGCGCATAAATAATGTTATCAAATACCCAATCCCTGTATATAAATATTATAATTACCCCAACAAGCCACACGATCAGCGCCCTCACCAAATGCCATCTCAGCGCTTCGAGGTGATCTATAAAACTCATCTCCGCATTTGGAGAGGATTCCCCTGTACGTATGCGCTTTAAAAGGGATGTTCTTTTTGAAGAGGTCGTAGACAATGTTCTTTATTGTTTGGGACAAAGTTAAATCAAGGAAATTATATTGATTATTTCATTTATCGAAGATGGCAGCAGCTTTGATCTCATCCATAAAATTAATGCGTGTTGGTTCCCCTGCGGGAGATCTCTGCATAAGAAAAGCCCCTGTAGAAACAGGGGCCGTTTACCAAAACTAACTGCTTATGAGAAAATTGAAATTATATTTATGTGTTCATGTTTACTTATGCAAACACGGTGCCAAAAATATAGCACGCTTGTTAAGGATTTGTAAAACTAAATCTTACTGCAAAAAATATTAATTGAATTATTATTGTGTAGTAGTCAGCTTTTCAGCATTTTCTGCAAATTGTAAGGCTTCAATAAATTCCTGGATATCGCCATTTAACACAGCATCCAGATTATATACCGTTAGCCCGATCCGATGATCAGTTACCCTGCCCTGGGGATAATTATAAGTCCTGATTTTCGCGCTCCTGTCCCCTGTACTTACGAGGCTTTTTCTCTTATGGGAAATCTCTTCTTCCGCTTTACGTACCTCTTCATCATATAATTTTGTACGCAGCATTTGCATGGCTTTTTCCCGGTTCCCCAATTGGCTTCGTTCCGTCTGGCACACCACTACAATACCTGTTGGTTTATGGGTTAAGAAAAACTTTGGTTTCCACTTTATTTACATTCTGGCCGCCGGCACCGCCACTTCGGGCAGTTTCCATTTTTACATCACTTTCTTTCACTTCAAAATCCACTTCTTCCGCTTCAGGCATTACGGCAACGGTTGCAGCACTTGTATGCACCCGGCCGCTGCTTTCGGTATCCGGCACCCGTTGCACCCGGTGAACGCCACTTTCAAATTTCAATGTGCCATACACATCTCTCCCATCACTTCTACCTGCACTTCTTTATAACCACCTACTGTTCCTTCGCTTTCACTTAGTAAAGCTGTTTTCCATCCTTTTTTTCACAATATTTTAAGATACATCCGCAACAGTCTCCCGCAAAAAGAGAAGCCTCATCTCCACCTGTTCCTGCCCTGATCTCCAGAATAGCATTTTTTTCATCATGTGGATCTTTAGGAATCAGCATATTGCGGATCTCTTTTTCCAATGGCTTCTTTCTTTTCTTCCAGTCCAGGCAATTCCAGTTTTGCCATATCCCTCATTTCCTCATCATCTGCTATTCAAGTACTTCCTTATTGAATTCAATATCATCCAGCAATTTCACATATTCATTTCTCACGTTTACGATTTTTTCCAGGCTGCGGTATTCTTTGCTCAGTGCGCTGTATTTTTTATTATCGCTTACGATCTCGGGATTGGTAAGCGCAACGCCCAGGTCATCAAATCTTGCCTTTATAGCATCCAGTTTATCTAACATAATGTAATTTTATTTGGTACAAGCTGCAGTAACATTAACGCATCAGTCGTTGTGTCACTCCCTTGTACGCTATACCATTGTTCAACTCCTTTTCCGGGCCAGTCGGGGTATCAGACCTTTGCGGGCGGCAAATTTACAATATATCAATCAATCATTTTGTACAGAAAATTTAAAGCAGACCAGATCTTTACCGGGCATGAAATTTTGCCAGGCAATCATGTGTTGATAACTGATCCCGCGGGTGTGATCGTCGACATGGTTGACGTAAATGATGCCGGGGATGATATTGAAATTTTCAACGGGCTGATCAGTCCCGGCTTTATCAATTGTCATTGCCACCTTGAATTGTCACAGCTGAAAGGGTTTATCCCAAAACATACCGGGCTTGTTGATTTTGTTTTTAAAGTGGTCAATGAAAGGCATTTTGACGAAGAAGATATCCTGTCTGCCATTGAAAATGCAGAAAATGAAATGTTTCACAATGGGATTGTTGCGGTAGGGGATATCTGCAATAATACATTTACGATTCCGCAGAAATTAAAGGGCTAATGTATGGTATCATAATTTTATTGAAGCCAGTGGTTTTCCTCCATCGTGTTGCGCATGCCGCGTTTTCAACGAGCTGTTGATTTTTACAATGCATATGCGAAGGTACTGCCTGCAAATTCCATCGTTCCGCATGCGCCATATTCCGTTTCGCCGGAAATGTTCAAAATGATCAATGCATTTCCAAACAACGATATCATAACCATCCATAACCAGGAAATTCCAGCGGAAAATGAATTGTTTAAAAATAAGCAGGGCGATCTGTTGAGGATGTATGAAAAAATGGACATTGATATTTCATTTTTTCAGCCTTCGGGTAAAAGCAAGCCTGCAAACATGTTTGCCTTATTTAAAAGATCAGCAATCAGTGATATCGGTGCATAATGTCGCAACATCTGATGAGGATATAGAATTTGCGCATTCGATCTTCAACATCCGTTATTCAGCATTGTTCTTTTGCCTTTGCCCCAATGCCAATCTTTATATTAGTGGTTTAATGCCCGATGTAAATAAGTTTACGAGGCATAATTGCAATATTGTTTTAGGTACTGATAGCCTGGCATCCAACGACCAGCTAAGCATACTCGAAGAAATAAAAACACTTCATAGGCATTTCCCGCTCTTGCAGCTCAAGGACCTGTTACAATGGGCAACGATCAATGGCGCACATGCGTTGGGGATAGATAAGAGTTTCGGAAGTTTTGAAAAAGGGAAAAAGCCCGGCGTTGTTTTAATCAGTTCATTGAATGAAAATGAATTGGAGCATGCAGTGGCGGGCAGGATCATTTGATCTTACCACGTCATTGCGAGGCATTCCTGGTTTTTTATCGCAACAATGGTTCATATGCCGAAGCAATCTTGCCAAATATAATAATCGCCACTTATTTAACCAGATTGCTTCGCCATACAGGTTTGTTCAAAAAGAAGCAATGCTGCTATGGCTCGCAATGACGTAATTAAATACTTATGAAAATACTTCATGCAATACCTGCAGGGTTTTCATTTGCCCGAATTCAGGAAGGTGGAGCGCATAATATTCCTGGTATTTGAACAATAGTTCCTTTCTCAGCTGCTGATTTATTTTTAACTGAACAAGCTCAGCGGGCTGCATAATTTTAAGAAGTTCCGATGTGATCAGCGCATGCTGTCCCTGTATGAAATGGGGATGCCTGGGTTGCGTGTTTGCAAAAGTTCCTTTCGAGCAGGTCGAGGTAGATATTTTCTTCCGCGGGATCCAGCCTGTTATTACTGATCTTAAAGCCAAAAAAATTGGCCAGGTGCAGCGAAAAATAAAGTGGAAAATTCGCAGCTACACTATTATCCGCACTATCTAATTGTATTAAAGCGTCCTCGCAAAAATTGAATAGGTCTGCATGTGCTTCAGGCTGTTTGAGTGTTTTATATAAGAGCTCAACCATATACAATGCAATGCTGTTTTTTACAACATCGCTGAGAATATGCTCATATAAAAAAGCCCAGCTGCATTCCCTGATCCGCTGCATGGCCTTTTGTTCATTGTGATACACTTCCATATCAAGTATGGCCCCCGGCTGGAACATGGCAGCTTTATTTCCGGATCTTTTTTGTGTTCTTATCCCGTTTACGAGGTAAGCCTGCACGCCGAACAATGCCGTAAAGATGTTAACCACTACGCTGGTCTCGCCATATTTTATCGTGCGCAATACAACGCCCCTGGTTTTATATATCATTCTTTTGTAGTGATAGTTGCTGCTGCAAAGTATTGTGTTTATGAACAAATCAACTTTCTTTGCACAAATATTATAAACGGGTTCAATATAAATAATATGTGGCAACGCCTTGGGAAATTTGTGATACAAAACAGGTTGATCTTATTGATCGCGCTGGTCCTGGCTACCTGGCTGATGGGATATTATGCATCAAAGGTGAAGCTCAGCTATGATTTTTCCAAGGCAATACCCACCGATAATCCAAAATACCTCGAGTACCAGGCTTTTAAAAAGACATTTGGAGACGAGGGTAACCTGCTGGTGATCGGTATTCGGTCGGATAGCTTATTTACATTAAAGAATTTCACCGCCTATCAACAGTTACAGGACCAGGTTAAAAAGCTGAATGCCGTGGAAGATATCCTGGGTATCCCGGGAGCTGTGAACTTAGAAAAAGATAGTGCTGCAGAAAAATTAAATGCAGTAAAAATATTCGCAGGGCCCGCGGGTTCTCAGGCACAGCTGGACAGTTCAGTGGCCGTTTTTTTAAACCTTCCTTTTTACAGGTCGCTCCTGTACAACCCCGCCACCCATGCATACCTGATGGGCGTAAAGATCAATAAGGAAATATTGAATTCACCGGCGCGTACAAAAGTGATCGATGATATTAAAGTCGCTGTAAGGACTTTTGAGCAGGTCACCGGTAACGTTACTTACCTGAGCGGGCTTCCATTTATAAGAACGGAAGTTGCGAACCGCATTCAAAAAGAAATGAAATTATTTTTGATCGGGTCGCTGGCGTTAAGCGTGTTAATCCTGTTGATCTTTTTTCGTTCTGTAAGTACAACGCTCATCTCGCTGGCGGTTGTTGTAACGGGCGTTATATGGTCGGTCGGTACTACTTATCTCTGCGGTTATAATATAACGTTGTTAACGGCACTGATCCCTTCACTGGTAGTGGTGATCGGTATTCCAAATTGCATTTACTTCATCAATAAATACCATACATCCTACCTGCAAACCAATGATAAGATACAATCACTGGTGAATATGGTAAGTAAAATGGGCATCGTTACGCTGTTCTGTAACATAACTGCTGCCATTGGATTTGCAGTGTTTGCATTAACGAAAAGTGCTATCCTGAAAGAGTTTGGTGTGGTGGCCGGCGCCAGCATCATGATCATTTTTGTGGTGTCATTTATTATATTGCCTGCGGTATTAAGTTTTTTACCTGCGCCCGGCCCGTCGCAATTAAAGTACCTGAAGAACCGGTGGATCACCGGGTTTTTAGCCAGAGTGGAAATATGGGTCTTTAAATATAAGGGATCTGTGTTGGGAATCACGTCGCTGATCCTGCTTGTGGCCGTTGCCGGTATGTTTAGATTAAAGTCAGTGGCTTATATCGTAGATGACCTTCCGAAAAAAGATAAAATATATACGGACCTGAAATTCTTTGAAAATAATTTCAAAGGTGTGATGCCGCTTGAGATTGTGATCGATACAAAAAAACGCAATGGCCTTTCGGGAATGAAAGCGCTGGACGTATTTGAAAAAGTAGATTCCCTGGCAAACTTTATTGCTTTGCAGAAAGAAATGAGCAGGCCCTTGTCCATTGCAGAAGGGTTAAAATTTGCCAAACAGGGTTTTTATGAGAATGATTCCGCACAATATTTAATGCCCAATACTTTTGACGGTGCTTTCGTGGGCGAATACCTGAGGCCGGCTAAAAAAGGAGACAGCAACGCCAATAATAACTTTTCAAAGATGCTGCGATCTTTCATGGACACTGCCAGGCAGTCAACACGCCTGAGTGTAAGCATGGCTGATGTAGGCACTAAGCAATTGCCGGTCATCCTGGATAGCATACAGCAAAAAGCAGATCATTATTTTGACAGCTCAAAATACAGGGTGACCCTTACCGGTACCAGCATTACCTTCCTCGAAGGCAGCAGGTTTATCATTAACGGCTTAAAAGAAAGTATCTTCTGGGCCTTTTTGCTGATCACCCTTTGCATGCTTTACCTGTTCAGGTCATTTAAGATCCTGGTCTGTTCGCTGATCCCCAATCTGATCCCGCTAGTGGTAACGGCTGGTATCATGGGGTGGGCAGGCATTCCATTAAAGCCTTCTACTGTATTGATCTTTAGTGTGGCACTTGGGATCGCGGTTGATATCACTATCCGGTTTTTGGTTAATTACCGGCAGGACCTACCCGCAAACCATCATAATATTGCAGCTACGGTAAAAAGCACGGTTCATCAAACGGGGTTAAGTATCATATATACATCGCTGGTACTTACTGCAGGGTTTATCATTTTCTGCGCAAGCAGTTTTGGCGGAACATTCGCACTTGGGTGGCTCACCTCTGTCACGTTGCTTGTTGCTACCATTACCAACCTCGTACTTTTACCGGTATTATTACTCATCCTGCATCCAAAAAAAGCGGAAAATACTAGTTAAAAAGCTAATACTTAAGCGATTCATTCTAAAGTTATCCCCGTAAATGCAGCAAAAGGGGAAAGAAAATTGTCAATGGATTAACAGTATTAGTTAATCTAATATTATATTTGCACACACAAAACTTAAAATGCACATGAGAAAATTAATTTCAACCTTAATGGTTGTAATGTGTTTTCGTACTAAGCGCAAGCGCACAGAAAACAGTTACCGGAAAGGTGACTGACTCCAAAGGAGACCCTATTCCGAATGTTTCGATCCTTATTAAGGGAACAACAACAGGTACTACTACGGGCTCAGATGGCACTTTCTCAATCACAGTTCCTTCAAATGCTAAAATTCTGGAATTCAGTTCTTTGGGATTTGAATCCAATTCAATTAATATTGGTTCAAAAACCAATATTGCTATTTCGTTAGCAACTGCAGGAACAAAAGAACTTCAGGAAGTTGTTATTACCGGTATTAACAGGATTAAAAAATCTGAATTTACAGGGGCAACTACAAAAATTGATGAAAAACAATTGAGAAATCAGCCGGTGGGTTCTTTTGACCAAATATTACAGGGTCGGGTACCAGGATTGATTTCATTGACGAGTAGTGGAGCTCCGGGAACGGCATCTACCATTATCATACGTGGCCAGGGATCTATTGAAGGAGGTTCAAGTCCATTGTATATCGTTGATGGAATACCGGTTGAGGCGGGAGTGTTCCAGGGGTATAATCCAAATGATTTCGCTTCAGTAGATATTTTAAGAGATGCTGCTTCTACCTCACTTTATGGTTCAAGAGGATCAGCGGGTGTTATTGTTGTTACTACAAAAAGAGGTGTGGCTGGGAAAATGAAATTTGCATACAGCGCACAGATGGGTATGAAAGCAAGGCCTGAGTTTTCTTTTCGCCCAATGAATACCACAGAATTGCTCCAGGCACAGGAAAATTATGGAAAAGTTGTAGGAGCTACTGCCAGTTCTCCAACACTTCCAGGCTGGTATTATTCAACAAATAATCCACGTTATACAACTTTGACACCTGCACAACAGGCAGCAGAAAAGCTTGTATATGATTCTATTTCTAAAATAAATACAAATTGGAATGACCAGATCTTCCGCCAGGCTAATTTCAGTAATCACCAGATAAGTCTTTCAGGAGGAACAGGGAAAACGCGCTTGTATAGCAGCATTGACCTGTACAACGAGGAAGGGATCACACTGAGAACTGATATGAAAAGAGTTACTGTAAGGAATAACCTGGATTACGGGGATGATAAATTCAATTATTCAGTTTCTATGAACCTTGGATATACCAAAAGAAATTTCCAGCAAAGCACCGTTGGGAATAACCTTGGGAATCCATTCCTTATTTCTGCCGTAAACGTTCCTTATGCACGTGTTACCAATGATGATGGCAGCTATGCAACAGGAACAGGTACAAGCGAAGTAGCCGCCAACCAGTTGGATATCACTAAATATGATAAAAACTACAATGACCAGTTTAAAGGTACATTAGGATTAACCTCAAATTATAAAATTGGCAACAGCTTCACTGTAGCTTTAACAACAGGTATTGATTTCCGTGAGACCCAGAACACCAATTACGGCAGCAAGCTGGCATTTATCCGCCTGAGCTCTTCAAGTATTACCGGTAAGGCAGGGTTTCAAACAGAAGGATTGACGCGGTTTTTAACTGCCAATGTAAGACCTTCTGTTACCTACAGAAAATTATTCCAGGAAAAGCATGATGTTGAAGTTACCGTGTTGGGTGAGTATATAACTGAAATCAGCAAAGTATTTAATTCCACAGGATATGGTACAGACCCCAAACGTCCTAATACGATTGCAGCTATAACCCAGGGGAATGCAGCTAACCAACTGTATGCTGTTATTACAGGCGGAAGATCTAAAAATTCGTTGTTGTCTGGCCTTGTAACAGGAAGATATACCTATAATGGAAAGTACACCTTGAGTGGTTCTTACCGCCAGGATGGATCATCAAAGCTTCCTACGGATACAAGATGGCAGGATTTTTATTCAGTAGGTGCTATATGGGATGCGTCTAAAGAAGATTTTATCAAGAATATGCGTGCCATCAACTCTCTTAGAGTTAAACTTAGTTACGGCACTTCTGGTAACTCGAATAATTTCCCTGGTGGTGATTATCCTTACCAGATTGCATATGATCAGGGATCTTATTCAGGATTAAATACAATTATTGCTACATATCCCGGAAATAATAAATTGAAATGGGAAACTACTTCTATTAGTAATTTAGGAATTGATTTTGAATTATTGAACAGGAGGTTATATGGAGATGTGAATTTCTATAATAAAGTAACAAAAGACCTATTCATTGCTAAAAAACTTTCGGCTGTTGCAGGTTTTGGCACAGGATTCACTCAAAACATTAATGGTGGTAAACTTGGCAACAAAGGGGTGGAAGTTGTATTGAATGGTGAAGTAGTAAGGAAAAAGGATTTTGTTGTTACTGTTTTTGGAAACTCTGGTTATAACAAAAACGAAGTATTAAACCTTGCTGGTGAGCCTGCTTATGAGGCCGGCACCGAACTGATCAAGGAAGGATTTCCTCTGGGAACTCATTATGAAGTAGCATGGGCAGGTGTTGATGCGGCTACGGGGCAGCCTCTGTATTATGATATAAATGGTAACGTGGTAAACGCAAGAAGTGATAATGACCGAGTACAGAATTTTGGCACCTGGGAAGCACCCTGGAAAGGTGGTTTTGGAACAAGTGTCCGTTTCAAAGGGTTTGATTTTTCTGTATTATTTAGCTGGCAGAAAGGATGCTACAAAAGTAGATAATATGGAATATTTCACGGAGAATCCGGTTGGATTTTTATCCGGGGGATATAATCAATCTTCTACTCTGAATTTTTGGCAACAGCCAGGCGATATTGTTTCCACACCAAGTCCTTTATATGGAACTGATTTTTCTTCAAAGATCATTCATGATGCATCATTCCTGCGGTTAAGAGATTTAACAGTTTCGTATACAATTCCAAGAGATTTGCTCCAAAAAGTAAAATATGTTTCTAATGTAAGATTCTATGTACAGGGGTCTAATTTATTTATGTGGACAAAATGGAGAGGAATGGATCCTGAAGCAGGCGCAACAAATCTAAACCTGAGTGAATTTCCAAACCCCCGCACAGTTACCGCAGGACTTGATATTACTTTTTAAATTATATTAAACGAATATATATGAAACAAAAAAAATATTTCTTTTTACTTGCAGCCGCAATCATTGCATTTAGCAGTTGCAAGAAAGAACTTGATCTTCAACCTACGGATACGTTTAATCAGAACAATGCATTTCTTACAATGGCTGATATCCAATTAGGGGTTAACGGAGCTTATGGCCGTTACGGTGCGTATGCAAATGATATGTATGTGAGCGCTTTAGTTTCTGATGAAGGAAAACTCGGTGCAGATAATAGTGGCCAGGGCGCTTTGACCTATCGTTACCAATACGGATCAAACAATACTTCTGGCGGAGATGTGATTGGTGGTTGGGGAGCTTATTATGCTGTAATCGACCAGGTTAACCGGGTATTGCCATATATCCCAACAGTTACTGCTACACCTGCTGAAGAGCCAAGAAGAGCCATTTTAAAGGCCCAGTTATTAGCCTTGAGAGGAATTTCTTATTTTGGGTTGCTTCAATCATATAGCAAAAATTACGACCCTGCTGATCCAAAAGGAGTACCTGTAGTGTTAGAATCAGACCCGCTTGCAAAGCCAGCAAGGAATACAATGGCAGAGGTAATGGGCCGGATCGAAACAGACCTTGCAGAAGCAAAAGCAGCTTTACCTGCCGTAACTCCTGGTGATTTTTCTGATACGGTTATGAATAAGATAAACATAGCGGCTTACCAGGCCCGTATCGCTCTTTATAAGAGGGATTATGATGCAGCCATTACTTTTAGTACTGAAGTGATAAATTCCGGAATAAAACCATTGGTTACCGGTAGTGAGTTTGCAGGAATATGGACCGATCAAAATGATAATGAAACCTTATTCAGGATCAGGTATGAAACCAGCACTGCAATCGGCGGCTTATGGACCACAACAGGAGGCCAAATATATGTTGCTCCGTCTGATAAACTGGTAGCCAGTTATGGTCCAACTGATATTCGCGGGCCGATTTATATTGGTCAAAATGCATCAGGAAATAATTATGTTAATAAATTCTATATTTCTTCAAGAGGTGGAAGGGTTGTAGATATGAAGGCTGCAAGGATCGCGGAAATTTACCTCATCCGTGCTGAAGCGTATGCTAAGAAAGGAACTCCGGATCTTGATGCGGGCGCTGCGGATATTAATCTATTAAGGGTAAATCGTATCGGTGGATATGTAGACGAAACTTTTGCCACTGCTGCAGATCTTATTACTGCTGTTCTGGATGAACGTTTTAAAGAACTTGCTTTTGAAGGGTTCAGGTTATTCGACCTTAAACGCAATAATCTTCCTGTGCAGCGGTCGGCAACTGATGCAAGCCCTGCATGGCAAACTCTACCTGCAACAAGTTATTTATTTGTATTACCTATTCCAAGTGACGAAATTGCTGCAAATCCAAATGTTATTCAGAACGACGGATATTGATTAATTTTAAATGGCTTTTGAAAAAACTTAATAAATAAAGTAAATTTTTTTTTATGAAAATATTTTTTAACCGCATATCATTTATCGCGATTGTTGCGATTGCACTTTTTGTTACCGGTTGTGACAAAACAAAGCCGTACGAGATTGCAGTATCTGCTCCTGTAGCTCATTTTGATGGTCCCGAATCGCAATCATATGCTGTAAGGACCGCAACAGTAGACCCCTTTCTGATTGAAGTGGGTACTTCTGATGTAGCTTCTACCGACAGGATAATTTCATTCACCGTTACATCACCAACAGGTGCGGCAGCAGGAACCCAGTATTCGATTGCAGGTGGTAATACAGTTACCATACCTGCCGGAGCAGCAACTGCTAATATTACAATTCAGGGTATTTATACAGGGTATCCAGCCGGCAGGATCGATACACTTATTTTTGCACTGACAGAACCTTCTGTTAAAGTAGCAGGTTTTTCAGACACAGTGAGACTGGCTGTAGGTGATATATGTGTTGAAGGAGCTGCATTTGACCTGGACAGTTTCCTTGGTAATTATGCAAATACAAATGAAGTTTTTGGCGGTCCTTACGGCCCTTATACTACGGCGATCACCTCAGTAACTCCTACGGGTCCTACATCCGGAACGATCACTGTAGCAAATATTTGGGACAATGGCTGGGATCCGATTTTATTTGACCTTGACTGGTCAGATCCAACCAATTTAACTGCAGTTGTACAACCTCAAGCTGCCATAGGTGGTAGCGATGCGGGCGATATGAATCCGGCCTATGCAGGACAAACGGTGGCTGTAAGGGCACACGCGACAGGAGGACCAGGCACTTTCTCAACTTGTAATAATATTTTAATACTGCGCATGCAGCTTGGCGTTACTGCTTTGGGTTATTTTGCCCCAGTATACACAGTAACCATGGAAAGATAATTTTTTCATTATAATAAAAAAAGAGGCTGTCTTAAAGGACAGCCTCTTTTTTATTTACATATTGTTCAACGACACCTGCATGGCGAAGCAATCTATTCTATTAGAATCCTGGAGTTTATTTAGCAAGATTTTTTTTCCAAAACTCTCGAAATTTTAGTTACCCTCGCGGGGAAGACCGCTTTGTTCCTCGCGATGACGCGCTAAGACGCAATGACGTAAATAAGGCACGTCATTGCGAGCCATTACTGAGATTGCATTGTTCAACGACATCTGCATGGCGAAACAATCTATTCTATTAGAATCCTGGAGTTTATTAGCAAGATTGTTTTTCCAAAACTCTCGAAATTTTAGTTACCCTCGGGGAAGATTGCTTCGTTCCTCGCAATGACGTCCTTAGGCGCAATGACGTACAAAATGGTAATGACGCCGATTGGTTCATTAAACTATTTCAATACTTCTTCAAGCGTTCGGATAAGGTCAGCCCCTCTCAGTTCTTTGGCAATGATCTTACCTTGTGGATCCAGCAAAACATTATAAGGAATTCCCTCAAAGCCATACAAACCAACTGCCGCACATTGCCATCCCTTCAGATCACTCACCTGGTTCCAGTCAAGCTGATCATCCTGTATTGCTTTTAACCAGTCTGCTTTATCCTCATCAAGCGAAACACCAAGTATTGTAAAATTCCTGTTCTTATATTTATCATAAGCTGACACCACTGATGGATTTTCTCTGCGACATGGGCCACACCAGCTTGCCCAAAAATCTACCAACACATATTTCCCCTTCAGCTGGCTTAAGGAAAAAGGCTTATTGGCTGTGTCATTCATTGTAAAATCCGGAGCGGCTTCTCCTATACCCGGCATTGAGCTTTTCTTAATCTGCGCCTGTTGTTGTTGCGCCATCATTTGATGATACTGTGATACAATGGATGCAACTCCCTGGTGTGCAGGAAAGCGGGTAAGCAGTGCCGGTATCGCTTTTTTCAATAATGCCGGATCAATATCTCTTGTATACCCCAATGCGAACATGGCTACAACAGGGTTAGATGTTGTGTCAATAAAATGAATGATGAAATTTTTAAAATCATTGCCAAGGTTAGTAAGCCTGGCCGCTTCCATGGCAACTGCGCTGTCATTTGTGGCGGTACTTTTTAACTGTTGAATTTTTTCACCGGATACGATCATCGCATTACGCCTTGCTTCAATATTTACAATGAAATTTTTCAACATCGTATTTGCGGCTGTATTAAATGTGGGCCCTTCGAGGCTTAGATCTTTTATATCTGCATTAAAACCAATGGCGTCTTTGTCATTGATAAAAATAAATCCTGCTTTATCTTTTGCCATACGTATCCTGTAAAGTCCTTCTTCCGGCGAAATGGCAGTGAGCTTGAATTTTCCTTTTTTAATACCAGCTGTATCCAATACTTCCGGGTCTTTCTGGCTGAAATAAAGTTGTTCGAGGTAAATTTCCTGGTCAGGAACATTTTTTATTTCCCCTGTAATCGTAAACCTTCCTTTTTCCGGCTCATTGTTGCAGGAGGTAAAACTTATAATAATAATAATTGCCGCTAAGATATTTTTCATTCGTTGTTGGTTTTAATTACCCGTTTAGTTTTTCTGCCAATAGTTTATTTACGAGTTGCATATCCGCTTTCCCCTTGCTTAATTTTTTTACCTCACCTGCAAATAATCCAATGAGGCCTTTT
The DNA here is from genome assembly GCA_963779595.1 of uncultured Chitinophagaceae bacterium. GTDB lineage: Bacteria > Bacteroidota > Bacteroidia > Chitinophagales > Chitinophagaceae > Ferruginibacter. The sequence goes on along the minus strand of CAVZYY010000005.1, from coordinate 125,882 downwards.
TTACCAGCTTTATATTCTTTTATTTTATCCGGCATTGCAGCAATGACCTGGTCCACCCAGTCTTGGACAGCGGTTGTATCACTTTCCTGCAACAGGTTCAAAGACGATGCTATTTGCATGGCTGTGCTGCCCGGCTGGTCGATAAGCGCTTGTAAAATTTTTACAGATGCATTATTAAAATTCACCAGGCTTGATTCCGTGAGGTCTATCAAACCGGCGATGGTTGAAGGTTCTAAAGGAAATGCTGCCAGGGAGATATTGTTTTCATTGCAATAATATTTTAGCGGACCTAACATCCAGTTTGCCGCAGCTTTATAATGGCTTGTATGTTGAAGGATCGCTTCAAAAAAATGGGCGTCTTCTTTATCCTGGCAAATGACGGCAGCGTCATAGCTGCTCAATGAAAATGTGGAAATATATTTTTCGATCAGCTGTTCCGGCAATATTGGCAACGTAGCCGAAACCTTGTTGATATAATCCCGGGAAATAAAGAACGGGGGAAGATCCGGTTCGGGAAAATAACGGTAATCATCAGCCCCTTCTTTACTTCTTAAAGAAAAGCTGCAGTTCTTATCAGCATCAAAGCTCCTGGTTTCCTGGATAACGGGTTCATTCTTTTCAACAACAGTGATCAGCCGCGCTGTTTCGATCTCAATGGCTTTTTTTACATTCCGGATGCTGTTTAAATTTTTCACTTCAACCCTTTTGCCGAGTGCCTGTTCACCCATTAGCCTTACCGAGATGTTTGCATCACAGCGCATGCTGCCTTCTTCCATATTTCCATCACACACGTCCAGCCACCTTACCAGTTTCCTGAGCTCGGTCAAAAAATTAAACGCTTCTTCAGCACTGTGCATATCCGGTTCGGTAACGATCTCGAGCAGGGGAACACCAGCCCTGTTAAGATCTATGCAGGTATATGCGTCATCCGCATCATGAATGCTTTTGCCTGCGTCTTCTTCTAAATGTATCCTGTTTAATTTAATGTCTCTTATTCCGCCTGCAGTTTTGATGGAAAGATGGCCTCCTTTGCAAACCGGTGCCGTATGCTGGCTCACCTGGTATCCTTTCGGAAGATCCGGATAAAAATAATTCTTGCGGGCAAAATGGTTTTGCTGTTCAATTTCACAATTCAATGCGAGGCCCAGCTTTACGGCCAGCTCAATGGCTCCCCGGTTCATTTTAGGCAGCGTACCTGGGTGTGCCAATGATATGGGACTAACCTGAGTATTCGGTGCGGCGCCAAATGCAGTAGCATCGCTGCAAAAAAGTTTGCTCTTTGTAAGTAACTGGGCGTGTACCTCGAGGCCGATGACTACCTGGTATTTATCACTATTTATCACGGGGGCAAAAATAATCAATATAGAGCTGATAAAGTTGGGGTAAAAAAAAACTGCTTCAGTATACGAAGCAGCCTTTTTTTTCATGGCTGTATTAACTTTATCAACACTATCAACTTTTTACACCTCCCTATAAATTTGCGGTCTTCAATTTTTTCGGGATCTTGATATCAAAACTCATCTCAGCTCCATTCCGGCGAGCCTTTATTTTATAGGCAGATTTTTCGCTGTTTTCGTGCAACTGATCTCTTGCCTCATCTGTGTTAGTTACTTTTTCACCACCTATTTCAGAGATGATATCATCCTTTTTTAATCCTGCAGTAGCAGCTGCGGAACTGTCCGCCACTTCAAGCACTTTCACCCCGTTTCCATCTTCTGTATCCTGGATCTTTAAACCGAGTTTCTGTCGACGTGGAAAAAAATTGAAACTATTCATTCCTCCATCCGCAATGTCGGGGGAAATGACCATATCCTCAGGATCTACACCGTTCCATCCACGCACATCCGGTACGGAAGGGATGGCTGGCATGGTAAAGGTTTTAAATGAACCATCCGGCATTGAATAAGAATAGGATTTTGCATAATCCTTTTTTTCCTGCAGGGTAGCTTTCACTGTTTTTTCCTTGCCATTTTTTTTAATATAGACTTTCACTTCATCTTTGGGTTTTTTCGAGGTTACAGCATCATACAATGACTGCGGCCCATCGATCTTGCGGTCATCGAGTTTCAGGATAATATCTCCTTTTTCAAGCCCTGCTTTTTCTGCGGCACTTTCTTTTGTGATCTCTGTGATCACTGCGCCTTCATGGGTCTTCTCTGTGTTAACACCGAGGAAAGCCCTGCCTTTCGCATCATCACTGCTCCAGCTAAAACTGCCGCTGCCCAGATCCCCTCCATCAAACTTGAATTTATTTCCATCGCGTACAATGACCTTTCTCTTATTCACCGTGATCTCATCATCTTTGAATTCGGCCAATGGCTTACCATTGATCAATACTTTATCGCCTTTTATCTGCACAACAATTTCTGCATCCTTATCTCCGTTTTGGCGTATAATAATTTCCTGGGATTCTTTTTTATCTTTTTTTGGTTTTTCATCCTGGGCCATTACCTTATAACTAAATGCAGTAAAAAGCCAGGGAAGAAAGGCAAATAATAATTTTTTCATGTCTGTTAATTTTTATGTACGAAAGTTTTAGTACTTCAAAGCTACAGGTAATTTCGGGATTACGAAACTTTTCGCAATTAATTTTTCTGCTTTAACAAGTTTTTAGAATTTGCACTGTAAAAAGCGTTGGATACTATCATGAAAACCCCGGATTTTCAGCGATATAGGTCTTGACCGGGCAATGATCTATTATTCCTTCGTTGATGAATCTCATACCTATTTTTTCCAATACTTTTATAGATGCCGTATTTTCTATGTGCGCCCTACCGGTTATAACCTTTAGACCCAGGTCTTTAAAACCATATGCCAGGGTATGGCCGGCAGCTTCCGTTGCAAAGCCATTGCCCCATGCTGTTTTTATGAACCTGTATCCAAGGTCTATTTCATCCAGCTCAGGCCGGTATTTTAAGCCGCACCATCCAATGAACTCATTGTTATCTTTTTTATGAATGGCCCACCTGCCCAGTTTTTTTTTGTACTGCGGTAAAATGATATCCCTGATGACTTCGGTTGCTTCCAGTTCATTCAGTAATAAAGGCTCGTGCAGGTATTGAAGCACATCAGGATCACTGTTCATTTGCAGCACCAGTCCCGCGTCCGCGAGTGTAAAGCGGCGTAGAGTAAGCCTGGGTGTTTGTAAAATGATATACATAGATCAATCAATACAATAATGATTTTACTTTTGCTATGACCTCATTCAGCCTGCTTACATCCTGTCCTCCTGCAGTAGCAAGGATCTTTTGCCCGCCTCCTCCGCCGTTTATTAAATTACTTATATGTTCTTTGATGATCTTGCCAGCATCCAGGTTTTTTGCGGCAGCTACGGTATCACTCACGCTGATGGCCACATGCGCTTTGCCACCGATATTGGTGCACAGTACTACGAGGTGGTCATGCAGGTGATGCTTAAAATCAAAACACAGTTTTTTGAGCGCATCTGCATTTGGTACTTCAATGATCTCCCCGATGAAGCTTACATTGCCAATGATCTCATCCTTCTGCATCAATTCATTCCTGATACCAACCAATTGCCTTGCTTCGAGGGATTCGATCCTTTTATTCAGGGCTGAATGCTCGGCCAATAAATGTTCGATCGTTTTGGTAAGTTCCGGTGGATTTTTTAATATATCCTGGATGGTATGAATGGTATCAAATTGCTCGTTGACCAGTGTTTCAGCAGCAATTCCTGAAACCGCCTCTATCCTGCGAACACCCGCAGCCACGGCTGTTTCGTGCCGGATCTTAAAGAACCCGATCTCACCGGTATTGCCTACATGTGTTCCCCCGCAAAGCTCAATAGAATAAGCCGGGTCCATGATCACAACCCTGACCACATCGCTGTATTTTTCTCCAAACAAGGCCATTGCGCCCAGTCCAACAGCTTCATCCTTACCCATGGATTTTATCACGACAGGAATGTTTTCGCGGATCTTCTCATTCACTATTTTTTCTATGGCCCGGATCTCTTCAGCTGTCACTTTTGCAAAATGTGAAAAATCGAAACGGGTATGCTCTTCATTTACGAGGCTTCCTTTTTGAGCTACGTGTTTTCCCAAGACCTGCCTTAATGCAGCATGCATCAGGTGGGTAACACTGTGATGGACCGTGATGTGCTTTCTCCTGCTGCTATCAACGATCGCTGTTGTTTCACCAGAGAGATCCGGAGGAATATTCTCTGCAAAATGGATGATGAGATCATTTTCCTTTCTTGTATCTACGATCCTGAACGGTATCCCCTGAATGGTCAAAGTACCGGTATCGCCTACCTGCCCGCCGCTTTCCGCATAAAAAGGAGTTGCTTCCAAAATGACCTGGTATAGCTCTTTCCCTTTCCCTTTTACCTTCCTGTATTTAAGCACCCTTGTTTTTATTTCCAGTGAATCATAACCGGTAAATTGATTGTTATTGCCTTCGTTCACTATTTGCCAGTCTTCAGTATCCATGGCTGTTGCAGCACGGCTACGATTCTTTTGTTCCAGCATTTCCTTTTCAAAACCAGCTTCATCTACCTGCAAATTATTTTCCTGGGCAATTAATCTTGTCAAGTCAATCGGGAACCCAAAAGTGTCTAATAATTCAAATGCATCCTCACCCTTTATAGTAGTAGTTGTGGTTGTACTGATAATGTCATCCATCCTTTTTAATCCTTTATCCAATGTTCTCAGGAATCCTTCTTCTTCTTCTTTGATCACCTTGCTCACAAAATCCTGTTGCTTTAACAGTTCAGGAAAAACATCTTCAAATTGTAAAGCGATCACGGGTAATAACTGGTGCATCAATGGCTGCTTATAACCCAGGTATGAATAATAATACCGCACTGCCCTTCTTAAGATGCGGCGTATAACATAGCCTGCGCCTGTGTTTGAGGGGAGCTGCCCATCAGCAATGGTAAAAGATATCGCACGGATATGATCAGCCAGCACCCTGAACGCAATGCTTTCTTTGTCATCGGCAGCCTTATATTTTTTCCCGGTGATCTTTTCTGTAGCCGCGATAGTGCCCGTAAAAATATCCGTATCGTAATTACTTTGTTTGTTTTGCAATACCCTCACCAGCCGTTCAAAACCCATCCCGGTATCTACATGCTTTGCAGGCAATGATTCAAGACTACCATCTTTTTTGCGGTTATATTGAATAAACACATTGTTCCATATTTCTATCACCTGGGGATGATCATTGTTTACCAGTGTGCTACCGCTGACCTGTTTTTTTTCTTCATCCGTTCTGCAGTCTGCATGTATTTCCGTACATGGCCCGCAAGGACCGGTATCTCCCATCTCCCAAAAGTTGTCTTTTTTGTTGCCCAGTAAAATATGGTCTTCAGGCACATATTTTTTCCATTCGTTCCACGCCTCTTCATCTTTGGGCAGGCCTTCTTTATCATCGCCTTCAAAAACGGTTACGTATAAGTGCTCTTTTGGGATCTTATAGACATCCGTAAGCAATTCCCAACTCCATTGAATGGCTTCTGTTTTAAAGTAATCTCCAAAACTCCAGTTACCCAGCATTTCAAACATGGTATGATGGTAAGTATCAACGCCAACTTCTTCGAGGTCATTGTGTTTCCCGCTTACGCGAAGGCATTTTTGGGTATCAGCGATACGTGGAGATGGCGCCGTTTTATTGCCCAGGAAATAATCTTTAAACTGGTTCATACCGGCATTTGTGAATAGTAAAGAAGGATCATTCTTAACCACTATCGGTGCCGATGGAACGATTAAATGTTGCCGGGATTTAAAAAAGTCTAAAAATTGCTGCCTGATCTCGAAAGCCTTCATCATATTTTCAATAGTTTGAATGGTTGCTAATTGCGATTTATCGGTTTATATTTGTAAACACCGGTAAAGGGCGTAAAGATAATAAAAGAGGACTAAGCTTTACACTTACCGGGTGATATGAGCAGGTTGGGTTTATATGTTGCCTGTTGGCATGAAGTACAAGTGGGCGACGCAACAATGATCCTATGAAATATTACAGCCGGTCAAAAAATATTCACGAAGGATATTTATGATCAAAAAAATACATTCATAATGTATAAATTTCAAAAACCTCTTTAGGGGTTTGGGGTATGAAAAAAATAAAATACTATTATAATACACATACACTGCGGTATGAAAAACTGGTTACCCCGCTGCGTGTAAAGCTGCTGCGCCTTTTTGGTTTTTTATCAGCGCTCGTGGTGAGTTCTGCCATTATTATTTATTTATACAATCGTTTTTTCCCAAAACCAGCAGAAATAGAAGCCAACAGGAGATTTGAGTTATTGAAGGAAAATTATACCGTAATAAACAGCAAGGTAAAAACGCTCCAGGACCAGATGGCGGCCCTGGAAAAACGCGACAATGAAGTATACCGATCCATTTTTGAAGCGAATCCTTTGCCAGATAGCGCCAGGGCAAAACTTACCGGGCAAAAAAATGAACTGGATAAGGTAAGCGAAATGAATGATTATGGAATTGGTAAAGATATTGCGGCGCAATTGACCAATATCAGCGCCCGGATCGCTTCCCAGTTCATAAGCTATGATGCGATCGTAAAATTGATTAAGAACCAGGACGTGAAACTGGCGAGTATACCTGCTATTCAGCCTGTGAGCAATAAACAACTCAACCGTATTGCCAGTGGGTTTGGAATGAGGATAGACCCGGTATATGGTACTCCTAAAATGCATAAGGGCCTTGATTTTACAGCCGCACAGGGAACACCGATCTATGCTACCGGGAACGGCGTGGTACAAACTGCGGGTGCATCAGACGGAGGATATGGCAATCATGTGGAAATAAATCATGGTTATGGGTATGAAACTTTATATGGCCATATGGTAAGGATAAAAGTAAGAAGGGGCCAGCGGGTAAAAAGGGGCGAGGTGATCGGGTGGGTGGGAAGTACGGGTAAAAGCACCGGCCCGCATGTGCATTATGAAGTTCATATAAACGGCCATGAGGTAGACCCTGTGTACTTTTTTTATAACGACCTGAATGCCGAGCAATATGACAGGCTTTTAAAAATTGCTGCTACGGGCAGTGCAAAAAGTTTTGATTAACTTTAATCTGTTGTCCAATTAAAATGATATTAATTTTATTATTATGCCATTAAAACAGTCAGCACTTAATTTTGATTTTATCCCGGATGAAAACACTTCCGGTGGAAAACCTGCAATCCGGGAAAACGATCCTGTACTGGAGGAAGAAGCACCCGTTGTGCAAGAAGCTGAAATAATCATTGAAGCGGATTTTGTTCGTAGAAAAGAAAAAAAAGAAAATATATCAACTGAAACTTCTTCGGCTGATTACAATGCTCCAAAAAAATCTCCCAGGGGCCGCATGAAACTGAGTGATATGAATGCATCAGCTGAACTGATCGAAGTACCTGATGACACCGTTCTGTTTGAAAAAAGTTATTACAGTATTGGCGCGGTATCAGACATGTTTAAAGTGAATCAATCGCTCATCCGTTTTTGGGAAAATGAATTTAGTATCTTAAAACCAAAGAAAAACGCAAAGGGTGACCGGTTCTTCCGCCCGGAGGATGTAAAAAACCTTAAACTCATTTATCACCTGCTAAGGGAAAGAAAATATACGATCGAAGGCGCCAAAGAATTTTTGAAAAAAAATAAAAATGCGGATAAGAAATTTGAAATGGTGGAATCATTAAAAAACCTTAAAGCCTTCCTGAACGAATTAAAAGCAAGCCTGTAAATACTTATATTGATGAAGAAATATTTTTTCCTCGCTCTATTCATCATTACGGGTTCATTCATTACAAGATCGCAAACGCCTTACACTTCCACCAAAGATGTAAAACACCCGGAAGTAACCATCCTGAACGGGATCATCAGTAAATATATTTTGCAGAATGATGCTTCTTTTGAATGGTATGGATCCAGCCACAGCAACTATACACCCGGGAAAGAAAATATTGACCTGCTGGAAGCAGCGAAGGGAAAGATACAGTTTATCATATTTGGTGGAACCTGGTGCGATGACACGCACTATGTTTTGCCGAAATTTTTCAAGTGGCAGGAGCTCAGCGGTTTTCCTGATAAAGGCATCAGTTTTTTTGGCGTGAACCGGGCTAAAAAAACGTTGGGTAATTTTGCAGAGGCTTTTAAGATCATCAATGTTCCTACGATCATTGTGATGAAGGATGGGAAGGAAGTGGGAAGGGTTGTTGAATATGGCAAAACGGGGAAATGGGATACAGAACTTGCTGAATTGCTTAAATAATAGGCTGGCTTTTTGGAACGCCTGCATTTGGATCACCACTATAAATATTGATATCACTGCCGGCAGAAGCCAGTTCGAGCTTATGCGTTTCAATTAATTTTTTCAACACAATATTAAAATCCTGCTTTAATTCATTGAATTCAGTCATTGTAAAATGAATGGTAAAATATTCAATGATAACCGTAATGCCGTTCTTATTGAATTCTGAAAAAAATACAGAAGACTTCTGTATCTGCCCTGGATTTTCTGCAAGTTTCTTCTTGATATCGCTCATAAATGCCTGCAGGTCTTCTGTTACTATTTTTGGAGGAAATTCAAGTTTTATTTCGGCCCTGCGCTGGTTTCTCATGCTCAGGTTGTCGACAACACTGTCCACCATTTGCTTATTCGGGACGGTCACAAGGGTCTTGTCAAGGGTTCTTATCCGCGTGCTGCGCAGGCCAATATGTTCTACGGTTCCTGTTACATTATTTACTTTCAGGGTATCCCCGGTAAAAAATGGCTTGTCAAAAAATATTACAAAGGAAGCGATGAGATTCTCAAGGCTTTCTTTGGCAGCAAGCGCCATGGCCGCACCGACGATACTGAGGCCTGTGAGCACGGTGCCGATGTTTTGATTAAAGCCAACTTTGATCAGCAATAAGATCCCAAGTATATAAACGATCACCTTAAAAAAATCCCGGAAAAAAACGATCAGCTGGTCGTCTCTTTTGTCTTTGGTAAGTTTTGCTTTTTGGGCAAGGATCAAAGCGATAAAATCAATCAGGCTCAGCACAAACCATAAGAAACAGATGAGGATGATGCAGATCCCTATCTTTTGAATGATCTCTTCTGATGTATGGCCATAAATTTTAAAATCCCATGCGGCCGGAAAATTTAATTTATCGATGGCGAAAACTGCTATAGAAACAGTAATGAACCAGCCCAGTGGGTTAATGATGAGACTGATGAATTCTCTTTTTTCAATGGTTTTCCAGTTGCGCTTTACCAGTAGAAAAAGCAGGGAGGCCACTGAATGTGACAGCAGTCTTTTGAATAACAACACAAAAACGATCGTTCCAAACACGACCAGGTAACTTCTAACCGTATTATCAAGAAATATTTCATCTAAAAATTCCATCTCTTATAAATAAATTATTGAACACTATATATTTCCAATGCCGTCCTTTTTTAGGAGATAAACTTTTCCATTCATTGCCTTGATCGATTGATAGTCTTTAAAAAATGAAGGCAATTCATATTTTTTCAGGCTAAGCGTGTTTAGTTCATAGCTAAACAGCTGTTCATTTGAAAACCCATATATCTTATTGCGACCGATGGCCGATATTTTTCCAGTTTAAAAATGGCAGGTTGTTTTTTAATGCGCCATAATAATCAAAAATGTAAAATCCTTTATGTTCATCATATAAATAAACCAGGTTATCGCTGTCAATGATCTGTACCGGGGACGGAACGGAATCCATCAATAACCGCATATCGGTGCTTTCCTGGAGCAGCTTTCCTTCTTCATCTATCTTTTTTAATTTAAAATCCTGTTCATCAAATAGCCATATATTATTGTCATAGGATGTCGCAATTGCCTTAACACTGAAAATATTCTGCTTCCGAAATTGATGGTATTGCGCTTCGTTAGCAGCCTGTCAAGGATAACAACAGAAGAGAAATTTTTATAGTACACAAGTATTTTAAGTGGATTGTTTACATCTATATAGGAGGGATTGCCATATTTCTTTACATCATTGAACACCGCGAATGAGTCACCGTTACTGTTTATTTTTTTTAAATGGTTGCCCTGATTGATCAAATAAATATTATCCAGCATATCCACATTGAGGTAGATATAATTGCCCGGGATCAATTTTTGAAATTTAAAACCTGCATTTGATCCCTGGAAAGCAGGGATCACAGTATCGCCTGTGATCCTGGTTTGTGCACAGCCTTCGTTTATGAATAACAGTGATAGGATGCTGAAATATAAAAGCGGTAGTTTCAAAATAATTATTTGCGATAATATTTTAATGTGAGATCATTCCCGTCAAACTCGGCATAGCTGTTATAGTTTATCCAGTCGCCCAGATTTATATAACGGCTTTTTTCATTGAGCTTATAATCCATTGGTAAATGCCGGTGGCCAAAAATAAAATAATCGTAATGTTGGGCTTTGCAATATTTCCTTGCTGTATAAGATGAGCCATTCCTTATCTTCTCCTAAAAATACTTCGTCGGTTTGCCCCGTTTGCGCCCTGCTTTTCCTGCTGAAGTAATCGGCAATCCCCATACCAATATAGGGAGGTAATATCCCAAACAACCATTGGCAAGCCTTATTACGAAATATTTTTTTTATGAATTTATATCCATGGTCGCCCGGTCCCAGTCCATCGCCATGGCCGATCAAAAATTGCTTGCCACTGAATTCAAATGCTACAGGCTCATGGTAAACCGGTATATTCAGTTCTTTTTGAAAATAATCTTTCATCCACATGTCGTGGTTGCCTACAAAAAAATGAATAGGAATGCCGCATCCGTAAGTTCTGCAAGTTTGCCCAGTATCCTCACATATCCTTTGGGAATTACTTTTTTGTATTCATACCAGAAATCGAAGATGTCGCCAAGAATGAAGATCTGTGCGGCATCATTTTTTATTTCATCTAAAAATGCGATGATCTTTTTTTCACGTTTAAGGCTTTCTGCTGCATTTGGAGCGCCCAGGTGAAAATCGGAGAGAAAATATATTTTTTTGGATGGGTCCATCTTTGAAATATACTTTATGGTTTATTTTTTTCCTGGAGATATTTTAGTACATCACCGGAAGCGATCTCTTTCATGCCGGCTACGCTTCCATTATACCAATATATCCATGCTTCTGTGGCCTCACCGTTTTGGAATACGGTTACCACTTCTCTTTTGTATAAGGGGTTTTCCCCTGCTTCTACATTCAGTCCTTCATAATCATCCAGCTGGTCAATGGCCCATGCAAATTCCTCGGGGTTATTTGATTCATATAATTCTCCGTTGATGAATGAATCATCTGTTGCAGGTACCGCTACCGGGTATTCGCCTTTATCGTAAAATTTTCCTTTTACCACAGCTTCCCCCAGTAAATGAAAGTATTTGGTGAGGTATTGATATGCAGGGTTACGAAACCCACTTCGCAGGGAACCATATACGAATAAAAGGTGTGTGGATGATTTCATGATCGTTTATTTGCCAGGATTAACTATTTATGCTTCTACCAAAAAACAATATACTTCTTTTGGGCCATGTACACCGGTAACCAATGTTTTTTCAATATCTGCCGTACGGCTGGGGCCGCTGGCAAATGTTATCAGTGAAGGTATATTATCTGTATATTTTTCTTTTATGAAATCCAATGCATCTTTTATATCATACACCATTTGGTTCTGGATAGCAATGCAAATATGCACCGGGGCATATACACTGGCTGTTCGCCCGCTTTGTTGTGCCGAGCTCATTACAATGGTGCCCGTTCGGGCCACCAGGTATTCACAACCGGTAACAGAAACATCACAGGTAGCCAGATCACTATGATATTGCTGATATTTCAGCAGTATTTCAATTTTGTCTTCTTTGCAATAAATTTTTGTCCATCTCTTTCTTTCAGCAGCAGTAACAATTGTTGTTTTACAGATCCTGTTCATCTGTACAAAAAGCAAATTTGCCCTGCAGTTTTGTAAATTCTTCCGCAAAAATGATTCGAGATATCATCCTCAGCCGGCGTAAATACAGATTGGCCCCTTCACTGTGAGGAAAAGGCAAAGGCACCGGATTACTCAGTGCCTGCCTTATTTTTTTTAATATATTTTCTTTTGCCGGTGAAATGGCCATGTTGAATTTTAAATGTTGCGGCGGATTTTTTAATTCTTCCGGGATTGCAGTTGGAGGCAATTCTGCATAACAGTATCTTCGGGTGGTATCAATATCCAGTATCTTTTTTTCTTCATAAGGCCTTTTACCGATCAATGCTTCCACATCGCTTTTAAACAATACTTCTTTTTTCAAGTAATTCCTTTGCCAGTTATTTCTACATCGCCTCTTCTTTTCTATCAAGTAATTTTTTTGTTCTTATATAAGCCGTCATCGATCAGTTTCCGCACTTCCTCGTCGATCATTTTACCTGTTTCTTCACTGTATGGTTTGGTAAATACATTTTCCTGGTTAGGATCATAAAAACTGATATTACCTACTTTTTCATTCATGCCATACACGGTGATCATGCTATAAGCGATCTTGGTGATCTGCTGCAGGTCATTGCTTGCACCGGTACTGATCTTTCCAAAGAAAATATCTTCACTCGCCCTGCCGCCCAGTGTCATACATATCTGGTCCATCAACTGGTCTGTATTGTACAGGTATTGTTCTTTTGGCGTGTATTGGGCATAACCCAATGCTGCTGTGCCCCTTGGAACGACGGTTACTTTTAATAACGGGTAAGCATGTTCTAGATACCAGCCGCAAATAGCATGGCCGGCTTCATGGTAAGCAATGATCTCTTTTTCTTCCGGAGAAATGATCTTGTTCTTCTTTTCCAACCCGCCGATCACCCTGTCTATCGCATCCTGGAAATCGCTCATATCAACGGCTTCCTTATTTTTCCTGGCCGCGATCAATGCTGCTTCATTACATACATTGGCAATATCAGCGCCGGCAAATCCGGGTGTTTGTTCTGCCAGTTTATGAATATCCAGTGTCTGTGATATTTTGATCGGCTCAAGGTGCACTTTAAAAATTGCTTCCCTGCCTACAAGGTCAGGACGGTCAATGGATATCTGCCTGTCGAACCGGCCCGGCCGCAACAATGCATTGTCCAATACATCCGGCCTGTTGGTTGCTGCAAGAATGATAATACCAAGGTCGGTTCCAAATCCATCCATTTCTACCAGCAACTGGTTCAGTGTATTTTCCCTTTCATCATTGCTCATCATCATATTCTTTCCCCTTGCACTGCCTATCGCATCTATCTCATCAATGAAAATGATACAAGGCGCTTTTTCCCTGGCTTGTTTGAACAGGTCTCTTACACGGCTTGCACCCACGCCCACAAACATTTCCACAAAATCACTACCACTCAGGCTAAAGAATGGAACCTGTGCTTCACCTGCCACTGCTTTTGCCAACAAGGTTTTACCGGTACCGGGAGGGCCGATCAATAATGCGCCTTTGGGGATCTTTCCACCAAGTGCTGTATATTTTTTTGGATTTTTTAGAAAGTCAACGATCTCCATTACTTCCACCTTGCTTCATCAAGGCCAGCCACATCACCAAAATTGATATTTACTCTGGTGCCTTTTTCAAACAGGGTTGCTTTTGATTTGCCAATATTAAAAATACCACCCGGTCCGCCGCTCACCCCTGGCCCGCCAACTTTACGCATCATCATTACAAACAATAAACCCATCAATAAAATGGGTAATAATGTGGTTACGATCTGTCCGAATAATTCGCCTTCATCATCCGGGGAATCAGGAACTTGCTTTGATCTGTGGATTCTTTTTATAAAATTCTCCAATTTGGGCGGCAAATGTCTTATCATCTACAATACTGAAATAAATTGGGGAGGTTGATTTTTATTGCGGTCTCATACTTCTTTTCATCCTGTTTATCATTCAGTAACTGGCTGTATAAAACGGCTTTTTGTTCAAGACTGTCTTTATTCAGAAAAACCCGGACCATTTTTTTATTACGGATGGTTTTGATCTTTTCTACATCACCCTGCTTTACCATTTCGTAAATTTCTGCTGATCGGTTTCAACACCTGTACTGTTCACACCCCTGAAAAAGATTGTAGGCAATAATGGATAGAAATACAATGACCATATATCCAGTAGATATTAAATTTACGGTTTTTTTCTTTTGATGGATCTTCTCCCGTTGGAGGGATATTATCAGGGGAAATTTTCCTTTTATTATCTGGTTGATTCATATTCTGTTGTGCCATTACTTAAATGTTTATTATGGTTTGTAGTTGGTTAAGATAATTTTAATTAATCATTGTGTTCTGTTGATGGGTGCATCACTCCACATTTCTTCCAGCTGGTAAAATTTCCTGGGTTCGGGCAGCATTACATGCACCACTACATTTACATAATCTATCAGTATCCATTGCTGCGCCTGTCTGCCTTCATGTTTATAAGGCGGCTTCTTCGCATTTCTTTTTTACATCTTCTTCTATGAAATCCGCAATCGCTTTTAACTGGGTATTGTTGTTTGCCTGGCAAATGATAAAAAAATCTGCAACAGCTTCCGGTATTTTTCGCAGATCCAGGCTAACGATCTGTTCGCCTTTTTTCTCCTGTATTGCATGGATGATCGTTTTGAAAATTTTACTGTTTCTGGTTAATCTCGTCAGGCCTTTTTTTGCGGCTGTTTAATACGTTCAGGTTGTTCAAATGTGTAACTTTTATTTTTTTGTATTTACATGGGGTTTGCCATGTGTTGCTAAGCTAATATCAATTAGCTTGCAAATTATCGCAAAAGTACTATTTCTTTGCCATTTATAATTTATGAAGACAACAGAATTGTTTAGCATTTTAGATAGTGTGGATAGTACCAACAACTATGCCATGGCAAAGCTCCATGCGGGATTGGCGAATCACGGGATGGCCTGGTTTGCGCTCGAACAAACAGCGGGTAAGGGCCAGCGGGGCAGGAAATGGATAAGTGCCCCCTGTGAAAATATTGCTTTAAGCGTGGTTATTGAGCCTTCTAACATTTTTTTAAGCCGTCCTTTTGCGTTTAATGCTGTTATCGTTAATGCCTGCTACCAGTTTTTAAATAAATATGCTACTGATGGGTTAAAGATCAAGTGGCCAAATGATATGTTTATAGGTGACAGAAAGGCAGGAGGGATATTGATCGAGAATACTTACCAGGGCAAGGATTGGAAATGGGCGGTAGTTGGTATCGGGATCAATATAAACCAGTCAGTGTTCCCGCGTGATGTCAAAAATCCTGTTTCACTTAAACAAATAACAGGCTTCGAATATGATCCCATTACGCTTGCAAAGGCGCTGCATAAATTCATATTGGATTCTATGAGCAGCCCTGGGCCATCCGTTTTAGATGATAGTATAAAAGCATACAACCGGAATTTATACATGCTTGATCAAAAAGTAAAACTCCGGAAGCAAAATATGGTTTTTGAAACGAAAGTTACCGGGGTAAATGACCAAGGACAGTTACTGACAAATGATAGTATGGCCCGGCAATTTGATTTTGGGGAAGTTGAATGGATCTTATAAATTTTCGGCTGCCCTCGCTGCTATTTCAAACTTGTTATTATAGTAACCTTTTCTCAAACTTTCCCATAAATATTTTGCAATAAAGGAAAAGAAACCATGTTCGCGGAATTGCTTTACATGACACAATTCATGCTTCAGCCATCTTTCATCTTTTAGAAATGTTTCTTTGTCTGTATTATAGAGGTGTATGGTATTTCCTAAAACGATCGCAACTTTTGTTACATTTAATTTCCTGGCTGCCATTTTCGCGAGCCACGAATTTTCTTTGATCTTATAAAGATTTTCTTTCAAAGGTTTGGGTTGACGGCTATTTTTTTCCAGGCAGGTTTCCCCAGGCTTTTATAATTTCTTCGGCATGCTGTCCGCTCCTTGGCTTTAAAAATATTTTACGGATAATGCCCTTTTCATCGATCACAAAAGTGGTGCGGTGAAGGCCCATGTATTCGTGCCCGAATAATTTTTTCTCGCCCCAAACCCTATATTTATCAATGATCACATGCTTAGGATCGGATATGAGCACGAACGGCAGATCATATTTATCTTCAAATTTTTTATGCTTTTTTTCTTCATCGGGGCTAACACCCAATACTGTAAAACCATTGTTTTTTAATAAACCAAAATTATCACGGAGGTTACAGGCCTGTATCGTGCAGGTAGGGGTATCATCTTCGGGATAGAAATATAATACAACCTTTTTGCCTTTATAATCAGCCAACGAAACGGGTTGGCCATTTTGATCTTTTGCTTTGAATGCAGGAGCTTTACTGCCTTCTGTAAGTGCGTCCATTTTTATGAGTTATTATTAAATATATAAGTGGATTTTTTTATTATCAATTGTCAATTGAGATCTACCTCGTAAAGTTGTAAACCTTTTCAATCTCATTCCCAGCCATATCCTTTGCGATTATTTTTAATTCATGTTCACCCGTGCTGCAATGCTCATCAAACAGGTATACAAAAACCTTTCCTTTATCATTACTGAACCTGAGCCAGTTGCCATCCAATAAGGCAGTAAAGCTTTTGATCTCCTCTGTATTATCAGTAATAGCAAAAGCGATCCGCTTCAATTTAGCAGCATTCATGCCATTCCTGAAACCAAGCGGGACAATAGTTGGTGGAATCGTGTCTAATATCAACTGGAAACTCCCAAATTCCCTGAAAGACGCTTTATACCAGCCATTTTCAAAATCGGCTTTTTTATAATCTTCCTTAGCGCCGGCAAATCGTTTCATCATGATGTGCCCGGTATCCCGCGCAGGAAAATTGTCCCTGATCTTTACCGGGAAATAATTCTGTACCGGGACAGATGTATTGTGCAATTGATAAACCGGCCGCCCGGAATAGGGGATCATTTCTTTGTATACGAACCTGAAGGAATCATACAGGCTTTTTTCAGGTAAATAGAAACTGATATGATCATTTTCAAACACATTGATATATCCTGGATAGAACATGGCTGTATTATCCGTGTTTTTAGTTCCGGTAACGGGATCTCTTTTTAAAGTGAACTGAAGCACAGCGTTGTTATTATTCGCATCACTCACTACGATCTTTATATCATGTTCGCTCGTATCCTCCAAAAAGATGGTGCCATCATTGCCCGGGGATGTCTTATAAATACCATCGTTATACCCGGGGAGCTTTGACAGGTGTTGCAGCCAGGGGCCTCCGCTGCCCCTTGTTCTATAATCGATATGCGCATTCAGGTACCTTGTTTCATCATAGCTGATATTATCCATTTCAAAACCAACAATGGCTTTATCATTATCAAAAAGCTCCCCCTTGTATATGCCATTATTATTGGTAGATCCTGTATAACGGTCAAAAGCAGTGATGGCAAAGCTCACCTTATCAAACGGGATAGTGATCCTCCCACCCGCTGGTTTGTAGACTCCCCCTGCTTTTTTTAAAACAAACATTTTAGGGGCCTGTTCATAAGTACTCCTGTTCCTGTCGTAAACGGCTAAACGCAAAATGGAGGGAGCTATATGATCTTCTACAGGAAGGTCAAAAAGCAGGGGATTTAATACCTTATCTGTTTTTGTATCCCTTATCTCAAAATGAACATGCGGGCCCTGCGAGCCTCCCGTGCTGCCACTATAAGCGATAAACGCGCCTTTTTCTACCGGGAATAAAGCAGGTGGCAGGTCAAGGAAAACAGCCCATTGTTTGAGCAGGTATTGCTGATCCGTAATATATTTTTCAAGCTCCGGGTAAAAATTATTCAGGTGGGCATATAATGTTGTTAACCCATTGGGATGGTTTATATAGATACATCTTCCAAAGCCGAAGGGCTCTATCTTCACTTTGGCAATATATCCGGCAGCTGCAGCATAAACAGGTTTGTTTTGTTTCTGATCCGTCCGGATATCCAGCCCCATATGATAATGGTTAGGCCGCAACTCGCCAAAGTTTGCTACCAACCCGATCTTAGCTCCAACAGGCCATTGAAAATATTGTTGCGGGTAATTTTTTTTTTCAAAAAACTGGGCAGCAACATTCGTAGAGTTTATAATTATAAAAAAACCACCGAGCAGAAAACTATGTAGAAAATTAATTATCTTGATCATTATATTTATATGCAAAGCTATTGAGTATTGAATATAAAAAAATACATACAACCATTTTTAACATCAAAAATGTTCTTTTAAAACATCATAAGATGAAATTATTATTTTCTATTTTATCCGGACTTTTTTTTATTTGCCCGGTTTTCTCACAGGATTGCGAAGTACTTACAGCTTCAATTCAAGGTAAATATGCAGGTGACTGTAAAGGCAAAAAAGCAAATGGGGCGGGTAAGGCAGAAGGAACAGACACGTATGAAGGAAATTTTAAAAATGGATATCCTTCCGGTTTAGGAACCTATACTTACAGGAATGGGGATTTTTATAAAGGAATTTTTAAAAAAGGGGAAAAGGAAGGGAAGGGTGAATTTCATTATATAAAAAAAGGGTCGGAGGATAGTATTATTAAGGGTTTTTGGAAGGATGATGTATATGTTGGAGCATATTTACAGCCTTACACAATTGGAGCAAAATCAGAATCAATTGACAGGCTTGATGTAAGGGCTGAAGGAGGTGTTCCCAAAATGCTGACAATTATATCCGAGAACACTATGAAGGGCACTAATTTAAGCAACGTAGCGGCCCCGCTTCCCGTAATTAAATATTTCAATGTAGACGAAGGGACCTATATACGTGAGGAACGGCGGTCTACCGCAAAGACATCAACATTAATTTTACACGGGCTCACCTATCCATTTCATATCCGCATAAATTATAACGATCAAAGTTTTGATGTGCTGCTTTCTCAAGATCAGCCATGGACCATATATGCGCAGGTGGGAGAACGCAGGTAAGCAATGGTTATCATTATATAACCGGTAAATTTTTTTTTTAAACAGCCTTCCTGTTTGCATGAGCCCCCACTGGAACAATTGTATTTATTTTACAATTCAGCTTTTTATTTTTAGTATTTACAAGTACTTTTGCCCGCCACTCAACAAGGCGATCAAATATGCCACTAGACAAATCCATTCAATCCGTATTAATAATAGGAAGCGGCCCCATCATTATTGGCCAGGCCTGTGAATTTGACTACAGCGGTACACAGGCAGCCCGCAGCATCCAGGAGGAAGGAATAAAAGTGATCTTAATTAACAGCAATCCCGCCACCATCATGACCGATCCAATGATGGCCGACAGGGTATATTTATTACCGTTAACGGTTGAAAGCATTGAGCAAATACTGGAAGAAAATAAAATAGATGCCGTACTACCTACCATGGGTGGCCAAACTGCGTTGAACCTCTGTAAAGAGGCCGATGAACTGGGTGTCTGGGAAAAATATGGGGTTAGGTTGATCGGGGTTGATATAAAAGCGATCGACAAAGCAGAAGACCGTGAAAAATTCAGGAACTGGATGATCGAAATGGGCATTCCTGTAGCACCTGCAAAAACAGCCAATTCATTTTTAGAAGGAAAGGAATTTGCACAGGATATAGGGTTTCCACTTGTGATACGTCCTTCATTTACGTTAGGCGGTACCGGAGGTGGTATCGTTTTTAAAAAGGAAGACCTGGATGAAGCATTGAATAATGGCCTGACGGCTTCCCCGATCCACGAAGTATTGGTTGAAAAAGCGGTGCTGGGCTGGAAAGAATTTGAGCTTGAATTATTAAGAGACGCAAATGACAACGTGGTCATTATTTGTGCGGTGGAGAATTTTGACCCGATGGGAATCCATACGGGAGATAGCGTGACCGTTGCGCCGGCAATGACATTGAGTGATACCGCTTATCAATTGATGCGCAATACCGCCATTGACATGATGCGGAACCTTGGCAATTTTGCAGGAGGCTGTAATGTGCAGTTCGCTATGGATCCGCAGACGGAAGAAATTATAGTAGTAGAGATCAACCCACGGGTAAGCCGTTCTTCCGCCCTGGCAAGTAAAGCTACCGGTTACCCGATCGCGAAAATTGCCACAAAACTTGCACTTGGATATAACCTGGATGAATTAAAGAACCAGATCACACAATCTACTTCCGCATATTTTGAACCGGCACTTGATTATGTGATCGTGAAGATCCCCCGTTGGAATTTTGACAAGTTCAAAGGAGCAAATGATACGCTTGGATTCCAGATGAAAAGTGTGGGAGAGGTCATGGGGATCGGGAGAAGCTTTGCTGAAGCCATCCAGAAAGCCTGCCAGAGCCTGGAAAATGAAGCCGTGGGATTGGGTTATTATGGAAAAAGCTTAATGCATACGGATGAGTTGCTCGAATATATTAAGATCCCAAAATGGGACCGGATATTCAGGATCAAGGATGCATTGATGGCAGGAGTGAGCATCAGGCGTATTTGTGAAAGCACGATGATCGACCGCTGGTTCATCTACCAGATACAGAAAATTTGTGACTGTGAAAAAGCGATCGCAAAATATGATTTTGATACACTTCCTGATGGATTGTTAGCGGAAGCAAAAGCATTGGGCTTTAGTGACGAGCAGTTGGTACGCATCATGGGAGATGGCGATAGCGACAGCCTCTATGAAAAAAGAAAGGCAATGGGCCTGACGAGGGTCTTTAAAATGGTGGATACCTGTAGTGCAGAATTTGAGGCAAAGACGCCCTATTTTTATTCGACATTTGAAACTCCTTCAGGTCTGCCTGGCGGAAAGGCTGGTTCTTCGAAAGGAGGGTTGGTCTCTAATGAATCGATCGTTTCTACCAAAAAGAAGATCATTGTACTTGGCAGCGGACCAAACAGGATCGGGCAGGGCATTGAGTTCGATTATTGCTGCGTACATGGTTTGCTTGCGATTAAGGAATGTGGCTATGAAGCGATCATGGTTAATTGTAATCCCGAAACCGTCTCTACTGATTTTGACATTGCTGATAAGCTTTATTTTGAACCCGTATTCTGGGAACATCTTTGGGAGATCATTGAGCATGAAAAACCATTGGGTGTCATAGTACAGTTAGGGGGCCAGACCGCGTTAAAGCTTGCAAAGAAACTCCAGGAAAAAGGAATAACGATCATTGGGACTTCCTATGATAACATGGATATCGCGGAAGACCGTGGCCGGTTCAGCGATATGTTGAAAGAGCTGGATATACCTTACCCGAACTATGGCACTGCATTCAATACAGATGATGCGATTGAAGTGGCCAAGCGGGTTGGATATCCTGTACTGGTTCGTCCCAGTTATGTGTTGGGCGGGCAAAGAATGCGTATTGTGTTGAATGACGAAGAGCTGGAAAATGGCGTGCTTAGTTTATTAAAACATTTGCCGGGGAATAAGATCTTAATTGATCATTTTCTGGATCGCTGCCAGGAAGCGGAAATAGATGCCATTTTCGACGGAAAAGATTTTCATGTGATGGGATTGATGGAGCACATAGAGCCTGCGGGTATCCATAGTGGTGACAGCAATGCCGTCCTTCCACAATTTAACCTTACGCCACTGGTGGTACATACCATGGAAGAGTATGCCGAAAAAATTGCAAGGGCACTCAATATCAAGGGTCTTATCAATATCCAGTTTGCCATTAAAGATGGGAATGTGTTTGTAATTGAAGCCAATCCCCGCGCATCCCGTACAACGCCATTTATTGCAAAAGCCTACGAGATCCCATACCTGAATATTGCCACCAAGGTTATGATCGGGGAAGCTATGCTCAAAGATTTTACCTTTGAAAAAAGGCTGAAAGGATTTGCCATTAAGGAGCCGGTTTTTTCTTTTAATAAATTCCCGGGAGTCAATAAAGAGCTGGGCCCTGAAATGAAAAGTACGGGAGAAGCCATCCGTTTTATCAAGGATCTGCGTGATCCTTATTTCCGCCAGTTGTACAAAGAGCGTAGCATGCACCTGAGTAAATAAACTTTAGCAGTAATTTCAAAGCTGTTTTATAAATTAGGGCATGCATCCGTACCGCATTCCCATTTGGAAAACGGCCCCGTTTTCCAGGCTGCTCATACCATTAATGTCCGGGATCATCCTGCAATGGTACCGGCAGTATGATTTCTCATTGATTGTGTTATGCTTCAGCTGTTTTTTTACCGGCTTTTTATTATTTTATTATCTCCCCTTACAATTAAGATTCCGCTTCCGGCTCCTGCAGGGCTTTTTATTAATGCTGCTGGTTGCCTGCCTGGCAATGTTCCTTGCATGGAATAAGGATATAAGGCATGACCCGGGTTGGTTTGGGAAGCTTTATAATGACAGCAGTGGATTGGTGATCAGGATAAATGAGTCCCTGTCAGAAAAAACAAGGTCATTTAAAACGGAAGGATATGTAGAAGCAATCATTAGAAATGGTAAAGGAATTCCTGCGAAAGGGAAGTTATTTATTTATTTCTCAAAGGGCCCTTCTGTTGACTTGCCTAAATATGGGGATATGATCCTTGTGAATAAACCTGTACAAAAGATCAGGAATTCCGGTAATCCCGGTGCGTTTAATTATGAGCGTTATGCCGCCTTTCAGCAGATATTTCATAGCCTGTACCTGGCTAAAAATGAGTGGGTCTTACTTCCGCACAAAAATATCAGCCCTTTAAAAAGATCCATTTTAAACATGAGGCATTATGTACTCCATGTTTTGCAAAAATATATTGTTGGGGACAAAAATGTACTGGGAATTGCCGAAGCTTTGCTGATCGGTTACAAGGAAGATCTCGATAAAGACCTGGTGCAGGCATATAGCAATGCGGGTGTGGTGCATATCATCGCCATTTCAGGACTGCACCTCGGATTGATATACATAATGTTGGTTTGGCTTTTTAACCGGCTCCCTTTTATAAAAAAGATCCCTCTTATAAAACTGTTTTTGATCCTTGCCTGCCTTTGGCTATTCTCTCTGTTGACGGGTGCGTCCGCTTCTGTGCTGAGAAGCGCAGTGATGTTTACCTGTATTGTTACCGGGAAACATTTTTTTAAACAGGCTTCTGTTTATAATTCCTTGGCTGTTTCTGCATTTATACTATTGTGTTATGACCCATATTTTTTATGGGATGTTGGTTTCCAGCTGAGTTATCTTGCTGTGATCGGTATTGTTTCTTTACAACAGTCCTTCCTGCATTTAGTATATGTAAAGAATAAATGGCTGAATAAAATATGGAATATGATCGCGATCACATTCGCGGCACAGCTCGCTACTTTCCCGCTATGTATCTATTATTTTCACCAGTTCCCGAATTTATTTTTTATAACCAACCTGCTGGCAGTGCCATTGTCAACCCTCATTTTGTTTACAGAGATATTCCTGGTAGCATTTTCATGGCTTCCCATAGCAGCCATATATACCGGGAAAATAAGCGCTGCACTGATATGGCTTATGAATTTTATGATCAGATCCTGCAATGATCTTCCTTTTTCAGTGATGAATAACATTTATGCAACTGTAATAACAACATGGCTTTTATATGTTTTGATAACCTGTATTTGTGGCTGGCTGCTTTACAAAAACAAACAGTTGTTTTATTATGCTTTGGCTGGCCTATTTGTTTTTACATGCTTCCAGTTGCAGCGGAAATTGCAGATCAGGCACCAGAAGAAGATCATCATTTATAATATCCCGCGTCAGCAGGCCATTGATTTTGTGTACCGGCGCCGCTATTATTTCCTCGGGGATAGCATCGTTGGGAACGACGGGCTATTAAAAAACTTTCACGTAAAGCCGGCGCGTATCTCATTACAGGCCGATGATCCCACAGGGTTGATACAGCATCTTTATCATAAAAATAAGACATGGCAGTTCTTTAATAAGAAACTGGTGCTGGTCGATTCCTCCATAGCCTACATGCCGCTACCGGTAAGGATCAAAACAGATCTGCTCGTCATCTCGAAAAACCCAACATTACGGATCGCTGATCTTACAACTGCATTAGAGCCATCCCTCATTGTATTTGATGCTTCTAACAGTTTGTGGAAAATTGCAAAATGGAAAAGAGAATGTGAAGGATTAGCTTTGCCATGCTTTTCAGTACCGGAACAGGGAGCATTTATTTTGAATATAGAATGATCCACCCGGTCAAATTTTGAAAACACTTTAAAGCTGGTCAGCCGGCGGTTCACATTATGAAAAAAATTCAATCGGCATTAATTTCAGTTTTTTATAAAGATGGACTTGAGAATATCGTTCAGCAATTAAATAAGCTGGGTATAACCATTTACAGTACCGGGGGCACCCAGCAATTCATCGAAAAATTAAATGTACCATGTGTTCCCGTTGAATCATTGACAGGGTATCCTTCAATCCTTGGCGGCAGGGTTAAAACATTGCATCCATCTGTATTCGGTGGGATCCTGGCTAAACGGGATGATGAAACACATATGCAGGAAATGAAAGCACACAATATCCCCGAGATTGATCTCGTGATCGTGGACCTTTACCCATTTGAAGAAACAGTGAATTCAGTGAACAGCTCCAACTTCCAGGGCGAAGAAACTGATAAAGAAAATCTTATAATAGAAAAGATCGATATTGGCGGCCCCTCGATGATAAGAGCGGCGGCCAAGAATCACCGTGATGTGGTCATAATAGCTGCAAAACACGATTATCCGTGGCTGGAAGAATTGTTGAGGAACCAGGAAGGTAAAACCACCCTTGAGCAACGCCGCATGTTTGCCATAACTGCATTTGATGTGTGCACTGCTTATGACAATGCTATTTCCAACTATTTTCATCAATACTCTTTTCCAACCCCATTCTTTAAGGAAAAGAAATCATTGAGATATGGCGAAAATCCGCACCAGGCAGCCGCTTTTTTTGGAAGTATGCAGGAAGTATTCAAGCAATTACATGGCAAGGAATTATCTTACAACAACCTCGTAGATGTAGATGCTGCCATACAATTGATAAAGGAGTTTGAACCTGCAGGCGTGAATAATGAATTTGTTTTTGCCATCATAAAGCATACAAATGTTTGTGGGATCGCTTCAAAGAGATCACTCAGGTCTGCCTGGGATCTTGCATTGGCGGGTGACCCTGAAAGTGCTTTCGGTGGTGTGCTCGTTTGTAATGCGCCGGTGGATGTTGAAACCGCCACAGCCATTAATGACCTGTTTTTTGAAGTACTGATAGCACCGTCATTTGATGAAGATGCGCTGGTTCAGTTAAGATCCAAAAAGAACCGGATATTATTGACGCTAAAAAATACGGGAAAGAATAAACAGCAATCCAGGTCTTTATTAAACGGTATCCTCATGCAGGAGAATGATGAAGGAAATTATGCAGAATGGAAAGAAGCAGGAGGACGGGAAACAACCGCAACAGAAAAGGAAAACCTAATTTTTGCAAATCTCATTTGCAAGCATTTAAAAAGCAACGCCATTGTTTTGGTAAAGGACAGGCAATTGATCGGCAAGGGTTGTGGTCAGACCAGCCGTATTGATGCGTTGAAGAATGCTATAGAAAAAGCGGGGCAATTTGAATTTGATCTCAACGGTTCAGTACTTGCAAGCGATGCCTTTTTCCCATTTGATGATTGTGTGAAAATTGCGCATGAAGCCGGGATCGGCGCATTTATCCAGCCAGGTGGATCAATCCGGGATGCGGATTCTATTGAATACTGCAAAGAAAATAAGCTTGCCATGGTAATGACCGGCATGCGGCATTTTAAACATTGATACGGGCTTAAATACCGGAATGGCACAAATGAGAAACATGAATGGCAAAGCGAAGGGGTATATGGCACTGGCTGTTACCTGTTCGGTATGGGGCACTACATGGGTGGTAAGCAAGATCGGGGTGAAGGAAATACCAGCGTTGCAGATGGCTTATATAAGACAGTTCATTGCCGGGATCTGCTTTGTAGGGTTCTTTATGTTGTATAAAAAAATGCCGCTGCCTTCTGCCAAACAATTCCGCTGGATCATTGTGATGTCGATATTGATGTTTGTATTTGCAAATGGCCTGAGTACCTGGAGCCTGAAATATATACCTACGGGATTGAGTGCGCTGATCGGGGCCCTGTATCCATTAAGCGTAGTGGTCATTGAAAAAGTTTTTTTTAAGAGCAGGCAACTGACTGTACTTACTTTTATCGGCCTTTTCCTGGGACTAACGGGAGTGGGTATTGTTTTTTATGAGAATGCTTTTCATAACCTGGATACTTCTTTTTTGATCGGGCTGTCCCTCTCTGTAATTGCAATGCTGTCCTGGAGTTTTGGTACTGTTTTTCTTTCAAGGAATAAAGAAGCTGTAAACCCATATTACGGAACAGGCTGGCAGATGCTCATCAGCGCAGTTATTTTGCTGGTGATGGCGGAAGCCACACAGCCAACAATTCCATTCCAGGCAATTTCATTAAAAGTATGGATGGTTATTTTATACCTCGTTGTATTTGGTTCAATCGTTGCATTTGCCGCATTTATTTATTCTATGAAAAGCTTACCTACTGCCATTGCATCTTTGTATGCATATATCAATCCATTGGTTGCAATGGTGCTGGCGGCCGTGATCCTGGATGAAAAACTTACGTTGAATATTTTATGGGGAGCCATTGTTACCCTTACCGGCGTGTTCCTTGTTAATTATAGTATTAAAAGGGATAATAAAAAGATCATTGTTGAAGCTGAGTTATGAACCGTTCATACATTTCTTTCCAACCGCTTAATTGCTTATCAGTGCCTAAAAAATTATTGTGAAAAATAGAAATGAACGTTCCGTTTAGTGTTTTGCACTGTTCATAATAGTGGATCATCTCATCAAAAGCTTGCTGCGCATCCAGTTTCTGTTCATAAAAACTGTTGGCGTCCATATAACAGAAGGGGTGCATCCGTAAATTTGTGATCGCTTCTTTTTTTAAGTTGTACCAAAAGAATGAAGATGCGACGGAAGCCCGGAATCCATTGATGCTCCCATACCCCATGCTGTAATCATTTTCAATACCCGCTTCCAGTAAATTTTCAAAGGTTTGGGGCATCGTAAATTTTACATAATGCTGGCGGGAAGCCGTTATAGAAACATCCCCCGCGGTTTCAAGAATTTTTTTCTCTCTTTTTAATACGGGTAAATTGTCATTGCTTCTCCAGGATGGATGCAGCCCAATAGCATATTTTTTTGCATGCCGCTTCATCAGTTGCCACATAGCATTTGAATAAGGAGAAATATTCTTATCATACTGGCTCGTGGAAGTGGCGACCAGGAAGAAATAAATTGGCTCCAGTGTATGTTTTCCATGCAATATGTCCAGGAAATTATAACTGTTAAACGGGTCTTTTTCAAAGCCGGCCAGCACCCTGAATCTCTCCAGGGATGGGGACCTGATGAAGCCACCGAGATTTCGCCATAGTCCTTTGTTTTTGTATGACCAGGCGATATCGATATCATAGGTAGGAATGAATCTGAATGCCGGGTATTGTATATTCAGCATGGGAAATTTATCCTGCAATGCTGCCCCAAACTGCTGCATCCATATATTTATCAGGGGCACCTGTAAAAAGCCTTCTTTAAATGCGAGTGCATTTTCATGAGAATAGCGGTTATAAATATCTTTCTCATGAGGAAGATATTCTTCATAGCGGCTGATCAAATAAAAAGTTGCGGCAAAAATATCAAAAGGAAAATCTGTTGCAGTTGCTTTGAAGAAAGCTTTATAATTCTTTACTTCAAAACATTGTATGTCCTGGTCTTTAATGCCGGCTTCAAAAAGCAGGGTATGGTTCCGGATATTGAACAGCAGTCCCTCAAACATTGCATCACTGTAATTTAATTTTGGCCCTTCGTGTTCCTGGAATCCTTTCGCGTCGATGGTGAGGCTGTAAGCAAGCCCAAGCTGTTCTTTAAAAATAAATTTACAGATGTATTGTAAACGAAGCGAGGATATATGTGAATATATTAAGATCATGGGTATTGAAGCATAAAGGTCCGGGTGCTCAAATTAATTTTTTTTAAACCTTTCCTTCCACATTTCATTGAATGTTTTTGGGCTGAAGTCCAGGTTACTCCGATGGTTTTTCCAATCCTTGAATAAGCCATTCACGAGTTTATTTTTCAGGTTTCCATTGCCCATATTCATCATACTTCTCTTCATGCTGGCTGTTTTCCAAAGTTTCCATGCCATACGCTCTGTAAATGAAGTATGCCCTTCTTCTACAGATTCATGGCGGTTCTCCAGCAATAATTCATGCAGGTTTATCTTCACTGCACACACTTCTGTGCAGTTGCCACATAACGATGACGCATAGCTTAAATGCTTGAATTCTTTCATCCCCTGCAGGTGTGGTGTTATGACGCTGCCAATGGGCCCACTATACGTAGTGCCATAAGCATGCCCGCCGATATTTTTATAAACAGGGCATGCGTTCAGGCAGGCACCGCAGCGGATACAATACAGGCTTTCTCTTTGTATTGGACTTTTTAAAATATTGGTCCGTCCGTTGTCAAGCAATATCACGAACATTTCATCGGGCCCGTCCGTTTCATTTTCCTGTCTTGGGCCGGTTACAATCGTATTGTAAACGGTGATCTTCTGGCCGGTACCAAACGTGCTGAGCAGTGGCCAGAACAAAGCAAGATCGGTTACGGTTGGGATCATTTTTTCTATACCAACAATTACAATATGCGTTTTTGGAAATGCACAGCTCAGCCTGGCATTTCCTTCATTTTCGGTTACAGCAATGGCGCCGATATCGCTGATGATAAAATTAGCGCCGGTTACACCCACTTCAGCCTGTACATATTTTTCTCTTAATATATTTCTTGCAACGAGGGTCAGTTCCGCGGGTGTAAGATTGGGATCTGTGCCCAGTTTTTCTGCAAAAAGCCTGGCCACATCTTCTTTACTTTTATGCATGGCCGGTGTTACAATATGATAAGGAGCTTCTCCATCTAACTGTTGAATGTATTCGCCCAGGTCGGTCTCAATACTGGTGATACCATGTTTTTCCAGGGCATCGTTCAGGTGAATTTCCTCTGTTACCATGCTCTTGCTCTTCACCAGCGTTTTACATTTTTTTTCTGTACAGATCCTGATCACTTCATCAATGGCCTGCTGCGCTGTTTCTGCCCACAATACTTTGCCGCCCCGTTTTGAAAAATTCATCTCAAATTCTTCCAGCTGCTGGTCAAGTGTTTCAATGGCGCGCCACTTCACATTCTTTGCCCTTTCCCTTGCAAGGTTCACATTATCAAATTGAAGCTTACCCTGGGGAACAACTGCATTGTACCTGGCTATATTGAAATTGATTTTTCGCCTATGCTCCAGGTCAGCTGCTTTAAGGGCGCTTTTTGCATCGAAAGTATTTGAAGTATCGGTCATGATTGGGCTATTATGCAAAGGTATACGAATAAGGCATTTACTTAATGGGTATCCATTTTTAAAAAATCATAGTAAAATTCGGTTAGTTACAAAAACAAATGGCAAATTTGCGTACAAAATTAACTGGCTCTATGTTTAAGTGTTTTGCGGGGAATCCGCTTTTGTGTTTCCTGTTGCTTTGTGTTTCTTCTTTTGCATATACCCAAAAGCACGTTGACCAATCTATCTTTAAAAAGGATTCGGCTTATAAGCAATCTGTATTTAAAATGATTGAAGACCGGTATAAAGCTGATATCGAAATGATCAACGGGGAAAATAAAAAATATTTCAAAGAGGTCTATAAAGAGCGGTTTGATTATATAAAGACGAATCTTGATCAAAATGCCATTATAACAGATCCTTCGGCGGTCTCTTATATCAATGACTTTGCGCAAAAGATCCTGGTAGCCAATCCTGCGTTACAAAAGCTCAATCCACGTATTTTGTTGTACAGGGCCTGGTGGCCCAATGCTTCCAGCATGGGTGAAGGAACCGTTTTTGTAAACATAGGCATCGTCTATAAATTAAAAAATGAGGCCCAACTGGCATTTGTAATATGCCATGAGCTGGCACATCTTTATTTGAACCATAGCAATAAGGCGATCGATAGATATATTAACACTGTTTATTCAAACGAGTTTCAGAAGGAATTAAAAAAGATATCCAAACAGGAATATGAAAAAAATAAGCGGCTGGAGGAAGTCGCAAAAAAGATCGCCTTTAAAAGCACCCGCCATAGCCGTGAGCATGAGGCTGAAGCAGACTCAATGGCACTGGAGTTCATGAAGAACACTGTTTTTGATATTCGGGAGGCAAAAACAGCCCTTGCGATGCTGGATACAATTGATAACGATAAATTTAATATCGAGCCTCCGTTGCTGAAATATTTTAATAATGTATCTTATCCCTTTCAAAAAAGCTGGCTAAAAAAAGATGACCCTTTTTTTGGAGGGGTCAAAGAAACTGAAATTGATAAAAAGCTGAAGGATTCCCTTAAAACACATCCTGATATCAAGCAACGCGTGATCAATGTAACGCCGGTTGCGGACAGGTATTTTAAAGAAGGGTCCATTTTAAATGCAAAAGAAGCTGAGTTCAAAGCATGGCAAAAGAAATTTGATTACGAGACCGTCGCCTTTGCATATGAGACAGGTAATATTTCCCTGGCGTTATATTATGCATTGCAAACAATAGAAAATTACCCGGCCGATCCCTGGTTGCTTTCAATCATCGGCAATAGTTTAAATAAAATGTATACGGCCCAGAAAAAGCATGAATTGAATACTATCACAGCGCTGCCATCGCCTTATTATGAAAAAAAATACGACCATTTTTTACAGTTTATACAAAACCTCGGCCTTTCTGACATTGCAGCGATCAGTTATTACTTTATGGAAGATAATAAAGCGGCCGGTATTGCCAATGAAGATTATGTGTATGCTTTGATCAAGAGTAAGGATATTTTTAATAAGCCTGATGAGAAACAGGAATGGATCAATTATTATAAAGCAAATTTTACCAAACAAACATATAAATTTTAAAAAATCCCGGATGAAAAAAACAATCAGCCTTGCTATTATTGCTTTTATATGCAGTATAACCTTACAGGCACAGCAAAAATTAAGTCTCGAAAATGTAAAAAGTATTTATCTCCGCAGTAATGGAGAGATCATGGATGGCGAACAGTTGAAAGGCTATTTTTCATTTTACGTATCCGATAAGGTAAGTAAAAAAATAAACGAATACACCTTACAGATCGCCGATGAAAATCTGAATAAGGTAAAAGAGATCACTTTTGAAGATGATAAGAATGTGCAGGTACTCGAATCAAGTTATAACGGGAATACGATCATGTTCCTTTTTTATAACAGAAAGGAGAAAACACTTGAGTACCGGGCCTATGGCTTTGATGGGAAACAGAAAATGACCTATACCAAAGAATTGAATAAAAGGAGTAAGGCACTTATTGAAAGCACCTATGGGCAAAAGTCTGACGAAGGACAGAATGAAGCGTTATTTAGCGTAGCCGACCAGGGATATGTAACTACTTATCCTGTTAAAGAAGGTAAATATTACAGCTACGAGATCAATTTCTTTTTTACCAGCCAGAAAAAGCAATGGACCTATGAAGCTTCGGAAGAACAGGAAGACAAATTTGCCATGGCTACTTACCTGGGCGCAACCGACTCGATCGTACTTTTTGAAGTGATCAAACAAAAATCCCTGATGGGCAGCGGAGGTCCCCATTCCTGGTTATTGGGCTTGAATATATACAATGGAAAGAAAGTTTTTGAAATGAGTACCGAAGGAGAGGAATATAAATTTTATCCGATGAATATTTCAGCCATTAATGGGAAAACAGATTTCCTGTTGATCGGCACTTATTATGGTCCAAACGCGAAGGTGATGAAAGACGCAAGCCTTGGACTTGCAAGCTGGACAATGAATAATGCGGGAAAGATATTGGCAAAAAAATACAATTCATGGGAAGTGGATATTGCCAAATATCTACCAACGGATAAAAGGGGCAGGGTATCTGATGTTGGATATATTTACTTTCATAAAATATTGCAAACGGCAGACGGGAAGTTTTTTGCTGTAGGCGAGGGGTATAAAAAAGTGGTTAGTGCTTTGGGAATTGCTTCTACTCTTTTGAACGGCGGTGGTGGCGGTGCCAGTAATATGAAATTAAAAATTACGGATATGGTTACATTCCAGTTTAATGAAGGGTTTGAAATAAAAGATGCAAAGATCTATGATAAATACAGCAACAACGTAGAACTTCCAAGTGGCGCAGAATTTATGTCGCCACACACGATGGCTTTATTAGCAAAGTCTTACGGTGCTTTTGACTATGATTTTACCCAGATGGATAAGGATCACACAAAATTCAATATCGGTTATAGTGATTATGAAAGAAAAGGAGAGGATAAAGGTTTAAATTTCCATTCGATCGGTTATAGCAATGGTAAAGTAACAGAGGATAAGATCAGTTTAAAGACAAAGGCGAAATGGACAAGGGTTTACCCGGCAAAACCTGGCTTTGTAATGATCATGGAATATTTTAAAAAAGACAAAAGGCTTGACCTGAGGTTGGAGAAATTGAATTAAGATTTTATTTTTAGGATTGAAGCAGGCTGTTAAGGCCTGCTTTTTTTATTTCTATAACCCCGCCTTTGCAACGGCCGCGGACAAAACACCCAGCTCTTTGCCGATCTTTGTAAATGCTTCAATGGCTTTATCCAGGTGACGTTGCTCATGTGCTGCACTTAGCTGTACCCGTATGCGTGCCTGTCCTTTTGCAACAACCGGGAAAAAGAACCCGATCACATAAATGCCTTCATCCAGTAATTTAGCAGCAAAATTTTGTGCCAGCACGGCATCATACAGCATGATGGGAACAATGGGATGGTCACCGGGCTTTATATCAAAACCGGCTTCTGTCATTTTTTTCCGGAAATATTTTGTATTGGATTCTAATTTATCTCTTAATTCGGTTGTTTCGCTCAGCATATCCAGTACCGCAATGGAAGCACCTACGATGCTTGGAGCAAGCGTATTGCTGAAAAGATATGGACGGCTGCGCTGGCGCAGCATTTCAATGATCTCTTTTTTACCGGAAGTAAAACCACCACTGGCACCACCCAACGCTTTACCAAGTGTACCGGTAATAATATCGATCCGCCCCATTACATTCCTGTATTCATGTGTACCCCTGCCTGTTTTTCCAAGAAAGCCTGAAGAGTGGCATTCATCGATCATCACGATGGCATCATATTTATCTGCCAGGTCGCAGATCTTATCAAGTTGTGCGATGGTGCCATCCATGCTGAAAGATCCATCGGTCACAATGATACGGCTGCGCAAATGGGCGCTTTCCTTTAATTTTTCTTCCAGGTCGGCCATATTGTTGTGCTCATAACGGTAACGCTGAGCCTTACACAAACGAACGCCGTCAATGATAGAAGCATGATTCAGCGCATCGGTGATGATGGCATCCTGTTCATTGAACAATGGTTCAAAAACGCCGCCATTGGCATCAAAAGCCGCGGCATATAAAATAGTATCTTCTGTTCCCAGGAAAATCGGAGATTTTTTTTTCCAGTTCTTTATGAATATCCTGTGTGCCGCAAATAAAACGCACGCTGCTCATACCATAAGCCCCGGTAATCAATATATTTTTTGGCAGCTTCCAATACTTTAGGATGAGAGGAAAGGCCCAGGTAATTATTGGCACAAAAGTTCAACACGGTTTTGCCATTTACGATGATCTCGGCCCCTGTTCACTCCCGATAATACGCTCGGTTTTAAAAAGGCCTGCGAGCGTTATTTCATCCAGTTCAGATGAAATTCTAGCTGAAAATTTTGAGTTCATACGATATAAATAAGGTTTGAAAGAGTACAAAGCTAATAACTGTATCTGATTCATGAGGGGTGGAAGTCAAATAGTTTAGGTTAAGGGAATAACATATTTAACTTTATTTAACATTCCGGCGTCTTTTCGGTAACATTTTGAGAGTAAATTCGTTTTACCTTAAAACTACAGCTATGCAGATAAGAAAAGAATTAACCCTGTTTTGCGCACTCATCCTGTTATCTGTATGTCTACTGTATGCTGCTGCCGGCCCGGTGGATGATCTTACTCAATGCAGCAAGAAAGAAACCCCTGTAAAGTGCTGCCAGCAACAAAATAAGCTCAAAACCGAATCTCCCTGGAATTTTATCACAAGGGGTATTTTACACCTTTCTGCATAAATATTGAAAATCCTGTAACTTTTGGAGGCTTCTGATCGTATTATCAAAAAACATCCCGATCGCAAAATTTTATAAGACACCAAAGCTGTATGACGGAGAGAGAATACAATAATTGTGTAAACCTTTATGCGGATAATGTGTATCGCTTTATCCTGAAGAACCTGCGCCATGAAGAAGACGCAAAGGATGTGGTGCAGGGGGCATTTGAAAAGATGTGGGTGAACAGGCTGGATGTGAACAACGAGAAATGCAAAAGCTATTTATTTACGGTGGCATATCACCAGATGATCGATCATATCAGGAAAAACAAAAGGATCAGCTTAAAGGAAACATTTAGTGAAAATGAACGAGGCACGGATAAGCAACAATACAATACAAAACGCATATTGCAGGAAGCACTCAACCAGTTAAGTGAGACCCAGAAAAGCCTGGTAATGCTTAAGGATTATGAGGGATACAGTTATGCAGAGATCGGGCAGATCACCGGCCTGAATGAAAGCCAGGTTAAAGTTTACCTGCACAGGGCGAGGCTTCAATTGAGGGAATATATTGTAAAACCCGAAAATGTTATTTAATTACCGGCTACGGTAAAACGAATAAAAATGAATATTAACCGCAATAATTATGAAATGTATTTCCTGCTTTATGTAGACAATGAATTGTCTGCAACAGAGCGAAATGCAGTTGAGAAATTTGTGGAAGATAATATCGACCTGGGGCCGGAACTACAGCTTTTGCGGGAAACTACCTTGCCTGGGGAAGAAATAGTATATGGGTCTAAACAGGATCTTTATAAGATCGAAGCACAGCCTGATCCTTTACAGGAAAAGATGATGCTATACATGGATAATGAAATGGACCTTTTGACCGCTAAGGCATTGGAAGCTGAATTGGCAATGGATGATGCCGCCAAACAGGAATGGGCGATCCTGCAGCATACCAGGCTGGATGCAAATGAAAGGATCGTTTTTCAAGATAAGCATTTATTATATCGCCATGAAAAGGGCCGTGTGATAACCCTGCGTCCCTGGAAGATTGCGATCGCTGCAGCATTTATAGGAGCAGGTATCTTTATCGGCATTTCATTTTTCTCAAAAGATAAACAGGCGCCATCCATCGCCACCAATCAAAAAACATCCGAACCGGCAAGATCATCAGCCACCACTAAACCAGGGATAGCAACAGTTAAACCTGAAAACAATCCTGTAAAGGCAAAACTAACACCGGAAGAAAAACAATTGCCGGTAGCCACACAGGAGAAAAATAATATCGCTGGAAAAAAGAAATTGATCCCGTCGCCACAGGATAATGTGAAGGAGCAACTTGTAAAAAAGGAAACCAATCATTTGCCAAAACCCTATTTTGAAAATATTAACAAACAGCATAGTAACGAAACAACCGCTTCAGCCGTAACAGATAAAAAGAAAGAGGGTTTGCAAAAAAATGAGTCTTTGAATGAACTGGTGAAAGTTACACCGGTCAACAGGATCACTGAAACGGTTACACGGGTCGAGTATGCCTCACTAACCGAAACGCCTGTCAGCTATGCTAAGAATACGTTGCTTGAAGACACAGACATAGCACCGGAAATAAATAATGACCGGGTCCTTTATATGAACCAGGAAAAACTGAGCCGTTCAAAGATCAGCGGATTTTTTAGAAAAGTAAAAAGAGTCATAGAAAGAAATACAAAGGTCAAAACCGGGAATGGAATAAAGATCGCCGGGTTTGAATTTGCAGTCAGATAAATCACATAAAAATAAGTTTACATGAAAAAGCTAACATTGTTATTAGCCACAGTAATTTTTTGTGCTTCCGCATTCGCACAAACAGACACAACCTTTAAGCCCAAAAAGAGTGACACGATGCGTATCGGCAATATTGTGATCATAAAGCGTGGCGGGAAAAGATCGGGTACAGATTCCAGTGGTACTACGATCACGATGGGTAGAAGCTACGACAGTAAGAAGAAATCAAGGGTAACTACGAACTGGGGTGTTGTGGATCTTGGTTTTTCCAATTATTCTGACAAGACAGATTATACTACAGCAGGGAATTATCTTGTCAACAGGCCCGGTGCTCCTGCATTTTCAAAAGATGACTTTAAACTGAATAACGGGAAAAGCATCAACGTAAATATCTGGTTCTTTTTGCAGCGCCTGAGCCTGATAAAACAAAATGTGAACCTTAAATATGGCATTGGGCTGGAATTAAATAATTACCGCTATAGATCCGCTTCGCACCTGAGTTACAAGGAGGCCGGGGCAATACCTTACAGCAATGGCCTACAAACAAATGCTCCATTTATATTCAGGGATTCGATCTCGTTCTCTAAAAATAAACTGGCAGCCGATTATTTAACGGTGCCACTGATGCTGAATTTTGCAACAAACAAAGCGGATAATAAAAAAGGGCTTAGCGTGAGTTTTGGGGTAAGCGCCGGCTACCTGTATGCCCAACGAAATAAACAAAAAAGCAGTGAGCGTGGCAAAGAAAAAAATAAGGGAGATTATAACCTCGAAAGGTTTAAGCTTTCTTATATCGGCGAACTCGGCCTCGGGCCTGTTAAATTATATGCTTCTTATACGCCAAAATCCATTTATGAGAATTACCTCGACATAAGGCCCTTCAATTTTGGCTTCAGGTTAAGCAACTGATAAAAACTTCTCTCTCTATATCCTTCGTTTGCAGCAAACATTGTTTAAAGCAGGCGAAGGTTTTTTTATTGCCACCCGGCAGTTATTTCATTAAATTCGCAGTCAACCTTTAAGCATACATGCAGGAAGCACCAGACTTTAAAAAAAATATCAAGGCTTTTGAAAAGTTACTGGAAACTGTAGTTGTGGAACAAATTTCCCCCGAATCCTATTGCCAAAAATACCTCGGATATTTATTACAGCATAAAAGATACTACCTCGCTATTTATGCCGATGTGTTGGAAAAACTGTCCAGCCATTCCGTTAAGAACAAGGAAGAGATACTGCTACTTGATTATGGTGCAGGAAACGGCATACTTGGAATTTTTGCGAAATTTTGCGGCTTTAAAAAAGTCTTCCTGGCTGATATTGACGCAAAATTTATAGAAGCAGCCCAAAAACTTGCTGAACAGCTGTATATAAGTATCGATGGCTTTATAGCCGGTGACATTGATTCAGCAGAGGCATATTTTAGTAATGAAAAACCTGATGCGATCGCTGGTACAGATGTGATAGAACATATTTATGACCTGTATCATTTTTTTCGGACAACCCGGCAGATGAATCCCGGGATCATTTCAGTATTTACAACCGGGAGTAACCCTGAAAATTATTTTAAAGTGCGTCAATTAAAGAAATTGCATCTAAAAGATGAATATGAAGGAGGCGAGCCGGGAGATTTTATGCTGTTTGGGGAAAAGGCACTGGAACCATTTTATAAAACAAGGGAAAGGATCATTCGATCCGGATTTGAGAAAATCGATGACCAGGACCTGGATAAATTCACAACGTTAACCCGGGGAATGAATAAGGCTGATATCCTGTCTGCCATAGAGAAATATAAACTATCCGGAGAACTGCCTTCAATGCCTTTTCATCCTACAAATACCTGTAATCCATTGAGCAGCAGCTGGACTGAGCGGATCCTGACATTAGGTGAATATTACGATATTTACGGGGAAAATTACTTTAAGTTAGAGATCTATAATGGCTTTTATGATCAACATAAAAAAGGGTTAAAGTCTTTCATTAACAATGTTTTAAACAAACTGATCCGTATTTTCGGGATGTCGTTTGCACCTTATATTATTTTTGTAGGTTCAAAAAAATAATTATTTTACAACATAATTTGTTAATATTCGTTGTCGCCATGAAATAAGCATCTATGGCATATCGTTTGAATATTGGCGCGCAAATAATCTTTTATAATGAAATACCTCTTACCATCTTTAGCCATTTGTTCTCTCATGCTTTTAATGGCATTTGTACCCGGTAATAAAAAAAGGAATTCATCAAAAAAATCTATACCGGCAAAGCAGGTTAAAGCCACAGAATCAAATCCTTATTACATTATTGTGGATAAAAGTGATTATGAACTAAAAGTGTATGATGAGGAGGGCTGGTATGCAACTTACCCGATCGTATTTGGCAGCAAGGACATGAGTGATAAGATGCGTGAAGGGGATAAAAGAACCCCAAACGGAAGTTTTAAGGTCATAATCAAGAAGATACACCCTAAATGGGGCCCTGAATTATTGCTTGATTATCCAAATGAAGAAAGTGTTCAGAAGTTCAAACACAGAAAACAGCAGGGAATCCTGCCGGCAAATGCAAAGATCGGGGCAGGAATTGCTATCCACGCCACCAGGCCGGAGGAAGAATGGACCATCGATAATTTCTATAACTGGACAGATGGTTGTGTTTCCGTAAAATATACAGAAATGAAGGACCTATTTAGCTATATACCCGTTGGAACCCAGGTAACCATTCAGCCATAGACCTATATAAAGATCAAATTCCCGTCTCCATAACTTAAGAATCTGAAACCATGCTCCAGGGCATAGCTGTAAATTGTTTTCCAGTTGTCTCCGGTTGCCGCCGCCACCAGTAATAATAAAGTAGATTGTGGCTGGTGAAAATTTGTGATCAATGCCTTCACTGTTTTAAACGAATAACCGGGAGTAATTAATAATTGGGTCTGCGTAAATATCCTGTCTTTTTTTTGCAAAGCTATCCAGTTGATCAACGCCTGCAATGCATCTTCCGGGTTCACATTACTCCCTGCCAGGGGTGCTTCATATACATCCCATTGCCCGAGTTCCAGTTTTTGTGTACCAGCATCTAAGAATGCTTTTACCCCCAGCCAATAAAGGGATTCAATGGTGCGTAGCGAAGTAGTTCCAACCGCAATGACCCCCTCTTTTTTCTCAAGTAATTTCCGGATCGTTGCAATGCTGACATCAATCCATTCGGAATGCATTTCGTGCCCCTGCATCAGCGCGGCTTTTACAGGTTTAAAAGTACCTGCCCCTACATGAAGCGTTATATATTCCTTCTCAATATTCTTTAAAAATAATTTTTTAAAAATGTTTTCTGTAAAATGAAGACCGGCAGTAGGGGCAGCCACCGAACCATCGTGCATGGCATAAATGGTTT
Source organism: uncultured Chitinophagaceae bacterium (assembly GCA_963779595.1). Classification (GTDB taxonomy): domain Bacteria; phylum Bacteroidota; class Bacteroidia; order Chitinophagales; family Chitinophagaceae; genus Ferruginibacter. Next base: position 86,694 of record CAVZYY010000005.1, on the reverse strand, counting down.
GATACCTGGACCTGTCTTCCTGGTCCGTATCGCGTTTTATATAGGGTGGTAATGGAATATCTCCAGCGGTTTCGATAACTTCTGCGAAACTATAAGCTGCAGGTGACCATGAAAATTCCACCACGAAAGCATCAGTAAGTTTTTCAATGACAATTGCCTTAATTGTCAATTGTACTTTGTCAATTATCAATTTTTTTTCCAGTTCTCCAGACTTCCATTTAGCAGCGCCCCCCACCAGGCATTTCCAGCGTACACTTCCTGTTTTGTCCATGATACTGCTGTATTCATTGACCAGGTCATATGGCTCCAGGCAAAAAATTTCTATCGTGCCACCACTGCTTTTTTTAAAACGCAATCTCGCATTGATGACCTTTGTATTATTAAAGACAAGCAGGCTGTTTGGAGGAATGTGTTCATCGATATTGCTATATACATCCTCAGTGATATCACCGTTCTTATATATCAATAGTTTTGACGCATCCCTTTCCGGCAAAGGATGCAGGGCTATCTTTTCTTCCGGTAATGAATAGTTGAAATCCTGTATAGAAATTTCCCGGGGGTTTGTCATCACGATTTATTCAGTTGCCCGTTTTTTATTTCTTCTACTACCAATGGGTCCAGCAGGGTAGAAGTATCTCCTAAATTTTCTATTTCTCCTTCTGCAATTTTTCTTAAAATACGCCGCATGATCTTGCCGCTCCTTGTTTTTGGAAGCCCTGTTACAAATTGAATTTTATCCGGCTTGGCGATGGCGCCGATTATCCTGGCTACTGTCTGGCAAATATCCTGCCGCCTCATATTCTTCATCGCCATGATGCCCGTTATAGATCACGTAAGCATAAATACCCTGTCCTTTTATATCATGAGGATAGCCAACGACCGCGCTTTCCACTACGCCCGCATGCATATTGATCGCATTCTCCACTTCGGCTGTGCCAATTCGATGGCCGCTTACATTCAACACATCGTCAACCCTGCCCGTGATCCGGTAAAAACCATTTTCATCTTTTAAGGCGCCATCACCTGTAAAATATAAATTTTCATAAGTGGCGAAATAATTGGTGCGGCAGCGTTCATGATCACCGTAAGTAGTTCTTAGAATAGCCGGCCACGGCGCTTTGATACATAAGATTGCCCTTGAGTAAACCATTTTCATCTTTCTCTGTTACTTCCTTGCCTCTTTCATCTACCAGTACCGGTTGAACGCCCGGCATTGGTAATGTGGCCCAACCTGGTTTTGCAGGAGTAATACCCGCAAGGTTTGAAATCAAGACTGCCGCCGGTTTCTGTCTGCCACCAGGTATCCACGATGGGGCATTTTTTTCTTCCAATATTTTCATCATACCAATGCCATGCTTCTTCATTGATGGGTTCACCAACCGTGCCCAGTACCTTTAACGAACCCAGGTCCTTTCCTTTTAATGGATCTATGCCATAACTCATTAAGCTCCGGATGGCGGTAGGTGCAGTATACAGAATATTTACTTTGTGTTTGTCCACAATATCCCAAAACCTTCCTGCATCCGGGCCAGGTGGGAATGCCTTCAAACATTAAACTCGTTCCGCCCGCACTTAACGGGCCATAAACAATATAGCTGTGCCCCGTGATCCAGCCAATATCTGCCGTACAAAAATGTACTTCGCCGGGTTTGTATTGAAATACATTTACAAAAGTATAATTGGTCCAAACCATATAACCGGCGCAAGTATGCACCACACCTTTTGGTTTACCGGTAGAGCCGGAAGTATATAAAATAAACAACGGATCTTCTGCATCCATTTCTTCCGCAGGAAAAGAAACCACACCATCTTTTTCAATTTGTGCTTCTGCATATTCCATTTCATCTTCCCACCATACATCCCTTCCTTTGATCATAGAAACTGGCGTTCTTGTTCTTGTATAAACAATCACCGTTTTACGTTTTGTTACCGATCAAGGGCATCATCAATGATGCTTTTTAAGGGAATTCTTTTCCTCCACGGTAAGCGCCATCACAGGTAACGATAAATTCTGCCTGCGCATCTTCCAGCCTGTCTGCAATACTTTGCGCACTGAAGCCACCAAAAATAACGCTGTGAATGGCCCCGATCCTTGCACAACCCAACACAGCATAAGCCAGTTCAGGCACCATGCCCATATAGATACAAACCCGGTCACCTTTTTTTACCCCATTATTTTTTAAGACCTGCGCAAACTGGCAAACCCTTTTATGCAGACGGGCATAGGTTACGGTCCTTGTTCTTTCTTCGCGGGTTATTGGGTTCCCAGATGATAGCAGGTTTATCTGACCATTTCTCCAGGTGACGGTCAATACAATTTTCAGTGATATTTAATTTGCCGCCTTTGAACCATTCTATTTTTGGTTCTGTAAAATTCCATTCCAATACCTTATCCCATTTTTTTCTCCATTAGAAATTTTCAGCAACGGCTCCCCAAAATGCTTCAGGATCTTCCACACTTTTTTTATAAGCATTTTGATATTCGTCCAGATGATTTTATTTGATATGGATATGACATAGCGATCGTTTGATGGTTAAAACTAATAAAATCATTTGTAATATGCTTTGATTTACGTGCTTCCGGCCTTAAATAAAAAATGTTTATTCAAAAGCACAAGGCTGATGATTGAAAAGGGGTATTCTTTAATTTCTTTATATTCATCCAATAATTGCAATCGTATGACGGCAGCTCCAAAAGGGATTGGTAAAGTTATTTTTTCTTCCTCGCTCGGCACCCTAATAGAATGGTACGATTTTTACATTTTTGGCATGTTGGCCAAAACCATCTCTGTACAATTTTTCCCGGAAGGAAATGATACAGCTGCATTGTTGAGTACCCTGGCCATTTTTGCAGCAGGCTTTTTGGTCAGGCCATTTGGAGCATTGGTATTTGGAAGGCTGGGAGACCTGATCGGCAGAAAATCTACTTTTTTATTAACGCTTGTCTTAATGGGCGGCTCCACTTTTTTGATTGGCTTGGTGCCGGGCTATAGATCCATTGGCATGGCTGCACCATTATTGGTTTTATTATTACGATTGTTACAGGGCCTTGCATTGGGCGGCGAATATGGCGGAGCCGCTACTTATGTGGCCGAACATGCGCCTGCAGGCAAACGCGGATATTACACCAGCTGGATACAAACCACGGCTACACTGGGTTTGTTTGTTGCACTGGGAGTGATCATGGCAGTAAAATCAAATATGAGTGATGCTGCATTTAATGCGGAATGGGGTGGATGGCGCTATCCTTTCTGGATATCTATTTTACTGGTCGGGGTCTCTATTTATATCCGGTTAAAAATGAAGGAATCTCCTTTGTATTCGCACAATTGAAAAAAGAAGGGAAGACATCTGTCAACCCATTAAAAGAAAGTTTTGGGCATAAAGCAAATTTTAAAATGGTATTGCTGGCCTTGTTTGGTGCGGTTATGGGACAGGGTGTGATCTGGTACACCGGACAGTTTTATGCGCAATCTTTTTTGGAAAATACGGTAAAGATCGAATTTATGCAAAACCGGGAAATATTATTATGGGCTATTGGGTTGGCAACTCCTTTCTTTTTCCTGTTTGGTGCGTTGAGTGATAAGTTGGAAGAAAATGGATCATGCTTACGGGCATGTTGCTGGGAGTGCTTTTTTACCGGCCGATATTCAACATTTTTTTGAAAGATACGGATGTAAAGGAATGGATCACCGGAACTGACCCGATGAAAAAAGTAAAGAGGTTATTGGCAAAGAGATCATTAAAGTTGATACGATTTAAATGCAACCAGGATGATCAGCAGGTAATTACCCATACTAAAACGAAATGGATATTGAGTAATGGGATGCGATCACAGAAAGCAGGGCAGATACACTTAAGAACAGCAATGCAAGTATCAGCGCCCGTTTGGCAAAGGATACTGAAGCCCGGATATGCAGATAAAATACTTCCTGCCGGGCTCAAATGGAAATTTATTTTCCTGGTTTGGGTGATGATCATTTTTGTAACAATGGTCTATGGACCCGTCGCTGCATTTTTAGTGGAATTGTTTCCCACGAAGATCAGGTACACATCGATGAGCCTGCCTTATCATATTGGGAATGGGGTATTTGGCGGATTGGTGCCTTTTATTGCCACTTTATTATCCGCCACATTTATTAAGGATCCGCTGGTGGGGCTTTGGTATCCCATTGGCGTAGCTGCCTTTGTTTTATGATTGGCGCCTTGTATCTCTCCAATAAAATTGATAAAGAGGTTAACGATTAAATGAATGTAAAATGGAAAACGTAAAAAAAATAATGGGAATTGTGTGGATGATCCTTGCACCGGTGATCATTTATTTTTTAGTGATGGGGGCCATTCATAATATTAGCAGCTCCGGAACAAAGGATATCAATAAACCAATACCCTGGATCATCATCATTACTATTTTTACCCCGATCGCCATTGGCTTGATGATATTTGGATACTATGCTTTAAAAGGAGAATACAACCGGCTTCCCGAAAGTTCAGATGAACTTTGATCAGGATGTTTTCGGGATAGACTGGTAGATCGTTTCATGAATCTTTGGACGCACATTCATTTTCAAAAAAAGGTCGCTCCCAACAGGGTTTACCCTGTTTCCCAGGAAAATGAAAATAAGGTTGTTTGCTGGATCTGCCCAGGCACAGGTCCCGGTGAAGCCGGTATGGCCGAATGTAAATGAGGAAGCGGACCTTGCAGGGTATGGCTCTTCCCGGTTTTCATTATCTTTTTCAGGCTTATCAAATCCATAACCTCTGCGGCTTATATCGCTTTGATATTCTGTAAACAGGTCAACCGTACTTTTTTGCAGGTACCGCTTCCCGTTAAATACACCACCATTCAGTAACATTTGCATGATGCATGCAATATCGTAAGCATCACTGAAAAGGCCTGCATGTCCAGCCACTTCACCAAGCATAGCTGCAGTGGGATCATGAACATCTCCTCTTAACAACTGCTGGCGAAAGATTTTTTCATCTTCTGTGGGCACGATCCTTTCAACAGGAATATGAGCCAATGGTTTAAAACCTGCAGACTGCAGGTACATCGGATCATAAAATGACCTTCTTACATACTGATCCAATGGAATACCGCTTACCGCTTCTACAATTTCGCCCAGGAAAATAAAATCAATATCACTATAAATATATCTCCCTGCTGGCCCTAACGGGCTTTTTAATATTTTTTGAAAAAAAATTTCCTTTATATCATTTCTCACAAATAAATGATCGGCCACACGGATAGAAAAAGAACTGGTAGAATCCGGGGAATAGAATTTTTTTAACGGGACACCTGCAGCATCGAGTGTTTCTTTATAAAAAGATAAGGAGGAGACAAGCCCTGCCTGGTGTAATAGAATTTTTTCTATCAACAAGCCCGCTTTATTGCTACCCCGCACCCAGGGAAGGTAATCACCAAGCTTTTTTTTTAGATCAACCTTTCCTTCATCGTATAATTTCATGATGGATAATGTCGTTGCGCAGATCTTGGTAACAGAAGCCATATCGTATACGGATGCAGTGCTGACAGGTTCTCTATTTTCATAAGTATAATAGCCAAAAGCTTTCTGGTAAGCGATCTTACCATCTTTGGCCACCAATACCACACATCCCGGCATGGCTGTTTTTGCAATAGCATCCATTGCTATAGAATCTATGATCGCTATTTTTTCAGCGATCATTCCCGCCTGTACGGGATTCGAGGGCTGCAGATCTTTTTCAACTGCTGCAAGCCCATATCCAAAATTAAAATGATCACAAACGGTAACGGGTAGTACTCCTTTGTACGGGATCTTACCCTGCAAGAGATCGAGGGCAACATTTTGTACGATGCTGTCATCCTCGTAGCAAACGACCAGGTTCTTCGCAAAGCACCAGTTCTTGGCAGCATAGGCATTCCCAAATAAAAAAGTGATTGATCTTGTTCTTTGCTGCAGTGTATTAATGATCCCGACCGCCTGGCTGCTGATACCGAAATTATTCAGGGGAGGCCTGTTGATGCCATGAATACCGATCACTACTTTTTTATATCCCAAAACAATTTTATCTACCAGCGCAGTAACTGAATCGTTGTTCTTTTTTGTATAATCAAAATAAAACACAGCAGCGTTATGATCTGTACGCATGCGTGTCGCAAAAGCATTGTCGGCTTTAATTCCTATCGCGAGGTATGCAATTTCGCCTGCTGTTTTTTCTGTGGATAAGGGAAAAAATGCGCTGTCATTTTTGGCAAGCAGGGTAATGGCATTTTCTGCAACAAGTTTTCTCATGGCGGGAACCTGGCTATTGAGGTCCGCTGTAAGATTCTCCAGGCTCACCGGCTTCAGTGTTGATAATCCATACTGGTACTTTGCCAGCAATACTTTTTTACAATGCATTTCAATATCTGCCCAGCTTAATTGTTTGTTGGTGATAGCCTCTGTGATCTTTGCAATGGCTATCGGGAACATCCTCCGGCAGGCATAGCATATCATTGCCTGCGATGATCGCCTGTACGGATGCGGCTCCATGCCGGGAAAAACTTTTTCACTCCCTGCATATCCAGGGCATCGGTAAACGTTAGTCCCTGGAATTCCAGTTCATTCCTCAATAAGCCTGTTACATTATTTTTTGAAAAGGAGGTTGCCCTGTTTGCTGTGCTGTCAATTGCAGGAATATATAAATGTGCGATCATAGCACTTCCAATACCTTCACTGAAAATTTTCCGGAATGGATAGAGTTCCAGTGAATCCAGTTGTGTCAGCGTTTTATTGATAATGGGCAGGTCTAAATGCGAATCCACGGCCACATCTCCATGGCCGGGAAAATGTTTGGCGCAGGCCATCACGCCGTTATCCTGCATGCCTTTCATGTATTGTGTTCCAAATAGCGCCACTTTGTATTTGTCTTCTCCAAAACTGCGGTCATTGATCACCGGGTTATCAGGATTATTATTTACGTCAACTACCGGCGCATAATTTACCTGTATGCCAATTCGCTTACATTGTTCAGCAACGATCTTTCCATATTGATAAACGATGCTGGCATCCTTCATGGCGCCCAGCATCATTTGTTTTGGCAGAGGAGCACGCTATCAATTATACGCATGCCCACTCCCCATTCTGCATCAATGCACATCAGTATAGGAGTTTTAGCCATTTGCTGGAATGCATTGATAATGCAGCCTGTTTTACAGGGCCTCCCTGGAAAACGCATATCCCTCCAATATTATATTTTTTTACCAGATCTTATACCTTTTTATCAAAAAAGGTTACTTCTTTTGTTTTTACATTCATAGATGAAAGCCTGACTACCATCAATTGGGCAATACGTTCTTCGTTACTAAGTGTTTTATAGACACTGTCCGCCCAGTTGTTCGCTTTGTTCGGTTGAAGAAACGGGAATTTGCTGGCTAAAAACTTTTATGGAGAAAAAGAGGAAAAAGGAAAACACGAAATGCGCGCATAATGCATAAATAATTTATAGTGGAAAGGATATGTTATTTTTGAGGTACAAATTACACGATTTTGCCCGATATCATTCAATTATTGCCCGATAATATTGCCAACCAGATCGCTGCCGGGGAAGTGATCCAACGGCCGGCCAGTGCTGTAAAAGAATTGCTGGAAAATGCCGTGGATGCCGGCGCCACTGAAATCAAGCTGATCGTTAATGATGCCGGCAAAGCATTGATACAGGTGATTGATAACGGCAAAGGGATGAGTGAAACCGATGCAAGGATGGCTTTTGAACGACATGCCACTTCCAAAATAAGAAATATTGAAGACCTGTTTCATATCAAAACCATGGGATTCCGGGGAGAAGCGCTGGCAAGTATTGCCGCTGTTGCACAGGTTGAATTAAAAACAAAAAGAGCAGAAGATGAAACCGGCACTTATATTGAAATAGAAAACAGCGTGGTAAAAATGCAGGAACCCGTTGCATGCAACAACGGGTACCAGCATTGCCATGAAGAATTTATTTTTCAATGTTCCTGCCCGAAGAAATTTTTTAAAAAGCAATGCCGTCTGAACTGCGGCATATCGTTGATGAATTCATCCGGGTGGCCATGGCTTTCCCGGATATTTTCTTTTCACTTACCAGTCAACGGGCAGGAAGTTTTTCATTTGGAAAAAGGCACATTGAAACAACGCATCGTACAGATACTGGGCAATAGTTATAATGCAAAACTGGTAAGTGTGCAGGAACAAACTGATTACATGAATATTTATGGTTTTGTTGGCAAACCCGAAACCGCCAAAAAAACAAGGGGCGATCAATATTTTTTTGTGAACAACCGCTTTATAAAAAGCGCTTATCTGAATCATGCGGTGATGAATGCTTTTGATGAAATGATCGCGAAAGACAGTTTCCCGATGTATGCATTGTTCATTGATCTTGATCCGGCGCAGCTGGATATTAATGTGCATCCTACCAAGCAGGAAATAAAATTTGAAGATGAAAAGATCGTGTATGCTTTTGTGCAATCTGCCGTAAAACATGCACTGGCACAATTCAGTATTACGCCTACACTTGATTTTGAACTGGATGCTTCTATTCAACAACTGGATGCGGTAAGTAAACCTTTTACAGAAGAAAAAAGATCATCAGCTGCTTCTTCTTCATTGTATCAAACATTTACTCAAAAGAACCAGGCGCATTTTATTGAAAATAAAAGTGAATTAAAACACTGGAAAGATTTTTATGAAAAACCTGTAACAGATCTTGCAGGTGAGCCGGATGGATCAGCCTGCTTGTAGAGCAGCCTGTATCTATCATTGCACAGAGACTATCGCTGCGGAAGGAGAGAGCTCATGCAGCTGCACAATACTTATATCATTGTTCAAAATGATGCATGGTTTTTTATTGCTGCATCAGCAAAATGCGCATGAACGTGTTTTGTATGAGACGTATGCATAAAGGCAGTGGAAGGCAAACCAATTGCCACACAACAAAGTTTGTTTCCCATCAACTATTGAACTTAGCATGCAGCTGATGCTGGTATTGCTAAATGAATTGCTGCCCGACCTGCATCAACTGGGTTATCATCTGGAGCCTTTTGGCAACAATACTTTTGTGATACAGGGCACACCGGCCGATGTTGACCAGGGCAATGAAAAAACAGCCATTGAAAAAATGCTGGAACAATATAAACATTTCAGCAACGATCTCAAATTCAGTAAAAGAGAAAAATTATTGCGCTCACTGGCATTGCAGCAATCAGTAAAAGCAGGAACGGCCCTTTCGCAAAAAGAAATGCAATCACTGGTGAATGATCTTTTTACTTGTACGGTACCCAACAGTACACCAAATGGCAAACCGACCTATATGACCTTTAAAAAAGAAGAATTGGATAAAATGTTCGGGAGGTAAATGGGAATGTAAAATTTAAAATAATAAATGTAAAATGTAAAAGTTAAGGGCATGACGCTATGCTTTTTCATTCATCATTCAACATTCATCATTCAACATTTCTCTCACCCTCTTTCCTGCACCCGCAGCCATCTCTCCGGTATTTCGTTATGACTTGCCCTTAGATAATCGTTATAGCTGCAGGCGATAAATTTCTTGTCGGGCAACTGCATCCACCAGCTGCTTGTTTTTTTACTTTGTAAAAAGATAGTGTCCACTTCGGCAAAAGCAGTATGGTATTCATTGAAATTGCTTTCTTTCCTCAAACATGCTCTCCTGCTTTACTCCGGCTTTTGCCATCTATAAAATACCATAGCATCTGTGCGATCTGTTTCGCAGTAAGTTCATTTATATCCTAGATCGGGATTGTATCCATAAATACCGAAACTGCTGAGTGGCCACTCATGCCTGCATACCGGGTAAGCATACACGCTTCTTCGCCGGTAAAGCCATTGGGGCTTTGTGTACTTGCCGGCGCATCACTGTTCTTGATAGCACTGATATCAAAGCTTAAGCAGGTGGGTATTGCGGATAACGGGTTCCATCTCTTCCATATTTTCCTTTACCACACCCAACACGGTAACAATCAAAACGCAGCTTATCCATGGTTTCCAGCATGCGTGGATGAACAAAATAACTTTGAAACCCAATATGATTATAATGCTTGACCAGGTTCGGCTCGCCGGTAAGCATTTCCAGTAGAAAATTTTCGCTTCGTACAGAGCTTTCTCCCCTCAGGTCGATCGTGGCATCGATGCAGGTTGCCTCCATGATTTGTTCCAGTTCTTTGTATGCGCCATATTGCGCCAGGGTAATATCGTGCGATCCTCCAAGTATTATCACTGTTTTCTCCAATTCTTAATAATTCTGCCAGTACAGTTTTCATGGCTGCATAGCTGTCATTGAATGAAGCACCCGTTTTAATATTTCCAATATCGGCAATGGTAACATCGCTGTGCCAATAGTGTAAGCTGGTACAATTGTTTTCGTATGTTATCGGCGGCATTGCCTTCTACATTTAAATATACCGCTGCCCCTCATTTCGCCGCGCTACAATGACACAATATCTATATCCGCCAGGTCTGGTATTTCTGTTTCATATATAGCAATGTGCTTGGCAAATTGCCCGTCGGTAAAACCATTATCATCATTTAATTCCTGAACTGCAACGGGTTGCAAAAAGTCGGTCAGGTCTTGCATTAAAAGAATTTGAGCAAACCTAATTGATTAATTGGAAACCTAAATCAGAAACCCGTTTTTTTATTGGAAATTATGCATTTTTCTATGTTTCTATACAGTAACTTAGTGGAGAACTGCGGAGGTACTTATTAACTTTGTACTTTAATTTTTTGTAAGATGATTGATAAACAAGAAGTTTTACAGGATGTAGTGATAAAATTTGCCGGCGATAGTGGTGATGGGATGCAGCTAACCGGCAACCAGTTTACCAACAATACAGCAATGCTTGGGATTGACCTTGCAACCTTCCCTGATTTTCCGGCGGAGATACGGGCCCCGATCGGAACATTGCCCGGTGTGAGCGGCTACCAGTTGCGTTTCACAGCGACCGGATATTTACCCCCGGTGATGAATGTGATGTATTGGTGGCAATGAATGCTGCGGCTTTAAAAGTAAATTTAAAGCTTAAAAAAAGGCGGGAAGATCATTGCCAATACAGATGGCTTCGATGCTAAAAATCTTCGGCTTGCCAATTATCCCGATGGTGTAAACCCATTGGAAGATGACAGCCTTGAAGGTTATGAAGTGATAAGAATAGATGTTACTAAAATGACGCGGGAGGCACTGAAGGATTTTACCATGGGCATGAAAGAAAAAGACCGGGCAAAAAATATGTTTGTGCTTGGATTTTTATACTGGATGTATAACCGGGATATGGATAATACCATCAGTTTTTGAAAGAGAAATTTGGTAAGAAAGCAGATATACTTGACAGTAATATTAAAGTGCTGCAGGCCGGATATAATTTTGGCGATACTACCGAAACCTTTACTACAAGATATAAGGTTGAAAAAGCAAAAATGGAACCCGGCATTTACCGGTCCGTTATGGGTAACCAGGCACTTGCTTATGGGCTTGATTGCCGCTTCGCAAAAAAGCGGGCTTGCCTTTATTTTTGGATCTTATCCCATTACGCCGGCTTCAGATATTTTGCATGAACTGAGCCAGTATAAATCATTTTGGAGTAAAAACTTTCCAGGCCGAAGATGAAATTGCAGCGATCACTTCAGCTATTGGTGCCAGTTATGGAGGTTCCATTGGAGTTACAACAACTTCGGGGCCTGGTATGGCATTAAAAGCAGAAGCAATGGGATTGGCAGTTATGCTTGAAATTCCTTTGGTGATCTGTAATATTCAGCGGGGTGGGCCATCTACAGGCTTGCCAACAAAAACAGAACAAAGTGATCTGCTGCAGGCTTATTATGGACGCAATGGCGAATGCCCCATGCCGATTATTTCTGCATCTACACCAAGTGATTGTTTTGATGCAGTATATGAAGCGGTAAGGATCTCGGTACAGCATATGACACCGGTAATTTTTTTAAGTGATGGTTATATTGCCAATGGTGCCGAGCCATGGAAATTTCCACAGTCAGCTGACCTGCCACCATTGAAGTAATTTAAAACACAGCTCGGCCATGGTGAAGAAAAATTTCAGCCATATCTGCGGGATGAAAAACTGGTTAGGCCCTGGGCAATTCCCGGAACGCCGGGACTGGAACACCGGATCGGCGGTTGGAAAAACAAAACATTACCGGTAATATCAGTTATGAAGCAGAGAATCACCAGTTGATGGTTAAGATCAGGCAGGAAAAAGTGGATAAGATCGCTTCTTATATTCCTGAGCAAAACCTGGACAGTGGACCTGAAAAAGGAAAGTACTGGTGCTTGGGCTGGGGCAGCACTTATGGTGCAATTAAAAGCGCCTGCGCTGGAATTGCAAAGCCAAGGGTCATGAAGTTTCGCATGCGCATCTCCGTTATGTAAGGCCTTTCCCTAAAAACCTGGGTGATATCATTAAGAATTTTGACCAGGTTTTAATCCCGGAAATCAATAACGGGCAATTGATAAAGATCATCCGCGATGTTTATTTGGTAGATGCAAAAGGTTATAATAAGATCATGGGCGTTCCCATTACTAAAGGAGAATTGATCGAGGCCGTTAAAAAAATGTTGTAAAAGATATTATACCTGACATAAAAAAGTCGCCATGTTTATGTAGCGACTTTTTTTATGAGTTTAATTAAAATAATTTACCTGATCCTTTCTCTTCCGATCGCCAGTCCAACTTTAATATTAAAAGTAAAGTAGGCATCTTTTTCTGCCGGGCTTCCACGTTTGCCTCCCGGGCCGGTAATTTTAACGCGCTGCCTATCATAGACCTGGATCGCGGTAGCTGCCTGTGCAGTGGTAAGGCCGTTTGCCGGATTTGTGAATGCAATCGGGTCAATATAATTCGTACTTACATCATCGAGGTAATCGGTACCCAAAATGCGGTAAACAAATTCAGCACGAAGGTTTACAAGGGATGATAATTCGTATTTTACACCAAGGCCGATCGGGTAGTTTATTTGCTTCAGCTTGTACACGGGCCTGTCAGGATATTCTACAAATCCCTGTCCTTCCGTGCTCAATGGCTGAAGATCCACCCACCTGTTCTTTAATTGCGTTTGAGGATTAAAAGAAAAATATCCAACCCCGGCCAGTAAATAAGGAGAATAGCGGGGAGGGTCAATATCACGTGCTGTATAATCGATAAAAATAAATAACGGGTGTATTTCGAATACGCCGGAGAATTCAGTAATAGTGCTGCGGAAATTTAAATTCCTGTTATACCTCGCACTGGCAATATCAGTTTTGGGTACGCTCGCTAAAACAATATCATCTGCTGAAACCTTTCCAAAAGTAGCTTCGAGCCTGAAGGCAACCATGTACTTATAAAGCGCACTTAAATAAATGCCGCCTGCAAAATTATTTTTTCCAAAATTCAGATCTTTAATGAACCTTTTCCCAATACCTTTTTTTCCACCAAGGTCCGTAAGGCAATTCATTGCACCAATAGATCCCCCCAATTCAAATAAAAGCGGGTTGTCGTAATAGGCATCATTATAAAAATAATACTGAGCAGCGGTTTTTTTCGAGTAAGCAGTAAATAAGATTACCAGGCTTAATACAAAAGTTATTCGTTTCATTAAAAAAATCCTTTAATAATTTAGTGCAGCTTTGAAGCAGTCTTTGAAAATATATACAAATAAAACGAATTTTCTTCAATTTTATTTATACTGTTTTATTATTGTTGTAATATCTGCAGGCAATCTTTATACCACAAATGCTGCATTTTGGCGACCTGGCCACACAAATATACCTGCCATGCAAGATAAGCCAATGGTGGGCTTTGTGGATAAATGCTTCCGGAAAATGACTAACCAGTTGCTTTTCAGCAGCTATGGGTGTTTTGGCTCCGGTGGTCAATCCAATCCGGGCGCTTACCCGAAATACATGGGTATCTACCGCCATATTAGGCTGCTTATCAATGACCGAGGTAATTACATTGGCTGTTTTCCGGCCTACTCCCGGTAATTGCACCAGTTCTTCTACGGTCATTGGCACTGTTCCGTCAAAGCGCTCTTCGAGCATTTGAGCCATACCAATAAGGTGCTTTGTTTTATTATTCGGATACGAAATGCTTTTGATAAGGGGAAACAGGTCATCGAAACCAGCCTTACTCATCGCTTTTGAATCAGGGAATTTCTCAAAAATAGCTGGCGTGGTCAGGTTTACACGCTTATCTGTGCACTGGGCCGAAAGGATCACAGATACCAATAACTGAAATGGATTATCATATATTAATTCGGTTTCAGCTTCCGGAGCATGTTTTAAAAAATAGTCTATCACAAACTGGTACCGTTCTTTTTTGGTCATAAAAAAACCCGTTTCTTTATCGAAACGGGTAAATTACGTAAATACCTCAGGTTTTAAAAGTGTGAACTTAATTCTTCCACTGTCTTTTCTGAATAATTTAGAATATTGTTGATCGTTTCTTTACGTGGTGAAAGTTTGATCGCTTCCAGCCGTTTATGGGCCGAATTAAGTGTATCAAATTGTTCACGTAAGCTCCAGTCAGATGCCAGCGCGGCTTTAATCGCTACTGTTTTTTCGGGAGAAGTTTCGTTGTAGAGGTATTGTAATAGATCATCCTGTGTAAAACTGTCCATAATCAAGTTGTGCTTGTTTAAATTAAATAATCATCATTATCCGCTTATTAAACGGTCGCTTTTCAGGATTATTGTATTTAAAATCTGTTAAATACCCTTTTTAGGGGGTATTTACAATAAAAAGGTCCTCATTGTCTTTTTTCATCAAATATTTTTCCCGGGCGTACTTCTCAATCGTTTGGGCATTTGTCTTCAATAAATTAAGCTCTGTCCGGGTTTCAGCTATCTGCCGGTTAAGATGCCGCTCACTTTTTTGGAGGTCCTTCAGCTTTTCCCGCCTGCCTGAGATCAATGACCAGTCTTTGGGGTCAAAAAACATCATCCATATCAAAAAACAGGATATGACTATAAAATATTTATTTTTTACAAAGGAAAATACGCCTGATAATATCTTCATAATGCTTTTTGCTGGTACAAAGTACGATTTTTTTAAGTTTTGTGATAAAAAACAAGCCCTCCTGGCAGCTGTCTGAAACCATTCTTAATCCCCCACAGCAGGTTTTTTCCCCCGTAACCTGGTCGTTATAGCTAAAATACCTGACCGCATGCCTTCAAAATAATTCCCTTTTCTCAATTCAGGCGCCATAGTTTGCGATATGATCGATTTTAATTCGTCCTGGGTTAACCTGTTTTTGATCGCAATGCCGGTTTCAACGGAAATAATGCGTAAGCTTATAGATATTGTGATAAGAATGCCATTTTCGATATCCGTTTTACCAATATCCCAGCCTTCCTTAACTTTCAGTAATAGGGAGTCAACCAGGGTCGAATCGCATAGCGCACTGTCCAGCGTAATCAACACCACCTCATCCCCTGTTTGTTTTTCATGTTTTGACAGGATTGAATCCAATGTGATTATCTGTTGGCGTGTCAGAAGTTGCTCATAATCACTTATCCAGCCAAGGGGTTGTAAAAGATCTCCTCTTGTAAAATCTGCTTTCGTTTTCTTTATATCCCAAAGCTGGTCGTTTAGGGAGAGCCGGGTAAGCAGGCTGTCATATTTTATCTGGTGAACATAATTGAAATAATTATCAGCATGCAATACCTTGAGGCTATCTACATATACCTGGATCTTCTTAAAATATAATATGCTGTCAGGATCGGCTTGCTCTGTATTGGGTTTTCCTGCTGCAGCGTTTTGATCCTGGCAGCGGGAATCGCCAACCAATGCAATTAAAAATGATAATATTAAAATTGATCTCTTCATTGAACGATCTAATTCTATTTTCCGAATTTTATTTTGCCTGAAGGGTAGATGCCACTATCAGCCAGTATTTCTTCGATTCGTATCAACTGGTTGTATTTTGCCATCCGGTCGCTTCTGGATGCAGACCCTGTTTTTATCTGCCCGCAATTTAATGCAACGGCCAGGTCAGCAATGGTGCTGTCTTCTGTTTCCCCGCTGCGATGGCTCATGATGGTATTATAGCCATTTTGCTGTGCCATACTCACTGCGTTGATCGTTTCCGTGAGTGTGCCGATCTGGTTTACTTTTACCAGTAATGCATTGGCGATATTTTCATTGATGCCTCTTTCAAACCTTGTTACATTGGTCACAAAAAGATCGTCTCCAACCAACTGGCATTTGCTCCCAACCGCATCAGTAAGCATCTTCCATCCTTTCCAGTCATCTTCTGCCATACCGTCTTCAATGGAAATGATCGGATATTGCTTCACCCAGTTTTCCCAATATTTTACCAGTTGCTCACTGGTCATTTTCTTGCCATCACTTTTATGAAAAATATATTTTTTTTCCTTTGCATTCCACAATTCGCTGTTGGCTGCATCCATGGCGATCGTAACCTGGCTGCCGGTTTTATAACCCGCTGCCTGTATCGCTGTCAATACTGTTTCAATGGCTTCTTCATTGCTTTGAATATTTGGTGCAAAACCGCCTTCATCGCCTACATTGGTGCTGTATCCTTTTTTCTTCAACACAGTTTTCAATGCATGAAAAATCTCCACGCCCCACCGCAATCCTTCACTGAATGTAGTTGCGCCAACCGGCATTACCATGAATTCCTGGAAATCTATTTTATTGTCTGCATGCGCACCACCATTTAAAATATTCATCATGGGGATGGGTAGAACCTTTGCATTTGTTCCGCCGATGTAACGGTACAAAGGAAGGTTTGCTTCAAGTGCAGCGGCTTTTGCAACAGCCAGGCTGATGGCCAGCATTGCATTTGCTCCCAACTTGCTTTTATTTTCTGTGCCATCCAGTGCGATCATCATGGCATCAATGCCGGTTTGGTCTGCCACATCCCATCCCAATAAATTATCTGCAAAACCGTATTCACATTTTTTACTGCTTTCAATACACCTTTGCCGCCGTACATTTTTTTATTGTTATCCCTTAATTCTGCTGCTTCATGGATTCCTGTGCTGGCGCCACTTGGTACGGCCGCACGGCCCAGTCTTTCATTTTCAGTTAAAACATCTACTTCTATGGTTGGATTGCCGCGGCTGTCTAAGATCTGGCGGGCATGGATGGAAGCTATGTAGCTCATGATGTTGTTATGAGTTTATAGTTAAGAGTTATTATTGATCCGGTATCGTATCCAGTGTTGTAAAAATAATCATGTTAACAGCCGGAACAAATATAAAATTACGTGGTCAGTGATTTGAATACTGATTCCAGGTTTTGCGTTTCAGTCTGCAATGAAACGATGTCCAGGTTTTTCTCAATGCTTAGTTGTAACAATTCTTTTTTTAACTCGTCGGCATTTGAGCATTGAATATTGAATATGGAGGTTTGAATATTCTTTATTTCAATAACGCCTTTCAGCCTTTCAGCAATGCATTTCAACAATTCCCTTAAATTCCACCATCAGGTATTGATTCCCTTCAGAAGTTCTCCGGAGGTTTTGTAGCTTATCATCTGCTACAATCTTTCCTTTGTTGATTATGATGACCCGGTCACAAATGGCTTCTACTTCCTGCATGATATGGGAGGAAAATAATATGGTTTTATTTACAGCCAGATTCCTGATCACGTTCCTGATCTCGATGATCTGGTTTGGGTCAAGGCCGGAGGTAGGTTCATCGAGTATCAATACTTCCGGGTCGTGCACCATTGCTGCAGCTAAGCCTACCCGTTGTTTATAGCCTTTGCTGAGCTGGCCGATCTTTTTATTCGCTTCTGTGGTTAGCCCAACTGTTTTTATAACTTCCCCGATCCTTTCTTTTGTATTTTTTATCTCGTGTACGTTGCACAAATTGAAGGTACTCCCTCACATACATGTCCGTATATAAAGGATTGGCTTCGGGCAGGTACCCGATCTTTCTTTTCGTTTCAATGCTATTATCCTTTACCGGTATTCCGCATACTTCTATCGCTCCTGCATCCGCTTGCAGGTAACCCGTGATCATTTTCATCGTGGTTGATTTTCCTGCTCCGTTGGGCCCAGAAAACCAACGATCTCTGATTTGTCAATGGTAAATGAAATCCATTGACCGCCTTTTGGCTGCCATAGTTTTTGGAAAGATTCTTTACGGAGATGGACACAGATCAAATATATGATTTATGATGTAAGATGTATGATTTCAATATGTATTCAATCAGCCATCTTGCTTCCCTTCATTATTTGGTGGACGCTGGGGTTGATTGCCCCTGTTTTGAGGGGGCCTTTGGGGCTGGTTTCCCCTGTTTTGCGGAGGTCGCTGCTGCTGTCCGCCGGGTGGTCCCTGTCTTCTGCCCTGTTGCTGAGGCCTTTCACCGGCGCCAGGCCCGGGTCCCTGCCTTTGTGGTTGTCTTCCACCCTGGGGTTGAGGCCCTTTATTTTGCGGAGGCCTTTGCTGGCCCTGTTCCCTTCTTTGATCAGGCTGGTTACCACGGCCTTGTTGTTGCCTGCCACCCTGTTGCTGCCTTTGTTCCCTGCCTTTTTCCTTATCCCTTCTTTTGCGGGTTGTTTTTTCCAGGCTCTTCAGGCTTATCTGTCCAACGATATCTGCATATTCGGGTTCAACTTCTTTTGGTTTGCTGCTTGTTACTTCCACGGTTTCCATTTCCTCCGGCCGGATACCTTGTTTATTTTGTGCCTTGATCTTCTTGACCGTTTCAATGGTTAAAGGATATTGTTTGTTGCTGTCGGCCATGGTATACCACATCAGGTTCCTGAAAATATCTTTCTTCACGAGGAATGCACGGCCCTTTGCTACTTCCAGCATATCAGCATCGGTTGGAAAAAACTGGAGTGCATCGAGGTAGGTATCCAGCTCGTAATTCAGGCAGCATTTTAGTCTGCCGCACTGGCCGCTTAATTTTGTTTGATTGATGCTGAGATTTTGGTATCGGGCGGCATTTGTATTCACGCTTTTAAAATCGGTGAGCCAGGTACTGCAGCAAAGTTCCCTTCCGCAACTGCCGATGCCACCAACTTTACCCGCTTCCTGCCGGGCGCCGATCTGGCGCATTTCTACTTTTACTTTAAATTCCCCGGCATATATTTTTATCAGTTCCCTGAAATCAACCCGGTCATCGGCAATATAAAAGAATGTAGCTTTTCTGCCATCGGCCTGGATCTCCACTTCGGCCATTTTCATCTCCAGCTTCAGTTGGCTGGCCATTGCCCGGCTCCGGATCAACACTTTTGCTTCGCGGGCCTTGGTTTCCTGCATCTTTGCAAGGTCGGTTTCCGTAGCGCGGCGAAGTATTTTTTTTATATCCGGGCTCTTTTCGTCAATATTATTTTTCTTCAGCTGCAATCTTACCAGTTCCCCGGTAAGGTTTACCATGCCCACGTCAAAACCACTTACGCCTTCAACGGCAACCATTTCGCCCTTTTCAAAATAATGTAGCGTGGTATTTCTAAAATAATCTTTGCGGCTGCCGTTGTTGAAACTGATCTCCACGATGCGGCAACTGCTTTCAGGATCGCTGAAAGGCAGGTTGGCAAGCCAATCATGTACATTCATCCGGTTACAACCGCCACTGGCACAACTGCCGTGACTTTGGCAACCACCCGGTGCGCCGCCGTCTTTCGAGGTTCCGCACCACTTCCACATCCCATGTCTTAATATTTTATCCCGGTCAATACCGGGAGTTAGTTAATATTTTATGGGAACCGGGCTAGGTAACTGTGTGGAGCTTCATTGGCGTCGCACTCTTGTACAGTATCGCTTTACTGTGCATTCTCAGCTGTATAGCGCTGAAAAAATAAAAGTGCATCCCGCAAAATGCGGGGACAATGTTGAGTATAGTAGAAAAAGTCCTGTTAAAAATCAACTTATTTCACTATCCCCGCTCATAGCCTGTTCCTCATTGCATCAAAATTACTGATTTGTTGCTAATAATGTGATACAACTTAATGGTAAGGGCATGGAAGAGGATTTTGGCGTTGGCATTGCGCTCAATATAGTATGCTGCCTGGTCAAGTTCATTGATGATGGCTTCCTGCTGGGCAATATCGCAGAGCTTGTTGAATTTTAACGCAAAATCGGTGGTGGATTGGCTCTCAGACTGCTCATCAACAGCAGCGCCCATTGCCCGGAGGCGGATGGCATGTTCCAGCAAATGGGTGAAATATTTCAGGAACTGTTTTTGTTTTTCGCGGCCGGTCTTGCTGATCTCCTCGATCCATTTTACCTGGGCTGCCGGGCCTGTCTTTACGATACTGTTCAGCCAATCCCGGAGCAACACTTCCCAATCATCTGCTGCATGCTGCAGTTGCTGAAGCGCTTCGTGGTAATTGCCATTACTCATGGCAGCAACCTGTTGGGCCTTGTTGATAGGAATACCTTCTCTTGTTTCGAGAGCCGCTTCTACCTGTAGCCTGGTAAGCATCGGAATTTTTACCAGTTGAGTGCGTGATAAAATGGTGGGCAGGATGAGAGATTCATTTTCTGCCACCAGGATGAATAATGTATTGGGAGGCGGCTCTTCAAATAATTTTAATAATTTATTTCCTTCCTTCCCAAGCATCTCCGGCATCCATATAATTAAGATCTTATATTCAGCTTCAAAACTCTTTAGGCTCATTTTACGGATGATATCATCTGTTTCTTCTGCATAAATATTGCCCTGTTTATTTTCAGCACCAATGAACTGCAGCCAGTCAAATAAATTGCCGTAAGGATGTTCGTGTAAGAACTCCCGCCACTCTTTAATATAATCTGTGCTCTTTGGCTTATCGCCACTTTTCCGGGTTATTACAGGATAACAAAAATGTATATCAGGGTGAACGAGCTCATTGGCTTTTTTGCAGGCAGGGCATTCGCCACAGCAATCGGTCATGGCTACCTGATGCTGGATACTGGATGCTGGATCGGGGATTGTTACAGGTTCTGGTTCTCCAAATAGTGAAGGGCTTTCGGCGGTCTGTTGTTGGTGGGCTGTTGTCTTTTTACCATTCACTTTTTCACAAACTGCAAACTGTGCAAATGCCCTGGCAAGCGATAAAGCACCGCTACCTTCTTTGCCCAAAAACAGCAACGCATGGCTCAGCCTGTTCTGCCTGACCATGTGCATCAATTGCGCCTTGACATCCTTTTGTCCGATTACTTGGGAGAATTGCATGATGCAAAATACTTTAAATGGCGGTATGTGGAAGGTACGGGATTATACTTTTTTTGAACAGCTGCCAGCTAATAGCTATAAGCTGATAGCTATTAGCTGGTTTATAATTTGCTCGTAATTTCTTCACTCATTGGAGTGACTTTGGTCTCAAATTTTGTGATGAGATGCCCTTTTTCATCCAGCAGAAATTTATTAAAATTCCATTTGACCTCTGCATCCATTACTCCATTCTGGTCCTTATGCGTTAGCCATTTATAAATAGGCACGGCATCATCTCCCTTAACAGAAACCTTTGCCGCCATTGGAAAGCTAACACCGTAATTCTTTTGGCAAAAAGATTTTATGGTTGCATTGTCGCCGGGTTCCTGTTCCCCAAAATTGTTTGCCGGGAAGCCTACGATCACCAGTTTGTTTTTATATTTTTCATACAATGTTTCCAGCTCCCCGTATTGAGGGGTATAACCACATTCGGAAGCTGTGTTCACAATAAGTATTTTTTTTCCTTTGAATGAAGCGAAGTCGATCGTGCTACCATCCAGTCCTTCCACTTTAAACTGGTAAATATCTTTTGAGGTATCATTAGCAACTAACATATTTTTTTCTATTAAAGGAATTTGTATCGAATGATTCATTTGTACAATACCCGAAATAAGGATGCCGGATATGGCGATTATTTTGATCATGATTTTTATAATAAGTGTTATTTAAAAGAAGCTTTAAAGTGCCGGTCAATGTTTTTCATAACTACCAATATCAGGAAATATGCCAAAAGTTCTTGGGCTGTCATCCAGGTCCTTTGGAAAAACCGTACTAACACCCTGGTCAATACCCGGTGCAAAAGGGTCTTTGCTGGTCCTGAAATCAAAATACCGGTTGCTGATATCCACGCTGTCAAATACGGGGTCCTGGTTCCTGATCACGGAAGTCATCGTAGTATTTGACGGGTCATTCAATGCTTTAAATATTGAATTTTCAATGCTAACATTAAAAGGATTGCTTCCTTCTTTTTGAATGACCACTTCATCATCAACTGTGCCATAATCACCCCAGAAAATACAGTTTTGAAACAGCGCATCCAGCCCTGCAGTAACTATGGTCCCACCCTGGAATATAAAATCAGTAGCTGACAAAACGGGCGTTCTATGTATAAAGAATGAAGTCGAAAAAGAAGCAACAGTACAATTTGTAAATGTATAATCGCCACCAAGCTGTATGCTGATATTATTGGAGCAATTACTGATCAGTGTATTGTCTGCGTTCACACTGCTGTTAAAAGTTAACAGGCCCGCATCAAAAGCATTGTCAATGATGCATTGGTGCAGGGTTAGTTTTGGGTTTGTATTTACAGATGGGCCACTTACCACGACAGCCTGGTTTGCATTTTTTATTATGGCGAACCGCAGGTCATTGTCTTTACTGTTTTCCCTGAAATAGATACCGGGCCAGCTGGCCGGCAGGTCCCGGTAACCTTCGTCAAGGCGGTCACCGGTGAATATTACTTCATTGAGTTTTTCCCCTTGTATAATAAGTGTGCCATCAACAATAAAGGGCGCATCTGCGTGTAAATAAATTTTGCACCCAGCCTCAATTGTTAGTGTCGCATTTGCAGCTATCCCGATGCCGCCAAGGATCACATAAGGCAGGTCATTTGGCCAGATCGTATTAACGGAAATGGTTTCATTTTGTTTGAAATGTGCGTTTTGACCATAGGCTTCTAACTGCACAAAAACGTCATTGCTGTTATAGCTTATTAAAATACTGTCACTGATAACAAAGGGAAGGTCTGCAGTAGTGGGGTCAACCGTAACAGATACAAAAACATAGATACTATCGTTTGCTGCAATGGTTATATTATCCATTTCAGGTACAGCCGCTCCATTAATATTTATTTTGAAAGCAGAAACAGCACCACCCATGAGCTTTACTTTTGAAAGCAATAATTGCTGGTTATTCTCATTGATGATCTTAAAGGATTGTGTTACGGAACCGGTTTGCGTGAATACGGTATCAAATTTTATGCTGTCCTTAGTTATAAAAAGGCTTGCATCAGGACTTGTAATAAAAGAATCTTTTTTGCAGGAAACAAACAATGCAACAGCCGCAACAATGAATACCAATATTTTTTTCATTAAAACAAATCTACAATAAACAAATTTCCTGCATGCTTATTTATAAAGAAATCTACCCCGGAAAAAGAAACCAATGACCCCTGTAACAATGCTCCCTTTTATATCCCCGGTTTTGGGGATATAAATCAACTGGTATGGTGAGGCTGCATTCAATCAAAATAACACAGTTTTGAAACCTAAATTATGGAGGAGCCCTGGGCTTTAATGATAGTTGGTGGCCGGTTTTTCAGTTCCGCCTCACATAAGTGAGGCGGTTTTAATAATAAAAATCGCACAACTCTTTGTAATTTTTCACTATGAACAATGGAATGAAAAGAGGGGCCTTATTTTTAATATTTTTCCTGGGATCATTATGGGGCCATGCACAGCAACCGGTTTTATATTTTAAACGGCTGAGCCAGGCCAATGGGTTATCCAACAATAAAGTCAATTGCATTTTACAGGATAAACGTGGTTTCACCTGGATAGGCACTGATGATGGATTGAACCGGTATGATGGAAATAATTTTATTGTTTATAAAAATATGCCCGGCCAGTCATCCTCCATTTCGGGTAACAGCATTACAGATCTTCATGAAGATAAAGAGGGTGTATTGTGGATCGCAACTGCTGATGGAGGTATTACACGATACGACCACCGGCTTGAACCTGCAAAACAGTTTCATCAATTCAAACATCACCCGGGTAACAGTAACAGCATTCCCGTAAACATTGTAAATGCAATAGCAGAAGATAAAGACGGTTTCCTGTGGCTTGCTACAAGCGGTGCTGCTGTACTTCGTTTTGACAAGAAAAAAGAACAGTTTATACAGCCAGCCGGTGTGGGAGCTTGGACCATTTACGATCTGTGCTTTGATAAAAACGGGATGATATGGGCCGGAAGAGAAGGCGGCAGTATTTTAAAAGTAGATCCGGGAAACCTGCACTGGCAGGCAGATCCACAATACCTGAATCTGTATGCTTCACTGCCGCATATGGTAGTTACCAGCTTATTTAAAGATAGTAAAGATCATATCTGGTTTGGCTCATGGGATAAAGCGGTTTATCGTTATGATGCGCTAACAGGTACGGAAGAAAGCTATATCCATCAAAAGAATAAAGCCTTTTCATTTGGCCCGGATGATCCAATTGCTTTTAATGAAGACAAACATGGCCGGATATGGATCGGGGGAAAATATTCCGGCTTGCATATTTATGATCCCCTGGATAAAAATTTTTACAACTACCGGCACAGCCCGGCCATAGAAGGCACTATTAGCGGAGACAGGGTAAACTGTATTTTTATAGATGCTGCCGGAATTGTGTGGCTTGGTACCAATAATGGTATCAGCATTTATCATGCATCACAACAACAATTTGAACAGGAATTTTTACCCGGCTTCGATCAGCCCGGTGATCCACCTTTAGTGATCTATGATTTTTTAAAAGAGGATAATGGAATATTATGGATCGGTACAAACAAAGGATTGTTCATAAAGGGAAAGGATGGCCGCTACCGGCAGAAAGAAATGAAATACCAGGGATCTGCACTTAGTATAACCAGGTTTTATAAAGATGATGACGGGACAATATATTTGGGTACAGATTATTCTTTGTTCAGGTATGATATAGCCTCAAATGTAGTTTCACCGCTGCCTAATACGGATAAGGACCAGGTAATGAGAAAACTCATTGAATCAAGAATTGTGTCTATTGTAAAAGATACCATCGATGATCATCCTGTATTACTTACTTCTCCCTATGGCCATTTTTTTTCTTATTATGATTTTACAGCACAAAGCTGGATATCGCGGAAAGACAGCGTTAAAAAGATACTGGCCCGCTATAAGATCACTGATAACCTGATCCGTAAAATTGTAAAGACACAGGATGGCAGGCTATGGCTCGCAAACGCAAAGAACGGGTTGATACAATTGAATAAAAACGGCCAGGGCAATACAACTTATGTAAACGATCCCTCGCAAAAGAACAGTCTCAGTAATAATAATGTTTTTGATATAAAAGAAGACCGGGTTGGTAATTTATGGATCAGTACTTACGGTGGAGGGTTAAACTATTTTGATACCCGGAAAAGATCATTTCAACATTTCGGACCTGTAAACAACCTGCTGGAAGGGTTGGCAATAGACAGCTGGGGGAATGTATGGAGTATCAGTAACGGCAACCTGCAAAAATTTGATCCGCACACAAAAGCCTTTACATATATCGAATTACCAGATGTGGAAAAGACCGGTGGGGTGAAGGGATATATCTACAATGACCCCGATGGCAAATTTTATGTAGCCGGTACAGGATACTTTATCGGGTTTGACCCCGGGCAAGTGATCGTTCAGCAAAAGCAGCCGGAAGTTTTCTTAACCGACTTCCGTATTTTTAATCGTTCTTTTTCCCACTTGCTTGTGCAAAAAGAGATCGCCCTGGGCCATACACAAAATTTTTTCACGATTCATTTTGCTGCGCCTTTTTATGCAGCGGCAGCGTCCGTGCAATATTCTTATATGCTGGAGGGGGTGGATAAAGACTGGGTCAATGCAGGTTCTTCTACGCAGGCTCCGTATACAAATTTAAATGGCGGCGAATATATATTTAAAGTAAGAACCACTGCGACACCCGGTACATGGAGCGATAAAATAACTACCATTAAGATCCGGATCATTCCTCCCTTCTGGAAACGCTGGTGGTTTTTTGTTGGCATGACTGTATTGCTGGCTGCTATTGCTTACGGCTTATATCGCTATCGGATCAATGAATTATTAAAAAGACAGGCTATAAGGAATAAAATTGCACAGGACCTGCATGATAGCATGGGCTCAACGCTCAGCAGTATTTCTGTATATAGCCAGGTAGCTAAAATTTACAATGAACAACAAAAATCAGCAGATCTTAAAAGATACCCTGGAAAAAATAAGTATGGCATCCAGCGAAATGATCAGTGAAATGAATGATATCGTATGGGCGATCAATCCACGCAATGATAATATGGATACCATATTGCAGCGGATGGAATCTTTTGCACGCCCATTGCTTGCATCACAGGAGGTAGCTTTTCATTTTACTTACGATGAATCATTAAAACAACTGCACCTCGAGATGACGAAACGGAAAAACTTCTACCTCATTTTTAAAGAAGCAGTAAATAATGCCCTGAAATATTCAGGCTGTAAAAATTTATGGGTGGAGGTAAAACACGATCATCATCAATTGCTGCTAACTGTAAAAGATGATGGAAAAGGTTTTGATACAAATCCTTCGTGAAAACTGCCAATACCTTATCCGGGAATGGATTGCAGAATATGCAAAGGCGGGCAAAAGAAATGAAAGGCGTTTTGGTTTTAGAAACTGAGCCCGGCAGGGGCACAACCGTGTTATTGAAATTTCCTATCCCCTGATTCGGGGATTGCAGTTCCTGGAAATTAACAGAACTTTGCGTAAATGAATCGCATGAGCTTACGGATCGCCATCTTCGATGACAATAAGAATATACGGGAAAGTATAAGCCTTTTGCTTGCTACCGTGCCGGAGTTTGAAGTAGTAGGTTCCTTCTGCCATGTGCTGGATTGCATTGATGATATAAAAGAATGTAAACCCGATATTGTTTTGATGGATATTGAAATGCCCGGGATGACGGGTATTGAAGCCGTAATAAAGATCAAAAAAGAATTTCCGCATATACAGGTATTGATGCAAACCGTATTTGAAGATGATGACCGTGTATTTGATTCTATCTGCGCCGGGGCATCCGGTTATATCTTAAAAAATTTTCTGAATACAAGGTTGGTTGACTCCATCAAAGAATTGCAATTTGGCGGATCCCCATGAGCCCGTCCATTGCACGGAAAGTTTGAATAAAATGCAATCTGTTTCCGCTGTGATAAAACCGGAAGAAGCGCCGGATTACCATCTTACAGCCAGGGAAAAAGAAGTACTGTCCTGCCTTGTCAATGGATTAAGTTATAAAATGATCGGTGCTGAACTCAATATCAGCTATGAAACAGTCCGGTCCCATGTAAAAAAGATATACGAAAAACTACATGTAGCGTCTTTGACTGAAGTGGTTGCCAAAGCGATCAACCAGCGCATTGTATAAAAACCATCACACATTTCTCCCCACATTTGGTTAAGCCTTTAAACAGGTTTGGCGATTGTCAGCGCATTTTTCCTGCTTCAACTTTGTATTGCAAAAAGGCGTGATCCTGTTGCATTTTAGCAAACCAATTACTCAATATCAAAATCGGTTATTATGAAAATTTTAAAAGTATTGCCATTCCTCGGATTAGTTACTGTACTCGCATTTTCATCAGCGTCCACTAACACTAAAGAGCGTATCAAAATTTCTTTTTCAAAAGAAGAGTTGGCAGGTAAATGGAGCTCAGTTATTACAAATGATGGTTATTCAGTGGATGTAAAGATTGAAATAAAAAGTTCCGGAACATTTGAACTTGAAAGCTTTCCTTATGATGCTATGCCGGAATTCTGCGGTGTATGGGGTATGAACGGGAATAAATTTACTGCATGGATCCCATTTACCAGTGACAAGGACATTGTTTTGTTTGAAGGCCTTGTTGATTTTCCTAACCTCATTATAAAACCTTCGAGGATAAACAAAAAACTAGCCTTGTTAACCGGAAACCCTTTGCCGAAGCCTAATGCATGCCTGTCAAAATAACAACGCGGCACGTTAAAAAAGGGAATTGACCGCTTGTAGTATCATTTCGCCATTGATCATTTTCACCAGTTTTGGTGATTGCTATCGTTTGGAGGATTACTGAAGTTTACAGCTTAATTTATTCAAAACTTAAAATTGTTGTGATGGTAAATGAAGCACTGTTGGTGCGCATGACACATAAGGTGACTGCGTATATTGAACAATATGTTACCCTTGTGGGTGCTGAAAAAAAGGAAGAAGTGCTGGAGCTTTTTGATAAGATGCTTCAATTTTTTCCCAATTGGGTAATTATGACCTGCCCAGTAATGCATCCCGATATTAATTATGTAAGCAAAAACTACCCATATGTTTTTGGCCAGGATACAGGTTACCTGCTTAACAACAGCATCGAAAAATATTTTAGCTATGTGCATGATGCGGACCAGGACGACCTGTACAGTTGCTTCAATTTTGTGCATGATTTTCTTGAATCCATACAACCGGACCTGCATTCCGATTATCGCATTGTTTTTCACTATCGTTTGAAAAAACAAAACGGGCAATACATATACATACATGATGAAAAGGCAGTTTTGAATCTGAGGGAGTCAGGTAATTTATATTATGCATTGTTCCGGGATATTACCGGGGAGAAAATTTTCAGTGGCGTAAAAGTTGAATTGTTCAGGCAGGAACAGTCGCTGATTAAAATAGGAGAGTATAAGCCATCTGCAGAACGTAATATGCTCACAAAAAGGGAAGGAGACCTGGTAAGACTTATAAAGCAGGGATTGAGTACAAAAGAAATTGCATGGTATTTAAAGATCAGTCACAATACAGTTCGGAACATCAAAAGCAAGCTGTTCGAAAAATACAATGTGAACAACACAATTGAATTATTGAATATGACCGCTTAAATAATTTTGTTATGCAAATATTTATAAGGAAAACACAACTTAAAAATTTTAAAAAATGAAAAATACAAGGAATACATACAGGGGAACTATTTACCCCTGGAATTGTGACCATATGGGACATATGAACGTGCAGTTTTATGTTGCAAAATTTGATGAAGCCTCCTGGAATCTATTGAGCATGCTGGGATTGAGCCCGGCATATTTAAAAGAAAATAACAGGGGAGTGGTTGCACTGGAGCAACATGTGAACTATTATAAAGAAGTGTTTGCCGGGGACAGCATTTACATAGAATCAGAAATTGTTGAAGCACGCGAAAAGACCCTCCTGCTCAGGCACCAGATGTTTAATCTTGAAAGCAGGGAAATGATCTCCCAAACAGAAATAACCGGGTTGCATATCGACAGCAAACTTCGTAAAGGAATTCCTTTGCCGCTCTTTGTGAAAGAGAAATTATATGAATTGAAAAATGAATTTACAATCCCGTGTTAGTTATTTGTAGCTGATGCCTGGATGAATTTCATTGAATGAATAACCCAACCTGTTTTTTCATTTGAGGGTACTTACATTCACCTGTGCTTGTTTTAATAATTGCCACAGTAGGGTGCATACAAATAAAAACTGCAATGTATCAGCACCAAACCTGAACCAGTTTGTATAAAGGAGCTCATTAATTAAAAACATATCCTTCCGTGTTTCCAATTCCAGTTGGATGGGTATCTGCATTGTAAAACTGAAGATCCAATCAAAAGAATATGCTATTAAGGAAAACCATAGCCATTTTACCCTGGCATACTGAACGGGGAAAATGACCGCCAGTATATTTAATAAGGTCATAAGGGCAGAGGGGATCACAAATATATTTATGATCCTTTTACCCTGGTATTGATGAAAAAAAGCAAATGTATTTTCATCAATTAATTTCCAGGGCTCATAAATGGCAAAATAATCCATCATTCCAGCGCCATAACAATAGAAAGTTAAAATGATGAACAGAAACAGGATGATTATTCTGATTGCAGGATTTTGCATATTGGGTTTGGGATTTTTTTAAAATTTTCGCCTAAATATTCTTTTAAAAATCTCTTCGTGGATAAAAAATGGTTACAACTTTACAATCAGTGATTGCTTTGGCTCTATGCGGAACATTTGAAGGAACAAGACTGATCATTCCATGTTTCAACATATCAACGGCTTTGCCGATCTGCATTTCCAGTTCGCCTTCCAGTACAATGTCAATGGCTTCTTCCACATGATGGTGCAAAGGGATTTCTACACCTGCCTGCATATCTGTATAGGCAACAGTGAGGTTCTCTGTTTGTATAGAACTTAAGAATGCGCCCGTAATAGCTTCCAGTGCTTCTAATTTGTTTAATAAGATAAAATGATCCATAAGTTTTCAATTTTTAGTTGATTTAGAGAAAACAACAAAATTATCCGGCTGACAAGGAACAGGAAATAGTATAATGCTACTATCTCATAGCTCACCGTTTGTTTTGGACAAACCTTTTATCTGTGAGTGAGATCATGAATGCTTCGAGGTCATTTTTTTCTGCTGTTGTCAATCCAAAAGGTTTGGCTAATACACTATCCCTGTTAAGTGAATTGGGAACAACCTTGTCCGGCTCATTATAAAAGTCAATTACCTCTTTTAATGTCCTGAACATCCCATTGTGCATATACGGCCCTGTAATGGCAATATTGCGAAGGGATGCTGTTTTAAACTTACCGAGATCTTCTTTTTTACCTGATACGATCATGCGCCCGCTATCATTCAATTCCCTTCCATTGAATAAGCCGATATTTCGAAATTCATTCGCTGTAAAATCAGCCCCGAAATGACACTGATTACATTTCCCTTTCCCGTTGAAAAGAGTAAAACCTCTTTTTACCGCATTGCTTACCGCATTGCTGTCACCGGAAAACTTCCATTTATCAAAGGGACTGTCGCTGGTTTCCAGCGTTCTTTCAAAGGCGGCAATGGCTTGTGCAAGATTGGAGCGGCTGGGTTCAGCGTTAAATATTTTTTTAAAATAACCATTGTAATCCTCATCATTTCTCAAACGAACCAATGCTTCTTCTACAGGCAAATTCATTTCAACTGGATTCTCAATTGGAGCCAATGCCTGCTCTTCGAGGCTTTTTGCACGGCCATCCCAAAAGAATGATCGTTGTAACAATACATTCATGGCAGTTGGTGTGTTTCGAACTCCCTTCCTGTTTTGAACACCCATGCTTACAGCCGTAGTATCAGCAAAAGCATAAGAAGGCTTATGACAGCTGGCACAGCTGATGGTTTTGTCTTTGGAAAGAATGGGATCAAAAAATAACAACTTGCCCAGCGCTGCCTTATCTGTGGGTTCATCTTCAATAAATGATGACTGCAAAACGATCACAGAAATGAATGCAGTAAAAAGAATAATAAACTTTTTCATATGGTTAATCATTTACCCTGCCGAGAATAGTCCTGGTCATGCCATTCCTCCTTTCATCACAGCTGTCAGAGACCGGTTCGAATCTTATGGAGTCCTCGTTACTGAAAAAAACAATTTTATATATTCCCCTTTGCCCTTCACAGCCATTGTCAACAAAAGAAAATAGGCTATCCTCAAATGTATAAGTGCCGCTTACAAAAGGCTTTTTATTAACGTACCCTTCAAAGCTGTTATCAGGCTTAAATATTACACCGGTAATATTTCCTTTGGGGGATGGCTTGGTTTCCCATCTTCCGGTTAATTTATCTTTAACTGTAAAAGCAAGTAATGCCATGAATGTGACGGAGATCAATACTGTTTTCATTGTTTTATTTTTTAAGTATTAAAAATATTGTTGTTCAAAAAGGAATGCTGCAACTGTTATATTCTTCTTACGAAACCATACTGCCAGCAGTACCATTAAGAAAGAACTGATCATAAAAATGGTTCTTACACTAAATGCTTTCACGATCTGCCATTTTATATCCTGCACATTGGAAGGGAGATTGTTAAGATCCCAGCTTTGCACCAGTTGGTTAAGAGGGAGATTTGTAGAAAATGTAAAAACGACATCTGTTACCAGTAGGCAAAATCCCAACAGCATAAACCAGAAAGAGGGAGTCCGGTATTCTTTTAGAAGTACGATCACACCCAGGAGCATGATCAATAAAAGCAACGGCCCAAATATCTTCATCCTTGCAGCCATATAGTGGTCTGTGTGCTGCCAATATTCTGCAAAACTCCTGTCAGCCATTAACTTGATGGCGGGGTTGCCGCCCATTGCCACAAAAAATCCCGTGCCGGCATAAAATCCACTTAAAAGCGTGCAAAGAAAAAAGCTTAGTTCAATCAACTTGTTGTTTCCCATGTGTTTTCATTAAATAGTTTATAAAACCTTATTTAAAAAGATAAAACGAAACTATTATGAACATAAGAACCTGGGAATAGTATATTTCTACTATGATTGAATCTTACAGTTGGGGGGCGCCAACTATTTACTGGCATGAGCCAGTGCGGCAATACTTAAAGTAGTACTGTTGACCTGCAAAATAGCCTGTCCACATGCTTCAATACTTGCCCCGGTGGTAATGACATCGTCGATCAATAAAATATTTTTCCCGATTAGATCGGCCGGTTTCATAATGGCGAAACTGCCATCCACATTTTGCCATCGTTCCGCCCGGTGCTTGCGGGTTTGGGTCTCTGTGGATCTTTGCCGGATAATGTTCTTTGCCAGTACCGGGATCTGCATAGCAGCGGCAACACCGTTGCAAATGATCCCGGCCTGGTTGTATCCACGTTTAAATTCTTTATCCGGAAATAAGGGCAGGGGTACGAGATAATCTATATTTGAAAAGCGGCTGCTTTCTAATAAAGAATTTCCCATCAATGTTCCAAGCCAATGCCCTATTTCTTTGTTGCCGTTATATTTTAACTGGTGAATGAGCTGCTGCACCAATTGGCCTTTTGAAAAATAAAATTCACTATGTGCGGCTTTTACCGGGATCCGGCCTGTGAAGATCCTTTCAATAAAATTATTTTCATGCTTTGCAAAATGGGTATGGGGCAATTCATCTATGCAATGTATGCACAGCAGGTTGTCCTTGGAAAGCAGGTCGCTGCCACATCCCATACAGTTGTGCGGGTAAAAAAGATGCAGTGCATCCGAAAACATATTTTTAACAGAAAACATGACGGATCAGTAAAATGAACGCCGGTAATTTATGAAGTATATGAGTAAGCGGGGGAATTTATGACTGAAGTTTATTTACGATACTGGATACAAGATGCTGGATCGGCCGGATCAACATTATCAACCAAATCAACTTTTCAACTTTCTTTTACTTAAAATAAATATTTATATACCTCTTCCACTTTCCCCAAAGCAACCACTTCAATTCCAAATTTGAGCTTGCTTAAAGATTTTGCATTGTACTTGCTGACAATGATCTTTTCAAAGCCCAGCTTTTCAGCTTCAGCAATGCGCTGTTCAATTCGATTCACAGCTCTTACTTCACCACTTAATCCAATCTCACCCGCGAAGCAGATATGTTGTGGCATTGGAACATCCTCATAGCTGCTCAGCAATGCACATACAATGGCGAGGTCAATGGAAGGGTCTTCTACTTTGATACCTCCTGCAATATTTATGAAAACATCCTTTACTCCAAAATGAAAACCGCCCCTTTTTTCCAGGACCGCCAATAACAATTGCAATCTTCTCAGGTCGAAACCACTTACTGTTCTTTGTGGTGTACCATAAACGCTTTGTGTTACCAATGCCTGGGTTTCTATTAAGAGGGGGCGCATACCTTCGATCGTGGCTGCAATGGCGATGCCACTTAACTGGTCTTCTTTCTGGGTGATCAATATTTCGGAAGGATTGCTTACTGCACGCATTCCTTCACCCGTCATTTCATAAATGCCTAATTCTGATGTGGAGCCAAAACGGTTCTTCAATGTGCGCAGGATGCGGTATGCATAATGGCGATCACCTTCAAACTGCAGCACGGTGTCAACCATATGTTCCAGGATCTTTGGCCCGGCAATATTGCCGTCCTTTGTAATGTGCCCGATCAGGAACACAGGCGTATTCGTTTCTTTTGCGTAGCGCTGTAACTCAGCGGCGCATTCCCTGATCTGGCTGACGCTTCCCGGGGAGGATTCTACAAATGTTGACTGAAGCGTTTGAATGGAATCCACAATGACCAGTTGTGGTTTTAACTTTTTTATTTCTTTGAAGATGGTTTGTGTATTGGTTTCAGTCAAAAGATAGAATTGCTCATTCATGAAACCGATCCTGTCTGCACGCATTTTTATTTGTTGTTCACTTTCTTCCCCGCTTATATATAATGTAACAACATCTTTCAGCATCAGGCCGATTTGAAGGAATAGGGTTGATTTTCCAATACCCGGTTCTCCGGCTACCAGTACAATACTACCCAATACGATTCCTCCACCGAGCACCCGGTTCAATTCTGCATCGCCTGTAATGATCCTTTTTTCTTCGGCACTGCTTACGTCATTTATGGAAACCGTTTTTAATGATGCGATGCCATTGAAATCTTTCCATTCATCTTTGGCAGTTTTGTCATTTCCCTTCACAATGACTTCTTCTACAAAAGTATTCCACTGTTCGCAGGAAGGACATTTGCCTGTCCACTTACTACTTTCGTATCCACAATTCTGGCAAAAAAAAGAAGATCTCGTTTTACTCATAAAGTAAATGTAAAAGCAAAAAGCTGAAGAAAAAAAAGGGAATGTTTTTATAAAATGAATCCAATAAATTATCTGCGCAGGTAAAATTGATCATTCAATTCATGGAAGAAAAAAAATGCAGGGTGAGTGGTCAAAAAAATAAAAACAGAAACGAATAAAAAGTAAAAGGGTCGGCATTTCTGCTGACCCTTTATACTTACTAACCCATTAAATTCTGTTGCTAAATTACAAATTGCCTCCACATAAAAAAATTAATTTTTTTCAATGTTAATAAGTTTGTCTGATCAATCTTGCCCTGTATGTAGGATTTATTTAACATTTTATATTATTGATAATCAATCATATACATCGATATTGTTTCTCTCAGCCTGTCTGAAAATTTATTTTCAGCAGTAAATTTAATTTAAAATTAATTTGGTTTATAAAATAAACTACTTTATATTTGTGACAAATTTATGAGAAATGAAACAAATTTTATTGCTCCCGTTATTTCTGATTTCTTTGAACTTAATGAGCCAGGTACTGATATCAGGAAAGCTCACCGATAACAGGAATAAGCCATTACAGGGAGCCAGTATCAGTATCAAAAATTCTTATGACGGAACGACTACGGACTCATTGGGTAAATACAGTTTCACAACCACCGAAAAGGGCGCGCAGGAAATTGAAGCCACCATATCCGGGTATAGTACATATCATAAAAATATATCAATTGAAGGAAAAGAGATCGTGATCAATATGACTGTGAAGGAGCTGATCACTGAATTAAATGCTGTGGTGATCACCGCGGGAGCTTTTGAGGCAAGCGATGCAAAAAAGACCACGGTACTCACATCAATAGATATTGTTACTACGGCAAGCGCTGAAGGTGATATTACGGGGGCTATAAAGACATTGCCCGGCACACAACAGGTTGGAGAGACCGGTGGCCTTTTTGTTAGAGGTGGTACCGCTACTGAAAGCAAGATATTCATCGACGGCAACCTCGTAAACAACTTTTTTTATAGCAGCCTGCCAGGGATCGCTTCAAGGGGCAGGTTCAATCCCTTCCTGTTTAAGGGAACCGTATTCAGTTCGGGTGGATATTCTGCATTATATGGACAGGCGCTTTCCGTCCGCGTTGATATTGGAATCAACTGATCTCCCGGAGCGTACTTCGGCAGATGTAAATGTATCGGTCATTGGACTTGGAGCCGGTATTCAGAAACTCGCAAAAAATAAAAAGGCATCCTGGGGTGTTTCTTATAATTACGTGAACCTCTGGCTGGCTTTTAACGTGATCAAACAAAAACAGGATTTTTATAAGGTACCGGTTGATCACCAGCTGGATGGAAATTTCCGGGTGAAGACAAAGGACGGTATGGTCAAATATTATGGATATGCGAATTGGGATGATGTAGCGTTCCGTACGCAGGACATCGATTCCCTGAATTTAAAGAATGCCTTTTCACTGAGCAATTTCAATACTTATCAAAACCTGAACTGGAGGGAAAAGATCGGGAAAGGTTGGAAGATCACAACTGGCCTTAGCTATAGTACAGACAAAAACAGGATCATCAATGAACTGCAGGATGGATCAAATCAAAAGCAGGTCATTACCAACCCGATGGGGTATGCTTTTAAAAACTTTGGATTAGACAGCAGGGAACAGTATGCGCAGGCGAGGCTCGTGCTTGAGAAAAGATTAAAAGGATTAAATGCGATCCGTTTTGGAGGAGATCATTTTTACAGCAGGGAGAAATCGGTCTATACATTGTACGATGGCAATAAATTACAAAGAAGTTGTAAAAGATAATTTATCAGCAGCTTTTGCAGAAGCAGATTTTTATGCAACGAATAATCTTGCCGTAAAGATCGGGGAAGGCTTGAGCATTCACAGCTCATGAATGCCTGGAATATTGGCCCACGGGTTTCTCTTGCCTATAAATTTAAAAATAAGAGCCAGGCCTCCTTTGCATATGGTATCTTTTATCAAAAACCGGAAACTGAATATTTGCCGGCGATCAGCAGTGAACTCAATTATGCAAAAGCGGCTCATTATATATTGCAATACCAGCGCCTGACAAGCAAGCGGACCTTCAGGACAGAGGTGTTTTATAAAAAATACGATGACCTGTTCAAGACCGGGTTAAGCAACGGGCGGGATGTAGCCGCAAATAATAACGGCTATGGGTATGCTAAAGGCCTGGAAATATTCTGGCGGGATAAGGCATCTATAAAGAATTTTGACTACTGGGTTTCTTATTCTTACCTCGATACAAAAAGAGACTTCTTAAATTATCCAACATCCATACGACCTTCCTTTGCTGCCAGGCATACGGCATCGCTTGTTATGAAGAAATTCGTGCTGCCCTGGAAAACAGGTTTTAATGCCAGCTATACTTTTGCCAGTGGCCGGCCTTATTACCAGTTGAAGTATGATAATGCCCAAAGTAAATATATCATCAATGATATGGGTACCACCAAAACATTCGGCAACCTCGGCTTTAGCCTGAATTACCTGCCAAACCTGGGTAATACAAAAACAAAAGCGTTTGCGGTATGGGTCTTGTCAATATCCAACGTGCTCGGGCAAAAAAATATTTATGGATATAATTATGCGTCTATGTCTGACCGTAAAGTGGCGATCATCCCCCCTTCAACACGGTTTGTTTATATCGGCTGTTTTTTCAGCTTCGGAATTGACAGAACGGAAGATGCCATCAACAATAATTTATAAAAACAGATCATTATGACAACATCATCATTACCGCAGGAGAAAGATAAAATGCTCTGGCAAATTGCCCGGAAAAGGGTTGCTTTTAAAAGCCACCTTGCGGCATATGTTATTGTAAATGTTTTTTTATGGATGACCTGGTATTTTTCCGGGCAGGATTCCTCCGATGAATCTTTGTTGCCATGGCCTTTATGGACAACCGCCGGTTGGGGTATAGGGTTGGCTTTTCATTTTGCAGGCGCTTATGTTTTTCCCGGGTACAGCAGTGTAGAAAGGGAATATCAAAAATTAAAAGACAGAACAACTACCTTGTAAAAAAAGAAATAATTTTTCAACCAATCATTTTATCAAATAAAATTTACAAATATGAAAAAAGTATTCCTGTTGATCGCAATGATCTCGTTCACTCATTTTTTATTCGCACAGAGTGAGAAATATACCGCGGCAATGAAAAAAAATATTGCCATGCTGGATTCAGCATTTCAAAAAAATAATTTCCCTGAGCTGACCAATAATTTTGAAAGGATCGGGGATGCCGAAAAAACACAATGGCTGCCTTATTATTATGCCGCTTATTCAACTGTCATGAGTGCATTTATCGAAAAAGATAAAAG
Source organism: uncultured Chitinophagaceae bacterium (assembly GCA_963779595.1). Taxonomy (GTDB): domain Bacteria; phylum Bacteroidota; class Bacteroidia; order Chitinophagales; family Chitinophagaceae; genus Ferruginibacter. The sequence continues at coordinate 48,836 of CAVZYY010000005.1, read as the reverse complement.
TAAGACAGACGCCATTGCTGATAAAGCGGCGGAACTTATTGCGAAAGCGGAAGCAATTACGGGCAAACCAAATTCGGAGACACATGTCATTAAAAGCATGATCGCATCAGCCCATATGATGGTAGACCCGCAGGCAAGATGGATGCAATACGGAGCCGCATCTTCTGAGAATATTGCCATGGCAAAGGAATTGGATCCAACCAATCCCCGCCCGGTTTACCTCGAAGGCCAGGCAAAATTTTATACGCCTGAGCAATTCGGAGGTGGAAAAGCACCCGCAAAAGAGTTGTTTGAAAAAGCACTGGCTATGTTTGATACATTTAAGCCACAATCAGAACTGGATCCGGTATGGGGTAAAAGCAGCACAGAATATTTCCTGGCTCAATGCAAGTAATTCAAGACCATCTAAAATAATATTTTATGGATCCGGGAGCAAAATCAATGACAGAATCTGAAAGCCTCTCCATCATTACAGGCATGATCAACAAGGCTCAGAACCGGTTTAATGAAACCGGTACTTTGTACCTGCTTTGGGGCTGGGTGATCTTTATTTGCTGCGCCTGCCAGTTTATTATGCAGTATTTTCTCAATTATGAAAACGCTTACCGCGTATGGTTTTTAACCTGGCTTGCCGTGATCTACCAGATCATTTACCTTGTCAGGAAGCAGCGGAAAGCAACGGTAAAGACATATACGGATGATATAGTGGGTTATGTATGGATGGCTTTTGGAATATGCATGTTCATTGTTTGTTTCATTCTTTTAAAACAAAAGGCATTTACCAGTATTAATCCGGTGATACTCGTGATGTATTCCATACCGACCTTCTTATCGGGCAAGATCCTCAAATTTCCGCCACTGGCCATCGGTGGTTATTGCTGTGCGGCATTGGCAATGGCTTCACCCTTTATTCCCTTTGAATTTCATCAGCTGCTTATAGCAGCAGCTGTTGTTTTGGCCTGGATCATTCCCGGTTATTTATTAAGGGCAAAATTCAAAAAAGAGCAAACATGAAAGAAGAAAATTTATCGGAGCAGGAAAGCATCAGGCTCATCACTAAAATGATCGGGAGCGCAAAAAACTATTATTATGAGAGTGGCCTCAGCGCATTGCTCTGGGGTTTCACGAATGTGATCTGTTTTGTGCTGGCGTGGTTAGACGCTACTTCAGAGAAATTCAATATGCCCTTTAGTCCGTTCTTTTTAATGATTATAACTTTCGTGATACAATATTTTTTCGACAGGAAAGAAAGAAAATTTAAGGCAACAAAGACCTACCTCGATGACATGAATAAATATGTATGGCTAAGTTTTGCGATCAGTGTGCTGATATTAACGATCGTTGGTGGTTTTGCGGATATAGGTTATGTAGTATTGCCATTACTGCTCTTGCTTTTCGGGATACCAACATTCATTACTGGATGCATTCACAAATTCACTGCATGCATTGTTGGTGGTATTATTTGCTGGGTACTTTGTGGTATTGCTTTCTTTTATGTAAGTTATAATACATACCTGCTGGTTGCAGCCGGAGCGGCAGCGGCCTGGGTCATTCCCGGGTTTATTTTAAGGGCCAAATTCATAAAGAACAGGAAGCAGCATGGAATTTAAAGAACTCGACCCCATATTGCACTCACAACTACGGCTTGCCGTTATCAGCCTGCTTATCAGTGTAAAGGAAGCTGAGTTTACTTTTATAAAAGAAAAGACCAATTCCACTGCCGGTAATTTAAGCGTGCAGATCAACAAATTAAAAGAAGCGGAATATCTTGAAGTGAGCAAAGCAATTCAAGGATAATTACCCGCAAACGATCTGCAGGATCACCCGGAAAGGTATCGACGCCTTTGAAAGTTATGTCCAGGCGTTGCAGTCTTATATGAAACCGGAATGATCATAAACAATTTATTTTCCCAACCGTATTTGAATAATTCCGTTTTACCTTTAGTGGATATATTATTTTCATGCGCACGATCATAACCGTAAACAATCTTTCCAAACAATTTAATGAAGATAAAAGCGGTAGATGATCTTTCATTTACTGTAAATGAAGGAGATGTTTATGGATTCTTGGGACAGAACGGCGCGGGCAAATCCACTACGATCCGCATGTTGCTCACCCTGGTCAAGCCCACCAGCGGGACCATTGAGATATTTGGAAAAGAGCTTCATTCACACAGGCATGACATCCTGGAACAAACAGGTGCCATCATTGAAAGCCCAGATCTGTATAAATACCTGTCTGCCTATGATAACCTTTCCATTTTTGCAAGGATGAGTGGGATGAAGATATCCCGGAAAATAATTATGGACCAATTGGAAATGGTGGCCTTGCTGAAAGAAGCAGCAGCAAAGTAAAAACCTTTAGCCAGGGAATGAAGCAACGGCTGGGGATCGCCGTGGCATTGGTGCATGATCCAAAACTGATCATCCTGGATGAACCCACCAATGGGCTGGATCCTCAGGGTATTGCAGATATGCGAAAGCTGATCCTGCGGCTTAGCCGTGAAATGGGCAAAACAGTGGTTGTTTCCTCCCACCTGCTTAGCGAAATAGAATTGATCGCCAACCGGATGATCATTATTCACAAAGGGAAAAAAATTGCGGAGGGCTTCGTAGATCAAATGCTGGATCCTTCGCATACCGTTGTCCAGGTGGAAACGACCAATAATGTCCATGCAATATCCAAACTTCAAACCACGGCATGGGCTTCGAGTGTCAACCCTCACCGATAAATTCATCCAGGTGAATATGAGCCGGGAAGAGCTGCCACAACTGGTTGCCCAACTAACGGCGATGGATATTGGAATTATTTCCATACTACCCAGGCATTCACTGGAAGATTATTTTTTATCACTTACCAATTTGGAAGCCAATGTGGAACCTTTTACAAATTGAATTATTTAAGATATCGAAACGGCCACGAACCTATATTGCATTTGCAGCCATCACAGCGATCGTTATCATTTTCCAGTTTGCCTTTAAAGCCGATGGAAAAAGTTACGTGGACCTGATGCTTCAAAGTGTACAGGATAGTTTTGAGCTCGATAAAATAAAAGCGATCAATGGTTATTTCATGTGTTATATTATTTTAAACACATTGTTGATACAGGTACCGATACTGGTGGCACTGATCGCGGGTGATGCGATTTCAGGGGAAGCAAACATGGGAACATTAAGGCTTATTTTAACAAAGCCTGTCAGCCGCACCCAGATAATATTGGTGAAATTTGCAGCATCCGTCATTTTTACAATTACGCTTTTGGTATGGATGGCGGTAATGGCATTGTTTGTAAGCTTATTGATCTTTGGCGCGGATGATATGCTGATCTTCCGGGTGAAAGGAGAGGAGTCGCAGATATTACAGATCACCAGTGATGATGTCATGTGGCGATTTTTTGCAGCATTTGGTTATGCGGCTGTTGCGCTGACTGTTATTGCTGCGCTGGCATTGTTGTTGTCGATTTTTGCAGAAAATTCTATTGGCCCTATTATTGCCACTGTCTGTATCGTGATCGTATGCACTGTTATTTCAAGCATTAATGTGCCCATTATCGACAGGAATGTAAGGCCCTGGCTATTCACTTCATATATGGTAGGATGGAAAGGTTTTTTTTATATCGGTACAACTACGAAGGCCAACCTATAAAGGGAAGCCTGGAAAACTGGCCGGCTATACGCAACAGTTTATATATATTACTGGCACATATTTTCATATTTGTAACGGTAGCAGTATTTGTTTTTAAAAGGAAGGATATTTTATCATAAGAATTTATTTTAGTTACAATGATTAAGTCAATCAAGATAATATTTCTGTTATTGTTTTCCTTTTTGGCTAAGTCGCAGGCGCAGGAGATCAATACGATTGTTGCAAAATGCAAAAATGAAGATCGAAAAAGTAAATGATTACGAGGCGGCCGGTAAAATGAAAACCAATGTGGCTTTTTTAAAAGTTCCTGTTGCTAAAGTCAAAGTGTATTTTAAAAGGCCGAACCGGCTTAAAGTAAAAAGTGAAAAAGGCATTTCTTTTATTCCCAAAGGCGCTGTGAGCATTAACCTTAGTAATATATTGAATAATGATAATTATACCATCATTGATGCAGGCGCTGGCAAAATAGGGAACACGGCAGTAAGGATCGCCAGGTTGTTGCCGGATGATGATAACAGCGAAGTGGTACTTTCAACGCTTTACATCGATCCCGTCAATTTCCTGATCCTTAAAGCAAGGACCACTACAAAAGAAAATGGAACATATGAGCTTGAAATGACTTACAAAAATTATAGTGAATATGGATTACCGGATAAGATCATTTTTTCTTTCAATACCAGGGATTACAAGCTTCCAAAAGGGGTCACCTTTGATTTCGATGACGGTAGCACACAAAAAAAACCAGCGGAAAAGGTAAAAAATAAAAAGGGGAAAGCTGAAATCACCTTCAGTAGTTATTCCATTAATAAAGGGATCGCAGAATCCGTTTTTCAATAACTTTTTTCCTGAAATTGTAGTAACTTATTAAAAAATAAGATCATGGCAATTCTTAAAGTACTTGAAATTTTAGCGAACTCCCCAAAAGGCTGGGAAGAGGCAACACAAAATGCAGTATCTCATGCAGCAGAAACGTTGCGCAAAATAAGAAGCGTAAATGTGAGTAATCAAAGCGCTGTAGTGGATGATAAAGGCAAGATCACCGAGTTCAGGGTTAATGTGAAAATTACCTTCGAAGTAGAGGTCTAATCTTCAGTGATCTTTTCATCTACCGCATTGGCAACAACAGCAGAGCTCATCTTCTTCAAAGGATTTTTCCGTTGATTATCATATTCGATCCTGTTGTCAAGTATATCTATGCATTTATAGATCGCTTCCCTGAAAGAAGATTCATCTCCAATACCTTTCCCGGCAATATCAAAGGCAACTCCATGATCCGGGGAGGTTCTTACTGCGTTTAGGCCTGCGGTATAGTTTACGCCTTCACCCTTTGCCAGGGACTTGAACGGGATCAGGCCCTGGTCGTGGTAGAGCGCAAGTACTGCATCAAATTTTTCATGTTGCCCCCTTGCGAAAAATGCATCTGCGCTGTAAGGCCCGAAACAAAAAATATCTTTCTGTTTCGCATCCCTGATGGCCGGTTTTATGATATCTATTTCTTCCTTACCGATCAGGCCTTCATCCCCGGCATGTGGATTTAAGCCAAGTACAGCGATCCTCGGTTTAGTGATCAGGAAATCTCTTTTCAGGGAATTATTCATCACCTGCAGCTTACTCAAAATATTTTCACGGGTGATATATTGGGTAACATCTTTTAACGGTAAATGCTCGGTAAGTAAGGCCACTCTCATATTCGCCGCTATCATGAACATGGCAACATCAGCAGCCCCGAATAAATTCTTAAGGTAAGGGGTATGCCCGGGGAAATTCAGGCCCGCATCCTGTATGTTTTTTTTATGGATCGGGGCTGTAACCAACCCATGAATTTTGCCGGCTTTTAAAGCCTCGGCGGCAATGGTAAGACTGGATACTGCATATTTGCCGCCGGTATCATTCAGCAGCCCCGGCGTAATGCTGACATCTTCTTCCCAACAGTTGTAAACATTAACCTGCTTTTGGTTGACCCTGGCAGCATCCTTTACACTGGAAAAATTAATATTAATATCCGGTAAACTTTTACGGTAAAAATTGATCACTTTATTATTGGCAAAGATCACCGGTGTACAAATGTCCAAAATACGGCTGTCGCTCATTATTTTAATGATAAGTTCAATGCCAATTCCGTTAATGTCACCACAAGTGATGCCGATCACCGGTTTATTTTCTGTATTCGTGCTCATGATTCGTTCTTTAAAAAAAGTAAAAATACGGATTCCCGGATAAACTATCCCGTTCCTTTCCCAGCCCGGCCGGGGTGTAAATTACTTCGTATTAATACGGGTTTTTTTAAAAAAAAGAGCAACAAAAATTCTTACATACTTTTTCAGAATACTCTTCGTTATATTATATAATAATACCAGTATTTTACCTAAAAACTGTCTTATGGCAATGGTTTTACCTTTTACCTTACTGCGTAATCGTATAAACTCATTCCCTGCCGAACCGCAAGACCAGTTGTTGAAGAGCAATACACATAATCCCCTAACGAACAGGTTAAAAAATAATCATTAATACCTGGTGCTTAACAGCATCAGTATCCTATATAAAAACCTAATGTCCGACTATGAAAAGAAATATACACCAAAGATGTTTTTTTGTGCTGCTGCTGTTCATGGTTTTTTCATTTACAGTAAACGCTCAATGCCCGGCAGGCACAACAAGAGATACCCTCAACTGGGATTACCTGGATTTTTTGCCTTATTCAGGCACTTACATATCTCCAACAGCTTTCATTACCCTTGCGCAATCCCAAACGCAGAGATTTACTTTTGGTACCCAAAAAGTAACGATAACGCATAACTACACGAACAATAGTATCGGGGGAGATGTAAATACCCATACTGCTGAAACAGGAACATACGGAAAGGGAGATGATATACGATTCAGAAATAACGGGACCGTGACCTTTACTTTCCAGAATGCTGTGCAGAATATAAAGTTTTCCATTTCTGATATTGACAGGAGCCAAACAGTGAATGTCAGCGCCCTGAATGGAGCATCGGGAACCAATGTGGCATTATCAACATTGAGCGGAACAATACTCACTGTTTCCAATAACAATACACCCAGCGCAACCGTAGTCGCCAGCAGTGTTGTGGTGGCCAATACTGATAATACACCCCTTGCAAACGGCACAGTGAATGTTGATGTGGCAGGGCCGGTAACATCCTTTACTTTAACGGTTACCACTACCGGCACGACTGCCAGCGAAGATGGTTCATTGTATGTATCTGATATTTCTGCATGTTCTGCCGGGACTTTCCCATTAAATTATTACCATATTTCAAAACCTTTTACAGGACAGCCTTCATATTTCCTCGCTGTAATGGATAATACCGTTTTCTATGTGAATGTAAATAACGGTGTTGTAAGAAGGCTTTTTAGAGATCCGGGGCATACAAATTTCAACTCATTGGCATATGATCCGTACCGGCATATGGTTTATTATAGTTATAGTTTGACCGGCAGCCCTCAATCTGACCGAACTATTAAAAGGTATGATTATGACCTGGACACGTTTGGTGTTTTCATTCCAAATGTAAATGCGCATGGGATCCCCACTTATGAAAGTGGTGTGGAATCAGGTGCTGCTGCTTTTTACAATGGTTCATATTACCTCGGCATCGAGGGTAGTGATATGAACGGAGCCAATTCTTCCCGGGAATCTATTGTGTGGAAGGTCGATCTGACTCCCACATATGCAGCAACAGGGTTGGCCCAGCAGGTATACGCTGTACCTGTAGATGATGGCGCCGGAAATGCACTGCATGACTGGTCCGATATCGGGATCAATGACGGGATCATGTATGACTTCGACGGGGCAGGTGGCGAAACAGATTTTTATCATAAGGATTTACTGACCGGATCCTGCATCAATATCAATCCTTCACCGGGAAGCCTTGTGCCGAGGCAGGTAAGTGTTGACTGGCAGGGCCAGATGTACAACAGTGGCTCACCAAGCTCTATCTCATCGGGAACCGTGGCCCCTTACAATGGCAATGGTACAGTAAATACAGCCCAACAATATACCATGAGATACCAGGGAGTAGCCATTGCCGGTAGCTGGGGTGACGCTGGAGAGGCTTTTAAACCCAAGACAGATTTTGGAGACGCACCGGCATCTTATGACCCGGCAGGATCAGATCCCGGGACACACGAAAAAAATGATAGTATATATTTAGGACCTCTTAAACCCGGAATAGAATGGAATAAAAAAACATCCGTAGATGCAACAGGTGATGGTTCTGAGGAAGATGGTGTAGCCGGGCTTCAGGTGATCAGTACGGGAGTATCTAATTTTACAGTTCCTGTAAAAGTATTTAATAATACCGGCAGGAATGCCACACTCGTTGGATGGGTAGATGCCGATGGAGATGGGATCTATGAAACTGCTGAAGCCACTTCCCTTATCATTGCGAGTAATGCGGCCATTCAAAATGTGACCTTACTATGGACGGGTATTAATACGACCGTGCCCGCTTTTGGTACCACATTTATGCGTCTCCGTATAACAACCGCGGACCAGGGAATGACAACAGCGAAGCCAACGGGGTATTTTGATAACGGGGAAATTGAGGATTACACAGTTGCTGTCAGTCTTTTGTTGCCTGACCAGAGCATTATATTGAAAGCCCAGAGAATGGTATCTAATAAAGTAAACCTGCTGTGGGAACTCAATTATGAAAATAACAACAGGGCATATGAGTTGCAAAGAAGTAAAGATGGTATTTCATGGCAAACAATCACAAACGTTGTAACTTCAGGAGGCAATCATTCAGCTACTTATTCTTACGCTGACGCTGATCCCGAAATGCCGGTTTCCTATTACAGGGTTAAAGTACTTAAGAATGCCGGGGCAACCATGTACAGTGATGTAAGAAAAATTGATTTCAAAAAGGCAAGTTCGATCAGCATTGCGCCTAATCCTGCAAAATCAAATACAGTGTTGACCATACAATCCTCAACTACCGGTAAAGCACAGGTGAATATTTTGGATTTTACGGGCCGCAGCGTATTTGAACTGCCGGTAGCGATCATAAATGGAACAAACGAGCTCGATTTGGAAGTCGTCCAAAAATTAAGTGACGGGGTGTACAAGGTGAGGGTACAGATCAATGATGAGATACTTGTGACCAGTCTCGTTATCAGAAAATAAAACACTTACAACCTGAATCTAAACCATACATTCTATGAACCTTAAAAAATGTTGGGTGTTGTTCTTTTGCAGCATCCTTTTTTTTCAACATGCCATCGCCCAGGAGAAATACAGTAAGGTAAAGATCCCTGTCACTTCCCCTGATATCAGGCGTTTCGCATTTAATAAACTTAACATAGATCACTTTGCACAGGAAGGCAATGCCTTTGTAGTGGTTTTGAATACCGCCGAAATGGAAAGGCTCAGGCAATCTCATTATCCATTTGAGATCCTGGTAGATGATATGGTACGACATACCATTGACGTGAATAAAAATGCTTCCCCTGCGGATGACCTTGCAGCTTTTCAAAGTACCAGCTGCCAGAAAGTGGGCAGCATCATTGGAACGCCCGTTTCATTTGGAACCGGCGGCTCTTTAAGACTGGGCGCAGCTGCAGGCAACCCGGGATATTATACCTACGCAGAAATGATCGCAGAAATGCAGGGCCTCGCTATCACGTATCCTTCCCTGGTGAGTGTGTTTTCTATTGGTAATTCTGCAGGCGGTTTACCGATCTACGGAGTGAAAATATCAGACAATGTAAATCTTGATGAAAACGAACCGGAGGTCTTATATACTGCGTTGCAGCATGCCCGTGAGGCCATCGGCGGCACGAGCCTTATTTTCTTTTTACAATACATGGCTGAAAATTACGGATCAGATCAACGGATCGAAGAACTGCTGGATAACAGGGAAATATTTATTATCCCTTGTCTTAACCCGGATGGGTACAGCTATAATTATAGCGGTTCAAGCGGCTCATACCCTGTTTCAGGAGGCGGGCTTTGGCGCAAGAACAGGAGGAGTACCGGTGGAGGAATCGGGGTTGATCTAAACAGGAATTATAGCATTGACTGGAGCAACTGCAGCGGCGCATCCAGCAGCTGCGGATCAAGTGATCCAACAGATGATACATATTATGGCACCAGTGCTTTCTCCGAACCCGAAACGCAGGCGCTCCGGAATTTTGTATATACAAGGCATTTTACAAATGCCATTGATCAGCATTGCTTCGGCCCTTATTATTCCCTGCCTTATGGACGGCCTTCGCTGCACCCTGTTTTGAATCATGCAGATTCTTCTTATTATCGTTATGTGCCCGCTCTCATGGGCTTATATAATGGACATCGTGCGGGGAACAGTCCTGAAACAGTAGCATACGAAGTGGCAGGTGGCATCAAAGACTGGTTATTAATGGGTGATATCGGGGTTGGCACAGGTCCCAAAGGAAAAATATATGGCATGACAGGTGAAGCAGGTGGCGGCGATTTCTGGGCTCCGGTTTCCCAGATCATACAGTTATGTAAGGAAAACTGTTTTCAAAACCTGCAGCTGGCTTTTGCGGCAGGAGATTATTACAATATCGAAGACAATAGTGATATCAATGTAAATACATCAACGGGTATGCTGAATTTCCGGTTGAGAAGAATTGGATTAGCTGCAAATCCCGTAACAATTTCAGTCATTCCGTTGATGAATATGAGTTCGGTAGGTGCACCCGTGACCACAACCATTTCAAACTATTATGATCTTTATACCGGCAGTATCAGTTATACGTTACCGTCGACATTTATCTGTGGGCAACAATTAAAATTTGTATGGAAAGTAGAATCTGGTGGTGTCAGTACATATGATACCGTTACAAAATTTTATAATCCCCTTACCTTGTTATCGGATGATATGGAGGGAAGCTTCAGTACGAACTGGACGGGAGCAATAAGCCCCTCGGGACCAACGGGATGGAGTTTTACCACTTTATCCGCTTTTAACGGCACTCATTCAATGACGGAATCTCCCACAGGAAATTATACAACCAGCAGTACCCGCACGGTGACCTACAAAAATGATTTTGACATGAGCGATGCCACATCGGCTTATTTAAGTTTCTGGGTAAGACACCGGGCTGAGAATTTCCGGGATAAGCTGCAGGTACAGGTTTCTATAGATGGAAGCAGCTGGATCCCGATCTGTGGATCAAATACTGTTTCCGAGAACAATACAACCAACGGAGGTTCCCTGGGAGGACAACCTGCGCTGACCGGTATCAGGGATAACTGGACCAGGGAATTATTTGACCTCGCTGATTTTACCGGCAATCCCAACCTTCGTTTGCGCTTTCGCTTCACTTCGGATAATGATGCCAGTTCCTTTGCTTTTGAAAGGGATGATGGATTTTATATAGACAACCTGAAAGTAATTAAGGTAACCGATGTTTCTACCATAGCCGTGAAATTCGGGGATTTTAAAGCAAAACTTTTAGCCGACAACTCCGTGTTGTTGGATTGGGAAGCATATACGGATAATCAACACGATCATTTTGAAGTGGAAAGGCTAACCGGCCAAAACAATCAATTTGTTTCTATTGCAAGGGTTACAGGCCCGCCGCCCTATAAAGCCATTGATTATAATCCTCAAACCGGTAATAATTATTACAGGATCAAACAGGTGGACAGGGATGGAAAAATAATGTACAGCAATATCGTTAATATCAAATTAGCAAAAAGGTTAACGACGATCATATATCCAAACCCGGTTAAGAAAACACTGACCGTGAAGATCAGGAACCAGGACCTTACGGATCATTTTGTGATGAAGATCACAGATGCAGCCGGGCGGACAGTTCATGAGCAAACAGCAACGGTGGCAACGGGTTCCAATGAGATCAGGATCAATTTGCAAAAACTGCCTCCGCAGGTATATTTTTTAAAGATCGTTAACAGGAACAATGAAATTGTTTTAATAGATAAGTTCTTAAAAGAGTAACAGCTTCAACTTCACAATAAACGCGATCCCCCTTTGAAAGAAGGGGGATCTTTATTTAATGAGGCGATAGCTGGCTGCAGTTAAAAATGCGGGCTCGATGGTTATGTGTATTTTTGCAATAATGTACACTTTAAAAAAATCGCTGGGACAACACTTTTTAAAGGATGAAAATGTCATTCAAAAGATAATTGAAGCACTGAAAGAACATCCCTTTACCAATTTACTGGAAGTAGGTCCGGGTGCGGGCGCCTTAACAAAGGAGTTGCTAACGTTGCCGGGTATCCATTTTAAAGCAGTAGAGCTCGATGAGGAAAAAGTAGATTACCTCGCAAAAAAATATCCTCTATTAAAAGATAACATCATACATAAAAGCTTCCTCGAGATCGATAAGCCATTTGAAGAGCCATTCACGGTCATTGGAAATTTCCCTTATAATATTTCAACGCAGATACTTTTTAAAATACTGGAGTGGAAGGATGAAGTGCCGGTCGTGATCGGTATGTTTCAAAGAGAAGTGGCACAAAGAGCGGCTTCCGGGCCGGGCAGTAAAGTGTATGGCGTGCTGAGTGCGCTGATCCAGGCATACTATGACGTGGAGTATTTATTTGATGTAGATGCCCAATGTTTTAACCCACCGCCGAAGATCATGAGTGGCGTGATCAGGCTCACGAGGCGTAAAACTCCACTGAATGTGAGATCTGAAAGAGCCTATTGGGTCTTGGTGAAAACGGCCTTTAACCAGCGGCGCAAGACCATGCGCAATGCGGTGAAGGGCCAGTTTGCACCGGAAGTACTGCAGGAAGATATCTTTACCAAACGGGCGGAAGCATTGAGCATCGATGATTTCGCAGCTTTAACTTTTAAAATGACTTCATGAACGTAAAATCGTTTTCATTGGGCGCATCGCTGCTGGTATTATTCAGCTCGTGCTACACACCGAGGTATGTTTATAATCCAAATGCGCAGAATGTGCCGACGTTCACTAAAAAGGGAGATAGCAAACTGGCTGCCTATTATTCAACGAATTTAAGTGATGGTTCGGGTGCTGAAGATGGACAAACCAAATCGACAAAGAAGAGCAGTGGATACGACCTGCAGCTGGCTTACGCGATAACTGGTAAATTTGCCCTGGCAGCAGCGGTTTCCCAAAAAAATGAGAAAAACATCAATGGGGATCTGAATATTGATGAAACTGCGATCAGGTACAAAAGAAACTTCACTGAATTTGCAGCAGGTTATTTTATCCCGTTGGATGTTAAGCATGACATCTACTTCCAGGTATTTGCCGGAGGCGGTTTTGGAAAGCTTCATTTCACCGACCAGCAGACAACCAAGGTAAATTCTTATGACAGTAAGATCAGCAGGTTTTTTATTCAGCCGGCATTTATGCTGAAGTCAAAGGAGATCTTTTCTGTGGCCCTTTCATTAAAAACAAGTATTTTAAAATTCAACAGTATTGTAACGGATTATACTCCGGATGAACTCGCATTGTATAACCTGGATGGACTTACTGCTAATAATATCCTTATGTTTGAGCCGCTTCTTGCAATTGGTGGAGGCCTTACAAAACTTCCGGGAATCAAGCTGGAAATCCAAATAGGCGCGGCAAAAATTTTACATTACAGGCAATCTGACAGAAAACCCAGTATCCGTTCAGGAAATTTTTCAGCCGGATTGGTTTTCGACCTGCCCAAGTTATTGCAGAAGAAATAGATAAATTTGTGAAGCAGGCTGATTAAGTTTCTAACTTTGTTTTAGTAAAGCTGAATGAAGCGTTGCCGTACAAGGGAGCACCGCCACGGCGGGGGACAATGTTGAATAAGGACATACTGTTTGCGCAACATTAAATATTAAGTCATTATGAGTTTTAAAATATCACAAAAGGTAAGGATTGTAACTGCAGCAGCATTATTTGACGGGCATGATGCTGCCATCAATATCATGCGCCGCATCATGCAGAGCAAGGGCGCGGAGATCATTCACCTGGGGCATAACCGCAGCGTGGCGGAAATTGTGGAATGTGCCATTGAAGAAGATGTGCAGGGTATCGCCATTACCAGTTACCAGGGCGGCCACGTGGAATTTTTTAAATACATGAAAGACCTGCTGGATGAAAATGGTTGCGGCCATATCAAGATATTTGGCGGCGGCGGCGGAACGATTTTGCCTGCAGAAATTGAAGAATTGCACAATTATGGCATCACCAGGATTTATAGTCCGGATGACGGCAGGAAAATGGGACTGGAAGGAATGATCGAAGATGTAGTGAAACAATGTGATTTTGAGCGTGAACGGAAGTTTCCGATCAAGGGTGAATTGAAATTAGGTGAGGTGAAAGATATCAGGAAGATTGCGAGGTCTATTACAAATGTAGAGAATGGGAATGCGGCTGCCAATGCGGACTTTCAAATGGATGTAAACAGTTCCGCAGCAAAGATCCCGGTATTGGGAATAACCGGAACAGGCGGTGCAGGAAAATCATCGTTACAGATGAGATTGTTCGACGGTTTTTAAATACTTATACTGATAAAACCATTGCTGTCATTTCTGTTGATCCCTCAAAGAAAAAAACCGGCGGTGCATTATTGGGCGACCGGATCCGGATGAATTCCATTTCTTCATCCACGGGCATATATGCGCAGCCTTGCTACACGGGAAAGTGATAAAGCACTGAGTGAATATGTGCAGGAAGCCATCGATATTTGTAAAGCAGCAGGATATGATTTGATCATTTTGGAAAGTGCAGGTGTTGGGCAAAGTGATGCTTCTATTCTTGATTATTGTGATGTGAGCATGTATGTGATGACACCGGAATATGGCGCAGCATCCCAACTGGAAAAAATAAATATGCTTGACTATGCCGATGTGGTTTGTATAAATAAATTTGATAAGGCCGGGCACTGGATGCATTGCATGATGTACGCAAACAATACAAACGCAATCATAGTTTATGGACAGCGAAAGATGAAGAGCTGCCTGTGGTTGGAACCATTGCTGCACAATTCAATGATGCAGGCGTAAATGAATTGTTTGAAAGACTGATGGAAAAGATTGCTGAAAAAACAGGCGTAACATTTCATGGCGATATAGAACATCATGCGCATACAAAAGATACTGCCAGCCAGTCAACCATCATTCCTCCCAAAAGAGTACGGTATCTTGCAGAGATCGCTGAAGACAATTGAGCATATGATAAATGGGTGAATGAACAAGTCAACTATTGCAACAAAATTATACCAGCTTGAATGGAACCGTTGAGCATCTTCAAATGGATCAAGGATCGGTTAAAAGCGCAGTTCGTAAAAAGATTGAAGAAGATCTGGAAGATCAACTTGATCCCGAATGCAAAAAATTGATTGGATGACTGGGCAGTCTGTACAGGAGCGTTATAAAAAAGAATTTTATGAATACAAGGTAAGGGATAAAGTTATCAAACAACCGCTTACCTATAAAAGTTTATCAGGCACTGTATTCCAAAAGTATTCTTGCCAAAATATAAAGACTGGGGAGATATTTTAAAATGGCAGTTGCAGGAAAATGTTCCCGGGGAATTTCCTTACACAGCCGGTGTATTTCCATTAAAACGAGAAGGAGAAGATCCTACACGGATGTTTGCCGGCGAAGGTGGCCCTGAAAGAACCAACAGGCGTTTTCATTATGTAAGTCTTGGCCAGCCTGCAAAACGCCTGAGCACTGCATTTGACAGTGTTACCTTGTATGGAGAAGATCCTGATCACCGCCCTGATATTTATGGTAAAGTGGGTAACAGCGGTGTAAGTATTGCTACCGTGGATGATGCAAAAAAATTATACAGTGGCTTTGATCTTTGCGATCCAAAAACTTCTGTGAGCATGACCATCAATGGCCCTGCTCCTATGCTGCTTGCTTTTTTTATGAATGCTGCCATCGATCAGCAATGTGAAAAATATATCATTGAAAATAATTTGCGGGAAGAGGTAAATAAAATAATAGAAGCAAAATATGATATTGATGCATTGCCAAAATATATTGGAACAGATGGTAAACCAGTATCCCCACAAAAGGTGAATTTGATGGCGCATTGCCCGAAGGTAATGATGGCCTGGGATTGCGACTACTGGGCTTCAGCGGCGATGATGTTTTGCCGGCTGATGTGTATGAAACAGATAAAAGCAAAAGCACTTGCTACAGTACGGGGAACCGTGCAGGCAGATATTTTAAAAGAAGACCAGGCACAAAATACCTGTATCTTTTCTACCGAATTTGCATTGAAGCTGATGGGTGATGTGCAGGAATATTTTATTGATAACAAGGTGCGGAATTTTTATCAGCGTCAGTATCAGCGGTTATCATATTGCCGAAGCAGGCGCCAATCCTATCACACAACTGGCATTTACATTGGCCAATGGATTTACTTATGTGGAATATTACCTGAGCCGCGGAATGAATATTGATGATTTTGCACCCAACCTTTCTTTCTTCTTCAGCAATGGGATGGATCCTGAATACAGTGTGATCGGCCGTGTGGCCAGGCGCATCTGGGCCAAAGCAATGAAGAATAAATACAAGGCCAACGAGCCGTAGCCAAAAATTGAAATATCATATTCAAACCAGTCGGCCGCAGCCTGCATGCACAGGAAATTGATTTTAATGATATCCGCACAACCCTGCAGGCGCTTGTATGCCATTTATGATAATTGCAATTCCTTCATACCAATGCTTATGATGAAGCCATCACCACTCCTACGGAAGAAAGTGTGCGCAGGGCAATGGCCATACAACTGATCATCAACCGGGAACTGGGTACTGCCAAAAATGAAAATCCCAACCAGGGATCTTTTCTAATTGAAGAACTGACTGACCTTGTGGAAGAAGCCGTGATGGCCGAATTTGACCGGATTACAGAACGAGGCGGTGTACTGGGCGCTATGGAACGCATGTACCAGCGTAATAAGATACAGGAAGAAAGCCTGTATTATGAAACATTAAAACATACCGGTGAATATCCCATCGTTGGTGTAAATACTTTTTTAAGTAAGAAAGGTTCTCCTACTATTTTGCCTACAGAAGTGATACGTTCTACAACGGAAGAAAAAGAATTCCAGATCACAACGCTGGAAGCCTTTAAACAACGGCATGCGGACAAATGCTGCAGGGATGCTTAAACGTTTGCAGCAAGTGGCTGTTAACAACGGGAATCTATTTGAAGAGCTGATGGAAACAGTAAAGTATTGCTCCCTTGGACAGATCACAAATGCGCTATACAGTGTGGGTGGACAGTATAGGAGAAATATGTAGCTAAGAGCTAACAGCTATTTGCTAATAGCTGTTAGCTGAGATTTTCTATTAGAGCTAAAATTTAATCTTTATTCCCCCGTTTATCACGAAACCTTCTGTGTGGTTCCAGATATCATCAAAGGAAGGATTGTCATGTGGCGGGTTCA
Source organism: uncultured Chitinophagaceae bacterium (assembly GCA_963779595.1). GTDB lineage: Bacteria > Bacteroidota > Bacteroidia > Chitinophagales > Chitinophagaceae > Ferruginibacter. Next base: position 31,812 of record CAVZYY010000005.1, on the reverse strand, counting down.
CCACTGTTTTGTAGTTGCTTTGTCGTTCATCGGTGAAATTTTCAAAATTGATGTAAAATGAAACTTTATTAAACGTTTTTTGCGCCATAAAACCGAATTCCCAAAAAGCAGGGGTTCTGAATCCATTATATAAATATTGCCGGTCGGTAAAATAACCTTCCAGGCCCAGTTTGAAATTATCTTCCTTTTCATACATCATCGTCAGGTTGAGCTTATTTTTTGGAAGCAAAGGCAAAAACTGGTTCCCTGCGAGATAGGTTGCTTTGGCATTTGTAAATGTATAGCCAATAAATAGTTTCAGGTCTTCCTTAAAAATAAATTTCAGGTTCGTTTCAAAACCCTTGCTGGTAACGGGTTTTAAAGCATTGCTGAAATAATGGTCAGCGCCGGTTGATTGTAGTACCATTGGTTTGTTGATCGCTGTATAAAAAAACATTTGATTGATGCTGAATACCAGGTCTGATGTGATCTTTGTTTTGTAATTAAGATCTGCTGTTCCGCCAATGCTTCTTTCTGCTTCTACATTATTTAGGGGCAATACATGTTGATACTGCATGGTCTCGGTCTGTTCTGTAAAAATGGTTGGTAATTTATAACCCAGGCCTCCGCCGATCCTGGAACTGATCTTATCAGTAATTTTAAACAATGCGGAGATCCTCGGTAAAACGAATACAGTATGTTTACGGTAGTTGTTGTTTTTATAATTCACATTATCCAACCTGATACCACTTTCTATCTTTAGTTTTTCACTAATATCCCAGGTGTCCTGGAAATATATTCCAGCCGTAAATGAACTTGCATTGAGTACGGCTGTGTTTTCTTGTTTGAACCTGTCGGATACTATATTAAGCCCACCGATCATGGTATGCTTTTGTTTGTAGAACAGCAGCGACAGGTCCGTGAAGCTGTTGGTGCTGGATCCTGAAAACAGATAGCTGGGTATGCTTATTTTCCGGTCGAAAATACCCAGGCTTTGTTTTAATTTGAAACTGCTCCCGTTCGACATGTTTTTGTCAACCTCCAGTGTAGTGGTATTCCGGATGGTTTTATTTTTTTCAAAGTAAGTGTGGGTGGGGCCTGCTTTTCCATTGATCACTTCCATATCACCCCCGGTATTTGATCCTTTGGTAAAACTATTCCCGATCATAAAACTCAAGGTCTCATTGGGATAATAAAAAATGCGGGGGTTAATGGTAAAATTGTTGCTTTTTGGTATTTCCGAAAAATCATCCTTGTCTACATCGTATGCTTTTTGAAAATTCACCAGCCCCAAAAATGAGTATCCAAATTTACCTTTCTTCCGGGAAGCATACCCGCCGATATTTGTCTGCCCAATCACTGATTGATTCAGCAAAAGATCATATTCCCCTTTTGCTGTGGGCGTTTTCGAAATAAAATTCACCACCCCTGCGATTGCGCCACCACCGTATAGTGTAGACGCGGGACCTTTTATCACTTCTACCTGCTTTAGATCCAACGGTGGGATTTCGAGAACGCTCAAACCGCTGGCAAAGTTTCCAAAATTCGGATAACCATCCTTTAAAAGTTGCGTATACCGCCCATCCAGCCCCTGTACCCGAATGCTCGCGTTACCGCTTGTGGCTGAAGTCTGTTGTACCTGGAGGCCGGTGCTTTCATGCAACAACATAGAGATATTGGCAGGACGCATATTGTTCTTTTCATCCAGTTCTTCCCCGTCAATGGTTTCAACCCTGGTCGGTGTGTTCATGATCGTGCGGCTGGTCCTTGTGCTCTGGACGATCACTTCGTCCAGTTCTTCTGTTTCCTCATTTAATAAAACTTCAATGATCTCAGTTGTATCGCCGGGAAAACTAAGAACAATTGTTTTTGTTGTATAGCCGGCATGGCTGATAACCAGCGTTTGTTTTCCATCCGGGAGATTTGTCAATTCAACAAGGCCATTGTTATCAGAAACACTTCCATGACCGCCCCATTGAATAGAAATATTTACCCCGGCGATTGGCTTAAGTGTTTTGCCATCCCTCGTTATTCCTTTAAAAGTATTTTGTGCATGCGCACTATATATAATTACCGTTGCAAAAAGCAACGCAATGATTTTTTGCATTCAAATTCATTTAGAGATCAATAATAAAATAAAGCTGCTTTGGCAGCACAAGACGGGGAATTAAATAAACTTCGGCGGTTGCCAGATATTGCCGAAGAAATCGGAAGAAAGGAAGAAGTTAGCATAAAGGATCTGCAATGAAGAGGCCATTGCAGGTTTTGCATCGGTCTGTTTCGCGGGGTAAAAAAAAGAAGAGGCTATTTGCCCGCAACAGGCGCAATTGCAAAAGGGGCTGCAGGCTTCCTGGTCATGGCTATGTTCCTGGTGATCACCCGTTTGAATGAATGAATTTGGTATTGGTGCGTTGCACTCATCGTTATCCCCGCAGGGTAAGCAGGGCAGGATCAACAAATAGAGGCAGAATATGATCGTTAACAATTTCAAGTTGTAAAGGTAAGTGATTTGATTTTTTAACGATCATTGGAGGCTAATTCCATATTGTTTTTTTCTCTAAGGAGAAATACTGTGTCCATTTTTGTGGTCGAAATAAACGACCACAAAAAGCCACTACAGAAATAATCTGAGGACCCTATTTAAGCATTTTATCCGGTCTGGAGGGACAACATCAAGCACAATTTTTTTAAGTGTCCAATTTACACGTTAACATGCTTGAAATAAAGCTGTTATAACGAAAGATCCATATTTTAAGCATTTTTCCATGGTTCCATAACCGGGCACCATGGCTTTTTATAAAAGAAATATTATATTTTTAACGCCCAATTGATTTCTACCAAACAAACTGTAATGCAATTCAAACTCTATCCCGTACTCGTTCTCCTGTTATTGAGTACAACACTCAATGCCCAATTGGGCCTGTTTAGTTACAACGGTATACATACAGCTGATCCAAAAGATATTGTCACCAGGGCTACTAAACTCAAGCTCGACCGCAGTATTTTAAAAACCTTGTATGCAGAAAAGCCTGCTGAATTAAGGTTAGCCATTCCCATTGAAAATGAAACCATCATAATAAAGCTGAAAAGTGCACAACTCTTTAGAAAGAATTTCGAGGTCATTCTTTCCAGCACACTGGAAACCTATTCATATATACCTGGCTATTACCTGCAGGGAACTGTAGAAGGCGAGGAACATTCCATGGCCGCCATCAGCATTTTTGATGATTTTGCGGGTGGGGTGATCTCTTATAAAGGAGATAATTATAATCTTGTTATCGCCAATAATTCAAATGATCATACCAGCGATGACTACCTGGTCTATGCTGACAGGAATTTCAGGGGACAGCGACCCAAATGTTTTACAGAAGATGATAAGGCCTCGATTTCAATTGACCCGGGCTCAGCCCGTTCCGCTGCAATTGTCGGCTGCCCGGTAGACATTTATTTTGAAACCGGCTACGAGATGTTGGAGAGCCAGGGCACTGTACAGCAGGTTATGAATTACCTGACCATATTGTTCAACGCGGAGCAGCTCATCTATTTTAATGAGGACATCATCATGCAGATCAGGGAAATAAAAGTATGGAATACAGCCGAGCCTGAATACAGCCTTACAACAACTTCTGCCGCCCTCAGTTCTTTCGTCAGCAGGATGCTCGCTGGCTTTAACGGTGACCTTGCTCACTATGTAACTTTTAATAATTTGGGTGGCGGACGGGCATGGCTAAATGTTTTATGCGCCGCACCACAATCACAAACGGGTGTCAGCGGTAACCTGTCTGCCAGTTACAGCCCTTATCCAAATTATAGTTTTTCCGTAAACGTTATCACGCATGAAATGGGCCATAATTTCGGGTCTCCACATACACATAGTTGTACCTGGCCCGGGGGCGCTATTGATGATTGTTACGCAGTAGAAGGCACCTGTTCTCCGGGGCCTACTCCTGTGGGTGGAGGTACGGTGATGAGTTATTGCCACCTGGACTGGTCTATAGGTGTAAACCTGGCAAATGGATTTGGTCCCCTGCCGGGTAACCTGCTCCGGACAAAGGTAACAGATGCATCTAATAATGGTTGTATATGTGAGTGTGACGATATACAACTGGACGTGACCAAACAGGATATTGGTTGCGGCAACCCGCTTGGCTCTGCAAACGCAGTGGTAACAGGCGGTACCGGCCCATTCACCTACTTATGGAGCAATGGGGCAGTCACCTCGTCTGTAACCGGCCTTTCTGTTGGGACCTACTACGTAACGGTTACGGGTGCCAGTCCAAATTGCACCGTTATCAAGGGATTTAAGATACTCAGTTCAGGAAACCTGACAACGGTTTCATTAAGCCCTTCAGCCACATCTGCAACTAAATGTCTCAATGATACTTATACGGTTTCTGCAACGATCGTTCCATCCGGGAGCTATACGTATCAATGGTATCAAAATAACATAGCCATACCAGGTGCTACATCTACAAGCATCGCGATCACATCTGCTGTCGCAAATGTATCCGCATACCACCTCGTGGCAAACGGCGGAACATGTATTGGACAGTCACCTGATATTACGGTGGATTTCCAGGCGATTACCACCCCGGTCATTACAGTAAACGGATCGGCAGCTATTTGTGAGAACGAGTCTGTACAGTTATCCATACCCGCGTCTTCCGCTTTTTCAACCGAATGGAGATTGAGCGGCACCCCGATAGCAGGTGCAACAAACGCAACTTATACGGTAACAGCCCCGGGTACTTATACGGTAAGAAGGTATTCACCAACGAGTGCCGGCTGTTCGGTTATATCGGCAGCGGTCACCATCACCAGTAAACCCAAGCCAAACGCTGCAACAAATACAACAAGCCTTGCTTTTTGCACCGGGGAGCAGGATGTAATTTCTCATTCGCAGTTATCAGGAGAAACATATGAATGGTATAAAAATAATGTACTTATCCCCGGAGCTACCGGTAACGACCTCAGTGTTAACAGTGCCGGCAATTATTACCTGCAGGTAACGGGAACGAATGGGTGTAAAAACAAAAGTACGGTCACAACCGTGATTGTAAATCCTTTACCTGCTGTAACGTTGTCGCCTGCAAATACGGTTACACTATGCGACGGGGGAACACTTACCCTAAACGCATCTGCACTAAGTGGCGCGCAGTATACATGGTTTGATGGGACAAGCCAGCTCAGCTCAGGGGCCGCTAATACATTAAACGTTACACACAGCGGTTCTTATTCGGTAAGTATAAAAAATACAGTAACTGGCTGTATGAAATCTTCTGTTCCAACGCAGGTAACGATCATTCCGCCGCCAGTCATATTTGCAGGGAACGATACCGTGCTGGCAACCGGGCAACCCTACAGGCTTCATGTAAGTGAAATTTCATCACTCGGTATAGATCATTATGAATGGACGCCCTCAACAGGTTTGGATAACCCGTTCAGCAACAGCCCCGTTGCCATACTCTGGGATGAACAGGAATATATTGTAAAGGGAGTGCATCCTTCTGGTTGCGTGGCGACAGATAAAGTATTGATCAAAGTATATCCCGGGCCGGCTATCTACGTTCCTTCCGCTTTTTCTCCAAACGGGGATTCAAAGAATGATCTTTTAAAATGTATTGCAGTCGGGCTCAAGTCATTTAAGTATTTCAAAATATTCAACCGTTTTGGCCAGACAATATTTTATACTACCAACCCTTCAACCGGTTGGGATGGTACCTGGAGCGGCAGAAAACTGGATGTCGGCACTTATGTATATATAGCAGAGGGGGTTGATTATAAAGGCAAGCCCATCATTGCAAAAGGGACTGTGACGATATTGTTTTAGAATGAGACGTTCTTGGTTCTTAGTTCCTGGTTCTTAGTTCATGGTTAATGTGCTCTTGCAGCTTCCCAGCCGATCATGGCGGCCTTCCTGTTGATTCCCCACATATAACCGCCAAATAAACCCGTGGATTGAATAACGCGGTGGCAGGGGATCAGGAACGCAACGGGGTTGCTTCCGATAGCTGTGCCTACTGCTCTTGACGCCAATGGATTTTTTATTTTTGCAGCAATGTTTCCATAAGTTGATAATTGTCCCATAGGTATCTTTAAAAGTGTTTCCCAGACCTTCAATTGAAAATCTGTTCCTTTCAGGTGCAATTTTATCTTGCTGAGCTTTTTCCAGTCCTGGGTAAAAATGTACAATGCGTTCTGCTGAATGAGATCAACCATTTGCCTGTATTGTGCATTTGGAAATTTGTTTCGTAGCACTGCAAATGCTTCCTGTTCATCACCGGCAAATGCCATATGGCAAATACCCTTAGGGGTAGACGCTACCAGGATATTTCCAAACGGACTTTCAGCATAACTGTAATTGATGAAAAGATTCGCGCCCCCATTTTTAAATTCGCCCGGTGTCATGCCCTCAATATTAATAAACAGGTCATGCAATCTTCCCGTACCCGAAAGCCCTGTTTCAAAAGCTGTATCAAACAAGGTGGCCTGTTTATCTTCCAGCAGGTTCTTTGCATATTCGACGGAAATGTATTGCAGGAATTTTTTGGGGCTAACCCCTGCCCACTTCGTAAACAGCCGTTGAAAATGATATGGGCTTAAATGGATCTTTTCAGCGATCTCTTCTAAGTTAGGTTGGGCTTTGAAATTGGTCGTTATATAACCGATCGCTGGTTCTATCCGGCTAAAATTGTTTTGATCATTCTCTTTCATGGGTGCATTTTTTAAAACACAAAAATAACAATGGCCGGGGCGGCCATCAACCCGGAACTTGCTAAGTTTTTAAAGAACGATGCAGTTTTTTTATGCAGACCCTTTCTGTGTGGAATGATTTAATTACATTTTTACAATATCTACCCTGCGGTTTTTTGCCCTGCCGCCTTCCGTATCATTTGAAGCTACAGGTTTTTCCTGGCCCCAGCCCTTTGAAGACAATCTTGATTTATCAATGCCCTTTGAGATCAATGCTGTTACTACGGACTTAGCCCGGTTTTCTGAAAGTGTTTTATTGCCGGCAGCAGCTCCCACATTGTCTGTATGTCCTTCAATACTTACTTTCAGTGCCGGGTCAGATTTCAGCATGGCTGCTATTTGTTCCACTATATTTTGTGATTCCGTTTTAATGGCTGATTTACCCGTTTCAAAATTGATCTGGAGAGATACAGAGCCTGTTTTATTGATCGCGTCTAAAAGCTCACTTGCGCTGATATCCTGCTTCATGCCTTCAATAGCCAGTGTTGTCAATTCAAAATTTCCTTTTTTACCACCACCGAAGTCAACCAGCACAACCCATATGTCTTTATTTTCGGACCGGGTGAATAATGTTGCAACTCCTGCATCTTTGCTATAATAGATCCTTTTGCCTCCTGTTTTTATTACGGCATTTTCAAAATTCTTAACGATCTGGAAAAATGAAGGGGCTGTCGCTTCATCGGGTTCATAAACATATGACACGGTCGTTTTTGTACCTTCTTTTTTTTCTCTATTGTCATCTCCCATCGTGATCTCCATTTCATCATAATTGGATGAGCATTCTCCAATATAGGTATCCGGCATACGGTTGAATAGTGGATTGTCTTTGCAGCCAGGAGCGTCTTCCTGCGCAAAGGACAAAACAGAAACTGATATGAAAAGTGCAAGCGATAAGATCTTTTTCATGGTAGTTGTTTTAGGATAAACCTATGATCAGGTATTGTAAATATAATATTAATACCAATATTAAATAAGCAGATCATTTTACCCGTCACTTGTATATTTTTTAGAAAATGTGTTGCTGAATCGGACACCCGGAACTATTTTTACAGGATGGCAGGAGGAAATAAATTAATTTTATTAAATGGAACCATTAAAACTTAAGATCCCCTGGGCCGAAGTAAAAGAAAAAATGAAGGAGATCAATATTGATCTTTCTGATGAAGATCTTTTGTATGAACCTGGCAGGGAAAATGAATTGTTTGAAAGACTGCAACAAAAAATAAAGGGAAGCAAAGATGAGATCAGGGGGTTGATCGAAAGTATTTCCGGCAATAAAGGGAAGGCTGGCTAAAAAATCCGGTTCGTGATATTTTTTACCCTGGATCTTATTACAGGGCTTCGCAGTAATATCCTGCATTCAATAAAAGATGTTCGATCTCTGCAGGAGCGATGTTCCTGGATACCACCCTGAGGATATGATCTCTGTCTTCCATGTCTACATTCCAACGGAAAATATGCGGGTGAATATCCAGGGAGGATTCTATATCACTGATGCGCCGGCTATCAGTGAGGTTGGTTTTAAATACGAGGATCTCCATACAGTTAAGTTTATCATGGTTCGTTGTTTTATTCTACTGCCGTACCAGGGTTATTGGTGGCTGTATTCATTTTCCAGCGGTTGCCACAACGGTTTTTCCATTCAGCCTGGAATTTTTCTTTTTCCTCCGGCGTCATCGCTGCCATTTTTTGCTGCATTTCCATCCAGCGGCCACGCCTGTAACCACCACCCCAGCCGCCCCTGAATCCGCCGAAGAGGATCTTGCTCAACAGCAATATACCAAGTGCCTGTATAAAGCTAATTGTTTTAACACCGATAACTCCCGGTAAAATGGCGTTCCACAGTCCCATCACAACGGCTCCGAATAGCAGAACAGCTGCAACAAAAAGCAGGAAGAACATTATTTTTCTTTTGATCCAGTATCTCTTTTTCATGTTATATTTTTTTGCTCACCAGATCGTTTTTTTGATTTAGGTGATGTTTTTAATAATTTAATAATTCATCTTTTAAAACAGCAAGCCGGTCTCTTAAATGTAATACAGCATAACGTTTACGGCTGATGAGTGTGGCCACACTAACCCCTGTTTGTTTTTCAATATCTTTAAATGCAATTCCTTCCATTTCGTTTTGTATGAATACATCCCGTTGTTCTGCCGGTAATTCATCAAGGGCCTGTTGCAGCGCTTCCCAGAATAAGTTTCGGATATATTCTTTTTCAGGATCTGTATCTGCAGACAGCAGGAATTCTTTCCAGTCAAAAAGATCTTCTCCTGTTCCTGTTCCGCCAAATACATCATCAGCGAGTGGCAGTTTTTGTTTCCTGTAATTGTCTGTGATCTTATTGCGGGCTACTTTGTATAACCAGCCGCTTACCTGTTCGATCGGTTCTGCATTACCTGCGAGTTGATAAAAAACATCCTGCAATATATCTTCTGCATCTTCTGTACTGTTAACGCGTTGTTTTATGAATGCCAGTAATTGCTTACTGACTGACTTAATGGCCCGGGTAATATTGTTATTGCGTTCAGCAGTCATTGGTATCGTTATCATCCCCGCGTCGTTCATATATACTATGAAAGACGAATGAGGGAAAAGAATGTTTTAAAGATGGTTGTTTTTTTCAAAACGTTTGTTTATGATCTTTTGTAACAGGGGGCTTTACAAGGCCAATTATCGGGATATTCACATGCAATACGACCCTTTTGTACCGTTTGCTTTACAGGAATGGCCGTTCACAAAATACCCTGTTTGTGGTATTGCAGTTAGCAAAAATTGACATTATCTTGCACTCGGTTTTTCATAGGATATTGGATTTTAAAGCGGGACTAGATTTCTATCTTGGTCCCTTTTTTTATGCCTTCTCCCTCCACGCCACGATCCCGGGCCCATACTAAATTAAATAATACCATATAATAGACAGCAATAACTGGATCAACCAGACCATTTTAAAAAATACCCTGTTTGAGGTATTGTAAATAGAAAAAAAGGCCACTACCTTTGTTTCGGTTTTTCATAGGATATTGGATTTTAAAGCGGGACTAGATTTCTATCTTGGTCCCTTTTTTTATGCCTTCACTGCAGCCATAGGCTATAAAAGCTGCCCCGCCGCGCTTTCGGTGGAATAACATCACATTATCTTTTTTAATCTACCGGAATAATGGTCAAACATTAACTATCGTTAGACAGTACCCGAAAATTATTATTTAAAACAAAAAATCTCCATATATTTGCAGCGGTTTTTCATAGGATATTGGATTTTAAAGCGGGACTGGATTTTTATCCTGGTCCCTTTTTTTTGCCCGATATTTTTCCGCGTTTATAAAATGCTCCGTTTAAACATAAATAATCCCATCAATCTTTGAAGTATGATTTAAACACATATATATTTTGTGTGATATTTTATTAGGCGTGAACCTGTGGGATACTACAGGGAATTCCGGCGATATACAGAGAGCCGTTATTACTTACAATAATTGCATTCCGTAATGGCCTAACAGGGTAAAGAGGATACAGCGGGTGATCACCGCAATGCAACACCAGGTCAACAGTTTTTTTAGGTTTGCATTTAAACCAACCCCCACCGCAATACTTATGGGTGCTCCAACAGACAGGGTTCCTAAAAAGCCCAACCCGATGATGCCATATTTGTTCCAGATCCGGTGAACCATCGGATGCCCATTTTTCTTTTCTTTTACCGGCTTGTTTTTGGTGAAAAAGGACCTGATCTTATCGCCTAAAAAAGCGGCAACAAATACCCCGATCAATCCACCGGTAACGCTTGCGAAGAATATGGTCCATCCTGAAAGGCCAAAGGCAAATCCTGCCGGGATAGCAGCATATATTTCGAACGTAGCCAGCGCAGCAACAGTAAGTATTTTTAACATGTGATTATCTGAGGTATTTTAAGAATGGCAAAAATAGCTGAAAGCGGCCAATGGCTTTTTGAAATGTTGAATGTTAAATGTTAAATGAATCTCATTCAATGCGGCAGCTCACATCTATTAGTGGAATTTACTAAATGCCAGCTGCAAAAATATATTATTAGTATTTAGTGCAATTAATTCCCGGCTTTGTGGCAGGGATCAATTAGGAATACATAACCGGCACTTATAGCTTTACAGTATAAGACGATTTTAAAACCCTAAAATAAAAAAGATGAAAAATTACATTCTGCTGATCGTCCTGTTATCAGCGTTTACCGGAACCAGCTATAGCCAGGAAGCAACAACGCCGGACCAGCCATTGACCCGGCAGGATTACCTGAAGAAAAGCAAAACTCAAAAAATACTGGGTTTTGTTTTCCTCGGAGCAGGGGTAGGTTGCATTGCACTTGTCAGTAGCGGAGAATCAAGTTTTGGCACCACAGCTACCGTTGGGGTGCTGGGAGGGGTCATTGCATTGAGCAGTATTCCCTTGTTCATTGCATCCGGCAGAAATAAAAGAAAGGCAATGGCTGCTACGGCAGGTTTGAATCTTGAAAGGGTTTTGGACAACGAAGTTGTTTTTAAACACGCAGCCAGTTTCCCTGCTTTAGCATTTAGATTGAATTTATAATGGGTTCACGGTGAATCCCAAATTAATTTGTTCCCATGGTCGGTGTCTTCACCGACCATTCTTCACCACCCGTGGTCGGTGAAGACACCGACCATCTCCAATCCAACAGTCCTCTTTCATCCAAAAGCATCCATATAATGCGTAAGTATACCAAAATCATTTATCCCTGTTTCATAAAAAGATGCGGATGAAAATTTATATGCTTCCGGGCTTTTGCATAGGCTCCAATATTCCTGCAATGGATTGTAGTGAATGTAATTTAATTTTTGCTCAGCCATTTCACGGCTAAAAACCCTGACCGCTAAAGGATCTCTTTTCCAAAAATTGTATTTCCTGTCTGATGCCTTTACCTTGAACTTTGCTAACAATAAGGGATCTTCCTTTTCAAGTTTCTTCCTGAAGCTATGTGCAGTAAATTTTTCAAAACTATTTTTTGGAAATTCTTTCCCATTCATTTTTAGTTGTTCCCATAAGAGATGAAGATGATTGGGCATGATAATAAATCCGTATGTTTTTACCAGGTCCTTATCACAAAGCCATTTCAAAGAATCAATGATCAAAACTTTATAATCATCGTGTTTTAAAAGAGGGATCCATTCTTTTATGGTCAGTGTCCAAAAATATACTTCGTTTATTTCTGTATAGGAATTGTGATGTCCTTTATAGTTGACCTCTTGCATATGGTAGGATTAATGGCTGAATATCGCAATAACAATGCTGGTGATCCGGGTGGTTTTTCGCGTGTATGTATGAGAATTTCCCCGTCGGTAAACCGGGTAATTATTCCGGTCGGTGAAGACACCTACCAGGGGATCATAATTATTCCGGTCGGTGAGGACATCGGCCAGGGGATAAACCGGGAAATTATTCCGGCCGGTGAAGACACCGGCCAGGGGTAAGCTAAATAATTTTATATTTGCAGCCCGGTTCCCGGGCTGTTAGCTCAGTTGGTTTAGAGCATCACGTCGACAACGTGAGGGTCGCTGGTTCGAGCCCGGCACAGCCCACTCTTATTATGATGAATGTTGAATGAGTGCAGCCACGGATTTTTATAGTCCGTATCCATTGTCAATTGTCCATTATCAATTGTCAATTATTATCTGCAGCCTGTTTAAAATATGAAGGCTCGTATAGAACCAGCAAATACCAATGATAAATCCGGCCAGTACATCACTTGTATAATGAACCTTCAGGTATACACGACTCAATCCAATGGCAATAATAAGGAGAATAAAAAAAACGCCTGCTGCAATTTTAAAAACAGGATCAATGGCTGTGTGTGAGATCATATAAAGCAGCAATCCATAAAAATTCACCGCCATGATCGCGTGACCGCTGGGAAAACTTTTTCCTTTGGCGGCATGAAGCAATGGTTCCAAAGGCCTTTTGCGTAGAAACAGGTGTTTCAATATGAACATCAATGTAAGGCTGCTCAGCGACATCACGAACATCCTGAATGCATACCAGTAATGCCAGCCAAATAGCAGGAAAGCTGCGATCAACAATAAATTTGCAGGGATCAGGAACTGGTGCTTGCCAAGGTAAGTTACCGCAAGCGCCAGCCGGTTATTATTATCCGTATGCAGACCTTCCAGTTTTTTGAAGATAAGCAGGTCTACCGGTTTGTACTGCCGCATGGGCCCGCGCAGGATAAAGACGATGACCGATACAACTGCAGCAAAGAACAAGAGGTAAAGGAGGACTTCACCTGCAGCCTGCCAGAGGGGATGCGATTTTAAAAGGATCATAGGATATGTTATGCAAAGAATGTGCAGGAAAGAAGGCAGGCGGATCTTCAAATCCGTCTCCAATGATCATTTCCGGTAGGTTTATCCCCGAGAGGGCTGGTATGTTGTTGCTGTATTTGATCACTTTTTCACATCTTTTAAGCATTATAAAGTTTATATTCATTAAAAAATAACAGCATGAAAATTTTATTTATCATTTCTGGATTGCTTGCTTTAATACGGCTTTTAGCCAGCAGGTTATTGATGTCGATAAAAATCCTATAGACCGCTTATCGGGCCAGTTATTCTATGTAATCAGTGGCCATCCTGTGAGTACGGCCAAGTATGTAAGATTGGTTTCGGGCACACCATATTTTAGTGAAACATGGATGAAGGGAACAGTGTTCCTTACAGATACTACAGGCGCCCGGAATGTCCGGATGCGACTTGATCTTTTGGACGGCAGCTTAATATACCTGGACGATAAGGAAGAGGAAATGATCCTGGTGCAGGCTGCTTTACAGGTATCCATGACCGATACTACTACAGGTCAAAAGTATGTTTTTATACCTTCTACTGCGCTGCAGGGATCAGGAGCCAAGACTATATGGTACCAGGTACTGGCAGGCGAAAAATTCATCCTGTTCAAAGAATATCACAAACACATGCTTGAAAGTAAAAAGTACGCGTCCTCAATAACAGAACAGACCATACAAACAACGGAAAAGTATTTTATCGGCCGGAATGGTGAATTGACAAGGGTAAAGAAACCGGCTGAAATTGCTGAACTCGCTGGTGATAAAAGAAAGCAATTACTGGAGTATATTGATAAAAATAAACTGGGGAAAAAAGAAGCCGATCTTATTTCACTTGTTGAATATTACAGGCAATTGAAATAGCCCTGCCGGCATGCTGTAAAACGACATTTAAGAACGTGTTATGTCCTTTTTGGGCAAGTGGCACAACCCGCAATGGCGAGGCAAAAAAGAAAAATAACATTTAGAAAAAAAGTTTCTCTTCTTTTCCTTGATGAAAAGAAGCGAAAATCAAGGGCTTCAGAAAAAAAAGCTAAAAATTTTTCGTCGGGTGTAAAATGAAATAAGCTCAATCATATATACTGTTCCCAACTATGTGCAACTTACCAGCTAAAAATATATCCAGGCTTTTGTAACAGCTATTTCATTTTTACATCCCTCCTCCCAATTTTCTTAACGCAATTTTTTCTGAGGCCCACACTTCAAAACGGTCTTCTGAATAGGGGTCAGTGGGTTCTTCAAATCTAAGAATAGAATTACCGCAGTTGAAGCTAGAGTAGTACAACTGCTGACCATAGCTGCTTCCCGTAACCTGCCTGCCGGCAGGCGGGTCGGGGTGTAATCGATTAGGGGTGCCCTTTTTTGTTACTTTTTTGGGCAAGCAAAAAAGTAAGTAAGAAAATAATAATTACGGCTGATTTTTGCTTCTTTTCATCAAGGAAAAGAAGAATAGATACCCCAAAATCCTGTAACCTTTACCCAAAGTAATGTAACAACAGCAGCAAACCCCCGGCGTAGCTTTGTGTTATCAAAAAACAATTAAAAACTAAAAGTCATGAAAACAACAATGATCAATGCAGCAGCTAAGCCGGGGATGAGCGCCGGATGTGGAAACCCCAATTGCAACTGTGTGGTGTGTACCTGTGAAGTTTGTACCTGTGGTACGGCCGGTAAGAACTGTGACAACGTTTGCAGCTGCGGCAGTTAATACAAAGCCGCTGAAAAGCGGCTTTTTTTATTTTATTATTCAACCGGAATTGTATGGAAGAAAATATTGCAATATTAATAGCAGACCTCTCGGGATATACTGCGCTTACAGAAGCACACGGTGCGGCTTCGGCTGCCGACCTGGTGGATCAGTATACGGAGATGGTAAATGATTGCCTTGTGGGAGATAGCCGGCTACATGAGCGGACAGGCGATGAAGTTATGATCGTTTCGCGTTCGGTGGATGATCTGTCGGCGACAGCTGAACTGCTGATGAAAAAAGCCATTGCAACAGAAAATTTCCTGCAGCTGCACGGCGGCATGCATTATGGAAAGGCATTGAAGCGGAACGGAAGCTATTTTGGAACGACGATCAATCTTGCTTCAAGGATCGCTGCCAAAG
The DNA here is from genome assembly GCA_963779595.1 of uncultured Chitinophagaceae bacterium. Lineage (GTDB taxonomy): Bacteria > Bacteroidota > Bacteroidia > Chitinophagales > Chitinophagaceae > Ferruginibacter. Next base: position 16,653 of record CAVZYY010000005.1, on the reverse strand, counting down.
CAGGAGCTGGACAGTTTTTATACTCGGATACATTTATACAGGCGCTAAAAGAGCCCGGATCATTTTCATTCAGCACGGCAGGGCATCATGCATTTAAGAACCTGCCCGGCAGTGTTGAAATTTATAGGCAGGAAAATTCCGGCAGGGAAGAGGAGATATTTATTGACCCCGTCTGTAAAATGCAGGTACGGAAAACAAGAAATGCCATTTCACATCCTTCAGACAAAAATATTTTCTTTTGTTCAGTGGATTGCCTGGAGCATTATCACGAAACGGCACATGTTCATTGAACCGGATCGTTTCAAAAGCCTTAACTTGAATGCAGCATTTTATAAAGAAATGAATACGGTATCTCAAAAATTATTGATAAAAAATATGGTCTGTCATCGTTGTGTACTTGCGGTGCAGGATATCCTTGACAGTGAGCAGATCAAATACCATAAAGTATTGGTGGGGGAGATAGAGCTTGCGGAACCCTTAACAGCTGCGAAGCAGGTAAAGCTGCAGGAAAAATTTCATCATATCGGGTTTGAAGTGATCGATACCCAACTAAATATGCTGATAGAAAAGATCCGGCAGCTCGTGATAAAGCGTGCCAGGAATGAGGACGGGGAGGATGCCAGTAAAAAGAAGCTTTCTTATTACCTGTCGGACAAGTTGAATCATGAATATACATACCTGAGCAGCCTGTTCTCTTCGGTGGAAGGCAGGACCATTGAAAATTATTTTATTGAGCAGCGCATTGAAAAAGCCAAGGAGCTGCTGATATATGATCAGCACACATTATCGCAGATCGCATTTGAACTGGAGTACAGCAGCGTCGCACATCTTTCCAACCAATTCAAAAAAGTCACTGGTCTTACACCTTCTTATTTTAAGCAGGTGGGGAGTGAGCGGAGGAAGGCAATTGATGAGGTCTGAAAAATCCAACAGGACAAATAGGGTCATACCAGCGTAAACAGTTGTAACAATTTATTTTCTCACAAAAAATATAGTTACAGGGTTGTAACATTTTTTTACAACCGAAAAAAATTGTTACAAAGGACAGAGCTTTGGGAGTTCTCACTCACGCTTCGCCGCCATCCTGGCCATGTACCAGGTCATCCAGGTCTGCTTCGTCCAGCTCACCAGGATGTGGGGTTGCGTGGTGTTCATGAACCAGTTCATCCGGGTCCTGTTCGGCTGCCGCAGATTCCTCCGGCATTTCTTCTTCACGCTCATGTACCAGGTCATCCGCGTCTTTTTCTGTATCCCTTTCGGGGTTGGTATGGGCGGCTATTTCAAGCCCGGCCTTTACACTTGCATCTTTTTTTGGGTCCTGCATATTGGAAGTTTTAAGTGGGTTATTTATGATGATGGCTGCAATGATCAAGATACAGTTAAAAAGAATGAAAAACTATGCCAAAATTTTGGGAAGAGAATGGGTTGAAACGAAAAGCCCAGGGGTTAAAAACACGGGATGATCCTCCTGGAGGAGTGCACGTTAGCGCCTTTTAAAGTACTGTATTTCCTGCTCATGTTTTTTGGCAGCAGCCAGCGACCGGAACGTGCCCAGGTTTCGCCGCCTGTTGGTTTTGGGATCTTTTTTCCGCGAGTAGAGGCGATATTCTCCCGACTTTAATTTCCGGATCATGATCGTATAGATTGATTATCCATTCTTTTCTGTTTAGAACGTCACCCCTTTTATCCTCCCTCATCCCTCCCCGCCATCAAGGTCGTGAAACAGGTAATCGGGATCTTTTTCTTCCATATCATCCGTTAAGGGTGCTACAACCTGTTGATTTACCGGTTCCGTGATACCAGTTGCTCTTGCCTGTACAGCCTCGTCTTTTTTAGTAGATGGGTCTTGCATATTGATAGTTTTAGGTTGAAATTTATCAGGATGCTGTTCACAGGCTGTCCGGTCGACGATTAAAGAGGCGGGAAAATTGTGCCAAAGATTTTGAAATAGATCGTGGTGAAGAGAAAATCCTAAGTTGGAAACTGAGGATAGCATGGATTTCTTTCTTTATTACTGTATCTTATCATGCTTCTGCAAATTATGTCTAGCGCAAAGCAACTGAATATTTTCTGCCGACAATGATGTGCCTCCTTTTGAATAGGGAAGAATATGATCGAAATGCAAATTGTCCTTACTTCCACAAGTAATACACTGTCCCTTATCTCTTTTCCATACTTCAAGTTTGACTGAAGTTGGAATCATTCGATTGTGATCAAGATCTTTTAACTCTACTATTCTTTGTTCTTTTTGATCAACAGACTTATCTGTAACTGATAATTTAAATTTGAAGATATTTCTATTAGACCTTTCAACCCATGCATCAACTAGTTCAAAAATGCCATTAAAAACCCAAATGCCATCTTTAATTTTTTCATACACTTTGACTAATTCTGGTAAAGTTTTCCCTTTCTTAAAATCTTCAGCTGCGCGAAAGAACTTTCCGTTTTCTGTAATAGTACCTTTTACCGATTGAAATTGTTGATCTACGGTTTTCGGACTTTGATGAATATTTTTCGGAACATCGTGCCCTTCATAAATCAAAATTTTACCGTTCTCAAGAACTGTATCCTCATATGGAGCTCCTACCCTCAACGACATTAAGATAACAGAAGAATTTCCTTTAAGCCTAAAGTTCATTCCTCTCTGTAACATAACACCACCTTCCTCTATACACATTTGAACATGAGAAATAATATCACCTGGAAATATATTAATGCTCATTTCTTGAACTCTTTAGAATTAAAAAATTCAGTGAAAGAGATTTCAAGTGCAGTAACTAATTTTTCTAAAATCTCAACAGAGACATTTCTGCGTCCATTTTCTACATCAGTAACATAAGTTCTATCTACTTCTGCTTTATAAGCTAATGCCTCTTGCGAAATTTCTAGTCTTTTCCGAAGTATACGTATCCGTTGTCCAATTTTCAATTTGATATCCATACATGCAATCTCAACCATTGTGGCCTATAAGTCAACGGACTTTAAGAGTCATATCTAAAAAGCCAGAATATTATTCCTTCATACTGCAACTTATACTCCGTTCGCTCCGTGTAATCAGTGTTGCTATCACTCACTTAAATTTTATGGCTGTATTTTTGTCGTTCCCTTTTAAAGAGATAACATCATGAAACGCCTATTTTTTCTCATACTTATAAGTCTTCAGGCAACTGTATGTTTTAGTCAGTACAACTGGAAACTAAAAAAAGAAGGAAATGGGATCAAGGTGTATGCATCTTCCGTAGAAAATTCTTCCTTCAAAGCTATCAAAGTTGAATGTACCCTTACAGGAACTTATTCAAAACTCATATCCATCCTCACCAATGTTCCGCAATTCAGCAACTGGATCTATCACTCAAAAAAAAGCGAGCTGCTGAAACAAAATTCGCCGCATGATATTATTTATCATACAGAAACGGATATGCCCTGGCCACTCACAAACCGCGATGCAGTGATCCATATACGGATCAATACAGACAGCCTTCCGGCAGTGATGACCATTGCGGGGAGCAGCGAGTCCGCCATGGTTCCCAAATCATCCGGTAAAGTAAGGGTACAGAAATATAAAGCCAGCTGGAGGGTCACCATGCCAACCCCACAAACCATCAGCATTCATTATGAACTGGAAGTGGATCCCGGCGGCAGTATCCCGGGCTGGATCGCAAATATGTTTGTCGACAAGGGGCCTTATGAGACTTTTAGTAAGCTGGGGAAGAAGTTGAAGGAATAATGTAGTTCGTAGTTCTTAGTTCCTGGTTGGGAAACAGCTTTAAGTGCGAACTAAGTAGCCTGCAGCACAAGTAACACATTTATCATTGCTGTAGAATGAAAAAAGTTCTTAGTTCTTAGTTCTTAGTTCCTGGTTGGGGAGAACAACTATGAACTACTGAACCAGGAACTTTCCTTTATCCGGCTTCCAGCTTTTTCCTTTTGAACTCCTACTCAAAATTTATTAACTTTCTGCAAAGTTTTCAAAACATGGCTAATACCAGTATTGCAAATAGTAAACGGAAATCATTCAATATTACCCATCAACAGCCCGATCCCGGTTCCGAGGCTGAAAGGAGCGCATTCGCGGATATCCAGCAACGGTTTGGCAAGCAGTTTGAAAAAGTGTTCCCTGATAAACTGGCGCCACGTACCGTGGTGATCATTCCTTCACTTTCACTTGACCAGGATATACTTTCCAAAATAAAAGGAGCTGTACATTACGAAGAAAGATTGCTTTGCCTGCTGATGCTGCTGCGCATGCCGCTTACAAAAATTATTTATGTAACCAGTATGCCGGTCGCTGAAACGATCGTTGATTATTACCTGCACCTGCTGCCGGGCATCACCGGCCAGCATGCAAGGAAAAGGCTTACCATGCTCAGTTGTTATGATGCATCTGTTAAACCGCTTACACAAAAAATACTGGAAAGGCCGAGGCTTATGGAACGCATAAGGCAACTCATTACAGATAAGGATTCCACACATCTTACCTGTTACAATATTACCCCCCTTGAAAAAACACTGGCAGTGCAATTAGATATTCCGCTGTTTGGTACCGACCCGGATAAATTCTATGAAGGCTCAAAATCAGGCGGCAGGAAAAACTTCAGGGCAGCCGGTGTAGATTTGCCGGATGGTTTTGAAGATCTTACACAAAAGAAGATATTGTAAAAGCGCTTGCAGCGTTAAAAGAAAATATCCTGCCTTACGAAAAGCAGTGGTAAAAATGAATGATGGATTTAGTGGCGATGGCAATGCCATATACAATTATCCCGCGATTCAGCTGATAATATGCTTGAGAAAAATATTGATGAAAGTTTATCGGAACAACTTAAGACTGTATCAAAAGATGTAAGTGAAGAATTATTCTTTGAAAAATTTCAGGAGATGGGAGGCATTGTAGAAGTGTTTCTGGAAGGAGACATAAAAATGTCGCCTTCGGTTCAATGTGTCATTACCCCTACAAAGCAGATTGAAATGGTGAGCACACATGACCAGTTGCTGGGTGGTGATGACGGGCAGATCTTCATCGGCGCAATCTTTCCTGCAGATGAAGATTATAGTATTTCAGCTTGCCACAGAAGGTAAAAAGATCGCACAATACTGGCAGGCAAAGGAGCGCTGGGCAGGTTTGCCATTGATTTTATTTCTGTAAAGCAGGATGACGGTTCATGGAAACATTATGCCATTGAAATAAACCTGCGCAAAGGCGGCACCACGCATCCATTTTTGATGCTGCAGTTTTTAACTGATGGCAAATACAATGCTGAAACAGGGGAATACCTATACTGCAAGCGGCAACAAAAGATTTTATTTTGCTTCTGACAATGTAAGCAATGAAAAATATAAAGGGCCTACGCCGCGATGACCTGATCGATATTTCCATGTATCACGAACTCATGTATGATGGCGCGGCGCAGGAAGGTGTGATGTTTCACCTCGTTGGCGCGCTTTCTGAATATGGCAAACTTGGCCTGGTATGCATTGGCAATACGCCCGAAAAAGCAAAGGAATATTATGACAAAACGATTCAGATACTGGATCTTGAATGCTGTTGACAATTGATAATTGACAATGGACAATTGACTGCAGGTTCCGGTTTTCAATCATAACTGGAGAAAATAGTTCCTGGTTCTTAGCTCTTAGTTGGGAAGAACAACTTTGAACTATGAACTCCCGAACCTGGAGCTTGCTGATCCCAACTCTTCCCTAATTTCTTTTTTATCCATTTAATCTGTTTTCTATTTTCCGTCCAAATAAATAAATTTTTTTATTAATTGTGCACAATCTAATTTCGCACAACCAAATTTTTGGCATGGACCATTTACATCTTCAAAACCAACTTTGTTTCCCGCTTTATGCATTGAGCCGGCAGATGACCGCTTTGTACAGGCCCTACCTCGAAGCGCTTGAGCTTACCTATCCCCAATACCTCGTTATGCTGTTGTTGTGGGAAAGGGGAAAACTTTCTATAAAGGAGATCGGTTGTGAGCTCTGGCTGGACAGCGGCACGCTTACCCCGTTGCTCAAACGCATGGAGGAAACGGGACTGGTCAGCAGGCTTCGCTGTACAGAAGATGAACGGATCGTACATGTGCAACTTACCAAAGAGGGAAAGCTGCTTCAGAAAAAAGCAGTGGGTATCCCGGATAATATATTTTCAGAACTTTCTATCAGTAACGCACAACTGAAATCGCTGAAGAAGGAACTGTCGGGGATATTGAATAAGCTGGAGAAGAAAGGATAAGTTTAAAAAGTTTAAAAGGTTCAAGAAGTTCAAAAGGTTGTGGTAAATAAATAACATAAACCGGTAATACCGTAAAGTAGTTGATACATGAATGAACACAGGACAGACAGGCAGGTAAAGAAGAAATTATTGATAATTCTTTTAGCGGTTCTCCCGGTTTTTGTACTCCGTGCACAATCCCCGGGGACCGATAGCCTCCTGCAGGAAGTTACCCTTCAGCGTGCTATTGAGTATGCCATGAAGCGGCAGCCCGTGATACAACAATCAAGGTTAGACGAACAGATAACGGATCAGCGGATCCGGAGCAGGCTGGCAGAATGGTATCCACAGGTAGACTTTGATTACAGCCTGCAGCATAATTTCCAGGTGCAGACCAGCGTGATCGGTGGAAATCCCGTGCGGCTGGGGGTGAACAATATTTCTGCCGGGCGGTTCAGCGTTTCGCAATATATCTTTAACCGCGATGTCTTATTGGCAAGACGCACAAAGAGCGATGTACAGCTGCAGGCGAGGCAGGCAACCAGCAGCGAACGCATCGACCTGGCGGTAAATGTTTCCAAAGCATATTATGATGTGCTCACTACAAAGCAACAGGTGAGTGTTGCGGATGCAAATATCCTGAGGATCGAGCGCAGCCTGAAAGACGCTTTTAATCAATACAAGGCCGGGATCACGGATAAGATCGATTATAAAAGAGCTACCATCACCCTGAACAATATCAAGGCATCCAAAAAAAGCAACGAGGAATTACTGGTAGCAAAACTGGAATACCTGAAGGCATTGATGAATTACCCGGAGGAAGCAACGCTGAACATTGTATATGATTCCCTGCAAATGGAAAAGGATATCGTGCTCGACACTTTACAATTGCCCGATTACAAGGCAAGAATTGAATACAGGCAGCTGGAGACCCAGCGGAGGCTGCTGGAAGCCAACGTAAAATACAATCAATGGAGTTACCTGCCTGATGTATCTGCCAACGGGGCGTATAACCTGAATTTTCAGAACAATGAATTTTCAAAATTATACAGCACAAATTATCCCAATTCCTTTGCTGCACTTACACTGAGCTTTCCCATTTTCCAGGGAGGAAAGCGAAAGGCCGATATAGCTGCCGCAAAACTGGAGTTGAAAAGAAATGAATGGGATATTGTAGGTCTGAAGAACGGAGTCAATTCCGCTTATGCCCGGGCGTTAGCGGGGTATAAAAGCAGCCTTGCCAATTACCTGGCATTAAAAGAGAATGTGGACCTGGCGAAGGAAGTATATGATGTGATACAGCTGCAATACCGCTCAGGGATCAAAACATATCTTGAAGTGATCACGTCTGAAACGGATCTGCGCACGGCACAGATCAATTATTTTAATGCTGTATACGAGTTGCTGGTGAGTAAGGTAGATGTGCAGCGGGAGCTGGGGCAGATCAATTATTAATGGAAAAGCTTCGACAGGCTAGCCTGACAGTAGCCCCGGGATCCGGTTAGAATAGTCGTTATGTTCATTAGAAGGGTTGTCATGTTGAGCTTGTCGAAACATCGCTAAAGGGAACTCTTAAAGCTGTTTTGATAAATATTGACGAGGCTTCGACAAGCTCAGCCTGACAGTAGCCCCGGGATTTGGATAAAAGAAGAATGCTATAATAAAAATTAAACGTGAATTAAATAAATATTATGTTCTTAAAACGATCAATGATATATACCGGCACTGCAGCCGTACTCCTGGTAGCGGCCTGTAGCGAAAAAAAGGCCACGGCTCCACCCGCACCTCCGCCGGCGAAGGTTACGGTAGAGCCTGTACGATTTATACCTGCTGTTTATAATGATGAATACCCTGCTACCGTAACGGCTTTGAACCAGGTAGAGTTGCGTCCGCAGGTAAGCGGTTTTATCTCGGGTGTTCATTTTAAGGATGGAGACAGGGTAAGAAAGGGGCAATTGTTTTATTCAGTGGATGACCAGTTCTACTCAGCCAATTACCAGCAGGCAGTCGCCAATTTACAGTTGCAGCAGGCCAACCTGAACAAGGCGCAGAAAGATGCGAACCGTTACCATGAGCTGGATAAGAATGATGCGGTCGCAAAACAATTGGTTGACAATGCGGATGCCGCCCTGGAAGTAACGAAAAGGCAGGTTGCCGCTGCAGACGCCAATATACGGGCCGTGCAGACCAATGTACGATACACGAGGGTAAGTGCTCCTTTTGATGGTGTGATCGGAATATCTTCGGTAAAGACCGGCACAGCAGTTACGGCGGGGCAAACTGTGCTGAATACGATCTCATCCGAAAAGGAACTGGCTGTTGATTTTAATATTGACCAGAAAGAGATCTATCGGTTCACCACACTGATGAATGAGAAGCCTTCGGCAAAAGATTCCACTTTTACACTTGCCTTTGGCAATGATGTATATCCTTATCCAGGTAAAATCGCCTTGCTCGACAGGGCAGTCAATCCTCAAACAGGAACCATCAAAGCGAGGCTGGTATTCCCCAATGAAAAGAATCTCCTGATAGCAGGTATGAATGGAACGGTACGTGTTAAGAATAATGCCGGCACCCAATCCATCCTGATCCCTTACAAGGCTGTAACAGAACAGCTGGGTGAATATTTTGTATATGTGCCGAATGACAGTAACAAAGTATCTCAACGGAAAGTAATATTGGGTAAGCAGCTAGGCAGAGACGTTATTGTTAAAGAAGGACTTGTTGAAGGAGAAAAAATAGTAACCGAAGGTGTGCAGAATTTACGGGAAGGAGCAGCGATCAATGTTGTGGCTGATACGGTCCGGAAAAGTTAAAGAGGTTTAATAAGTTCAAGAAGTTCAAGAGGTTTAGGGGTTGGTCGGGAAAGTTATAATAATATTTTTTTAAGTACATGGTTTGTTGGTCAGGGATCAACACCGGATAAAAATTACAAAGGCCAGGTAAGTTTAAGGATTAAGAGAAGTTAACCTCGTGAACTTTTTGAACTTCTTGAACTTTTTAAACCTTTTCAACGTTAGGTATGATAGCAGATACTTTTATAAAAAGGCCGGTAACGGCCATTGTGATATCCATCGTGATTGTGCTGGTAGGATTTATTGCATTGACCACTTTGCCGGTTGCACAATACCCTGATATCACTCCACCCACGGTTACCATCACCGGCAACTTTACCGGGGCCGATGCACAAACGGTAGAGCAAACCACCACCACTGCCATCGAAACACAGGTGAATGGCACGCCTGGCATGACCTATATGTCCAGCAACAGCACCAGCAGCGGGCAAAGCAGTATCAATGTGAATTTTGAGGTCGGTACGGACATTAATATTGCCGCGCTGGATGTGCAGAACAGGGTAAGTGTGGCGGAACCCGCTTTGCCGGATGCAGTGAAGCGGTTAGGCCTCACCGTTCGTAAGCGAAACCCCAGCATCATGGTGGCGCTGGCATTTTACTCACCCAATGGCACACATGATGCCACATTTATAGGCAACTATGCCAACATCTATGTGAAGGATGCCTTGCAACGGGTAAAAGGAGTAGGTGATATTGTTTCCAGGTGCCGATGATTTTGGCATGCGTATCTGGCTTAACCCGGAAAAACTGGCCAACCTGGGTATGACCACCTGCGGATATCATTGCTGCACTGACAGAACAAAATCTGCAGGTGGCCGCAGGCACGGTTGGCGGTAACCCGCAGCCTGGTGTACAGAGCTTTGAATACAGTGTACTGACCAATAGCCGCATCAATACAAAAGAGCAATTTGAAAATATTATTGTACGAACACGACCTGCAAACGGAAGCATTGTTTACCTGAAAGATGTTGCCAGGGTTGAACTGGGAAAATTTGATTATGGCACCAATGCTTTTGTAAATGGAAAGCCGGCGGCTTTTGTACTGATCTACCAGGCACCGGGCGCCAATGCATTGGAAACTTATGAAGGGGTCAATAAAGCATTGGAAGAATTGAAAAAAACATTTCCCAAAGATATTGATTATCTCATGCCGCTTGAAACAGTGACGGTTGTAAAAGTTTCCATCAATGAAGTATTACATACATTGGTTGAAGCATTGCTGCTGGTAATACTGGTGGTATTTCTTTTTTTACAAAGCTGGAGGGCAACGCTGATCCCTGTACTGGCCATCCCGGTTTCACTAATCGGCACATTTATCTTTTTTATCCCATTTGGTTTTACCATCAACACACTTACGCTTTTGCCTTTGTACTGGCCATTGGTATTGTGGTGGATGATGCCATCGTGGTGGTGGAAGCCGTGCAACATTATATCGATCATGAAAAAATGTCGCCCAAAGAAGCCACCCAAAAAGCCATGAAAGATATCTCGGGGCCGGTTATCGCCATTGCATTGATCCTGGCAGCGGTATTTGTTCCGGTTGGTTTTATACCGGGTATCGTAGGACGACTGTACCAGCAGTTTGCCATTACCATTGCGGTATCTGTTATCATCTCGGCATTTGTGGCCTTATCACTTACACCTGCATTGTGCTCGATTATGCTAAAGCCTTCCAAAGATGAAACGGTGAAGAAAGAATCTGCTTGAAAAATTCTTTGCATGGTTCAACAGGGGGTTTGGCAAACTAACCAATTCTTATACAAGGGGTGTGGGCAAATGGATCAGGGCAACGCCTGATGTGTTCTGATCATGCTGGTGTGCTTATTTGTGGGGCTGTTCTTTTTGTTTAAAAATAAACCATCCGGTTTTATTCCTACTGAAGATGAAGGACGGTTGTTTGTGACTTATGAAATGCCGGAAGCCACTTCTACCACCCGCAGTATGGCCATGCTGACTGAATATGATGGAAAGGATGCAGGAGTATTCCGGAAGTAAGAGTGGTGGGTGGCTTGGCCGGATTGAATATCATCAGTTTTTCCAACAAATCAAATGTGGGCACCATGTTCGTAAGCTTGAAGCCCTGGGATGACCGGAAAAGCGAAGGAACATCATGTAAAAAGCATCATTGCAGAGATCCAGCAAAGAACCGCCGATATCAAGGAAGCAAGGATATTGGCCATTGCACCACCGGCCATTCCGGGTCTGGGTGCTACTTCCGGCTTTACTTTTGAATTGCAGCAAACAACCAGTACGGATAATATCCAGCAATTTGAAACAGTTGCCAGGAATTTTCTGGCGAGAGTTAAACAAGCGGCCTGAAATCGGCATGGCCTATACTTTCTTTACATACCCGTACACCCAGTTACCAGGTAGATGTTGATAAGGAAAAAGCAAAAAAACTGGGCGTATTCGGTGTCGGATGTTTACAGCACGATGTCTACTTTCCTGGGAAGCAGTTATGTCAATGATTTTAATTTGTATGGAAGAAATTTCCGGGTGATGGCGCAGGCCGATAGTACCTACCGTTCTTCTATCAGTGAGCTGGATAAATATTATGTACGCAACAGCCAGGGAGGTATGGTACCGCTCGGCTCATTGATTACGACAAAAGTAATTGAAAGCCCATCGCTGATCTCGCATTATAATATTTACCGGTCCATTGAAATCAATGGGTCACCGAAACCGGGTTTTAGCAGCGGCCAGGCGATCGAGGCATTGAAGGAAGTGGCAGCGCAAACATTGCCCGCAGGATATGGCTATGAATTTTCCGGAATGAGCCGGGAAGAAATAAAAGCCGGCAAGCAGCAACAGTTACCATCTTTGCCATCTCTATCGTTTTTGTATTTCTGTTCCTTGCAGCATTGTATGAAAGCTGGTCCGTTCCTTTCTCTGTATTGTTTGCCGTGCCGATCGGGGCATTTGGTTCTATTCTTACATTGACATTCATTCCCTAATCTTACCAATAATATATATGCGCAGATCGGACTGATCACCCTGATCGGGCTGGCAGCAAAAAATGCGATCCTGATCGTGGAGTTTGCCAAAGAAAGGGTGGATCGTGGCATTGATATCGTTGCACGCTACATTGCAGGCAGTGCAACTGCGGTTGCGGCCCATTGTTATGACCTCGCTGGCATTTATCTTGGGTGTATTGCCCCTGGCATTTGCAAGCGGGGCAGCTGCAGAGTCGCGTAAAACCATTGGCTGGACGGTATTTGGCGGGATGATCGCCGCTACCACGCTGGCGATATTTGTAGTGCCTGTATTGTTTGTGCTGATTACGAAGTTCTCTTACGGAAGAAAGCTAAGGCGTTTAAGCAACGATAAAAAAGAAGAAGAAGAAGTGGACAGGTCGATCATTGAAGGAGGATTGGGATAACCCGGAACATTTAGTTTGGCAATCCCTCGTAATTTTCTTTCAATTGCTTTTTGATAAACATCGTTTGTAGCAGGGTAGATTCTACAGAATCTTTTACCAGGTTATCTATTGGATTTGCAGTAGCATTTGACACAGTTATGTTTTCTTTCTTTACGTCATGCCTCCTTGAAATAAAAGGTAATTTAATTTCAAGAAAGCCCATGATAAGAAAAATAACCGCGATCATTCCAAGTATAATTAAGGCCAGCATATTTCTTACATGGCAAGAACCAAGCCAAGTGGGTACGTAATTTTACGAGTTATGATTGTTCTTAATATAAAAAATATTTAATGGTGGAGACTTTTGCAGACCGGGTTATTTCATTTAATGAAAGGATCGATTTTAAAGGAAATTTGCCACCCGGCATCAGTATTATGAATCCTTTTAAAGAGAACAAGGAGGTATTAAAAATATCCAATATATTTTATAAAAAATTTTATGATGATCATGAGAAACGCCATTTAATACTGGGTATCAACCCCGGCAGGTTTGGCGGCGCAGTCACAGGCATTCCATTTACAGATACAAAGAGACTTACCAGCGAATGCGGTATTCCATACCAGGGAAAAGAAACCCATGAGCCCTCCTCCGTTTTTGTGTATGAGATGATAAAAGCATACGGAGGCACCGGTAATTTTTACAGGAACTTTTATATCAATTCGATCTGCCCGCTTGGTTTTACTGCTACAAATGATAAGGGGAAGGAGGTGAATTATAATTATTACGACAGCGCTGTACTGATTGATTCAATGTATGAATTCATGGTAGAGAATATTCAAACCCAGGTCTGCATGGGTATTTACACGGATACCTGTTTTTGTTTTGGTAACGGGAAGAATGAAAGATTCCTGCGGAAACTGAATGAAAAATATCAATTCTTTCAACATATTATTGCCTTGGAACACCCGAGATTTATTATGCAATACAAGGCAAAGACAAAACAGTTATATCTTGATAAATACCTCCAAGCATTTAGAAATGTCGTTTAATACTATCATATCTAAAAAAACGCCATTGCGTCTAAAGGACGTCATTCCAGGAACGAAGCAATCTTATTCGCAATGGCGTAGAAGGGGACTTTTAGACAAAAGCTAAGTTTTTAACAAATCTTAACAGTTTTATTTTTAACCATTTGGTTAAAATTGGTCTTATGGCATAGTTTTGCCTTTATCTAACTAAATCAAAACAAATAAACAATGAAACAGTTCCTGGTGATCGTTGCGGCCGTATCCGCGTTGACTGCATGCAATGGCGAAAAAGACGATAAAGATCTTAAAACAGATGTAGTGGTACTTCCCACAGATACTGTTTATAAAAACAGTGTTCAGTCGGATACTGGTACAACTACGACTATTATAACAAAGTCATCATCTACCACGAAAGAGGAAGCAGCTCCGACAAAAGCTACTGTTAAGACAAAAACCCCAACAAAGGTTAATACAACAACTCCTGCAACTACAACCACCACCACAACCACAACAGCTCCTGCAAGCACAGGAACAACTACAACTGAGGGTAGTGGAACATCAACGACTACAACAACAGCTCCGGCTCCTGCGCCTGAAAAGGGTATGAGTAATTCTGCAAAAGGAGCTGTAATCGGAGGTGTGGGTGGCGCGATCGGCGGAGCAATCATCAGTAAAAAGAAGGGATCCTGCTGCAAATAATCGTCCTGATGATAGAATGTCTATGGCTGATAAAGCATTAGCGCAAATTACAGGAGTTCTTACAACTATATTCAGTATTGAAGTGCCAAGTTTTATCTTGTTGGTTACTGCAGCAACTGCAGACAATACACTTAATGAATTAAACCAGCTAGTTCTAAAAACAATATGATCATTTACACTTAATGAATCGTATCCAAGAAATTCGGCCCTTTTTACAATAGATAGTATTTGTTCTCGGTGTATTAGACGATTCGTTTTTTCCTTTTTTGTCATGGTTAGTGTTATCAAACCCCATAACTGGCAAGTGAACTCCAAATAGAATCTTACTCATTTGACAATATAAAATATAAACTCATGCTATAAAAAGTAGGGGACATATCACCATACATCAGTTTCTTTTCTTTTTTTAGCATTTGAATTCCAACTTACAATGAAGATGATAAAGAACCCTATTATCACAAGGAACTTAATCCCCACGGATGAAAAATGATTATCAATATATGATACAGTTAAAGTCAAACTCGCTTAGTTTTGGAATTGAGATTCATTAAATCCTTATTTGCTATGTTTGAATCGTGGGTGAATTAAGTTAATGCTTTTCCAAAGAGATCCAACACCTTAGATTCATATTATCAAAACTTCTGCTCGTTCTCTATCGCTCTTAGCCTTTTCAAATTTAAGTTTTAATTTACCGTTTCTAGGTTTGTATTGTAATCCGGTACCACAACAAGGGCAAAATACAGAGATATTCCAAGTAATATAAATATCGCAACGTTGACATCGCTTTTGTCCTTTTATATATCTGCCTTCGTTTATACTCTTTCCAGAAGCTTTGAATCTAATACAAATCCCTCTACAAACCATTCAGTAACTTGACTAGTAGATTAAGTGATTATTTAAAGCATGTTTTTATTATATTTATTGTATTTATTGTAGCAAATTAAATCAGAAGATCTATTAAATAGATCTTATTTTTTTGAGCGCGAAAAAGAGGAAGGTTAATTCAACACCATTATGTTCCCATCTAACAACCTTATCTTTACACGTAAAATCTATGGGCTCAATGAGTTCAAAACCATTTTTTTCAGCACTATTAATAATGTTATTTATTTCGTGTTTACTAAAAATAATATCAGGCATTCCGAATGAACAAGAATTCCTGGTACTGATTTTATTTTGCCAGTAGTCTGTAGATGTAAGAAGCATTCCCCCTTTCTTTAATATTCGATTCATTTCTTTAAAATATTTTTCAATATTGATACCATGTTCTATCACGGATAATGATGTGATATAATCAAACATATTATTTCTATAATTTGTGTTTTCCAGGTTTTGAATCGACAGGTTATATTGCTTGAATTCATGTTTTTCTGATTGTGATTTGGAAGATGGCGAGAGGTAAAGGTCACATCCGTATAATTCTTTAAATCCGATCTTACTAAGCATTGACAAGATGGGACACGTATTACACCCTACATCTAGAATAAATGATCCTTTATCTGCTTTATTTAAGATGTGGATAATTTTACTAATATCCCATGATTTTGATCTATCTGGATGGGGAAATAGATGTAATGAATCTAGGTAATTTATTGCTTCGTCTACCTCAAGCATATTTTTCAAGACGGAGTTGTATTTCATGGTTAAATTAGTTCTAACTGTAATTTATTATTTGCAAAGCCTAATCTGTTTTTCATGATTATTTATCTTTATTATTAATCATAAAGTATTTTTGGTTGTTTCTTTTACTGTTGTGTTCCATCATTAAGATAAAAAAACTTATAATAAATTGATTTTGTGGTATAATTCTTTAATCCTGTAAAAATCATTTTTGCTTCCAAATTTGGAGCAGTTTTCTTCTTCAAGCATCTATCAATCGAAAAGTATCCATACAAGGTCCCTTCTCTTGGGCTATAAGATTAGTCGAACAGTTAGGGTTAAATACTATGTTAAAATACCGTATTTGCAAACTACTGTAATTCCATCAGTAAACTTGCACCATAATATTGACATTCGAACAAGCCCGATTTTATAAGAAATGAGGCGTAGATGCTTACCATTATATTCTACTCCCTTTTCCATATATTATTAATTATTTCTCATTACCTCTTTGCTATTTTTTTTACTCGGTTATAGAGAATTTCTACGGATTTTAAAGTAAACATGTATTAATGATCTTGGAGCATTTATCAAATTTAAATCAGATGGTATTGACAAGATTAACAACATCATAAATGGTGAAGATCTTGAACTTGATATATTAATAGATAATGAACGGTCCTTTAATCCGAACACTCAATTAACTATATATAATTCTCATAATTTTCAAACCAACTGTAATACAAGGGGATGTAATATTTATACATAATTCTGATTTTGATAAATCAATAGTCATATTCATAAAGAAAGAAACAGTTAGGTTTCTTTAGCATTCGATGATATAACTTATTTATTTCTTCTTCATTAAATCAAATAACTGTACAATCAGAGTGAATCCA
>CAVZYY010000004.1:0-235033 GCA_963779595.1 uncultured Chitinophagaceae bacterium | reverse complement strand
GGAAGCCGCGCATATCGGTCATGGCGCCATCATTCATGGCGCTACCATTGGCAAGAATTGTCTGGTAGGGATGAAATGCCGAGTTGTCATGGATAATGTACAACTTGGCGATGAATGTATCGTTGGCGCACTCTTTATTAGGGCTGATGAAATTATTCCGGCAAGAAGTATGGTAGTAGGTAATCCTGCAAAGATCATTAAAACGGTTAAGGATGAAATGATAGCATGGAAAATGGAAGGAACAAAGCTTTACCAGCAATTACCAAGCAGATATTTGAAGGATGGAGAAGCCTGTGAACCGTTCAGGCATATCCCTGAAGTATGCAGAATCAACACCCGGTTCATAAAACCTGGAATGAAACTAAGTAATGGCCAGGGCAATTCCTGTCATCTTTCCAGATCAATTTTTCGTTCACTCTTTTGTTAAAATCCGGAACTTTTCCATCACCCTTTCCCGTTATCCCTCCATCCGGGTGAGCTAATAGCTCGCACTCGCTGCTATATAGATCGGAGAACAAGTCGCAACAGGCAGGTGGAACATAATAAACCATTTTTCCATTGTACATATAACTATATACCTGCCGGGGCGGATTTTGTTTCTCCTCCCTGGAATCGGGTGATCATTTTCCTTATACAGCAGGTAATCCGCTGAGAACTTGATGACTGCTTCACGGACTTCCTCTGGGCTCCCATTGATCTTCTTTGAAGAACAGGAACTTATTACCGCAATACCGATGAGAAAACGTAGTGTTTTCATAATGAAATTTGAGGTTACCAAACTTAATGGTTTAAATTTTCAGACCTTTGCATCAATGGAAAAATCAAACTTTGTAGACCAGATCAAGATATTTTGCCGCAGCGGGCATGGTGGTGCAGGCAGTAAGCATTTTATGCGTAATAAATTAACCGCTATGGGTGGTCCCGATGGCGGTGATGGTGGCGGGGCGCTCATATTATTTTAAAAGGCAATTCACAATTTTGGACATTGCTTCATCTTCGCTACTTTAAGAATGTATTGGCCGAGGATGGAGAAAATGGTAAGGGAAATAATGCCACGGGTCAGTAGTGGGAAGGATATTATTATTGAAGTTCCGTTGGGTACGATCGCGAGGGATGAAGTAACGGGTGAAAAAGAAGCAGAGATACTTGAAGACGGGCAGGAAGTAATTCTGATGAAAGGTGGCAGGGGAGGATTGGGTAATAGTAATTTTAAAACTGCTACGAACCAGTCACCCGAATACGCACAGCCTGGGGAGGCAGGGGTGGAAGGAATTAAAGTTTTAGAACTTAAGATACTGGCAGATGTCGGATTGGTTGGTTTCCCCAATGCAGGGAAGTCTACCTTACTGTCAAGTATAACCGCTGCAAAACCCAAAATAGCAGATTATGCTTTTACAACCCTGGTACCACAGCTTGGCATGGTTGAATACCGGGATGGCAGGAGTTTTTGTATAGCGGATCTGCCGGGGATCATTGAAGGTGCTGCCGAGGGTAAGGGCCTCGGCCACCGGTTTTTGCGGCACATTGAAAGAAATTCCATCTTACTGTTCTTAATACCCGCAGACAGTAAGGATCATAAACAGGAGTTTGAAGTATTAAGAAATGAGCTGGAGCAATACAATCCCGAAATGCTTCAAAAAGACTTTGTAATTGCAATCAGTAAGACTGATATGCTGGATGAGGAACTAAAAGAGGCGGTCGAAAAAGAACTTCCAAAAAATATTCCGCATATTTTTATTTCTGCAATTACCGGTTATAACCTGCCACAGCTTAAAGACCTGTTATGGAATTCGCTGAATACACCCGCGCTTCAACAGTAATTTCTTCAGAAAAATCTATGTTTAAAAATGAGCAGCCTTTCTATCATTTTTGAATATATAAAGTCATTTTATCAGCAGGCTTTCAAAGCTGTTTATTTGCTGGTGGTAATGGGGATGCTTGGAGTATTGATATATTTTAATTACCGGCAGCAGGATATTAATACTATTACTGCCGGCTATACCTGGGCGGGACGTTATACAGCTTATTATTTCCTTTTCTTCATACCCTTTGTATTATCCTGGATCCTGCAAAAGTTATTTTACAGGAACTCAGGGTTTTTCAGGAGCAAATGGTTTTGGATGATCCTTGTAGCCGCTCCCGCAATTTTTGCGTTCAGGGTCTGTTTCAATTTTCACCAGCCTTTACTGGCGCATTTTTTTTCAGGCGACCTTTTACGATTCTGGCTTCATTGCAGCAAATGGCCGGTTGGTTTCTTCGTTGTGCTCATACCGGTTTACCTGGCCTGGAAAATAAAGGACAGCGACCATGAACCTTTTTATGGCATTCGTCCTGTAACAAGGCTCAAACCATATTTTTTATTGATATTGGTAATGCTCCCTATCATTGTAATTGCAGCGGGGCAGGCCCATTTCCAGGTAATGTATCCAAGAGCCCGGGCCATTTCGTCTATGCAGCTCCACCCGAAATATTTTTTCTATGTATTGTATGAAATATTCTATTCACTGGATTTTGTAACGATCGAAATATTTTTCCGGGGTTTTTTAATTGTTGGGCTCATGCGAACCTGTGGTATGCGATGTATTATACCGGCAGCCTGCTTTTATTGCTGTGTGCATTTTGGAAAACCGATGGCTGAAGCTATCAGCAGTTTCTTTGGTGGACTACTGCTGGGTATCATTATTTATCATACTAAAAGCATTCGTGGGGGTCTCCTCGTTCACCTTGGTATTGCCTGGCTCATGGAAATTGCCGGGTTTATTTACTATAGTACATAAGAAATACTTACAATATCTGCTGGTTGAATTCGTTTTAATGTTATCAACATTGCCCTTTTTAATGTTAGTATTGATCAACCTGTCTAAAAATGATGAGAACGATGGTATAATTTTATAAAACAAATGAAAACATATACTTTAATATTTACTTATTTAAGTAAAAGAATAACCTACCCGTTTTTTTTACTCTCCATGCTGCTGCTTTGCGGATGTCCCTACAGTTCCACCTATAAACTCGATAATGAACCATCCAGCTTATCTGATGATACTTATATCGGGAAATGGGCTACGATGGTTACCAGCGGATCAGGAAATCATGAACCTGTAAAAATGATCCTCGCTAAGAAAAGCGAAACTGAATATGACATAAATTTTACAGGCAATATAAAAGATCTCAGGTATTATAATGTGCTCCGGGAAGATACTATTAAGGGCACAGCTTTTATGAGTTCAGTAGCGTCCCGCCAATTTTTAAACGTCCAGGTGAAAGGGCAGACCTATATTTCAGAATTTGTTTATAAAGATGATAAGATATCGCTGCTCCCTCTTTGCGAACATTTTACCGTAAAGATCGTTCGGTCAAATAACGAGTTAAGAGAAGCACTGGAAATGCATTATAAGACGAGGCTCTTCCCTTTATATGATGAACCATTCTGCCTTAAAGATATGGTCAGGGTAAATTAACCCGTTTTATTCCGATAGCCCTGGTCGTTGCTACAGCATTCCCGTTCAGAAAAATTGTAATTTGGTATTGATTTCAAAAACGATTGTTTATGCCAAATTCAAAAATTGCAGGCATAGGATATTATGTGCCTAAAAATGTATTCACCAATAATGATCTATTACAGTATATGGATACGTCAGACGAATGGATCCAGGAGCGTACGGGCATCAAAGAAAGGCGATATGCAGACAGAACAGGTGAAACCACCACGACGATGGGAGTGGAAGCTGCAAAAACTGCCATAGAAAGAGCCGGCATTACAGCACAGGATATCGATTTCATAATTTTTGCTACTATCTGCCCCGATTATTATTTCCCGGGATGTGCCGTATTGCTGCAACGCGCTATGAAAATGAAAGAGATCGGTGCTTTAGACGTGCGCAACCAATGTAGCGGCTTTGTATATGCGCTTTCGATCGCGGACCAGTTCATTAAGACCGGGATGTATAAGAATATATTGGTTGTAGGCAGCGAAAAGCATTCATTCGGACTGGATTTTTCTACGAGGGGCCGTAATATATCTGTAATATTCGGCGATGGTGCAGGAGCTGTTGTATTGCAACCAACTGAAAAAGAAGGCCAGGGAATATTAAGTACACATTTACACTGTGATGGTGAAAGTGCCGAGCTTTTGGCCATGTATAATCCCGGCACTCACGCCAATCATTGGATGCCGGAGCCAATTGCGGATTTTGATGATGCAGATATCGGACAAATGTTCATGAGCCATGACATGATCAGCAAGGAACAGAATTTTCCAAATATGGATGGGCCCGCTGTGTTTAAAAAAGCGGTTGTAAAATTCCCGGAAGTAATTATGGAAGCACTCGCGGCGAACAATTTAAAAACGACCGATATCGGGTTACTTATTCCTCACCAGGCCAATCTTCGCATTTCACAATTCGTTCAGCAAAAATTAAAACTGAGGGATGAACAGGTTTTTAATAATATAGACAGATATGGAAATACTACTGCGGCTTCGATTCCAATTGCATTATGTGAAGCATGGGAGCAGGGTAAAATAAAAGAGGGAGATATCGTTTGCTTTGCAGCATTTGGCAGTGGGTTTACGTGGGCAAGCGCATTATTGAGGTGGTAACAGGGGATAAATTATCAAAGATCATAATAAAACCGGTGTAAGTTTAGCAACTGGTTTTTATCATTATTGTATGCAGCGAAAATTCCTTTTTTTTATCAATCCAAAATCCGGCACACAGGATAAGACCGCACTTAAAAAAATTATTGAAAAAAAAATTGATCCGAAAATAATTTCATTTCAATTCGAGGATACAAACATTGAAGCAGATTACAAATTTCTTCCTGCAAGGATACTAAAAGAAAAAATTACAGATATTATCATTTGTGGAGGGGATGGTACGGTCAACCAGCTTGCATCATCATTACTGGGCACAGATGTGAATATTGGTATTGTGCCGATGGGCTCTGGCAATGGATTGGCATTTGCTGCGGGGATTCCCCGAAATTCGGGCAAAGCCCTCGAAGTAATTGTGCAGGGGAACAGCTCCCGGGTTGATGCGTTTAATATCAATGGCCAATTCAGCTGCATGTTGTGCGGGCTTGGATTTGATGCCCAGGTGGCGCACGATTTTGCAAAGCAACCAACCCGTGGCCTTTCAACTTATATCAAACAGACGGTAAAGAATTTTTTCTCAGCAACGGCCTATCCCTTTATTGTTGAAGTGAATAATACTCAAATATCCACGGAAGCATTTTTTATCAGCATTGCAAACAGCAACCAGTTTGGAAATAATGTTACCATTGCTCCAAAGGCCAGTCTCAGTGATGGGTTGCTGGATATTGTGATCGTAAATAAAATGAGCAAGCTCAATATGGTTTATTCACTGTTGAAGCAAATAAGGATCGGCAAAGTGCAGTATATATCAGAAAAAGGTTTACCTAAAAAGGGCATACATTATTTCCAGGCAGGCAACTTAAAAATACAAAACCCTTCTTTGGCCCCGTTACATATAGATGGCGAAGCGGTAGCCACGAATGAAAATTTTGAAATTAATGTTATTGAAAATGCTTTCAGGCTCCTGCATCCTTAATCTTTTATGAGGGCCCCGATCTTTTTTAGTGCTTCTTCATTCCCCTTACTGTGAAAGGATTGCATGATATCTCTTTTTTCTCTCGCAGTCAAATGAAAATTCAGCGCAGCTCCCTTGTCAATCTTTTCAGGCATATACGTGATGGTTATCCGCCTGATAGATGTATCATTTTGCTGCCGGTAATAATTGAATTGATCTGTTTGAAAATAATCCTGCAGTTTATACCAGTTATGCTGTAGCATGGTTGCAGGAGTCACGATCATATCTGCAACAGAATTTGTCTCAAAAGGATGTTGCCAGTTATCGTTCAGCCTGTCGCGGAGTTGAATAATAACGACCCCGGATGTGTTTTCATGGATCCATTCTTTAAAATTATCTATAAAACGCAGGGTTGTTTCCTGGCCAAAATTATCACGCAGCCCCGCATCCATAACATCTATTACGGGATTACTTGGTAACCATACATTTGGCAACACATAAGGGAAAGTGGCGTTCATTCTCAGGGCGGTAAGGATCCTGAGATTTTCGGGTTGCTGGTTGCGGAACAAAGCAGCAAAATCAACGGCATCCGGGCTTGCAGTGCTGTCAGATGCTAAAAAAGAAGGCTTCATCATAAAGCTCAACGGCTGGGTACTGATCATCATTTTCCTCCCATCACTCTTTATCACGGAGTTAAAGATAATAAGGGGCACCCGTGCATTGCTTTCGTCTGCCATCAAATTTTTCAGCTGCACATTCAGCAGGCTGTTCGTATTGTCAGAAAGCTTTTTTTCAAATGCGTATCCCCTGTCCTTTACATATTGAAATTCCCCAACCCTGAATTTTTGGGCGGGTGCAAATATATCCCGGGCGATCATTGATGTAAATACCGGGTTCAACAGGTCCCCGGCAATATTATCCGTAAACCTGCTTTGGTTAATATTGATCCCGGGATTTATGAGCTTATACCGGCATAACTCACGGTAATAGGTAGCTGCCAGCATCCCGCCACTGGCGCCGCTGATCAAAAAAGTATGTCGCATGATACCCCCCTTTGAAATACTATCCAGTTTTTGCAGGGAATTCATTACAAATGCGGCGCTGCGCAGCCCGCCCCCGCTTACATTGATAAAGAACATCAATGGCTTTTCTTCCCGTTGCTTTGCCTTCCATTTATTAAGTACATTGATCATACTCGCTTTGTCAGCATTGATCTTTTCCAGGCTACAGAGGGATTGCAGGGATTGTTTGGTATAAGCGGGCCTGTTATTTTTATTCACGTAATCCAGCCCATATGCTTTATTGCGGGGATCTATGATCTCATTTTGGTATAAAATGTTAATAAAAATTACCAGCAGGATTGCTGCAGGTAAGCTCCAGCTTTGCAAAAAATAGGTAAGCGCCCCGATCACCGCGATCATGACAGCGAAGAACACCAGTATACTTGCTGCTGCAGGAAGCTCAAAGAATTTATACTCGGCCAGGAACCCCACCAATATCAGGAATAAAAAAGCCAGGATGATACTTGCAATAGCGGCCACGTGATGGCGTTTAAAAATGGTGTCCAGGAAATCCTGCCGGTAATGATTTACAGGGCGTACTTTAAATATTCTTAATTTACCTGTGAAATAATAATTGACTTTTAAGCCAAATTCATCTGCATGATGGCGATCTCTTGTAAATGTTTTTTTAAAAAGCTCGGGATTACCAACGATAGGTGCAATGGACCTTACGATCCTTTTTTCTGCCCCAAAAAAATAAGCAAATGATATTGCCAATAAAAATATGAAGCCGCATAATATCCCCGCTATCTCGGTAATGATCTCGCCGGGCGACATGAGTTCCCGGTACTCGCCAAACCGGTAAAGCTTAATAAAATAAAATATGATAAAAAACAATGGCATTAATGCATTGTTTATGCAATATTTCATAAAAGGCTTTGTGGTGGTAGCCAAAAATTTAAAACGCCTTGTGTGCAATATAAAAGTGGTAACGTTCCAGCTCATTACAAAAACACCCAAAGCGATACCCGTGATAAATGCGCCGAGGATACTCACATTCCCTAAATACTCTGGTGAAAAAAATAAGGCATCAGCGCCAAAATTTTTTAAAAAGCCGCTATTGACCGTACTGGCAAGAATAAACCAGAATAACAGCAATACCTGGAACTTTCTAAAGTGCAGGATAAAAAGCTGGATAGGGAAAGAATAATAAATGTTATTTATCAATTGCTTCATACTGGGGTCACCTAAAATTAGTACAAAATCTTAGTAAGATGCAATCTTCGTTTCTCAGCCTGTTATCTTACCTGCTTTCATTTGAAATAGCATATAAAAGGTTTGCGTGATCGCGAGTGAAGCAAGCAATAAATGAATTGGCTGCGCCGCTGCAGGCATGTCCGCGTAGAACAAGCTGATACCAGTGATCATGCTTAGTAAAACAATTCCTGCCAATGCAAACATTTTGTTCTTCAGGCCAGGGCTTCTCCTGCAATATAGGGCCATGAGCAAAGCAAACAATAACACAACCCAGGAAAAAGCCCTGTGAACCAGGAATGCCGAAGGGCTGTCTGCCAACCACATTTCTCTTTGCCCGTAGTTCATCGCTTTGGATACATCATCTATATGCATACGTACAATGGTTCCCAGTATGCTTTGTACAAGAAGGGTTATTAAAAAAAGCAGCAGCAATTTTTTTATAGTTGGTTCGACCGTTAGCACGGATATTTTTGGTTGAATGGAAAGTAATAGCAACAGTTGAATTTGTATCAATACAATGGCCAGGAGTAAATGAACAGAGATGCTGAAATGTGCCAGGTTTAGTTTGACCACGATGGCGCCAAATAAACCGGTAAGAATTACTGTCAATAAAAACCAACATGACAAATACCATGCTTTGCGCAAATAAACCCTTTTAGGAAATAGCAGTATAACCTGGATGATAGCAAACAGGCCCAACAATGTGCCCAGGAGCCGGTTGAAATATTCGATCCAGGTATGATATACATTAAAACGATGGTCGATATCCTGTTTGCTCAAATATTTTTCGAAGTCAGGAGGTAATTCAGAAGCGTTGGTTGGAGGGATCCATTTGCCAAAACAACGGGGCCAGTCCGGGCAGCCCATCCCGCTTTGGGTGGTACGCACCACTCCTCCCGCGATGATCACAAGGAAAGTAAGTATAAAAGTTGCCAATACCCAGTTCTTTATCCCGCGCATGTTGATAAAATTGCGGCAAAGTTAGTTGAAGCAACTATTCTTTTAACAGATATTTGCTTCGTAAATGCTGAACCCTTTTTTATATAAAAGAAAACTGGAAGCAGGGCTTGATGAAGCCGGCCGGGGATGTTATGCAGGGCCGGTTTTTGCAGCAGCCGTTATTTTACCAAAAGATTTTTTTCATCCCTTATTGAATGACAGCAAACAATTGACAGAAAAGGAGCGGGATGAGTTAAGACCGGTGATCGAAAAAGAAAGTATTTGTTTTGCCGTAGCTTCCGTTGATAATGATGAAATAGATTCAATAAATATTTTACAGGCTTCCTTTAAAGCCATGCACCTGGCGCTGGATCAATTGCAGGTGATACCCCAGTTATTATTGATTGATGGCAACAGGTTCAAACCATATGGAGATATTGAACACCGTTGTATCATTAAGGGTGATGGAATATTTGCTTCTATAGCTGCCGCAAGCGTACTTGCCAAAACTTACCGGGATGAGTACATGCAACAATTGCATAGTGAATATTCTTATTATGGGTGGAATACAAACAAAGGCTATGGCACTCCTGAACATCGTGTCGCCATTGAACAACAGGGGCTTTGTAAGTATCACCGGAAAAGCTTTGATATCGTTCCGGCCCAATTGCCACTGTTTGGAATGGGTAGTTTATAAAAAACTGCTTTCTACTATAACTCAAACTCCCCTAATCCCTGCCTCACAATGTGCCAGTCATCCGTCGTGCAATCTACCACTGTGGAAGGTACCATTCCGCCAATACCCCCGTCGATCACAAAGTCAACCTGGCTTTCAAATTTTTCATGGATCACTTCGGGGTCAGTATATTCCTCTACCATTTCCCCCGGCAGCGATGCACTGATCAATGGATGATCCAATGCTTCTAAAATATCAAAGCAAATTTTATTATCAGGTATCCGGAGCCCGATCGTCGACTTTTTGCTCTGTAATATTTTGGGAACCTGTTTGCTTGAGGGTAATATAAATGTATAAGGCCCGGGGAGATAACTTTTCAGTACCCGGTATAAGGGAGTGTCAATGCTTTTGGTATAATCACTCAGGTGGCTAAGGTCCCGGCAAATAAAAGAAAGTTGAGCCTTCCGGACATCTATATTTTTTATTTTGCAGATCCTTTCAATGGCTTTGTGTTGAAATATGTCGCAACCCAACCCGTAAATGGTATCGGTTGGGTAGACGATCACACCACCATCCCGCAGGCATTCTGCGATCTGGCTGATAAGCCTCGGTTGTGGGTTTTCCGGGTGTATTTGTACCAACATAATCTCAAAATAACACAAATTGTGCCTTTGGCTGTAAAAACAAAATTTATTGCGCTACTTTTGCCACGTTTTTTAAATCGACCATTAAATAAATATCATCTATGTCTTTAATCACCGTTGGCACGATGGCCTTTGATGCTATTGAAACCCCGTTTGGAAAAGTGGACCAGATCATCGGCGGTTCTGCAACTTATGTTGCATATGCTGCCAGCAATTTTGTGAAACCGGTTCAGCAAATTTCTATCGTGGGATATGATTTCCCGAAGGCTGAAATGGATGAACTGAAAGCCCGTGGAGTAGAAACGGATGGCGTTGAGATCGTTGCGGATAAAAAATCTTTTTTCTGGAGTGGTAAATATCACATTGATATGAATACCCGGGATACATTGATCACAGACCTGAATGTGCTGGAGGATTTTAACCCGATCGTTCCGGATAGTTACCAGGGCGCAGAATTTTTGATGCTCGGTAATTTAATGCCGAAGCTCCAGCTAAGTGTTATCGAACAAATGAAAAAACGCCCGAAGCTGATCGTTATGGATACGATGAATTTCTGGATGGATATTGCATTGGATGATCTGAAAGCAGTCATCAGGAAAGTGGATGTATTGCTGGTAAATGATGGCGAAGCAAGACAATTAAGCGGCGAGGTCTCATTGGTAAAAGCAGCACGGAAGATACTTGGAATGGGATTAAAATTCCTGATCATAAAGAAAGGGGAGCACGGTGCCCTACTGTTTCATGAAAACCATGTTTTCTTCGCTCCTGCCTTACCGTTGGAAGAAGTTTTTGACCCAACGGGAGCTGGTGATACATTTGCAGGAGGCTTTATCGGCTATCTTGCCAAAACAAAGGATATCAGTTTTGAGAATATGAAAACAGCCATCATCGTTGGCAGTGCCATGGCAAGTTTTTGCGTGGAAAAATTCGGGCCTGAGCGCTTAAAAGAAATTACCAGGGCAGATATAGATGAACGCCTCGCTGAATTTGTGCAACTGGTAAACTTTGATATTGATCTTGTTTAACAGGCATTTATTATGTTAGAAATAATAGCGTTGATATTTCTTTGCAGGAAGATTGGAAACCTGGCTGAGCGAAAAGGGTTAAAACCCGGCCAATGGAAATTATTCACTGTGCTGGCATGGATCGCAGCCGAATTTTTGGGCGTTGTTATTGGACTCATCCTTTTTGGATTCAATAAGGAGAACCTGCTCGGCCTGATGCTTTTTGCAGTGGCGTGTGCTTTTGGTGGTTATCTTTTTGTGAAAGCGATCCTGGATAAACGGCCAGACAAAATGGAAGATGATATTGATAATATTGGAACGAATAATTAAAATGATCAGACAGATCAAGCCATTAAAAAACCGAAGCCTGGCTTCGGTTTTTTCTTTATATAACTATTGTGGCCTTGCCAATACGATCGTATGCTTAAATTTCTTCGTCTTCCCCTGCAGGTTGAACACTTCTGTGTAAATGATATAAATGCCAACGGGGAGTTTCTGATTTTTTTCACCGAGTCCATCCCAGCGATAATAACCCTTTGTGCCACTAAGTGCATTTCGCTGCAGGTTTCGCACCACGCGGCCAACCGCATCAAAAATGGTAATATTCGTTACATACCCCGGTTCAGGGAAACTGTAGTTTATAGTGGCAAAATCATCCCTGCCATCATTGTCAGGGCTGAAGACCTCGGGGTCAATGTTTATATCCCCCTGCACCCCTGCGTCTATCCTGTATTGTGAATTTTCATAAGTTGGTGTCCCGAATTGTACACTTGAAGCGGCACTATGCCAGTTGGAGGTATTATGCGAAGGGGCATTATAATCGATCCTTTCCAGTGCCACGCCTTCTTCATTGCTGATGAGTGCAAAATGCCAGTCATCCTTGTAAGCAACTTCATCAACGATATTCCCCTGTTCATTCAGGATGATGACATCTCCTTCATCATCATTAAATGAAGGTGTGGAGGATACTTCTACAAATGCTGAAGGAGTTAAAGCAACATAATCTCTTAAAACAACATCCTTATTCTCCGTTACCACCATGAAATCCGCGGGAAAAATCAGGAAATCTTCCGTGCTTAGTTGTGTTATACTGCTTATAACCCCTGCCGTGTTCCGGTTTGCTATGTAAATATTTTTAAGGTTTAAGATATCGTTGCTCCTGTTATACAATTCAACATAATCCGCTCCATCCGATTTTGGATTGAATAAGATTTCATTGATCACGAGATCAAGGCTATCGGCGTGCTCATATAATCCGACGCGGGCTGTATTGTTTGTTCCGATACTGTTGTTTACGCAGTCTGTAACAGTTGTTACAGTAACTGTATAGATCCTGTCCCGGAGCAAAGGACTGCCCAGCAGGAGGTTGACCCTGTCAAATACCGGCGCTACCGGGATAGCTGTGAGCGGCGTACCAATACCATCGCTGATCGTATAGCTTGATGGAACGGCCGCATTGGTGCTACTCAATGGCTCATCAAAAACCAGGGTTATGTTCACACTATCGGTTGCATATGCACGCAATAGTTTCGGAGATGTTTGATCAGGGTTCACTCCATCCGCAGAGTTCTTTGTGCCGGGTGTTCCGCCCCTCGGATCTACGCTTGCGATCCAGTTTGTAAACCCGGAACAGGGATTATGGGTATCGATCATTTCAAGGCTCCATCCACCATCCTTCTTTAATTCATTCTGGTACCAACTGTCCGAATAATTTACTGCATGAATAATGGTACCATCCGGAGACTTGAGGTAAAGCAGGTCACCCGTGTTATTCAGGCTGGGAAAACTGGTTACTGATCTGACAGTTCCAAAAGCAGACAGGTCAGCCACAGCAGAGCTTGTACATATTATAATAAAACTATCAGGTTTTAAAGTATATGCGGGCATTGGGCCGCTTTCTCCTGTTGCTTTTCCCAGGCGCCAGTTCAACAGGTCAATATCGAATGCAGTGGTATTTCTAAGCTCCAGCCATTCCGCATCGGGTAACCCTACCAGTGGGGTTGGATCCGCCATCAATTCATCTATTACAATATCAAAGGGGAGTGCAGTAAAGAAACTAAAAATACCTCCTAAATTATTGGTAGCATTGCCCGCAAGGTCCTGCACAGCATTGATGGTTATTTGCAAATTGACCCGGTTAGGAAAATTGCCGGCAAAAGTTAAATGAACAAGTGCAGCGTTACCTGCATCTCTGACTGCACTTACAGGAGAGCCGAGACCATTGTCTACCACGTAATTGGTTACAAGCTGGCTACTGGTAAGATCCACAGGTTCGTCAAACAATATATCCAGCGTTGTGGTGCTGGTTGCCGTGTATGTAATTACAGTGGGAGGGATAAGATCGGGAATAAAATCGCCGACAATAATATCATCGAAGAAATGTCTTTGAAAAAAGCTGGCGGTGCTTTGTTTTACGAGTATCCCAAAAAAATCAGACGTTAAGAACGTAGCATCTGCAACAAACCCTTCGCTGAACATGCCTGTTCCATTCAGGTCTCTTGACAAATCCCACTGGTTGGAAGCATCACGGATCACTTTGATCCTGATTGCATTGTTGCTGGTATTCAAAAGACCATCTACTCCGTCAATGATCTTTGTTACAGAAGCGCCATCTTTCCTGTATAAACTGATCTCATCGGTAGTATTCCCGATACGTACAAAATAGCCGGTGGTGGTTGCCTGTGTAAGGTCGCTTGCAGAAGCTGTTAAAAAAACATCTGCATAATTTGCGCTGGAAGGGTTAAAGGTAAACTCGCAGAAGAATTCCCATTGCGCTGAAGTTGCTTTTGTACTGGCTGTACTTAGGTAATAAGTACTGCTGGCCACCATATTATTGCTTTGCAATTGAAAGGAAGGATTTACGATCCAGTCAGCGGTTCCGCCTACCCATGCAGGGCTGTTTGTAAAATCACCATCACTGAAGTTGTCTGTGAATTGAGCAAAGCTGCAAATGCTATATAGGAATGCCGCAATACTGAAAAGTAATTTTTTTCTCATAATGATCGTACTATCTTTTAAAGATACAATTTTCTGTAAAGCAGCATGCCAGGAGCCTAATTTTAATAAATGGGGGATTGTACCTGGATACCAGATACTGGATTCCTGATGCCTGATCCTTAAATCTTATTTCAAATAGAACAGATCGGTTATTTTTGTAAAAAATTGATACAATGAAAGTTGCGGTTGTTGGAGCCACGGGTCTTGTTGGCACAAAAATGTTACAGGTATTGGCAGAAAGAGGCTTCCCGGTAAGTGAACTTATCCCGGTTGCATCAGAAAGATCTGTCGGAAAGGAAATAATATTCAAAGGCAAACCATATAAAGTAGTGGGTATGCAGGACAGTATAGACGCAAAACCGGCATTGGCGATATTTTCCGCAGGAGGCGCAACTTCGCTTGAATGGGCCCCGAGGTTTGCAGCTGCAGGTATTACCGTCATAGATAATTCCAGTGCCTGGCGAATGGACCCGGCTAAGAAGCTGGTTGTGCCCGAAGTAAATGGCCAGGTGTTAACAGGAACGGATAAAATTATCGCAAATCCCAATTGTTCTACCATACAGATGCTGGTGGTATTAAAACCCCTGCACGACAGGTATAGGATCCGCAGGGTAGTGGTAAGTACCTACCAGAGCGTAACAGGTACCGGTGTAAAAGCGGTTGACCAGATGATGAATGAGCGAAAAGGCGTAAAGGGAGAGATGGCTTACAAATACCAGATTGATATGAATGCCATTCCGCAGATAGATATTTTTACGGATAACGGGTATACCAAAGAAGAAATGAAAATGGTAAATGAAACAAGGAAGATCATGGGAGATGATTCCATTTTATTAACGGCTACCTGTGTGCGTATACCAACGATGGGTGGCCATAGCGAAGCGGTGAACATAGAATTTAAAAATGATTTTACGCTCGATGAAGTGAAACAGATCCTCGGGAATGCCCCCGGTGTTGTTGTGCAGGATGATCCCGCTAATTTCATGTACCCCATGCCGTTAACAGCTCATGATAAGGATGATACTTTTGTGGGGCGGATCCGAAGGGATGAGACGCAGGCCAATACTTTAAACTGCTGGATCGTAAGTGATAACCTGCGAAAAGGAGCGGCAACAAATGCAGTGCAGATCGCTGAATATCTCGTAGAGAAAAAATTCCTTTAATGAATTGGGCCGGCTTTAAAGCCGGCCCAATTCATTAATATCCTGTTATGATTTAGCTAATGGTCCAGGTTTCCCTTCCCCTTAATAATTTATCAAGATCTCCTTTTCCTTTTTGTGCGATCACATCTTCTATCTGCATGGCCATCACATCTTCATAACATGCCCGGTCCGTTTCATAAAAAACACCAAATGGCCTTGGTAAATGGCCTTCCAATGCGGGATCATCAAACATGCGGATGAGTATCTGTGCTTTATAGAAATCTCTTTCGTCATGTATCCAAAGGTCATCCCTCGTAGCGCCTTCAGCGATGTCAACAATTACCGGCTTAAATCCTTCCAGCTTTATCCCCTTGTTTTGTGTGGCGCCAAAGATCAACGGTTTGCCTTGCTCCAGGAACAATACTTCATCCGGCTTACTGCTTTTTTCAGTGAAGATCTCGAATGCCCCATCATTGAAAATATTACAGTTCTGGTAAATTTCCAGGAAGGATGTTCCTTTATGTGCCTGGGAACGGAGTAACATCGCCTGCAGGTGCTTTGGATCCCTGTCCATCGTTCTCGCTATAAAACCTGCATCCGCACCCATGGCCAATGCCAGGGGATTGAAGGGGTGGTCAATGCTTCCAAAAGGAGTGCTCTTGGTGACTTTTTTCTCTTCGGAGGTGGGCGAATATTGTCCCTTTGTAAGACCGTATATCTGGTTGTTGAACAATAGCACATTTACATCAAAATTCCTTCTCAATAAATGGATGGTATGGTTACCGCCGATACTTAACCCATCACCATCCCCGGTCACGATCCAGACGCTCAGGTCGGGCCTGGCTGCTTTTAATCCGCTTGCTACCGCAGTAGCACGGCCATGGATGCTATGCATACCATAGGTATTCATATAATAAGGAAAACGGCTGCTGCAGCCAATGCCAGACACGATCACAATGTTTTCCCTGGGAATTCCCAGCGTAGGCATTATTTTCTGTACCTGTGCAAGTATGGAATAGTCACCGCAACCCGGGCACCATCGAACTTCCTGGTCGGTTGCGAAATCTTTGGCGGTTAGGGGTGGCGCGGTTGTTATAGTGTCGCTCATACGATTAATTTGATCCCTAAAGTTATTAAATATTCAATAACATGCAAGGTTAAAAATACCAAATAAGGTCAAGAATATCGAACAAGGAACAGGGAATTATGAATTTCGAAGTTAGTTGCCCGTATAGCAAATGATTAATAAGTAGAAGTTATTTAGATATTGTATTCCTTTTTGCCGTTTCGATACTTTTAACAAAGATTGAAATCAATTGGTTATTCTCGTTTAAGATCAATGATAATTTATCTTGGGGAGACCCTCTCTTTTTTTCAATAATTCTTAAGCAATTAAAAGTTTCTCTCAATTCCTTTACCGCAATTTTCATTTTATGAATAAAATCGTTCCTGGATTCTGCACTTTGCGCCTCACCATAGTTTAAGGCGGGTGAAATGCCGCTTCTTACTAATTGTGCTCCAATATGATTCCCCGCAAAATTTTTCGGCAAAGATTCAGCGATATCTATAATAAAAGCAGCGAAATCGATCAGTCTTTCGTCGAGGTCAAATTTTCTATCCATGAGTAGAATTTCAACCTGAATATACTTTGTAATTTCAGCATTTATTATTCGGTTGTATGAATAATATTTAGTTAAACTGAATATTATTTATACCTGGTCCCCCTTCTTAATTCTACATTCCTTGTTCCTTGTTCGATATTCCTAAGGCTTCCCAATATTCAGCGGCTCTTCTCGTATGTGGGATCACGATCGTACCTCCAACGATATTCGCAACGGCGAAAACCTCGTACATTTCCTCTGTGCTCACACTGAGTTCATGCGCTTTGCCCAAATGGTATTTGATACAATCATCGCAACGCAATACCATGCTTGCAACCAGGCCCATTAACTCCTTTGTTTTTACATCCAGTGCCCCTGCAGCGTAGGTGTTCGTATCAAGATTCCATAATCTTTTGATCACCAGGTTTTCTTTGCTTAAAATAACCTCGTTCATTTTTGTACGATAATCATTAAATTCTTTTACTAATTCGTTCATATAAATATATTGAACCCTAAAGTTAATGCCGCCTTAATAATTAATAAATTGTTTTTAGCAGGTGGGAGTGCGCAAAAAACTCAGCAGAGCGAGTTATGCAACAGTTGCAGTTATTTTTATGAGGGTGCCATTTTCAGATGAGATCTCAATATTTCCTCCAATTTCATCCATCCTGTTTTTCATGTTCTTGAGCCCATTCCCAAACTGGTTTGGATTTTTGATCCCACTGCCATCATCCTGTATGCTTATGTCGAGCGTGTTTTTCACAATGGAGATCGTAACGCCGGCAGATCGTGCTCCCGAGTGTTTTAGAATATTATGAAACCCTTCCTTTATAATAAGGAAGAGATTTTTTCGCTTTACACCATTCAGTTGGATACCTGGTTTCAGTCCATTGACACTGTTGCACTGAAACCCGATCCCCGAGTTTTCAAAAAATGAGATCCCGTATTGCCTTACGTATTCAACAAAATTTTCAAGACTGTCATTTTCTGCATTCAAACTCCAGATAATAGTATGCATGCGTTGTGCAATATCTTTTGCGGTCAGCGAAATTTTTTGTGCAAAAGATGATGTGCCTCCCTGTTTTGGGAACGATTCATTCTGTGCCATCAGGTCGCTCATCATACGTATGCTGCTCAGGCCCCCGCCTACATCATCGTGCAGGTCAGCAATGATCCTTTCCCGTTCCAGCAAAATGGCCTGCTGCCGCTGGTAAGCCGCATTTATCAATGAGCGCTCATTATCTGCGATCTTTTTTTGCAAGGCAATGCTGAACAGGAACATGTCCGCCAGGATACTCAGCTGTACGGGTAAAAAAATATTTATATCCGGATCGAATGTTTTAGAACGGATAGCATATATCGTTAGTATGAGGCTTATTGAGCTTCCAATAAGCGTAATGATGCTGCCCCAGATGATATACTTTGAATAAGGGACCTGGTGCCTGAACAATGCAACCAGCACATAAAACTGTAAAGGGAAAAGTGACAGACTTATAAGAAAATAGGCATTATCATAAGGAATCCTGAAAAAATTAAATACTAAGCAAAGGGCCGATAACAAAAGGTATAACCCTATCAGGATCTTGAAGATCCTGTTCAGGTATTTTGATTGATTTGCAAGCCCGAGGTAATGAATTACAAACAACGTATAAAAAACACTGCTGAGAAACTGAACCGGCCGTTTAAACAAATTGAAGAACTGTGTTTTTTCAGTTACTTCGGCAGTTATTCCAAAGAAAAAATCCGGGAGCGCCAGCACATAGTAAACAGATAATACAAAAAGATATATTGCATAAAACAGGTGCTCCTTTCTTTTTACAATGATATATTGGATAAAGAAGAAGACCGACATGAAGATGGAGATGCTCTCAAAAAAAATAGATGTGTAAGTATTTAAATGTAGCATATCTATCGCTTCAGATATAAATTAACAGCTTCTACCCTGGTATTGACCTGCAGTTTTTTGTAAATATTCTGTACATGTTTGCGAACGGTGCCACTCGTAATTTGCAACTCGTCTGCCACCTCCTTGCCGATCAGTCCTTTTGCAAGATTATCCAGCACCATCTTCTCTCTTTCACTCAGCGTTTCGATCAACACATTTCCCTTACCCATGTTTATAAAACTGGCTACTACCTTGCGGGCAATGATGCTGCTCATCGGGCTTCCGCCCCCGATCATTTCATCCAATGATTCCATGATCTTCGCCGGCCCCTCGGTTTTTAAAATATAGCCACTGGCTCCCGCTTTCAATGAGTCAAAGATCTTGTCATTGTCTTCATAAGCGGTGCACATTAAGAAAAGCATGTTTGGGAACATGGTCTTCAATGCGTTCACGCATTGAATGCCGCTGATACCCGGGAGATTGATATCCATCAGCACGGCATCCGGTTGCATCACGGGGATCTTTTGCATGGCTTCTTCCGCATTGGCATAACTCCCACCCAACTCGTAGCCATCTGTCATTTCGATCATCATGCTCATGCCTTCTCTCAGATCAGCTTTGTCTTCTACAATACATATTATTTTTTTGCCCGGCATATGGCTGCAAAAATAGCATATTGCCAACAGGTTGAAATACGTAATTGAGCGTAGTAACCCATATAAGTACTCGCGGGTTAGACCATAAGACCGTATAAACCAGTATCAATTCGGGAAACTGTGTTAATTTGAGTGCAGGTTGAATTTTCCATGCATGTTTGATCTCATCAAAAAATATAAAAAGGAATGGGCCTTTCTTACAGGCCTGCTGCTGTTCCTGATCTTTTTCTTCGGCAATCCGTTAGCCCTTGGTTTTAAAGCCAAACTGGTATTAGCCATCGCCGTTCTAATGATCAGCTGGTGGATACTGGAAGCAATGCCTTTGGCAGTGGTGGCGCTTATACCCATCGTCCTGTTTCCGTTATTGAATATTAGCCCGATCAAAGAAGTTACAAGGTCATACTCAGATTCGATCATTTTTCTTTTTATGGGTGGTTTTTTCATCGGTATCGCCATTCAGAAATGGGAGCTTCATAAACGGATCGCACTCGGCATTATCAATCTCACCGGCACCAATGGTGACCGGATCATTTTAGGTTTTATTATTGCGACCGGCTTCCTGAGCCTGTGGTTGAGCAATACAGCGACTACCATGATGATGTTCCCCATCGGCATGTCAGTTATCCAGGTAATGACAGAGAAGAGTTTACCTGGAACAAACGTCAAAAACTTTTCATTGGTATTGATGATGTCCATTGCATATGCCTCCAATTTTGCACTGGGTACCATCATTGGCACACCACCCAATGTTGCTTATGTAAATTATGTACATGATAAATTTAATTATACGATTGGCTTTACAGATTGGATGATCGTTTTTATGCCGCTAACCATCGTGTTGCTTTTAATGCTTTACTGGGTAACAACAAAATGGCTGTATCCAAATCATATAAAACACAGTATTGAAGGGAAAACATTTATCAGGTCCGAATTAAAAAAACTGGGCCCCACATCCGTACCGGAAAAAAGAGTGTTATTTGTCTTTGCCGCTACTGTATTGTGCTGGATCACAAAAGATATTATAAACAGCATTCAAACAGTGATCGTATTGGATGATACCATCATTGCCATGGCAGGCGCGATCAGTTTATTCATTATCCCATCAGGAAGAAAAGAAGTAAGCAGGGAAGAACGGTTGCTTGAATGGAAAGACACCACTAAAATGGCCTGGGGGATATTATTGCTTTTTGGTGGCGGGATCGCGCTGGCAAAAGCACTGGAAGATGCAAAGCTCATGGACCAGCTCGGCCATTATATCGCTTCCTATGCAACAGGAAATGTATTTTTAATGATACTGGTTGTTACCACAGTCTCCATTTTCTTAAGCGAGGTCATGAGCAATGTGGCCCAGGTTATTGTAATGGCGCCGGTCATATCTGCTGTAGCAGTGGCGCTGCACATGGATCCTTTATTGCTGGGTATTCCGATGACACTGGGTGCCAGTTGCGCAAGTATGCTTCCAATGGGGACACCACCGAATGCCATTGTTTTTGCCAGTGGTTATATTAAGATCAAAGACATGATCCGGACAGGCTTTGTCCTCAATATTATCTGTATTATATTAATCACCATTTTTTGCTGGCTGCTTCAGCCAATGATCATGCGGTTGTGAAGTGGTTAAATAGCTGATAAAGTTGAGGAGCAAATAAGTGGATGCAGACTCCACAATATTTACTTCAATTTTCATTAACAAAATTTTAGCTTGCGCATGAAAATTTAATCCTGCCTACTGCGTTCCCTAATTTCTCCGTATTTATATTCCATTACTAAAAACACATTTTTATGAGAAAGTATTTGCTTTTCATACTTTACCCTATACTGTTATTTTCCTGTAACCAACAGCCTGGTAAATTAATACAGGATAAAAAAAGCTCAGCCGATACTATCATTGCAAAATCGAACCCAGCCATTAGGGAATCGTTCACCAGTATAGTTTTTACAGAACCAGCACAAAGGATTGTTATTGCTTCTGATAAGACTTCCGAGGTGATTGGAAAACAGGGAATAAAAATCATTGTTGACCCTTCTGCATTAGAAACAGAAAACGGCTCTCCTATTGGAAAAGAAATTGAAATAGAATTAAAAGAAATTACCAACCAGGACGAATTGTTCAGAAATGATGCACCTACTGTATCTGCAGGAAAATTATTGATTTCGGGTGGGGCGTATTATATCGGGATGGCATCCAGTGGAAAGAAATTGAGACTTAAAGCCAATAAATCATTAACTATTCAGTTTCCTAAACGCTCGTCAAAAGAGATGGAGCTTTTTTATGGAGAAAGGGATTCTTCCGGTATTTTAAATTGGGCAGCAGCCGGTAAAAGAATTTTCAATGAAAAAATAGTTACCGATTTCTCTAAGCCATCATTGGTGTCGCAACGAAAGGACTCAATTACAAAAGACACTGTTTTAACAATTGAAAAATTACTTAGATATGCAGGTGGAAGGGGTAACAGGCTTTCTACGAGGGAATTCGACAGTTTGGCAAACTATAAAAGGGGGGATGAAGATAATCTTGAGTTTTCCAGGAAGGTTGTAGAAACAGTAGATACCCTTACAGGACAAAAGACAACAGAGATCCAAACAAAATACTATAACCCGGTAGAGATCAGAGATCTTGGATGGATAAATCTTGACAGGTTTTATAAAAACCCAAACAATTCTGAAATTGAATGTGAATTTGATAGTTCATTAAAAGTGCAGGGTGTTGCAATTTACGTAGTCTTTAAAAATCTAAATGCGATGCAAAAAGAGTATGTAAGCGGTGTTAACAATGCTGCAAGAAAGTTGATGAACCAGTACCCTGTTGGAGAACCTGTTAAATTAATAGCTTTTACAAATATAGATGGTCAGTTTTATGCATCTAAACAGGACCTTGTTTTAAAGAGTAAAGAAACAGTAAAAATCAGATTTTCCCCGGTTGATGATATTGAAACATTGAAACGTTCATACAAATATTAAAGATTTCATTTACAGCTATCCAAAAAGTCTTTGATCCCCTGTACAATCTTTTCAGCCATTAGTTGCTGGAAGCTTTCATCCAGGAATTTCATTTCTTCTTCGGGATTACTGAGGAAAAGCGTTTCTACCAGTGCATTCGGATATTCGGTCGGGCTGTTAAGCATAAAATTAAATGAGCTGTTATTGCCATATTCCTTTAATCCAAGTTCGAGCATACGTTTATAAATGGCATAGCTCAAAGGTTTGGACCCGGGATAACGGTAAAAGGTAGCTGTTCCACCTACCCTGATAGGATCAGCAGCTGAATTTAAGTGAATGCTCAGCAGGAGATCGGGCAGGCTATCACGATAAAACAGGATACGCTCTTTGTTGTCAAAGAACATTTCTGATCTGCGTGTCATGATCACGTGGGCACCGAGGCTTTCCAGTGATTTTTGCAATTTCAGGGATAAGGCGAGGGTAAGCGTTTTTTCGGCTACGCCTGTAGGTCCCCCTGCACCAGTATTTGTTCCGCCATGGCCTGCATCTACTGCGATCACCAGGTTTTTTAAAGAAAGGTCCTTTGGCTGTTGCTTAATTTTTATTACAAGTGTGTTTCCCCTGTAAAATATTTGATGGCCCCAGTGTTGCCTGTGTTTCAACTGGATATTGATCCTGAAGATATCATCAGCAACCTGTTCATAATTTAC
The DNA here is from genome assembly GCA_963779595.1 of uncultured Chitinophagaceae bacterium. Lineage (GTDB taxonomy): Bacteria > Bacteroidota > Bacteroidia > Chitinophagales > Chitinophagaceae > Ferruginibacter. The sequence continues at coordinate 212,032 of CAVZYY010000004.1, read as the reverse complement.
GGATTCAATTTCTTTGGCGTTTTCCAGCTGCGTGATCCAGTTGGTATTATTGGTAGCTCCAAAAACGTCTACCACGATCCTGGAAGGATCTGTCAACTGGAATGATTGGTACGGCAGCCGTGAAAAGAGGTCAATATTTATATAATCATACACAGCGTCTCCATAGACCCTCCACCTGTCAGTTAGCGAAGAAGGTTCAAAACTACCTTTAGGCATCAGCGTTACCAGCTCATCCGGGATATACGCTGTTCTTGTTTTGGCAAGGCGTACCTTATAATCACTGCCCACCTTCCCGATGATCTTTAGCGGGATAAGACTATCTATATAACCGATCTTGGCGCCTCCCAGCCTGTCATCGCCCAGGCCGTATTCAAGATGCGCAAGCCTTCCTTTGGTAAGCGCTATATCAGATGCGAAGGGCGACATCACCGAAAAATAATTATTGGTTTCTTTTATGATCTTTTTACCGGAATCCGAGATTGTCACTGGTATTTTTATGAGTGAAAAGCTATCCGTAGCTTTTACTTCATAGACCCCCTGGTATATGCCGGGCATTCCCTTTGTTTGCGATACGGGCAATTCATAAAAGGCCGTCCCATTGATCGCGGTAACGGTGACGCCGGGGAAAGCCTTTACCCTGAACCTGATTTTGTCAGCAGCCATCAACACAAGATCGCCTTCGGGAAAGGTCTGGATACTTTCAATGCCAAATGTTTTTATAGGTTCGGCGGGCGGGGGAATGGTATAATTGAAATGAATTCTTTTAGAAGCTGATTTTCCTTCTTCTGAAATGGCGACAATTGTAAAAGCGCTGTCTCCTGCAGCGAGGTTAAGTTCGAAGGCAAACGCCCCTGTTGGATAAACTTTTATCCTTTCTCCGTTGACCATCAATGTGCATGTTTTACAGGTGCTGCCAATAATGAATTGCCGGGAGGAAGTGATACTGTTGGTTTCCTGGAGTGGATTGGTGAGTTTGATAAAGGGTTTTTCCGCTACTTGTGATAAAGCGGGGATGCAAAATAAAAGAAGGGCCGGTAAAAGAATGGGAATTGTACTTAAGTATTTTTTTTTATAATTCATATATAAATGTATTATAAAAATCATCGCACTTCAAACAATTCATCCCACCGGGTGGTATATCTCCCGCTGTGATGATCCTGCCGCATCTTCCAGTTTCTGTCAGTACCGCTTGCCGCAAATTTTATCATGTCGTCCCGCATCGAAAAATTCACATTGTCTATCATATCCATCAGAAACCGTTCGCTGTTTTTAGTGGGGGGTAAAAACATATCGGATTGAACCGTATTATCCGGAACAATACCACTCAACATCACACCTGCTTTTTTATATAATCTTCCTTCTTCAAATATATGATCCACCATTTCTACTGCCGGTTTAATAAGTTTATTCGTGAACGAAGTAGCTACCGGCAATGTTGTGAAAGTGCTTATGGATGGCCCATGACGAAAGCGGTTGCTATTGCTTTGTTCCTTCGGCACTACAAATACACTGATGACCCGTGCGGCGCTGTGCTGCCGCCGTAATTTTTCCGCGGCCCTGGATGTATAAGTAGAGATCGCTTCCCGGATATCAGCTATATTTTTTACCGGGCTTCCAAACATTCTTGTGGTAGCGATCATTTTCTTTTTTATCAATTCTTCTTTCATAAATATGGCTGTTTCTCCCTGGAGCTCTTTCAGTAATCTAACACCTACAACACCTCCTAAATTCCTGGATGCCCATTCTTCTTTTTGTTGATAAAGGTCAAAGGCGGTATTGATAGCATACGCACTTTTTAATTTTAATGCATATTGATACCCCACGCCCCACACATCCCCGATCGGTGTTTTTTGCAGCGCATCGATCATCTTTTCCCTGGTATCAATTACCAATACATCTTTATAAACAGTTTTATTTTTTTTTGATATCCTGTTGGCAACTTTGGCCAATACCTTTGTGGATGCTATGCCTACAGAAACTTTTACACCTGTCCAGTTTTTAACGGTATCACGTATGTTTTCCGCAAGTTCCTGCAGCTGTTCCGGCGCAATATGATCCAGGTCCAGGAAAGCCTCATCTACGGAATACACTTCTACATTTTCTATACCCACGATCTCTCTTAATGTATCCATTACCCGGATACTCAGGTCACCATACAAATTATAATTGGAAGAAAAAGTAGCGACCTTGTATTTTTCGATCAATGGCCTTGCTTCAAAATAGGGGCCGGCCATCCTAACTCCCAATTCCCTTGCTTCATCGCTTCTTGAAATGATACAGCCATCATTGTTGCTCAATACTACAACAGGTTTAAACTCCAGGTCAGGCCTGAAAACCCGTTCACAGGAACAATAAAAACTGTTGCAATCAACAATTGCTTTCATTGCACATCATTTGAATTTTTATCAATTTTTTTTCCGCTGTTGTTCAGGTAAGCCATTAATGAAGCATCAGCTATATGTATTACGCAGGTAACAACTCCCCAGCAATCATAGGAAGTGAATTCCCCGATCTGTATCGGTTTGAACTGTTTGTTTTCGGGCAGCAGCGTAACAGTATTCATTGTTTTATGATAACGGCGGATGAGGAGTTCTCCGTCAACGGCGGCTATAATGATCTTTCCATTGGCAGGCTTTACAGAACGGTCAACGATCAATATATCCCTGTTTTGAATACCGGCATGTGCCATGGCATCCCCGCTCATCCGGAAGAAAAAAGTGGCGGGTTTGTTCATTATCAGTTGCTCATTCAGATCAATACCTCTTTCAGCATAATCATCTGCAGCTGCCCCGAAACCGGTCGCATTGGCTGTTCTTATATTTTCCTGGGAATATTTCTTACTGCCTTTATAGGCAGCGCTAAAAAATTCTTCTTCCATAAAAATTAACTTTTATTTACTAAATTATTTAGTAAATTTATACTAAAATAACTGGTGACGCAAATTTTTTTACGTTAAAAGAATTAAAATGAAAAACACCGTAAACAGTATTCCAGGCTATAAGGTATATGAGTACCTGCTGGTGCTCAACCCCCACGAAGAATTACGCAATAAGATCATGCACGTAAAGCAGCAGTTTTATGATGTATACAAGGCTCAAACGGCATTGTACAGCAAACCGCATATAACGCTTGTAAATTATGTGCAGTATGAAATGTTTGAGGAAAGGATCGTAAACCGGCTGAAAACAATTGCCATGGGATTTCACCCGGTAAAGATTGAATTGAAGGATTACGGAAGTTTCCCTTCACACACGATCTACATAAATATTACTTCCAAACTTCCGATACAGGACCTGGTAAAACAGGTACGATCTGAAACGCAACGGTTAATGAAACTGGATGCAGATCATAAACCACATTTTATCCTGGAGCCGCACCTGACCATCGCCCGGAAATTATTGCCCTGGCAATATGAACAGGGATGGCTGGAGTATAGCCATAAGCATTTTACCGGCAGGTTCATCGCTGATGCCATGTTATTGCTCAAACGGCCTGTCGGCGAATTAAAATACCAGATCGCCGGAAGATTCGAATTTGAAAATTTGCTGGTAGCAACAACAAAGCAGGGAGAATTATTCGGATAAAAAAGCAAAGGAAATGTATCATCCATTGACGGAAAGAGAAAATTGGTTGGCTGGACAAATAGTTGATATTGCTATTTGTGTTCATAAGGCGATGGGACCAGGGTTGTTGGAAAGTATATATGGAAAATGCGTTTGCTATGAATTGTTAAAGAGAAGTATTCCATTTGAAAAACAAAAAATAGTTCGGCTTATATATGATGATTTGGTTATTGACGAAGGGCTTCGAATTGATATACTCCTTGATGAGCTAATAGTAATTGAATTAAAAGCGCAGGAGTATTATCATCCCGTTTGGGAAGCCCAGGTATTAAGCTATTTAAAACTTAGTAATAAGAGGCTTGGTTATATTTTAAATTTTAATGTGCCTTTAATGAAAGAAGGTATCAAAAGAATGATTTTATGATCAAATCCACTTCTTCTTTTTCTTCTTTGTGTCCCTGTGTCTTAGTGCCTTTGTGATCCAAAAAAGAAGAAGTCGGAAGAATAATATTTAGAAAACTTTAAACACAGAGACACAGGGACACGAAGACACAGAGGAGGATTTTTTTACTCAAATTGTATCGATTGTTTTGACAAATAAAAAATTTTCATGTTAGACAAACTTCAGCAAGACCATCATAAGGTTAAAGCTATTCAACAGGAAGAAAAAGTGCAATACCTGCAAGGCCGAGGCGCACAATTCAATACTAAGAACAAATTCATTAAAAACGAATCTACCAAAGAAAATGTGGAAGCCATTGATGACTGGGAAGAAAGCAATCTACACACCCAATACATTGAGCAGGAATCGAAGACCATTGTAAATAAAGTAGAAAGCCCTGATGTAGGTATGAGCTACAGCATGAACCCTTATGCCGGTTGTGAACACGGCTGCATTTATTGTTATGCCCGTAATGTGCATGAATACTGGGGTTACAGCGCCGGGCTGGATTTTGAACAGAAAATACTGATCAAGAAAAACGCCCCGCAACTGCTTCGTAAATTCCTGATGCACCCCAAATGGGAATGCACTCCCATCATGCTCAGTGGCAATACAGACTGCTACCAGCCTGCAGAACAACAATACCGGTTAACCAGGGGATTGCTCGAGGTCTGTAATGAATTTAACCAGCCTGTTGGTATCCTTACCAAGAATTCATGGATACTCAAAGACAAAGATGTGTTACAGGAGATGGCAAAAAAAGGGATCGTATCAGCGATGGTTTCCATTACATCATTTAATGAAGACCTGCGCCGGATCATGGAGCCACGCACTACAACAGCCAAACAAAAATTGAAAGTGATCGAAGAGTTAAGCAAGGCGGGAGTGCGTATGGGCATCATGATGGGTCCGATGATCCCGGGATTGAATGAGCATGAAATGCAGCGGATCATGAAAGCGGCTTCAGATTGTGGGGCAACCTTTACTGCGTATACATTTATCCGTTTGAATGGAGCCATCAAATTTCTATTTCACGACTGGCTGTACAAGAACTTACCGGATCATGCAGACAAGGTCTGGCATTTGATTGAGCAGAGCCATGATGGAAAAGTGAATGATACCCGCTGGGGTGTACGCATGCGGGGTGAAGGGAATATTGCAAAAATGGTGGCCCAGCAATATAAAAAATATGGGAAGCTGTATCATATGAACGCCGAAGAATGGAGCTTGAATACAAAAATATTCAGGAGGCCTGGAGCGCAGGGTAAACTTTTTTAAATAAAAAACATGAAAGCCATTACAAAAGATTATTTAGCAGACATTATTTTCAGGCTTATCAATAAGACCATTGAGACACACCGGGCATCAAAGAATAATTATTTATTGCATGAGCATTTCCCGGTGGCAACGGATGCGGAGATACTGGATTTCATTCAGTCCATTCCCTATTTTGATATCGGCCTGAAGAATTTTATTGTTGGTAATCTAACTGAAGAAACGATCATCGTCAGCCAGACCTGGGAAACAGAATTCGTAAAAAGATCACAGGCCTGGGCGGAGAGCTTTGAATGGCTGGAGGGTGATGATCGTTCTTCTAAAATAGATCAGTTCGCTAACACTAACATCAATGCGATTTATTTGACACTTCCTTATTAAATAATAAAATAACCGCAAAGGCACAAAGACGCTAAGTAGAATTCCTTGTGTCTCCGTGCCTTTGCGGTGTTAATTATCTAACCCCTTCCATTTGCGGAGCCTGCTGAGCTTGTGGGAAGGCGCTTATATCCATATACGCGATCTCCCAGGTATGGCCATCCAGGTCCTGGTAGCCATGCGAATACATCCACCCATGATCCTGTTTTTCATTGGGCGCGGCTCCCCCGGCTTTTACAGCCTTTCTTACAATATCGTCTACCTCCTCCCTGTTTTCTGCAGATAAACATATCAGTACTTCGGTACTTTTTGAAGTGTCAACTATTTCTTTTTTAGTAAAGCTTTTAAAGAAAGGCTCTACCAGTAACATGGCGAATATATTATCCCCGATAATCATGCAGGTGGCATTCTCATCCGTAAATTGGGGGTTAAAAGTATAGCCAAGCTTTGTGAAAAATTCGATGGACCTGTTGAGATCCTTAACGGGTAGATTGACAAAAATTTGTTGTGACATAACTGTTTGTTTTTAAATATTTATAATATGATTGATCAGGGCCTTTGAAACTGCTACAATGACCTTGCCCTTTTTACGCTTTTTGTTTTTCCTCGTAATTCACCATCCATTGAACACCAAACTGGTCGGTAAGCATTCCAAAATAAGCTCCCCAAAATGCTTTTTCAAGTGGAACAGTGATCTTTCCCCCGGCTGATAACCCATTAAAAAGTTTGTCAGCCTCTTCTACCGTATCAGGGCTGAGCGAAAGGTAAAAATTGTTGCCAATTGTCAAGGGATGGCCCATCGATTCAAGGGCATCTGTTCCCATGAGAATATTTCCCTTCCCAATCGGTAAAGCGACATGCATCACTTTTTCTTTATCAGCTTCTGCTACCCTGTCCGCCTCCGGTGTGTCTTTAAAGCGTTGCAACGTGAGAAATTCTCCACCAAAAACTGACCTGTAAAAATTAAATGCATCTTCGGTATCCCCTTTAAAATTTAAATAAGGATTTATAGTTGCCATTTTTTTAATTTTTAATTGTTAAATAATTATTTTTTTTCAAGGATCCCTTTCAGGTTTGTAAGACTTTTGTCAAGATCTTTTCCCAGCATATTATCCATAAACAGGTTCATAAAATTTAAAGGATACTTGCTTTTACCAGCCATACCCCATCTTACCCTGGTCTGATTTTCTGAAACGGATTCAGTGGTCATGTGCACATCAGCAACTCCTGCAAAAGGCTTTTCGAAACGAACTTCAACATCTGTTCTGTCAGACCCGGTAATCTTTTTTAATTCCTGCTCACCTTTCCCGGCATCCCGGTTACCGTCCCATGCATACACAAAGCCAACAGTCCCGTCCGTGCCCCTGAAATCTTTTTTCATATTGGGATCCTGCATTACCCATTTACTATAATGGTCCTGGTTTTTGAGGTATCTTATAAAATCAAACACTTCCTGTTTTGGCTTATTGATGGTTATTTCCCGCTCAACAGCATATTCTTTTTTTATGAATAGCGCCGCCACCAACGGAATGGCAATAAGGATGAGTATAACGATCAAAATTTTCTTTAGAATTTTCATTGCATGTTTTTTATATTGATAAATAAGATAGTTGCTTCATAGCACGCGGATCACTTTTAATTCGCTTCCGCAAGTTCTTTTACTTTTTGTAGTCCTTTTTCCCAGGCTTCAGACATAGACTCAAAATAATCTTTGCCCATATCACTGGATATAGATACGTGAGTGACACCATTTTTTTCCGATAACCTGTAGGTTTCAAGACCTCCTTTAATGAATTTTGCGATATCACTTTCATAATCTTCAATACCATTATTCACAATGCCTTCATATTCCAATGAAATTATTTCATTTGGTTTATTGGTGATCACTGTGCCTACCAGCCCGCTGCGGGTATTGTCTGTAAATACAGCCTTACTCCCAACTTTCCAATCTGTTTCTGCATGAGAACCTTCACTGAATGCCGCATACCAGGTACGGGTAAATTTGTCATTCAGTAATACATCCCAGACCTTTTCCTTAGGGGCATTTATTTCGATCGATTTTTGAATGGTTTCCAGTTTCATGATGTGTTTTTTGATGTTTTTAAATTTCAATACAAACTTAATAGCATCCTTTGAATTTACTAAGGTGTAAATACGGCAATTTTGGGGTTGATTGCGACATATTTGTTACTACACCATACATGATACAAATAGTATTTGTGATTCACTGTTCCGGGTAAACGTAGAATGCCTGCAAAAAAAATCCATTTAATTTTTTCTACATGTATTTCATAGCCTCGTATCCCAACAACCGGCGCCATAAAGCTATCTGCCCGATACAATTGGCTTCCCTGTATATCATGAACGAAACCAGTTCATAGTAACTCATACTCTCTCCCGGCATCATCTCGAATTTGGAATCAAGTTTCTCTGTACTTATATTAACCAGTGCATCTCTTAAGAGCGGGCTTATTTTTTCCCAATCTTTCTTAAATTCCTGCAATGAAGGGTATTCCGAAGCGTCCTGGATGCCCTTATGGTCTTTAAAGAGTTCGCCGGCGGCCTGTTGAGCATTTACCCCAAAACCTTTAGCCAGTTCGTACCTTTCATGCGTAATGCTGCCGGCGATCCACGCAACATGGTTGGCTTTTGTATTTAGCCTGTTATGGGCATCTTTATCTGAAATGCCTTCCAGCACGTTTTTGAAATAGGTGGTATGCATGTCATACAATACAATGAGTGAATACATCCTGTTATCAGTTACTTTTATCTTTTCCATGATCATTTTATTTAGGTGAATTAATATTTATTTCGAATGTTCCTCTTCCTGTAACAGGCCGAAACAGTTTCCATCGGGGTCAGAAAAAAACGCAAGCATGCCAACACTGGGAATTTTCCATTTTGGCTTTATGATCTTTCCTCCCGCAGCTTCAATTTTCTTCATCGAGTCATCTATATTGGCTACAGAGATCGTGTTACTCAGCGGCTGTCCGGGAGCTATTTTTTTCATAACAGCCCCATTGATACCCTGCGTAGTTTCATCTCCCGAAATAGCATACCAATATTGCTGGTCTCCAAACTGTTCAAATTTCCAGTTGAAAACGGATGAATAAAATTTCATATTTACAGCCGGATGATCTGAAGGGATCTCGAAATGCATTACCCTGTTTGCCATGATATTTTAATTTTTAAGCGTTACTATGAAGCCCTGCCCGAAGGATAACAAATATATTACCATAAAAAATGAGAAAAGGGGTGTAAATACGGCAAACTAAGGGGTTGATTGCGACAATCAATTTACTTAATTTTGAGTTGCATCATTCATCAAATAAAAAATACAGGATGAAACATATATCAATTCTTGTTCCCAGAGGAGCCATTTTGGGAAGCCTTGAGGGCACCCGCCAGTTATTCACACAGGTGAACGAGTTCTTTAAAATGAAAGGAGCGCCTCCCTTATTCAAAGTGCAGCTTGTTGGGCTTTCAAAAGAAACGCCTTTAAGTGGTGGGTTATTTACCGTGAATACAGACTTTGTTTTGAAAGATATTGCCAAAACTGATCTCATCATTATCCCGGCCATAGATGGGGAAATGAATCATGCATTGGAGGAGAACCGGGATTTTATTCCCTGGATCATAAAACAATATAAAAGTGGGGCAGAGATAGCAAGCCTTTGCCTGGGCGCTTTTTTACTGGCTTCAACAGGATTGGTATCAGGTAAAAAATGTGCCACACATTGGATGGCTGAAAATGCATTCAGGCAAATGTTCCCGGATGTAAACCTGGTAACCGAAAAGATCATTACAGATGAGCAAGGCATTTATACAAGCGGGGGCGCTTTCTCTTACCTCAATCTTATTTTATACCTGATCGAAAAATATGCGGGCCGCGAGATCGCTATTCTTTCTGCGAAAGTATTTGCCATTGAAATAGAACGTGATAACCAGTTATCATTTACAATTTTCCAGGGGCAGAAGGGACATGAGGACGAAGAAATAAAAAAAGCGCAGGAATTCATTGAGCAAAATTTCCAGGATAAGATCACTGTTGATCAATTGGCAAAAATGTTTGCCATTGGCAGGAGAAACCTGGAGCGGAGGTTTAAAAAAGCAACAGCCAATACCGTGGTAGAATACATGCAGCGGGTGAAAATAGAAGCTGCAAAAAATAACCTTGAATCTTCCCGTGAAAATGTGAACGAAGTGATGTACAATGTTGGATATACAGATCCGAAAGCATTCCGTAATACTTTTAAAAGGATCACGGGCCTGTCGCCTATCGAATATAAAAATAAATACCAGCGGGCGATGGCTGTATAGACCATTTATTTATTATACAGTATTCCCGGATCCTGGTCACTAATGAAAAGGATACCGTATTAGGTCCTGGCGGTGTTTGCAGTAAATCATCTAAATTTACTGTTCACTATCTGATCTACATGTCATCTATTACTGAAGAAATAAGGGACCTATACCAATCATACTCCGCGTCAAAAATTATTAGCCTTGATAAGCTTCCCCAAAGCGGCAGCGACAGGATGTACTTCAGGCTGCATACAGAAAATGGTAGCCTTATTGCCACTTATAATGAAAACATACCCGAGAATAAAACCTTTATCAATTTCAGCCGTCATTTTAAAGGGATAGGCGCACCGGTCCCGGAGATCAGCGTAATAAATGAGACCGCTTCCCTTTATCTTCAACAGGATTTTGGTGACAGATCACTTTTGAATGAACTGGAAGACCACGGCCAAAATGAATATGTTTTCGGCCTTTATAAAAAAAGCCTTAAAGCACTTGCCCATCTCCAGATACATGCTGATAAAGTAATGGATTACAACTATTGTATTACAAGTAAAGAATTTGGGAAACAGGCGATCCTGAGCGACCTGCTGTATTTTAAATATTATTTCCTGGACACATTAAAAATTCCTTACGATAAAGAAAAGCTGATCAATGATTTTGAAGAACTGAGCACATACCTGGCTTATGCTGATCATAAATATTTTATGTTCCGTGATTTCCAGAGCAGGAATATTATGATACAGCAGGGGGAAGTTTATTTTATAGATTACCAGGGGGGCATGAAGGGCGCATTGCAATATGATGTTGCTTCCCTGCTCTGGCAGGCGAAAGCAGAGCTGAGCGATGAATGGAAAAGCAAGTTGCTTGATTATTATATGGATGAAGTGGAAACAATTTTACAACAACCCATCGGCAGGGAGCGTTTTGAAAGCCAGTACAATGGATATGTATTGATAAGGCTTTTGCAGGTGCTCGGTGCTTATGGATTCCGGGGGTTATTTGAGCGAAAAGCACATTTTCTCACCAGCATACCTCTGGCACTTCGTAATCTGAAATGGTTCATCAGCAATAAACAATTTGGAATTGAGCTGCCGGAATTTGAACGCCTGCTGAAATTGATCGTAAAAATTCCCGTCATCAGCCGCTTTGAGCCCGTGAAAGCCAATGAAGAGACGGCACTGGTTGTGAAGATCAATAGCTTTTCATTTTTGAAGACAGGGTATCCGAAGGATGAAACAAAGAATGGCGGCGGGTTTGTATTTGATTGCAGGGGGATATTGAACCCCGGCAGGATAGAAGAATTTAAACCACAATCGGGGCAGGATAAACCTGTAAAAGATTTCCTGGAACAGCAAACTAAAATGCCGGAGTTTCTCAATAACGTGTATAATATTGTTGATATAACCGTTGAAGATTATATTAAGCGCGACTTTGAAAACCTTGAAATTAACTTTGGCTGTACGGGCGGACAACACCGGAGCGTATACGCTGCAGATGCACTGGCAAGACATTTAAAGAATAAGTTCGGGGTAAAAATTGAATTATCACATAATAACAAGCAGCATTGGGTCAAATGAAAGCAATGATATTTGCAGCAGGTTTGGGTACCAGGTTCAAGCCCTGGACAGATTCAAATCCGAAAGCTTTGGCGATCGTCAACGGGAAATCCTTATTACAACGAAATATAGAGTATCTCCAACTGTATGGTATAACCGAAGTAATTGTAAATGTTCATCATTTTGCTCAGCAGTTAATCGATGCCATAAATGATAATCATGGATGGGGAAGCAGTGTGGCCATCAGTGATGAAAGTCAACAGCTGCTCGAAACAGGCGGAGGTTTATGGCATGCAAAAGCCCTGTTGACTGCAGGCGAGCCTTTTATTACGATCAATGCTGATATACTTACTGACCTAAACCTGAATGCACTGGTCGCATTTCATGAGGAGAGGAAAGCCCTCGTCTCCCTTGCTGTTACCGGCAGGAAAACTTCACGGTATTTTTTATTAGATGATGATGACAGGCTTTGCGGCTGGCGGAATTCAGGAACAGGAGAGGAAAGGATCCCGATCCCCGGCCATTCTTTATATCAAAAGGCTTATAGTTGTGTAGCCGTTTTTCAGCAGGAGATATTTTCGCTTATACCGCAGCGTGGTAAATTTTCCTTAACAGAAACATTTCTCAGCCTGGCAGCAGATCAACTGGTTTTTGGATATGATCATAGCGGCGATAAATTTGTTGATGTAGGTAAACCTGAAAGTGTGCCAGTTGCAGAAAAGCTTTTTGTTTAAATTTCACTCAACGTTGCAAATGAACCGCAAAGACGGGGAGGCGCAACACTGATCTAATAATCCTTGCGCCTTGTGTCTTCGCGGTGAAAGTTTAGTTATTTTCCGCAGGAGCATCAAAAATATCTTTCTTTTCTTCCCTTGGCTTGATCCCGAAATTGTAGCGAAGCGTAAGCCCCAGCCTCCTGGTATCATTGATGCGTGAACCACGGGCATTTACATCTGCCTGGTTTAAGCTGAAATTCACCCTGTTGGTTTGGAGCAGGTCATTCACCGAAAGAATGATATTGGCTTTTTTCTTTAAAATACTTTTGTTTACTGAAACATATAAGCCACCGAAATTATTTAGCTCATAAAAATTCTGCAAACCTTTTGTCCGCATGAAGCCCTGCGTATTAAACGTAAGTGTAGGGGTCGCTTTAAACTCCTGGTACATGAAAAAGGTATAGCTCCCCCTGCTGTAATTTAGCGGCTGGTTTTGATAAAGCCCCTCGTACCGGTTATAGTTATACTGGGCACCTACATAAAAAAAATATTTTCCGCCGGGCGGGATACCGCCAATTACTTTAAAATAGATCTCCTTGTTTTTACCCAGGTTATCGAAGGTCCGGTATGCGATCTTTGTAATATTATCCTGGTAGGTAACATTGCTGAAAATATCGCTGGTTTGATTGATGCCCAGTGCAAAAACCGGGAAGTCATCGAAAGTTACATTGATCTCGTAATTGGTTGTGAACTGTGGCTGCAGGTTTGGATTGCCAACATCAAACAGGTATTGGTCTACATATTTTGGAAAAGGATTCAGTGCTTCATAATACGGACGTTTGATGCTGCGGCGGTATACCACATTCCCGATCAGGGGAAACCCGAACATTTTAAACAACTTGTGTTTTATGAACAGGTAAGGGAATACATCAGTTCTCTTAATGAAGAAACTGGTATCATAAGGTATGAGTTGCCTCCCATTGATATTGGTCGTTTCCAGGCGCAAACCGGGTTTAATGGTAAAGCCTGCAAATGTCTTTGATACCTGCAGGTAAGCTGCAATGATAGTTTCCCTGTACCTGAAAGTATTGGTTTGAAAAATATCTGTGAAACGAATATTGTTGCCTGTGTCTTTAAAATATTCAGCGCTGTTGCTGCTGTTGCTGATGCCTGCTTTTATTCCTGATTCAAGATTGTATTTTTCGGGAAGCTTTAAAATAAGGTCTGTTTGAAATGTAAAAATATTCTTCCTGTTATTGTTTACCCCATCGCCAAATGTTGGAGACTTAGCCGGTAAAAAGAAATAATTGCTGTAATCCTGTGCGTTGTAGTTCTTAAAGTATGTATAGCCAAGTTCGGTTGACCATTCACTGCCAAGGGTATCTATCTTGTATTTTGCGGATAAATTGTTTCCAATAAAGACGGACCTGTTCTTATTGGTAATATCCGATTCATTTTTTCCCAGTACCAGGCCGGTTTCATTATTACTGATTGCTATTGGATTTACTGCATAACTTTTATTGCTGGTTTTGGTAAAACGAAGATCATAGCCAATGCTCAATTTTTTATTGAGCTCAATGTCAACCCCGGCACCTATATAATTTGTAGAAGCAGGGTAGGTGGTATAAGCATCCTGAGCGAGCAATGAACTATCTATTTTAATGAGCCTGGTAGAATTTAATTTCTCAAAGTTGTTCCTGTCTGTAAACTGGTAACTAAAATAACTGGTAAGCTTACCTGCGCTCCTGTTCAGGTTGATTCCTGCTGTTTTCGTACTATACACTCCCTGGAAATAACCTGCGTTCATACTCCCGCTTGTACCTATTTTTACTCCCTTTTTCAAAACGATATTAATGATGCCGCCATTGCTGGCTGCGTCATATTTTGCAGAAGGGTTGCGGAGTATCTCTATTTTGCTGACACTGCCTGCCGGTAAGCTTTTTAAAAGTGAAGCGAGATCAGCACTGCTCAGTTTCATTTCTCTCCCATTGATGTAAACGCTTGCAGGGCTTGTACTGTTCAGGTATACATTTCCGTCCTGGTCAACTACTGCACCCGGCGTTTTTTCCAACACCTCGTAAGCATTTGTACTGCTATTCGCAAGCGCTTCGGCATCCACGATCGTTTTATCATCTTCCTGCCTGATCAGGGGTCTCCGGGAAATTACAGTTACATTTCCAAGGTTATTTATTTTGTGGGAAAGCTGCACCGTTATGTAAAGGGCTGAATCTTCAATGGTAATTTTTCGGTTTATGTCCTGCATGCCAGCAGCAGATATCTTTAATAAATAATCTGTGTTGGTTGACACGTCAAATAAAATATGATCGGTTGCAGTTTTTTTTTCTTTTAAAATAGTGTCAGGCAACTGATATAATGCAATGGTTGCATTTTGAAAGGGCTCTTTTTTATCATTGGATATGCTGAGATGTAATTGCGTTATTTGTGCGCTTGTTGTAAAGCACGCAAACAGGTAAATGAGGATTAAATTGATCTTTATTTTCACCTTAAAAAATATTGGCTGCCGTTTTTAGCAGCAGCCATTTAATGTTATACAGTCATCGTTCAGCAGCTTATTTCTTCTCAAATAATTCCTTTTTGTCCACTTTTTTTACAACAGCTCCATTCTTCAGGGTTTTACTTACAATATCATAAGGCCCGGTTACCACTTCATCGCCTTCTTTCAGGCCTTCCGTAATTTCTATATTGTTGATATCCTGGATACCTGTTTTTACTTTTACCTTCCTTACCTTATTTTCTTTGTCCGTAATAAATACAACCACATCGAGATCATCTACCAGGCTGTTGTTATCTGAATTCATATCAGCATCATCCTTTTTCTTATCCGTTTTCAGGCTGTCATTTTTTTCCCGGGTAGTAACTGCATTGATCGGAACAGTTAAAACATTGATCTGTGTTTTGGTTTGTATGTCTGCGCTGGCACTCATTCCGGGCCGGAAAGGAAAACTTCCCTTCCCGATCAGGTCCATATAACTTTCGGGCAACAGCCTGATGTATACTTTATATTGAGTCACGTCTGAACTCGTGCTTGCAAGGGCACTCTGTGCGGCAGCTCCATTATTGCTGCTTGCTATTTGTGTAACGATGCCTTTAAATTTACGGTCGCTGTAAGCATCAATATCAATAATAGCGCTATCACCAAGCTTTACTTTGGGAATATCATTTTCTCCTACATCAACCCTTACTTCAATTTTTGCCATATCGGCGATCCGCAGCATTTCAGTACCGGCCATCATATTGCTGCCCACAACCCGTTCTCCTTTCTTTACACTTAACAGGCTTACCACACCATTCATGGGAGCAACCACTGTTGTCCTGCTCAGATCCTTATTGGCTTTTTCCAGATTGGAGCGGGCACTTTGAACACTCGCCTGGCCGCCAACGATGCCCTGTAGCGCTGCATTGTAGTTTGCATTTGCACTTTTCAGGTTAGCATCTGCGACATTAAATTCGCTCTGGCTGATCACTTTATCATCGTACAATTTTTTCTGCATGTCATAGCTTCGTTGTGCCTGTTCCACCTGTGCTTTTAATGCGTCTAATGCAGCCTGTGAGTTAGCCACCTGGGCCTGGCTTTGCGCTACCCCGCTTGCAGCCTGGTCGCGTTGAATGTCATAAATATCTGCATAGATCCTTGCAAGTAGTTGGCCTTTTTTAACGGTATCGCCTTCCTGTACGGTAAGCTCTGTGATCTCCCCGCTGATATCCGGACTTATTTTTACCTCTATCTCAGGATAGATCTTTCCACTCGCACTTACCAGTTCAGTGATGGTGCGCTTTTGAACTTTTTCTGTAGTTACCCTTGTGCCTTCTTCTTTACCAAATACACCTGCTTTTAGAAAGTGCAACCAGTACAACCAGCAGCAATCCACGCTGATCAATACCCATTTTGTTTTCTTATTCATGATATTCTTTTTATAAAATACGTTATCAACTATTATTTTATCATTTCAATCATCCTACAACTTTCAATCCCAACCCTTTATAAAACTCCAGCACTTTCATTTTAAAAACATAATCAAACGGTTGATCGTGTATTCCAGTTTTGCCCTCAATAAATTGTTCTGCGTGGTTATCAGGTCAAATGTTCCCAGCATTCCCACTTCAAAACGCTTGGTTGCGAATGAATATGTTTGCTCCGCCGGCATCAACTGATTTCTTACTTGCATTGAATTTTTCCAATAGCGACCAATGCAGCATTGTATGCCTGGTAAATATCCTGCTTTAATTTTTGATTGTCCTGCTCCTTTTGCAATTGCAGGGTGTTGATATTTAATTTACTTTGTTCATAATTTGTCCGTAGGCTTCCCCACTAAAAATCGGAATATTTATGCTTAAACCGATCGACTGGCTAAAATTATCTGTAAGCTGCCGGTAGGAGAAACTTGTTTTACCATATTGCTGCAGGTTTAAGATCGGATATCACATCGTATAATTGTTCCACCCACTTCACGTTCCAAATGGGGTACTACTGAGCTGTCCAGGTATAAGATGATCACGTGTGATGCTCTGGCTATTAAAACCACTACCCAAACTTCCAAACGCGGAAAGTGTCGGGTACATGGCGCCCCTGGCAGCCTCCTTATTTTTTTCTGCAGCCTTTAATCTATAATCATTGTATCGCTGTAGCGGTTGATTGGCAAGGCAAGTGCATAAACCATTTCCGGTTGAAGATCAGCTATAGGCTCAACCGGGATAGATTTTAAACTGGGAGCGTCTACCTCAAATGGAGCTGCTGCATCAATATTCATATAAGATTTCAAGAACAAGGTGTCTTGGGTTACATTGCCTTTTGCGGATAATATAATTTACACTGTCGTAGCCAGTTGGGCTTCCAGCTGTGCTAGCATTTAATTCAGGTAAAGCGCCAGCATTCACTATTTTTCTTGTATTGGCTAAGTGGGCCTGCAGTTTGCTTCAACCTGTACCAATGTTATATTTTCCTGTTCCTTTGCAAGTAATATCTGCAGGAATGCGTTGGCAACTGTAAGAGCAATATCATTCTTCAGTTTATCTACATTTGCTTTTGCCGCCTGCATTTCCCATTCATTGGCAGCAATGGTATTTCGTTTGCTGTAAAAATTAAATATTTCGCCACTTGTTTGCAATTGGAATCCGCGCGATAAATAACTTTGCTGTTATGCGGCTAAATGTTGTAGGATCCTGGTTGCTTCCTGATTAAAGCTCCATCTGTGCTAACAGAAACATTAGGGTATTGCGATAAGCTGCTTTGCTTATAGGTAAGCCCGGCCAATTTTGCCTGCACTTCACTGAGTTTGACAGTAATATTATTTGCCATCGCATATTCAACAACTGTCCGCAGATCCCATTTTTGTTGGCATTTGCAGTTATGGCTAAAAAAGCAAATTAGTATAAATAGGATAGATTTTTTTACTTGCATCGGGCAAAAATATCATTTATTAGCAATCTAACTAAATTATTTCATGGGATAAACGGTAAATCAATTTTTACCAGTATGTAGCCGGTCATGTTATTTATATATTATCAAATGCCTGCTGCAGGTCCTTCATGCAGGTAATCAGCGTCTTCCAGACCCACATATAATCGTATCATCCGGTGTTCTTTATTTTTGGCATCAATATTTATCCCCTGTTTATACCGGCACATTTAGGAATGATCAAAGCTTTCATGGCCTCCCCAGCTTACCGCCATGAAAATATGTTGAAGGCTCTCGCAAAAACTTTCTACCTGCGATGATGTTTTCAGCTTTTATGAATAAAAGTGAGCAAGCCACAGGCACCTTTCATCTGTTTTTTGGCCAGTTCATATTGTGAAAAGTTTTCATCAAAAGGGAAAATACACTTCTTCGACTTTAGCATGCTGCAGTTTAAGAAAATTTACCAGCTGCTGTGTTGTCCTGCTGATGCGTTCGAGCCGCATCGGCAAGGTCCTCAATCCCCGTATCAGCAGCCATGCATTAAATGGCTGTATGCCACTGCCGATATTCATGTATTCACTATTGAATATCTTTTCGATCATTTTTTTACTGCCACTCAAAACACCGGCCACGTATCACTATGTCCACCGATATATTTGGTTGCAGATTGTAATGAAAGATCAATTCCATAATCGATTGGCTGTTGATATAAGGGCGTGCAATAACTGTTGTCGCAAATGGTTATTATATTTTCAGCCTTTGCCAGTTCAGCCACAGCCTCGAGATCCTGCAAGGCATAATCCCAGCTATTTGGACTTTCGAGGTAGATAACAGTAGTATTTGGTAAAATGGCCCTTTCAAAATTCTCTATATAACGCCCATCAATATACGTAGTGGTAACACCAAACCTTGGCAAAATATCATTAAACATTTTTTGTGCCCATGCATAAGGTTTCTTTACACTCACAATATGGTCGCCCGATTTTACATTGGCGAGTACAGCAGCAAAAATGGCCGCAGCACCGCTGTTGAAGACCAGGCAATCTTCTGCACCATCCAGCGCCGCGAGTTTTTTTCTTAAAATATCAACCGTGGGATTTAGGCCGCGGCTGTATAAATAAGCGGAGTATTCATCTGCAAATGCCTTGCGCATTTCATCCACACTGTCAAAAACAAAATTGCTGCTTTGCATAATGGGCGGCGAAACCGCATTGAAATAATGTTGCCTGTCTTCTGCAAGTTCATTGATGATGTAAGAGATATCCATTTTATTGAGTTGGTTTTTTAATTAACCGGGCTAAAAAATAGAGTATAATAAAAGCAGCCAGTACAGCCAGGCCGGTAAGTGCCGCATAATGGTTTTTTTTGTAATCCATCGCAATGCTGATGGCTACAAATATATAGGCCAGGATAAATATTACCGGCAGCAAAGGGGATGCTTTTATTTTATAAATGCCGGTATTGTCTAAATGCTTTGTCTTTTTTCTCAGGATAAAAATCGTGGCAGCAGATAATACCATACCGAAAGAATCCAGGAAAATGGAGAAACTCAGGATCGTGTCAAAATCTTTTGACCAAAAAACGATCATTGTACATAGCGCAGCAAAGACGCTCAGCGAAACCGTTAGAACATCCGTTTTTGCATTCCTTCGTTTAAATACAGGAGGAAGTATCTTATCCTCGCTCATGGCATACATGACCCTCGGGTTGCTCAGCAAGAGAACATTTACATATGCCAATACACTTAGAAATAGAAACACAGACAGCATCCGCTCTGCATTGATGCCAAAGATCTTTGATGCCATGATCGCTGCAATATTTTTGCTTTCTTTCAGTGTTTCAAAACCGATCACTTTGATATAGGCATAGTTAATGGTGAGATAAAGAACCAGGATAATTAGTATTCCAAGAAAAATGCCTCGGGGAATATTTTTGGCGGGCTCTTTTACTTCTGCACCAAAATTGATAGTCTGCTGATATCCACCATAAGTAAAGCTAACTGCGACAAGGCCGATCCCAAAGCCTTTAATATATTCCCTGATCGTAGCGCTTTCACCTGTATTTGATAAAATGGCTGTTGCGGGCATATCTGCAAAAAAGATCGGTGTGATCAACAGAAGGATAAGAATGATCTTGATGACCATTAAGATATTCTGGGTCTTTGCACTCATTTTTAAGCCAAGCAGGTTCACACAGTAAAAGATGGTAATGGCAGTTATAGCGATCGTTATCTGGATCGTCTGTATATATGCGGCATTGGCGGCAATTTCCATGAAAGCCCTGTCTTTTGTAGCTGGTATAAAGATGGCCGTGATATATTCACCCCCGACCAATGCCACTCCTGCCAGCGATGCGGCATTGGAAACCAATATGATACAATTAATTGCAAAGGCAATGGAAGGATGGTAGGCATAGGAGAATATTTTGTAATATCCACCCGTTACAGGTAGCCTGCTCCCGATCTCTGCATAGGTCAATGCGCCGCATAATGCAACCAGGCCGCCAATGATCCAGGCTGTAAAAAATAGAGCCGTATCCGGTGAGGCATTGGCTACATTGGCAGGCGTACGAAAAATACCCATTCCAATTACAAGGCTTACCATGATCATTGTAAAATCAAAAAGGCTTAGTTTTGGTTTCGATTGCATACCGAAAAGATATTAAATAAGCATTGTTATAAAAAATTAATAGGTTTGCAGCCCGGATGCAGGAGCCTGATCAAAAAGGGATACTTTTGCATTTCAAAAATTGTATTGTTACATTTTATTAATAAACAAATCTTACAACAAACATGAAACAAATCAAATTGGTCCTGATCGCATTGGGAATGTTGGCAAGCAGCAGTTATGCACAATCTAAAGCAGCTCCATGGCCTGAGCTTAAAGCTTTTCACAGCTTTATGTCTGCTACTTTTCATCCAACAGAAGAAGGTAATTTCAAACCTTTAAGAGAAAAAGCAGATAGCCTATACCTTGCTTCAAAAATGTGGGCGGGTTCAAAGGTGCCGGCTGATTTTAAAGAAAAAGAAACTACGGAAAACCTGGCAAAGCTAAACAAGCAATGCAGTGATATCCTTGCTGCTGTAAAAGCAAATGCAACGGATGATAAATTAAAGACCATGATCACAGAAGCTCATGATACTTTTCACAAGATCGCTGCTGAATGCCGCAAAGGCGATCACGATCATTGATAAAACCGGTAAGAAACTGGAAGCCGCTGTAACCCAGCGGCTTTTTTATTTTCCTGAAAAGAGATGACATCTTTCTTAAAAAAGATGTCATCTCTTTTCATACATTTGCAACAGATTTGGTTCCAGCCCCGGATATACCGGGAGGATTAAAAGGGAAGCCGGTGTAATTCCGGCGCTATCCCCGTAGCTGTAATGCGGCCCGCCTTATTTCTCAAAGAAAGGAAGGAGGGCAACTTCTCTCACACCACTGTCCGCCAACTGGCGGGACGGGAAGGTGAAGTGAACGCTCAAGCCAGAAGACCTGCCAGGTTCATTTATTCATCGCTACGCTTTCGGGAGAAAGGCAGGCGGGGTATACGATCTGGTTATATATCCCTTTTTTGGCAGGCCTGTGCAGCAGATGAATATTTTTTTAGCATTCCTCGTAAAAAAATATGTGTAACAGGCAACAACTATACAAACTCTCATCACAAAAAGCATATTGTTTTTGTATGGCTATATGCCTGCTATCCTTCGTTACGCCCGTTTTTGCTCAACAAGAAGACAGTATAGCATTATTAAAAAAAGTGACCGTTACTGGTTATAAAAGAACCAATGTCTTCGCTGCAGTCACACCGGTGCAACAATTAAATAAGGAAGCTTTATCAAAGCTGAACAGTGTTTCTGTTGCGGATGCTGTTAAATATTTTTCAGGCGTTGTGGTAAAGGATTATGGAGGGATCGGCGGGCTAAAGACCGTTTCTGTGAGAAGCCTTGGTGCAAATCATACAGGCGTTATGTATGATGGTATTATGGTGAGTGATGCACAGGGCGGGCAAATTGATCTTGGAAGGTTTTCTTTGGATAATATAGAATCTATTCAGCTTTTTAATAATGGTCCTGTTGATATTTTATTACCCGCACGCAGCTATTCGTCAGCGTCAGTAATAGCTCTTGCATCTTCTACATTAAACAGTACTGACCGGCCAAAAAATGATCTTACTGTAAAATTCAAAGCAGGCTCATTTGGTTTTATTAACCCGGCAATTTCCTACAAGACCAGACTTGGGAATAAATTCAGCACCTCTTTAAATGCAGAATATCAATCTGCCAAAAGTGATTATACTTTCAGGGATTATGAGACCGGCCGTTCAAAGCATATACGCAATAATTCAGATATAAAAACTTACCGGTTAGAATATGATGCAGCCTATACGGTAAATGATAGCAACAAGCTAAAGTATAAAGCATATTATTATAATTCAAAACGGGGGTTGCCCGGCGCTGTAATTTTCTACAGTGATTTTGCTGATGAGCGGCTGAATAATGAAAGTTTTTTTTCGCAGGCCAGCTGGCAAAAAAACATTTCACGCAAGAGCAGAATTTTGATCAGCGCAAAATATGCGGATGATCATAAATATTACCTGGATCCTACATACCTCAACAATACTGATACACTCGAGAATAAATTTTATCAGAAAGAATTTTATTTATCTGTAGCATACGAATATAGAATTTGCCCGTCTCTTTCCTTAAGTTATGCTGCCGACAACTTTATAAATACATTAAAGCGTACTGATAAATACGCAAGAAACTTTGCAAATCCGCAAAGGAACAGTTTGTTGAATATCGTTAGCATACAATGGAAGACGAAGAGATATGAAGTACAGGGCAATCTTTTGCACAGCCATGTTAAAGGAAAAGTAGAACAGGGTCCGGCTGCGAAAACACTGAACGAATTAACCCCGGCGCTTGCTGCAT
Organism: uncultured Chitinophagaceae bacterium; assembly: GCA_963779595.1. Classification (GTDB taxonomy): domain Bacteria; phylum Bacteroidota; class Bacteroidia; order Chitinophagales; family Chitinophagaceae; genus Ferruginibacter. The sequence continues at coordinate 189,451 of CAVZYY010000004.1, read as the reverse complement.
CTGTACAATTATTCAATAACGTGCCTGTACGATTACGTGGTTCATATAAGAAGATTTTCAGGGTGCCAAGCTTTGACGATCTCTATTATACCAATGTTGGAAATACGAATCTGCGTCCTGAGTATGCAGATTTATTCAACCTCGGGATCACAGTTAACCTCCAATCTGAGAAAATTATCAGGGAATTAATCGTTACTGCAGATGCATTTTACAGTAAAGTAAAGGATAAGATACTTGCAGTGCCAAGAACAAATCTTTTTCAATGGACCATGTTGAATGTTGCTGCTGCAAAAACAACAGGTGTCGATCTTGCACTGCAACTTAATTTTAAAAAATGGAAAAGTATTGAAACCGGTGTCCATGCTTCTTACAGTTATCAAAAAGCGATAGATGTTTCTAACCCATCCTCTTCTTTATATAAAACCCAATTGCCGTACCAACCACTTCATTCCGGATCTGTGAATCTATTTGCCACCACCAGGCAATTTGGTTTTTCCTATAACATTATATCTTCCTCTTATCGATACCGACTGGGAGAGCCAATACCTGAAAATATTGTCCAGGGTTGGGCGGTACATGATGTATCGCTAAGTTATAAGATAAATGCAGGAAACCAGGAATATAAATTAATCGCAGAAGCAAATAATATTTATAACAAACAATATGACATTATAAAATTTTATCCAATGCCCCGGTTCAACTACCGGGTTGGGATAATAGCATCAATCAAAAAATAAATTTTAAAAATAAAACGATGAAAAAAAATCTGATTAAATGGATTCTTCCTGCACTGGTTTTATTCAGTGCCTGTAAAAAAGACGATAAGGTAGCTGTGCCTGAACCAGCTATCAAACCTACCAAAGGCATTTATGTCTTAAGCGAAGGCCGTTATTCATATAATAATGCAAAGCTGGCATATCGCGATACATTAACAGGAACAGTTAGTGGTGATTTTTTCCTGCAGCAGAATCCTTCAATACCAGCGGGCTTGGGTGATACCGGCAACGATATATTGATTTACGGAAGTAAGATGTACATTGTAATGAATGGTTCGGGTAATGTTACCGTATTAAATGCAGCAGATGCAACCTTTCGTACGCAAATATCTTTCGGCGGTACAACTGCAAACAGGAACCCCCGCTTTGCCATTGGTGCAAAAGGAAAAGTTTTTGTTACAGCGTGGGATGATACTGTTAGTATTATTGATACAACGTCATTAACTATCAGCGGTTCTATACCTGTTGGCCCGGGATCAGAAGGTATAGCAATGGCTGGTAATTATTTATATGTTGCTAATTCAGGAGCTACACACTACCCGGATTTTGACAGCACTGTTTCTGTGATTGATTTGACCACATTGGCAGAGATCAGGAAAATAACTGTTGGATTGAATCCTCAAAAGGTGGAGGTGAGTTCTGGCGGAGATGTTTATGTAAGTGCGTATGGAGATGCATTTGCTACTATACCTGTTCCTGCTTCGGTATCTGTTATAAACAGTGCAACCAATACATTAGAAACAACAATGGGCAGTGATTACCAGTATGATCATTTGCGTATATCCGGCGACCTGGCTTTTTTTTATAACAACTATGGAGGAAACGCAGTAAAAGTTTATAATACTGTAACCAATACCCTTGTTAGAAATAGTTTTGTAACTGATGGAACTGTGATAACCTCTACTTACGGTGTTGATGTGGATGAGCAAAACGGAGACGTATATATTATGGATGCAAAAGATAATGTTACTGCCGGAGAAGTAACCTGCTTTAACAGCAATGGAGTGAAGAAGTTCAGTTTCTCTGTTGCGCCGGGAATAAGCCCCAATAGAGTACTATTTCTAAGATAACCTGAACCAATGCAAAAGCGATGAGGCTGCCCGTCTCATCGCTTTAATTCACCGGGATTTTTATGACAAAACATCCGCGAAAACACGAGGAGAAGGCCTGCCCAAGATGTGGCAACGCCTTTGAATGTAAAGTAGGAGATATTGCGAATTGCCAATGCAACGGCATTCGCTATAGTGATGCGCTGATCACATTTGTGAACAGGATGTATGATGATTGTCTTTGCAGGACCTGCCTGGAGCAATTAAGCAATAAACCCGATCTTATAAAAGAGCTGTCCGGGAATTAATTTTTATTTTCTATAACGTTTAATGAATGACCTTTATACGGTTATTCATTTATATGAAAAAACAAACCCTGTTTATTTTATTTGTTTTTGTAACTCATGTTTCCCTTGCCCAATATACGATCAGTGGCAGGGTATTAGACGAGCGTGAGCTGCCACTACAGGGGGTTTCAGTAATGACAGCAGATTCTGCAGTGCATGCCATTACAGATTCTGCGGGTAAATATTCATTTCAATCTTCATCCGCTTTAATTTATTTATCCTTCACCTATGTTGGGTATTTATCAAAAACAATTTTGATAAACGGGCAACCTCCTGTTATTACGCTTTATCGCAATGATATTTTTTTACCCGGAACGATCGTGCAATCATTTGCAAGAAACAGCCATATTCAAAATATTCCTGCCGCTGTAACCGTTCTGAATAAAGCAGCGATTGACAAATATGGAAGTGAATCCCTGGTACCCGCTGTTAATTCGGTGCCGGGTGTAAAGATGGATGAACGCAGTCCCGGAAGTTACCGGCTGAGTATACGGGGCAATTTACTGCGGTCGACCTTTGGCGTTAGAAATGTGAAGATTTACTGGAATGGCATCCCGCTCACCGATGCAAATGGGACAACTTATTTGAATGAACTACCCTTCAACAGTATTGATAAGATCGAAATTCTTAAAGGCCCTTCAGGCAGTATGTATGGGGCCGGTACAGGCGGAGTGGTATTATTAGGTACTGACCTGAACCAGTCAAAAGGAAAAAATGTTTCGGTGATGGTATCCGGGGGAAACAACGACATGCTGGCGGTGAACGCAGCATATCAACAGAATACAGTCAAAAACAACAGTTCATTGGCAGTTTCTCATTTACAAAGCGGGGGATACCGGGCACACACGGATATGCGAAGAGATGTGGCCCATTTGACCAGCACCTATTTTATCAGTCAAAAACAACAGGTACACGCGAATATTTTTTATAGTGATCTCTACTACCAGACACCCGGAGCCTTAACAATGGCTGAATTGTCGCTTGACCCTAAACAGGCAAGGCCTGCAGCCGGTGTATTTGAAAGTGCAGAAGCACAGAAAGCGGCCTTATATCTTAGAACTTTTTATGCCGGTTTTGCCAATGAATTGCGTTTCAATAAAAAATGGGACAATATAACATCGGTATATTTTTCCAATACAAATTTCAGGAATCCAACGATCAGGAACTATGAACGAAAAAGAGAAGCAGGTATTGGTATCCGGTCGGTCACTCAGTATAAAAAAAATATTTTTACAGCCACCATCGGTGCAGAGTACCAGTATGGTTTTACGGATGCAGCTACTTTTGGAAACAGGTTTGGATCCCGGGATAGCTTACAGTTCCAGGATGAAATAGATGCAAGGCAATTCAATATTTTTTTACAGGGGGATATCAGCTTACAGGAAAATATTATTCTGAATGCAGGGATCAGCTATAATAATTTTCATTATGGGTTTACCCGCCTGAGTGAATTTCCACTGGTAGATGAAAGCAGTGCATTTAAACCCAACCTGGTTCCAAGGATCTCTGTTCTGAAAAAAATAAAAAAGCAACTGAGTATCTACGTTTCTGTGAGCAAAGGATTTTCACCCCCTTCCATAGACGAAGTGAGAGGAGGTAATGATCAATTCAATAAAAAACTTGAAGCAGAAACCGGGATCAATTATGAAGCTGGTATAAAAGGCAATATTATCAGAAATAAGTGCTGGTTTGATATGTGTTATTATTTTTTCAGCCTGCAACATACGATCGTAAGCCGGAGGGATTCCGGGGGAGGTGATTATTTCGTCAATGCCGGTAAAACAAGACAGCAGGGTTTTGAGACCAGTTTAAATTTTATGGTATTAAATAATGAGCACCGTTTTTTCCGGCAGTTAAAATTTTGGGGCAGCTATACAAACAATTATGCAAGGTTTGTGAATTACCAGCAGGGTAATATTAAATATGATGGCAACAAATTAACAGGCACAGCACCCAATATAATTTCAGCAGGCGCGGATATAAATACGGCATCCCGTATTTATGCAAACCTTACTTATCATTTTACAGATCAAATTCCATTAAATGATGCCAATAGTTTTTTTGCGGGATCCTACAGCCTGGTTTTTTTGAAGATCGGGTATAAGATACCGCTTGGGAAAAAAACGGGCGCTGATATATTCATTTCTTACGACCGTTCCTTTGATGAACCGTATAGCCTTGGAAATGACCTGAATGCAGCCGGCAGCCGATTCTACAATCCCACTTCTCCTCAAAATTTCTACGCTGGGGTACGCGTGAAATACCAGCTGGGTAACCAGTGATCCGACAATATATGATCAGGTCGCTTTGAACTAATTTCTCACAACTTCTTTGAATTGCCTGGGAGTCAGCCCCGTCATTTTCCGGAACACTTTGGTAAAATGGGTCTGGTTTAAAAAACCTACCTGGCTGTATGTATAACTGATAGTACTCTTTTGCCGAAGCAACATCTTAGCTCTTTCAACCCTAAGCGATAGTATGTATTGATGCAAAGTTATCCCGGTAAAATTTTTAAAGACCCTTAAAAAATGGAAGGGGCTTATAAAAGCAGATTTGGCGATATCTTCCAGCAATAGTTTGCCTGAGATATTATCATTGATGTATTCAAACGCTCTTTTTATGGCCGCATCATATTTTTGAAAATTCTCATCAAATGAAATGGATGATGTCATATGCCTGGACATCAGGTCAAACATAACCTGTTGGTATAATTCTTTCACCAACAGGTTATTTTCATCGGATTGGCTTAGGTGGAACAGTGTTTTGATATTGCCGGCAATGCGGTTGTCATTTGCAACCGGGGTTTTAAACCGGGTAGAAGATAATCCTGCACTTTGTAAATTCCCGAAACTCTCTCCAACAATATTTAGCCATGCACCGGGTTCAGGATAAAAAGCCCTGCATACAAGTTTATCGTTGGTTGTATTGCCACCCGTATGAATTTCACCCGGGTTAATAAATACCAAGGTATCTTTTTGAATATTATTATAGTTTGAGCCATTACAATAACAGCTTTTTGTTCCTTTCTCAATGATCTCAACCTGGAATGTTTCGTGAAAATGTTTGGGGCATGAAAAATTATTATAGGTGTTTTCAAAAAACACCAGGTCGTTTGATGCTATTGTCGCCTTCGAAGTATAATCAAGCTCAGCCATGTCCTAAAAATAATGTTTTCATTTCGGTATGCAGGAAATCCCGCCTAAAAATAGGCAAGACAGATTATAAAATTTGGCCAAAAATTGCGATACTGGTAGGCAGGCCAATATTGAAAATTATTTTTCTGAAAATTTAGGAACTAAGGTCATACCACAAAGTGGGCAGGATCCTTTCCTGTCAAATATTACGGAATCACATTTTAAGTTACATGGCCTGCAGCCATATCCCGATTGTTTAAGGGATGTTTTTGAAGTGCGCACAGAAATATCCTGGTTGGCTACCTGCCAGGTAACTCCAAAGATGAGTTGAACAACTCCAGCCATATGTTCATAGTCGATCGTATTGGGCGCATCGGTTACCTGGTGATAATGTTCTGTAAGCCCCGTTGAATAATAGATGAAAGGAATATGAAAATCCCGGAAGCTTTCATGATCAGAACTAAAGCCCGGAGGCGCATCGGTCAATTCAACTTTCGTTCCTGTTGCAATGTTTATTTTTTTATTGATCGTTCTCAATTCCTGCGAAAATTCTTTTTCGCCATCTATATAAATATAATTCTTGCTTTGCGTGGGATGTTTCGGATCAATTCCCCCAACACCGTCCATATTAATATCAGCTACAATTTTTCCCAAAGGCACAAGCGGTTGGCGGTTTGTGAAATACAATGAACCAAGGTGTCCGCGTTCTTCACCGCTAAAGCTGGCAAAAAGTATGGAACGTCTCGGCCCCCTGCCTTCATCGGTTGCTTTTTTAAAAGCTTTTGCAAGTTCAAGAAGCGCTACGGTACCGGAACCGTCATCTGCTGCGCCGTTAAATACCTGGTCTCCTTTTAATGTGGGGTCTATTCCGAGGTGATCATAATGAGCTGATAGCACAATGATCTCTTTTTTCAGTGCAGGGTCTGTTCCCTCGAGGAATGCCAAAACATTCTCCGTTTTTACCATTGGCTTTTTTTGTACGATTGACTGAATGGTTACCCCATTAAGGTCAAAAACCACCGGTTTAAGATACTGGTCGATCTCTGCTTTCAGATCTTTAACAGTGCGGCCTGCAGCTGATAATATTTGATCAGCCATTTTAGTTGACACTGCATAAGCCTGTGGATAATCTGCAGAAAGTTCATCAATAAATAAACTCTGATCATATTTTAAATGATCAGAAGCTGCAGCAGCATCTTCTTTAAAGCTGGTCTTTCTGGGTTCTGCATCCCTGATAATTAAGATCCCTTTTGGCTGTCCCGCCTCCCATAAGGCAATCCTTTTATTAAAAAAAGACCGGCTCCAGCCAGATGGTTTATGATCTTTTTTATTCAGCAAACTGCTACCGGGCTCTGAAGAAGGTTCATTGGCCAGGATCAGGACCCATTTGTCTTTTACAGAAATGGCTTTGGCCGCCAATGCAGAAAAATCATTATAGTTCAATGTATCATCTGCAATACCATAGCCGGCGAATACAACATTCGCCGTTGCATCTGTTGCCCCACCGGAAAGATAATAACTAAGATCATCCGATTGATCCTGTGAAAATGTACTTGACATTTTTTTTACTCCATTGATCATTACTTCGAGGGTTGTTTTTTTTGGAACAGCATTATAAAGCTCGAATGGTTGAAAATAATCATCGAGCGGAGTCGCGTTATTTTTTTGTAATATTCCTTTAGGCACGAGGCCCATTGCCTGGTATTGCGCCGCGAGGTATTGCCCTGCCATTTTTTGCCCGGGTTCACCGGTCCCCCTGCCCCCTAAAGAATCTGATGCTATTATGTACAGGTGTTTTGAAAGTGCTTCCGGCGTGATCATTTTTTGATATTGTGAGAATGTAGAAGGATCTGCCAATGAAAAAAAGGAGGATTTACCGGTTACTGCATAATTATTACAGCCTTGTGGTAAAAGGATAATGAAGATGGCTAGAAAATGAATCTTGTTTTTCGCTTTCATATTGTTTCCTTTTGATGTGTAGGTTCTTTGAGTTCGAATTCTTTTAAAAAGACGGCGTTTATTTTTTGATAACTGAAAGATTAGACAATTACCTGGAAAATCCATACAGTTCATGGAAAAAGCAGGATTTGACCATTAAGGCTGTTCTATTTTTTATCGGATTTTCAAACTACCCCGGTATATCTTTGCAAAAATGGGATTATGAACTTCAGCTATATAACCCTCAGGGAAATACTTACGGTAACGTTCACCCTCTTTGCGGTGATTGATATGTTGGGATCAATTCCTGTATTGGCATCACTGCGGATTAAGATGGGAGGTGAGATCAGGTCGATACAGGCAACATTGGTTTCGGGAGTATTGATGATCTTATTCCTGTTGATGGGAGAACAGTTTTTGGGATTACTGGGACTGGATGTACATTCTTTTGCAGTAGCAGGAAGTATCGTAATTTTTATTATTGGACTGGAAATGGTGCTCGGCCTGGAATTTTTCAAACCGGATAGTAATCCTAAAAGCGGGAGCGTGGTCCCGATCGCATTTCCGCTCATAGCCGGATCAGGAACACTTACAACGATCATGAGTTTAAAAGCCAATTATCATGATGTAAATATATTTTTTGCTATTTTAATAAATTGCGTAGTAATATTCGTAGTGCTAAAATCCCTTAAATGGATCGAAAAAATGCTTGGCCCGAATGGAATGACCGTGATCAGAAAATTTTTTGGCGTAATATTGCTGGCCATTGCGGTAAAAATATTTGGTACGAACATTCAGAGTTTTGGAAAATGAGGAGAAATTTAAGATGTATGATGTGAATGACGGGTTATAAATATAGTATAGTTCTTTAAGATTGAATGAAAATTGCTGTGAATGCTGTCCGTCATCTATCACCCAGCATTCTATTGTCAATTGTACATTATCAATTGTCAACTATAAGGCCTCGTAGTACAATGGATAGTATAAGAGTTTCCGAAGCTCCAGATCCAGGTTCGATTCCTGGCGAGGCCACTATCAATTCAAGCGGGACAAGGGTTGTAGCCTAAATTTTACTTCTGGTTTACGCACGGGTTCACGCGAATATTACACGGTAACATTTTTATGGCATAGTATTGGAAGTCATCGGGAGGAAATCACACAGGGGTTATAAGGCTAATGAATACATTTTCACACTTTCGCATCTGTAGATTTTGATGATATTGAATACTTGTTTTATGCGGCCTCTTTGACTTTCGTGTTTTCAAACTTCTATTACAGGTTTAAAAATCTTCAACCGTCGCGCCCCTTCTTGAAGGTTTTTGCACATAATGCAAAGAGAATTTTACGGCAATCAAAGTTGGTTATGGGTGGAAAGTCTTTATCTCATTCCGGTTTCTATCACTTATTCGGCTTGATGACACGTCTTACCGCAAGTTGTTATATTTTAATTTAATGAAGATAAAAATACCGTGAAAACACCCTATTTTCTGTAGCACATGGCCTAGGATCTTCCGCAAACCTGGCCTTTCAAACCTTTTGAACACCCCCTAAGCCCTTTCTACATGATAACATACTATTTTTTAAATATAGATTCAAGATTGCACATAATTTTAAATATGCACCACATACGGATGATTATTACTAATTCTATCTTCCTTTTTAGCGAAATAGATTTATTTTAGCTGATATCAACCAAATTTGCTGCTATATGCCCCTAAAACAAAAGTGCAATTTTTGCGTATTTGATCCCCAAAAATTATTATAGATCTTAATTGCTTTGAAGAACGAAAAACTGACACGTAAAGAAATAATTGACAACCGACTTAAACAAGCGGGTTGGAATGTTAGTGACCGGACTCAGGTAATTGAGGAGTTTGGCATCGTTGTCGACGATCATCTTGTTCAAGAAGCTGCAACCCCATACAGTGGACACCAATTCAGCGACTACGTGCTATTAGGCAAAGACGGAAAACCTTTAGCTGTCGTTGAGGCAAAAAAAACAGCGGTTGATGCTGCTATAGGTAGAGAACAAGCCAAACAATACTGCTTTAATATTCAAAAGAAACATAAGGAAGATTTGCCTTTTTGTTTTTACACCAATGGAAACGAAATCTTCTTTTGGGACTTAGATAACTATCCACCGAAAAAAGTTTATGGTTTCCCGACAAGAGAAGATCTTGAACGATATTCCTACATACGTAAAGCAAGAAAGAATTTAGCTGGCGAATTAATCAATACTAAAATTGCGGGACGGGATTATCAGATTGCTTCTTTACGTGCGGTTATGGAAGCTATTGAAAATCGTAAACTGAAATTTTTATTAGTAATGGCTACAGGTACAGGCAAGACCCGTACCTGTATTGCTTTAGTTGACGCATTAATGAGAGCGGGTTGGGCTGAAAGAGTTTTATTTCTTGTTGACCGTATTGCTTTAAGAGACCAGGCATTGGATGCTTTTAAAGAATATTTACCGAATGAACCACGATGGCCAAACCAACAAGAAAAAGAACTTGCTAGAGACCGGAGAATTTATGTTTCTACTTATCCAACTATGTTGAACATAATCAGGGATGAAAACAACACCCTTTCACCGCATTTTTTTGATTTAGTTGTAGTAGATGAAAGCCATAGAAGTATTTATAACACTTATCAGGAAGTTTTAAACTACTTCAATACAATTACTCTTGGTTTAACTGCGACGCCAACCGATGTAATAGACCATAATACTTTTCAATTATTTGACGTTGAAGACGGGCTTCCAACTTATGCATATACTTATGATGAAGCAGTGAATCATATTCCGCCTTACTTGTGCAATTTTCAGGTGATGAAAATTAAAACAAAGTTTCAGGAAGAGGGAATCAGTAAGAGAACTATTGCACTTGAAGACCAAAAGAATTTAATACTCGAAGGAAAGGAAATTGAAGAAATCAATTACGAAGGAACAGAGATCGAAAAGAAAGTTATTAACCGGGGAACAAATGCATTGATTGTTCGGGAATTCATGGAAGAATCAATCAAAGATGCAAATGGAGTACTGCCAGGAAAAACTATTTTCTTTTGTACTACCAAAGCTCATGCGAGGCGAATGGAAGAAATCTTTGATTCGCTTTATCCTGAATACAGAGGTGAGTTAGCAAAAGTTTTAGTAAGTGATGACCCAAGAGTTTATGGCAAAGGCGGATTGCTTGACCAGTTTACAAATAAAGACATGCCACGTATTGCAATCAGCGTTGACATGTTGGATACGGGTATTGACATAAGAGAGTTAGTGAACTTAGTATTTGCAAAGCCTGTATATTCCTACACTAAGTTTTGGCAAATGATTGGACGGGGAACTCGTTTGTTGGAGAAAGAAAAAATAAAACCTTGGTGCACGGAAAAGGATAATTTTCTAATACTTGATTGCTGGGATAATTTTGAATATTTCAAATTGAATCCCAAAGGCAAAGAACTAAAACCACAAATCCCTTTGCCAGTTCGTCTATTTGGCGTTCGTTTGGATAAGATTGAAAAAGCAATAGAGTTAAATGAAACTGAAACAACAAATAAGGAAATTGCCAATCTAAAGAAGCAAGTTGAAGCCGTACCACAAAATTCAGTAGTAATCTTAGATGCTAAACATGAACTTCAAAGAGTAGAAGATAAAAACTTCTGGAACTATCTTTCTTCTGATAAAATTGAATTTCTCAGAACCGTTGTAAAACCATTGTTAAGAACTGTTTCTGGAGTCGATTTCAAATCAATGCGTTTTGAAAAAGATATTGTTGAAGTTTCGTTGGCTCATTTAGCAAATGAAAAAGACAAGTTCGATACGCTGAAAGAAAGCATTATTGAAGAAATATCTGAATTGCCATTAACTGTAAACATTGTAGCAAAAGAAGAACATCTTATCCGGCAAAGCCAGACAAATAATTATTGGGCAACTATTACAGAACAAAAGTTTGATGAACTAATTGAAAAACTTTGCCCTTTGATGTACTTCAGGGAATCATTGGTAATTCCACTCGGGCCAGCCAAATTTAATTTACAGGATTTGGTTCATACAAAAGAATATGTTGAATTTGGGCCAAGCCACGAATCATTAACTATTGCTAAGTATAGGGAATTGGTAGAACAAAAAATCAATGAATTAGTTTTTAACAACCATCTTTTACAAAAACTCAAAGAAGGTAAAGAAATTTCAGGAATCGAAGCTGAGCAATTAGCAGAAGAACTGCACAACGAACATCCACATATAACAGTAGACATTCTCCGCAGGGTTTATAATAATCGTAAAGCTCAATTGGTTCAATTTATAAAGCACATTTTAGGGATTGAACGTTTAGAAACATTTCCCGAAACAATTTCAAAATCATTTGACCAATTCATTAAACAGCATACATATTTAAATAGTCGACAGCTTGAGTTCTTAAATCTGCTTCGTGTTTTTATTATAGAAAAAGGGGAGGCAGAAAAGAAGGACTTAATAACAGCACCATTCACAAGGATTCATCCTGATGGTATTCGGGGTGTATTTTCAAATCAGGAAATAGAAGAAATAATTACATTCATTCAAAAATTAGCCGCATAATATGCTCACACAATCAATAAAAAATAAAGTAAATGAACTTTGGGATAAGTTTTGGAGTGGCGGTATTTCAAACCCTCTAAATGCTATAGAGCAAATTACTTACTTGCTATTTATAAAACAGTTAGATGATAATGACCAGCGAAATACTAGCAATGCTGATTTTTTAGGTAACAAATACGAATCAATCTTTACTGGTGAATTTACGTCGCCAGGAAGTAAAGATGCAGTTCAAAAGGAAACACTTCGTTGGAGTTACTTTACAAAAATGCCTGGTGAGGAAATGTATAATTTGGTACAGGCCAAAGTATTCCCTTTCATAAAACAGTTAGGTGATGAAAATTCATACTTTACTAAACACATGCAGAATGCGGCTTTGCTAATACCAAGCCCAAGAATGCTGACCGAAGCTGTAAAGAAGATTGATGAAATTTTTGTAGAACTACAAAAAGAAAATCGATTCATTGATGCCCAAGGTGATTTTTACGAACTATTATTGGGCGAATTAAATCAAGCTGGTAAGAATGGGCAGTTTCGAACTCCCACACATGTAATAGAATTAATTGTTGAATTACTCTCCCCACAATTAGGAAATAAAATAGCAGACCCTGCATGTGGCACAGCAGGTTTTTTGTTAGCATCCTACAAATATTTAATAACACAATTTACTAGTCAGGAATATTGCCAACCTGATGAAAATGGTTTTATGCGTGGCACACTAGCCGATAAACTTGTTGATGAAAAAATGAAAGAATTGTTAGAAAGGGAAACTTTCTTTGGCTTTGATATTGACCCGACAATGATTCGGATAGGATTGATGAACCTAATGATGCATGGTATTAGCCAACCACAAATTGATTACAAAGACACCTTAAGTAAAAATTACAATGAAGATAATATCTATGATATTGTAATGGCTAATCCACCTTTTACTGGTAACATTGATAAAGGCGACCTGAATGAAACTTTCAGCATAAACACTACCAAAAGTGAATTATTGTTCATAGAAAGAATTTATAAAATGCTTCGTATGGGTGGTACTGCAGGAGTAGTAGTGCCACAAGGCGTTTTATTTGGAGGTGGTAAAGCGTTTGTAGAGACAAGAAAAATACTGATAGATAAATGTGAATTGAAAGCCGTAATCGCTATGCCAAGTGGTGTCTTTAGGCCTTATGCAGGAGTTGCTACAGCAATTTTAATTTTCACCAAGGGTGGTGAAACGAACAATGTTTGGTTTTATGACATGAAAAGTGATGGAAGGAGTTTAGATGATAAACGCATAGAACTTACAAAGTCAAACAGTGAAAGAGATTTTGGGGACCTACATTCAATTATTCAAGAATTCAAAAGAAAAGAAAAAAATAGTGATAGAAAAAAACAACATTTTGTAGTTCCCAAAAGCGAAATAATTGAAAATGAATATGATTTAAGTGTAAGCAAGTATAAAGAAGATATACATGTTAATATAATATACGAAGAGCCAAAAGTTATATTAGAAACCTTGAACAATTTGGAAGAGGTGATATTTGAAGGAATTAAGTCATTACAAAAACTACTTAAATGAAAATAGGAAGCATTTGTAATGTAGTTAGAGGAAGTAGTCCAAGACCTCAAGGAGACCCGCTATACTATGGAGGAACAATTCCAAGACTCATGATTGCGGATGTCACAAGAGATGGAATGTACGTCACACCAAAGATTGATTTTTTAACTGAAGAAGGTGCAAAAAAAAGTCGCCCGATGAAAAAGGGAGATGTTATTATCGCAGTAAGTGGTGACCCAGGAAGACCTTGTATTTTGGAAGTTGACGCGTGTATACATGATGGTTTCGTTGGATTGAGAAACTTAGACCAAGACAAGATTCATATTCCCTATTTATATTGTTTTTTAAAGTATTTCAAAAGGGTAAACAAAAAAAATGCTGTTGGAGCAATTTTTCAGAATCTCACAACTGACCAAATTAAAAAAATAGAAATTCCAGATTTACCAAAAACAGAACAAATTCGCATTGCTAAAATTCTCAGTGAAGTAGAATTTCTCATAGCACAACGCAAGAAAGCAGACAGTTTACTTGATGATTTTTTAAAGAGTATTTTTTTTAGGCTTTTTGGTAGCCCAACTAGAAATGAAAAGAAGTGGGAGACAAAAGCCTGTTCTGATTTATTTGATATGAAACTTGGTAAGATGCTCTCTGCAAAAAACTATAAAGGGACTCACTTAAAACCTTATTTGCGAAATATAAATGTCAAATGGGGTAAAATTGATTTAAGTGACATTAATGAAATGGATTTTAGTGAAGTTGAAGTTGAAAAATATTCATTAAAAAAGAACGACATTTTGGTTTGCGAAGGCGGGGAAGTTGGAAGAACTGCTGTATTGAAAGAAGATATGGAGGGCTATTGTTTTCAGAACGCTTTACACCGCTTAAGAATCAAAGACGTGACCAAAATAAATTCAAGCTTTTTTTTCTGGACTATGTATATCGGTGTTAATACAGGTATGATTAGTAAAGAAACCATTTCTGTTACTATTTCTCATTTTACTTTAGAAAAATTTAAAAAGCTCAAAATACCTACGCCACCTATTGAACTTCAAAATCAATTTTCGGACTTAGTAACTAAAACTGATTTTATCAAAGAAGAATACCAGCAAAGTTTGGACGAATTAGAAAAACTTTTTGGTTCAATAAGTCAAAGAGTTTTTGAAGGGGAGTTAGATTTGAGTGGCCTTGATATAGAAAAGGAAGATGAGAATTTAGTTAATAGAAAAAAACCTAAGCTTGAAGAATCTAGTAAGACCGCTGAAAAGAAAGAAAAACAAAAAATAGAGAAGAAGCCCAAAAAAGAATTAAAGGCAAAGCTAAAAAGTAAAATAACATGGGATAAAGTAAGTAGTCAACAAGTGGCTGAATGGATAAAAGAAAAGTATGAAGGCTACCATTTTTCTAATGAAATGCTCATTCGTTTCCTGATGGATGAATATATTGTATTCCCGGATTATTATAGTTCAGAGGAATTAAAAAAGTATCCACAACTTAATGGTGCAGACGATATAAAGTCTTTCATATTTTCAGCAGTAAGTAATGAAAACCCATTTATTAAATTAGAGCAACACTTTTACAATGCTGAAAAAGAAACGTTTCAGTTAAATGTTGCAGTAGAGGATTACGAATTGATAGAATCACGGGAAGCAAAAGAACGGTCAGGAATTTATTTCAGTATAGTTGAACAATGAAATTAATAAGCGTAAAAATATTAGGTGATGATTTTAGAAGCTTGTCGGCGAATAAACTGTACAAGTTTAATTATTCATTTCGTGACGACAGGCTTTCAACCAAAGTATTTGCAGGCTTAAACGGGAGTGGTAAATCCAATTTTCTTGAACTATTCTCTGAGATTTTTTACTACATGGAAATCTATCATCTCACAACAGTAAGTAAAGCAGAGAAAAAAAACAAGAACTTCGGGTTTGAAATTGAATACTTTTTACCAATGATAAAAGTTGACAGGGAAATGCTTTATGGCGAGCCTGTCGAAGACACATTCCTACAAGTAAGGATTGTCAAAAACTTGGATGAAGAACCTCAGTTTAGTATTAAGAAAGAAGCTGAAGAAAGCTATACAAAAAGAGTTGACAAATTCACTCAACTATTATTGCCGACAAAAGTTATTGCTTATACATCAGGGCAAAATGAACTTTTAAGTAATCCTTACTATAAATTAAAGTATCACTATTTCAAAGAATTTTCCAAGCAAGAAGCCCCGAAAGAAATAGAACTGGCCGAAAACCACCGACTGTTTTTCCTGGACTATAGTACCAATTTTTCAATTTTCGTGGCTAATATGCTTTTAGGTGATGAAGCAAAATTGAGTTACCTCAAGAAGGTTATAAATGTAAATAGCTTACAAGCGTTCCGTATAACTATAAACATGGTTGATGTTTATAAAAAGGCAATCCCTGTAAGCGATGCCTTAATGAAGAATATTACCAAATTAAAGCTTTGCACCACTACATGGATTGAAAAGAAAATTGGCAAAGAGCATTTATTGGTTTTAGACTATTTAGTAACAAGTGCTACAAAAGACGCATTTGAATTTCATTTTTCGAATGCCTTCAATCTTTTCAAGGTCTTTTACGAATTAGAAATTATGAATCTCTTCCTTGTGGGAAAGGATGCAAGAAACTTAATGTTGAGAGTTCATAAGACATACAACTTTTCTGATGAATTGCCGAAACCAGACCCTTCAAGATTAGTCTTCCGTATTGAAAAAATATGGATAAATAAAACAGTTGATGAAAAGGGAAACAAAACTAAAAATATATACTACAAAGCCTTGTCAGATGGAGAACATCAGTTCAATGAAGTGATTGGAACAATTCTAATGATGGAACAAGAAGGTTGCCTCTTTCTAATTGACGAACCCGATACTCACTTTAATCCAAAGTGGAGAGCCAAGTTAATTAATATGCTCAATTATATGGCTGCAATTTCTTTTGACAATAAAGGTAATATTGAAAAAGTCAGGAAGCAGGAAATCATAATTACAACTCATTCGCCTTTTGTTATATCAGATTCTACAAGTGAAGATGTCTACCGTTTTGTAAAGGAAAACCAGATTATTGAATTTGATAACCCTAAAATTCAAATGTACGGTGCATCTATTTCAATAATTCTTGATGAAATATTCGAGAAGGAAGAGACTATTTCTGATATGGCAAAAAAGGAATTGAAGGACATGTTAGATAATGTTACAACTCTTGATGAGCTAAGAAAAATAGTAGACAGATTAAATACTGAATTCGGAGATTCTGTTGAAAAATTTGATTTATTCAGCAAGTTGAAAGCCATAAAAGAACAAATCGAAAAAAAGAAGAAAGATTAATGCTCTACTTTTATCAACCGATAGCACACCCTATTACAAATATGCATATCTATATGCACTATTTTTTTACACAGTTATTCGCAGAAGTAAGCCCAGTTTACGATCATGCTGTCCACATTCATGCAGATTTTAAGGTGATCATTGATGAATATACAGTGCAAATAGATGATAAATTGTTAGCAGCATTTAATGCCTACATGGGTTTAGTTAACCCAAACGATAAAATCACCGTACAGAATGCTTTCTATAACAATAACAATATTGAGGGGATTTGCAATAATATAGTCAGACCTTATAAATTTTCCGAATTGCCGCCTATTATGATTAAACCAGTAAGGGAACTGTATGACTCTACCGGTGTGCTTTATAAAATGCTGACAAAGAAAGACGGTTATCAGTCTATTAAAAACCGATGCGGCTCACTCAAAGGACATTTTGAAAGGTTTAGGGAGACAAACAAGCATTCTATTTGTCCATTTTGTGGCATGGAAAATTTATTGACCGATTATGATAATTCAAAAAACGAATACGACCATTATATTTCAAAAGGCGACTATCCTTTTTGCAGTATCAATTTTAGCAATTTAGTTCCAGTTTGTGATTATTGTAACAAAGGAGGAAACAAAGGGACAAAGGACATTCCTTTTTTGCCTAATTCAAACCCACAAGTACAAGAAGAATTATATTTTCCATACTCAACAGCTTATCCAGACCATGAAATCAGCTTAACTATTAACGCTGCTAATGCGGATTTAAGTGATATTGATAGCTGGACGTTGGATATTAATTGCACTCCTGTTCAAAATGCAAACCGAAAAGAAAGATGGGTTGAAATTTATAATATTGAGAACAGGTACAAATCAAAAATTGCAAAGGACAGTTACAAATGGATGGATAGAATTGTCACCAAACATACATTAAGGTGTAAGAAAAATGGAGTCTCCTTCAATGATTTTAGGGTAGACATACTGGATGATTTTACTGAATACAAGGATTACAATAATGCAATAATGATGAAATGCTTTGACGAATTCATTGTTAATGAGCCCAATTGCGAATCATATTTAACTGGCAATGTAATTATTTGACCAACGCATTAAGTAGCAGAGGAGTAAAGTATAGTTTAATGCAGAAGAGAAAGAAAGATTAGCACACCTCCGACCAATTCGATTTTTTGCCAAGTTGTTGTACGTCCGCCTTTTTGCTATGCTCACATAAAAAATTGTTACCCCAAGCGGAGCAAAAGGCAAGCGCTGTGGCAGATTTTGTCATGTAAGATTTGTGTGCCAGCCAAGTGCTTGCCCCTGAGGCATTGGCTATCATATACTTTGCATTTATCCCAATCTATTATGACGTCTTTACAATTAATTACTGTTCATGATTGCTTTTGTAAATGGTTTTTGTCAGGCAAATAAAGGTGATATTTGAGACTGAGGCATAGGTCATTTTTGCAATTAAGATTAAATTTGTACTAAATACTTCAATTAGTAATGAGATGACCGAAAAGGAATATGATGTTGTAATTATTGGTGCCGGACATTCAGGCTTGTGTTTGAGTTATTATTTAACTCAAAACAAAGTAAATCACGTTGTCTTAGAAAAAGACATTATTGGGAACTCTTGGAGTAAGCAACGGTGGGATAATTTTAAAATGACAACACCCAACCTCTTCAATGAATTACCGGGTGGTGAAAACTATTTTATACACCCTGAGAGATATTGTACTGCCAACGAATTTGTAGAATATTTGAAAAGTTATTCTGATAAATATAGTCTTCCAATTATCGAAAACACTGAAGTAATTGAGGTTTCAAAAGATAGGGGCATTTTTAAGTTTGTTGTAACGGTTAAAAAGAATGATGGATTAAAATATCTGAAAACTAGGCAAGTTGTGGTTTGCTCTGGCTCACAGAACAAAAAACATTTGCCGCAAATTGCGAGTAATGTAAATGCGAAAATCAATCAGCTACATTCGAGTGAGTATCGAAATCGCAACCAGTTAAATAAAGGCAACGTATTAATCGTAGGTTCAGCACAATCAGGAGTACAAATAGCCGAAGACTTAGCATTAGATAAGTACAAAGTTTTTTTAAGCACAAGTAAGGTTGGGAGAATACCCAGAAGGTATAAAGGAAAAGATATTGTTGAGTGGTTAAAGATAATTGGCTATTATGATGTCAGGATAAGTGAATTAACCGACAAGAGTATAATACATAACAGTCAACCTCAAATAACAAGTAGTGGGGCCAAAGGCAGAACCCTTAGTTTGCAGGCTTTAGACAAAATTAATGTTTCCATCATTGGTAGTATTGAAAATATAAATGACACTACAATTGAAATTAAAAATAATGTGGCTGAAAATATTAAGTATGCAGATGAGGTTTCTAACAACATAAAAAAGCTAATTGATAAATTCATCACACAAAATAATATCAAGGAATTACAAAATGAAATTGATGTGTTCGATGAACCTGACGAAGGATTTAGATGCGCAAATACTATCGGTAGCTTAAACTTAGTAAAAGAAAATATAACAAATATTATATGGGCAACTGGTTATAAACCAAACTTTGAATTTATAAAACTTCCCATATTCAATGCTGATAATAATATAAAGCAACTACAGGGTCTAACCGATATTCAGGGTCTTTATTTTTTGGGTATTCCTTGGTTAATTAAAAGAAAGTCAGGTATAATTTTGGGGATTAAAGAAGATGCTGAGTTTATTTTAGATCAGCTATTAAAAAATATTCTTTAAGTTTTATCTCTTCCTATTTATATGGCTTTTTGATTTTTCTTTTGCCAATAGTAATAAATTGGTATGCCTAATAAAACAACTATTAAACCTGGGAATGTGTACATTGGTTTAGCTATTAAAATGTTTACACAAAATAATACTGCCAAAATAATATATAACGCCGGCAAGACTGGATAACCAAATGCTTTATACGGTCTTTCTAACTCTGGCTTTTTCTTTCTTAATATAAACAACCCTGCAATTGTTAAAATATAGAATACTACAACTGCAAAAATTACATAATCAAGGAGGTCACCATATTTACCTGAAAGGCATAGTATTGAAGCCCAAAATGCCTGAAGCCATAATGCTTTTGACGGCTCACCATCTGAATTATTTTGTTTCATGTTTGAAAAAAACAATCCATCAATAGCCATTTGCTGATAGACTTTTGCGCCACTTAATATTAATCCATTGTTGCACCCAAATGCACTTATCATAATCAATATAGCCATTACATATTTTGCTGAATCACCAAAAAATTGTGCTACGGCGGCTGTACCAACTCTGTCTTTTTCCGCAAACATTATTCCCTTTTCCATTGCCGTTAAACCAGTCGGGTTGCCTGTAAAAGGCAGTAAGTTCAAAAAAGCAATGTTCACAAGGATATAAACTACCGTTACTATCAAAGTGCCATATAGTAAACTTAATGGAAGATTTCTTTTTGGATTTTGTAATTTATCACCAATAAAAGTAACATTATTCCATGCATCCATACTAAATAAAGAGCCTACCATAGCCACACCAATACCACTTAATAAAGCAGTAGTAGTCAAAGCAGTTGTGCTTACTGTCCCCTTATCATTTGTAGAATACTTTATAGCATCCCAAAAGTGAGATAGATTAAAATTCCATACAGATGGATTTCTAAAAAATAATAACCCTAATAGAATTAAACCAAAAATAGCAATGATTTTAGTGCTTGTAAAATATCTCAAAATGCTTTTAGATAAACTACTGGATTTTGAATTAATGTATGTCAGCAATAAGATAGAGAATATCCCTAATAGCTGTGCGGCAGAAATTTTAAAAGCTCCGACTTGAAGTAAAACATTTGTTTCACTAAATACAGGAAAAAGAACACCGGTGTATTTTGCGAAGGCAACACCAACCGCCGCTATTGTTCCTGTTTGAATAACACTAAACAAGGTCCATCCATAAAGAAACCCAATTGGCTTACCCAACGCCTCTTTTAAATAGGTATATTGCCCTCCTGCCTTTGGAAACATCGAACTCAATTCCCCATAGCTTAGTGCTGCCAAAATCGTCATAATCCCAGCTGCTACCCAAAGTAACATCATGTAACCAGGCCCACCTACTGTACGCAACATATCGGGTGTTACCACCCAAATTGCAGAACCTATCATTGATGATACAATAATCAATATTGCATCAAATAATGTGAAAGATTTTTTTTGCTCCATAATCTTTTTATTGATTGAATGTATAACCAGTTACTATTCTTTTATTATTTGAGGAATAAAAATCATCGGAGTGTCGTGTATTAGTGCCATCTAAAAAATAATTGTAAATTGATACTTGCCCGTTTCCTGAATCTTCCGAAATGAAGTTTAATGCAAGTTCGCTGGCTGCATTCACTGGGTTTATGCATCCCCAGGGCATAAAATTTATAAAGTTGATTTTATCATAACTATGGCTGTATTGATGAAATATGTCAATCATCATTTGTGCAACTCCTGCGGCACAGCCAGCCCTTGAATTATCTGATAATTTCTGAGCTATTTCATCTTCATTAATCATATTTATGTTACCGCAATCGTCCAGTTCTAAACTACACATTCCAACAGGTACATAGTTGGTCTCATGTTGCTTAAATAATGATTTGGCTTTACGCATAAACCTATCTCTGAGGCTTACCTCTTTTAGATAAAATTCACCAGATGATGTTTGATAAATATCCTCATCTAAACTCAATCCATTTTCACCCAAAAGCCGGCTGTATTCTTCAGGTAATGCCTGAAAGCTATTATAAAATGACTTTCTATATATATTGGGTTCACTTAAACTAATACGGTATTTATCTTCTGGGACCAACTGCCAGTCGTTTATCAATAATGAAATAATGCTTTTTGACTTATTCCCTTTATTAGCCTTAATAGCTTTTGCCGCAACCTCAAATGTATATTGAGGAAAAATACCTACCATCTGTTTTGCAAAAGCATAATATGGCTCATTGTTATTTGAAGCAAAAATGGCGGGAATTAAGTTTTGCTTTGTCTCATCTGGTATTAACAAAAAATGCCCAGCACAAATAATGGTCAAAGAATTAGGCTTGTTGCCTATTGCCCCACCTATTAATGTGATTAATTCTTCTTGTTTTGAAACAATTTGCTTTTCTAAGTTCATCTTATTATTTGCATTCTGCTGCCGCTTTTAAATCGTTAATCAATGCAATTTTTTCCCATTCTTTTATGGGTTCCTTAAAGTCAATGTTTTTGCTTTTAGAATTCCACGAAGGTTTATACACTTTAGTATCTTTAATTTCTAATAGCCTGCCGAGGGTGTTATTAAAATGAATTTTTGCTTTCTGCGTATCTGTAAAAAATATTCCGTTTTCTAATCCAGCATGATTTGTTTTATCGAATTTAGTTCCTATTAACATTGGACAATTATCAACTTTTAAAATAGCGTAGTCAAACTGGTAATGGTTTTTACCAGCAGACGTCTTCCAGTCATCTCTAAAAATGCAATACACTAAAACATCATGGTCTAATTGAATTTTTAATGCCTCCAGTTCGGCAGTGTTTTCATCTGTTGTTTGTTCGAATATTTTGGTAATATTATCCGCATCCATTAAAAAAATTCTACGATATGGGAAATGTGATATTTTTTTTCCCTCGCTTGTTGTTCTTCCTTGAATTTGCTGCTTGTTGATTGCTAATATTTTTTTGCCAATATCTTCTTTCCAAACTTCATTAAACTCTTTAATATTAACGCCAAAGCCAGCAGTTGCCTTATCCATAAAGTAGTGAAGCGTATTTAGATATTTATCCGGTGGTCGTACTATTTTACTTTCGTTTAAGGCACTTATTATTGTATCTGTCTCCTCGGAAAGTATCTCAAGAACATTTTTAATTACACTTGGAGAGTCGCCATGATTGAAGTTTTCTATTGCAGTTAGCAATTCACAAATAAACCCTCCAAAATGTTCGGATAAGTTGGCTTTAATAAATTGTATTTTACCATCACCTTTGTAAAGCCTATGTTTCTCAACTATAAATTCATCGTAACTTTTTTCAAAGGCATATATACATAAGGCTTCTAACTGTATTCTAGGAAAGTCCGTATGTATTTGACCTGTTGTGTAAGCGGAGTAACCATAAATATCGTTTCGCAAATCATCGTAATATCCATGTTTCGGTTCATAGACATTGCGATTAACGCTTCTTATTGCTTTCAGAATGTCTTCTTTGGAAAAGCATTTTTGGGATTGTAACCTATTAGCCTCAGCCGCTGTAAGTGAAGTAAACGTGGATGCCAATTCAAAGCAAACCAAAGCCACATCAGTACACAACGTTTTAGTAAGCTGATTATCTTTTTTATTTTTTGCAATTGAATCCTTTCTACTTATAAACTTTTGAAATACTGACCAAAGGAGAAATTGGGCGGCATTTCTTTCAATGTCTTTAATGGGATTATTTAAAAATGATGCTCGTACTGCAGCCGTAGTAGCAGGTGTGTTTTGAGTGGAGGATTTAAAATTTGGCATAAATGCTCTATAAATAATTTTTCAAAAATAAGGTGTCGTGTAAGTGATGAATGATAATTATACTAATTAGTGAAAATTTTCCGAAAAATTCGGAAAATATTTCTGCACAAATAAATTTTGAATTTAACCAATACATGTAAAAAGAGATTTTTTGTGAAAATCTTAGGGATTATTGTGTTATGAAGCAGAAGATGACAACCCAGCAACTGCAAAAACCAGCACACACCTTAGATAAGGAGGTGTGGTCTGCTCTCAGTGACACACAAAAAGCAAAACTGCTGCTTGGTAGTGAACGGATGTCGGATGTTGATATATTTCTTCAGGAGTTTACAAGTTTGGAGCAACCGGAATTTATAAACAATTCAAAAGTGCAAGCAACACTTTAAATAATGCCAGTTGACAAATGAAAGCAACAAATCAAAATAACTATTATGAGAATGGGCATTTTTTTCAAGAGTTGTCTAAACAGACTTCGAAAGATCCAACGAGTAAAAGATCAGCTCAAATAGTTTTATGGATAGCCATGTTTATAGGGATCATAGCAGTGCTGGTCTCTGCAAAAATTGGATACGGTTTCTTCTCCAGTGTATTCAATGATTTTAAATTTTGGGGCATAGTTCTTATTGCGGTATTTGAATTAGGTAAAATCACCTTTATATCTCTCTATGAACTTTTTTCTGATAGGTTGGGTAGAACCATTACCGGCGTTATTTCTGCCGGAAGAATATTTTTTGTCATCTTTTCCATCATTGCCTCTTTTTCCAAAGTAAGCGAATACATGGATTCACCGAACTACACAAAAGTATGGGCAGAAAGGAAAAATGAAATGGATAGCCTATATAAAGCCAGATATGGAGCAGAAGAACTTGCGTTAACAGCTAATGTAAAAGCATTTCAGGATACAATGTATTTAGAAAGTCGCCGCTTTGTAAAAACAAAATGGCACGGTCCAAGATTTTTAAATGATTCATTAAACTGGGTTCAGGCAAAGAATGAAAAGGCTGTGCGTTTGGATTCCATACAAAAAGCATACGATGAATTGGTAGTTAAGGAAAGAACCGATATCCGTCAAGCTCCTGAATCAAAAAACCAAATGCTACTTGGAATACATACAACGTTTAAAAATGCAAGTATAAGCAGCGAAAACGGGTTTAAGCGCTTTTATGCCTGGTTTGTTTTGATCATTTCCCTGCTGGTATCTGTTGGTCTTGAACTTATCATCTGGGGATGTTTTGCAGTAGTATCAAGACTTTTTAAAGAATCGTTGGTAGCAAGGATAGACACCTTTAATGAAAGTGCCAAAACAATTGAAAGTGTAAAACGGGA
Organism: uncultured Chitinophagaceae bacterium; assembly: GCA_963779595.1. Classification (GTDB taxonomy): domain Bacteria; phylum Bacteroidota; class Bacteroidia; order Chitinophagales; family Chitinophagaceae; genus Ferruginibacter. Next base: position 164,901 of record CAVZYY010000004.1, on the reverse strand, counting down.
AAAGGCAAAGGAAGATGCTAAAACATTTTCAATTAAGGAACGCATTTCTAATTTATTCAAAAGAAAAACGTCTACCGTTGAGGCGTTAAATGATGCTATGGAAGAAACATCAAAAATTAATTTTTAACAATAAAACAAAATGTATGAAATCAGAAATCATCAATGCTGGAAATAATGCTCCAGCCGAAATGCCAAAGAACGTTCAGGAAATTAGTGGAAGTTCTCAAGGCGAAATCGAATCAGCAAAGTTCTTAGTAAAAAAAGTTTTGGAACGGGAGGAAACTTTCATGGACAGGTACTTTCCATCCAAAGATGTAAAAATTAAAAAGCAAAAGAATGCTGAATTAGTTGACATCCACCTTTCAGACCGCAATGAATTGTATAAGATGGTCGGTCAGGTAATGCGGAAAAACTTTGCTGAAACAGCAAACATTTATCTTAGTGACCAAATGGTTCAAGGTAAGGTTTATTTAACTAAACGTCTGTCGGAGGGTATCACACAAGCCGCAGATAAGTTTGAGGAAGAACAATCAAAGCTGATGGATATTCTTCAACAAAAAGCAGATAATGTTATGAACTGGAATGGCTCATTAAAAGAAAAATTTATGAATCGTCTTGAAAAAGAAGTTGATATGTACTTAGATGCTTATGAAAATGTAAAATTTTCTTTGATGAAGGATTTACAAGGAATAAAAGATGCTTTGATAAAAGCAAGTTAGTATCTTTCCTGTGTCCAGATAATTAAGCCTGTCATGCAATAGAATGACAGGCTTTTTAATATTATAATATGTTACGCTGGTATACATTTTTCAATTTACACAATTCGTACTTTACAATTGGGCCAATGCCAATTTCCTTCATGGCCGCCTAATCAAACAATCCGTTTTTTTCCACCGCCAACGATGATATTAATTCCCTCCCTAATTTTCTGTATTTGTCCTGAAAGAAAAATCTCCGGAATTGACATCGGTAGTTAAATATTTCTTTTCGATGCTATCTAGTCCATATTCTGTATAGCAATTTTCGGTTTCGAGGGTAAAGATTTCAAGCGATAACTTTAATTGATTTTCCTTAATATCATTCATAAGCCCGATTAACTTTTGAAAAAGCATAGTAATTTCAAAAGTAGTTTTTTCATCCCCGAGGAAATTTTCAATTGATTGTTGAAAAAAAGTATCGTTTAAAAATAGTTCCAATATGCTACTTAAAAGATATTCATATTCGTGAAGTTCTTCCATCCCTCCTTCAGCAAAAATCTACTGAATGGTTGTTGCAGGGTTTTTTCAAATGGGCAACGTCCGTCAAAATATTTTTGTTTTAATCTTTTTGCGATTATTAATCTCCGGTTTAATAAGTCATCAGACATGTTTTTTAAAGTTTTTGATTTAAAATATTATTACCTAATTTTTATCAAATATAGGGTAGACACTTTATCAAAAACTTTTCAAAACTGTGTTGACTTAGTTTACTAGTAATTTACTAGTAAACATTTAATCATCTTGAGGAGTTGAGGGAAAATGCATACTATTAAGCATTTTTAAAAAATCCTTTGCTTTAAATTTAACTATGTCATTTTTTGCTTCAATAATTATTCTTTCAATAAAATCGCGAGTCGTTTTAGGTTCTTGTATATCTTCTTTTTGTTTTTGGGTTTCTAAAGCTATTTGCTTATAGATCCTACCTACCAGGGTATAGTTTTTATACATCGTGCTTCCCTCGAAGTTTTTTCCTAAAGCATATTCTTCGCAATCCTGTTTTGTTAATTTATCATTTTCAAAGTATTTAATCCATGAATGATATTGCGCACTCTTACTTATGTCTTTTGCATTTTCTTTAATTCTATTGTGTCGTTGATCAAGAATATGGTTTTCTAAAACTTCATCTTTGCGGATTCCATTATCTTCAGTACCATAAATACCCCATTTCTCTTTTTTACTTGAGTTTTTTATGTTTTGATATTTGGTTATAAACTCTGGGTCGTAAAAACGGTTTCTTTCATGTTCTTCTTCCAAATATAAAAATGTTAATGATTCAGTGAAGGTTTCGTTTTTTATTTGAAGAAGCATTTCTCCTAGCGGCTTGAACATAGCATAAACAACAAAATCTTTATGAATATTTTTATGACCTTCTATAAAATCAGATATGGATTCCCAAAAAATGGTTTCATACTCTCGGGTGGTATCTAAATAAACATTAGGAAAGCTTTCAATCAATTCGTTTTGTATATAGTTTAGAATTTCTCTCGATTTTATTTTATATTCTAAAAAATCGTATTTGTTACTTGAATAATAATTGCTAGCTATTTCTGTTGCCGCTTCTTCAATAGCTACTTTCCAAGATAGCAGTATGGATAACCAGTCTTTTGGAGTAACAATATATTCTAATATCTCATCATACTTAAAAACAAACTGCTCTCTTAGTTCAATAAACACGGCTCTCAACGACAATAGCTTCTCAACTTTAATAGGCATTTACTTTTATTTAATTTAGCTACAGAACTCTGACTAAAGAAGCACATTAGCTTGGTTGTAAAAAATTATTAGGTACAGATTGTTATGATCGGAAAGATAACAATATTAGTGATCTTTCAATCTTCTACGAAATGATTCACATCCTTGTCATTCAAAAGCGCTGCAACATAAGGATTATTCAATAGCTGTAGGTTTCCTAACCTCGTTTCATTTTTACAGGTAAGACAACCTACCTTATTTCCATATTTGAGACTCAAGTCGACGGTGCGAATTGTCCCACCTTTTAATTTTGTTTCGACAACAATTATTTTTTTACTTAATCCGGCCAAAACACTATTTCTTCCAAGGAGTGAACCAGTATTAGCTTTATCGCCGACAAATGATACCGATATAATAAGGCCTCCGCCGTTTAATATTTGTTCTGTTAGACGATTATGCTCGGAAGGATAAACGGTGTCAAGACCATTACCTAATATTGCTATCGCCTTACCTCGCGCTTCTAAGCATCCTAGATGTGCTAAACTATCTATCCCTAAAGCAAGTCCAGAAGTTATTGCAAATCCAGTTTCAGCCAGATATTTGCCATAATGCCAGGCCACTTCCTTGCCTAGTAAGCTTGGTTCCCTAGTACCAATTATGGCAATATGTCTTTCTTTTAGCAAACTAATATCTCCTCTATAGGACAGGACTAGGGGTGAATTTCCTATGTGCGTTATGAAAAGGGGATAGAGGGGGGAATTAAAAGGAAGGAAGGAAATATTGAGATCAATAGATTTAGATATTATTCTGTTTGCTTTTTCAATCCCTGATTTTATCTGATCAATGGTAAGATTTAGCCGAGGTATTTTAGAAGCTTTCTGCATCAGAAAGTCAATTAGTTCAATTTCTGATGAAATATTTTGAGACGGGATTAGCTTTTTGGCTGTTCCCAAACCAATTCCCCTGGTAGAAAGAACTGAAATTAAAACCGATATGTTATCCATAAGTAGTAAACTTTTTTTACTGGGACATTGAAGTATTAGTCAAAAAAACGCTTGCTATGGTTAAGAGCTACGTCAGGCTCACTTTACGCCAAATAAATCTTTTGCGGGTATCCTTCTATGTTCTCTTTTGAATTATGTTTATATGGCCTTAAGCAAGTTTGGCTTCCAGTTGCTAGTCATGTGATTTTGAAGACGCTTAGCCACTTGCACTTTGGTGGTTTTAACATACCTAAGAAACGCAGCAGGTGTCTTATGTCCGGATATGGCCATAAGATCTATAGTATTAAAGCCCGACAAGTGCCAGTTGGTAATTGCTGAACGCCGTGCAGTATGAGAAGTCAGACACGCGTAAAGTGGTTTAGTAGGCTCGCTAAGAAGTCTTCCGGTTTGATGGAAATCAGGGATTAATTTGCAAACTTCTTTTAAATAATAGTTGAACTTTTGGCCTGTAATTGCTTTGGGTAACCGATTAGGGTTGTTTTTGTACTTTTCAAATATTTCCAGGACGATTGGACTGCATGGGATAATAACTAGATTATCAGTTTTTTTAGTTTGTATCTGAAGTAATATATCTCCTTCATTATTTATAATATTTTCAGATTTAATTTGACTATAATCGCTATAGCGTAAACCAGTACATGCTCCAAATACGAAAAGATCCTTTACACGATCCAGCCCTGGATTAGATGATGTATTAAAATTGTAAAGATCCCTAATTTCTTTTTCTGTGAGGTATACGGAATCTACTTCTGTTTCAGGGGCCGAAAATTTCTTACTGCGAAACTGTTCATTGGTAGTATATCCTAAATCTACCGCTTCGCCCATATAGGCTTTAAGACTTCTGAGCCTTTTCGCTACAGTGTTCTGTTTGTATCCTTTCCTTTTCATATAGGCAACATACTTATAGTACATTTCCAAAGTGATGGTTTGATAAGTGATAGGATATCTTTCCTTCTTTTCAAAATCCTTAAGTGAAGCTAAAGATGTTTTATAGGCTTTTAGAGTAGAAGGACTTTTGTCTCTTCCTCGAAACTTAATTTCTCCGGATATGAATTTTTCAATTAATTCATAAAGGGTAGGAATAGCTGCTATCCTTTTTTCATCCTCGGAATTATGATTCAAAAAGTCTTGTAGTGCTTTTTTAATAATTGCAGGAGTAGGAAAGCCATTTTTGCTTTCAGTATTATATGTTGTTATGCATATACTTGATAAGTTTTCAAGCAATTCGTTAATCAGGAACTTGCCATCTTTCGTCGTTTGGTTTATCGATTTGATCCGTTGGCGTTTGTTGTTCCAATTTTCGGGTTCAATACTTTGTCCAAAGCTCATCGTTAAACAACTTCTATTAAAAATAAATCGTAGAAATATTAATGATTTCCCCGTTGAAACCACCGTTTTCTTTAAATAAAAATTTACCTGCATTGTTAAAAATTTGCGTTCCCAATTTTTCAAACATAGTGCCAAACTTGAGAACCTTCGATAAGGGATGGAAAGAAATAAGTGGAACATGACTATCTTAATATGGCGACCTTTTTTCTACTATAGACTTTATAACAAATTCACGGTTTGGTGGAAGGTCTTTGCCGATGATAAAGGTTTCTGGATCTTTTTCTAAATCTTCATCAACTTCAAATTCTACTTCTTCAAGTATTACGATCAAATTGTCAAGACAACACTCTTTGTCTGTTATTTTGGATACGTCTATCCCAATTTCCTCCATATCGAGAGACATTATTTTTTCAGTACATGCTTGAAGTACTTCAGCCTCTACATGCGTCGCCCGACTAAACATTTCAATCAATACTTCGAGATTACAATGAAACAATGCCGAACCGTAAAAAGGGACGTAACAAATTAAATAACATTCATCCTCTGGACATAGAAAAATTTCCACTATTTCTATGTCATCCATGTAATGTAAATTGGTATTTTTTGAATATCGATATCCCATAATTTTAATTTTATGTTTTTGTATTTTTAGAATGCAAGTGGTTCTGATTTATCAAACAGCGTATCAAAAAGATTATCAGTGTGGAAGATTTTGGCTGAGCAATTATTCGTTGTCAAAAAATCTATAGCTGTAGAAACTGCTAATTTTACATCTTCATCGAAATCTAAGTCGCATTCGCAGCTAGAGTTTTTAACCCATTCAATTGCTTTTATGTCTTTACAAAACACCTTTATCTCCGAGATATCTTCTTCAATTGCATATTGCAGTGCTGCACAAATTCCAAGAAAGGAAATTATATCATAACTGCATTTAGAATCTATGAATCGCCTTCTAAACATTCGATATTTTTTGTACGGGAAGAAAAGATTATTAAAACCGTATTTAGTATCCCGGTTATAGTAGTTAACTACTCCAATAACATTAGGATTAAATGCTGATACTGATTTCATTTTACTTATTTTATATTTAGAAATTAATTCGTATAAACTCGTTTGTTTATTACATATTTGGAATCAAAAAATCAGCGATGTCAAGACCCTGTTCCCTTGTACTTTCCTCCAACTGATCTTCCAGGACTCTGCTAACATTAATATTACACATAGTTTGATTCCGAATTGTTTCGGCACAGGAAGACCAATATTCAAAACATGTCACACCTTTCGACTTATTATAATAGCCAAAATCTGGAATTAGAATAACAGTTCGATTTTCTAATACTGTATTGACCTTTGGATCTGTCCACTTAACACCTGAAATTCCTCCTGTAGCTAGCCATACTATTTCAGGAATATAAACAGCAGCGATAACGGCGGTCTTTTCTGATTCTACAATGCCAACAACTTTGTTCTTATATTTTGCCAATAAATGCTCCCCGAAAAAGCATTGTTGATAATTAAAGGGTTTTGGCATTTCATTGTGAATCCATTTTGGAGCAAACTTTTCATCACGCTTGCGCTTTCCAGTTATAGGATCATAGGCCATGATCTTCCCAGTTCGAAAATTACCCCCAATGTCTTTTTGAAGAAAAATGCAGCCGGATTTGTTGTCAATTGAGGATCGTCCAATTAGATAATCGTCTAATTGCAATGTCGATTGTTCGCCACAATTGGTAACTATATAGTTTCCGAAATTTGTGTGGCGAAATTCATTGAGTACCTTCTGGATTAATCCTTTAGGAATAAAGTCAATCGGTGTTTCTTCCATTTTTTTATGTTTTATTTTATTTGGTTTAAAAGAAGTGGTAAATATTTTGTTGCTTGGCGGTATTGTCGTTTTAAAAAAATCCTTAGGGGTAAAGTGATAACCGCATTTGTCTAGCCTGTTGCATTTTCCAACATTGGGTGCCAGGTACTCATTTGTTTCTGTATCGATATACCGGGAAAATTGTTTTGGTTTACCGCATTCGGGACATGGGAACCTTGTGCTAGTTCCCTTATATGGTTGTAAGCTAAATTTGTGTTTTCGCATTTCTTTCAAAGTTTTTAACCGGCTGCTATTAGCTTTCATCTTGCAATCCGCAGCCTGGAAAGCTGTTTTTTTTTGATAATCCCTAATCTCACAAAGTGAGATTGATAGAACTCACTCTGTGAATTTCTTGCTTCATCATTACATGATGCAATCGCTACGATGATGAACGATGCTTTTATATAAAAGCATCGTAACATCTTAATGAATCATAGTAAGCTAGAAGGAAAAAAGATCAGACGATAAGATGGTCATCTTAATGCTTCATCGCGCCATCTTACTGAACTAGTAATAACCGATATCCTTTATATGATCGTCCTCGCACAGCAACTTTATCCATCCATCCTGATGCTAAGTATTTTGCAATAAAGCCTCGTATTGTATTGTCACCTTTGGTTATTGATTTCTTCATGAACGTATCCATCAATAACTTTATGAGATCACTCCAACCAGGCAGCACGTCCTTAACATTGGCATAGGCCAGATGCAGCACTTCTTTGTGTAATTCGTCTGAAACTTCACACTTATCTTCCTCGGATTTATTTTTGCTTCCAGGAATAAACGAGTGATCTATTCTGGGGACGCCTTGGTCATCAAGTATAAAAGCAAAACTTGAAAACTCTCGTCCTCTAGTTACCTTGGGTTTTACGATAAACAGATCTTCTTTTTTTTCAACTGATATCACACAGTCAGCCTTATTCATTAATTCAGTTCCTAAATGACCACGAAGGTTCAAATCAGCTTTATTTTGATGAATTATAACAATGATCGCGATACCTAGATCTGTAGACCACTTAAGAAGTAACGATACAACCAGGTTTGCTTCTTCCGCAGAATTGGGATCTGAAACAAAATCCCGTATACCGTCTATTACCAAAAGATTAATCTCTGGGCTTTCACCCATTACTTTATTTAGAAGAAATAGCCTTTGCTTATAAGTGAATTTTCGCAATGAGTAAAGCGCTAAGTTTGAAATTTTGTTTTTGTCTTCAAGTAGTTCGAAAATCGTTTCATAGGTTTTTTTAACATCATGAACAGATTGTTCAGAATCTATAACTAACACTTTGTCAATTACAGATTTGAAGAGCCCATTATAAGTTCCAATTTGTAAGCTCGCCGCCGTAATCTGACAAGCCAGTTTTGATTTGCCAGATTTTGCAGCTCCGGTAAAAGCAACTAAACTTCCGCTGGGAATTATGCGAGTTTGCGAGCTATCGGATTCAATACGAGTTATGGCATCATGGCTATCAGGTATAATACTATGCTCATTTATTAAAACTGAATCGATAATATCTTTCCAATTAGATTCTGTAGGGTCTTCGAGTACTTTTTTTATTGCTTCAGTTTTCGGCAAAGATTCTTCCATAACATCATTCCCAGGTTGTAGTGGTACATTAACTTGCTCCATTCTAAAGTTGTTAGTACGTATGTAATTAATAATATCTTCCCTTGTTGGTATTTTTGTTCCTTGCATAAATCTGTTACTTTATTTGTTGTTTAATTTACTTTGCGATATGATTTTATTGATTTGATGGCTTCCAGTACTTCCTGCCGAGAGTAGAATACAAGACGGCCAATTCGATATGGGCGAAGTCTTATTCCAGTTTTATTGGGTTTTGACCAATTCCAGAGAGTAGTTCTGCTTATGGGCGGATCAAACATTTTACAAGTTTCACCCGGTGATAAGAGATCGGGAGTAATCTTTTCTAAAGTTATTTTTGATACCTTATCGCTTATTTGATCAATAAGAAGTTCGCTATTTTCCAAAATAATCTTCGTAACATATTCTTTAAAATACGCCTGACACACTTTCTCTTCCATAAACCCTTTTAAAAAAACGGAAATAAGTTCTTGCATTATTTTCTTTTGAATCCCAAAAAGAAAGGATTTTTAAAAAATAAAAAATACACTGTATTTTATTTTTTAGGGAATGCTCTATTCTATACTGATTCTTATGCGTTTACCTGGCATTGGGGAATTATTTTTCCTGGAATATTCTTTTTGTAGTGTATCTTTTTTGGGTTGAACTTTACCATCTTTTATAATGCAGCAAGAGTAAATAAATTCGACTATTTCACTATTTGATGATGTCAGTAGGTTACGATTAGTTAACTCTTGAAGAATATTATAGAGTTCTTTCAGAGTGCAATCGAATCTTAACTTCGGAAGGTTTTGAACTACGGATTCTAATTTTGAGATGCTAAAATCCGATACCGTTTGCGTATCCGCTATAAAGACCTCAGTGCTTAAAATCTTATTTGCTTCATTTACATAGTCAAAGAAATCCTCAATTCGGTAATTTTCATGATATCGGAACTTTTCAATCGTACAATAGTCATTTAAATATTCAATTTCATCTTCCTGCCTGGCAAATTCTGTTAAGCGCCATCCCCAAGCCAAATTTTCAGGTAACTCACTGATCTCATTTTGATATGAAATTAAGTTTCGGCATTGTTCATAAATAGAAGTCATTCTGTTTTGGAGTGGTCTAATAGTTATTCCTTGAAGTTTGTAATCCTGAACCTGGATTAATAATGAGGAAAGATTAAAAAATCTTAAAGGGTCATCTGATACCAGATGAATAACGGATCTTTTTTTGGACTTGATAGTTTGCAAAACAATACGTTCAACAACTTTGAGATTCTTTTCTAATTCAATAATTTGTGTCATAATCAATTTTTAAGCTTTTTAGAATAAAGGCGGGCGGTTACCGTTGACCATTCCGCTTCAGTTATAGGTACCTACCCCTCCAACTGCCGAAGGCACGGGGGGGCACCCCCCTTAAAAAGCTAAAAATTTATCCACATGTTACTTATTTGGGAATAGCAATAGGAAGGATTAGAGGGAGAATAGATGAATTCGTTACTAAACTTCATTCTACGGCTGGCACGGGGCTTGGGAAAATATTGAAATTTGAATATTTTCCTTAAAGTATTTTAATGAGCCAAGAAGATACTGTTGATGATTTAATTCAAGTTTCTGAAGTTGAATTATTCTATAAAAGTAAAATCAACGCTTCAAAACGTATAACAATTAGAACGGCTGAGGATGCATATAGAGTGTTTCTTACGTATTGGGATTCTGGCAAAATCGATTTCATAGAACAGTTTAAATTGTTGTTACTTAATAGAAGTAAAAAAGTGTTAGGGATAATTGATATCTCTAGTGGGGGTCTAGCTGGGACGGTAGTTGATATAAGGTTAATATTTGTAGCAGCTTTAAAAGCAAAAGCATTATCAATAATAGTAGCTCACAATCATCCTTCAGGCAATCCAATTCCAAGTCACGCAGATATAGCGATAACCCAAAGACTTCGAGATGCGGGGAAAATTCTCACAATAGAACTTGACGATCATATTATAATTACTTCGGAAGGGTTTTATTCATTTAAAAAAGAAGGGATATTACTTTAGTGATTATAAATATATAGAGGCTATTATTGATTAGTTTACTGAAAAAACTATTCTATGCTTTTGAAAAATTCTACCAAGGATATTTTATAATACTTGCAAAGTTTTGCCAAAGTACTAACTGTAATATTGGATTTTACGGCTTCAATGCGGGCAATATGGATACCGATGTCTTCAAAAACATCTTGCTGGTTTAAATTTTTCATCTCACGTAATTCTTTTAACCTGGCAATAATTTTCCTTAATAAAATGTCGTCTCGAACTGGGGTCATGAATAACTGGCAAAATCCCAATATTTTGGTAGCCCAACAATGACATATTTGTCATTTTCTATTTTATTTTATAACTTGGGCTTGTGCCTGTGATAGTCATTTGTAAAAAATCAGCTTGGTACGGGCTTTGTAAATCCCTGAAAAAATCATAATTCAGATTAAAAATGTGATTTATCACCTTAAACAATAAACAAAAAAATGAGAAAACAACTATTAACAGGCTTTACGATTGCTTCAATTTTAACCTTTAACTCCTGTACTAACAAGAAAAACGAAGAGCCCAGGAATGATGTGCAAATGCCAAACGCTACCGAAACCGTGGCAACAGCAAAAGCACCTACTGGAGAAGCAGGCCAGTGGGCCAAATACGCTGAAAAAAATGGCCTTACAACAGACGATGTTAAAATGGCTATAGAAATTGGCAACAAACTTAAAGAGAACAAAAGTCCTGAAGTGGAAATTACAATGGCTGATACTGCCAATATGTATGAAAAAATGAATCAGAAAAATCCAAAGGAAGAAGCCTATAACGGTTATATAAAGAAGTATGAAAAGTACTGCGTGAAAAGGTTCGGCACTGACGACTATGGTACTTTAGGAGAATTCAAAAATGATGATGAGAAAAAGGTTTATGCATTTAGAAAGATAATGTTTGACACACGTGATGGGTCAATAAGTGAGGAATAATCTAGAAATGAGTATAAAATAACAAAAGAAAGGATGTTAGCTAAATAACATCCTTTCTTTTTGTCCAAGTTATCATGAACAAGGAAAAAATCTTTCACATTATTACTTATCCAATATTGCTATTACTATTTTCTATGCTCTTTCTCCATAACGTAATCAATATTTTAATATATGACGATTACGACAAAAGAATTTTCTTTCGTGATATAATTCTTTGCAGGGCAAATCTTCCTAAGGCAGCAATTCTATTTTATACTTACTTAGTATTAAGAATAATGTTTCAATTGTAATCCAAACCAGCGAATACAAAAAGCCACAGTTCATCGCGGCGTAGCTTTTAATAACTTTTTCTTATACTGTCATAAATCGGTTCGTTAATTACTATTTCGTGGATCAATTGGTGGCAAGAATAACATACACTTATTAGTTCGAACTCACTTTCATTTCCTAAATTTGCGTAACTTAAATGATGTACCTGGGTTGCTTTGCTTTTTTCGCAATATCTGCACATATAATTGTCTCTACTTAAGACAACTGCTCTCTTGTTCTGCCAATGGGTGGATGCTAGATATTGATTATATATATTTTCTACATTTAAAAATTCGATTTTTAAATGCTTTTCGTAAAAATCCTTTTTTATCGACCTTCTAACCTCAATTAATCTTTGTTGAATTGCACTCAGCTCGCTAAGAGGCTTTTGTATATTTTCTATACATTGCTTATACCTTTCCTCATCAAAGGGCTTAATCTCGGGGGAATCAATATCTTTCTTTGATATTGGTTGACCAAAAGAATTTCCACATTTTTCACATTGAGTTTTACAATGAGTTATGCCACTTTGATATGTTCGAAATGTGTAGTGAGGATTACACTTTTTGTCGAAGCTGCAATTTGTTTCATAGAGCTCTTGAATTGTAGGGTTCATTTAATAGTCCTTTTATTGGTATTTGTGCATTGCATACTCATTTGTTATCGCATGGATTTAAAAAAATGTCTTAAGCGAAAATTTTGTCAATGTAAAATGAGTGTAAAGTATCTGGATAACGGAATGGTTTTGCCTATGATTTTTAAGTCAGTTGTGTATATAAGGAAGGCTCTTCATTATGAATCAATTGAGCCCACCTACTATAATCGAAAGACCTGCTTCCACTAGGGTGATTAATAAAGATGAGTTTTATTGACTTCCCGTTTTGTGATATGTTAATTACTTTTTTTTCCTTATTATAAAATTCAGAAACATTCCTTTCCCAAGAGGTGACGTTATTATTTAGATAATACCCTAATCGCCCCGAACTTTGACATAGGACAATACAGAGCTTAGGTTGAATCACTTCCGCAACATTCAAGAAAATCTCCCATCCTTTATCGAAATCTGCGTCAGTTGGCCTTTCTTTAATTGAACCCATTAGCCTTTGAACTAAATTATAATAGCTTACTGATTTCCAAACTTTATTACCGCATTCTTGAGTTACACTCGAACTATTTAATAATACTTTTTCAACGTTTGTATATATTTTCCCCTTACTTCCTGTGAATCTTTTATCTATAAGAGTTCTAGTGGAATTTTTATTATTCTCTTGCCATTCATCGCCATCTTCATATTGGCTTTCACCTAAAATTATAGTCTGGGAATTATTATAGTGTGTTCCTACCCAGGGCAACCATTTCAAATCTTTTATGTTTTCAAAAGACAGGTCAAAGTCAGTATTTAAATTCATTTTCTAAAATTTCTTATAAGAATTATGATTAAGAGATCAATATAACTCAATATTTATATTTTACCGATAATTAAAAGATAGGTAACAACCAGTAGCAGAATTGGACAAAAGATAACTGGATGAATTGTTGGAAACTTAATTTTATAAGTTAATTTGAAACCAAGGCTGGTAAAGGCTTTCCCTAAATTAACTTATAAGATTAATTAGGTAATTACCAACAATTTCAGTATATTATATTAAAGGAACATCTAATTGATTCTTTATTATAAAATGAAAAATGTAAAATACTTTTTAATCCCACAGTGGAACAGCATGGTTAAGGTGACTGAGGATTGCTGTTACGAGAAAGTGGTATTTATGGGGCCAACGATTGGGGTATCTGCAAAGAATGATGAACTTGAAGATATCATTAATTCCTGGGATCTTCTATGTTATGATTGCAATCCAGATCTGGAAATACGACCAATTGAAAAAGGAGATTATGATTCCATGCTGAACAGTGTGAACAAATTGAGAGCTTAGGGAAATTAACGTCAGCTAATTAATTTCTCAGAATACTACAGCCTACATGGTAATTAAGCCTCAGTCGTACTATCATTTATGGTTGTACCGGTATCAAGAACTATTACCTCATTACCCTCGGGCAAAAGATCAATCTCATTTAAAAACTTGGCTGGGATAGTTTTGTTTGTTTTTGCTTCTAATTTTTTAATGGTTTCAAATCGCCCTATTATAGTATTCCCTCTTTTTGTTCCGTCTTTTAAGCTATACATTGCATCTCTATGTGCTCTACTTGCTGCATTAAGAGCGGTATCAATTTTATCCATATCCTCTAAAAAAGAAGCGAACTTGTTATATAATTCTCCGCATTGCCTAAAGATCTCTTCTACATTTTTAACTTGATTTTCTTTTTGCCAAAGAATCTTAATTACTTTTAAAGTTGCAACCAAAGTGGTGGGTGTAATAAGGATGATTTTCTTCTTTAATGCATTGTTGAATATTTCTGAATTCTGATTTAATGCTAAAGTGAGTGCTGATTCAACTGGCATAAACATAAAAACATAGTCTGGGGTTGTAAGGCCCGCTAGTGTTTGGTAGTTCTTCTCTGCCAAGCTGTTGATGTGGTCAGTGACACTTTTTAGATGTTGTTTAAGATATTCAGATTTCTCATCAGCTGTTGGTGCATTAAAGTAATTTACATACGCCGTCAAAGAAACCTTACTATCAATTATGATATGCTTATTATTTGGCAGTTTTAGTATAAAATCAGGCTTACGGTTTTTTTCTTGCTCCTCATCGCGATAAACTTCCTCCTTGTTGAAATCAATATGTTTTTGCAAGCCTTCAACTTCAAGAATCATATTCAGCCTGTCTTCACCCCAGTTTCCCTGCATCTTTACGTCTGATCTTAATGCAAGCGCCAAATTTTTAGCATCATCACTAAGCTGTATGTTAAGCTTTTGTAAGGATTCGATTTCTTTTTTAAGGGAAGTCAAGTCTTGAATATCTTCCTTTCTGGTCGCTTCAACTTTTTCCTTAAACTGATTTAGGTTCGTCCGAAAAGGGTCAAGTATAGTGTTCAGCTCTTTTTTATTTTCGTTTACGAAAAGGTTCCTTTTTTCTTCTAAGACTTCGGTTGCAAGATTTTTAAATTGCTCGTGGGATCGGGTACGAAGTCCTTCAAGCTCCTCCTTAAATATGGTTAGTTTTTCACTCAAATGTTCTTCTTTCCTCTGATATCCGGTTAAATCATTATTTAGATCTATGATTTTTTGTTCTTTCTTTTTAAGTTCATTTTCAGCTAATGTTAGTTTTCCATCTATGATTTCAAAGCTATCCTTTGCAACATACTTTTCCTCCACCTCATTTTTAGTAAGTTTTTGTTCAGATTCCCTTGTTAATTGCAAAATGCTTGCTTGATTAATCGAATTCGCTTCTTTCTCCTTCTCAAAATTTTCATTGGCGGCTATTAAACTAGAAGTGAGGGAATCGCTAAATTCTTTCGTCACATATTTAAGCGATACTTCTTCTTTTGAAAGTCGAGTCGCATTCTCTAACTGTAAAGCCAATATCTTTTTTTCCGCTTCATTGTAGTCCGACCTAGAAACATGACCTTTTTGCAATGCTAATTTTACAATGAAATAAGCTACAATTGTTCCGAGAGCAATTCCGATCAAAAGATATATTATCTCCATTATAGTTTTTAATCAAATTTAAGGAAATAGAAAACTAAATTATAAAAATCTGATTTAACAAAGGCGGTGCCAAAGAGAAAAGCTACCGTCTTGATGCCGCAGCTTATATTGTGATTAAATAAAACCGATTTCTTTCTTCTATTCTAATAAAAGGATAATTAGTATGACCAAAGCACATTACATAATTTTTCATCCTGATGACCAACGGCAAAAGGTGGAAGTTTCTGCAACAGCAATGGTTTCTAATACTATAATTAAAAATTGGGTTGGTCGCATCCATGTCGATAAAATTGGAGAGGGCAATGAAGATCCATTTGTTTTTTCCAATCCTTGGCTTTATTCCTATTGCCACGCATCACAGTTAAGGAGAAATCCTCGAAGCGATGGCTATTTACAGGTAGATTCCAAACTGATTTTTGTAAGTGGCCAAATGGCAAATAGAGGAGTGATCGCAATTGATACAGTATTTCTCATTGGAGAAATTCATAAATGGAAGAGACCGGTATTGCAGCTGCCGCCAAAGTTCACAGAGCATTATCAAAATAGCCATTCTGGACTTTGGAAACGTCATTTTAGGTTCCCGTTTTTAGGCCGTGAGCATCACCCTGGAGTGTCTCATAGTTATGAGGCAAAACTTTGGCAAAATGGTCAGAATGATTTTTCATATTTACCATTAGATGGCAGTCGTGAAAAAGTCTCCTTTCAATTGAGTAAATTACCTAACGAATTACAAAAGAAAATACGAAAGAAAATAAAGGGAAAATATCCTGTTCTTTTAACAGATAATGAGCTAAGTATTTTAATTAGTTTAATAGATAGTAAAACAGAAATAAAGGTTCTTCGGGATATCACAACAGATTTTTTTATTGCATCAAAAGTAAAAAAATGCTAACTGTAAAGAAAAGGAGTAATCGCTGAAATTGTAGGTAGTGATGTTTTAAAATCGTTACATCTACTACACTTCCTTCTTCAGTCCACCGCAGGATTATGTAGGAAATGTAACTTGTGTAGTTATTGAAAATCATTTACTGTTATTTCAAATAATTTTCAGACACTCTCGGAACGTTTAAAGGACAACTTCTGGGACAACCAAAGTGACAGTTGCAATCCCGAATGCGCGCTAGGAAAACATTTCAGAATTTTGAAAAGTAGCCTCGTTTAGGCGTGAACCTAGTCTTACGGGCTGTTACGACCTCGACTAAAATTCCTAGATGAATGTGTTGCAATTAATTCTTTGTTATTAAATTCTTTTAATATCTTTGTTAAACGCACTTAAACACTTTTTAAACAGTATGGCAGAACAAATTCTTAGTCAAAAAGCGAAAGAAGCTCTTCGGCACATTCGCAACTGGGTAATGAAGTACGGGCAAATGCCTTCAGTTAGAGAGTTGATGAACGTGATGGAATATAAGTCATCCAGATCGGCGCTATTACTAATGGATGAACTGGTTGCAGGCGGATTTCTTGAAAAAAGGAGGGAAGGGGGCTTGAAATTAATAAGGGACCTAGCAAATGAAGCTGCAGAAACGGTTTCGATTCCTCTAGTAGGGGCGGTCGCTTGCGGAATTCCACTTTTAGCAGAAGAAAATATCGAGGCTATGATCCCTATTTCTATTTCCATGATTCGGCCTGGATCAAAATACTTTTTTTTGAGGGCTAAGGGTAACTCAATGGACGAAGCGGGTATTAATGATGGAGATTTAGTTTTGATAAAGCAACAGTCAAATGCTGAAAACGGACAGATGGTTGTGGCCTTGATCGATGATGAAGCCACGCTCAAAATTCTTCATCGAACTGGAGAATTTGTCACCTTGATGCCTAAGTCATCAAACAGCAAGCATCAGCCAATAATTGTCACGACCGAAATGAGAATACAGGGAATAGTGGATACGGTCATTCCGAAAGTAACTTTTTAAAATTTAATATTATGAGCAACTACCACATTTCAAAAGACAAAGACACCCATAAATGGAATATTCAAAAGGAAGGAGGGCAAAGATCAAGCGGCTCAGCAGATACGCAGAGAGAAGCCGAAAAAATTGCAAAACAATTTTCTGCGAATTCGGGCGGAGGTGAGGTGCGTATCCATGGACTAAATGGAAAAATTCGCGACAGTGATACTGTAGCTCCTGGAAATGATCCAGCATCATCAAAAGATACAAAACACTAATTCCAAAACAAAAAGAGTTATTGAAAATTTAGTGAGGTATGTTTAAAGTCTCAGAGCCAGGAATTATTGTTTCACTTTTAAAGGAAGGCGTTAAGCCTATCATTTTGTTAGGGGCTGGGGCGTCTAAGCAATCTGGCATCAAGCTCGTCAATGAAATCGTAGAAGAAGTTGCGAAATGGGCATATTGTAGAGAGAAAGGCATTGATTTCAATGACCCTCGTTTAACAATGAGCGATTGGAAGAAATGGGTTGCATCTTTTGAATGGTACACAGAAAACTATACAGACCTTTATCCAAAAATTATTGAAGAATTATTAAATCCTAGACAAGCAAGAAAAGACTTTTTCCTGCGAGTAATAAATCCAGGTATACCGGCAAGTAAAGGTTATGAAGCCCTAGCCCAATTACTGCATTTGAATTTAGTGGATACTATCCTTACGACCAATTTTGATAACTGTTTATCAGAGGCAAAAGTTCAAGTTAGAAAACCCCCAGTTATAACAGAAATAAGAACTCCGTTCGATTTAACAAGCGCATTCTCCTATTCTCCAAGATATCCTCAGTTGATTTACTTGCATGGTTCTGTGGAACATTACACTGATCAAAATCTTTTAGAAGAAGTCACCAGACTTGATACCAACTTGTCTTCTATGTTGAAGCCGCTATTGAAAGATAGACCTTTAATAGTTGTTGGGTATAGAGGCGCAGAAACTTCAATAATGCAAAATTTGTTTTTGGATAATCTTGATGTCACGAATAATTTTCGTCAAGGAATTTATTGGTGTATTCTTAGAAAAGAATTTAACAACATACAAAGTGGAAAAGATAAACCTACTCAATACTTTTCCCAACTATCGGATAAAGTCAAAAGTAACTTACATGTAATTCCTATTGATGGATTTGACGAATTAATGTCTATTGAAGTTTTGGGTAAACTTGAAGCGAATGAGATAGATTTAAAAACTGTATTTACTACTTCTACCCCATCTTCAGATCAAAAAGCTACGTATCCGACATATGATACAAAATTAATTTCCACCAATACCATTGGTGCATTAGAGTTTGCGTTATTAAGAGAAAGAATTAAAAACTATTCTGAAAGGCTTCGAATTAAAGTTTATGAAGATGAAGAATGGCTGTACCAACAGATGGAACGATTGAGGATTGCAGAAAAAACAGTAACTGGTAGGTATGAACTAACAGCGTCTGGGATACTACTTTTTTCATCTAAAACGCAGGAACACATTTCCTCTGCTAAAACCATTCTACGATTTGTTGGCGAGCCGGAATGGTTGGAAAAAATTACTTCGTTTGCTTCAGACAAAAATGTTTCGGAGTCAAATTATTCATCTGGAATTATAGAGCGCGTTATCGAAGGGAATTTATGGCACCAATTAAATGAGATCACTGATGCTTTAACTCTAATCAATAGACCGTTTAGGTTAAAAGGAGAAACTTCTGAAAATGTCTATCCATATCCGACTTTAGCTCTAAAAGAAATTATTGTAAATAGTTTAGTGCATAGGGATTACTTGATAGAAGCGCCAGTTACTATTGAAGTAAAAGAAAAAGAACTCTTTTTTTCTAGCCCCGGCGGATTAATTGAAGAGGTCAAAAGACAGCTTGATTCTTCTTCCATTGAGGATGAAATCAAAAAGGGAAGAAGAGGAGTAAAAGGATATCGAAATCCTGTTCTAGCTGATCTTTTTTATGGCTCTGGTGCAATGGATAAAGAAGGATCAGGCCTTTCAGATGTATATAAGCAGATTACTGAAAATGCCTCTTTAGTGACTTTTGGGCCAACCGATGATAATAAAAATTTTGAAGTTAGGCTTTACAGTAGAATGGAAGAGGTTGATGAAATAACCATGACAGCAACACCCTTAAAGGTGAATAATACAACAAAATTTGCTGCAAATATTTTAGAAGTACTTGAATTGCCTTCTAGAATATATTACGCAAACACAACTGCACGAAAAAAGTCAGATGTATATAAAAAGCTAGAAAAGGGATGGACACCACCATATCTTTTGCACCGAGATATGATGTGGTCATTTTATGATTTGGCTGAATATCAAAATCCATTAAAAAACTTTATTGATCTCGGTACACTTGAAGCTATGTCTATTGACGAATTTACCGATCTTAACAATGGAACAAAAGAATTGGTAAGGTTGCTCAATGAGTCTTTAATGCAGCACTTATTTTCGGTTGGACTACGAGTTGACGTTGGTAAAAAGCGGGCTTACTTTACAAAGACTATAGAAGGTGAAGCGAAGGAAATTTCTTATCAAGGGCGGTTAAAAAAAGCAACAAGAACAGTAGCAAGGCCCAGAATTAATTCTGTTTCTGAAAAAATCATGTATTGGGAACATAAGTCAATTTGGTATAGTTTTGAGCAAATTGGAAAAGTTTGGTATTTAACGATTAATCCTGCGTATATTTTTACAATTGATGGCGTAAAAAAACTTTTGAGATCGGAAAGGGTAAACATTTTATCAACAAAAAAAGCTTCACGGGATTATAATATGTCTGTTCATAATGACCTTACATTTTGGTCAAATTATATTTCTCATGGAAATGAAAGTGCTTTTTTTCTTAGACCAAACAATAGGGAGATTAATGATGGTAGCGTTTTGGGACCAATTATTCCCAGCATTATCATTTCTGCAAAATTGCCAACAATTACCGTAAATGATTTATCAATTTCTGAGGAGTATTTTGAACCAACAGATTTAGAAAGTATTGAGGATATTGATAAAGAGATCGAAGAATTAGCAAAACAAGAACAAACTGAAAGTTAAAAATGGCATCATCATTCACTATAGCAAATATTTCAGAACCACTACTTGAGTTTGGTGGCCCTGGTGAATTTCATGATCCTAAGGAAGGATTGAAGCATGGTGGACCTTTTGATTTACGCTTTGGTAATGCGAGAAAGGGTAGTATAAATATTGGATTTATTGGGGATGAGAAAATGGTTGAAAAAGGCATTGTATGGCTAAGAAGATGTGAGGGTGTTATTCCTTCGGAAATGAAAAACCTGGTACAATATCCTTTTTTTCTTGGCTTTGAAAAAATCTTCAGAACAAAATTGAATTTCAATACTATTTGGAATAAGACTATTGATGATAAGATAATATCTGATTCTTTATCATTAAAATCTGAATCAGAGGTTTTTAATGCAATACTTGATTTATTTTCTCAAAAGTTAGAAGAGCTTTCAAAACTTGAGTCCTTTAAGCCAGATGTTATATTTTGTTGTTTATCAAAGGATATTATTGATTCTTGTTGGAGTATAACAAATGAAAAAGTTACTTCCAATGATAAGAAGAAGGTTAAGAAAATGACAAATCAGTTATTATTGTTTGATATTGATTCTTTAGAGCCACTTGAAGAACAGCCGGAAGATATTTTAAATCGCGATTTCCGAAGGGCTTTAAAAGCCAAAGCCATGAGATTTGGCATACCAATTCAAATAGGTACTGATAATCTCTTTATTGACTCTAAGAAGAATCAGGATGCCGCCATTCGGGCATGGAATAGTAGCATCGCCTTATATTATAAATCAGGTGGAATTCCGTGGCGGTTAAGGAAAGAGGGAATTGAGACTTGTTATGTTGGTGTTAGTTTTCATCATTTGTACACTACGCATAATAAGCATATAGTCAAGTCTTGTATTGCGCAAGCATTTTCTTCTGATGGTGAAGGCTTTGCAATACGGGGGGTCAACATCCCTTGGACAGAGGAACAAGATAAAAATGTTCATTTAACTGAAGAGCAAGCAATCCAACTAGGCTCACGTATTTTGGAAGAGTATACATATCGTACTGGGAGCACTCCTTTGCGTATTGTACTGCATAAATCAACAGCATTTAATGAAAATGAAAAGAAAGGCCTTTATTCTGCATTAAACAACGTTCCGTTGGTTGAATTGGTTAATCTTGCTCAAACCGATTTTCGATTAGTGCGATTTGGAGAATACCCCCCTAAGAGAGGTACATTGTGTACGATTAATGAAAAATCTCATTATTTGTTCACTAGCGGGTATATGGATGACTTGAAGACATATCCAGGACCACATATACCAGTACCATTCAAAATTTTAGTCGACAAATCAGTTAATATTATTCAAACAGCTTCAGACATTTTAGGGCTTTCTAGAATGAATTGGAACACAGCCAGCATTACTAGTGGCCACCCAGTCACATTGCTATTTTCAAGAAAGGTTGGTGGTATTATGTCTGAATATGGAGAAGAAGATCCTCCTTCCTCTTTTAGATTTTATCTTTAAGAAGAAATTCCGGTTTGCTGATTCAAAGATTGAGTTAGTGTCTCTTGGTATACTCTCGGGTATACGATTTTATTGAACAAAGATGAACATCAATAAACAAAAGAACTGTAAGTGTTCGATAAAAAGATTTCCGAATTCTTTTTGATTGTTAATCTTCGTTTACCTTTGTTCAAACGTTCAGCCCCTGGCGAGGCCACATTCATTCTATAAATAAAGAAATAAAAGTGAAGATCCTTTCCTTACTTTTTCTTTCTCCCGGTATAATAACGCACCATGGGCCGGTGTTTGGATGTCCGGTCAACGATCTCAAATCCCGCCCGCTCAAATGATTTGTATAAGCCGATCCAGGCAAATGCATCCGGTAGTTTTTCCTGGGTTGGGACCGTGGGGTACGCTTCAATGATCTTTATTCCCTTTTCTTTGGCATACCGGGTTAACCCTTTTAAAAGGTGAACAGAGATACCTAAGCGCCTGAAATCTTTGTGAATAAAAAAGCAGGGAATGGACCATACCTGTTCTTCGTCTATGCGTTTATGTACGCGGGAATTTTCGAGTTTTAAGAAATCTTCCCTCGGTGCAAATGCACACCATGCCACCGCCTGTCCTTCATAGATCCCAAGCAACCCCGTGGGCTTGTTTGCCCATACGAGGTCTTTCATCGCGGCCTTATTGCCATTTTCTGCTTTACCTTCTTCAAACTCCCCTTTTTTT
Source organism: uncultured Chitinophagaceae bacterium (assembly GCA_963779595.1). GTDB lineage: Bacteria > Bacteroidota > Bacteroidia > Chitinophagales > Chitinophagaceae > Ferruginibacter. The sequence goes on along the minus strand of CAVZYY010000004.1, from coordinate 142,575 downwards.
AAACGGTAATACATGCACCAGCAATTGCCACAGGCGCCCTTATCGCCAAAAAGCTGAACAAATTTATTCCAGTTGCTTTTGGTCAATGGCTCAAAGCTCAATTCATTTAAAAACGCTGTGTCTGGGTTTAAGGCTTTCAAGCTGCTAATGCTTTAACCCGTTGAAGATAAAATTAAATGCTGAAAATTAATAATAGGAGAGCCCGGCATCCGGTATCCCGCCTCTGGTATCCAGTATCTCTTTACCTTTGCATGAAAAATATGGTTATTCTGTAACGATGCAAAACAAAAACACCAAGGGCAAGATCCGGTTAAGCTTCATAGCAGCAATTGTGTGCATTGGCTTTTTTGTATATGTTACTTACCGGAATATGATGCTTACGGAATCCGAGAGCCGTTATATAAAATCTTCGGTAGACGTCATCCTTAAACTGGATAATATACTGGCTGATATACAGGATATTGAATCAGGCCAGCGGGGTTTTGTCATTACCGGGGAAGAAAAGTTCCTGGAACCTTTTTATCGGGGACTGGATAATTTAAAAGCCGATACCACCATTCTCGCGGCATTAAGCAAGGATGATTCCGTGGCAAGGCCGGCACACAATGAGCTTGTTAACCTCCTGGCGCAAAAAGTAAAATATTCAAAATTTGCAGTGGAGCTGAGGCGGATATTCGACTATGATTCCGCAGCTTCCTATATTGAAAAACAGAAAGGGTTGCTGCTGATGAACGATATCAGGAGCAAGATCACTTCACTCCAGTCCAAGGACCGTGAGCTGCTCCGGAAATCAAATATAAAGCGGGAGCAGTTGTCTCAAAAAAGAGCCTGGCAGTTATTCTCACTGGCAGTGATCTTTTATATCATACTTTTTATCAATTACCGGGTGATCTACCGGGATTTTCACCTGCAGCAAAAAAGCGCGGGACTACTTAAATACAATGCGTCACTGATCGGCAATATTTCGGATGCGATCGTGACAACGGATAAGGATTACAGGATCACTAACTGGAACATCTATGCGCAACAGATGTACGGATATACGGAATCAGAAGTGCTGGGAAGGGAGATCGGTGAATTATTCATGATAGCTTATGAAAAGAATGACAGGAGCAGGATCCTCGATCAGTATGCCGAAAAGGATAACTGGAAAGGTGAAGTGATCCATTACAATAAAAAGGGGGAACCCCTGAACGTGGATGTGTCCGTATCCCCGATCAAGGACGTGGAAGGAAACAATACCGGCACAGTTTCCGTGATCAGGAATGTGACAGAGCGTAATAAGATCGAGAAAAAATTAAAATTGCTTACCACGCATCTTGAGGAAGAAGTGAAAAAAAAGGTGGCAGAATTAAATGTTGTTTTTGAAAGGATAACAGATGCCTTTATAGCGCTGGATAATGAATGGCGTTATGTTTATGTAAATACAAAGGCGGCAGAAATGCATGAAAAACGCCCCGAGGACCTGTTGGGCAAGGTGATCTGGGAAGTATTCCCGGATGTGGTGGATGAGCCTTTTTATGAAGCACTCAGAACGGCCAGGGAAACCCGGGAATCTCAGCGGCTTGAACTGTATTATTCAAAAACAGGGAAATGGTTTGAAGACCTGATCTATCCTTCTGCGGAAGGAATGTCAGTATATTATCATGATATTACCAAACGTAAGAAGGCTGAACAAAAACTACAGTCTTCAGAACAGGAACTAAAGATATCCAATGAAAGGTTCATGCTGGTGGCAAAAGCTACCAATGATGGGGTATGGGATTGGGATATGGAAACGGATAGTATCTGGGGCAACGAAAGTTTCTGCAAGATCTTCGAGATCGACCCGCAGGAAAGAGTCAGTTTTTTTGAATTCACTTCGCGTTTACACCTCGACGATAAGGATAAGCTATTGGCGAATTTTAAAAAAGCGTTGAGAAATAAAACAACCTACCTCACAGAAGAATTCAGGTTCAAAACAAATGACGGATCATATCTTACCTTGTATGACCGGGCTTATATTTTATACAATGCAGAGGGTAAGGCTTACCGTATGCTGGGTGCGATGCAGGACATCACTGAACAGAAAACTGCCCAGTACCAGCTACTGGTTGAGAAAGAATTATCTGATTCCATCATTAACAGCCTGCCCGGAATTTTTTACCTCTATAACAAAGAAGGGAAATTTTACCGGTGGAACAGGAATTTTGAACAGGTAACCGGGTATTCCGCCGAAGAGATCAGTAACCTGCATCCCCTCGACCTGTTTGAAGATAACCAGAAAGAATTGCTGAAGAAGCGCATTGACAATGTATTTGCAGTTGGAGAAGACCGGGTTGAAGCAAATTTTCTTTTGAAGAATGGAGAGACGATCCCTTATTATTTTACGGGAATGGTGATTAACTATGAAGGGGAGAATTGCCTGATGGGTGTGGGTATGGATATTTCCGAAAAAGTAAAATCGCAGCAGGAATTAAAAGAAAGCGAAGAAAAATACCGGACATTGATCGAACAGGCATCAGACGGAATCTTTATCAGTGACAAGGACGGCGGATATCTTGATGTAAACACGAGTGCTATCATGCTCACAGGCTATTCAAAAAAAGAATTGCTGAATCTTAATCTCAGGGATATCATCATTGAAAATGGCACAGAAGACAGGTCTGCCATGCTTGAAGAGATCATGCTGGGCCATGTTGTTATCAATGAAAGCCTGATGCGCCAAAAAAATGGCAATATCATCAACGTTGAGATCAGCGCGAAATTATTGCCGGATGGCAGATTCCAGGGAATTGTAAGGGATATCACGGCCCGTAAAAAAACAGAAGAAGAAACGAGGATGTCAGAACATAAATACCGCCTGCTCTTTAACCAGAATCCGATGCCCATGTCGATGATCTCTTTGCCACAACGGAATTTCCTCGATGTAAACAATGCGGCCATTGAATTTTATGGATATTCAAAGAAAGAATTCCTGACCATGAATATCAGGGATCTGCGGCCGGAGGAAGAAACCATTAACCTGACAGACGTGAGTACCTACAAATCCGGGATCAATAATACGGGTATCTGGAAGCACCGGAAAAAAGATGGAACGATCGTGAAAGTGAATATCATCACCCATGATATCATCAATGAAGGAAAACATGCCAAGCTTGTGCTTGCAAATGATATTACGGAAAAGATCATGGCTGAGGAAAAATTAAAGAAATCCCATGAAGAGCTCAGACAGCTTGCCACCCACCTGCAGGATATCCGGGAAGATGAAAGAACCCGTATTGCCCGGGAGATCCATGATGAGCTTGGTCAACAGCTTACCGGGTTAAAAATGGATATATCCTGGCTGAGTAAAAAGTTAAGCAGTGAAAGCGGGGAGATCAATCAAAAATTAGCAGAGTCATTAAAACTTATTGATGACACGGTGAAAACAGTGCGTCGTATCTCTACCCAGTTAAGGCCAAGTATCCTCGATGATCTTGGATTGATCTCGGCGATGGAATGGCAAAGCGAAGAATTTGAAAAGCGGTTCAAGATCAAAACAGAATTCATTGCCAACGTAGCAACGGTTCAGACCGAATCAGAAATTGCCACCGGGTTTTTCAGGATCTTCCAGGAAAGCCTGACGAATGTTTTAAGGCATTCAAAAGCCACTGAAGTAAAAGCATTGTTGAATTCAAAGGATGGAAAGCTTGTGTTGAAGATCACCGATAATGGTATCGGCTTTAAAGCAACAGAGATCGAAAATAAAAAAACACTTGGTTTATTAGGTATGAAAGAGCGAACTTTAATCATGGGTGGTACCTATGAAATTACCAGTAAACCAGGAAATGGCACGACAGTTGTCGTTACGGTGCCGATCAATAGCTAATGATTCAATTTTTTTATGATTCGCATATTAATCGCTGATGACCATAGTGTAGTAAGAAAGGGCCTCCGGCAGATCCTGCTCGAGGGATTCCCGACTGCCCAGATCGAAGAGGTTGCAGACGCTGAAGAAATGATCAAAAAGATCATCCAGGCCCAGTGGGATGTAGTGATCAGCGATCTTTCAATGCCTGGCCGGAGTGGCCTGGAGGCTTTGCAGCAGATCAAGCAGATCAACCCCAAACTTCCGGTCTTGATACTAAGCATACATCCCGAGGATCAATACGCCCTGCGTGTTTTAAAAGCGGGTGCTTCAGGATACCTGAGTAAAGACATGGCCCCGGATGAGCTTGTCATTGCGGTACAAAGGGTCATGCTGGGAAAAAAATATATTACGGCCACCATTGCTGAGAAACTGGCTTCGGTACTTGACCATGATTCCGGCAGGCCACCCCATGAAAGCCTGTCAGACAGGGAATTCAGTGTGCTGAAATTGCTTGCTGCAGGTAAATCGGTATCTGAGATCGCGGAATCTCTGTTCTTAAGTGTGACTACGGTAAGTACTTATCGCTCAAGGATCATGGCCAAAATGAGTATGAAAAATAATGCAGACCTTACTTTATACTCCATTGAGTATAAGCTCATATAGAGCAGTCCCCGTAGTACATATACTACAAATTTTAAATGTTAGTCGCTACAGTTCCTCCCCTTATATCGGAATAGCTTTGCATCCGAAACAGCGTATTTAATGAAACCTAAAATCAACAACTACAGAATCCTTGTTGTTGACAGTTCGCTAATCATTGTAGATAGATTGTATCAGCTGTTGAAAGAGATGACTTGTATAGGTTGTGTTTCAAAAGCGTATAATTATACTGAGGCACTGGAGAAAATGTCAGTAGAAGAGTTTGATATAGTGCTTTTAGATAGCCAGTTGCCTGGTAAAAATGGTTTTGAATTGTTATCTTTTATCAAGGAGCATTATCCAAAGACGAAGACCATTATGCTCACGAACCAGTCGAGTGAGTTTTACAGGAACAAGGGTGAGAAAATAGGAGCCGACCATTTTATTGATAAGTCGGATGAGTTTGAAAGGGTGGCCCAAATAATAAATGAATATTCTGTCGGATATCAAATGAATTGAAACTATGAAAAGCCGGATCTTATTTAAAACCGGTTTTAAACTATGAATTAACCCACAAAGTTTTCGATTAACAAGCATGAGCCGGTAATTCCTTACCGGTTTTTTTATTTGTATATACGGTCAATGGAGGCTTTGTATTTTTCCATGATCACTTTTCTTTTCAGCTTCAGCGTTGGCGTTAGTTCTCCGGTATCAATGGTCCATTCTTCCGGGATCAGTTCAAATTTCTTTACCTGCTCTACCGGGTTAAAAAATTCATTGAAGGATTGTATGATCTCTTTATAAAGTTCCAGCACTTTTGGGTTATGGATCACGTCCAGGTTTGTTGTAAAGTTAATGCCCTTCAGTTTCATCCACTCTTTCAGGTTTGGTATGGAGGGCACGATCAGTGCTCCCACAAATTTTTCATCAGCGCCCACGATCATCATCTGTTCTATAAAGGGTGATTCCTTCATCTTATTTTCAATGGGTTGTGGCGCCACATATTTTCCCCCGCTTGTTTTAAAAAGTTCTTTTTTACGGTCGGTTATCTTCAAGTATTTGCCATCTTCAAATACGCCGATATCGCCTGTATGCAGCCATCCGTCAATCACTGTCTCCGCCGTGAGTTCCGGTTTTTTATAATATCCCATCATTACGCTTGGCCCTTTTACACAAATTTCTCCATCGGGTTCCAGTTTTACCTCCTGCCCATGGATCACCGGCCCTACTGTACCGAATTTGGTTCCACCTTTTGCCCGCCTGTTCACGCTGATCGCAGGGCTGTTTTCCGTGGGCCCATAGCCTTCATAAATAGGCATCTTTGCCGCAGTAAATATGCGGATCAATCTTACCTGGCAGGCCGCGCCTCCTGTAACAATCAGTTCCACGTTACCTCCGAGCGCTTCCCTCCATTTGCTAAAGACCAGTTTATTGGCAAGCATCAGTTGCAGATTGTACCAAACGCCCCTGCTTTTTAAATTATCATAATCATTCCCAAGACGCACGGCCCAATCAAATAATTTTCGTTTAATGCCTGTCAGTTCTGCTCCTTTTGCCATGATCTTTTCATAGACTTTTTCCAGCAGCCTGGGTACGGTACAGAACAGGTGCGGCTTTACTTCTCTTAAATTGTCGCCGATCGTTTCCATGCTTTCGGCATAATAAATGGAGATGCCGCTGCAGATGTATACATACGATATCATCCTTTCAAAAATATGATTGAGCGGTAAAAAACTTAATGCCCTTGCATTTACATTGTCATCAAAAGGAAAACTTTTTTTTGCATTCAACACATTGCTTACAATATTCTGATGGCTCAGCATTACACCTTTGGGTGTACCTGTTGTGCCTGAAGTGTAGATGATGGTAGCACAATGTTGCGCCTGGATGGTTTTTTTTATTGCTTCCACTTTAGCAAGATCATCCGCCGTAATATTTTCAAGCAATTTTTTCCAATGAATGGAATTGGGTAATTCATCAAAACTGTATACGTCTATTAATGAAGGTACCTTGCCCCGGATATTATTTACTTTTTCCAAAATGTCTTTACCACTGATAAAAACATATTTCACTTCGGCATCATTGAAAATAAATTCAAGTTCATTGATATTGGTGGTTGGATAAATGGGACAAAGAGTGACACCGATCTGCTGGCAGGCCAGGTCCAACATAAGCCATTCGGGGCGGTTGCGGGAGATCAATCCAACTTTATCTTGATTTTCAACGGTCATATCATGGCCGCTTATACCGAGTTTCAATAATCCCGCACTTAATTTATTTACAGTATCCGTAACAGTTGATGTACTGTATTTGATCCATTGCCCATTTTCTTTTCCCGTAAGCATGTCTGCTTTTGGAAATTTTTGCGACTGGAAATTCAGGAAATCAAATAGCCTGGATTGTTCATTCATAAGCAAGTTTTGTAAAGCCAGATATAATTATTAAAATATTTATCAGGATCGCCACTAACCTTATTTACTATTGATCTTTGTTCTTCAGCTTATCATATTCCTTTTCAACCATGTCTTTTTTCCCGCCACCATACGCATTCAGGTATTGAAATAGAAGCCCGATACCCCAGCCCAGTGTTACCCATGCAGGCCAGGGTATTCTTGTATTGTGCCCATCCCTACCGGATGTAAACCACCAAAGGATCCAGAAAAAAGCATTAAAAATAAAATAGGTGGCAAGGCTGCGTTGAAAGCCTGCTCTTTTCCTGGCCAATCGCCACAATTTATCATCCCGTTGTTCTTCCATATAAATAGTTTTAAAAATAAACGTACCCGCAATCTGTTTGATGATCAATATTACAGGTAAACATGTAAGTATTATGAATTACCAATTCTAAGGTATATAAAAAAAACCATCCATGGTAGTGGATGGCAAAATACGATCCCGTGGGCTTATTTTTTTGAAGCAGCCAATGAAAATTGAATATTTACCTGTTTGTTGATAAACCAGTCCTGCGGATTTCCCGGGCCCTTGTAATTCATTCCCCATTCGGTTCTGTCAATATTAAAATTAGCTGATGCAGATAAGGTAGCGGGATCCAGGGTGATCCTTGCAGGGAAAGAAATATTCTTTGTGCTGTCCTTTAAGGTAAGATTGCCACTCACGGTATGTGTAGCATCTTTCATCATGTTATCCTGTTTTGTACTGTCTATTACAAATGGGGCGATGGCCGTTATTTCAAATTTCGCAGTGGGGTATTTTGCAACATCAAAAAAATCAGGGCTCTTTAAATGTCCTTCCAGTTTTGTTTTATTTGCCGGGTCTGATGCCATGTCCTGGTTAGAAATTGAAGCAATATCGATTGTAAAGCTACCACCCGTGAGTGCATTGTCTTTCACAGAAAGGGATCCTTCTTTTAATTTGAAGATGCCAATATGTTTTCTACCAGGCTTGCTTGCTGTCCATTGAATGGATGAACCGGAGCTGTCAAGTTTATATATAACACCTGTTGTTGCTGCTGCTTCTTTCTTTTCCACTGTTTCAGCCTCGTCTCCCTTGGGGGCATTGTTACATGCGATGAGCAAGGCAACTACAGTTACATGAATCAATATTTTTTTCATACGTTTTTTTAATGGTAAATGTTAAATAGTAAAACCAATGCTGAAAGAACTAAATAAATCATCATTCAACATTCATCATACAACATTCAAAATAATGCCTAGCGGTAGTATTGGCCATTCGGTATTTTAAATACGCGGCCCTTTTGAAACCTGGTAAATTCATCGTATTCCTGCGCATGTGCCTGGGTCCAGTTCTGGAAGGCTGCCAGGTTTTCGGAAGAACCGAATATCCATTGATTGTATGCAACAAACATGCCTTCCTGTAATAATTGCTGGTGATATTCAAAAAGTTTATGTGGAAATTTTTTTCTGCCGCCGTTGTTCCAGTCTAAAATAAAACGGGTGCGGATCATGGTAAGTGTTTCAATATTGATGCCATTTGCGGCAACAGCCGTTTGTCTATTCATGCTTTGCAAAAATGATCTTACAAAAGGCTTTTGGTCCTTTGATGGCTGTTCGAGGTTAACATCCTTAAATAATTTCTTATAGCTTTCCAGTAAAATATCTTTTATTTCTGCTGTTTTAATATTCTGTGGTTCCATATTTATAAATACTTCACCGTAGAGGATGCTCCACACTTTATCTGTAGTAAAATAATAATATTTTGATGCGTTATAATAGTTTTTTGAATAAGAAGGATCAGCTTCTATTCCTTTTTCCCATTGTTTGATCGCGTCAAAATTTTTCTGGCTCCAAAGCAATTCACCAAATTCATTATACAAAGCCCCGCTCGACGGGAATTTTTTTATTCCTTTCTTGTATAGCTTCTCACATTCCTTTGGCAGGTCCAGTTCCTTATAAACATTCCCGGCTATCTGGAAACATTGGTCATCCGCTTCATCACGGTCAAGCGTAGGTTTTATAATCTCAAGTGCTTTGGGATTGTCTTTTTGAAAATAATAGCTCAATGCCAGGTCCTTGGCGATCGCAATATTTTGTGGGTCCTGCTGCAGGCCGCGGTTGAGTACGAGTGTTGCATTTGCATAGTCACCCTGGCGCATGAATGTCCTGGCTGTTTCCTGGAGTTGTTTTGTATCCTGTGGTTGTGCATCAGCCTGGAGTGTGGCCAATAATATGCAAACTGCGAAAAAGAATAGTTTCATCGTTTTGTAAAGATAAAAAAAAGGCATTGATAAAGCTCTAAAGGAACGGATGTCACACTGAGCTTGTCGAAGTGGTTCCCTTTTAAACAGTAGGGCTGTAAAATAATCGAGTTCCTTAATTGAAGTTTTAAACCGAACTCACAGTATATTTTTAAGTTGATTGGTTCTAACCACTCCTCGACAAGCTCAGAGTGACAGCTTATTTAATTTTAGCAAGCCGGTCCAAAATGATCTACAGTAATCGCTATTAATCTATCAAATGCGTCAGCAAACCATCCCTCAGTTTTGGTTCAAACCAGGTGCTTTTTGGAGGCATTACATTTCCGCTGTCGGCAATATCGAATAATTGTTGAATGCTTACCGGGTACAGGCTGATCGCAAGGGCCATTTCCCCGCTGTTCACCCGCTTTTCCAATTCATCCATACCGCGGATGCCACCTACAAAATCAATCCGCTTATCGGTACGCTGGTCTTTGATCCCGAGAATGGGTTCGAGGAAATTTTGCTGCAGGATCGAAATATCAAGAATGCCGATCGGGTCTTCGCTGTAGGTACCGGGCTTCGCGGTAAGCTTATACCATTGCCCGTTCATATAAAGGCCAAACTCGTGCAATGCAGCAGGTTTGTAAGCGCTGTCTTTTTTTTCTATGCTGAATTTTTTCCCGAGTTCTTTTAACAGTTCATCCGTACTTAAGCCATTCATGTCTTTTATCATCCGGTTATAATCCATGATCTGCAACTGGTTGGATGGAAAAAGCGTGGTTAAAAAATAACCTGCATTTTCAGTGGCATTATTTCCAAGTGCATCACGCACTTTAGCCGCAGATGCCGCCCGGTGATGCCCATCGGCAATATACGTGCAGGGCACTTTTGTTTTAAACAGGCCCGTTATTTTTTGTATGGTCTTGTCATCATTTACGATCCAGATGCTATGCTGCACATCATCATCTGCAATGAAATCGTATTGTGGATTTTTTCCCGAGGTCCATTTGCTGATCAATGTATCCAGTTCATCCACGTTCTTATATGCCAGGAAAACATTACCTGTCTGCGCGCCGGTTGTTTTTATATGGTTGATCCTGTCCAGTTCTTTATCCGGCCTGGTATACTCATGCTTTTTTATCAATCCATTTTCATAATCATCCACGGAACTTCCGCAGACGAGGCCGGTCTGGCTTCTGCCATTCATGGTAAGCCTGTAAATATAATAGCAAGGTTTATCTTCCCGGAATAGAATATTCCTGCTGATAAATGCCTGCAGGTTTTCCCTGGCCTTATCATATACAGTCTGGGAATGTGGATCAGTATTTTCCGGCAGATCGATCTCGCTTTTAGTGATATGTAAAAAAGAAGAATGATTTCCCTGTGCTTCTACTTTTGCTTCCTTGCTGCTGAGTACGTCATAAGGACGGGATGCCACCTGTTTAGCAAGCTGGGCTTCCGGTCGGAGGGCTTTAAACGCCGAAATTGTTACCATTCAATTGTATTATTAAAAATGTTCCTCAAAAATAAACCTTCTGCGGCAAGCTTATTTTTTTATGATTGGTTAATATTTGTTAATCCCCATTTTTGTTCATACGATCTCATTTTTTAAAAGATCTCATCACATCTACCAACACCTGCACGCCCCTTAATGACATGGCATTGTATAAAGAAGCACGGAAACCTCCAACGCTGCGGTGCCCTTTTATTCCAACAATGCCGTGAGATCCCGCGTATTCCAGGAAAGCTTTTTCCATCGATGGGTCTTTCATCACAAAGCAGACATTCATCCTGCTTCGGTCTTCTTTTGCAGCGGTTCCTGTGAACAATTCATTCTCATCAATTTCCTTATACAATAAAGATGCCTTTTGTTCATTTATTTTTTCGATGGCAGCTACACCTCCCTGTGATCTTAACCAGCGAAGCGTGAGCATACATACATATACTGCAAATACGGGAGGGGTATTCAGCATACTTCCCTCATTAATATGATTTCTATAATCCATCATGGTGGGAATGGCCCGCTTTACTCTCCCCAGTATATTCTTATTGACCACCACGAGGTTTACACCTGCAGGGCCGATATTTTTTTGTGCCCCGGCATATATAAGGTCAAAAGAATTAAAATCCAGCACCCGGCTCATGATATCGCTGCTCATATCAGCAACGAGGGAATTGCTTGTTTTGGGTATCTGTTGCCATTGCGTACCATAGATCGTATTATTGGTAGTAATGTGCAGGTATTTTGAATCATTGGGAACAGCAAAGTCCTTTGGGATGAATGAATAATTCTTTTCTTTGGAAGAACAAACCACTTCAACCTTTCCAAACAGCTTTGCTTCTTTGATGGCCTTGCTTCCCCATACATCTGTATCAGTATAAGCAGCCGTTTCTTTTGCATCCAGCAGGTTCATGGGTACCTGCATGAATTGGGTAGACGCTCCCCCATGGAGGAACAGCACTTCGTGGTTTGCATCCAGCTGCATCAATTCCTTTACCAGCGACCTCGCTTCTTCCATCACCGCGGTAAATTCAGGGGTACGGTGGCCAAGCTCGAGAATGGATAGCCCGGAATTGTTATAATCCAGCACAGCTGCTGCGGCCTGTTCGAATACTTCTTTTGGTAAAATGGAAGGGCCCGCATTAAAATTGTATATCAGTGGTCGCACCGGGAAATAATTATGTTTTTTCAAATAGCTGCAAAAGTACCAAAATAAAAAAGGCTGAAAATGTTTTTTCAGCCTTTTTTAAATGCTGTATGGATCCTACAAGCAAATTATCCGACTCCAAAGTAAAAAAAGGACGTCATTGCGAGGAACGAAGCAATCTTGCGAAGGGTTACCAATCTTTCACATCTTCCCACAGATCTCTCCAGTCGGCGTTTCCTGTATTTACCAGTTCCTGTTTGGCAGACCTGCTTCCGCCTTTTATTCTTTTTTCTTCGTCTATAGCTTCTTCGATGGTAGAGTAAGCTTCAAAGTATACGAGTTTAATACAATTATATTTTGCTGTAAAGCTTCCGGGATTTATTTTCTCTTTATGCTGGCGTACCCGGCCGCGGAGATCAGAAGTGACACCTGTATAGATCACATTATTATTCAAACTTGCCATCATGTATACCGTGCCTCCTCTTTTCATAATGATAGATTACGTCGTTCCTCGCAATGAGGAATAAAAAATAAAACGTCATTGCGAGCCAATACTAAAATCGCTTCGTTTAAAGACAAGCTCTTTGGCGAAGCAATCTATTCATTAGGATCCTGCTATATTCAGCCAGATTGCTTCGTTCCTCGCAATGACGTAGCTACTTTTTAGCCAGGTCTTTTATTTTTACAGCCACCGGTGATGAAACGGTCACATTAAAAGTATCGAAGAGACAATTATTTGCATCTCTCACCGTATAAGTTGTATTGGATAAGGGGCTTACCGTAATACTTTGCGTTGTCGCCCCGGTTGACCAGCTATAATTACCCGGCCATGAGGCAGCCAGTATAGCAGAGCCACCCGGTGCAATATTAATATTTGTGGTCTTGTTCACATTTTTGAAAATGGTAAAATTATCCCTGATCACGCCGTCTGCACAGATCCATTTTACATCCAGCCTGTTCTTTTCTATTTCCAGGGAAAGAGAACCGCCAATTGTGTTATTTGAAAAATACATGGCATTGTGAGGATAGCCTGATGAAGTACCATCTTCCGATTGACCCGCAGAGCCTGCCACCACATACACTGTCCCGCTCCGGGCATCCGTGCTGTTTTTCGTGTATGGGCAGGAGTTAGCTGTACCATTGTATTTTGCACTGGATGTACTCAACGCATGGGCGGCTGCACTATAGCTGCTTTCCACGCCAAAGTGCCCGTTTATGAAATAGCTTCTTTCATAAAGATGGCTGTGCCCGCTTAAGACAAGGTCCACTTTATATCTTTCAAAGATCCTTGCAACATTGTTCCTCATTTTCATCAGTTCCGGGTCTGTATCTGAATTGTGGGAACCCTTGGAATAAGGAGGGTGGTGAAAATAAACTACGGTCCACGGAAGGGTATTTGCAGCAAGGTCCTGTTTCAGCCAAACAGCCTGCGGGCCCAGGGTGTCATACAATCTCGTGTTACCGGCTTCCATTCCATATGAATCCAGGGAAATAAAATGAACATTGCCATAATTATAAGAATAAAATGCCTCACTGTTGGATGCAACGCCGCCTGCTTCGCCTAGTTTCGGCAGCGTGAACATATCATAATAAGCAATGGCATGATCAAGCTGCCTGGCCGAACTGCCTGCATAATCATGGTTTCCCGGGCTTGGCCATAATACCATGTTTTTAGAGATGGAACCCTGGTAAACATTCCAGAAATTCGTTTGAAATTCTGCATCCGTTCCACTGTTATAAGCATTATCACCCAGCAGCAGCCATATATCTGTATAATTGGTGCCGGCATATGATTGGTATGTATTACGGACACTTGCCTGGTTAGATGAGTTATTACCCATATCACCCATGGCTAATACCCTGATCTTTTGTTCACTGCCAGGCGCAGGCAATGTTTTAAAATTATTATTAACATCACCCTGCAGGGTTTGGGTGGTAGAGCCGATGCTGTAGTAATATTGTGTATTAACGGTAAGCCCTGTGAGCTTCACAATATGTTCCGTTGTGGAAGTATTGTCGATCACGGATTGCGTTAAACTTCCTGCTGTTGTACCAAAACTCAATTTACTATTCGTTGCCACATTTGTTCTCCACCGGATAAAGATGGATGATTGCGTGGCAAGGTTCAGGTAAGGCCCACGGGTAAGGGTAGCCGAAACGGCAGTGGTATTTCCTTTCAGCTCGAGATCAAAGGAAAGATCAGTACTCGTGTTCACATTTTGATGCATCTCAACAGCAATTGTATTGGAGCCCTGTTTTAACTGGGAGATCGTAAGTGTTTTAACCTGCGCTGTATTGCCATCATCACTGGCCGCCGCAGAAGCCTTTGTTGTATATGAAATTGTGCCCGTTGGCATATTGGTCCTGTAAACTTCTGTTCCATTGATATATACCACGGCGCCGTCATCCCGTTTCAGGTTTAACGTGTATCCTGTAAACTGGGTCGTATCCGTAATAGTAAACAGCTTCCTGAAATAGGTTGTTATATATTTATTGCTGGCAGAAGAACCATAGCTTACAATGGTAGCTTCATCGCCATCGCCATAACCTAGTTGCGCATTCCCGGTTTTCCAGGTAGCATCATTGTAAGTTGTATTTTTCCAGGTAGTACCGGGATTGGTGCCGATGTCCCGGTATTTCCAGCTGCTGCCATAAGTGATCAGTGTTGTATTCGCAGGCACCGGTGTACCTAACAGCTCCATATCAAAACTGATATCTGTGCTGTTCAGGGAGCTTTGATGTATCTCAACAGCAATGGTATTATTACCTGCAAGGAATCGCGCAGTTGCAATGGTAAAACTTTGTGCAGTTGCACCATCATCACTTGCGACCGTGGCCAGGGTTGTATATCCAACAGCACCTGCAGCGAGATTATTCCGGTATACTTCTGTTCCGTTCACATAAACGATGATGCCATCATCTCTTTTTACATTGGCAGTAAAGCCGGTAAATGCTGCGGGGTTTGCAATAGCGATCGTTTTCCTGAAATAAGTGGTAACGTATTTGGCCGCTGCATTGCTGCCATAACTGACAACCGTAGCTTCATCTGCATCGCCATAACCAAGTTGTCCGGCTCCGGAAGCCCATGCTGCATCATTAAAGGTTGCAGGTATCCATGTGGTTCCCTGGTTGCTGCCATTGTCCAGGTATTTCCAGCTGGAGCCATAAGAAAAAATAGAACTTTGGGCAATGGTTCCTGTTGTTATGAACAGGCATAACAGCACCATAAAATTGAAAGCAGGTCTCATAAAAAGAATTTACCGTTAAAAAAGCTGTAGTGGCAGAAACGAAGCGCTGTTTAATGGTTTCTCAAGGTTTGCACGGAAAATTACAGCAGGCTACATGATCGATGCACCCGCAGCAGTCAGTGAACTTAAACAGTACGGTAATATAGAAAAAAGCTGCTATAAAAAGAAATTAAGCGCTGGTTATTTCGGCCCGGGCTATTCTTCCTCCTTGCCGATCATCTTGCCTCCCGCTTTCCAGCTGTTGTTCAGTTCCTCAAAATCCTTTATATCTTTTTCAGAGAATTTTTGGTCCACCAGGCCTTTCAGGTCAGGCTGGCCCGCATTTATCCAGGCGGTGTACCAAAAAGAGGCAGATGGCAAAAATGGATTGCCGCATCCGTCGTTCGATCATCCCATCCAGTTTTTTATTAAATGCAATGGTAAATGCAGATGAATATTGACGGATCACTTTCCCGTTCCTTTCTTCGAAGGAATATTTTTGATCATCGGAAAATTGTTTGCTGAGTTCTCTTTCAAACGTAAATACGCTTCAGCATGCTTTGGCACTTTCCAAAACCCGTGCCCATATAAAATCGCCAGGATCTTGTATGTATGCAGCTTTGCCGATAAAAAAATCAAATTCTTTTTCTGCCAGTAATTCCGGCACACGGCTTTCCCAAAAACCATGAATGCCTTTTTGATTGGTGAACTGGCCGTTGTGATTGCTGTTGGCATGCAGGGGCACATGTGCATCCGCAATATAATGCCCCATCTCCGCACTGTTCTTCATGATCTTGCTGAAATTCTTTTCCCTGAATGCATCGGTCAGCCGTTGTAGCATGATTTGCACATGCCAGGGAACAATGCCATAAGTCATGAAAGAATCTTCAGCAAATTTTGCGACAGCATCGGTCCATTTTCGGGGCAGTGATGTGTAAGGGTATGCGCCGTAATGATCTATATCGATATAATGCCGGGGGCCTTCGTCTGGTACGGCATATCGGCTTTTATCAGGGTCGATCGCATGTTCAGTAAAGGAATGTAATGTTCGGCTTATAAAGGAGCAACATTTCCGGGGGGAATAAAAAAACGGCATAGTAATTTATTCTCTGGTGGGCATAAAATCCCCAGCAATAAGCCGGGAGATACGAAATAAGGAATAGCGAAATAAGGAATAAGAAACGGGATGCCCTTTTCATTTGGAATTCTTTTATTAAATGTACTTCAATTTGAGGAATATGAAATAGTTGTTAGTTCTTGAGTTTCTGGTTTGTAGGTCACAAATCAAAACGATGCAGCACGAACTAAGAACCATGAACTTCTGAACTAAAGTTTTATTTGTTTTTTTCTTCCTCATCAATATGCGTTACACCCCCGCTTACGGCAAATTTCATGGTTTGGGCACTGCTGATATTCGTAATGGGCCTTACCCTGGTCTTCGGAATGATATATACATTGCCTGCGACAGAATAAGCCATCGGAACGTACACAGCCACATAATCAATTAATCCAAATTCAGACATATCGTCTTTGGTGATGAACCCCATTCTCCATACATCATTGTCATCCACATTGGCCAGCACATTTTGGGTAAATTTCTTTTTATCACCGGCAAAAGCCTCAAAAAATCGCGGGTGGTAGAATAAACGTGTTTTATACCGGGGAGTTTCTTGCATTACTTTATCCATGAAACTTACAATACGGCCTGTAATAAAAAAGGAGCTGAAATAGCCCAGCGTAATGATCAGGACTATGATGAGGATAAAACCAACACCATAGTTTCTGAACCCGCACTATACCATTGGCATCGGTATATGTAAATATGGGGATCCAGCTATCGATCGTGGATACCACGGAAAGAATGCATAAAAAGTGATGGCAACAGGGGCAAGTATCAGCATTCCCTGGAAAAAATATTGCAGCAGTTTCTTTAGATCAAATCGTTTTTCCATAAACCAACATTTAAGGCTTCAAAGATACTTGAATGCCGGCAGCTCAAACAGTGAGGTTTTCCCGGCGCTCATATGTTATTAAATTATTAAGAATGGCAAAATAAGAGGATGGAAACTTTGGTAACGAAAAAAGTTTCCTTAGTTTTGTGCCCCATTATGGCAATGATAGTATTAGATACCAGTGAACGCATCCGTCAAAAAGCACACGATCTTTTTATGCAATATGGCCTGCGTAGTGTGAGTATGGATGATATTGCCAATAGCCTTGGCATCAGTAAGAAAACGATCTACCAATATTATGCGGATAAGGATGAACTGGTAAATGAAGTGGTTGGCAAGATCATTGCGCACAACCAGTCTGTCTGTGATTTTGACCGGAGCAGTGCAGACAATGCGATACACGAATTGTTCATGGCCATGGACTTCGTGAGGAGATCTTCCGGTCAATGAACCCTTCCCTGTTGTTTGATATGCAGAAATATCATCCCAGTGCATTTCAAAAATTCTTAAACCATAAGAATGATTATTTATACGGCGTGATCAGGGCGAATATTGTCAAGAGGTATTAAAGAAGAATTGTACCGGCCTGATATTAAAGTGGATGTATTGGCAAGATACAGGGTAGAAAGTATCGTGGTGCCTTTTCACCCTGATTTTCATAGCAAAGTAAAGCAAAGCCTGGCAGAAATTGAAGAGGAACTGACCTATCATTTTTTGTTTGGCCTTGTTTCTCAAAAAGGATACAAGCTCATATTAAAATATCAACAGGAAAGAATCAAAAAATTATCAGATGATGCAACGAAATAGAACAATGAAAAAAAAACCCTGCTGGCTTTTATATTTTTGATAACAGGCTTCTGCCAGTGCTCAAAAGACAAATGAATTTTCTGTAAAGCAGGCCGTGGATTATGGTATGCAAAATTCCGTGATCGTTAAAAATGCGCTGGTCGATATTAAGATCCAACAACAGGTTAACAGGGAAATTACTCTGCCGCTTTTCCTCAGCTCAACGGAAGTATTTCAATGTTAATGACTATTTAAATATACCTACCAGCACTGATTGCCTGGCTGAGATTGTACAGGCGGCGCGCCAGGCACTTATGTCCCCGTGACAGTTCGGCACCAAGTACTGGTGCAACCGGCGGCATTGGATGTATCACAATTATTATTTGACGGGCAGGTGTTTGTTGGCTTGCAGGCAAGAAAGTGCAGCTATGGATTTTTCTGCAAAAACAGGCGGAGGTAACACAGGAAAAGATAAAGGCAAATATTTATAAAATATATTACCAGCTTGTGGTTGGCAATAAACAAATTGGAAGCATCGATGCAAATATTGAACGCTTTGAAAAATTATTACACGATACCAAGGAAATATTCAAAAATGGCTTTGCAGAAAAACTGGATGTAGATAAAGTGAGAGTGCAGCTAAATAACCTCAATACAGAAAAATTAAAGGTAAGAACCAGTTGGAAGCAGGTAATGCAGGTTTAAGTTTTTTGAGTATGCCGCAAAAAGAAAAACTGGTATTAACAGACACGTTTAACGAAGAAGAATTAAGAACAAATATTCTTGATGAAAATTATAATTACAACGACCGGAAAGAATTTCAATTGTTGAACCTCGGAGCAAAACTGAATGAATTTAATGTCAAGAGGTATAAGTTGAGCTAACTACCAACGGTATGCGGCTTTGACCAGTTACAGTAAAAATGCACAGCGCAAAGCAATTTGATTTTTTTAAAGATGGTGATTGGTTCACTACATCGTTGATTGGGTTAAAGTAAATGTTCCCATATTTGACGGGGTCGCAAGAAAGCTCAAGGATAGAAAAAGCAAAGCTTGAACTTGGAGAAAACAAACAACAATTTGAACAACTGAAAGCATCTATTGATAATGATGTGGAGCAGTCAAGATTAAAATGAAAAGCTGCCTTGTTAACCATGGACAACCAAAAAAAGAATATAGCACTTGCCGAAACAGGTGTACAATACAACCAAATTAAAATATGAACAGGGCCTTGGCAGTAACCAGGAAATATACAATGCCCAAACTGAATTGAAAGTAGCGCAAAACAATTATTACAGCTCGCTGTACGATGCTATCACTGCAAAAATTGATTATTTAAAAGCCACCGGGAAACTATAAATCAATATAACAAATTTTAAATCAGTATATGCAAAAGATCAAAAAATAACGCTTGTAACATCTAACGGCCCTTTTATCGAGCTTCCTGCGGAGACAGCAAAAAAGAAAAGAAATCGGCAGTAACGGATAAAAAAGCGCAGCTGGAAAAACTAAAAACCGCAAGAATAAAACAGATGCGAGATATTAAAAGCTGGAGGAAGATGAATAAGCTTGATACTAATTCAGCAAATGAATCAAGATAAAACTGGTTAGCGGTATCGCGCTGTTAACGTGCACAGGATTTCAAACATTTTATTGATCTGCAGGGAAAAGTCGATGCAGAAAATATTTCTTATATATCACCCGCGGGAATGGGCGGCCAGGTAAGGCAGTGTTTGTAACACAAGGACAATGTAAGAAAAGGACAACTGCTTTTAAAACTGGATGATGCGATTGCACGCCAGCAGGTAGTTGCGGCAAGGCAGCAACTGGAAGGTATAAAAACACAACTTGGCTTTGCAAAGAATATTTACCAGCGGCAGAAAAATCTTGGGACCAGGGTATTGGAACAGAAGTACAACTGATAACGGCAAAAACAAATGTAGAAAGCCTGGAAAACCAGTTGAGCGATCGGGGAACAGGTAAAGGTTGCGTAGAACAATTGAATACTTCGAATGTGTACAGTGATGTTAACGGTATTGCGGATGTTGTGAATATCCATGTAGGTGAAACTTTTACAGGCATGTCTGCCAACGGTCCGCAAATTAAAATTGTAAACACCAGCAACCTTAAAGTAGTTACCGATGTCCCTGAAAATTATTTAAGCAGGATACGTAAAGGTTCCGTCCGGTGTGAAATAAATATTCCTGATGCAAATAAAAAGATCTACATCTACCATTTCATTGATCAGCCAGTCGATCGATCCAACGCTGCGTGGATTTATTGCAGAAGCAAAAATTCCTTATGATCTTGCTTAAAACCGACCAATCTGCCATCATGAAAATATTGGATTATTCAGCAACCGAATGCATGGTGATACCGGTGAACATGGTACAAACTGATGAAACAAGCAAATATGTATATGTGCTGGAAAAACTCAGCAATGGAAAAACAGTTGCGAAAAAGAAAAGCGTGGTATATCGGAGAAGTATATGGCGATAATGTGGAAATAAAAAGTGGCCTTATCAGGCGGTGAGCAATTGATCACTGAAGGGTACCAGAATTTGTATGAAGGACAATTGATCGCTACAGTAACTTAAAATAAGTGAAACAGTAAGTGAGCACGAAACTAACATGACTGACTAAAATAATTTTTATGAATTTTATAGAAGGAGTAAAAGAGAAATTTAAAGAGTTCAAACCCACCAGCTGGTCGGTTGATAACCGCACGGCGATTTATATCATTGCTATCATGATATCACTGTTTGGACTTTATAAATTCAATACAATGCCCAAGGAACAGTTCCCGGATATTGTGGTACCAACCATCAGCGTTACTACTGTATATGTTGGTAATTCACCAAAGGATATTGAGAACCTCGTAACAAGGCCGATCGAAAAACAATTGAAAGGTATCAGTGGTGCCAAAGTGAAAAAGATCACCAGTACTTCTCAAACAGATTATAGTTTGATCATTGTTGAATTTGATACAGATGTAAAAACGGAACTGGCCAAACTAAAAGTAAAAGATGCGATCGATAAAGCCAAACCGACCTTCCCAATGATCTTACCTCACAGCCCAATGCACAGGAATTTGCATTTAGTGAAATGCCCATCATGTTTGTGAATGTGAGTGGTGATTATGATGGTATCAAGCTGAAAGAGTTTGCGGATAAGATGCAGGACAAGTTTGAAGAATTGTCCGAAATAACCCGTGCAGAAATTGTGGGTGCACCTGAAAGAGAGATACAGGTAAATGTGGATCCGTATAAAATGCAGGCGGCAAGAATAAGCTTTAACGATATTGAAAATGCGATCAGCCAGCGAAAACAGTGATATCACGGGCGGTCTGATCGAAGTGGGTAGATATGAAACGCACCCTGAAGGTTAAAGGACAGTTTACCAGCGCCTTGAATCTGCAGAATATTGTTGTACGAAGCAGCACACAGGGCGCAACTGTTTATTTAAAAGATATTGCCCAATTGAAAGATACCGTAAAAGAAAAAGAAAGCTATGCACGGCTCGATGGTAAGAATGTTGTGACCATTGAATATCGTAAAGCGTGCCGGTGAAAACCTGATCAATGCCGCAGGAAAGATAAAAGACATTGTTGCACAAATGCAGGAGGATGAAGAATTGCCAAAAGACCTGAAAGTGGTGATCACGGGCGACCAGAGCAAAGCAACCGCAACTTCTTTTAATGAACTTGTAAATACCATCATCATCGGCTTTGTGCTGGTGTTGTTGGTATTGATGTTCTTCATGGGCGTTACCAATGCATTCTTTGTGGCATTGAGTGTGCCGCTAAGTGTATTTGTTGCATTTCTGTTCTTACCGATTGCCGATGCGATCATCGGTACATCTGTTACACTGAACTTTATTGTGTTGTTCGCGCTTGTTGTTCGGGCTGGGTATTATCGTGGATGATGCCATCGTTGTAATTGAAAATACGCACCGGATCTATAATAATGGAAAAGTGCCGATCATACGAAGTGCTAAAGAAGCCGCAGGCGAAGTTTTTATACCGGTATTGGCGGGAACAGCTACAACGCTGGCGCCCGTTCTTCCCTCTGCTTTTCTGGAAGGGTATTATCGGTAAGTTCATGATCTACCTGCCAACGATCCTGATATTTACATTGGCCGCATCATTGATCGTTGCATTTATTTTCAACCCTGTATTTGCTGTAAGCTTTATGAAGCCTGAAGGAAAGGAATTTGAAGAACCAAAAAGGGAGCTGTTTTAAAAGATGGTGGTTCTGGGCTGCCATCGGTTTTGGATTGTTGATGCATTTTGGCGGATCGCATGGGTTTGCAAACTTTTTTCTTTATGGCGTTGCTTGCTATACTGAACTGTGTTTTTATTCAGGGATATCATCCATGGTTTCCAGACAAGAGTCCTGCCATGGCTGATGAACCGGTATGAAACTTTATTGCGCTGGGTATTAAAAGGAACACGGCCTGCATGGATGCTGGTTAGTTTATTCATGTTGTTTCCCGTTTCGGTAGTCGTTACTAATGGCAAGGGGAAACAAGACGTACCTTCTTCCCGAGCGGTGATCCCAATTTTATTTATGTGTATTTAAAAATGCCGGTGGGAACAGAGATAAAACTACTGACAGTGTTACCACAGTGTTGGAGAAAAAGAGTTTATAAAGTTTTGGAAAAAGAAAAGCCGGGTAAGACCAGGAAGTATTGTGGAAAGTATCATTACCAATGTGGCCAACAGCGCAAATAATCCCAGTGATAATAACAGGAGTATCCAGTCAAACCTTGGAAGGATACAGGTTTCATTTGTAGAATATGAAAAACGGCATGGCAAGCATACTAAACCATTATCTTGATTCTATCCGGGCAGCATGAAAGGTATCCCGGGTGCAAGTATCGAAGTGGCCCAGGAAGACGGGGGGCCACCAACAGATCCTCCTGTTAATATTGAGATCGTGGGGGATGAATTTGAAGAGATCGCAAAAGTAGCCAGTAACTTATCCAATTATTTTGATACTAACCAGGTATATGGGATTGAGAATTTAAAAATGGATGTGATCTTAACAGCCCGAAATCACAGTGAATGTTGACAGGGAGAAGGCTATGATGGAAGGACTTAGTACAGGACAGATCGGTATGGAAATACGGACGGCCGTGTTTGGAAAAGAAGTAAGCAAATTAAAAGAAGGCGAAGATGAATACAAGATCCAGCTACGCTATACCGATCTGCTGCGAAACAATATCACCGACCTGATGAATATGCGCATCACTTTTATGGATATGAAGACGATGCAGGTGAAATCAGTTCCTGTAAGTGCTGTGGCTTCTGTTGATTATACCAATACTTCCGGTGCAGTTGCCCGTAAGAATGTGAAGCGTACCATCCAGCTTCAATCGAATGTACTGGACCCTTCCATGACAGGTAAGGTAAATAAGCAGCTTGCTTTGAAGATCGCGGATTTTAAAAAGAAGAATAAAATACCCCCTGATGTTACCATCCGGCAAACCGGCCAGGGAGAACAGGAAGCCGAAACACAAAGCTTTTTGGGCAAGGCTCTGATCATGGCGATGGGGTTGATATTCTTAATATTGGTATTGCAGTTCAATTCAATGAGTAAACCATTCATCGTACTAACGGAAATCTTCTTTTCCGTGATCGGGGTATTGCTTGGATATGCCATTACGGGTATGACGATCTCCACCATCATGGTTGGGTGGGTGTTGTTGGGCTGGCGGGTATTGTAATCAAAAATGGTATCCTCTTGATCGAATTCACGGATGAGCTTAGGGGCAGGGGATGAAAACAAGGGAAGCGGCCATACAGGCGGGAAGGATCCGTATCATACCGGTGATGCTTACAGCCGTTGCTACTATACTTGGTTTGCTGCCTTTGGCGGTCGGTTTCAATATTGATTTCGTTTCCTTCTTCCGGCATTTACAGCCTCATATTTTCTTTGGTGGAGACAGTGTGGTATTCTGGGGGCCGCTGAGCTGGACGATCATCTTTGGTTTAATATTCGCCTTCTTCCTTACGCTGGTTATGGTGCCAAGCATGTACCTGATCGCTGAAAGGCTGCGAAGGCCAATGGAGAATTTTTACGGAACGAAATATGTGGCGTTGTTTGGATTTACAGGTCCGCTCTTTTTTATTTTCGTGGGGCTGATGTATCTTATTAAGGCTTTACAGGGGAAGAAAGTATGGAATGGGAAACTGAAAAATAAGGTTTAAAATAGTTAGGTTTGGTTTTGGTTAAAAGTGCCGCTCATGTGAATGAGCGGCATTTTTATGTTTTAAGAGATGACATCTTTCTTAAAAAAGATGTCATCTCTTAAAACAAATGTAAAAAACCGACAAAAAAAATGCTGTATTGGTGCTCCTCATCCTTAAACCTGGCATTTTTAAGAGAGCGATGGGTTGTTTAGTAATGATATGCTGTACAAGTGTGCGACGCCACTGAAGTTCAATATGGATATGTAGTCTGGACAATAAATAACCTGTTAACCGGGCGTATACCCCAAGTGGATCCATCCCTTTTATCAAATAAAAATGGCCGGTATTGGAAGTTTTTTTATTTTGGGCGCTTAATTCTTAAAATGTATGAATAAATTCTACTTTCCGGTAGCCCTTTTTGGCTTCTTATGTTGCTGCATCATTTCCTGCACCAGCAAGGATACGGTCACGACATCAACCAGCAAAACCCTGGCACTTGCCAATATTGATTCAGCTGTAAAACCGGGTGACAATTTTTTCCTTTTTGCCAATGGCAAATGGCTGGATACCGCAAATATTCCGGCGACAGAATCAGGTAGCGGGACCTTTTTGGAAATGTATAATATAACCAAGGCACATATCCGGGAAATCCTTGACAGCGTTTCAAAAGCCAGTCATTCAGCCGGCAGCCCGGAACAGCAAATAGGAGATTTTTATGCTTCGGGAATGGATTCTGTAGCCATTGAAAAAGCGGGTTATGACCCGTTAAAGCCATGGTTGCAAAAGATCGCAGACATGAAAGATCCAAAAGATGTATTGGCATTTGATGCAGAACAAACAACATTCAATAACGGGATATTGTTTGGCCAGTACGTGGGCGCAGATGAAAAGAACAGTATGGTGAATATCGCGGTCTTTGTGCAGGCAGGGCTGGGTATGCCTGACCGGGAGTATTATTTTAAAACAGACGCGGCCACACAGAAGATCGTAAAAGCCTATCAAACTTATATTCAGAAAATATTCAGTCTTAGCGGGGATGATTCTGCTACCGCTTCAGCGAATATGAAGGCAGTGTATGAGCTTGAAAAACAAATAGCCTCCAGTCACAGGACAAACGTGGAACTGAGGGACCCGCAAAGCAATTATAATAAAATGGCCGTTGCAGCACTTGATCAGAAGATGCCGGTTATTGGCTGGAAAGAGGAACTGCCGAGGCTTTCCATACATGCCGATTCTGTCAATATCGCCCAGCCTGCTTATTATCAAAAACTAAATGACCTGCTTCAATCGGTACCGGTTAATAACTGGAAGGCTTACATGCGGTTTCATTTAGTCCATAACGCCGCGCCATTCCTGAGCAATGATTTTGTGCAGGCGAATTTTGATTACAGCGGCAAGGCGCTCAGCGGCAGGCAGGCTATGCGGCAGCGTTGGGAAAGGGTCTACCGGCAGACAGATAGTAATCTTGGTGATGCACTGGGGCAGCTTTATGTAAAAAAATATTTTACAGAAGATGCCAAAAAACGCATGCTGGAACTGGTAAATAACCTGCAAAAAGCTTTTGAAGCGAGGATCGCGAAGCTTGACTGGATGAGTGACAGCACCAAACAAACAGCGACTGAAAAACTTAATACATTCATCAAGAAGATCGGCTACCCTGACAAATGGCGGGATTACAGTAAGGTAACTATTGATAAAAAGCAATACTTCGCGAACCTGGTCTCTTGTGGCAAAAATGAATATGCTTTCCAGGTGAGTAAGGTCGGTAAACCGGTTGACCGCTCTGAATGGCAGATAACTGCTCCAACGATCGATGCCTATTACAACCCGACATTCAACGAGATCGTTTTCCCTGCTGGAATATTGCAGTACCCGATGTTTGATGCTAATGTGGATGATGCAATAAATTATGGAGGCATTGGAATGGTGATCGGCCATGAAATGACGCATGGTTTTGATGACCAGGGCGCCCAGTATGATAAAGATGGGAACCTGAAGAACTGGTGGAGCAAAGAAGATTTTGAAAAATTCAAGGCGAAGGGATCGCAGGTGGTAAAATTATACAGCAGTTTTATCCCCGTGGATTCCATGCATATCAACGGCAGCCTGACGCAGGGTGAGAATACGGCAGATATCGGTGGTATCGCGATCGCCTATGATGCATTTAAACTGACCAAACAGGGAAAGGATACTGTGAGGATCAACGGCCTGACGCCTGACCAGCGTTTCTTTTTATCCTTTGCGCAATGCTGGAGGAGCAAATATAAAGATGAGTTTGTGCGTACGCTTGTAAATACCGATCCGCATTCACCGGCGATGTACCGGGTATGGGGGCCATTGATGAACTTCGATCCTTTTTATAAGGCTTTTAATATCAAGGAAGGAGATAAAATGTTCGTAGCGGAGAAGGACAGGATCAGGATATGGTAATTGGAGGTTATTTTGGATTGAAGCTTATTAAGCGTTGACTGGTTTACAGGTTGATGGAGTTGACCAGGCAGATCCTTTAGAGCGGACAGGAAATAATGTTCGATCTTCAATGCGCTATGTTCAATGACCAAGGGGCAGTATGCGTAACCGTCATGTATTTATTTTTGCCTCCGTGTCTCTGTGCCTCCCTGTTTCACAACAAGCTTTTACAAGAGATGAAACACTGCGACACAGAGGCACGAGGCACAGAGATCAAAAAATTTATCGACTTAGATATTCTTAAATTTTACCTCATGGATCATGGGCAAAGAGGAATTCATAGTACGAAATGCAATGCCCGGTGAATTTGACCCGATCGGGAAATTAATGGTCCAGGTGTATTCACAGCTGGAGGGATTTCCTACCGAACTGGAGCAGCCTGCTTATTATAAAATGCTTTCTGATATCGGGTCATTTACCAATAAACCGGGAACAGAACTCTTAGTGGCAGTTTCTCCTGCCGGTATAATAGCAGGGGCAGTGGTCTTCTTTTCTGATATGCAGTATTACGGTTCGGGGGGGACAGCCACGCGGGAACAAAATGCGGCTGGGTTCAGGTTATTGGCCGTAGACCCTTTGGCGAGGGGCCGGGGTATTGGTAAACTTTTGACCAATGAATGTATCCGCAAAGCCCACACAAAAAAACTTCATCAAATGATCATTCATACAACGATGGCTATGCAGACAGCCTGGAAAATGTATGAAGGGCTCGGTTTTAAAAGATCGGGTGACCTGGATTTTATGCAGGGCGATCTTCCTGTTTATGGATTCAGGCTATTGTTATAATTTTAGACTTACTTTAGACCTCCTGCCATTTAAAAGCAACCCAACATGCCATATATTAACTTTAATACGAACAAAAAAATAAAGATCTGGGAAGGGATTACTGCTTCACTTCATCATTCTGAACAAGCTACTTTTGCTCATGTTACTTTAGAAAAAGATAGCGAAGTAGGTGTGCACAACCACATTCATGAACAATGGACCCATGTTATCGAAGGAGAGCTTTTATTTGATATAAACGGCGAACAAAAATTATTAACAAGCGGCATGACAGCCTTTATGCCTTCCGGAATTTCGCATTCTGCAAAAGCTATAACAACATGTAAGGTTATAGATTGTTTTTTACCGGTGCGCCAGGACTTTGTTGCTCTTGAAAAAGAAACAGTATAAATCGGGAATTATTTACAGCGGCTTCACATATACAAATACCCATTGGATGAAAATAAATAATTTGAATGCCAACATCAAATTCAAAGGACAATGAATATGTTCAATAACACTTTCTTACTTCGCGTGGCAGTTGCAATTATCCTGTTAATGCACAGTGTGCCGGGAATGTTTAATAATGGAATAAATGAATTTGGTAAATTTTACCTGAACGAAATTGGATTTTCTCCATTAGGAATACCACTTGCCTGGGCCATCAAATTATCTCACGTGCTATGTGCATTTTGCTTACTGTTTAACAAATACATAAGACCTGCTTCTATTATCACGATCTTAATACTAATTGCAGGTATTATTTTGGTTCATTTTAAGGAAGGTTGGTATGTTGTAGGCGGCGGCCGAAATGGTGTGGAATTTAATTTTCTATTAATATTCGCACTCCTGACTATTATATTCCCCAATGGCTTTAAAAAAACAGCAGCTAATATTGCAAAATGATCATGGCAAACATTACAGTACCTCATTTCGGGCAACTCGATTCAACTTCTTTGGAAGCATATTATGATGTAGAAATCGCATTTAATAATACACAAATTCAAATTGACTTAAATTTTGAAAATAAAACGATCGACCCCAAAAAATTAGAAACTGTGAAGTCTTTTATTGAAAATATAAGAATCTATGATTTAAATAACAGGAGATATATTGATAAGGACTATAATGACGAAGATGGTGATACCGTAAAGTTCTATTTAGAGCATCATTTAGAAGAGCTTGGTAAAGAAGAATTAGCTACTTTAATTGATTTGGGCAGCAAAAGCGCTGATCATGAAAAGCAATTATTAAAGAAGCTACATCTTGTACGGGTGGGCGTATATCCTGACAGTGAAGATCAATTTGCAATTTTTGATTACTCTCTTGGACAGGAGATCAGTAATTACCTCGTTGTGATCAATACTGATGAAAATGGCAATTTGGAATATATGACAATGGAAAGTTAACCCCTCAACCCACAAGTGTGAGATGCTGTCCGGTTAGTGGCAAGTAATTTGCGGCTGTAAAATCCAAAGAAAATTAAATTTATATAAAATGAAAAAGCTACATTTTTCAGTTCAAATTAAAGCGCCAAAAGAAAAAATCTGGAAGGTTTTATGGGATGATATAACCTATCGCAAATGGACCGGTACTTTCAGTGAAGGTTCGTATGCTGTTACAGATTGGCAGGAAGGTAGCAAAGTGTTATTCCTTTCTCCCGGTGGCGAGGGAATGTTTAGTATCATAGCTCAAAAGGTTCCAAATAAATTCATGTCATTTAAACACCTTGGCACCGTTAAGGGTGGAGAAGAACAACCCGATACTGAAGAAACAAAAAAATGGTCAGGTGCTATGGAAAATTATTCACTTGATGAAAAAAACGGCGTTACGGAATTAGCCGTAACAATGGATATCACAGAGGACCATGAGCAATATTTTAAGGAAACTTTTCCAAAAGCACTTGAAAGCGTAAAAAATTTGGCGGAGAATTGATTTATAAAAGTGTTGAGCCACCAATACCCTGCCGCTTACAAAGCGCAACGGTGGAATTAATTTGCGTATGTTTATTTCAAATCGAAATCACAAATTTGTTATGGCTATTTCAAACTTTACATTAATCGTTACAACAACATGTGTTGGATTAATAGCGGGGTTATTTTATTCATATTCCTGTTCTGTAACCTTAGGATTAAATAAACTTCCGGATACACAATATATCTCAGCGATGCAATCGATCAACAGGGCTATACAAAACCCGATCTTTTTTGCCAGCTTTTTTGGAGCTTTGGTATTACTGCCAATATGCACTTATCTAAAATACAGTCACCCCGTTTCACCAGGTTTTTGGCTATTATTGGCTGCGACACTTATTTATTTAATTGGAACTTTTGGTGTAACTGTTATAGGTAATATTCCTTTGAACAATAGTTTGGATAAATTTGACCTTACAAACGCATCAAAGGAAGCAATTAGTACACAGCGTGCCGCCTTTGAAACAAAATGGAATAATCTAAATACCATACGAACCATTTCTTCAATATTGTCTTTTATTCTTGTGATTATAGCATGCTTAAATAATTCCGCCAACAATTCAACATCTTCCAATTAATTTGATAGTATCGCAAAGAGTCAACAAAAATTAAAACAAACAATTATGAAAAAAATATGCTTTAGTAACCTTTCCCGAAAAAACATTTTTATTCTTAGTGCACTATTTCTCTTTACAATTGTAAGTTGCAACACTGGGCCAAAACAGGAGAAATCAGCTGTTGCAACCAGCGACCTGATCGCCCAGGCCAATGAATTGGATAGTTTGTTTTTGGCAGCGTTCAATAGTGGTGATACAGATGCTATGATGAAACTTTATTGGAACAGCCCCGAGTTGCGTATATATACTCCATCCGAAATGCAGATAAATGGATTTGACGCTGTGAAAGCCTCGTTCCTGAAAGATTTTGCAGCCGGCAAAGGAATGAAACTTGAATACACAAATGCGAATAACATTCCTTTTGCTGATTGTGTGGTAGGTCACGGAACATTCAGGATAACCATGCCGGTCGAAGGAGGTTCGCCTATGCTGTTTGATGGCCGTTATTCAGAAGTTAAGGCTATTAAAGGAGATAAAATGGTTATTGTGCTTGACCATGCATCCGTACCAATGGCAGCGCCTCCTCCTGAAAAAGGTTCAATTGATTCAACCCAAAAGAAATGATAACCGGGCTATTGATAGCATGATTGAAAATTTAAATTAAGTAACATGAAATTCATTAAAAATATTTTTGCAATAGTATTCATATTCTTTATCTCCTCGTGTTCTAATGGTGAAAACAATAAATTAATTATTGGAAATTGGTCGGGCAGTGAATGGCTGGTAGATGGAAAGCCCTCTGGTCGAAATACAACCGAAACTCATTTTATGTTCGATGATAAAGGAAATTATACGTTCACTTATTCAGGAACGGCAGAAAAAGGGACCTATAAAGTTGAAAATAAGATGCTGTTTACCAGGCCGGAAAACCAACAAGAGATCATGGTCAAAATAGCCAAGCTGACAAAAGACAGTTTGGTATTTGATATGAATCGAAGTGGCGCATCAGAACTCCTGACTCTTTTAAGGAATAATTAGACCGGGCTATCTATGCTCAACATTTTCAGATGAAAGATCATTTTAGAGAATCTTGATATCCATTCAACGAATGACCGTTACCCTTAAAAAAGTGGCAGGAATGGAAGTGGTATTATCTGTGGTGCTTTTGTTTTGACTGTTAAACAAAGCTTCCAATTCATGTTGCAGTTCCGAAGCCTTACCATTTTTTTCAGCTGCTTCAAAAGCATTCATGGTAGGGCCGTAATAATTTTTGAACCTGTTGACGAATTCTGACGGTGAATAAGGAGCATTAAATGTGAAAGTATCTTTAATGAATGATATGTTTTCTTTTGGTACGCCGGCATTCCCAAAACGTTCTATAACATGGCTCTCTACACCCCACAACATCGGGCTAATGAAACCCTCCGGCGGTGGTGGTGTATAGGCAGAACTGATCTTTAGTATTTGCGCAACCAGGGTAGGATCTCCCGGTATCCAGTTTCCCATAACGATTCTTCCGCCCGGTCGGGTAACACGAACCATTTCCCTGGCTACATCAAATGGCTTTGGTGCGAACATGGCACCGAAGATGCTTACGACCAGATCAAAACGTCTCATCCTTCAGTTCATGCAAATCGGTTGCATCACCTTCCTGGAAAGTACAATTGGTAAGCCCTTCGGCTTTTGCCCGGATGTTTCCCGCTTCAACGAGATTTCTTGCGATATCAACACCTAAAACATTAGCTCCGAGTTTTGCTTCAGGTATTGCGGTGGTACCATCGCCGCAACCGAGATCAAGAACCTTAAGACCTTTGGTGATCCCAAGTTTGGCGACCAGTGCCGCACCGCTTTCCCGCATGGTTTCGGCGATCCGGGTGAAATCTCCTTTTTCCCATAATGCTTTGTTTGGATTCATCGTGTTTATTTTTAGGAAAGCAAATTTAAAATTATTAATTATTTTTTTATCATTTTATGCTGAAATATTATCTGCCAGTTACGATTAATTTGTGTTCCTTTAATTGTCAGCATCTCTTTGGCCGGAACACGAAAATTGAACGTACAATAATTGTAACAGGTTTTATAAACTATAATTGATCAGATCATGGCGAAATATTTTACAATAACATTAGTGCTCTTTCTTCTTATTGGAAGTAATATCTCAAAATGCCAGACTTATAGTAAAGAAACTATACTTATCAGTACAGCTTATGGGAATATGAAGCTGAAACTTTTCAATGAAACTCCACTTCACCGCGATAATTTTATCAGGCTGGTTAAACAAGGCTTCTATGATAGCTTATTATTTCATAGGGTAATCAATCACTTTATGATACAGGGAGGTGACCCCGATAGTAGGTCAGCAAACGACACGGCGGCTTTAGGTAATGGAGATGTGGGTTATTGGATCCCGGCTGAATTTAATAGAAGAATTTATCACAAGAAAGGCATGCTTGCCGCGGCAAGGGAAGATGAGGAAGTTAATCCGGATAAGGAATCATCCGGCTCGCAATTCTATATTGTTATGGGCAAAACTTATGATTCAGCTGCCTTGCGAAAAGCTGAAATACGGGTGAATAAGAATATTGTGCAAAAAATCAATTACAATGTTGCTTTTAGTGGTAAAAGCAAGCAGCTCCGGGAATATTATATGCGGCTTATCACTGAAGAAAAAACAGATAGCTTGAAATATGCAAGGCGACAATTGATTGATCCGGTCTCAATAGAGGAGTATAAAAAAACACCTCATTTTACTTATACAGCCGGGCAAATGAAAACCTATGCTGAATTGGGCGGAGCCCCGCATTTGGATATGAATTATACAATTTTTGGCGAGGTCGTTGAAGGCCTTGATGTAATTGAGAAAATCGCGGCTCTTAAAACTGATAAGAACGACAGGCCGAAAGAAAATGTGCGCATGAAAATTTCGATCATCCAGGAATAAATGGAATGGTTTGAAATGACAAAGCGATTCAATAAATTTACAGCCTCAATAAAAATATTCATAAGGTATGAAGCATGATGCAAAATCAATAAGAGCTTTTATTGGTGCAAAAGATTTTGAGGAATCCAGGCTCTTTTACAAGGAATTAGGTTTCGGGGAGTCAGTGATATCGAAGGATATGTCTTATTTCAGGGTTACCCCGGAACTGGGTTTTTATTTACAAAATGCCTATGTTAAAGATTGGGTAGATAATACAATGATATTTCTTGAGGTTAATAATGTCGATGAATATTGGAATGGGTTGCAAAGCCTCGGGCTAGATAAAAAATTTAAAACAGTAAGATTGACAGCTATCAAAGAAAATTATTGGGGGAAAGAATGTTTCATGCATGATCCTTCGGGGATACTTTGGCATTTTGGAGAATTCAATTAAGGTATACATAAACCGGATCTTACCAGGCAGCTGATAGTTGTAGTATCCGCAAAGTCGAAATATTAAAATAATAAAAATGAACGTTGAAGATATTCAAAATATTTGCCGGCAATTGCCTGCTGTATCGGAAGATATTAAATGGGGCCACGATCTTGTATTCTCCATTGGCGGAAAGATGTTTTGTGTAGTAGGGCTTGATCAATCTCCAACAACTGCTTCATTTAAGGTTACGGACGAAGCATTCGAAGAGATGTGCAATTTACCCGGCTTTAAGCCCGCTCCGTATGTTGCTAAATACAAATGGGTTTGGATAGAAGATATTAATAAAATGAAAAAGGGCGAATGGAAGCAATATCTTAAACAGTCTTATGATTTAGTGAAAGAAAAGCTTCCGGCTAAACTAAAAAAGCAATTGGGATTATGATGCCCATAAGAAAACTTGTTAGTATGGAACAACCAAACCTCCGGACAAAATGAGCAATATACCATTTCAAACTATTGACTGGAATACTGTCGAAAAAATAGAACATACAAGCGAAACAGGAACGGCCCTTTGGCAAACAATACAATTTGATGATCTCAGGATACGCCTCGTAGAATATTCCGGTGGATATTTGGCGAATCATTGGTGCCAAAAAGGCCATATTGTTTATTGCCTCGAAGGAGAATTCATGAGCGAGCTACAAAGCGGGGAAAGTTTTATCCTTTCGGCAGGAATGTCCTACGTAGTATCAGATGAACTTAGCTCTCACCGGTCACATTCAAAAAAAGGCGTTAAGCTGCTCATCATTGACGGAGATTTTTTAAAATTAAAACAGTAAAGCCTGCAGGCAACAGCAGCGCGACAAATTAAAATTTTTATAAAGCGGCCATTTAATGCAAAAACAGGATAGCATAATTGATTGTTACAACAAAACAGCAAAAAACTACGCTGATAAATATATAGATGAATTAAATAAAAAGCATCTCGACAAAATTTTATTAAAGTCATTTGCAATTGAGAATTTAAAAAACGGGCAGCTCATTGACCTTGGTTGTGGCCCAGGTCAAACGACAAAGTACTTATTTGATTGCGGGTTTACAGCACTTATTGGCGTTGATATCTCTTCTTCAATGGTAGAAGTTGCAAGGAATATTAATCCTATGCTTCATTTTGAAAGGGCAGATATGCTGGATCTTAAATATCCTGACAAGAGATTTGGATCTGCCATTGCATTTTATTCAATCGTTCATTTTGACTATGCACAAATAAAAGTCGCTTTTAAAGAGATCAAAAGGGTCCTGGCAGATAATGGACAATTTCTTTTTTCATTTCATATAGGTGACAATGTCGTCCATCTTGATGAGTTTCTTGATCATGCTGTTAATATTGATTTTTATTTTTTTGAAGTTGAGAAGATCATTGATCTATTGAAAGAAACCGGGTTTGATATAATAGATGCGATCGAAAGGCAGCCATATCCGGATGTTGAATACCCAAGCCGGAGAGCATATATTTGGGCGAAAGCAATGAACAGATAGCAAGGTGTAATGCTAAATGTAAATAATGTACATACATTTAATTTGACAAGCGGTACTACCGTACTGTGAGTTGTTTGTAGCTTACCTTTCTAAAAATCAGGTTATGAAAAAATTTCGTTTGGCCTCGACAGGGTTTTTGATCTTCATGACCATTACTGTCTTTTCACAAAGCCCTTTGCAGATCGATCTTCACCATTTGGTTAAGAAAAAGGGTATCGAGGTTTTTAACAGGGAACTCACTCTTATCAATGAGAGATCTTATTTGGGTATCAGGTTAAGCAAAGCTGAAGGCGAAGGGGTTGCCTGGTTAAAAGGCATTGAATTTTCAAATGGCATTATTGAATTTGATGTACGGGGAGAGGATGTGAAGCAACACAGTTTTGTCGGGATCGCCTTTCATGGTAAAAATGATTCTACTTTTGATGCAATATACCTTCGGCCATTTCAATTCAAAGTATCCGATGAAATTTTGAAAAGAAGGGCTATTCAATATGTAT
Source organism: uncultured Chitinophagaceae bacterium (assembly GCA_963779595.1). Classification (GTDB taxonomy): domain Bacteria; phylum Bacteroidota; class Bacteroidia; order Chitinophagales; family Chitinophagaceae; genus Ferruginibacter. The sequence goes on along the minus strand of CAVZYY010000004.1, from coordinate 107,489 downwards.
CACTACCTGGCTTTCCCTGGAGAACGCTGCGTGGGAAGTCTCCTGATAAATATGAACATTCGATCGAGCCGGCTCCTGACCCAAATTCCTGGGTTAGGGTTCGAATCGTTATAAAGGATTCTACTGTCTCAACGTACATCAATGGCAGTAAAGAACCAAGCCTCGTTGTTGAAAAATTAACCAATATTAAAAGTGGATCTGTCGGATTCTACGTTGCGGATACTTCAGGGGGAGATTTTGCAAATATTACAATTACTAAAACCAATTGATTCACCCCTTATGAGGCGCTGCCAAAGCATGCCGTTCCCTCAATAGCGCAGTCAGCCCAATTCTAAGGATCATTTCACTATTATTTTTCCTCCATATCTGCCCTCATTCAATTTAGCTTTGAATTCATAAGAAAATCCTGTTTCTTTAATAAGCAGTTTGCCGGCAAGCCAACGGGATGAGATTTCTCAATGAAAAAATGGTATATTGAATGCGGCTATTCAAACGATATGCTGATTTTTTTATCCAAAAACTTATGCGATTAATAACATTCATTTCCCTGTTGATCCTCGGCCTTGGTTGTACCAGCACAAAAAATGCTGCCAGGGAAACGGGCAAATTAAACGGCACCTGGGTACCGGTTAAACAGGAATTCGGGGGAACAGCACTGCCAAAATCAGCTTTTGAAAAACAAAAGCTCATTCTTATTGACAGCACGTATACATTAATTGCGGAAAGTATTGACAGAGGCATTGTAAAATATAAGGATGGTAAACTGGATATTTACGGCAAAGAAGGAGTAAATACAGGAAAACATTTTACTGCAATTTATAAATTTGAGAATGAGGAGTTGACAGTATGTACAACCTGTCGGGGGACAGTTACCCGGAAACATTTGAGACCAAGGGTAAACGAATGCATTTCCTTTCAGTGTTCAAAAAAGAATTGCTAAAATAAATGATAGCAAAAAATAAAACAGTAGAAACTAAAGCCAGTGTCGCCGCTTTTTTAAAGACAATCCCGGAAGAGAAGAAACGTAAGGACTGTTCAGCAATAATTGACCTGCTAACCAAACATACCGGGTTTCCACCAAAGATGTGGGGAACAGGCATTGTTGGTTTTGGAAGCTATCACTATAAATATGAAAGCGGCCGCGAAGGAGACGCTCCTCTTTCAGGAATTGCATCAAGGGCAAATTCAATTACTTTATACCTCGGATCTAACTTTGACAACAGGGAAGCATTGCTTTCAAAATTTGGGAAGCATAAAGCAAGTGGTGGCTGTGTACACATTCAAAAACTGGAAGACATTGATACAGGTGTTTTGATCAAAATGGTTAAAAATTCAATTAAACATACACAAAAACAATATCCTGGTTCTCATTTAAAAAATAAAATAGTTCCGGGTAAAAAAAACAAATCCCTCACAAAGTAATTCCTCCCACCTTCAGGAATGGCTTACCGAATGTTGTGCGTTAGACAATGAACCTGCCTGTAAACTCAAAAAATAATTAAAATGAAATATATATTTTTATGCTTATTGTCAGGGATTGCTCTTACAACAATTGCCCAGAAAAGAAACCCAAAGAATAAAGCTATTTTCCTGGAAGATATTGGTTGGACAACAGCAAAACAAATATTAACACCTGATGCAGTAGTTGTCATCCCTTTAGGTGCAGGTGCGAAAGAACATGGCCCGCACTTGCCCCTGTCTGCAGATTTGATACAGGCTGATGGATGCAGGGATCTGTTGGCATTAGAGCGTAAAGTAATTATCGCACCAACAATAAACTATGGGTTTTACCCGGCCTTTATTAAATATCCCGGCTCAACTTCCTTAAGCTATGCTACGGGTACTGACATCGTTTGCCAGGTGGTGAGAAGCCTGAGTAGTTATGGGCCAAAGCGTTTTTATATTATTAATATTGGAGTAAGCACTACCCCAACGTTGGAAACTGCTGCAAGAACACTTGCAGAGGAGGGAATATTATTGTATTTCAGCAGGTACGACCGTCCGAACTTTATGAAGACAGAAGGACAATTCAGAACCCAGGCTTTTAGTGGCCACGCAGATGAGATTGAAACCTCGAACGTATTAAACTTCCGGCCTGATCTCGTAGACATGTCAATGGCGATCGATGATTCTTCTACTAAGAATAAAACAGGAGGTATTATGACGCCAATTGCTATTGAAGGAGGCATAGTAAATGAAAGTGGCATTAATGGTTATGCTACATTGGGTACCAAAGAAAAAGGCCGGTTGTCCATGAATGCATATACCCGGGAAGTAATAAAAGATATTGATAGTATTACTGCGTGCGCATTACCAAAGATAAAAGAAAGAGGGAATGAGTATCAAAAATATGAAGGAACTTACCTGGATACTTCAGGGAAAAAACTGGTCATCAACCAGAAAGGCAATCTGCTTTACTTTGTATGGAATGGCCGCGATTTAAGAAATTTTATAAATTTACACAGGGATGCTGAAGATCTCTTTTCTTCTCTTTTAATGAATATTCTTTTTGTAAAAAATGAAAATGGAGAGATCATAAAAGCCTACTGTCAGGGCAGGGGCGAATATTTCTGGGTAACAAAATTAAAATGAAACTGTAAAAAGATCAGTTATGAGTGAAAAAGATAAGATCACATTTGCACCACAACTTTTCATAAGAAACGGAGTTAAAAATATTGATTTCTATACGGAAGCTTTTGGAGCGATCGAGTTGCATCGTTTGATCAATGACGATGGTAGTATACATGTTGCCGAATTCTCAATAAACGGTTCCATTTTTCAGCTTCATGAAGAAGTGCTTAAAGCCGGCTCATTTAGCCCGGAAAAATATAATGGAACAACTACCCTTGTTGGACTATTCGTTTCTGATGTAGATGATTTCATGAACCGGGCAATAGCAGCAGGGGCAATAGAGATCTCTCCGGCACAGGATTATGACTATGGGTATCGGCAGGGGGAAATAAAAGACCCATTTGGACATGTCTGGATGTTTGAAAAGAAAATATAAGTCTGCAGGATCTAATGCTGAGAGTAACCTGTCTAAAGCTCATAATTATGAAATTAGATAATCCAGTATGGTATTCATTGTCTGAAGCCCATCAGAATTTTGCTGTTGATTATCCTGGTATAAAATTCTATCATCCTGATTACTGCCCATTTGGTGGTTTTGAAGTAGCCCGGGATATTTCAAAGGATATTGATGAATATGCTACACTGGCCGGCAATTTTTTTATTGTCGGGGAAAAACCCGGACTCTCAAACCATTTAAATATAAATAAGGAATTAATATGTCTCCAGATGATCATCGATAACAGCATCGATATTGAGATCAATGAAGACCTGGTAAAACTTACCGATGATCATACAGATGCTTTATATGAATTGGTAAACCTGGTGCAACCCGGTTATTTTAAAAAGAAGACCGCTTTATTGGGCGATTATTTTGGAATTTTCAAAAATAACAAATTGATTGCTGCAACCGGGGAGCGAATGAAAATGAACGATTTTACCGAAGTCAGTGCAATCGTTACACATCCGGATCATACGCGGAAGGGATATGCCCGGCAATTAATTGCAAATACTGTAAATAATATCTTCAGTCAAAATAAAACACCTTATTTGCATGTGGCACAGGATAATGTTGGAGCAATTCAACTATATGAAAAATTAGGATTTAAAACCAGGCGAAAAATAAGTTTCTGGAATATTACGCACTTAGCTCGGTAAGCAATGTCGCCGGCAAAGAACGTTGTCCCGCAATGCCGTACATAATGCTCCTGCCGGGTAATTTTTGTAGTTACAATTAAATGACGTTCCTTTAATACCTGCCTGTCACCTGGCCGACGTTTAACTGTCGGGAATGCGTGTCCGATTCCAGCTGCAATACACAGTGAATATTCATTTTAACTTAAAAATTAAAAGGCATGAAGATTATAAAATTATTTATCGGCCTTTTAACAGCCCAGGGAATTTTTTATGCCTGTTCATCTCCTTCAGCTAAGAGTGTTCCTACACACCAGGTAAAATTTATTAATGGCAGTAGTAACAACAGGTTAGAAGTACTTGATTGGGGAGGAGCCGGTAAATCGATCATTTTTCTTACCGGGCTTGGAAATTCTGCACATATTTACGATGCGTTTGCTCCAAGATTCACGGACCAGTTTCATGTGTATGCATTAACAAGGCGAGGTTTTGGATCTTCCGCGCAGCCTGCTACAGGATATGACATCAATGTATTGACAAGAGATATTCTTGCAGTGATTGACAGCCTGCACCTTGATAAAGTGATCCTGATCGGCCATTCCATCGCGGGTGATGAGATTACAAAATTTGCTTCCACTTATCCAGGAAGAGTAGATAAGATCATATACCTGGAAGCTGCCTATGACAATCTTAATATAGGCAGCCTTATTACGAATGGGCCGGAAGCGCCTGGGATAACAACAGAAGATTCCTCTTCTTTCGGGCACCTGCAACAATTCATAGAAAAAATGAACGGTGTTTCTTACCCGGATGAAGAAACACGGAATCTCTGCATATTTTCCAAAGAAGGCAGGTATTTGAAAGATGTTACACCTGATTCGGTTATTGGAGAGATCGTTAAAGGCATCAGGCATCCTGATTCGGGGTATGCATTGATAAACACACGTGCATTAGCGATCTATTCCAGCATTGATTCGGCCAAACAATGTTTTAGTTATTATCCTCTACTGGACTCTTCAAACAAACTAAAGGCGGATAGTACTTTTTCCATTATAAAAAACTGGGCCAGGGGAGAACAGGACCGTTTTAAAAATGGAGTAAAGAATGGAATTGTAAAGACAATTAAGGGTGGGTATCATTACATCTTTCTCTCTAATCCAATTGAAACGGAAGAAATGATACGTGCATTTCTGAAATGACGAGATAGCCCGACGCTGGTGATAAGATGGTCTTCGATAACTATTATGCATCATGTTGTCGTAATTGACCCTGAAAATGTCGCTTTATCCCTGACCGGTCTGTGAAGGCTTAACTAACTTGTGATGGCAAATTATTTCTAAATTAAAAATTTAATAAAATGACAAATCAAATTTTTCCATGCCTCTGGTTTGATGGTAAGGCAAAAGAAGCTGCAGAGTTTTACTGCTCGGTTTTTAAGGATTCAAAAATTATTAATGATACGCCAATGGTAGTAATATTTGAATTGAACGGGAGTAAATTTATGGGATTAAATGGCGGGCCTCAATTCAAGTTCGATGAAGCCATATCATTTGTGGTCAACTGTGACAGCCAGGAGCAAATAGATTATTACTGGGAAAACCTTATTGCCAACGGGGGACAGGAAAGTATGTGCGGCTGGCTAAAAGATAAATTTGGGATCTCCTGGCAGATCGTTCCGTCTAATATCGGTAAACTTATGGGGGACCCGGAAAAAGCCAAACGTGTAATGCAGGTTATAACGCACATGAAAAAACTAGACATGCGGGAGCTTGAAGAAGCATAAGAACATCTATATATCAAACAGATAGGAAACAATGCCGACACGCCAAAGCGGGCCGGCATTGCTCAATATTAGCAAAAACAGAACCTTGATATGAATCACCTGATTGACCAAAAGATCCGCGACAACTTTAATAAACAAGGGTTCATGCAAACACTCGGGGCTGAACTTTTATTGATTGAAAAAGGCAAGGTTATCATTCAATGTTCTTTCAATCCCGGGTTATCCCAACAAAATAATTATTTCCATGCCGGTGTTATGACCAGTATTGTTGATTCAGCGTGTGGATATGCGGCTTATACCATGATGCCTGATCAATCTGATGTGCTGACTGTTGAGTTCAAAATAAACTTTTTAAAACCGGCAAATTCGGACAAGATCCTTGCCATCGCAAAAGTTATCCAGGCAGGAAAAACACTTATTATTTGCGAAGGGATCGTTACAAATGAAACGCAGGAACCGGTCTTTGCAAAGATGACAGCTACCTTGATCTCGATTGTAAAGTAAGGATACCCGATGTTTAAAGAGATTAAAAAATAAAACGGCATTAATAAAATCTACAATGGACATTAAACAATACCTCAAAAGAATTAATTATGTTGATTCCATTGATCCTGTTTTTGACGTACTTTCCAAACTGCAGGTGATGCACTTAATGCATGTGCCTTTTGAAAACCTGGATATTCATAACAGCACAAAAATTGACCTGGCAAATTTATTTGATAAGATAGTAACCCGGAAAAGAGGCGGTTTTTGTTATGAATTAAATGGGCATTTTTATGAATTACTGAAAGAAATTGGCTTTACAGTCAAAAGGGTATCAGCAAGAGTTTATGACAGTAAGAAAGAGTACAGTGCGGAGTTTGATCATATGGCACTTGTAGTCACCATAAAAGAAGACAATTACCTCGTTGATGTTGGATTTGGTGAATTCGCCTTTTATCCTGTTAAAATAGCATTGAATAAAGATACCAGCGACCCAAGAGGAATTTTTAGGATTGAAAATTTCGATGATAGCTATAAAGTAATTAAAAAAAAGAATGCAGCCGGGGAATTTGTACCTGAATATAGATTCACAGAAACGGAAAGGCAGTTTGAAGAATTTTACGAAAGGTGCAACTATCACCAAACCAACAATGAATCTCATTTCATGCAAAAAAGAATTTGTTCCTTACCTACAAAAGATGGAAGAATAACCTTAACAGGTGATATACTGAAAATAACTAAAAATGGAGAGATCACTGAGCGGCGATTAAGTAATGAACAGGAGGTCCGGGAGGAATTATGGAATTACTTTGGAATAAAACTGTGATAATACCGGTAGCAGCAAAGCATATTGCTCTTTTATTAGTTAATTTGCCTGGGAGGATATAGATATGATAAGCCGAGGCCCCCACAAAAAAATTAATTTAATTTCTTAATTTAATCTTATTTTAAAATCATCTTTATGAGAATACTATTATCAATTGTGTTAACTATTACAAGTGCGCTATTGTTAAATTGTAATAAATCTGCTGATAACCCAATAAATCATATCAACTGTGTTGGTTTAGTAACGGATACACTTGGAACAGGAGATACTGCAAGAATTTATATGCAGAATGCCTTTTCTCCAAATGGGGATGGGTTAAATGATATAAGCCGGCCTGTAACAAAAGGAATTGCTTCATTAACGTATACCATTTATGATGCAAACAATAATATTGTATTCACAACGGATCAGCTTTTACAAGGCTGGTCCACTACTATTGGCACTAACAGCTTTGAAACATATTATTACAAGATACAGGCGTTAACGAACAGTAACCATCCTATTGGCACCTGTGGGGAATTATATAAATTATCCTGTTTCCCCGCCGGCATTCCAAGAAGTAGTCTGTACTTTGAAGATCAATTATATTTAAATGGCACTTATGCTCCTACCTCTATTGAGCCATTGCCGGTTTGTCCATAAAAATTCAGTCACAAAAACCAGGTCCTGGTCTTCCTTGATAACCCGCAAAATGCAGTCCAGGAAGAACCGCAGGGAGCAGGGCCCCCAATTTTACAATCTTAAAAAAAATAGCTGAAACAAATTGAATGAACAAAAAAACATACCATTCAACTTTGTCTTTGACTACCTTGTTCCGCTTGAAGTGACTGTAAAATCCCTGTTTGGTATGTTTGCTTTATATATCAATGAAAAAATTATTCTAATGCTCCGGCAAAGAAAAGAAGCCCCCGGTATAAACGGAGTATGGATTGCAACAAGCCCGGAACATCACAAAAGTTTAAAGAATGACATCCCTTCATTGCGCTCCATTTCACCCGTTTCAAATGATCCTGCTGAAACTGGATGGCAATTGATCCCCCTTGATTCAGATAACTTTGAAAAGTCCGTAATAAAAGCCTGTGAATTAATTAAACATGGAGACCTGCGTATTGGCAAAATTCCCATACCCCGGAAAAAGAAAGCAAACAACAAACCTTAGACGCATTTTTAAAAATTACCCATCTTGAAAAGAACAACTATAAATACAGCGAACATATTTCTTTTAACATTCCTGTTATTTAGCTGTACACGCCTGCATTTCCCGGCCAGGGAAAATTTGGTTGATTTAAATAATGACATTAAAGCCCTCGATGGATATTTTGATAACCTGCCGGGAGATACAACAGCGATATCGCTATGGAATGTGCTGACAATACCGGAAAGAATGAAGAAACCGCACAAAAATTATAATTCCCCGGGCTCATATGTTCAATTCCAGGCAACGGATAAACATTCAGTTATGGCCAGGCTGTTCATTGATTCCGCCCTCGTTGAACAAAGGATCTTTAAAGGAAAAATTAAGAATAATTACTTTTCCGTAAAAAGGCAGGTAAGATATATTGGATTGCCTTTTATTTATTTAAAGCAATCTGATTTCAAAATACAATTTGGAAGAGACAAAAATAACGACCTGTATATTGACGCGGCATACAGTTCGATGGGTTGGGTTTTTATAGTATCTGCAGGCGTGAATTACAAATACAATTATGTTTATAAGACGAAATAAGAACAGGGGCGTCAAGGTTCGCGGCTATTATAAGAAAGGGTTTTATTATTTTATAAATCAAAGTTTATTATTAGAATGGTTAAATCTATAAAGCTTACTGACTCAGAAGCGGTCACAGAACATATTAAAAAACTCGATCCTGCCGTTGGCAAAGTTGTTCAAGCCTTAAGGGGAATTATCTTAAGCACAGACAAAGAAATAAGAGAACGGATAAAGTGGAACAACCCCAGTTTTTATTATACGGGAGAAATGGAAGCTTTTGACCCCAAAGCGTGTAACAGGGAAATGATCGTTTTTAATCTTTATAAGAACAGGATCATGCTGGTTTTCCCCAGTGGAGCAAAGGTCAATGACGATTCGGGTTTATTGGAAGGGGATTACAAAGATGGAAGGAGAATAGCTGTGTTCGGGGATTTAAAAGATGTGAAAGCAAAAGAAAAAGATCTTCAGGCAGTTTTAAAAAAATGGCTGAAATTAGTGGACAAATAATCCATCAACATCCCCGGCTTTAATTTTATGACCACTTTTAACAGAACGCTTTCAGACAACACAGACTTTCAAAACCTGGTCGCTTTGCTTGACGAAGATTTAAAGATCAGGGATGGCGATGAACATTCCTTCTATGCCCAATTTAATAAGATCGAGGCCATCCGTAATGTCATTGTATGTTATATTGACAATAAGCCAATAGCCTGTGGTGCATTTAAAGAATATGACAAACAGAAAGTAGAGATAAAAAGAATGTTTGTACTACCCGGGTATCGCGGACATGGTATCGGGCTGAACATTTTAAAAGAATTAGAATTGTGGGCAGCAGAATTAAATTATGCAGCATGCATTTTAGAAACCGGGAAAAAACAACCGGAAGCCATTAGGCTGTATCAAAAAGCAGGGTACACCATCATAAAAAATTACGGGCAGTATGAAAATGTTGAAAATAGTGTTTGCATGACAAAGGCCGTTTTGTAAAATGCATTTCTTCAACATTTGTTGTACAAACAAACACATTAAAGCCAGCATTTTAAAATGAATTATATTATAGAGACGGAAAGATTATTTCTTAGGGAATTTACCCTGGATGATGCAGCATTTATCATTGAACTTGTAAATACGCAGGGTTGGATAAAATATATTGGTGACAGAAATATTAAGACAGAAGAACAGGCAAAGGAATATCTTCAAAACGGCCCTTTGAAAAGTTATGCAGAAAATGGCTTTGGCCTCTCTATGGTTGAAATGAAAAATAACAGAACAGCAATTGGAATGTGTGGAATACTCAAAAGAGATAACCTCGAAGGTCCCGATATTGGCTTTGCTTTTTTACCGGAATTTACCGGGAAGGGATTCGCATTTGAAATAGCGAATGCAACAATGATATTTGCCCGGGATAATTTAAAATTGTCTACAATACTCGCAATTACTGTTCCCGGTAACAAGCCTTCGATAAAACTATTAGGGAAACTGGGGTTAAAATTTGCCAGGACATTTAATTTCCCAAATGATAAGGAAGAGTTGATGCTGTTTAGCAGCCATAATAGTTAAAACTGGCGACAACTATCCACGCCTCACACATAATAGCGTCCTTCTTTTTAAATAAAAATTCGTTTCTTTATTTGGCATAGAGATGACTTTCCATAACAAAAAAATACTATGACGGGCATCATTCATTTTGAAACCTTTTTATTGGCCGGGATCCTGTTGAATTTAACACCTGGAAATGATACTATATTTATTTTGACAAGGAGTATGGCGCAGGGAAAAAAGGCCGGATTTATGTCTTCATTTGGAATTGCCACGGGTTCTTTGATCCATACAACCCTTGCTGCATTTGGGCTCTCGATCATTATTGCAAGGTCAATCCTTGCTTTCAATATTATCAAATATGCAGGTGCGGTCTACCTGCTGTATATTGGTTTTAAAATGTTCACGGATAAAACTCAATTGAGCACAGAAAGTTTAGGGGCTAAAAGAACAGCGGGATATTTAAAAATATACAGGGACGGCGTCATTACGAATTTGCTGAATCCAAAAGTTGCTTTGTTTTTTATTGCTTTTCTTCCACAATTTATTGACCCGGCGATCAAAAATACGGTGTTGCCATTTCTCACACTTGGGATAACATTTACAATTACCGGTACGATCTGGTGTTTGACGTTAGCTACATTTGCTTCTGTGATCTTTATTAAACTAAAGCGGAATAAAAAGATATCGACCTATTTAAACAAGGGTTGCGGAATTACATTGATCGGGCTTGGTATAAAAGTTGCCATGACAGATAGAAAGTAATGCCATAACTACCTGCTTCCGATGCTGAATAAAAATTCGCTTATTTGATCATCCCTGCATGCTGAATTAGATGTGCAGGAACTAAAATTAATACGATGGAAAATAAAATGCTGGAGATAAATGCAGCCCTTCAGATCCTGAAACCCAGTCACGAGGTTTTTGATGCCATTATTGACCCTGTAAAAATGTCAAATTATTTTATTTCAAAAAGTAATGGAAGGATGGAGGAAGGCAGGAAATTAATTTGGTATTTCCCCGAGTTTGTTAGCGAGGTGCCGGTGCGGGTTGGGAAAATTGAAAAAGACAAATACATTTCTTATTACTGGAACAGCGAGGACGGTGCTGAACTTTTAGTAGAAATAGATCTTAGACCTGTTGCCGGTGGTACCGTAGTTGCTGTTTCTGAGAAAAGCAGGAATAATGATGAAGCAGGCATCAAATGGCTAAAAGGTAATACGGAAGGATGGGCAAACTTCCTGGCCTGCATGAAAGCATACCTGGAGTATGGGATCAATTTAAGAAAAGGCGCATTTGATTTTAGATCAGACAAAAAATAACCCCCGTCGGAGATTGTTCATTTAAATGACTACCAAAAAATGAAAGCAGGCACTAAATTTAAAACAGTAGACGAATATTTTTCCGGTTTCCCGGCAAGTACAAAAAAGATTCTGAAAGAATTAAGAAAGACGATCAAACAGGCAGCACCGCAGGCCGAAGAATCGATCAGTTATAATATGCCGGCTTTCAAATTGCATGGGATGTTGGTTTTTTATGCGGCATGGAATGAGCATATTGGCTTCTACCCGGTATCGTCAGGCATTGCTGCGTTCAAAAAAGAATTGTCTGGCTATGAAAGTTCGAAAGGGACCGTAAAATTTCCATTGGATAAGCCAATCCCTTTTGACTTGGTCGGAAAAATTGTAAAGTTCAGGGTAAAGGAAAACCTGGAAAAAGCAGCGGTAAAATTGAAAAAGAAAAAACTAAGTTGAAGCAGTCGATGTAGGCATCAGGACAGTGCCCTTAATCCATACTTTTTAATAATGGCCTCGGCCGCACCCATATCAAACTCAAGTCCATACTTAACCGCCGTTGCCATTAGTTTATCTGTTTGGGGGGCTTTACCCGGGGCAAGGAATGGAGCGATCTCTGCAAAGTAGTATTCAAAATTTCCCGGGGAAATGATCTCAAGGAAACGTATTCTTTCATCTCCCGCATTCCAAAAAGTATGGAAAATGCCCCTCGGTTTTACAATGAATTCACCGGGAGCAGCAGTTTGTACTTCCCCGTTTTGAATTACTGAAAGCTTCCCTTCGAGTACATAAGATATTTCATCTTCATGCGCATGCCTGTGCATAGGCGCACCAAGACTCCTGGCTTCCAATGTATGCTCTACAACCGCAGCAGATCCACTGACGGATTTACCAAGAACCTTATAGGTCGTTCCTAAAGCACGAAAAAAAACGGAATCGTTTACTCTTATTTCTCCGGCTTCTTTCCCTGTTTGCATAGTATGATTTTACAGGTAAAATAATGCGAATAAAAATTAATCAATTTTTATGAAAAGATCTATTTAAAACCGCGGAAAGTAATTATAGCCAGGCAGCCGGGATTTTGTCGCGATCTCACCCTTATTTGTCGCTTTGTACACCAGCTGGTAAACAGGTAGGAAGTATTTTTGTAGAGTAGTAAAACAACCTGACTTTAAAATTAAAACGAATAAAATGAGAAAAATAGTTTTGTTCATGCATGTCTCATTGGATGGATTTGTGGGTGGCCCAAACGGTGAAATGGACTGGATTGCCATTGACGATGAAATGTTTGAATATGCAGGTGAACGTACAAAGGAAGCAGATACTGCTTTATATGGGCGAAAGACATATGAAATGATGGAAAGCTATTGGCCGACAGCGGCGGATCAGCCCAAGGCCACGAAACACGATATTGAACATTCAGCATGGTATAATAAGGTGACCAAAATTGTTCTATCGAAAACAATGAAGGGTACTAATTTACCAAAGACAAAAATCATCAGTGATAATGTGATCAACGAGATCACGCAACTAAAGCAGTCCAACGGGAAAGACATTTTAATGTTTGGCAGTCCGTCAGTGGCGTATTTATTGACGGATGCAGGTTTAATAGATGATTACTGGCTTTTTGTAAATCCTGTTATTTTGGGAGAAGGCATCCCATTATTTAAGGATATTAAAAACAAGATCAGTCTTAAACATGTGAAAAGTATTCCTCTCCCGTCTGGAGTTGTTTGTCTTCATTACGGGAAAAACATTACGCATTGATTGCTTAAAGGCCGCGAATGAGTATTTAGCTAATTAATAAATATTCGTAATTACGAAATTTTCTGTGCAACAGGGTGCTGAATTTTCGTAGATCGTTTTCTTAACATCTCCGCTAACCATTACCTGGCGGTTATCAATTTTGAAATCGGGTGTTAAGTTACATGGATTAAGTTGCGTATCGATTGTTCCTTCTTCAACAATATAAAATTGTCCGCCGGTATTTTTTATAATTGCTGCCTTATTTGTTATCTGTCTGACCGTTTCATCATTTTGAAAGCAGGTCTCATTGTTTTTTTTACAACTGATTACCGTTGCAGTCAATGCTACGAAACCAATTAAATTAAGTATTCTTCTCATCCGGTTTTTTTAAAAGACACTTCAACATTAAAAAATGCTGCCCGGGTGCTCAAACAGCCGATACCCGTTGAATATTTTGCAGCTCAACCTTTGGGATTATTGAATAAATTCGTTTCTTTAATATAGCCCTAAATAAATCATCTTTTATGGGCTTCTTCAACCAAAGTATCTAAAATAATTATGGTAAAAAAGGTTCAATCAAAAGCGACTGCAAAACCGGGTAAAAAAGCAATGGCTGTTCCAGGCAAAGAGAAAACAGTTGTATCATCGGAAATGAATGCAGCGCAATTCATTAAAAAGTTAAAAGCACAAAGTTCAGGCATCGAGCAAAAAAAGATTGAGCGTTACTTTAAATCCGGGGAAGGCCAGTACGGCGAGGGGGATGTTTTTATCGGTGTGCCGATGGGAAAAGTATTTGCACTTGCAAAGACTTTTATGGATATGCCTGTCGGGGAAATAGAAAAGCTGCTTGAAAGCCCGGTCCATGAGGCAAGGGCAGGCGCAGCAAGCATCATGGACAAAGAGTCACGAAACAAAAAATTACCGGATAGCCGTAGAAAAGAATTGTACGATCTGTATATGAGGCGACACGACAGGATCAATAACTGGGATCTCGTTGACCTTGGTTGTTTGTATATGGTGGGAAGTTACCTGTATGATAAACCACGTAAAATTTTGTATAAACTGGCCAGGTCTAAGAATATCTGGGAACGCCGGACCGCCATTCTCGGCACCTGTTATTTTATCAGGCAAGGCGATGTGGCTGACACTTTTAAGATCGCTGAATTGTTGCTGCATGACAAGGAAGACCTTGTACATAAAGGCACCGGGTGGATGCTTCGTTTTGCCGGGGATAAAGATCGCCCCGGATTGTTAAGTTATTTAGATAAACACGCGGCCACTATGCCGCGTACTGCGTTGCGCTACTCCATTGAAAAACTCGACCCCAAACTAAGAAAGTATTACATGGATATGAAATTAAAAACAGCAGTAAAAAATTGATATAAAGAAATTGCAGTACCCTGGTCCATCAATCATAATATATGAGTATACTAAACAAACTTGCAAGCTCACTCGGCAGAAGAGACGAAGTGCCGAACCAGGAATTGGCCCAACAAATTGTAAATGCCAGCAACAAAAAAGCTGTGAAAGAACTAGTCGATAATCTTGCTAATAAAAATAAAAATATCCAAAGCGATTGCATCAAGGTCCTCTATGAAATAGGTGAGCGAAAAGCAGCGTTGATTGCAGATCACTGTAATGAATTCATTCAATTGCTTGAAAGCAGCAACAACCGGCTTGCCTGGGGTGCAATGACCGCATTGGATAGCATTGCAGCCATAAAACCGGAAATGATCTATAAAAACCTGGATAAGATAATGTCTGCTTCAGACAATGGTTCTGTTATCACCAAAGATCATGCAATAGGTATTTTGATAAAACTTGCCCAGAACAAAAGCTATAAGGATGATGCATTGACCCTATTGCTGAATGAGCTGAGATCCTGTGCTACGAATCAATTGCCCATGTACGCTGAAAATTCTTTTTCAGTCATTGACAATAAATACAAAACGGGATTCATTAAAGTGCTGACCTCGCGGCTTACCGACATCGAAAAGGATACCAAAAAAAAGCGGGTAGAGAAAGTAATAAAAAAACTCCAGGCAATTAACTAAAGCTCTTTAGAAGCAATAAAGACATCATCAAAGATCGCTTGCCATTCATATATTATATTTTCCACTTGATCGGCTTTAAATGATAAATTTGGCTCCGGTTAACTGGGGCTTACAGCCAGTTAAAATTCGCCGGGAAATGTTATTCCTGTATTTTGGCAAGGCTTGAACTCCAATAAATGGAAATGAAAAAAAATAAAATATTCAATAATACATTATTCATTGTGGGGATATTAACCTTTATAACTATAATACTTACCGGGCAGAGTTTACTCCAGAAGCCAAAAACATTTGAGCCGGGCGGAATAGAATATACCCGTTATAACAATTATGTAATTTTTAAGCAATCATACTTTCATTTAATAGAAAATAAAGACCTGTATCAATTGTATCCCTCAGAACAGTGGGATTACTATAAATACAGCCCTACTTTTTCATTATTAATGGCTCCAATGGCCAGTTTACCAGATAGCCTGGGGCTGTTTATCTGGAATCTGTTAAATGTTTTGATATTATTTTTTGCGATCTGGAAGCTTCCTCCCCGGACAAACAAAACAGCTTTGTTCATGATTGGATTTATGCTTATTGAGTTGATCACGTCTATTCAAAATTCTCAAAGCAATGGATTGATAGCAGGGTTATTAATATTCGCTTTCCTGTTTTTAGAAAAAAAACAAATAGCGTTAGCATCATTGTTTATTGTCCTCGCAGTATTCATTAAGCCATTTGGCCTGGTAGCTTTTACGCTTTTTATTTTCTATCCCGGTAAAGGCAAAGCAATTATTTACACAATTGCCTGGCTCTTACTATTTGCAATGCTGCCTTTGATGGTTGTGTCTGCATCACAACTTTCTTTTCTTTATAAAAGCTGGCTTAACCTGCTTCAAAATGATCATAGCGCATCTGCGGGATTATCTGTAGCAGGATGGCTGCAAAGTTGGTTTGGGTTAGAATGGAAAAACGTGGTCGTAATAACAGGAGCCGCTTTATTCTGCCTGCCATTCCTGAACTACAAATATTTCAATGAATTAAAGTTCAGGTTATTTTACTTATCGTCAATCCTGATCTGGGTTGTCATATTTAATCATAAAGCAGAATCCCCCACATTTATCATCGCTATTTGCGGGGTGGTGATCTGGTTTTTTTCTCAACCACGAAAGATGGAGAATGTGATCCTGTTGATCACTGTATTCATTTTTACGGTACTGTCCCCGACCGATATGTTTCCGAGATCCGTTCGGGAGCATTATGTAGTACCTTACGTACTTAAGGCGGTCCCATGCATCCTTGTTTGGTTTAAAATAACACTCGACTTGATTTTTTACAGGCCTGGAAATAATTTATCAAACGACAAATCAGCAGCCATCAGCCCGCACACCTAACATTCATATAAAACTGTTATGCCATGAAAAAAAACTTTTTAATATTCCTATTTGCGGGGCTTCTCCCGGTACCTGGTATTTGCCAGGATATTGAATCAGTGATTAAGAACATTGACCTTCAATTAAAAAGCGGGAAAACGAGTATTACAAAGATCCTCAGCAATGATTCATTGATGTACCTGCATTCACTTACCCCTTTTCGGGAGGTGATCAAAGCAAATGCAAAGGCCGAAAAGATTGCAATTGTTACGGGTAAGGAACCTGGCACAAGGGTAACTATTAAAGGATCAGCTGTAAATAAAAATGGCGTGCCGCAGAAAAACCTTTCGGTCTATTTCTACCAGACCTCCGATAAAGGCTGGTATTCAGATACCGGTGCTCACATATTAATGAATTCAGGTGATATCAATCATGCCCGTTTATTTGGGTATTTAAAAACAGGTCCCCAAGGTGAATTTTCTTTTGAAACCGTCAAGCCTAAAGGATATCCACGATCAGACCTGGCTGCGCATATTCATATACATTTCTGGACAGAAGATGGGCGCCCCGTACATGGACCGGGTGAATTACAATTTGAGGATGACCCCCGGATGACTGCGGACCGTAGAAAAAGATCGCTGGGGGAAGGATTTTTAATATCAAAAAATTCGGGGACAGCACAAAGGCCGGTATATGAGTATAAAATAATTGTAGAATAGAGGAGATGTAGGGATCAGTTTGGTTATATAGATCTCATTTCTAAAAATTAACATAACCACAACATACCAGAAACTTTAGTAAAATTTATGGGTCTCTATTTCTGAATGTCGCTGTGTACAAAAGGGAAGTATATTTTATTAAACGCTGCAAAATACCAATTCATATTTTTTTTTACCCGCAGAAACGAAGGATTTTCCACTTATCCTTTTTAACCTGCGGGTTTAATGACAGCCCTTTATTTTTAGTATGAAAAACAAAACATTTCAGGCCACTGTTTGAAATGCTATTAATTACATCTAAAAGTAAAGTCATGAAAACAACAACAAAAATGGTTGCAGCGCTCCTGTTGCTGACAGGATCTGTTTTTAACGCTTCGGCACAAGCCGGGCCCAGTGCTAATTTCACCACAGAATCAAACGGTGGGGCTGGCGCACCGGTGATCATTCAATCACAGAGTTATTTGGGGGCTGATCTTGATTATTCAGCAGGGGGAGCCAAAATAACGTTTATTACTCCCAATACCCCGGCAGAACGCGCCTCTTTTAAAAAGGGAGATGTCATCACTTCGATCGGGACCATTAACATCGGCTCCCAGGAGAATTTCACCGAGGCTATGAAAACCTACAAGCCAGGCGAAGATGTTAAGATTTCGTATACCCGTAATGGTAAAGCAAAACAGCGTACTGTAACGCTTGATAAAATATCTACAGTTAATTAACCCGATACGGGACTGGAACAAGGATCATTTTCTAGATCCTTATCCAAAGCTCAACATAAAAACACCGCATAATAAAAAATGCTGCCTTTAAAGCAGCATTTTTTTATTATTATCTAGTGAATACTTTATTTTCTATTTCCATCAATATCAAGTTCTATTATTTCATAACCCATTTTTTCCAGGCCTGGTAAGATCCTTGCTTTATCACCAACGAGTAAAATATTCATTTTATCCGTAGCCAGCCATTTTTTTGCCTGTGTATCGATCTCGGCCTTGGTCATATCTTTTAAGATCTTATTCTGCGTATCTACAAAACCTGCGGGAAGATCATATTCCAGGATGCGCCCTATAAAGTTTGATTTTTGATTGCCTGATTCATAAAGCAGGGCATCCCGCTGGCCAAGCGCACTCTTCATAAAACTTATTTCATCAGCCGTGATGCCTGTTTCTGAATAGTTTTTGATCTCTTTTATTACTTCTGCGAGAGCGCTATCCGTAGCATCGGCGCGGATACCGGAGCTGAAAGTGAACTCCCCGCTATATTTATTCCCGGAGAAACCGGAACGGGCGCCATAGGTCCAACCCTTATCTTCCCTTAGATTAATATTCAGGCGGCAGTTAAAATCTCCCCCCAATACATAATTCATCAGGTCGGCCCTGTAATATTCGCCGGTAGCATCATACAGCAGGCTGGTTACTTTTCCCACCCTGAATTCGGTTTGTGCAGCCTTTGGAACATCCACCAGGTAAATGGCTGTCTTAGTAATAACGGGTGCAGTTTGCGGCTTTGCCAGGTTTATTTTTTTATTGGGTAGTTTATTTAAGAACGACAGCTTTTGTGTGATCTCATTTTCCTTGATATCTCCAACAACTACGACTTTCGCATCCTGCACCGTCATATAATTATCATAATAATCCTGTACATCTTTTAATGTCATGTTCCTGATCGTGTATTCCGTGCCGTTATCGCTCATTCCGAGGATATTGTTATTTCCATAATTCAGCTTTTTGATCACATTGCTGGCAATGGATGCAGGCTGTGATTTGGTTTGTTTAAATCCTTCCATGGCCTGTAATTGCAGGCGGTTAAATGCGTTCTGGGTAAAATTTGGCTGCAATATCCGCTCTTCCAGTAACTGCAGGGTCTTGTCTATATTTTTCCGAAGGCTCTGGATATTGAACCGCATGCCATCGAGCGTATTGTTTACGGTAATACTGCTGCCAAGCTTTTGCAATTCTACCGCGACCTGTTCGGCCGTATGATTTTTAGTATCCTCGTTCAGCATATTGGCAACAAAACCTGCCAGTCCAATTTTAGCCGTATCTGATGCCTGTGCCAGGTGGCCACCGGGAATGGTAACGGAAATATTTATTAACGGCACCTCTGTTGTTTCCACACCGATCATTTTCAATCCATTGGGAAAGCTTTTTTTCCAGAAGGGTGGAACTTTAACAACCGGGTTCGGCCCGTTTCCAGGTAATGTCGCACGGTTAAAGTTGTCAGTTGCCTTTACATATTTTAACCCGTTGTATCCATAATCCGGCCTTGAATAATTTGAAGAATCAATTTTGTAATTATCAGCCATCGCGGCCATTCCTGTAGTGGATTTTGTCAATACGCTTACGGTAACAGCGCTCTTGTTCTTTATATACGTATTGTATACACGCAATACATCTTCTTTTGTTACGGCGCGGAACATGGTCAGTAATTTACCAATGGTATTTGGATTGCCTGTAAAGGTTTGAAAAGCCGCCAGCTGCGAAACTTTGCCGCTTACACTTTGCAGGCCGGTGATATATTGGGATTCAATACCACCCTTGAATTTTATGATGTCTTCATCAGTAACTCCGCGTTTCTCAAAACTGGTTAGGGCTTCCTTATACAGACTGTCCATGGCACCCAACGACTTCCCGGGTAACGGAACGAGCTGGACAGTGAATTCCCCTGCCAATTCATTCAGGCGGCTGAATGCAGTAGCCTGGGCCGCCTGCTGGGTTTTTACAAGTTGCTGGTATAAAACAGAATTCTTTCCCTGTCCAATGATCTGCGCAAGGCAGGCCAACGCTCCCATATCCTTGTCATAATTAGGAACGGTAGGATAGGTTTTGGTTAGTTGAGGAACCCTTGCGTAATTATCTACATATGAAACATAACGGTCAGCAGTAATCGTTACGGGAGGCAATATTGTTTTTGTTACCTCCGGCCCTCTTGGGATGCTTCCAAAATATTTTTCGACTAATTTTAAAACTTCGGCAGGTTTTACATCTCCGCCGATCGTAACCGTTGCATTGTTGGGGCCATACCAGCGCAGGAAAAAGTTTTTAAGGTCCTGTACATCTACCCGGTTAAGATCTTCTATATAGCCGATCGTCAACCAGCTGTACGGATGCCCATAAGGATACAGGTTCTTACTGGTGAATTCTCCAACCAGTCCATAAGGCCTGTTATCATAATTCTGACCACGCTCATTTTTTACCGTACTGCGCTGGATCTCAAATTTCTGTTGTGTAACGGCATCCAGTAAAAATCCCATGCGGTCAGATTCCAGCCATAACATTTTTTCAAGTTGATTGCCGGGCACTGTTTCATAATAATTGGTGCGGTCAAGATTGGTACTGCCATTTAAAGTTCCGCCCGCTGCAGATATTATTTTAAAATGCTGCTCATCTCCTACATGGTCGCTTCCCTGGAACATCATGTGTTCAAAGAAATGCGCAAAGCCGCTTTTCCCGATCTCTTCCCGGGCGCTGCCTACATGGTAAGTGATATCTACGTGTACCAGCGGGTCACTATGATCCTCATGGATCACGACCGTCAGGCCATTGGGCAATTCATATTTTTCATAAGGGATGATGATATCGGTCCCTTTTTTTTCTACTTTTTCTATGAACTTAGCCTGGCTGTAACTGCTGATCCCGGCCATACAGGCAAGCATAAAAAGAATGCAATATTTTTTCATATCGTTTTTTTGAACCCCAAATAAACTAAAAAAATGCCTGTTTTAACCAGCTTTTTTTATTTACGGCAGGTTATTGTAGCTGTTTATTTTTATTTTTATACAAATTTGAAAAAGGATGAAAACAAATCATGAGATCGATTACAAAATATACGGGGAAGAATTGCAGTTTGTAGAAATTGAGCTGGACCCGAATGAGACAGCCGTTGCGGAAAGCGGCGCATTCCTGATGATGGATAGTGATATCCAGATGGAGACCATATTTGGTGATGGCAGCCAGCAACCGCAGGGAACCGGTTTAATGGGGAAATTATTAAATGCGGGTAAAAGGCTGCTGGTAGGGGAAAGCTTATTTATGACAGCATTTACAAATACCGGCCAGGGGAAGAAGCGTGTAAGCTTTGCTGCGCCTTATACAGGGAAGATTATCGCTTTTGACCTGCAGCAATTGGGTGGAAAGATCATTGCACAAAAAGATGCATTCTTATGTGCCGCCAAGGGGGTAAGTATCGGGATTGAATTTCAAAAACGGTTGGGTACCGGCATTTTTGGCGGCGAAGGCTTCATCATGGAGAAACTGGAAGGTGATGGACTTGCATTTGTGCACGCAGGTGGCTATGTTATGGAAAAAGAATTAAAAGCTGGCGAAATTTTAAAAGTAGATACGGGCTGCGTAGTGGCATATACCCCAGGCATCGATTTTGACATTGAATTTATCCGGGGAATTAAGAACTGGATGTTTGGTGGCGAGGGGCTGTTCTTTGCTAAAATGCAGGGCCCGGGTAAAGTATGGCTGCAGTCCCTGCCTATTAGCCGGCTTGCAGGACGAATACTACAGTATGCCCCACAAAGAGGTGGCAGAAAAGAAGAGGGTAGTCTTTTAGGAGGATTGGGTAATTTATTGGATGGAAGAGAATAGGAAGGAAAGAAACCCTATAAGGTTAAAATAAAAAAAAGTTTGGGAGTGTTATTTCTTTTATCGTATATTTGCGATATAAGATCATTATATGGCCATTCATAAAAAAGAATCGTTTACACAAAAAGAGCAGGACCTGGCAGAATTTGCAAAGGCGTTGGCGCACCCTGCCCGGATCGCTATCTTAAAAGTACTGGCGCAGCGCAATGAATGCATCTGTGGCGAAATAGTAGAGGTCCTTCCACTGGCGCAGTCAACCGTCTCCCAACATTTGAAGGAATTAATGAATGCAGGATTGATAGATGGGGCCGTAGATGGTCCAAGAAGCTGCTATTGTATTAACTGGAAAGCTTTTGAAAAATTCAACCAGGAGTTTAGCCTGCTTTTTAACAACCTGAAAATAAAGAATGAAAAAGCATGTTGCTGATCTCTTATTAATAAAATAAATATTAAAGCATGAAAGACAATACTCAGATCAAAGAACTCGTAAAAGAAAAGTACGCTGCTATTGCGGAACAAAGCAAAGATCAAAACACAGCTTCCTGCTGCGGAGCCACATCTGCGTGTTGCGGAGATGAGGTCTACAGTATCATGGCAGATGATTATTCAAAGCTCGAAGGTTACCAGGCAGATGCTGACCTGGGATTGGGATGTGGATTGCCAACGGAGTTCGCCAAAATTACAGAAGGCAATACGGTCATCGACCTTGGCAGCGGAGCCGGCAATGATTGTTTCATTGCAAGAAAGTTTACAGGAGAAAGTGGGAAAGTAATCGGTATTGATTTTACAGATGCCATGATCGCAAGGGCAAGAAACAATGCAGAAAAAATTGGTTTTAATAATGTTGAATTCCGCCAGGGTGATATTGAAGACATGCCTGTGTCATCGAACAAGGCAGATGTGATCGTAAGTAACTGCGTGTTGAACCTGGTGCCCAATAAACATAAAGTATTCAGCGAAATATACCGCGTATTAAGACCGGGTGGGCATTTTTCTATTTCCGATATTGTCCTGGAAGGAGAACTTCCTGTCAAATGGAAAGAAGTTGCAGAGCTCTATGCCGGTTGTGTTTCCGGGGCCATTCAAAAAGATTTGTACCTGGATATCATTAAAGAAACAGGGTTTGCAAATATTATTCTCCAAAAAAATAAACCCATCATAGTTCCCGATGATATCCTTGCTAATTATTTAAGTATGGAAGAAATTGCGGAGTACAGGAACGGCACAACAAAAATAACGAGCATAACTGTGTATGCGGAAAAACCGGCGAAGGATGACCGGAATTGTTGTGAACCGGGAAGCGGTTGCTGCTAATAGTTTAAATATTTTTAATCATAAATAGTAAAGCCATGAACAAAGATCAAAAAGATCCAACCTGTTGCGAAGCAGGAAGTGAATGCTGCAGCATGACCGATTGGGGTTGCTGCTAAAAAAACCGGCTGCTGTTGTTTAATTCAACAGCAGCCTTTAAAACTATTGTATGGAAATCATTGAAATGCTACCCACGCATTGGGAAGGAGTAAAAAAGATATATGCGGAAGGGATCGCTTCCGGCCATGCCACTTTCCAGGCAGATATTCCTTCCTGGGAGGAATGGGATGCGGCTCATATAAAGAATTCAAGGCTTGTTGCTATTGAAGATGAGAAACTCCTTGGTTGGGCTGCACTAACGCCGGTAAGTGGCCGCTGTGTATATGCCGGTGTAGGAGAAGCCAGTGTGTATGTTGGCGAATCCGCAAGAGGAAAAGGTTTTGGAAAAAAATTATTGAAGGCTTTGATAAATGAAAGTGAAAAAAGCGAATTCTGGACATTACAGGCCGGCATATTTCCCGAAAATATTGCCAGTCTCAAAATTCATGAGGAATGCGGGTTCAGGATCATTGGAAATCGGGAAAGGATCGGGCAGATGAATGGAAAATGGAGGGATACGCTCCTGTTGGAAAGAAGAAGTAAAAAAGTAGGTCTGTGAAAATGCAAAAAAAGAAAATTTTATTTGTCTGTATAGAGAACAGCAACCGCAGCCAGATGAGCCAGGCATTTGCAAAGATGCTTGCTGGTGAAACAGTGGATGCTTTTAGTGCCGGTAGTAAACCCTCAGGCAGTGTAAATCTAAAAGCCCTCCATGCAATGAAGGAATTGAACTATGATCTTTCAAAACATGAGAGTAAAAGCCTGGATGAAGTAAGGGCATATGCTCCTTTTGATGTAGTAGTAACAATGGGATGTGGTGATGCCTGTCCATGGATGCCGGCAAAAAAATTTGTTGATTGGGAAATACCGGATCCCAAAAATATGCAGCCTTCGGATTTTAATAAAGTAAGGGACCTCATAAAAGATAAAGTAACGGAATTACTAAAAGAATTAAACCTGCCGGTTTCAAAAAGCAGTTGAAATAAAAAGCCCCGGATATCCGGGGCTTTGAAGCAATATAATGTATCGGTTATTTCCTTCCGCTAATCTTTGACAGCAACCGCAATATTTCAAGATATAACCAAACGATCGTTACCAGTAAACCAAAAGCGCCATACCATTCCATATATTTTGGAGCTCCCATTTCTGCGCCTTTTTCCACCATATCAAAATCCAGGATGAGATTCAATGCGGCGATCGTTACAACAAACAATGAGAATATGATGCCGAATGTACTTCCTTCATGCAGGAAAGGCATATTATCAAAGCCAAACATGCGGAGTACAAGGACGATCACATAGAAGATCGCAATTCCAACGGTGGCGGTAATAACAACAGATTTGAATTTTTCGGTAGCCTTGATGATCCTGAAACTATATAATAAATACATAGCTATAGCAACGCCAAATGTGAGGCCAACTGCATTGATCACAATATTGGGCGCTCTGTCAGCAAAGGCATAATTATACATGGCAGAAACTGCTCCCACGAAAAGGCCTTCAAGCAATGCATATAATGGCGCCAGGTAAGGAGACCATTCTTTTTTAAATACCAGGATAATAGCTACTACCAATCCTCCAAGTGCACCACCCCATATCAGCGGTACCACATTTCCACCTTCTGCAAATTCTTTCCAGGAATAGAAAGCAGTGCCAAGCACCATCAAAAAAAGAAATCCAAATTTCTGCAACGTGCCATTGATGGTCATTGCATTTTCATGTGTTACCACATCGGCGAGCACCGTATCCCGGAATTTATTTTCTGACAAAGCAGGGTTGCCCGATTTGAATAAAGCCATAACATTATAATTTAGATTTAAAAATATAAAATAATTTTTATCCCGGGTGAAAAGTTTTGCTAAGGTTTTATGACTCCCGGGTATTTACTAACCGCTTCAAAATTATATTCATCCCTTTTTTTAAGCTGTATGATAAATTGATGCAGCGAAGATGAATCATCCGTATTCGCAAATACCTGGTCATGAGCCAGTAAAACAAGTTCACCATTCATCTGTGTTCCATTATTTTCAAATGCACAATAGATCTCGTCAAGCATTTCATCAGTAGTTTGCACCAGCCGCTGCTCACTGTTAAAATGCCATTCGAGGTCCCAGCCCATTGCCCTGTACCCCTTTTTATATAAACTGTCGGCAGCAACGATGGTACTTTTCAGGTCTGTTTTGCAAAGGCTGTCGGTACGCCAAACATTTCTTCCGGGAGTGCGGATAATATTGGAGGTTAAATGCAGGCTATCGGCACATCGCTTAAAATCTTTTACAACACTGTCCGGCAGTTCATAAAATGCTGCATACTTATTTTGGAATGCGTGGGTGTAACTGTGATTGGCTATTTCAAACAGGCTGTTTGCATCCAGGCTGTCAAACAAAGTAGTTTGCCACTTAGTTCCAAACACATGTTGCCCGATAACGAATAAGGTTGCAGGAACCTGTTCTTCTTCAATAATGCGCTTTACATTCCTGGTTCCCTTGTTGGGCCCGTCATCAAAAGTCATGTAAATGTTTTTCTTCTTCTTTTTAACCGGTAATTTTTCTTTTATTACTACAGTTACTGCAACGGTATCGGTTACCTGGATCTGTGCAGGTTTAAAAAGAATGTGTTGGTTTCCTGTTTTGTAAAAGTAAATTGAACTAAAGGCTACTGTTAGAACAGTTGTTTTAAAAAAAGCGGAAGTGGTATATGTTCCGCCCGGGTCGGGGTCCATGTTAGGTTTTAATTTAGAGTATGAAGATAATGGTACGTCCTATACAGCGCTAATAGTTGATTGTTAATTAATTTAAAATTCTTAATGGTATTCATTTGGAGCCGGGAACAGTTATTTTATGGAGGATTGCATTTTGCCCATTACCTTTGCGGCATGGAGCAATTAAACGCACAGGTTGAACAATATAAGACCGAGATCAGCGCTGCTACCGCAGTTGACAAAGACGCCCTCGAAGCGTTCAGGATAAAATACCTGGGCACAAAAGGATTGGTGAAAACGATCATGGGGGAAATGAAAAACGTTACCGCGGACAAAAAAAAGGAAGCCGGTCAATTATTGAACGAATTCAAACTGTTTGTAGAAAGTAAGTACGAAGAGCTGGCAAATACAGGGAGTAATGTAAAAGAAAAAAAAGCAACAGGCATCGATCTAACCTTACCCGGAAATCCATTACCGTTAGGTTCACGGCACCCGATCAGCATCATTCAAAACAGGATCATTTCAATCTTTCACCGGCTTGGATTTTCAGTTGCCGAAGGCCCGGAAATAGAAGATGACTGGCATAATTTCACCGCATTGAATCTACCGGAAAACCACCCGGCGAGGGATATGCAGGATACATTTTATATTTCACAAAATCCTGACTGGTTGCTTCGTACACATACCAGCAATGTGCAGATCCGGGAAATGGAAAAGGGAATATTACCATTCCGGATCATTTGCCCGGGCAGGGTTTACCGCAATGAGACGATCAGTGCAAGGGCACATTGTTTCTTTCACCAGGTGGAAGGATTATATATTGCTGAAAATGTTTCTTTTGCTGATCTTAAACAAACCCTGTATTTTTTTGTACAGGAAATGTTTGGAGATAAAGTAAAGATCCGTTTCCGCCCTTCTTATTTTCCATTTACCGAACCAAGTGCAGAAATGGATATCAGCTGTCTGATCTGTGGCGGTGAAGGTTGCAATGTTTGTAAAAAAACGGGCTGGGTTGAAATCCTTGGTTGCGGGATGGTGCATCCGAAAGTGCTTGAAAATTGCGGTATTGACAGTAATAAATATACCGGCTTTGCCTTTGGAATGGGTATTGAAAGAATCACGATGCTGAAATACCAGGTAAAAGACCTGAGATTATTCAGTGAAAATGACCTTCGGTTTTTAAAGCAATTCACCAGCGCAGTTTAAGTACTGATTTTTTTCTTCCCTTTCTATCAGCGTATGCAGTTATTTTATTGAGCAGGGGACTTATCCTGCGAAGGTTGGCATCATAATTGGCATTTTACCTATGAACAAAATTTCTTATGATGAAGAAAATTGCTGTTATTTTCCAACTTTCACTTGTTATACTGCTCCTTGTCGCTTGTTCAACTTCTAAGGAGGCGCGTACTTATAAAAAAACCATCAATGGCGGCTGGCAATTGCAGACAGTCGTTTCCGAAGGCATTACGGGAAAGATCAAGGCGCAGGTATTCAATGAAGCGGATTTCAACTGTTTTATTGGAAGTTCCTGGAACTTTAATTCCAACAACAGCCTTGGCAGCTACTCGATCAGTAAAAATGGTGATGAATGTGCTGCTATCAAAAGAGATATCCGCTGGTCGATCTATGAAGAGGCTGGCCAGCCAAAACTTTTCCAGTTCAAACGCCTCAATGATAAACTGAAAGAGATCGATGAAAACAGTGGCGGCTTCAGGTTTGCCATCGTTCAGCTGGATAATTCAACGATGAAACTAAGATCAGATATTGTCTTTGAAGGCAAACCGGCTTCGTTCACTTATAATTTTATAAAAAATTAATTCCTTAATCCTCTACACCAAAAATAAACAGTCATGAAAAATTTGTACAGGAACATGATCTTGTCTGCAGTATCAGTCATGATCATAGGAAGCAGTTGCGAATCAACCAAAAGAATGAGCAAGCAGGATAAAGGGGTGGTTGTTGGTGCTGCAGGTGGAGCTGTCATTGGCGGTATCATCGGCAATAATGTCGGGAAGAAAAGTAATACGGCGCTTGGTGCCATCATTGGTGCTGCCGTTGGTGGAGTAGCGGGTGGTATCATCGGTAATAAAATGGATAGGCAGGCCGAAAAAATAAAAACAGAGATACCGGGTGCAAAAGTGGAAAGGATCGGGGAAGGCATTGATGTAACTTTTGATGAGAACAACCCCGATGGAACCAAAGCAGGGGTCTATTTTGCTACCAATAAATATGACATTACTTCAAATTCAAAGCTGGCACTGGATAAACTGGTAAAAATATTTTCTGAATATCCTGAAACAAATATTTTAGTGGAAGGTCATACCGATGATGTGGGAACCGATACTTATAATATGAGCCTTTCACAAAAAAGGGCAGATGCGGTGGGCGATTACCTGAGAGGCGCGGGCGTTGCAGCTTCCAGGCTGGTCATCAAATGGTATGGCGAGAGCCAGCCTAAAGTAACAAATGATAGTGATGCCAACAAGGCATTGAACAGGAGGGTCCAGTTTGTTATTACTGCCAACGAAAAAATGAAGGCGGAAGCAAGACAGGAAGCTGAAAAAAACTAATGCTCATTATCTCATTTTATAAACTGTTGATCGGTCGTTGTTTTCCTCGTAATCTTATTAAGCGTGAAAAGAAAAAGCAATAATCGATCAGCAGTTTTTATTTTTGTGATATGATACAAAATATTTGTGTGGCCGGGGCAGGAACCATGGGAAGCGGTATTGCACTTTCGGCAGCCCAGCATGATTACCCCGTTATTCTCTTTGATACCAATGAAACGGTATTGGATAAAGCAAAGGCCATGATCAGCGGGAACCTGGCATCCCTCGTGGATAAGAAAAAGATCACGGAGGATGAACACAAAAATATATTCAGCCGTATTTTATTTACCGCTTCTTTAGATGCCTGCAAAGCGGGGCTGGTGATCGAAGCCATTATTGAAAAAGAAACTGCAAAGGTTGATCTGTTCACGCAATTGTCTGCAATAAATAAAAGCACTACGATCTTTGCAAGTAATACTTCCTCCTTATCTATTACATCCCTGCAACAAAAGATCCCTCACCCGGAAAGGGTGGCCGGTATGCATTTTTTTAATCCTGCACAGATCATGAAACTGGTAGAGGTTGTAAAAGGTAAACAGACATCTGATGAAGTAGCAGCAACGCTGATGAATGTATGTGGGCAACTTAAAAAGACAGCCGTGCTTTGCATTGATGCCCCTGGTTTTATTGCGAACCGCGTTGCCCGCCATTATTACCTTGAAGCAATGCACCTCGTAGAAACAGGTATTGCTGATATTGAATCGGTGGACGAATTGATGGAAGCCTCAGGGTTTAAGATGGGTCCTTTTAAATTAATGGACCTTATTGGAATGGATATTAATCTCGCAGTATCAGAATCTTTATACAATGCATTTAGCGAGGCAGAAAGATTCAAACCTTCATCGTTGCAAATACAGAAAGTTAAAGACGGGGAACTGGGTAAAAAAACAGGCAAAGGATTTTATCAATATTAAACCTATAAGGTTTAGAAAACCTTATAGGTTTAAAAAACCAGAGCTTACAGGCATTAAAAAATATAAAATGGTTTTAGTTACAGGGGCTTCGGGCTTACTTGGATCAGAGCTGGTTAAGCAACTATTGGCAGCGGGTAAGCCTGTTCGTGCAATGTATCATAGAACCAAAGCTGTTGGTCATGATCATCCGAACCTTGAGCAGGTCCAGGGCGATATACTGGATGTGACCGGCCTTGTGGAGATCATGAAGGGTGTGAATGAATTGTACCATTGCGCAGGACTGGTTTCATTTACACCGGGCAATGCACGGCAATTGTATAAAATAAATGTTGAAGGAACCTCGAATGTAGTGAATGCTGCATTGGATGAAGGGATAAAAAAAATGCTGCACGTAAGTTCTGTTGCATCGCTTGGCCGTATAAGAGAAAATGAACTGGTGCATGAAGGAATGCAATGGACAAAGGCCACCAGCAACAGCAAATACGGGCATAGTAAATACCTCGGAGAACTGGAAGTCTGGCGTGGGATCGCGGAGGGATTGGATGCAGTCATCGTAAATCCAACCGTCATTTTAGGCGCAGGAAACTGGAACGATGGTTCTACAGAAATATTTAAATCTGCTTACAACGAATTTCCCTGGTACACAGATGGTATTTCCGGTTTTGTAGATGTAAGGGATGTTGCAAAGGCAATGATCCTGCTGATGGGATCCGGGATCGTTGCAGAACGGTTTATCATAAGCGCAGAAAATAGAGGTTATCGCGATGTATTCAATATGATCGCCGGCGCATTTAATAAAAAACCCCCATCCAGGAAAGTAACGCCGTTTCTTGCGGGTTTAATATGGCGCCTGCATTCGATCAAATATAAATTTGCAGGTACTATCCCACTGGTTACCAAAGAAACCGCCGCTACCGCAATGGCTAAAGTAAATTTTGATAACAGCAAGCTGAAAAAACACTTACCCTCATTTGTATATCATACTATTCCCAATACCATTAACGATACCTGTGCAGCATTGCAACAAAAACTTAACAACCATTGATGTATTTTCGTGATCGTTCCCGCATGTTCATTAAAATATTCAAGTTGTCAATGAAAAATATTTTTTTAGTTGTATCCTGTTGTTTTATTTCCCTTATCTCATTTTCCCAGGCATCTTCCTTTTATGTAAGCGGCAAAGTGATCAGCGCAGAGACAAAACGTCCATTGCAGGGAGCATCCGTATTTGCTGAAAATACTATGGTGGGAACTGCTACGGATGCTGAAGGTAATTTCAGAATGCTGCTTCCCTATGGCGGATATAACCTTGTGGTCACATTTACCGGCTTTCAAACAGAAACCAAGCGTATCAATGGCTCAGACGCGAATGATCAGCAGAATTTTGAATTGAGGCAAAAGGAAAAAGAGTTGGAAGCGGTATCCGTTGTGTCTACTACAGAAGTAAAAAACGGTTGGGAAAAATATGGTGTTTTTTTCCTGGAGCAATTTATTGGCAAGACAAACAACAGTGCGTTTTGTTCGATCAAAAACAAAGATGCACTAAAATTCTTTTTTTCAAAAAAGAGGAACCGGTTAAAAGTGATGGCAACAGAGCCGTTGGTCATTGAAAATAATGCATTGGGTTATAATATAAGATATACGCTCGATTCCTTTACACATGAATATGCCACACAGGTGAGTCTTTACACAGGCTATCCTTTATTTGAGGAAAAGCCCGCCGCAGATGCAGCGCAGCAGCTGAAATGGAATGAAGCAAGGCAGCATGCTTATAAAGGATCCATTCTTCATTTTATGAGGAGCACTTACCATCAGAAATTGAAAGAAGAAGGTTTCGAGATACAGTTTGTTGTAAAGATCAAGGGCCAGGATTCTGCGATCCGCTTAAAGAATTATTACGGAGCATTGAATTATAAAAAAGACGACAGTACTGCCACTGTTGAGATCATGCCCAATCAAAATGAAATGGGAGTGATCTTTACAAAGGAGAAACCTGCAGGTGGTTTCATTGCTGATAACCCGGAGGAACCGGCCGATTTTCAATTTTCTGTGCTCACGTTCCTGCCGCAGCATTCCATAACCATAGAACAAAACGGCTATTATTTTGAACAGAATGAATTAACGATCAATGCTTACTGGACCTGGGACAAGATCGCGGATTCACTGCCATATGATTTTACACCCTAACCCCAATGATCTACAACTAAGAACTATAAACTATAAATTAAGAACTAAGAACTGGAATCTCATTTCTTCATCACCTTATCCCATAACTCCGGGATCCTTTTTACCCAGACAAGTTCTTTTTGTTTTTCCCTGGCATCCTGCACGGGTGAACCGAAATAGGCCTTATTGCCTTGCACGTCTCCCCCAACCCCGCTTTGTGCAAGTATGACCGCATTGGTGCCGATGGTCAGTGTTTTACTTACGCCCACCTGTCCCCAGAGTGTAACGCCATCTTCGAGCGTCACCACGCCTGCTATACCAACCTGTGCCGCGATCAGGCAGTTCTTCCCGATCACCGTATCGTGGCCGATATGTATCATATTATCCATCTTGCTGCCTTTGCCGATAATGGTATCATGACTTACGCCACGGTCAATAGTGCAGCCTGCACCGATCTCTGCATGATCCTCAATGATCACCCGCCCGCAATCAGGCATTTTTTGATACCACAATTCCCTGTCTTTTTTTGAATTGTAATAAAAAGAGTTGCTCCCGATCACGGTGCCCGCCTGTATGATCACATGATCCCCGATAATGCAGTGATCCATAATTGTTACATTCGGATGAATGATGGAATTCCTGCCGATGGTCACATGGTTGCCAATAAAAACATTTGGGTAAACAAAACTTCCTTCACCGATCAAGGCAGTGTCACTGATCATTTTTGATGAAGGTTCAAATGGCCGGAAATGATTTACGATCCTGCAATAGGATTCAAAAGGATTCTCTACAACCAGCAATGCCTTTCCCGCAGGTACATCCATTTCCTTATTGATGATAATGAATGAAGCGTTGCTGTTGATGCACTTGTCATAATATTTTGGGTGGTCAACAAAAACAAGATCGCCGGGTTCTACTTTATGAAGTTCATTGATCCCGGTAGCGTTTCCATTTTCATTGCCAATGATTTTTGCACCTATAAGATCAGCGACCCATTTTACGGCTACAGGAGATGGAAATTGCATGTAATTGATGTTTGCACAAAGGTAGCCGTTCATTTGCTTTTAGTCGAATTGCCATAAAAAATCTTGTTTTTAACAGTAATGCGATAAATTTTTTAAAGTTTTTTTTTGACCTCTTTTAGGGTGTTTCTTTGTTGTTTACATGCGCAACATTCATTAAAACAAACGTTTGTATACATTGCATGCAAAAAATGCAATCGCTTGAAATACCAGTAAAATCAATGCTTTCAGAAGATGCGTTTTCGGGGTTTAAATTTTTTATAAAAACATAAAAGTGATTTTAAGCGCTCTATAACCAGTTAAAATCACTTGTCCTTATCCACAAGGCATATTAAAATGTTAATAAAATATTCGTAAAATATTTTTTAGTTAGCAAAAATTATTTTTAATATTGTGTAAGGGATTTATCCCGGTACTTACTAACCCACCCATATAACAAAGCTCGGCTCCAAAACGTCGGGCTTTTTTATTTCTTAAAAAGCCTGGATCCACTCAAAATATTTTTTAAAAATTCGCCTCCGGCAGGAGCGATACGGCCAATCAATGCATTGTACATTGTTTCCGGGGCAATACAATAAATAATTACCTTCACGTAAATTAAGGCATATGCTAAAATCAATGACGGGCTTTGGAAGAGCAGAACAAACAGTAGGAGATAAAACTTTTTTGGTAGAGGTAAAAGCACTGAACGGAAAGCAATTTGAATTACAGCTTAAGCTGCCACCCTTGCTGAGGCCTTATGAATTCGAGATACGCAATATGCTACAGGAAAACCTGGTAAGGGGAACGATCGATTGTTATGTAAACATAAAACAAAATGGCACCACGAAACCCGTTACGATCAACACGGAATTGATAAAAGCATATTACAACCAGATACAACAACTTGCAGGAGAATTAAATATCGATACGAATTCTGTACTGAGCGCATTACTGCGTTTACCGGAAGTAGTTAGTCCTACCAATGAAGTATTGAATGAAGGGGATTTTAAAGAATTTAGTGTTGTGTTGCTGGCCGCATTAAAAGAGCTGAATACCCACCGGGAGGAAGAGGGAAATTCGCTGGAAAAGGATCTCCTCAAGCGGATCGCAAATATCAAAGAGCAGGAAGAAGGGATCCTTGCCCTGGAGCCCAACCGGAAAAAAAGGATCCAGGACGAAATCCACCAGCTCCTCGATGAGCATGTCGGAAAGGAAAATATCGACAATAACCGCATGGAACAGGAATTGATCTACTACATGGAGAAAATAGATATTCACGAGGAGCAGATAAGGCTGCGCCAGCATTGTGAGTATTTTGCTGATATTATGAAGGGCCCCGAGGTAGGTAAAGGAAAGAAGCTTTCATTTGTTTTGCAGGAAATTGGACGGGAAATAAATACAACCGGCAGCAAGGCCTACGATGCGGATATTCAAAAATGCGTGGTAAAGATGAAAGATGAACTGGAAAAAGCCAAAGAACAGGTATTGAATGTGTTATAGACGGCCACATAACCCGCCATATTAAAATGCCCTATTTTTACAACATGATCTTTCGACCGGGAAATAAACAACTGTTCCTATTATTGTCCGTCGTTGCCAGCCTGTGTATATGCTCCTGCAGGCAGATCGATGTATTTGAAAAAAATACCAGCATCCCCCATTATAAATGGCAACCCGGTTATACAGCAAAGGGAACTTTTAAGATCACTGACAGCCTTGCTGCTTACAACCTGTTTGTGGTGATCCGCCATACAGATGCCTATAAATACAATAATATATGGTTGAACCTCGGTTTACAGGCACCCGGCGATACGATGTTCTACCAAAAAGTGGATCTGGCATTGGGATCTGATGCAACGGGCTGGTACGGCTCGGGGATGAATGATATTTGGGAGGTCCGTAAGCCGGTCAGGCAGAATACCCGTTTCAAAAGAGCGGGGGAATATACATTCAATATTTCCCAGGCCATGCGTGATAACCCACTCCCGGGTATTATGAGTGTTGGGCTCAGGGTGGAAAGGGTAAACTGATTTGTTAAGAAAAATTAACAGGTCAGGTATGTTGTTATATTAAATGTGTGCGTTAATAGGAAACATTTCTTTATTTTCATTGTCGCTTTTGCTGATTTCATAAGGGTTAATATATCTTTATGTGATTTTTTAAACCAACACCAATTAAAATTTTTAATAGTGAATCGTAAAATTCTTTTCGTTTTGATCGCAGTAATGCTTACGAATGTATCAAAGGCCCAGATGGATGGATATGTGCAGCAGGGCGAGTTTGGGATTACTGCAGGAGCAGCCCATTATTTTGGAGATATCAATACCAGGGC
This sequence comes from uncultured Chitinophagaceae bacterium, assembly GCA_963779595.1. Lineage (GTDB taxonomy): Bacteria > Bacteroidota > Bacteroidia > Chitinophagales > Chitinophagaceae > Ferruginibacter. The sequence continues at coordinate 72,549 of CAVZYY010000004.1, read as the reverse complement.
TGGTTTAAACAGGCCTAAACCTGCTGTGGGCATATTTTTCCGCAAGCAGTTTGGAAATTATATAGGCATGCGTATCGCCGGGCGATACGCACAGTTAGGATACAGCGATACCTACAGTAAAAATGATTACCAAAAAGCACGTAATCTGAGCTTTAACACAAACATTTTCGAACTTGGCATACAGGGAGATTTTAATTTCTTCAAGTTTGTTCCCAATGACCCGAACTATAGCTTTACGCCATATGTTACACTGGGTGTAGGCATCTTTACATATGATCCATATGCATTCCTCGATGGCGAAAAGATTTTCCTGCGCCCGCTTGGTACAGAAGGCCAGACCGGGGGGTACCTCGGAAGGAAATCATACAATACCATGGCGATCTGTATCCCTTTTGGAGTGGGTATTAAATACAGCCTTACAGAAAAAGTAAATATTTCATTTGAAGTTGCCCAACGCTTTACAACCACCGATTACCTCGATGATGTAAGCACCACATATGCACCTGCTACCTATTTTCCGCCCGGACCTAACGGGCCATCAACCGCATTCCTGTTACAGGACAGGTCTTATGAGACCCTCGATGTTCCTTTGAGCGCTACACCAGGAAGGCAGCGTGGATGGAGTAAGCAAAAGGACCAATATGTGATCGCTGAAATTGGCATTTCGTTCAATTTCGGCTCTTATCGTTGCCCCACTTCTAACTAATAAAGATCCGGCATACGATATAGTCATCAATAAAAAGATACCCGGCAGCTTTTAAAGCTACAATCACAATCAATTAAGGTATTCAGCCAAATTTTACTACTTTTGCACCCCAAAGTCAGGCCCTGCGCCTGACTACTCATTTTACATGGCTTTAAAAGAAACGATCAATATCGAAAGATTGCCAAAGCATATTGCCATCATTATGGATGGCAATGGACGCTGGGCAAAGGAAAAAGGAGAAGATCGGCTTTTTGGTCATTTGCATGGGGTGGAAAGTGTTCGCAATATTGTGGAAGGAGCCGCAGAATTGGGCATTGAATACTTAACATTATATGCATTCAGCACAGAGAACTGGGACAGGCCTGAATATGAAGTAACAGGATTGATGGAGTTATTGGTTGATACGATCCGCAAAGAAGTTCCAACCCTCAATAAAAATAATATCAGGCTGCATGTGATCGGTGATATGAATATGCTGCCCGATTCTGCCCAGACAGGAATTGAAAGAAGCAATGGAGGAAACCTCCGGCAATACAGGACTGAACCTGGTGATGGCACTGAGTTACAGCAGCAGGTGGGAAATTGTAAATGCTGTAAAAAATATTGCAGCAGATGTAAAAGAAGGAAAGTTGGACCCGGCTGATATAACACAGGAAACATTGCAACAATACTTAACTACAAGTGATTTTCCCGATCCCGAATTGATGATACAGGACCAGTGGGGAATACAGGATCAGTAATTTTTTATTATACCAGTTAGCTTATGCAGAATTGTATTTTACCAATACCCGCTGGCCCGATTTCAGGAAAGAAAATTTGTATGAAGCCATTATTGGATTTTCAGCAAAGGGAAAGCAGGTTTGGAAAGACAGGAGAGCAAATAAAAAATGATGAGGTGAAAACCTACAGTTTAGCGAAGAAAGCCGGGACAAAATATAACCAACTCCGTACATTTCGTTCTATATAAGGGTCAGCTGATACCTTTCATTTAACAAATAGTTTTCATTAATGGGCTTAATTTGCCGCACGTAAAAAACCAATTGATGCACAGGATTTACCAGAACGTTTTTTATTGTAATATCGTTTTAGCAGCCAGCTTGTTTGCTCAGTATACGTCCACCCCGGTTTTAGCACAGTGTACAATTGACACAACACCCGTTTCAGTTAATCCTGCACTCGTTGAAATTTTCAATTCAAAAATACCTAAAGAATATACCATCGCAGGCATAACTGTCAACGGGTCCAAAAGCATTTGATCAGAACCTGATCATTTCTATTTCAGGGCTTGCTGTTGGTGATAAAGTGCAGATACCCGGCACAGATGTTTTTGGAAAAGCCACCTAAACTCTGGAAGCAAAGCCTTGTTTCAGATGTGCAGATATATTTTACCAGGCTTGAAGGAAACAGATCTGTATATCGAGATCGAAATCGTTGAAAGGCCCAGGCTTGCCAGATTTTAAATTTATGGGAGTTAAAAAAGGGGAAAGGGATGACCTTGAAGCAAAAGTTGGACTTGGCAAAGGATAGGGTGGTTACGGAGAATATGAAACTGAGTGCAATAGAAGCCATCCGTAAATTCTATTATGATAAAGGTTATCAGAAATGTAACCATTGATATGAAGGAAGAAGTGCTAACGGGCGTTAACTAATGCAGTGGCATTGACATTTACTATAAACAAAGGAAATAAGGTAAAGGTAAACTCGATCAATTTTACCGGGAATGAAACCATATCCGATCAGAAATTGAAAAAGCAAATGAAGGGTACCAAGGAAATGACAAGGATTACCTTGTTCCCGGAAAGAGTTACAAGCCCTTATGGCGATACTGCCAAGAGAACCAGCTTTAAACAATATCTGAAAGATGTAGGCTTTCTATCTATTATCAAAAACAAAAGATTATATTGATCCTTATTTCAGGTTCAAGCTTTTCAGCGGCTGCCAAATTCAATGAAAAAAAATATGAAGAAGATAAGGAAAAAGTACTTGAATTATTATAATGCACAGGGTTTCAGGGATGCCGTGATTGTTGCCGATACGCCAGTTCATAGATGCAAAAGGAAATCTGAATATTGATATAAAAGTGAATGAAGGCAGTAAATATTATTTCGGGAATATGACCTGGAGGGGAAATACAAAATATTCCGATTCTGTTTTAAATATGTTGCTGGGTATTAAGAAAGGAGATATTTATAACCTTGAATTATTGAATAAAAGGCTTGGGCAAACAACTTATCTGCAGAAGGTGGTGATATCAGAGTCTGTACCATGGATGATGGTTATCTTTTCTTCAGGGTAGATCCTGTTGAAACAGCCGTTTATAATGATACCATCGATTTTGAAATCCGTATGACGGAAGGCCCGCAGGCAACTTATGGGCAAGATTACGTATCACGGGTAATGATAAAACAAAAGATTATGTGATCCGCCGTGAATTGAGAACCATACCGGGTGAAAAATTCAGCCGTTCAGATATCATCCGTACACAACGTGAACTATGGCCAGCTTGGATTTTTCAACCCGGAAAAAATCAATCCGAACGTTGTTCCTAATTCCGATAATGGAACAGTGGATATTAACTGGGAGGTAGAAGAAAAATCTGCTGACCAGTTGGAACTTTCTGCCGGTTTTGGCGGTGGTATCGGTTTAACAGGTACGCTTGGTGTTACCTTTAATAATTTCTCGATCAAAAATATTACCAATAAATCAACCTGGGATCCCTTGCCTTCCGGTGATGGGCAAAAACTAAGTGCCAGGATACAATCTAACGGTAAGGCATACCGGTCTTATAATTTTTCATTTACCGAACCATGGCTGGGTGGTAAAAAAAGAAATTCTTTTACCGTCAGCTATTCCAATACTAAGTATTCAAATGCCTATGATCCATATACTGGTAGTATTGTAAATCATGCGGCGATACTTCTTATGTGAAAACAGTTGGTTTTGGTGTTTCATTGGGTAAGCAATTAAAATGGCCGGATGATTATTTTCAACCTGATCTATTCATTGAATTTCCAGCAATATAAACTGAAGAATTACGCAATATTTTCAGAGGGCTTAGCAATGGTAACTTCTACCAATCTCAGTTTAAAGATCGCTTGATTGCGTAACTCAGCGGGCCCAATCCTATTTTCCCAACCAGCGGATCAAACTTTATGCTGAGTGGCCAGTTCACTCTGCCATATTCATTGATTGGGAATTACTATCAGGCACGGCAAATCAATATAAACTTCCGGAGTTTCATAAATGGCGCTTTAATGGTGAATGGTATGTGCCGATCGGCAAAGCAAGGGGAGCAGAAAAGAACAAGCAATTTATTTTAAAGGCTGCCGCTAAATATGGCTTTATCGGCAAGTACAATCAAAAACTGGAAATATCTCCCTTTGAACGTTTCCAGGTGGGTGATGCAGGTTTGAGCAATAACTATGCCTTGTTGGGTTATGATATCATTGCACACAGGGGTTACCCGGTTTATGAGCAGTTCAAATCCTAAAATAAATCCTGACGGATATTACACCATCGGAATATTTTACCATCTTTAATAAATATACTGTTGAGTTGCGCTATCCTTTCAGCACAAGCGCAAGCAGTACCATTTACGGGCTTGCATTTTTTGAAGCTGCCAATGGATGGTATAAGTTTAAAGATTATAATCCTTTTAAATTGCGCCGTTCTGCGGGTGTGGGTATGCGTTTCTTCCTTCCGATGTTTGGTTTGCTTGGATTTGATTATGGTATTGGGTTCGACAGGTATAATCAAACAAGTGGCCTTAAAGGGTGCTGCTAAATTTACATTCATGCTTGGCCAGGAACCGGAATAAGTATTTATCTGTTTAATGTTGATTTGTTAAAATAAAATAACATGAAAAAATTATTAATTACTTGCCTGTTTGTTTATTGCTTGCACTTTGCAGCAAATGCACAGCGTTATGCGGTTATTGATTCTAAATATATTTTGGATAAAATTACCGGAATATAAAGAGCGCAAACAAAACTGGACCAGTTCAGTGAGCAATGGCAACAGGAAATTGACCAAAAACAAGCAGCCTGGATAAAATGTATAAAGATTATGATGCTGAACAGGTTATGCTGAGCGATGAACTGAAAAAGAAAAGAGAAGATGAATTGTTTAATAAAGAAAAAGAATTACGGGACCTGCAAAAAAAACGCTTTGGTTTTGAAGGCGACCTGTTTAAAAAAAGACAGGAACTGATAAAACCCATACAGGATAAGGTTTATAATGCCATTCAAAAACTGGCAGTAGAAAAACATTATGATTTTATATTGGATAAAAGTGAAGGAATTACCGTTATATTTGCCGACCCAAAACTGGACAGGAGTGAAGATGTGTTGAGGAATCTGGGTGTTAAATAAATTATAATAGAGATATGGTGCAGCAACAATTGTTAATTATTTAGACTAATAACATATAAACAACTAAACAAATAAACATTAAAAAAACAATGAAAAAATTAATCGTAGCAGTTGTGATGGCATTAGGAATTTTCAGTGCATCTGCGCAAAACAAAATTGGCTATATCAGCACAGAAGAATTGATCGGCGTGATGCCGGAAGCAGAAAAAGCCAATGCAGAATTACAGGAATACCAGACTTCACTTGCACAGCAGGGACAGGATATGACTGAAAGAACTGAATGAAAAAGACAGCTTGTTTGTAAAGATTCAGCAAAACTTTACTGCAAGCATGAAAGAGATTAAAAGAAATGAATTGATCGCACTATATCAGAGAGTACAGGGCTGGAACAGACAAGCGCAGGAAATGTACCAGCAAAAAGCACAGGAAAAGATTGGTCCTATCAGTACAAAAGCAATGGATGCCATTAAAGCTGTTGCTAAAGAAAATGGCTATGCTTATGTATTGGATGCTGCTACAAGCATTGTTGTTGGTAACTCCTCCGGGCGATGATATTTTAGCTCTTGTTAAAAAGAAATTGGGTATTAAAGGATGCGCCGCCAAAACCAGCTGCAACACCTAAAACAGCAATTAATAATAATTTATTAAATATATTATAAAGCCATCCTGCATAATACCGGGATGGCTTTGTTATTTTTGATACATGAAGTAACAGACCATTGGCGTTTTTGACAGTGGCTATGGTGGCTTGACTGTTTTAAAAGAAATAGCTGCCAAACTGCCCGCAGTATGATTATATATACCTGGGGATAATGCCCGTGCTCCTTATGGTACCACGCAGTTTTGAAACAGTTTATGAATATACTTTGCAATGTGTAAAATGGTTTTTTAAACAGGGTTGTCCATTGGTGATACTGGCCTGCAATACCGCTTCTGCAAAAGCACTGCGGACCATCCAGCAAAATGATCTGCCAAAAATTGATCCTGCAAAAAGAGTATTGGGTGTTATCAGGCCCACATCAGAGATCATCGGCAAGTTCAGCAAAACAGGAATGTGGGTATCTTGGGTACAACCGGTACGGTACAATCCAATTCTTATCCGATTGAGATCGAAAAATTTTATCCGGATATAAAGTGTACCAGGAAGCCTGCCCATGTGGGTGCCGTTGGTTGAAAATAATGAACATACCAGTCCGGGGTGCAGATTATTTTATAAAAAAACATATTGATAATCTCTGCAAACAGATCAGCGATATTGATACGATTTTGCTGGCCTGTACGCATTATCCTTTGTTGATGGAAAAAATAAAGAATATGTTCCGGCAGGATGTTACCGTTTTATCGCAGGGAGAGATTGTTGCAGACAGTTTGGAGGATTATCTGAACAGACATCCTGAAATGGAAGAAAAATGCAGTAAAAATGGGCAAAGCAAGTTTTTTACACACCGATTCCGCCGAAGATTTTGATAACCATGCGAGCTATTTTCTATGGGAAACCAGTAAAATCAACACATTTGAGCCTTTAAGCTGCAAAGTAAATCTATGAATTTCAGCAATCTTTATAATTCATTTCAATTTTTTGAAACCCTACCTTTGCCGTCCTTTCACAAACAGCAGGGATGGTGCCCTGCTGAGTGTAACAAAACGAATTAGAAAATATTTTGTAAAAGGAAAAATTTAAAACAATGCCAGGTAAAAAAAGAACATATCAACCGCATATACGCCGCAGAAAATCTGTACACGGATTTCGCAAGCGTATGCAAACTGCAAATGGCCGTAAGGTATTAGCAAGCCGCAGAGCAAAAGGACGTCATAAACTGACTGTTTCTGACGAACATGGTTCAAAAAAATAGACTGATCTCCTTCACGCCCATGGGCATGCCGGAAAATGTATTCAAGCCTTTGCATTTGCAGGGGCTTTTTTAATTTTATGCATTGGACAAATAACTCCACGATATATTTTTAGGAAAAAGGATAAACTAAAAAGCCGTAAAACAATTGATCAGCTTGTTCAGCAAAGGGAACAGTCTTTTCTAATTTTCCTTTCAAAGTGATCTGGTTGCCGGTAAATGACGGTCGCTACATTGCAAACAGGCATTGGCGTTAGCAGCAGACATTTTAAAAAAGCAGTTGACAGGAACAGGATAAAAAGATTGATGAGGGAAGCTTACCGGTTGCAAAAAAACTCGCTGCAAGTCACATTTAGAACAACAGGATCTGCGGTTATCTGTATTTATTTTATTTATATGGAAAAGAATTACCTGAGTATGATATCGTATTTGAAAAAATGGAACAATTTTAAACAGGCTTAATAAAATTGCAGATGAAAACGATCAAGCAATTCTTAGTTTTCCGTTTATATTCTGATAAAATTATATCAATGGATCATTTCTCCATGGCTGGGGCCGAAGTGCAGGTTCACACCTACCTGTCACAGTATGGTATTGAAGCATTTAAAAAATATGGGCCTTTAAAGGGTTTTTGGCTTACCTTAAAAGAATTAGTAAATGCCATCCATGGGGTGGGCATGGGCATGATCCGGTTCCGTAAAGTAAAAAAAACGTCATTGCGAGGAACGAAGCAATCTTGTTTTTATATTCCAGATTGCTTCGTTCCTCGCAATGACGAAACTTTAGGCGTCCTGAAAATGGAGGTCATTTTGATTATTTAGATCCCGCCTCAAATCTTTCTGCTACTTTATTCCAGTTTACCACATTCCAGAATGCAGCTAAATAATCTGCACGTTTGTTTTGATACTTCAGATAATAAGCATGTTCCCAAACATCAGCTCCTAATATAGGCGTTCCTTTTACTTCTGCAACATCCATCAATGGATTGTCCTGGTTTGGCGTTGAGCTTACTTCAAGTTTACCATCTTTAACGATCAGCCATGCCCAGCCGCTTCCAAAACGTGTCATGCCTGCCTGGTTGAATTTTTCTTTGAATGCATCAAAGGAGCCAAAAGCTGCATCGATCGCTTCAGCCAATTTGCCGGAGGGCTTTCCTCCTGCATTTGCTGCAAGGCTTTCCCAGAAGAAGCTATGGTTCCAGTGGCCGCCACCATTGTTGCGAACAGCGGGGCTGATACTGCCTGCTTTCTTAACCAGTTCTTCCAGTGATTTGTTTTCATTGTCTGTGCCTGCAATCGCCTTATTCAAATTATCTACATAAGCCTGGTGGTGCTTATCGTGATGTATCTGCATGGTTTGTGTATCAATATGTGGTTCCAATGCTTCATATGCATAAGGAAGTGGTGGTAATGTAAATGCCATAACTTATAAATTTATATGTGTAAAAAAATGAACTCTAATGTTCTCCTGCAAAATTAAAGCCTAATTGATTTAAAATAACATTGGAACAGGGATGTTACTCATTTCGAAAACTATCTTTTTGATCTGAAGAAATCTTTCATCATTTTCCCGCACTCTTCTTCAAGGATACCACCGGTTATGATCGTTTTTGGGTGAAAAGGATTATTGCTGCCTGTGGATCGCCGGTATCCATTCTTTTCATCATAGGCACCAAAAACCACCCGGCCGATCTTGCTCCAGTATAAAGCACCACTGCACATCAGGCAGGGCTCAACCGTCACAAACAAGGTGGCATCCGGTAAATATTTACTTCCTAAAAAATTATAGGCTGTAGTCAATGCAAGGATCTCTGCATGGGCGGTACTGTCATTCAACATTTCTACCTGGTTAAATGCCTTTGCAATAATAGTTTCATTCATTACAACAATAGCACCTACAGGCACTTCATCCTTATCAAAAGCTTTTTGCGCCTCCCTGATGGCCTGGCGCATATATTGCTCATCACTCATAAATTGTTTACTAACTTTAAAACAAATTTAAGGCAATGTCATCTCTAAAAGAATTAACTGCACTTCGTGATTTTTATGATAGTGGTGCAACTAAGCCTTTTGAATTCAGAAGACAACAATTGCAGAAGCTTAAAGATGCACTGGTAAAATATGAGTCAGCCATTTATGAAGCATTGTACAAAGACCTCAAGAAAAGCCCGGAGGAATGCTGGGTTACAGAAAATGGATTTGTATTGGCTGAGTTAAACAATGCCTTAAAGCATCTCCACGAGTGGATGCAGCCGCAGAAAGTAAAGACCAACCTGCTCAACCTTCCTTCCAGGAGTTTTGTAATCCGCGAACCGTTGGGTGTTGTGCTCATCATCAGCCCATGGAACTACCCGCTTCATTTGTTGTTTAACCCGTTGGTTGGAGCAATGGCAGCGGGAAATTGCGTGGTGATGAAATCTTCCGAATTTGCTCTAGCTACTTCGGCGGTAATGAAACAGATCATCCGGGAAACATTCGATGAGAATTATATTTTGTTTACAGAAGGGGACGGTGCAACCGTAATACCTGGAATGATGAATAACTTCGTCTTTGATCATGTGTTCTACACAGGAAGTACCGCCGTTGGAAGAAGCATTTACCAGCTCGCAGCAAAAAACTTAGTGCCTGTAACGTTGGAGCTTGGCGGGAAAAGTCCATGCATCGTAGAAGCGGACGCCGATATTAAAGTAGCCTCAAGGCGCATCGCCATGACGAAATTTTCAAATGCCGGGCAAATGTGCGTGGCACCTGACTATGTATTGGTGCATGCATCCAGCAAAGATGAACTGGTAAAAGGAATAAAAAATGCGTTGAAGCAATTTTTTGGAGATGATGCAAAAGCCAGTGAGAACTATGGGAAGATCATCAATGAAAAACAATTTGACAGGCTGGTAAAATATTTTGATGATGGCAAAACGATCGCCGGTGGAAGGATCGACCGGTCAAAATTATACATTGAGCCTACCTTGCTTGACCAGGTTGGCGCAAACAGTAATATTATGAATGACGAAATTTTCGGTCCTATACTCCCGGTTTTGTCTTTTAATAATATGGATGAAGCCCTTGCCATCATTGCAAGGAATAAGAATCCACTGGCCTTGTATGTTTTTACCTCAGACAAAAAAAAGGAGCAGGCATGGCTGGGTGCGGTCGCATTTGGTGGAGGATGTGTGAACAATGCAAGCTGGCAACTGACCAATCATCATCTCCCTTTTGGAGGACGTGGATCCAGCGGTACAGGGAATTATCATGGCAAATACAGTTTTGATACATTCAGTCATCATAAAGCAATCATGAAGACACCTACCTGGTTTGATCCTTCAATAAAATACCCACCGTTCAAGGGCAAGCTGAAATTGTTCAAATGGGTTATACGATAGTTAAATTATAAATTCAAAGTTGCTGGTCAACCAGTTTAGGCAGCATTATTGCACTTCATCCGCACGGGTGTTAACAATGAAACCGACCATGATCCGGAAGAAGAAAAAATACCGCGTATTAAAAAGAACAATCATCATTTTGTTGTTGTTGTTCATTTCATTCTGTATTTATGTGGCGGTAGTAAACAAACATTCAAAACAAATGAGCATAAGGCAAAAAGTTTTAAAAGCAGTATACCCGGCATATGTATGGCTGAAAAAAAGTATAGGCAAAGGGGCAACGGTCTTCTATAACGATAAGGCCATGCCGCAAGTATCTTTTTATACATTAACGGGAACTACCATAACAGGTTATAAATTTGATCTTGCTGCATTGAAAGGAAAGAAAGTGCTGTTGGTAAATACTGCATCTGATTGCGGCTATACTCCACAGTATGATGAACTTGAAAAGCTCTCTCAATTATATAATAACAAATTAGTAGTGATCGGGGTTCCTTCAAATGATTTTAAAGAACAGGAAAAAGGAAGCGATGAATCTATAGCGGAATTTTGTAAGAAAAATTATAATATCTCGTTCATGCTTATGAAAAAGGCTGTCGTAGTGCAAAATGACAGGCAGCATGAAATATACAAATGGCTTACGGATGCAACCAAAAACGGCTGGAACAGCCAGCAGCCGGAATGGAATTTTTCCAAATACCTGGTAAATGAAAATGGAATGCTGGTAAATTATTTCGGGCCTGCAATATCACCTTTAAGTAAAGAAGTGGTTGTTGCAATCGAAAGAAAGGTAGAAATCAGCGGATTATAAAGGGCATTTTTCATGGTAATTAATGATCTCGATGGGCGTCCGCTCAAATTGATAATCCGCGTAATGTTCAGCGATCTCATACAATACTTCGTCAACTGCTTCGGCTGTAGTAAGCGTTACAAGTTTGTAACGGAATTCTTTAATGCCGGGTAATCCTTTTAAATAATTGGTATAATGCCTGCGCATTTCATTGATTCCTACAACAGGGCCCTTCCATTCTACAGATTTAAATAAATGTTTCCTGCATACTTCAAGGCGCTCCTCCAGCGTAGGGGAAGGCAATACCGTTTGGTTTTGCATGTAATGCTTTATTTCCCTGAATATCCAGGGATAGCCAATCGCGGCCCTGCCGATCATGATTCCATCAATACCATACCTGTTCCTGTATTCAAATGCTTTCTGGCCACTGTCAATATCACCGTTCCCGAAAATAGGAATATGAATGCGTGGATTGTTCTTCACTTTACCGATCAATGTCCAGTCTGCTTCGCCTTTGTATAGCTGGCACCTCGTACGTCCATGAATGGCCAATGCCTTTACACCGATATCCTGTAATCTTTCTGCCACTTCTTCAATATTCTTGGTATTATCATCCCATCCAAGCCTTGTTTTTACCGTAACGGGGAGACTGGTTCCCCTTATTACAGCTTCGGTTAGCCGCACCATCAGGTTTATATCCTTTAAAACGCCTGCCCCTGCGCCCTTACTCACTACTTTTTTTACGGGGCAACCAAAATTAATATCAACCAGGTCGGGGTTAACGGTTTCGCAGATACGGGCACTCATCGACATAGCATCTTCATCCCCTCCAAATATCTGTATGCCAAAAGGCCTTTCCTCCTCGCTAAAATCGAGTTTTTGCCGGCTCTTCATAGCGTCCCTGATCAGTCCTTCACTGCTGATAAACTCACTGTACATCAGGTCTGCTCCATTGTCTTTACACACAGCCCGGAAGGGAGGATCGCTCACGTCCTCCATTGGTGCAAGCAGCAACGGGAACTCAGGCAATTGTATGGAACCAATTTTGGGCATCATTATTTGTATATTGCGGATGCAAATTTACAACTTATTGGCTTAGTGTATGCAATACAAAAGTGTTAAAGGGTTTTCGGGTGGCGCTCAGCTGGGGATTTTGATCTTTTTTTGGGGCCTCGGTATGTTATTATCCGGTGGGGCAGAGATAATCATCGGAATGAAGATGTTGCCCGCGGGTACTCCCATGGAGGATATGGGAAAGGCATTGACAAAGGCCATGATGGATCCCAAAAATGTAGCATTATCAAGGCTTTTACAGGTAGTAGGTACTTGTTTGTTTTTGTTTATCCCGGCCGTTTTATATTCTCTTGTTGTAAATGGGAGGAATAAATTCTGGCTTGGATTCAACCCATACATCAATGTTTACCAGGTACTGATCGGCTTCTTCATCATTTTTGTGGCAAATATTGCCGCAGCCCCGCTTGCTGATATGAGTAAGGCATTGGTCAGCAATTTTCACTCACTGGATATATTGGCCGCAAAACTGGAAAAATTATACAATGACCAGGTGCTTGCAATGAGTCATTTAAAAAGTATTCCCGAGCTTTTAATGGCAATCGTTATCATGGCTTTCTTCCCTGCCCTCTTTGAAGAGGTTTTTTTCAGAGGGGCTTTGCAAAACCTGTTGGTCAGGTGGTGGAAACAGCCAATGATCGCCATCTTTTTTACATCATTGTTATTTAGCCTGATCCATATGTCTGTTTATCTTTTTTTAAGCAGGTTGGTATTGGGTTTCGTCCTCGGCCTTTTGTATCATAAAACCAGGAATATCTGGGTGAATGTGATCGCTCATTTTTTAAATAACTGTTTTGCAGTGATTCAACTATTCTGGATGAGCAACAATAAACAGGTAATAGATCCCGGCAAACTGGACCCAAAAGTGGATTGGTGGTTGGGCGTCATCGCATTCATTGTTCTTTATATTTTATTCCGGTTGCTAAAAAGATTTTCTGTAAATAACCAGTTGAAGGTAGAAGCCAGGGAACAGTTACTCCTGCAAAAAGAAGGAAACAGTCATCATCCTTTTGAAAAAAACGAAATACAGTAAACTTGGCGATCAATATACAAACACTCAGGACCCGTTCATTGACTGCAACGATCTTTGTATTGGTAATGATCGCGGGACTATTCATCAATGAATGGAGTTTTATTGCGTTGTTTATAATTATCATGTTGGGTTGTATTTACGAGTTTGCCGAAATATTAAAAAAGATATACCATCAAAAATATCTCTGGTACCTTCCATTGGCATTCCTATATATTGTAATACCGATCCTCATGATGATCAGTCTGGGGATCACGGGAGATATTTACTTTGATGGAAACCACGGGAATATCTCTGACCAGCTTTCATATTCAGCATTAATACCATGTGGTATCATATTCCCTATCTGGATCAATGATACGATGGCTTATATCGTTGGTTCCATGATCGGCAAAACAACCCTATCGAAAATATCTCCTAAAAAAACCTGGGAAGGAACGATCGGGGGCGCATTGCTTTGTATAATCGTAACAGCTTTACTGGGTTATTATATTCCTGCAGCGAAAATGATCAGTTGGCAGCACTGGTTATGCATTGCAGCTATCTGTGCTGTTTTTGGCACATTGGGTGACCTGCTTCAAAGTAAAATGAAACGCATGGCCGGCGTAAAAGACAGTGGCCATTTTATGCCGGGCCACGGCGGTTTTTTAGACCGGTTTGATTCTCTTCTCATTGCAACTCCATTCGTGTGGCTTTATATTAATTTCGTTATCTAAGCGCAGAATATTTTCTATAAACACGAATCTTGTGTTTGTACTTTGTACATTTGCTGTTCAATTTTTGTGTAAATGACTATACATCGGGAAGGATATAAATCCATTGCAGTGGTACTGTTGCTGCTGGGCGCATTGAATGTTTCATTTTTCTGGTTCTTTGGGGCATCTATTTTATGGTTATGTTATGCCATTTTTTTTATCTCTTTTGTTTTCTTTTTATTCATCGTTTCTTTTTTCAGGATACCCTCCAGGAGACTTACGATAGATGAAAAAAGTATTGTTGCCCCCGCAGACGGCAAAGTGGTGGTTATTGAAGAGGTTGTGGATGGAGAATATTTTAAAGACAAGCGGTTACAGGTTTCCATTTTCATGAGCCCGGCCAATGTACACGTGAACAGGAACCCCCTAACCGGTGAGGTGGTTTATAGTCAATATCATAAAGGAAAATACCTCGTTGCATGGAATCCTAAATCTTCTACTGAAAATGAAAGGCATTCAGTTGTGCTCAAAAAGGAAAGCACAGAAATCCTCGTAAAGCAGATAGCCGGCGCCGTTGCCAAGCGGATCATTAATTACCTCGAAGTAGGACAAAAAGTGAAGCAGGGGGATGAAATGGGATTTATCAAATTCGGGAGCAGGGTAGACCTGTTATTGCCCATTGGCACAAAACTAAATGTGCGGTTGAATGAAGTTGTAAAAGGAGGTGTAACTGTTGTGGGTAGTTTATAAAAGAAGGTTACAACAATTAAAAAATATCTTCCAGTTGAATTAAGGCTGTGATCGTGTAAGTTGGCTTAATATCTATAGAGCCATGCTTAATATGGTTCACGAAAATGGTGTCCATGCCCGCATTCATGGCACCTTGTATATCTGCCTCTAAATTGTCGCCGATCATAATACTTTCACTTAAAGATGCTTTTGCTTTCAGCAGGGCGTATTCAAATATTTCTTTTTTGGGTTTCAGGCTGTTACTTGCTTCGGACGTAATTACACACGTAAAAAATTGCTCCAGGCCACTGTTTCTTAACTTGCTCCATTGTGTTTTTTCAAACCCGTTGGTTATTAAATGAAGTTTGTATTTTTTTTGGATGAGGTAATTCAATATCTCCATGGTGTAAGGAAATATTTCTTTTTTGGTGGGTAGAAGCTCCATGAACCGCTGG
Source organism: uncultured Chitinophagaceae bacterium (assembly GCA_963779595.1). Lineage (GTDB taxonomy): Bacteria > Bacteroidota > Bacteroidia > Chitinophagales > Chitinophagaceae > Ferruginibacter. Next base: position 57,474 of record CAVZYY010000004.1, on the reverse strand, counting down.
CTTAGGTCTTTGGCAAGTAATTCATCGCCGATCTGGAAATCAAGCAGGGTACGCCACATACGCCTCCACTTCAGTTCATCGGCAGCAATAAATCCTTTCTGGTACCTGGCCCAAAGAATTTCATTGTGGTATAAATATTTCCTGTAAAAATCATCGAATACGGGCGTTACTTTCACATGGAGATCAAATTCTGCAAATAGGTCTGTCAGTGTATTTTTTGCATTTGCGTCAAAATCCCAGAGGGTATGATCCAGGTCAAAAAAAAGGTGCTTATAAACGGGCATGAAATGAAATGAATTTAAAATGAACCGATGATTAACTTTACAATCCGTAACAAAGTTATGCAATTATAATTTTTTTAAAATTTGATACATGAATGTTATCGTAACAGGAGCCAGTAAGGGAATCGGAAAGGCCATTGCAATGAAATTTGCAGGTCAGGGCCGGCAGCTTTTTTTGTGTGCAAGAAATGCCGTGGAGCTGCAGGCTACTGCCAATGAGATCAGCGAACGGTCTCCGGGATCGGTGGTAAGGATCATGCCTGTAGACCTTTCGGTTAAAGAAGCTGTGATCTCATTTGCCGAATGGTGCTTGCAACATGGCACAGCCGATATCCTCGTTAATAATGCCGGCATTTACCTTCCCGGAGATTCGATGAATGAACCTGACGGGCAACTCGAAATGATGATGAATACAAATTTATACAGCGCCTATCATCTTACCCGGAAATTATTGCCATCCATGATAAAGAATGGCCATGGACATATTTTCAACATCTGTTCCATCGCATCTTTAAAAGCCTATGACGGCGGCGGTGGATACAGTATCAGCAAATTTGCGTTGAACGGTTTCAGCCAAAATCTCCGGCACGAATTAAAGCCTCATGGAATAAAAGTTACTGCTGTTATGCCAGGGGCCGTTTTAACTGATTCATGGTCTGATTTCGATAACAGCGGCAAACGGATCATGGAAGCATCCGATATTGCAGAACTGGTTTACGCAGCCAGCATACTTTCTCCCCAGGCTGTAGTGGATGAAATATTGATCACACCACAATTGGGTGAGCTATAATTAACAGTTTGTTTGAATGTTTTAAGTTTTTATAAGCCAGTCTCAAAACAGGATAATTTAAATTTGCGTTTGTTGATGAGCGATGTATGAATCTATTTTTTAAAAAAATATTACTGGGTTGCTGCTTAAGCCTTGTGTTTGTATGTACGAACGGACAGGTTAGTTTATCAACGGCCATTTCTCCAGGCCAGGTAAATAAAGATGAGCTTGTCAGTTTCAGCATCATCATTGAAAATGCGGAGAATATCCAGCAGTTAACTCCTCCTTCCTTTAAAAATTTTGTGGTCGTAAGCGGGCCGGCCCGTGAGATAGGTGGACATTCTGTCAATGGCCGTGTTACCAGGTTTGTTGCATTTACTTTTATATTAAAGCCAAAACATGCGGGTAATTTAAGGATCGATCCCGCCAAAGCAACCATTGGCGGGAAACAATATAAAAGTAATCCGGTAGTTCTTGTTGTGCAGGATGATATTTCCGGCAATACGGCCGGGGTAAATCCATTAACCCCGTTGTTTGATCCTCTTGTGCAACAGAGGCCCCGCTCGGATTTCAATGACTACATCATTCACAAAGGAGATAATATTGCGGATAAGATAAATAAGAATATGGTTTTAAAGCTGGAAGTGGATAAAACGAGTTGCTATGTAGGAGAGCCGGTTGTGGCAAGTTATAATATGTACACCCGGTTAAAAAGTGAAAGCCAGCTCACCCAAAATCCATCCTTCAATGGTTTTTCTGTAATCGAACTGCAACAGCCAGACATTTCCGATTATAAAAAGCAGCAATGGAATGGCAGGGAATACAATGTTTATACGATCCGGAAGGCACAGCTCTATGCCCTGCAACCGGGCACCATAGCGCTTGAGGCAGCCGCACTTGACAATGATGTACTGTTTATCAAAGAGGATTATGCAGCAAAGTTGAATGACCTGAACAGCATATTTGATGATTTTGCAATATCAACATTTCCACCGGATGCGATGGTTCATCAAAAAGTAACCTTGCAAAGTAAACCCGTTAGTATCCTGGTGAAACCCTTGCCGGAAACCGGGAAGCCCGTTTCTTTCAAAGGAGCAGTGGGCAGCTTTACCATAAAAGCGGGGTTGCAAAAAAATAAATTTTCAACAGATGAGGCTGGCAAACTATCACTAACGATCAGCGGCAGTGGCAATATGCAGCTATTAACTTCTCCGGATATTGAATGGCCCTCGGGAATCGAGCCATTTGAACCAAAGGTCATTGATGAACTGAGTAAACTAACTGTTCCCGTATCCGGAAATAAAACCTTTGAGTATTCATTTGCTGCAAATAGCCCGGGAACTTATAAACTGCCTGCTATCCATTTTAGTTATTTTGATCCGAAGACAGCCGCTTACCGATCCATTGCAACCGAACCCATTTCTTTCAGCGTAATAAAAGGAACAGGTGAATCCGTGGCACTTTCAAATATTCCTTTGGGACATAAAAATATTTCATTCATAAATAAAATATTCAGTCACCGTTGGTGGGTCATTATTTTTATCGGTGTTGTTATATTGACAGGATTGATCATTTGGCTGATGCGGGAAAAGAAAGCCGTGGCAGTTAATTCCCTTTCCCAAATACCCACAAAAAGGGATGAAGAACTAAACCATTTAATTGAACTTTCTGCATTGAACCAGCAAAACCCTTTAACAGAAACGGAGAAATGTTTATACCGGGATGATTGCGCTGAATTCTATGCATTGCTCAATACAGAATTAAAGAACTACCTGTCTCAAAAATTTTCAATTGACCCAAATGCGATCAACTCAGGTACGGTAACGGGGGTAATGGATAAGAGGGGGATCTCAAATGATATCGTGTTGCAGTTACAGCACATCATGCAGGATATCGAATGGCAGCTGTACACCCCTTTTGAAAGGAATGAAAAAATGAACGAACTGTACCATGCCGCACATGAAGTGATCCAGCAGATAAATTCCTATGATATCAGGCATGTGTAAACTTATACCCCACACCTCTTACAGAATGGAAATAAACAGGATTGCGGCTATCCTCTTCAAAATATTTCCTGAAATTAAGAATAAAATTATCAATGGTTCTTGTTGTTGGGTATACATTATAACCCCAAACGGATTGCAATATCTTTTCCCGGGTCACCACTTCATTCCTGTTCTCTATAAGCAGTTTTAGAAGCATCCCTTCCTTTTTAGTAAGGGTAATTTTAGTGCCATTCTTATTGAAGCATTCGAGTCCCTTAAAATCTATTTTGTTTTTTCCAAACTGGTATATTTCCGGTAATGGCTGTTTTTCGGAAAGTTGCCCGCTTTTTTTAATAAGCTTGTTTACCCTTAGTAACAGTTCCTCGAGGTTAAAAGGCTTGGTAAGATAATCATCTGCACCTTTTTTTAATCCAAGCACCCTGTCAGCGCTGCTGTTCTTTGCACTCAGTATCAGGATCGGGATATTGGGATCAGTCAGCCTGATCGTTTCACAAACAGTAATGCCATCAATTTCAGGCAACATTACATCCAGAATGATCAGGTCAAAATGTTCCTGCTTCACAATTTTTAAAGCGTCAGCCCCGTCATAACTGCTGCTTACCTCAAAACCTTCCAGTTCTAAGTTCAACTTGAGTGCTTCCTGGAGGTTCTCTTCATCTTCTACCAGTAATATAGAAAATTTCTTTTGTGACATATTAAAATTTTATACGGCCTGTTTGAGCTCTATTACAAAAACAGCTCCCGAGGGTTGATTGTTGTTAATATATATTTTACCCTTATGTGCTGAAATGATCCTGTGGGTAAGATACAAGCCAAGGCCTGTGCCTTTGGCACGTTTGGTGGCTTCATTCCCGATGCGGTAAAACTTTTCGAAGACCTTTTTCTTTTCACGGTCATCAATACCCGCCCCTTCATCGATCACCTTTAGCACGATCATATTATCCTGTTGCAGGAGTCTTACGGAAACGGCTTTTTCTTTTGGTGAATATTTTATGGCATTGTCGATCAGGTTATTTACTGCCATTTGTAATAGCAGGTTGTCGCCGGTAATAAATAACTCTTTTTCAATTTCACATTGAATATCCCTTTTTGTATACCGCGTAATAAAATCGGCCAGGCAGGTTTGCACAAGGTCACTCATATTTATTTCTTCATTTGTAATGCGATAGCCACCCGCTTCGATCTGTGATGATAGCAACATGTTATTACATAGTGCATTCATCCGGTTCGCTTCCTGCAATGTATTGTGCAACAGCCGCTGTTGCTGTACTTCATCCAGTTTTCTTTTTTGCAGGGTTTCCAGGTTCAGCTTTGCAATAGCAATCGGGGTTTTAAGCTCATGGGTCACTGCGATCATAAAGTTTTGCTGCTGCTGGCTGATCTTTAGTTGCCGGTTAACGGCCCTGTATACAAAAATTGCCCCCGCAGCGATCAGCAAAAAAAAGATCGAGCCTTCACCGATATACTGGGCTGTTTTTCTTTTATGCTCGTCCTGGATCCTGTCATAGTGTTCAATATAGCGGGCATCTTCTTTTTTTAATTCCTGCATTTTAAAGAATGTCATCTGGTCAGTTTGTTGTATAAGTGAAATATACCACCACACCAGTGCCGCAATGATATACGCAAGCAGGAACCAGTAAATAAGAAAAATAAGCCTTACTTTTTTTGATTTGAACATGGAATGAGGTTCAAAAGGTTTATAGTTTAAGGGTTTAAAAGTTTTACTAATGGAACTGGTTTTAAACCTTTAAACTTTTGAACCATTAAACCTTTAAACGGTCCGGTTAGTTCCGTTTATCAAGTCCCCATGACAATTTGCTTCGCAGGGTTTGCAAAAAATTATTTTCATTCATACGGATAAGATTGATACCAAAGGTTTCTTTTTTCACAGCCAGTTGAATTTCCTTTGTCACGATCTCCCGCCTGCTGTCAAGTGTACATAAAAACCCATCTGTCCTGCCTTCCACTTCAAAAGAAACAATGGTATTATCCGGAACTATGATCGGGCGTATATTTAAATTATGAGGAGCAACCGGTGTAATTACGAAACTTGCGCTATCAGGAAAAACTACGGGTCCATTACAACTGAGTGAGTAGCCGGTAGATCCGGTAGGCGTGGCAACGATCAATCCATCTGCCCAATAGGTGTTTAAAAATTCACCATTGAGGTAGGTATGGATCTTTATCATAGGGGAGGTATCTTTTTTGTGCAGGGAGAATTCATTCAGCGCATAAGGCGTTTCTCCAAACAACGGGATATTCGCATCGAGGTGTATCAGGGTTCTTTTATCAAGAACGTATTTCCTGTTTATGATCGCATCCATGGCAGTATGCATGTCCTCCTTGCCGATATTGGCGAGGAAGCCAAGCCTGCCATAATTAATTCCCAATACGGGTATCCCCGAATCTTTTACCAGCGTCACGGTGTCCAGCATTGTTCCATCACCCCCAAGGCTGATCATGCAATCTATATTTACGTCAAGCTCTTCACTGGAATTAAAGGTTGAATATTTTCCTTCAATATTGATCGCACTATAAAACTGGTTGAAAAAATCCTGGAAAAAAACAGGTTCGGCATCGTGGCTGGCCAACTCATCCAGTAAAAGATTGATATCCTGCAACTGGTTGTTTTCTATTCCCCGGCTATATATCGCTATTTTCATTTTCTATGTTATGGATAAGGCGCTCACTTTAGAAGCCGCCTTTGGAATGCAAAAATAACCCGTTTTCTCCTAACTGGTTAAAACTGTATTCTATCCTGAGATTCAGGTCATAGAGTGTAAGGATGTCAATGCCAAATCCTCCGCTATAGAGCAGCCGGTTGTTCAGCCTCGAATCATATTGTTTTTTAGTATAATTATAGCCCATATCTGCAAATGTTTTTGCATAAAAGGTAAATGGGATACTGGGCAATGCCTTTATATGAAACGGAACCGGTATGCTGAATGAAAATAGTTTTTTCTTAAGGGTATATTTTGCAATAGCGGCAGCGACTCCGTCAATCACGTAATATTCCAGGCCCTGCATGTAAAAATTTCCATACCCCATTGCTCTTCGATTGATATAGGGTTGTACAAAAGGAACTTTCAATTTTGTCAGCAATTCAATGCTGCTATACCATTTTTTTTTGTGAGGGAAAAATTTACTGTATGAAGCATCCAGTGATAGCATATTAACGCCTCCCGTGAGGCCCAATCCTCTTTTGGATATGGATGCGAAAAAAAGTTTTCCTTTCAGCGGGTAATTAATATTATCTGTATTTGAATACTGGAATATGTATGAAATATCCACGAAGCGTACGGATGATTTGTTTGAATTAAAATAAGTCGGGTTATACTGCTGGGTAATTACACTGTCATTTACTTTAATACTTCCATAATCCAGTGAAAAAATATGTTTCCTGAAAAATCCCCGCCTCAACTGGTATGAAGTATTTGCAAAAAAAGTATTTCTCACAAATCCAGCCTTTTTAAATTGAGCAATGATTTATTGAAATCAGTTTTATAAGGGAACTCCCTGTTTTGCGTATAACCGGCACCAATTGAAAATCCTTCCGTTAATGCAGCGTTACTGTAAGGTGCTGTATAACTAAAGGCGTAGTTCCTGGCATAGCCACTAATAAAAAGAGGCGTAATTGGTCTCCCCGGCCGCTAAAATTATAATGAACAAATTTTACCCCATATATAACCCGGTTCAGGTCTGCATGGTAGGTTCTTAACCATTCGTTTAAATTCCTGTCAACCAATTTAAAATGTGGGGTTGGATAGATATACCATCTCTCCTTAACATTCACTTTAATGATAAGTTTGCTCCCATCGATCAATATCGGTCTATCATCTGTTTCGATAAACAGGTTGGTATTGTAAATATGGTACCGGGACTGTTGCAGGACATTAAATAACCGGGATTCACGGATAGAATCTCCTTCTTTTAACTGTATTTCCCGGAGTATAATATAGGTCTTTGTTCTTTTATTGCCGATTACTTCAATCGCAGAAACATTGAGCTTGCTGGTAGAATCAGCGGTGATCATTCCGTTCAGTTATCATAAAATTCCTTGTAAGCATTTTTTGTTGTGCAGCAGCTGGAGTGGGCAAATAAAATAACGAGGTTTAAAATAAGAGCCAATTTCAAATATTTCATACGGCACAGCTTTGCTTCAGTTACTGTTGATCTGAATCAGCAAAAAATATTATTTTATTAAATATCAAGATAATTCATCAAGTGACGGTAATTGTTGTGTATTTCATTTTCAAAATTTTCATCTCCAAAATAATAAATAACATCATAATCATATCTTTCAAAAGTTGCGACAACAGCTGCTATTTCTTTTTTATTGATATGGAGGGTTACAGTAAGCATGCCTGTTTCAGGATGTACGGTGGTATTAAGGTGTAAGTATTGTGCATCATTGCTTTCAACGATCCGGCTGATCTCGGAAATGGCAAATTGTGTCGTTCCATTTCCAACACGATGATGCCACCGATCTCGTTTGCCCCTGAAAAATTTCCCAGTGCTTTTAACAGGTCAGTAGTGGTAATAACGCCTATCAATTCGTTTTCCTCGTTTATTACAGGAACCACATTTGTTTCGAACTGGATGCTGCAGTTTACCGCGATTTAAAAAATGTTCATTTTCATTTACAGAAGCATGAATAAAATGTTCCTGTAATAATTCAATGGTTACTTTTTCGTTCTTCCACATCCAGCAGGTCTCTTCGCTGATCAGTCCCAAAAATTTTCCTTCCGATACTACAGGTAAATGGGTTACCTAAAATCATTTATCAGTTGCAACGCTTTGCAAGAGAATCCTGTAACTGTAAGCCGGGGAATATTATTATTTATTAGTTCAGCGGTTAACATGTTGCCGGTTTATAATGATTATAGGTACGTAAAAATTACCGAACAGTGTTCACTTATAAAGACAACAAAAATTATTAAACTGTTGCAGCAGGAGTTTTTAATTTTGCTAAGAAAGCATCCAAGTATCTTATTAAATTCATCCGGCACTTCCATCATTGGGGCATGGCCACATTTATCAATAAAATGCAATTCGCTGTTTGGGATCAGCCGTGAAATTCTTTGCCACAAATGGCGGTGTAATGGTATCATTGTTTCCCCAGATCAGACAGGTGGTTGTTTTATCTGGTTCAGTTCTTCGCCGAGATTATTGCGGATGGCGCTTTTTGCCAATGCAATGATTTTGATCACTTTCAACCGGTTGTTGGTGATTTCAAACACTTCATTTACCAGTTCTTCCGTTGCCATGTGCAGGATCGTAAAATGTAAGTGCGGTTTTTTTACGGATATATTCTTTATCACCACGTTTTGGATAAGTATCGCCCATGCCATTTTCAAACAGGCCTGAACTGCCGGTAAGGATCAGTGATTTGATGCGTTCAGGGTTTTTTAAAATATGTACCAGCGCCACATGACCACCAGTGAATTGCCCAGCAAATGAATATTGTTGTAATTGCGGTGCTCAATAAACCTGTTGCACAAATTTTTGAATCCGCCAACAGAAGTATGCAGCAGGTCCAGTTCAAGTAAAGGAAACATTGGAACAACCACTTTATGTGTTTTGCGGAAATGTTCTATCAGATCACTAAAATTACTTAATGCACCAAATAAACCATGCAGCAACATCAGTGGTTCTCCCTCACCTTCTTCTATAAATTTAAATTTTCCGTCTTGTTTTATTTCGTAACTCATTCTTGTGACTATAATGTAATTGTGTGTAATGCTGATATTACTAATAGTATAGCTAATCGGTGCTAAAATTACATTAAATAAGATAATGGCTCAAATTAATGCTGTATTTTGTTGGAAACATCTCCAAAAAACGCTTCCAACTGGGTAAACATATCTTTAAAGTACGGGATCATACTTCCAAGTTTATCTATTACTTTCGGGCCTAATGGCTTTATATATGGATAGGTTCTTGAAGATTGAATGGTTTCTGGTTTTATAAGATTCATCTTATCGGCATAAAATAAAAAAATACTAAAAACGATACTGTATAACAACATATATAAAATGATTCCTCCAAGCCTGTTTACCCAGCCAAGCATGGCCACTTCAAATGTTTTTTCAATGAATTTGCCGCCCAGGTTTATCAAGTATTACCACAATCATAAATACCATCATAAATGAAATAAATGGCAACCATTTTGCGGAAACATTCACAGTCTGTGAAAGCTTTACTGCAACAACTGCCGATAATTTTAATGCCGCTGCCAACCCAACAATAAATGCAATGATGGAAAAAAGTGCCATGATCAATCCTTTCTTGCAACCCTTTGATACAGGCCAAAATGATCAATACGAGCAAAGATATATCGATCGATTGAGCATTGATTATTTTTATAAGAAGGTGAGTTTAAACTGATTATTTGCTCAGCAATTCTTTTACAATGTCGCTGATCGTTTTTCCATCTGCTTTTCCGGCCAGTTGTTTGCTTGCAACACCCATTACTTTACCCATATCCGCAGCAGATGACGCACCTGTTTCAGCAATGATTTTTGCTACTGCATCTTTTATTTCTGCTTCGATCCAGTTGTTTTGGTAAAAATCTTTCTATGACTGCCATCTCTTCTTTTTCTTTTTCTGCAAGGTCTTCACGTCCCTGCTTTTCAAATATTTCCAGTGAATCCCTTCGCTGCTTCATCATCTTTTGCAAAAACTTTTGTTCGGTGGCTTCATCAATTTCACCGCCGGCGCCCGGTTCTGTTTTTGCTTTGATGATCTCTGCCTTTATTGCACGTAAGCTACGTAATACAGCCTTCGTTCTTTGCTTTCATGGCATCTTTCATTTCAGCCATTATCTGTTGTTCTAGTGCCATATTGGTTAAGTTTTAAAGTTATTAGCTATAAGTGTTAGCAGTTAGTAAGTACAGGTTTTAAGAGTATCAGTCATTTAACTATAGGATAAAATATACCTTAAACTAATGATCCCTAATAGCTTGTACTTAGCTATCTGTTCCTTCAACTGTATTGCCCTGAACTTTTCAAAAAATCCTTTTGCAAATTTTTTCATTTCATCGGTAAGTTCCTGTTGTTGTGTGGCTCTTTTAAATGTATCTGCCATGGTCATCAGCATCTGGTAATAAAAATCTGCCATTTCATCCATCATCATATCTTTTGTCCATAGATCGATCCGCATGGCAGTTTTATCAGCACCATCCCAAAATGCCAGACACATTGCTTTTGCTTTTTGTACCATATCTGCATGCTGTCGCTTGCTTCCCAGTTTATCTGTTCAGGAACTTTATTGGGATCAAGTAATACATCTATTTTTATTGTGATTTATTCATAAATGCTATTAATGTTTAATTGGCAAAGTTAATATGTTTATTGCATCCGCAGTAACCTGTATTCTTTGCCATAATTTATCTGCAGCGTGGTGTCCATGTAAATTCCGCAGATACTGATTTGCCCAGGGCCTGCCATGTCATTCCTGCTATTTTCGTCTTTGTATAATTGCATCATTTTTTCTGAAATATCTTTTTCTGCAATGCTTGTATATAATGCGGCATCCTTAAAAATGCCTTTGCAAATATCGGTGTCCCTCGCAATAAGCGGGATATTACTTTGAAGTGTATATAAAACGGCGAGGTTCTATAATCTCAACTGTGGTAAATAGACAACGGCATATGCCGCAGCAATAAGCAATGGATCATTTTCTTCGGGCTTGTATGAAAAAATGCTAACATCATTCCTGTATTTATATGTTGAAAGATCTTTTCAATGTTATCTTTTTGAAGTGTGGGAGGGATCAGCATGACAAGTCGCATATTCGATTTCTGCCATTTCTTAAAAATGGAAAAGGCTTTCAGCAATTGTAATTGAACTTGCAGCAGCTGCAGCTGTTCCATAAAATAAAAAATAATCTTTTCCGCCAGCTATCTTGTCTTTTTTCTCTATAACTGCTCAGGGCTGTAAGATTCATGTGCTTCATCTATACCCCGGTTTATGAAACCTGTTTTATTTTCAGTTCCGGGGAATAATGTTTTTAAGGTTGTTAAAAGCTGCTTGTTCGTAACAGCAATTTGATCCGCCTTGTTAATAAATTCCTTTAAATATTTCTTTAAATAACGGGTATGACGCTTTGATTAAAGATTACTTTTTTGAAGAAAGGAAAGCTCGTGAATCAACATGCACTGCGGAACTTGGTACGAAGGCTGCAAACGATTCCCCACTTACAAATACAGTCAGCATTGTACCTGTTGAGTAGCCTAGGAATCTTGAAGTTATACCAGTAATGCTGCAAGAGCTTGTTTTTTATTTGGGGCGAAAGTAATACCGGAGTAATATTTGATTGTGTAACCAGCGAATGGTCCAAATAGGCCTGTCAAAATAAAAATAAAATGATCAGCGGGATATTTAGCTGCCAGGATCTTGAAGAACCGGTAATTGAAATTTGTACGGGCATTGTTTTGGTAACCTGTGAGAAGAGATGATGTACGGCAATGGTCATTATTAAAATTATTTCAACACTTTTAGCTTTACAGTTTCTATTCTTGTATCGCTTACATTTAAAATATCAAACTCGTAATTGCCAATGATGATACGTTCCTTTTGTTTGGGAATGGCCTCATGGTTTTGAATGATATAACCCGACAAGGTTTCTGCTTCTTCATCTCCATTGAAATCGCAGGTTGTATTTTTCAGTAATGTAATCAAGTTCCAGCCTGCCGCTGAAAATATATTCATTGCTGGCAATTTGTTTTTCAACAAATTCTTCCGCCTCTCATATTCATCCTCTATCTCACCAAAGATCTCTTCCAGCAGATCTTCCATTGTTACAATACCTGCTGTTCCGCCAAATTCATCTATCACCCAGGCAATGCTTTTTCTTTCTTTACTGAATTTATTCATGAGGTCTGTAGCGCTCATGCTTTCAGGCACAGTAGGTATAGGGTAGTAATACTTCTTTTAATGTTGACGGGTTGTTTAAACAGATCTAGCTGGTGCACATAACCAAGAATATTATCTATATTATTTTCATACACCACCAGTTTGCTTAGTTTGGTTTCAATAAATTTTTCTTTTACGGTCTTCAATGGGTGTGTTGCTATCTATGCCTTCAATTTCTTTTCGCGGAATCAGGCATTCCCGTAATTTTACTTCACTTAGCGATAAAGCATTTTCAAATAATTCCTTGTTGATCTCCGAGCTTCTTCTTCATCGTGGTTTTGCTCTGCTGCATAAAATGCTCCAGGTCAATTTTGCTGAATACCTCTTTCTTATCATTGAGCTTTACATTGAAAATATATTTCAATATCCATTCAGCAATATTTACAAATAAATAATGCGAGGGAAGACAAGAGCCAATAAAAAAAACGGGCTATATAGCTGATAGAACACTGACTAAGAATACGGTTGTTTCTTGCCCTGAAAAAAGCCTTGAGAATAAATTCAACAAAAAGCACGATTGCTGTTGACAGGATTGTTTCTACCAGTAGCTTGATAAAGTTCAGGTATGTTAGCAGTTGATTGCAGGCAGTTTGACTTCGATCCATTTCCATATAGGATATAGCATTTCGCCGATCAGTAAGCCATATACCACCAGTACAATATTGAAACCAACGAGTATGGTACCAATAAAACGGGCAGGATGGTCCGAATATGCGCCCCAGATTCTGCCACTTGTAAGTGCCCTGTTTCTTGTTCAGCTCAATGGATAAGTTTATTGGCAGAAACAAAAGCTATTTCTATACCTGAAAAAAAGCCAATCAAGGATCAAGGAAATAACAATTGCGAGAAGTGCTATCCAGTCCATATGATAAAAATAAGAAAATCGTGTTAAGTTGTTCAGTTATCAGCGTAATTACGAATTTAAAAATTCAGCTACAAGTTTTACCGCTGTCAGCACAGGCATTTTCAAGGTTATCATTTACGATCAGCTTTATCAAAATGGTCCTTAAATGATAATTCGTAAGAAGCTTTATTCACCCTTGCTGCCAGGGATTCCGCAGTTTCTGTTCCCCGGCTTTGCAGCCTGTTCTTTAGTTCATCTACCGAAGGCGGTTCAATAAAAATGCTAAGTGTATTTTCAGGATATTGTTGTTGTACATGTATAGCGCCTTTTACATCAATATCCAGTACAGGAACATTATCTTCAGCCCATATTCGTTTCAATTCAGATTTTAAAGTGCCATAATATTTTCCTTCATACACCATTTCCCATTCTGCAAATTCTTTGTGCTGGATCTTTTGTTTGAAATTCCTCCTTGCTCATAAAATAATAATCAACACCATTTTTTTCATTGCCTCTTGCCTGCCGTGTGGCCGCAGATATAGAAAATTCCAGTAGCGGGAAAATTGTCATGAGATAACTGGTGATAGAAGTTTTACCGGCTCCGGATGGAGCTGTTATGATGAATATTTTTTGATGTATGGAAGTCATGTGCAAAGATAAAGGAAAGAAAGTTCAAGTAAATTAGCAATGAACGTTCTGGTTTCTTGTCTCTCGATCGTTTCCCGTTTAACATGAATTTGATATTATGGCCTAATCGAATGACACGATCAGTTAAGAACGAGCGATCAATCAATTCTTTTTATTTCTGCTCCAAATTTCTTAACCGTTCATCGATATTCTGGTAACCCCTGTCGATCTGTTCAATATTCTGAATAGTACTTTTTCCCTCCGCACTCAATGCAGCTATCAGCAATGCCACTCCCGCCCGGATATCCGGGCTGCTCATGGTGATACCACGCAGCTGTTGTTCTCTTTCCAGCCCGATCACCACGGCACGGTGCGGATCACATAAAATGATCTGTGCACCCATTTCTATCAGTTTATCTACAAAGAACAAGCGGCTTTCAAACATTTTCTGGTGAATCAGTACACTGCCCTTTGCCTGGATGGCTGTTACCAGAATAATACTAAGCAGGTCGGGTGTAAAACCCGGCCATGGATGATCGTAGATACTGAGCACACCTCCATCCATATATTTTTGGATCTCATAAATTTCCTGTGCAGGGATATGAATATCATCGCCGTTAAAATTCATTTTAATACCCAGTTGCTGAAATTTTTCCGGGATCACGCCCAAGTTCTTTAATGCCTGCATTTTTAATAGTGATATCACTTTGTGTCATCGCCGCCAGGCCAATAAAACTTCCTACTTCGATCATATCTGGTAACATGGTGTGTTCTGTGCCTTTCAATTTATTCAACACCCTGTATCGTAAGCATGTTGCTGCCAATGCCTTTGATCTTTGCTCCCATGCGGTTCAGCATTTTACAAAGCTGCTGGATATAAGGCTCACAGGCGGCATTGTAAATGGTAGTGGTACCATTTGCCATGAACAGCTGCCATTAATATATTGGCTGTTCCTGTTACGCTTGGTTCATCCAGCAACATATAAGCGCCTTTTAGTTCTTGCGCTTCCAGGTTAAAAAAGCCATCTTCGTCATTATATGAAAGTTGCGCCCAGTTTTTCAAAACCGATGATATGCGTATCTAACGCCTGCGCCTCCCAATCTTATCGCCACCGGGTTTTGGAGATATGCTTTTTTAAATCTTGCAAGTATTGGCCCGGCAAGCATCACAGAGCCTCTTAGCCTGCCGCTTTTTTTATGGTATGCTTCGCTTTGCAAGTAATCCACATCCACATCATCTGCCTGGAAAATACAGGTATGCCGGTTGATCCGGTTGATCTTTACTTTCATTTCCTGCTAATAATTCTATCAGCAGGTTTACATCAATGATATCCGGAATATTATCGATGGTAACTTCTTCAGCCGTAAGTAATACCGCAGTGATAATCTGCAGTGCTTCATTTTTTGCACCCTGCGGAGTAATTTCTCCTGAAAGTTTTTTTCCTCCTCTTACTTCAAATGATGCTCATGCTGATATTATGATTATTTAATTATACATAATTAAATGAATTAGCTAATAGCCCGTTACAAATGTATGGCAAACGTAAATAAAAAACCCTGATGCTTTGAAAGCACCAGGGAATTATTTAATTAGTGTAAGTCATCTTAATCCGTGGTATATTAATATCTTTTTTTAAAATTTCGGTTATTGTTGTTCCTGTTGTCGCGACCGCCACCCGGCCGCTGTTATCCCTGCTGCCGCCACGGTTATCTGTTGTCCTGCTGCCACCGACCACCCCGGTTATCTCTTCCGCCGATATTCTGCCGCTAAAATTTTTGCGGTACCGCCTACTGCCGCTTCCGTAATCATCCCGTCATCCGGTTATCCGTTCTGTGCTTTACAAACGGGCGGTTATTGAATTCCAGTTCACCCTTCGGTCATGCTGCTCAATTCAGTTTGAATATTATCATCATGCACCAGTTCTTTATGCCAGTTGCTGTAAGTAAGTTTCATGTAATAAGCGATGGCATTTGCAAAACCCTGTTTCTTTTCAGGATTCTCTTCTTTCAACGCTTTATCTATCACTACTTCAATATTCTTTCCAAGATGATTGAACTTGGGATATTTTTTTGGATAACGCAATCGTCAGGTTTTGCCTTTAAGGTTTCCCTTGTGGGTATTGGATAAGGGCTTTCCACATCCAGCTTAAAATCGCTGATCAGGAACAGGTGATCCCATAATTTATGGCGGAAATCTTCTACATTTTTAAGATGTGGGTTTAAAAATCCCATCAATTCTATTACAGCATAAGCATTTCGCTGCCTTTCTTCTTTATCTTCAATGGTTAACAGGTATTCCACCATTTTCTGAATATGTCTGCCATATTCTCTCATGATTAAATGATTTCGGGTAGTGTTGTACTCCATGTTTTCAACATTTAGCATATATACAAATGTAAGCAGTAAATCGTATGAAACAAGCTGGTTGCGATTTTTAACTATTGATAAGCAGATCAGGGGTCTATCTCAACTCCTTGGAGGACTGGATTGTAAAAATTTCCTGTAATAGATCCAGGCTAATAATAACACCCGGCGTATCTGCTCCCAATCGATCAGATCAAAACTCCTGCCGGGTATAAAAAATTTCTGGATGAATTCAGTGGTTAGTCCCCAGATACATACTGCAATAGCGATTCGAATGAAATATTGCCATTTGGTCTTCTGGTAGATAGGTTGATTCGTACAAGCGGCAACATGAATAAAAATGCCAACATGGCAAACATGCCGGCATGAACCCATTTATCAAAATAGATATTATCAGCCATCAGCCAGCTTTCCCGGTCGGGATATCTTCTCGGGAAGCAGATCAAAACAAGCACACAAAAAACCAGGCAATGCCTGGAATAGAATTTTTTAAATGGTGATATATTCATTTCTAAGATTATTTGAAGATTGGCTTCAATCATTTCATTTGAAGCAGTTACTGATTCTATCCTACAAGATCCATATATGCTGCGGCATTCATCAGTTTTTCAACATCGGCGGGATTATCAACAGTCATTTTTATCATCCAGCCTTCACCGTAAGGATCTGTATTCACCAATTCCGGTTGGCTTCAAGTGCAGGATTTATTTCCGTGATGGTTCCTGCAACCGGAAAAAAAGTCACTTACTGTTTTAACCGCTTCCACTGTCCAAATACTTCTTCTGCTGCCAATGCTTTTCCTTTTGTACTAATATCTATATAAACGATATCACCCAATTCATGTTGTGCAAAATCGGTAATACCTATCGTGGCAATATTCCCTTCTAATGAATCCATTCATGGTCCTTTGGTGTACACAAGATTGTCTGGATAATTCATCTGCTATATTTTATAAATGTTTAGTAAAAATTATGCTGCAATTTAACAGGAATAAAATCAGATCCAGATAATGGAATTATTTTATTATTTCTATTTTCATGCGTACATCTGTATTGGGCCTGTTGGCCTGTCACGGGGCATTCAGAAGCTATCTTATCGATCACTTCCAGTCCGCTTTCCACTTCGCCGAATACGGTATAATCCATGTCCAGGATTGGGTGCCGCCAATCGTTTTATAGATGTTCCTTTGCTCATGCAGTATATTTTATGCCCTTGCGTGCTTTCGATCATATTCAATTCTCCATCGGTAATCGTTTTCCCTGCACGAGGTAAAACTGGCAGGCGCTGCTGGCTTTTGTCAGGTTACCATCTCGGGCCGCAGCAAGGCCCTTTTTTATGGATCAGGCTGGATCGAAATTCTGCAGGGATACGTGTATATCTACTACCGCCGCTTCCCAGCATTGTTCCGGAGGGTGCATTTTTACTTAATGGATCTCCACCCTGTATCATGAATGCTGGTATCACCCTGTGAAAAAGTAAACTGTCATAAAATGCTCGTTTACAAGTTTGATGAAATTATCGCGGTGCAGCGGGGTTTAATCATACAGTTTTACGATGATAATCCCTGAATCGGTAGTGATCTTAACACGAACAGGCTCTTCTTTATTTTAGGCTCTGTTACCTGAGCTAAAGCGTTTGCTGCAGGCGTTCGCCAATTGTCGTTTTACGACTTTTTTTGCTGATCTGTTGTCATTGGTGGTAAGTGCGATGATGCCAAAAAAAAAAACAGCAAATAAGATTCTACATGTTGTCATCATATCATTTTTAATTGTAATATAGATAAAAGATTAATTTGTTTTTTAGGAGTTAAATAAAATTCTGGTTATTGAAAATATAGCAAAACATGATCTTTTAAAAAATTTTCCTGTTCAAATATATTTAATTCGGGTAACGGTTTTAACTGCGTAAAATGTGGCCAGCCCTCTTCATCATTGCCATCTAATCTATAATAACCGCTCGCAGATAAAATACGTACAAACAGCAATATGCATCAGGTCCTGTTTTTGTTCTTTGCTGAATTCCTGCGGCCCTTGCCCAAGTTCCTGCACACCGATCAGTAATAAAACACCATTCATATCAGGTTTTATACCAAAGCTTTCTTTCAGCTTGATACGCAACTTCAGCCACCTTACCTGCAGATCGTCTTCCGTGTGTTGCATTCGCAAATGTAAGTAATATGCTTTTCAGGTTTATATTTGCCATCTTAAGGATTTTAAAAAATTTGAATAAACCCGGATGTTACAGATAAATTATATACGACAGAATACAGCGTTGGTAAAGGAAAAGCTGAAAAAAGAAATTTCCCACAATATTGAACTCGTAGATGACTATTTTAGAAGCAGATGAACCGGTGCGGAAAGTAAGAGCGCTCACTGAAAATCTGCAGGCTTCCATCAATGCCATTCAAAAGAAATTGGAATGCTGATGGCCGAGTGGAGACAAGGAAACGGCCGAAAAAAAAAAACAGGAAGTAGCTGTTTTGAAAAATGACCTTTCTGCAAAAGCAGATGAGCTACATTGCTGGAAGAAACTTTTACAAAACAAATCTTGCTTGTTGCCAAACCTTCCGCATGATTCTGTGCCTGACGGCAAATCACCGGAAGACAATGAAATTGTAAGAGAAGGCGGTACGGTTCCTAAACTTTACCCGGGAGCAGTTCCGCATTGGGAACTGATCAAACAATATGACCTGATCGATTTTGAGACCGGCGCAAAAATTACCGGCAGCGGCTTTCCTTTGTATAAGGGAAATGGCGCAAAACTGCAACGGGCATTGATCCAATATTTTCTGGATTATAATATTGAAGCAGGCTATACTGAATACCTGCCGCCATTGATGGTTAATGAAGCATTCTGCTTACGGTACCGGCCAGTTGCCTGATAAAGAAGGGCAGATGTATCATATTACCGAAGACAAATTTTATCTGATACCAACAGCTGAAGTTCCTGTTACCAATATTTATAGCAATGAAATTGTAAAAGAAACAGCGCTTCCGGTTAAAATGACCGCCTATACGCCCTGTTTCAGAAGGGAAGCCGGCAGTTTTGGAAGCGATGTGCGGGGACTGAACCGGGTACACCAGTTTGATAAAGTGGAGATCATTCAATTGGTACATCCCGCAAACAGTTATGATACCCTGGAAGAAATGGTGAACCATGTGGAAAGGCTTGTTGCAATTCCTGGAATTGCCATACCGGATTCTTCGTTTATGCGGCGGCGATATGGGTTTCACTTCTGCGCTTACCTATGATTTTGAAGTATACAGTGCGGCACAGCAAAAATGGCTGGAAGTAAGTTCCGTATCAATTTTGAAACTTTCCAGACAAACAGGATGAAGATCAGGTATAAGGATGAGGCCGGCAAAACACAATTATTGCATTCATTGAACGGATCTTCCCTTGCACTGCCCAGGATCGTTGCCGCCTGCTGGAAAATAATCAAAAGGAAGAAGGGATTCATTTGCCAAAAGTGCTGCATCGTTATTTTGGAGCTACAGTAATCGCGAACGGATAGCTACTGGATACTGGATGCTGGATACTGGATGCTGGATGCTGGATGCTGGATGCTGGATGCTGGATGCTGGATGCTGGATGCTGGATGCTGGATGCTGGATGAAAAAACGGAGTGCAAATTCGTGTAATTCGTGTAAAAAAATTCGTGTTCTAATAAATCCCCGTTAAACATTTCCTCTTTTTTACAGTCATACCCCGGTTCTTCGTTAAATTTAGTGTATGGCAATCTCCAATCGCTTAAAAAATCAACACCTTTTATGGCGGGCAGCCTTTGGCCCAATGGCAGAAAATGCCGCTGAACTTGATACCATTTCTCAAAAGAATCTATGGGAGCTATTGGTTAAGACCTCCTCCAAAGTACCGGAAAAAATTGCGGTAGCGAATAACCTTGTTGATGGCTTGTATAAAGGCATCATAGATATCGCTGAAATGCAGAAGAAGGAAATGGATGAAGGCACGAAGAAAGAGCAACGAAGAAAAATGAGGCAGCAGTCCAGAGAGGATCTGAAAAGCCTGAACGTCCGCTGGCTCGATGAAATGATCAACAGTGAAGCCCAATTGAGAGAAAAAATGAGCCTGTTCTGGCATGGACATTTTGCATGCCGGGTGATCAATAGTTATTTTCAACAGGAATTGCTGCACATTATCCGCTCAAATGCATTGGGGAATTTTGGGGATCTCTTAAAAGAAGTGAGTAAGTCCCCTTCGATGATGCAGTTTTTGAATAACCAGCAAAACAGGAAAAAGAAACCCAACGAGAATTTTGCACGCGAAGTAATGGAATTATTCACGATGGGCCGTGGCAATTATTCAGAAAATGATATCAAGGAAGCAGCCCGCGCATTTACCGGCTGGGGCTTTGATCTGAAGGGGCAGTTTGTTTTTAGAAAACAATTCCATGATGAAGGCAGTAAAACCTTTCTGGGTAAGACCGGCAATTTTAATGGTGATGATATTCTAAACATATTATTGGAAGAACCGCAAACAGCCAGTTATATCACTAAAAAAATTTACAGGTATTTTGTAAATGAGGAAATAGATGAAGAAAAATTAGGCTTGCTTACAAAGCGTTTTTATGATAGCAATTACGATATCAAGAAATTGCTTGAAGACATTTTTACAAGCGATTGGTTTTATGATGAGAAGAATATTGGCAACAGGATCAAATCACCGGTAGAATTACTGGCAGGCATCCGGAGGTTTCTTCCCCTCGAACTTGATAATGACAATTCACAACTGCTCTTTCAAAAAGTACTAGGCCAGATCCTGTTTTATCCACCCAATGTGGCGGGCTGGCCCGGGGGAAGGAGCTGGATCGATAGCAGTACCCTGATGGTTCGGCTGCAGATACCACAGGTGCTGGCTTCAAAAGAAACGCTTACAATCCGTGCGAAAAATGATGATGATGTGAATATGGGCCAGGTGATGGAAGAGGAAATAAAAATCAAGAAAAATAAAATGTATACCGACAGGGGAGGATCCGCTTCCATTGACTGGGCGCCGGTTGCAAAAGTATTTGAGAAAACTTCCCGTGAAGACCTGGCAACTGCCATATCGGATACGTTATTACAAACAGCCAGCCGCGTAACCCCGGCCTTATTGAATAAATATACAGATGCGGAAAGCCGGGAGAGTTTTATTAAGACAACAGTGGTTAAATTAATGAGTACCCCGGAATACCAATTATGCTGATGTAATTATGAATGTTAAGGTTTAAATATTGCACGATGAGAAGTGAGAACCATTCAACATTTAGCACTCAACATTTAAAATAAAGTTATGGTCATCAAACGGAAAGAATTTCTACAACTTGGATCGCTGGCCACAGCATCTTTGATGCTTCCAAAGTTTTTAAAAGCTTTCGAAAAACCAATGATGGTGCCCGCCGGAAATAAAGTGGTAGTTGTTATCCAGTTCAGCGGGGGAAATGATGGCTTAAATACCGTAATACCCATACACAATGATATTTATTACAGGGAACGGCCCCGGCTCAGTATCGCAAAAGATAAGGCTCTTGGGATAACGGATGAAGTGGGATTGAACCCGGCATTGGAAAGTTTCAGGTCTTTGTATGATGATGGAAGCCTCGCGATCCTTAACAGTGTTGGTTATCCGAATCCCGACAGGTCGCATTTCAGGAGCATGGATATCTGGCAAAGTGCCAGTGACAGCAAAGATTATGTGAATTCAGGCTGGCTTGGCCGTTACCTGGATGCACAATGCAAAGGATGTGATAAGCCAACACAGGCGCTGGAAATAGACGATATGCTGAGCCTGGCCATGAAAGGCAATGAACGTTCGGGACTTGCTTTTAAAGACCCAAGACGGCTGTACAGCAGCAGCAATGAGGCTTTTTACAAGGATATCAATGCAGCTCATCATTCATCTGAAGAAACAGTAGACTACCTGTATAAAACGATGAGTGAAACTTTAAGCAGTGCTGATTATATATTCCAGCAAAGCAAATTACATCCTACCGATCATGTGTACCCGAATTCAGAACTGGGTAAGAATTTAAAAACGATCTCGACCCTGATCCTGTCTGATATCAATACAAAAGTTTATTATGTTTCACTGGGTAGTTTTGACACGCACGTGAACCAGGAGGCGCAGCAAAAAAGGTTATTCACGGAATTAAATGAAGCAGTCAAAGCATTTACTGCTGACCTGAAAAAGAATAACCGTTTCCAGGATGTATTGATGATGACCTTTTCTGAATTTGGAAGAAGGGTTTCCCAAAATGCAAGCAACGGTACAGATCATGGCACAGCAAACAATATGTTTTTTATCAGCGGGGGTTTAAAAGAAAAGGGGATATTGAATGCCATGCCCGACCTCTCGGACCTGAATGAGGGCGACCTGAAACACAAAGTGGATTTTAAGAATGTATATGCAACCGTATTGAATAAATGGCTGGGTACGGATGATAAAACGATCCTTGGGAAACAATATGATTATTTGAAATTTCTGTAGGCTATAAGCTAATAGCTATTAGCTTATAGCATTCATTTAATTCACTCCTTTTTCCCGCATCACTTTATTAAGCCATCGCAATATGATGAATAAAAAAATGGCTGCTGCAAACAACAGTATAAAATTCAGCCAGAAATAACTTGCCTTATCATCATATTCATCCCATTTGCTGGCCAATATGCCGCTTAGTTTATTCCCCATGGAAGTAGATACGAACCAGCCGCCCATCATTAGTGATGTAATACGGACGGGGCTAAGTTTTGAAACAAGGGATAAACCCATCGGGCTTAAAAAAAGTTCACCGATGGTGACAATACCATAGCTTCCGATCAGCCACCAGACCGTTACTTTTTCCGCTCCATTATTTCCAACCTTAACAGCTGCGATCATGATCAGCACAGACAATGCTGATATTAACAGGCCAAGCGCAATTTTCGATGGAGTAGACGGTTCTTTTCCTTTCCTTCGCAGCCAGGTAAATAATGCAACTACCAATGGTGTCAATGCGATCACCCAAAACGGGTTGATGGATTGGCTTAAACTTGGTACCCAGGCTTTCACACTACCTCCTTCGGTAACAGGATCTTTCTGAAAATTCATATTTTTAAAATAGGAGGGATAATCCAATACTTTTACCTCTTCACCCCCTTCCTTGATTTTCCTGAACTGGTTATCCAGCTTCGTAACCGAATCCTTTTTATATTCTATTGTCTGTGTCTGCTTCAGCGCGGTTAAAACTTTTTCGGTTGTACCCTCTACATGCCTTTCGGTATAACGGCTTGCCCATGTATTCAGTGCAGAGCCATTTTGTTTAAAGATGGCCCAGAATAAAATAACTACCGCAAAAATGGCGAGCATAGCACCCATGGCGGGCCTTTCATGCTCGTTACTTTTTATCAATAACACCACATAAAAAACGAGTACAGGAACACAGGCAAATATGAATGCATCCGTTGAGTTGGAATCAAAAATATATTGATCTCCTTTGATGAACCAGCCAATAATCCCAAAAACGACAGAAGGCAGTATCACAGAGGCAAGAATTTTCCAAAGCGGCATATCTCCCTCCTGCAGTGGCTTCCGGATATCATATTCTTTATAATGTCTTGTGCCTGCAATAAAAGTAATAACACCAATGAACATCCCCACCCCTGCCGCTATAAATGCAGCTCCCCAGCCGATCGTGGTATAAAGTGCAGCACCGAAAAAGTTGCAGGTAAAGGCGCCGATATTGATACCCATGTAAAAAATATTATAACCTTCATCTTTTTGTGATTTGTATTGCGGCGTGGAATAGACGTTTCCCAGCAGCGTAGATATATTTGGTTTAAAGAATCCATTCCCGATAATTACAAGCGACATCGAAACATATAGCATCGTAATGTTATGGACACTCATCAGGCAATATCCCGCACCCATCATCAGGCCTCCCATGATGATGGATCGCCGGTAACCTAAATATCGGTCTGCCAGTAAACCTCCAAGAAAAGGAGTAAAAAATACCAATGCAATGAAGGTACCATACAGGCTTGCCGATTCTTTTTCATCCATATTGAACCCGTTCACAGCATCTTTAAGATAGAAAGTAAATATTCCTATCATCAGGTAATAACCAAAACGTTCCCACATTTCACTAAAGAATAAAAAAGGCAGGGCCCTGGGATGGTTCTTCCACATAGCAATTATTTTAGTAAGTAAGATAATGAAAAAGGCGACCCATAAGCCGCCTTTCATAATATTGAATATTTTTATTGTTTATTTTTTCATGGCTGTTCGGTACAATATCCACCCCATCAACGCGAAGAATAAAACACCCAGCAGGTAATAAGGATTTATTCCCATCGCTGTCGTCAGTTTTTCCTCCATGCTGATGTTCTTTAAGAAACGGTCACCACTATCGCTACCCGAAACAAATGCGATGATAACGCCTGCTACTGCACCGCCTGCTACCAGGCCGGTTGCAAATAAACTGCCCTTACCCAATTCATCTTCTTCAGGGTTCCTGACAATGTTTTGTTTTTTCTTTCTTGCATCAACGACCCCTTTGATCGCACCGCCGATAGCGATCGGCAAAGTCGTGGACAACGGAAGATAAGCTCCCACAGCAAAACTCAATGAACGGATACCACACAATTCCATCACGACAGCAAGAAAAATCCCAACAAAAACAAATTGCCAGTCAAGATTGAAGGAAAGAATTCCTTTTATGAGTGTAGCCATCAGTGTTGCCTGTGGTGCAGGATACTTTTCTGTTCCAATAGCATGGTTAATGCCTTGTGCAACCATCTCAGCGCTGGGCTTGTCAAGGAATTTGATGGTGATACCGATTACGATGGATGAAACAATAGCTCCTACAAACAAAGCGATCTGCTGGTTCCTGGGAGTGGCACCAACAATATAACCGCTCTTAAGATCCTGAGAAGTAGCCCCTGCATTGGCTGCCGCAATACAGATCATTCCCCCAACTACCAGCACAAGTGGTTCATAGGCTTTTCCCGTCCAGCCAACTGCCATAAAAATAAGGCTGGTACCCATTACCGTTGCAATGGTCATGCCGCTGATCGGGTTATTGGACGAACCAATCAACCCTACGATCCTGGAAGAAACGGTTACGAACAGGGCTCCAAAAATGATCACGAGAATACCGATCAGTAGTTTTTGTAAAATACTATCCCCGGGCACCTGTGGCAATATGGCGATGAAGGCAATAAGTGCCAGGCTTCCAAAACCCACGACTTTGATGCTAAGGTCCTTTTCAGTCCTTAAAACGACATTCGCTTCACCGGAAGCGTTATTTTTGATTGAACTGATACTTCCTTTAATTGACTTTATAATAGTCGGGATGGTTTTTACAAGGGTGATAATACCACCTGCTGCTACAGCACCGGCACCGATCTGCCGGATAAAAGCGAAATAGATTGCCGCAGAATAATCATTGAAAGTATGCGTGGCTGCATTCCATCCTCCTTTTCCACCGTCCTTTGCAACATCTGCCAGGTATCCCAGCTTTGCCAATTGAATGGCAATGGTATCGGCTGGTACAATGGAGGACAATAATGGAATCAATACCAGCCAGCTAAGCACGCCGCCCGCAACCAACACCCCGGCAATTCGTGGGCCAATAATATATCCAACCCCCATATATTCAGGGGTTATCTCGCCACTTATTTTTGCCGATGGAAAAAATTTATTGGCCTGTTGCGTCAGGTATTGAGGCGTTTCTGCAATTACCCGCAATACTTTTTGTAAAATGGCATAACTAAAAGCTACTCCCAATCCCCAGAAAGCGGTCTTGGCAAAATCACCGCCTTTTTCTCCTGCTTTTAAAACATCCCCACAGGCTGTTCCCTCGGGATAAGGAAGTGTATCATGTTCATTTACGATCAGCGCTTTTCTCAATGGTACCATTAATAAGGTTCCTAACATTCCACCTACGATTGCCAGGATCAGGATGGTCAGGTAATTAAAATACGATGCACTGTCGGGAGAAGTAAGGAACAGGAAGCCAGGCAATGTAAATGCAACGCCTGAAGCAATGCTTTCTCCTGCGCTGCCGGTAGTTTGTATGATATTATTTTCGAGGATGGTTGTTTTAAAAAATCTGCGTCCCAATGTTATCGCAATCACGGCGATGGGAATAGAAGCCGAAACTGTAAGCCCGGCTTTTAATGCCAGGTAAACCGTTGCAGCCCCGAATATTACCCCGAACAAACTACCCAGTAAAATTGATTTTACTGTTAATTCCTTCATGATCGTTTGCGGGGAAACAAAAGGCTGGAATGTTTTTTTCTCGAGCATACAGTTGGTTTTAGAAAAGAAAGGTAATAAAAAAGGCGATACGTAAAAGTATCGCCTGTAATAGAATTAAATATTTTTATGCTGATCCCGTCTTGTCTTTTACGATCTGGTTCAGCGACCTTATTCTTGCATAAATTAATATTCCACCAACAAATGCCCCGATCACCAAAATGAGGAAGAACATTTTTTTATCGGTGAAATCATCCCAGAAACTTGTCATAACCCCAGCGATCTTTCCACCAATGGAAGTAGACAGGAACCAGCCTCCCATCATCAGCGCGGTCAATCTTGCAGGTGCAAGTTTTGATACCAATGATAAACCGATCGGGCTTAAGAAAATCTCGCTGATCGTAAAGACAAAATAAGTGCCCCACAACCATGCAGGAGCCGCTTTATATCCATATATCGAAGGAACAGACATTACTGCAAAAACCATTACAAGTGCAGATAAGCCTGCTATAAAAGATGCCATTCCGAATTTAGAGGCAGTAGTTGGTTCTTTGCCGCGCTTACGCAGCCAGTCAAAGAATGGCACAAAGATCAGCGTGAGCACAACAATGAATAATGGGTTAATGGATTGGAATAATTCCGTATTCGCCAACTTTACTTCCTTTCCATTTGGCCATTGATCTTTTGGAACATTATTAAAATATGGATCAGGCCCCATTACCTGAATAATTTTTGTACCGGTATCTATTTTGTTACCGCTTGCAGTTATGCCGTATTTGCCTTCCAGTGAAACCACCTGGCTTTTGTCCGTCATATCCACCATATGTTCATCTACCTTATTTACAAGGCGTGGCGTATCACTCACTGTTTCGAGGAAACCAATACTTCCTGCAATTTTTTGAGTAGTAGGCGAAACGGTTCTGTCCGTATGTTTTTGTGCCCACAATGTAAGGCCGGTAGAATTCTGGTTATAGATTGTCCAGAAAACAATTGAAATGGTAAATATAAAAAGGAGCGAGCCGATCCCTTTTTTATCCTGTCCCTGCGCTTTTGCATACAATGAAATATAAAAAGCGATAATGGGTAAACAGGCAAAGATGAATGCATCATTGGCCGGGGTGCCCATTAAAGTAGTTCCGAAGATCTTGGTCGGCACTATCCAGCCTATCACTGCTGCAATGATAGCCGGAAAAAAAACGTATAAAAATATTTTAGACAAAGGCATATCCTCAGCCTGAACCGGTTTTTTTACATCTGCATATTTTACGGCTTTTAGATTGATAGCCAAAATGATCATCCCGATCACCAGGCCTACTCCCGCAGCTGCAAACGCATAGCCCCAACCATATGCGTTTCTCAGGTAGGCGGCAACGAAATTGCATACGAAAGCTCCAATATTGATCCCCATGTAAAAGATATTGTAAGCATTATCTTTTAGCGGTTGCAGATCTTCCCTGTTATAAATATTACCCAGCAGGGTAGAAATATTCGGTTTAAAAAAACCATTGCCAATAATTATCAGGGTAAGGCCGCCGAACAAGGCTGTATTTCCCGGTATGGAAAGGCAGAAATAACCCGCTGCCATCATGCTTCCTCCGAGGAAAATAGATTTTGTATAACCGAGGAACCGATCTGCGATCAAGCCACCAATAAAAGGAGTTAAATATACCAATGCAATAAAACTTCCTACAATATCCGCCCCGATATCCTGTGAAAAACCTTTACCACCTGTTGTAGTGTCGATCAGGTATAAGAAAAGAATACCTACCATCAGATAATAAGCAAAGCGTTCCCACATCTCGGTAAAAAATAATACGTACAATGCTTTTGGATGTTTGCCAGTTTTGCCTGTTCATTCATATTAAATGGTTTTTAATGCTTGATTTTATTAGAAGGGCTCAAAATAGCGAAATTCTGTTTACTACTGTCAAATATACCAGCTTAAATCGTATAAATTTAGTTAACAAACCCTGGTTTTATCCGGGAATGAGCAAAAATTAATAAGGCCATGAACCATTAGAATTTTAATTTAGCTTCACATTCTGTTTACCCCAATACAATATTCATCATGAATATTCTTATAATCGGCGCCGGTGGAAGGAACATACATTGGCCTGGAAATTAAACAAAGCCCGCTTTGTAATGATCTTTTTATTGCACCCGGAAATGCCGGTACAGCATTTGATGGCACGAACCTGTCCATCGAAATAGCTGATTTTGAAGCATTGAGAAAAGCCATGCATTAAAGAATAAGATCAACTCGTGATCGTTGGGCCGGAAGAGCCATTGGTGAAAGGGATTTAGATTATTTTACAGAGCAGACTGATACCAAGCATATACAGGTAATAGGCCCTTCAAAAGAAGCAGCGCAACTGGAAGGAAGTAAAGCATTTGCAAAATCATTTATGGAACGGCATAATATTCCTACTGCAGCATACAAGGAATTTACATGTGATAATTATGAAGAGGGAGTGGAATATATTAAGAACCATGCGTTACCGGTAGTTTTAAAAGCTGATGGGCTTGCTGCAGGAAAAGGTGTTCTGATCTGCCAAAGTCATATTGAAGCGCTGGCAGAATTTGAATTGATGATCATGCAGTCAAAATTTGGGGAAGCAGGAAAAAAAGTGGTGGTAGAAGAATTTCTGAAAGGGATTGAATTAAGTGTGTTTGCATTGACAGATGGAAAGAATTATGTATGCTTCCCGAAGCAAAGGATTATAAACGGGTCGGCGAAGGAGATACAGGGCTAAATACAGGCGGAATGGGTGCTGTAAGCCCTGTGCCTTTTGTTGATGAAGCTTTATTACAGAAAAGTAATCAAAGGATTATTGAACCTACGATCAGCGGATTTCAGAAAGATAAACTGGATTATAAAGGATTTATATTTATTCGGTTGATGATAAATAGATGATGAACCCTTTGTGATAGAATACAATTGCCGCTTGGGTGACCCTGAAACAGAAGTGGTGATCCCGAGGTTGAAAAATGACCTTGTGGAATTATTCTCTGCAGTTTCGACCAGCAACTGGATAAGATGAAATTAAAATGGATGATAGATCCGCGATCAGCTGTAACAGTCGTGGCTGTAAGCGGTGGTTATCCGGGAATTATCATGAAAAAGGCAAAGCAATTAGCTGGCCTGGAAATGAAGCTGATAGACGGCACTATGTTTTTCATTCCGGCACAATGAGGAAGGAGATAAAGTACTGACAAATGGCGGAAGGGTGCTGGCTGTTACATCATTTGGTGATAATATCAAGGAAGCTGCAGAGCATTCAATTTATATGATGGAACAGATTTATTTTGAAGATATGTATTACAGGACTGATATCGGGTATGAATTCAGTAAATGCATCTACGGAATAGATAACAGTTTGTACAGGCAGTATACATAACGATTTCAGCTGAAATATATTCGAAATAAATGCAACTGCTGCAGTAAAAAAATTAGTTAGCAACAAGCTTCTGCACAAAATTTGTATTGCAAAATGTTGAAAAATAAAAAGTTTGCCGTTGTTAATTCAAATATTTTCCTTCAACTTTGCCGGCATTGATTACATTACGTTTTTTCACTCATATAAATATGGGCCTTTTTAATTTTTTTACACAGGAAATTGCAATTGACCTGGGCACCGCAAATACCCTTATTATACATAATGATGAAGTAGTTGTGAATGAACCTTCTATTGTTGCGCTTGACAGAAATAATCCAAAAAATTTTTGGCCGTGGGTAAAAAGGCATTGATGATGCATGAAAAAACCCATGAAAGCATCCGCACCGTTCGCCCGCTGAAAGATGGTGTGATTGCCGATTTTAATGCTGCCGAATTGATGATCAGGGAAATGATCAAAATGATCTATCCTAAAAAACCATTGTTTGCACCAAGCTGGCGAATGATGATCTGCATCCCAAGCAGCATCACCGAAGTGGAAAAACGTGCAGTAAGGGACAGTGCAGAACAGGCCGGCGCCAAAGAAGTTTACCTGATGCATGAACCAATGGCAGCGGCACTGGGTATTGGTATTGATGTGGAAGAACCGGTTGGTAATATGATCATTGATATTGGCGGTGGCACTACCGGCATCACGGTTATTGCTTTGGCAGGTATTGTTTGTGATCAGAGTATCCGTATTGCCGGAGATGAATTTACTGCTGATATTATGGAAGCATTGCGCCGTTACCATAGTCTTATTGATTGGTGAACGCACTGCAGAACAAATCAAAATACAGGTTGGCGCTGCCATGAAAGACCTTGAAAATCCTCCGGATGATATTCCTGTAAATGGCCGTGACCTTGTAACCGGTATCCCAAAGCAGGTATTGGTAAGCTACCAGGAAGTAGCCGAAGCATTGGATAAAAGCATTTTCAAAATTGAAGAAGCCATTTTAAAAGCACTGGAAACAACTCCACCTGAACTGGCTTCTGATATTTATCGCCGTGGCTTATATCTTACCGGCGGCGGAGCATTGCTTACGAGGGCTCGATAAAAGAATTAGCTGCTAAAATAAAATTGCCTGTTCATGTTGCAGATGATCCGCTAAAAAGCGTGGTAAGGGGTACTGGTATTGCTCTTAAAAATTATGACAGTATCCTTTTGTAATGCGATAAAGAGTTGACATGGTTAACAGGTTGAAGTAAAGTTAATATAGTTTAACATGCTTCTAGAACTATATCAATACTCTCAACTTCTTCACCTATTATAAATTAACAGAATGCAGGTGCGTAATATCTTTCTTTTCATCCGCCGGTATTTTAATTTTCTCCTTTTCCTGGTGTTGCAGGGTTTCAGTATTTATTTGATCGTTCATTATAGCAATTATCACAATGCGGTTTTCAGTAACATTGCCAACCAGGTTACCGGAAAAGTAAACCACAATACAGTAAGGTCGAAAATTATTTTCATCTTAAAAAAACAAATGATTCCCTGGTAAAGGCCAATGAAAAACTATATAATAAATTAAAAGACAGATTTTGAATTGCCTGATACCGTTACCAGGTACTATTATTGATTCTATTCAGGGTAGATTCCATTTGACAATATAGAAAATATACTTTACCTGCCGGCAAAAGTGTTTCAAATTCGATCATCCCAAAATAATTTTATTGTATTGTCAAGAGGAAGGTCAGGCAATTTAAAGGAAGGAATGGGTATCGTTGATCCTAATAATGGTGTGTCGGAATTGTCACTGAAGTAAGCGACGATTATGCCGTAGTGATGAGCCTGCTTCATAAAGACAGCCACATCAGTGGTAAATTATTAAAGGGCGGTGAAACAGGGACAGTGAACTGGGATGGAAAAGAGCCAAATATCATTACTCTTGATTAATATCCCGAAAAGTGCAAAAATTGTAAAAGGCGATATCGATCATCACCAGTGGCTTCAGTACCACTTTTCCCAAAGGAATGATGATTGGCACCGTGGAAGGAATTTATACGGAAAAAAGCATCAATAACTATTTTAAGGTAAAATTTCGTACCTCGGCTAATTTTTATAATCTTCAATATGTATATGCCATTGATAATTCACAACAACAGCCATTAATCAAATACTGGATAAATTAAAAAAGCAACATTGATCCTGATCGCCGTTATATGAGTAGTTTTGTTAAAAAATATCATACGGTTTATCCTCTTTATACTGGTCCAGGTTTTTGTGCTGGATAAAATTCACCTGCACCAGATGGTAACTCCTTATATTTATTTCTTGTTCATTTTCTGGCTGCCTTTTAAAATGAACCGTACACTGCTTAATGTTCACTGCATTTATACTGGGGTTTACACTGGACAGCTTTCGGCATCACCCGGGCTTTCATGCGGCTGCCTGTGTGCTGATCGCATATATCCGGCCGTTCCTGATAAATCTTCTGATACCACAGGAAGGAGCTGAGACAAACTATGAAGAACCTTCTTTCAAAAGTATGGGTGGATTACTGCCTTACATGATCTATGCCGGCGTACTTAGCTTCTGCATCATGGCTGGTTGTTCTTTCTGGAAGCATGGCAATTTGGTGATATCTGGTATTTTTTTGTAAAAACATTTTTATCAACAGTCATCAGTTTATTGGTAATATTGATCACGGAATTATTTTTTACCCGTAAACAAAAATTCCGGACAAATACCGTTTAACCAATCAATTATTTGAATTTTATAAACGCCCGGTAGCCGGTGAGCTCTGAGAAAGCCGCGGTTGCTGTCCACAGCAACGCAGAATGGAAAGAATAATTTATTTTTGATTTAATGCAATATTTGTTTCAAATACAAGTTGTCATGTTGGAACTCAATAAATTTTTAAACAAACAATAAAGTGCCTGTATTTAACCAGTCAAGAAAAAATGTTATCAGGCTGATTTTTATTGGTTTGTTTGTTATCATCATCGCCCGTCTTTTTACACTCCAGGTAATAACCAGTAAATACAAAATTTTAGCGGATGACCAGGGTACTTTCAGGAAAGTGATTTATCCTGACAGGGGAATTATTTTTGACCGTAACCGCAATGCGATCCTGCAGAACACGACTATATACGACCTGATGGTCACCCCTAATAAATTAAAAGGAATAGATACCACTTCCTTGTGCAGGATCCTGAATATTGATTCTGCACAGTTCAACAAACGAATAGTAGAATTGATCATTAAGAATGGAAGGTCCAGGCCATCTGTTTTTGAAGCATTGCTAAGTGAAGAAAAAATGGCCATGCTGAATGAATCGATGTACAGGTTTGCCCCCGGCATTTTACCTGCAGGAACGTTCTGTACGAAGCTATCCTTTTGATGCCGGTGCTAATATATTGGGATACATGGCGGAAGTAGATTCGAATTTTTTAAAGAGGCACCCAAAGGAAGGATATGTATCCGGGGACTATGCCGGTATGACAGGGCTGGAACGTAGTTATGAAAAAGTATTGATGGGCCAGCGTGGTATTGAATACTGGAAACGGGATAATAAGAACCGGCTTACTGAAAAACTGGAAAACGGCAGGTATGATACCAGTGCCATTGCAGGCCAGAACATGTACACTTCCATTGATATCGAACTGCAGGCACTTGGGAGAAAAACTGATGCAGAATAAATTGGGTTCCATCGTGGCAGTTGATCCCAGGACCGGGGGTATTCTTGCAATGGTGAGCGCGCCAACCTATCAACCAAAGTTATCTTACCGGCAGTGAAAGAAGAAAACACTTTGCCGAGTTTTCCTGAACCCCTCTCTGCCATTATTGAACAGGACCGTAAGTGCAACCTATTCTCCCGGCTCAACTTTTAAAACATTGCAGGCACTGGTCGGCTTGCATGAGGGCGTGATATCTACGGATACCAGGGTTTCCTGTTCCGGTGCATTTTATGGTTGTGGCGGCGGCCGCCCCATGCGGTGCCTTGACGTAGGTACTTTTGACCTGCGCAATGCGATTACCATTTCGGATAATACTTATTTCGCCACTGTAATGCAACGGGTGATCAATAATCCCAAATACCCGAATGTTGACAGTAGCCTGGCAATCTGGAACAGGTACATGTATGCCTTTGGGTTAGGGCATAAACTCGGCGTAGATGTGCCCTCAGAAAAAGGAGGGAATATTCCAACTCCCGCATATTATAATAAAGTGTATGGCGAGAAACATTGGAATTACTGCACGTTCCGTTCCGTGAGTATTGGGCAGGGGGAAGTGGACGTGACTCCCTTACAGGTGGCCAATGAAATGGCATATATTGCCAACAAAGGCTGGTATATTATACCACATGTAGTGGATTCGATAGAAGGAGGAGATAGATTCAATATACTTGATAAATACAGGAAAAGACATTGAACCGACCGATATACCCGACAGTATATTTGAAGTAGTGCATGATGGCATGCAGGGAGTGGTGGACAGGGGAACGGGTGCCGGCGCAAAAGTATCCGGTATCAGTATTTGCGGAAAAACGGGTACGGTTGAAAATTATTACCGTGGCGTAAAACAACAAAACCATTCTTTCTTTTGCGGCTTTGCTCCAAGGGATAATCCAAAGATCGCTATTATGTGCGTGGTAGAGAACAGCGGCCGTTTTGGGGGAACTTATGCGGCACCGATAGTTGGCCTCATGATCGAAAAATACCTGAAAGATTCGATTACCGAAAAACCAAGGCTGGACAGGCTTGAGCAATTATCAAACCTTAACCTGTTGCCACCGAGGATCTTTATTGAACTCAGGAAACAGGATTCACTGCGGCATTCAAAGGATTCTGCTTACCTGTTGGCGAAAGGTTATATAAAAATCGTAAAAGATACACTGGGTATGGAAGAGGATGGGATTGATAATGAGGACCTCGAAAAGCTTAAGAAGGAAAAACCTAAAAATGAAAAAAGTAAGGACAGCATCTTAAGATTTGAAGCTGTATTGCCAAATGACGAAAAGAATCCTGCCGGTAAAGATTCGGCTGATGAGGATTAAACGGTGGTAAAGTAAGGTATCATTTTTTAAAAATGTTTCAAAAAAGAACGGTCATATTAAAAGGAAAGGATTGGGTCATGATATGGCTCTATGCCCTGCTTGTTTTAATTGGGCTGGTATGCATTTTCTCAGTGGAATACAGGGCCAACGATGATGTAGTGAAATCGCTTTTTGAATTCAAAAAAAATTACAGTAAACAATTATTATACCTCATCATATCTGTTATACTGGCCACATTCATTTTATTAACGGATAGTAAATTCTTTACTGCAACTCCCAATATACTTTACATAACGGGCATTTTATTGATGCTGGCTACATTCGTTATTGGAAAAACGGTGAATGGGTCTAAAAGCTGGATCCCGCTGGGTTTTATGAACCTGCAACCGGTGGAGACCTGTAAGATATTCACTGCCCTTGCACTGGCAAAATACCTTGCAAGATCTGATACAGACTTCAGTAAAGCAAGATCACAACTCATTGCCGCAGGTATTTGTTTCCTCCCGATCGTTTTTTCACTTTTACAGAATGAAACAGGGCTGGCACTTGTATATTTCTCATTTTTATTACCCATGTACCGCGAAGGGTTTCCCCCGGGTTACCTGATATTAGGGGCTTCATTAGGTATTTTACTGGTGATAACATTGCTCCTGCCTCCACTCACATTGATCATTGCCTTATTAATCATTGCATCCCTCTGTATTTATTTTTCGAAGCGGAAAATAAAGCGCAACAAAGGGTTGTTGTTTGTTATTATAGGCCTATGGATGCTTAGTTCTGCTTTTGTCGGAATTGTTGTTCCGTTTATTTTCAAACATGTTTTTCAAAAATACCAGGCAGACAGGATCTTCAGCATGGTGGGAAGGGATAATCCATTTGTAGATGCGACAACGGTTGCTTTAAATAATGCAGATCCCGCTTTAAAGAAAGCAAAAACGGATAAAGAGAATTATAATGTAAAGCAATCAAAGATCGCGATCGGGTCTGGCGGTGTTTTGGGAAAAGGTTTTTTGAAAGGGACACAAACCCAGGGAGATTTTGTGCCAGAGCAACATACAGATTTTATTTTTACATCGCTTGGTGAGAATTTTGGATTTGTAGGGTGCACCGTATTGATGTTACTTTATCTTGCAATGTTGCTGCGCATTGTATTTATTGCCGAAAGGCAACGAAGTACTTTCAGCAGGGTATATGCTTATTCAGTAGCAGGTATCCTGTTTTTTCATATTGCCATCAATATATGTATGACGATCGGGCTCGCTCCTGTGATCGGTATCACACTCCCATTGCTCAGTTATGGAGGCTCTTCCTTACTCACTTTCACCATACTCATTTTTATTTTAATTAAGCTGGATGCAGACCGGCAAATGGTCCTCCGTTAAATTATGTTGAATGTTGAATGTTAAATGTTGAATGGGGGTTTTGCTTTTCATTCAACTTCATGATCCGGCTTATACATCCCCTCGCTAAGCCAGGAAGAATCAGGATATATCAGCCTATCATTTTCGTGCATTTCATTCAACATTTAACATTCAACATTTAAAATAAAGAATGGTAGTTTATGTAATCTTTCTTCTTCCTGCATCCTTACCCAAAAACCAAAATAACAGGAAGATGAAAAAATTGATCGCTGCCATTTTACTAATATGTGTTTATCATGTTTCGGCACAACAAAAAGATACCATTAATGCTTCTGCAAACCTATCATATGCCACGGTGTATTATGGGTACGGGGCCGAATTGCAACATAGCGCGAAAGCGTCCCTGGTAAAGGGGTTACAGCAGGTCGTCATCAGTAATTTCGCTTTGCAGCCTGACCTGAATACCATACAGATCGGTTGCCCTGAAAATGTAACGGTCCTTTCATGGTATCACCGTGCCTATTCCAAACCACGAATAGTAACGGTAAACCCTGCCTCAATAAAAGCAAATGATACCATAAAATTATTGCAGAAGCAACTGGCTTCCGTGAACAACGACTATAGTATTGACGAGGATGTGCTGCGCCGGATATCGCTTTTGATCGAGAATAACTTCGCTACCTCTGTAAAAAAGGAGATCAGCAGCGAAGACCTCATAAAGCTTACAAATTATTATACAGGCCGGGTTAAGGATATTAAGAATAATATGTATGAGTTGCAATTAAAGCGCCAGGACCTTACAGATAAGATCAATGAAGTTGCCAACAGGCAAAATAGTATCGTAAATACAGAACCAGCGAATCCTGAAGCTAAACCGACGGGTCAACTTATATTGCAGGTACTTGCCCAGGACCCTGGTGCTGCCAATTTTGATATAAGTTATTTTACGCGGAATGCAGGATGGATCCCCGCTTATGATATCCGCGTGAAAACACTTGATAATTCTCTCAAGCTTGTTTATAAGGCTTCCGTAACGCAAAGCACGGGGCTGGACTGGAAAGGCGTAAAACTAAATCTCAGTACCAGCAATCCAAACCAGGGAACGCTTGTGCCGTCGATCGCACCAACGTATTTACAGTTATACGTACCCGTTTTGTACAATACCATGCAGGATAAATCGGTATCAGAAAATACTGCGCCTCAATTAATGGATGTTGTTGTTATCACTGATGGCGGTTCCAGGAAAAAAGACGCGTTGTCATACAGTGCACAAAAGGTAAGCGATTATATGAACCTGAAGGAAAGCCAGCTGAATATCAATTTTGAGATCGACCTGCCTTATGATATACCTTCTGACGGTAAGGCCTATACGGTAAGTATCAAGGATGAAAAAGTTCCCGCCGGTTATAAACACTTTGCGGTTCCTAAACTTGATAACGATGCCTTCCTTGTTGCGCAACTCAGCCGTTGGGACAGCCTTGGATTATTGCCGGGCGAAGCCAATATTATCATGGACAATGTATATCTCGGGAAATCAATGATTGACCCGAATGCCACATCAGATACACTCAATTTATCACTCGGCAGAGATAAAAGGATATCCTTAAAGAGAACATTGGTAAAAGAGTTTACAAAAACTTCTGTTAATAAGGAAAATAAAACAGAACAGTTCACTTACGAGATCACGGTAAGGAATAATAAAAAGCAGCCTGTTACCATGCAGCTTAAAGACCAGTATCCTGTCAGTAAACAGAAAGAAGTGGAAGTAACGCTGACCAAAGACGGGGATGCGGAGAAGGATGTTGAAACGGGAATTTTAACATGGAATGTAAAGCTTCAGCCAGGCGAAAGCAAAAAATTCCGTTTCAGTTACAGTATAA
Organism: uncultured Chitinophagaceae bacterium; assembly: GCA_963779595.1. Lineage (GTDB taxonomy): Bacteria > Bacteroidota > Bacteroidia > Chitinophagales > Chitinophagaceae > Ferruginibacter. The sequence continues at coordinate 19,759 of CAVZYY010000004.1, read as the reverse complement.
AGTATCCAAAGGATAAGATATTGCAGGAAATGAGATAAGTTATTTCACAGGATGATTTTTTAAAGTGCATGCAGAAAAGAAGCCGGTCATATTATTTTGAATATGACCGGCTTTTTGCATACCTGGTCATTTAAAAAAATGCCTGGTAAAATTACATTTCAGCCCGGGTGATAAGTTTACCTGCGAGGTGCTGCTTCCATGGATTCCAGTAATAGTTATGCCATCCTTTATCAATGCTGTCAGCATGTTTGTCAGGCAGGTTAGCGTGGATCGCATGCAATACCACATCATCGCCTTTTTTCTCAAGGTTAATGATGAATATGGAATCTATATCCGTTTTTTCCCATTCCTCGGCCCTCCATGTCTGCACAATAAGTTTATCCTTTACCAGCTGCAGGTTATTTCCTTTAATATATCCTCCATGTACAGAATATGTACTTCCTTCGGTTGCAAGGATCTCGGCAGGCCCACCTGTTACCATTGAATGTTTTTCAGCATCCATATAGAGGTTATAAAGAACCCGGGGCGTAGTGTTTTTGAATATTACTTTTTGAACGATTGTTTTTGACATATGATTAATTTTTTGATGATACTTAATGACGAATGAGATCTATAAAACAGGACAAAGAAATGGACCCACTCATCAAATCAAACATATCATTAACCTCTCTTGGCATAGTATATGAACTATCATGGTCATATAATTATACCATGAAAAAGATCCTTAAAATATTCATCCTGTTCTGCCTGATAAGTACAGGAACTTTAATATCAACCCAGGATGTATCAGCTCAAAATCAACGGGTTAGCTTCCAGGTTTTTTATGATGACCTTAGCCCGCACGGAACCTGGTTTCAAAGCCCGGACTATGGATATGTTTGGCGGCCCAATATGTCCTCTTCGTTTACTCCATATAGTACCGGTGGATATTGGGTATTAACAGATTTTGGCTGGACATGGGTATCCGATTACTCATGGGGATGGGCACCTTTCCATTATGGCCGCTGGTATTATGATTCTTTTTATGGCTATGTATGGGTTCCTGATTATGAGTGGAGCCCGGGTTGGGTGAGCTGGAGAAGATCCAATGATTATTATGGTTGGGCTCCGTTGGGCCCAGGTATGGGATATAACGATTATAACATCTCTTATAATAACTGGAGGTTTGTAAACTGCAGGAATTTCGGAAGAAGGAATATTCAAAATTATTATATCAATACAACAAACAATACCACCATTATCAACAACACTACGGTCATCAACAATACGCGGAAAGATCAAATAAGGAACACGACTTATAATGCCGGCCCGGACAGGCTTGATGTGCAGAAAAAAACCGGGAAGCCTGTTAAAGAAATTGCCATCATTGATGAAAACAAACCGGTGCAGCGTGTAAGCAATGCCGGTATGAGAATCTACAGGCCGCTTGTAGATAAGGATGATAACGCTGCCGTAAAGCCGGCACCTTCAAAAGTGCTTCCATTCAAAGAAGGAAAGCCGGTTGTAAAACAACCCACCCCCGGCAGGGAGGAGCCTTTGAATCAGCCTATTAAACAGGCGCCGGTAAAACAACAAACCATCCCGGATGATGCCATTAAACAAGTTCCTGTGAAGGAACCGGTTAAGGCTGAGATCAAAACAGACAGGCCTGTACGTGAGCAAAAGATCAATCAGCCAGTCAAAGAAAAACCGGTGGTTCGTGAGCAAAAGATCCAACCTCAAACTCAAAAGGAAACACCTGTGCAGCAACCGGACCGGCCGGAGCGTGTTCGTGAACAAAATACAAATCCACCGGTGCAACAACAGCCGGTAAGACCCGAACGTGTTCGTGAACAAAATACAAATCCACCGGTGCAACAACAGCCGGTAAGACCCGAACGTGTTCGTGAACAAAATACAAATCCTCCCGTGCAACAACAGCCCGTACGGCCGGAGCGGGTCCGTGAGCAAAACACAAATCCACCCGCGCAACAGCCGCGGGTACAACAGCAACAACAAACGGTCCGTCCACAAAATACAAACCCTCCACCGGTTCGTCAGCAAACGACTCCACAGGGAAAGAGAAAGGATTAAAATAAAGGACGTACAGCATTAGCAAAAATATTTTTGGCCGCCATCGAACGTTCGGTTACCCATTAACTGACGATGAAAAAATTGTGTCAAAAAAAATGAATTGAAATTAGCCGTTTATCTTACATTGGCTAGTTCTGTTCCATCAAAGTTTCCATTGTTCATTCGGACAGAAAGGATCTCAGCAGCAAATCATTAATGATAATTAACAGGCAATGTAAATGACAGTAACTTTTTTTACAACGCAGGCAGCATTTAGAAAATGGTTAGAAAAGCACCACAAAAAGGAAACAGAACTATTGGTAGGCTTCTATAAGGTAGGTAGTGACAAGCTTTCAATGACCTGGTCGCAATCAGTTGACCAGGCACTTTGCTTTGGCTGGATAGACGGTGTAAGAAGATCTATTGATAAAGAAAGTTACTGCATTCGCTTTACGCCACGTAAACGAACAAGTATTTGGAGTGCCATTAACATCAATAAGGTAGAGGAACTTAATAAATCCGGGCTTATGACCCTGGACGGACAAAAAGCATTCGATTTAAGAACAGAAAACAGATCCCGGATCTATTCTCACGAAAAAGAGCCTGTTAACCTGGCCCCAAATTATAAAAGACAATTTAAAATGAATAAGTTAGCCTGGGACTTTTTTGAAGAACAGGCACCTTCATATAAAAAGGTAATGATACATTGGATAATGAATGCAAAACAAGAAAAGACCAGGCTATCACGGCTTGAAAAAACAATAAAAATAAGTGGACAACAAAAACGAATGGAATAAAAAAGTAAAATAACCTGGACGAAGCTTCCGGGTGAAAATTTTACTCAAACAAATTTAACTGCATCAAACGCCTGGATATGATGATCTTTTGTTTTTCCGTGGAAGCCGGCCTCTGTTCCCGGATTGAATATAAAGCTGTTTGTTCATAACGGGACGCAATGATGATCTTTGTTCCTCCTGCATTTGCTTCAAACAATTGTTGCACGAGCTCAGGAGAATTATTATCCCTTGATAAATGTGAAAGGAACAGGTGGCTCATGAATGGGGGTCTGTGCAATGTAAATATTTCCAGGGCCTGCTTATTGGATAAATGACCTTTGCCACCCCGGATGCGGTTCTTTAAAAACAATGGGTAATGACCATTTTCCAATAATCCCTCATCATAGTTGGCTTCAAGGAAAGCTGCATGGCATTTACTAAAATGTGCGGTAACATGATCACAGGAAGCACCGATATCGGTAAACACGCCAATATTAAGACCGTTGCAGGATATTATAAAGCTATGAGGATCCTCTGCATCGTGGTGTTTTGGAAATGCGGTGACTGTAAGTCCTCCTATTTGTACAGGCCTGTAAGCAACCAGTTCATTTACATACTGCTTCCTGATACCGGTGCCGCCATAAAGTAAGGTGGTTGATGTAATAAAGACGGGGAGCTGGTATTTACTGGAAATTACAGGAATGCCTTTAATATGGTCGCTGTGTTCATGCGAAACGAATACAGCCTTTACCTTTTTCATGGATAGCCCCAAAATTCGCATACGCTTCTCCGTTTCCCTGCAGGATATACCTGCGTCAATAAGAACAGCTTCGGTATCGTTCCCGATATAATAACAGTTACCATTGCTGCCGGAATTAAGGGATGTGATGAAAAGAGACATAGCTTTTGCAAAGAAACTGTTTTTTGGTAAATAAGTTGATAAAGTTGGTATGGTTGAAAAAGTTTATAAGGATGGAAAACGTGCAAAAGGTTTCAGGTAACTTTGAATCATGAAAATAATCCCCTTGAGCGAAGGAAGTTTTACCATCGACAAAACCAAGATATTTGTCCCTTTTAATAAAGAGCGTGATGATCTGCAGCAACGCCCCGTTGGCAGCTTACTGGTGGAAATACAGCCATTCGCGGTCATTACGAAAAATGATATCATATTGATGGATACCGGCCTTGGTTTTTATAATGAGGATGGTATGATGCAGCTGCATCAGAATTTATTGAATAACGGTATTAAACCCGGAGATGTTTCAAAGCTGTTGTTGAGCCACTTACACAAAGATCATGCAGGAGGTATCCAGGATGAAAGAAGATCCATATTGAGTTTTCCCAACGCTGTCTATTATTTAAACAGGAAGGAGCTTCCATTTGCCAGTGAAAAGGGCAGCCTTTCTTATGAACCTTCTATGTTTTCTTTGCTTGCTGATTCCGGTAAACTCTTTTTGCTGGATGATCATGGAACCATTGACGGATATATTAAATATGAAATGAGCGGGGCACATTCACCATATCATACTGTATTCACCATAGAAGAAGACAATGAAACAATATTCTATGGAGGCGATGTTGCACCGCAGCTTCAGCAAATGAAAAACAGGTTTATTGCTAAATATGATTTTGACGGCAGGAAGAGTATGGAATTAAGGGGGAAGTGGTGGGAGGAGGGGAAGCAGGAGCATTGGACCTTCCTGTTTTATCATGATATAAAATCTCCATTCATAAGGGTATAAAAAAAAGGAGGCCTGCCCTAGAAAGAGCTGGCCGTTGCTAACCTATGAAAAACACCTGCCACAAAAATATATTAAAATATTTTACATGCAAGTATTATTAATTATTTTTCCTAAGTATATGGCATCGCCCTTTAGCACTTTAGGAGAATTTCAATAAAAAATCCCTTTCTTTTTGAAAGAAAGGGATCAATATTATAAAAACAGGTTATATAATAATTAAAAGTTCCTTTTTTTGCCCGGTCGTTGGTTCATATTATTCTGCTGGCGCATTTTCCGAAGCTGCTCGATCAGTTTTTTCCTGAATTCACCGTCTTTCCTGTAAAAATCATTGGTCCGGTTAATGCCCAGCACTTTCGTGAATTTATCTTCATATTTTTTCTTGATATTCAATATAGATTGTTGCCTTTCAAGTTCCGGCATATCAAGATTCACTCCCTTCAACTCTGCATCAAACTGGGCGTGCAATGGCCAGAATTTTTGAGCGTCTGCCTCAGTCAACTTTAATTCCTGCGTAATATAAGCTACATATAAGGCCCTGATCTTTTGCTCTTTTTTTGCATTGTCTTCCGGCGGCTGATCCTGGGCGAATGCGGAAAAAGACCCACACAGTAACAAGATATAAAGTAAAATATGTTTCATTTTTTCTGATTAATTATTGGTTAGGGTAATATGCTGATCACTTAAAAAATTATCAAGCGTTTTTTCATCCATAAAATATTCTTCCTCATTCGGAAGGTTATTTTCATCGGTTACAGAGGCTACCAGCGCAGCATTCACGTCTTCGCCATTATCCTGCAGGTAGTTTACGATCTCTTCATCCCCAAGGGTTTCAAGCACTTTATCAAAGCTATTGTTTTTTAATATATCATTAGTCGTTGCGGTTACCAGGGAAGTTTGTTCTGATCCTGATCCAATGCCCTGCTTTTTATCAAAAATGGTAAATAAACTTAATCCCAGTAAACCTGTAATGGCTGCGGCAACGGCATACCTCGAAAAGAACACCCGGGTTTTTGTCATTGTCAGCACTTTTGCAGGCTGTGGTATTTTTTTCACGATTTCTCCCGCCAGTGAATCAAAATAACCGGTTGGGATCGTGTAGGTATTTATATGCCTGGCCGGGTCAATAAAAGAAGTATCCGGTTCCTCAAAAACGCTGTTGGCTGCTTCCGACCTGATCCTGCTCATGATCGAATCTGCCAGGCCATCGAAATAAGCTTCAGGAATATTCATATGTGCCGTTGATCTACTCAATTCATTGATAGAAAGGCCGTTATCGATATTATACAGTATATCTGCCGCCAGGTTCTCAAAATAACCCTCCGGAACCGTAAAAACATTCGTATTCGGAATGCCTGCCAGCAAATGGCTTAGCTCTTTTAATTCATTGTGTATGGTGAGATCAGTGTGCATCGTTCCTATGACCTTTATTTATGCTTAAAGTTTAACGGTTTAGTATATAATCTTCAATTTTTTTAACGGCATGGTGGTAACTGGCTTTTAAAGCGCCTTCGCTGGTTTCCAGCACCCTGCTCATTTCTTCATAAGGCATTTCATCATAATACCTCAGGTTAAAGACAACCCGTTGTTTTTCAGGCAGTTTCTGAATGGCCAGCTGTAATTTCCATTCAAGCTTATTTCCGTCAAAATGTTTATCAGCCTTTAATTTGCTGGCTCAAATGATTTTCATCATCACTTAAGGAGACGGAACTGCGTTTTTTTTGTGTTCCATAAAGGTTAGGCTTTCATTGGTAGCGATCCGGTAAAGCCAGGTATATAACTGGCTGTCTTCCCTGAAATTTTCCAGGCCCTTCCACACCTTGATGAACATATTTTGCAAAACATCATTGGCATCTTCATGATCTACCACCATGCGGCGGATATGCCAGTATAGTTTTTCCTGGTATTTTTTTATGATTCGGGTAAATGCAGCTTCCCTCGTTGCTTCATTTTTGAATTGAAATAATAGTTCTTTATCATCTTGATGTTCGGCCATAAATTAATTAAGTAGCCCAAAAATAAATAGACCAATCTAAAAGACGGTTAAATAAAATATTGTTTAATAAGACCAGGTAATTTAAACTCACATAGAACGTCATTGCGAGGCACTCTTAATATTTTTTGTTACATCTACAGCGCCATGGGGATATTTATGAAAATTAAAAGTAATTCTGCCATGCTCGCAATGACGTATTTAATCAGATCTTCCGTGCCATCACTTTTTCTGCAGCCGCCACAATATGGTCAGCATCCAGTCCATATTTTTTCAGCAGGTCAGTTGGTTTGCCGCTTTCTCCAAAAGTATCTTTGGTGCCGATATATTCAATCGGTATCGGGAAATTCCTTGGCTGCAACCTGTGCAATGCTGTCGCCCAAGCCCCCAATAATATTATGTTCTTCTGCAGTTACCGCACATCTTGTTTTTTTAATGGAAGCAATGACTGCTTCTTTATCGATCGGTTTGATCGTGTGAATATTTATTACTTCTACACTGATGCCTTTTTCCTCCAAGATCTTTCCGGCTTCGATCGCTTTCCATACCATGTGGCCACAGGCAAAAATGGAAACATCCTTTCCTTCTGATAAATGCTGTGCTTTTCCAATATCAAAATCTTCTTCCTTTGTGAAGATCGGCCACACGGGCCTGCCAAAACGCAGGTAAACCGGGCCTTCATAATTTGCAATCGCTATTGTTGCAGCTTTTGTCTGGTTATAATCCGCCGGAACAATAACCGTCATACCCGGCAGCATTTTCATCATACCGATATCTTCCAGTATCTGGTGGGTAGCACCATCTTCACCGAGGGTAAGTCCGGCATGCGATGCACAGATCTTTACATTTTTACCGCTATAGGCAATGCTTTGCCGGATCTGGTCATATACCCGGCCTGTAGAAAAATTTGCAAAAGTTGTTGTATAAGGAATTTTTCCCCCAATGGTTAAGCCTGCAGCAATACCCATCATATTGGCTTCTGCAATACCGCACTGAATAAATCTTTCAGGAAATTCTTTTATAAATCCATTTAGTTTCAGGGAGCCTGCAAGGTCCGCGGTAAGCGCAACTATATTTTTGTTTTCCCTGGCTGCTTCGAGAATACCATCTCCAAATCCACTTCTTGTGTCTTTATTACCTGTTACCTGTATATCGTCTAGCATATTATTTTTTTAAATGATGGGTGCAAGTTACTGGCAGATGATCAATTTAATAAAGCATTCTTTCCGCCATATAAGATTTTCTTCTTCTTTTAATTTCAATTCCCATTTCCAGGCAGTCTGCATCATTTCCTCTAAGTTATATTTAAGGTTCCAGCCAAGTAAAGATTCTGGCCTTATCATTATTGGCATAAATAGCAACTATATCGCCGGGCCTGCGTGGTGCCATCATATAATTAATTTTATTTCGCTACTTTTTCAAAAGCTTTGATCACTTCAAGAACGGTATAACCATTACCGGTACCAAGATTAAATATCTCGCAATTACTTTTATTCTTCTTTTCTATCAGATAATTTAATGCACAGTGTATGTGCATGTGCTATATCACTAACATGGATATAATCCCTTACACAGCTGCCATCTCTTGTAGGATAATCATTTCCATAAACCTTCATCTGCGGTAATTTGCCAATGGCAGTTTGGGTGATTGCAGGTACCAGATTGGCAGGTTTGCCAATGGTTATTTCGCCGATCTGGTTGATGGATGGGCGCCAACAGGATTAAAATACCTGAGTAAAATGGATCTGTATGTGATTGCTCTTTACTGTTTCGTTCAACGATCTGTTCACCCATTTGTTTTGTATAGCCATAAGGGATTCAGCTTCCTGGTTGCCGTGCTTTCAGTTACAGGAATTTCATCCGGATTGCCATATACAGTACAGGAAGAAGAAAAAACAAAATGTGGGATTTTAAATTCCGAGCACACTTTAAAATATTGATTAGCGAATTCATGTTGTTTTCAAAATACAACAATGGTTTTTCTACCGATTCTCCTACTGATTTATAGGCAGCAAAATGAATGATGCCGTTATATCAGGATTCTCCTAGAAGATTGCATACGTATCATCAAATATACAAAGTCAACTGTATAATTCTTTACCTTTTTGCCAGTGATCCTTTCAATGCCTTCGAGGATCAACGGCCTTGCTCCTGGTATTATTATCTGCAGATATCACATCAAAACCATTTTGAATCAGGTCAACAATGGTGTGTGAGCCGATATAACCACAACCGCCGGTAACCAATATTTTTTTCATGGTAAAAGAAAACAAAATTATTGATAATTTATGTTGCAATGAGTTTATTATGTAAAAAATGCCGGGGATACTAGAAGGCGCAACGTTTTTGAATACATTTTTAACGACTTCACGATCTCCCCGGCTATTTTTAAATAAAGAGATGGAGGATAAAATAGATCAGCCGCTGCCAATAACCGCGCTTACTAGGAATGGTGAGTATCCATGCCCATAATAGATTTACCGTTACACCCCATCTTACTGCAGATAAGCGTTTGGTGGCGCCAACACCAATGATAGAACCGGTGATGGTATGTGTAGTACTAACAGGTATTTTTAAGCTTCTGTTACAAATAAGGTAATGGCACCGGCTGTTTCTGCGGCCACGCCTTCAAAAGGAGTTACTTTGTAATTTTTGTTCCCATTGTTTTTACGATCTTCCATCCACCACTCATGGTACCCAATGCAATAGCAGAATAACAGGCAAGTGGCACCCACCATACCATATGCTCAAGTTGTATATTGAAGGATCATATGCAATCAGTGCAGCCATAATAATTCCCATTACTTTTTGCGCATCATTACCACCATGGCCGATACTAAATGCCGCTGATGAAACCAACTGCAATCTTTTAAACCATGTATTGGCCCGGTTGGCATTCAGTGAATTTAAAAACAAAGTAAAAACAGCCATGATCAGAAGAATATTGCCAGCAAGATCCATTTAAAATTTGCTGAATGAAAAATACCTTGAAAAAATAGGATTCGTAATGTGATTTTCAATTTGGCTGGATCAAATTCAAGATTGTAATAAAGAAATAAACCTACAAGGATAAAAATGGTAAATGCAATTAGTTTGGGCATGATCCCTTTCTTGAATGAATTAATAAACCATAATGGAAATAATAAATGCAATGATCATCCCAATTACGGGCGCAAGAAAAATAAACGACGATGGTTTTAATCACCGGGTCAGGATTAACGGTGGCAAATCCACCATAAGCAATTGCAGCTCCTGCAAATCCGCCGATCAGTGTATGCGATGAAGAAGAAGGAATTCCAAACCACCAGGTAAATAGGTTCCAGAAAATTGCGGCAATAAGCCCTGAAAAAATTACCAGGAGCATATATGTCCATTTACAACATCTGTCTTTACCGTTTTGGCAATGGTATTGGCAACACCATGATCTTTAAAAATAAAAAAAGCAACAAAATTGAACATAGCTGCCCATATTACTGCCTGGAATGGTGTTAAGCACTTTTGTGGAAACAACGGTGCAATAGAATTGGCTGCATCATGAAAACCATTGATATAATCAAAAATTAAAGCCAGGGCAATAATAACGATCAGGAAGGTCATATTATAATTTGGAAATTTGGTAATTAGCTGATTTGAAAATGTACAGATCATATTAATTATCAGCAATAAATTATAGCGTATTTTATAATGATTGATTCAATCACATTTGCTGCATCTTCACATTTATCTGTAACAATTTCCATCACCTGGTAGATCTCTCTTTTCTTGATCACTTCCTTCGCATCGGGCTCTGTTGCAAATAATCTTTCAATACTCATGTCAAATATATCATCAGCCTGGTTTTCTATACTGTTGATTGCAACCAATGCATCTGTTATCTGCCGCATATTTTTCATATTGCGTAATTCAGTCACGGCCTTGTGTACCTGCACACATCCATTGCGATCAGGTCACCCATTTTCTGGATTCCGATATCATTGGGATCTACCTGGTAAAAATTTATCTTTTTGGCAGAAGCATAAATATAATCGGCAATATCATCCAAGTGCAGATGCCAGGTAATGAATATCTTCCCGGTCGAATGGAGTGATGAAATTCTTTCCCAGTTCTGTAAATATCCGGTGGGTTAATTCATCATTCACATGTTCCATATCTTCTATTTCTTTGATCAGTTGTCCACTTTTCTCAAAATCAGGTTCATTCACTACTTCTTTTAATTTATCTCCCATTTTTACCAGTTCTTCAGCAACACTTTCAAACAACTGATAAAATACCCTGTCTTTCGGTAAAAATATTTTTAAAATAGAATTGAATGCCATGATTGTTGATTTTGAGCAAAAATAGAATTATAGGTTTCCCGTAGCCAGGCATAATTAAAATTGATAATGATTTCTTAACACAGGAATAATATAAATTGTTATTACTTGATACTAACATTATCTATGTGCTTGAGAAAATTATTATTGTTGCTATTGTTTTGATATGCTTGCACCTTCGTTGCAAGAGCGCAGTTTTTGATGGATATGGTTGATACGACTACGGAAATCGGGCAAAGGCATGTTGTCTATTTATCAAAAAATTCGATCATATCAGGATTAGTGGATATATGCAGCCCCAGTTCCAGGTAGCAGCAACAAAAAGGAGCTAAAAGCTTTAATGGGGGGGATTTTCCCGAAGAATGTAAATAACCGGTTTATGCTTCGGCGGGGCAGGATCCGGTTTGACTATGTACATTTTGCTGAAAAAAAGGGCCTTCGTTCAGTTTGTTTTTCAATTTGATGGTACTGAAAGGGGCGTTTTTATCAGGGATTTCTGGGGAAGGATTTTTGAAAATAAATTTCAATTGTTTGCATTTACTGCCGGCATGTTTGCACGGCCCTTCAGTTATGAATTAAATCTTTCTTCTTCTGACAGGGAAAGCCCGGAAAGGGGAAGGATGAGCCAGCTACTGATGAAAACAGAAAGGGACCTGGGTGCGATGATATCTTTTGAACCCAGGAAAAAAGATCATCCGTTGAATTATTTAAAATTTGATGCAGGGCTTATTTAACGGCCAGGGATTGACTGCCACTGCAGATTTTGACAGCCATAAAGATTTTATTACAAGATTATCCCTCAAACCTGTTCCTGTTTCAAAAAAGTTATTGTTCAGCACCGCAGTTTCTTATTTGAATGGAGGCCTTCTGCAAAATACCAAATACGTGTATACGACAAAAAATGTAAATGGATTAAAATTGTATGTGGCCGATTCAGCCGAACAAAACATAGGGTAGATCGCCCCGCGAAAATACTATGGTGCAGATATGCAATTAAAATACAAGACCAGTGCAGGTTATACTGAACTAAGGGGAGAATTTATGAGCGGGAAACAAACAGGATTAAAAAATACTTCAGAAACCCCGGCTGCTTTGTTGACCGGTATCGACGGATTCTATATCCGGCAATTTAATGGCGCTTATTTCTACCTGTTACATAATTTCATTAACTACCATCACCAGCTGGTTATAAAGTATGACTGGTATGATCCGAATACAGATGTTTCGCAAAATGAAATTGGCAAAGCAGGCAACCAATTTAAATGCCACTGATATTAAATACTCAACACTTGGTTCTGGGTATAATTATTATATCAATCCAAATTTAAAATTATTGCTCTGGTATGATGTAATAAGAATGAAAAAACGTTATTGGCAGGCTACACTTCAGATATTAAAGATGATATTTTTACCTGCCGCCTTCAATTCAGGTTCTATCTTACATACGTAACATTCGCTTAACATAGGAGTAATGTTAGCTTAACATTCCGTTCATGTTGCCTTAACATGCAATATTCTCTTTGCATCAAATAAGTACGGCATGAAACTGTTGATCATATTACTTGCATTTCTTTCATTTACAATAGATGGATTTTCACAAACCGGGCAAATTGAAGGAAAACTAACGGATGCCGGATCAGGCCTAAAAATAAGCGCTGTTTCTGTTGAAGTTGATGGTACGAAGAGCGGTGTTGCTACGAACACTGACGGAAGATTTGTTTTAACCCTGCAGGCAGGAAAAAAATACTCCATAAAATTAAGCTCAGTTGGTTACCAATCCAAGATACTGGATGATGTAGAAGTTTTGGCGAATCAAACCACCAACCTTGATATTGTGTTGGACCGCCTGTCAAAAACAGAAGAAGCAGTTGTTGTGCGTTCCATATGCAAGAAAAGAAACTACAGCTGCATTGATCGCCTATCAAAAAAATACATCTGTGGTGGCACAGGTGATCAGTGCTGAAGCCATAAAGAGATCACCGGATAAAAATACCGGAGAAGTTTTAAAAAGAGTTCCGGGTACGTCTATCCAGGAAGGTAAATACCTTATTGTGCGTGGCCTGGCTGACCGGTATAACCAGGCCATGCTGAATGGCGTTTTGCTGAGCAGTACTGAACCGGACCGTAAAACTTTCAGTTTTGATATTTTTCCTTCTTCCATGATCGATAATATTATTATCAATAAAGCATTTATTCCTGAATTGCCCGGGGAATGGGCCGGTGGGCTTGATACAGGTAAATACAAAAGATGTTCCTGCAAAAAATTTTTTAAATATACAGGTTGGAACAGGCTTCAATACACAAACGATCGGGAAAGATTTTTATAGTTATAAAGGAAGCAATACTGATTTCCTGGGATATGATAATGGCTTCAGGGCATTGCCTGCAGGAGTTCCGAATAAATCAACTTTTGCAAACCTGGATGAAGCCAATAAAGCAGCCCTGGGTAGCATCTTTCAAAAATATCTGGACAGCAGATAAAGACAATGCAATGCCGGTCCTCAATCAAAGTGTTTTGATCAATGGAGGATTTAATGCAAACTGGGTGGCAACAATAAACTTGCAGCTATATTCGGCATGAACTATAACAGGAGTAACAGGCACACTGATTTCAAAACCAAATTCAGCTTTCCAGAATAATATAGCCGGATCTCAACTTTGACTACAGAATAATAAATACAGCAAGGATGTTCTTGCCGGAGCATTGGCCAATATTACCCTTCAATTGGGCAGCAATAATAAAATTTCATTTAAAAATATTTTGAATGTAAATACTACCAATTATACAACATTGAGAACGGGCAAAGATTTTGAAGGCAAGCCTTGCAGGTACGCCTGACAATATCAGGGCAACAGAACTGGCATTTAAAGCAAATACTTTTTTAATACCCAGTTGTCCGGTGATCACAACATTAAAAAATATAAAGCTAAATTTCATTGGTATGGAAGCTTTAATATTCTAGATCAATATATACCCGACCAGCGAAGGGTGCAATATGAGCAGGAAGATCCTTCAGATCCGTTCACCATATGTGATTTTGATCGGCGGTTTCAAAATGCTTCTCAAAAAAGCGGCAGCCGTTACTTTGGATTTTTAAATGATTATGTTTATACGGCAGGGGGAGATCTCAGTAAAACATTCATAATAAAAAACAGGTCACAGACAGTTAAAGGCGGTTATTTTTTCCAGGTAAAAGACAGGTTATTTGATTCAAGGCCATTTGCAATTTATCTGCCATCCGGATAACAGGCATTTAAGACATTTCCACAGGACCAAGTATTTGCACCGGAAAATTTTGGTAATGGCATTGAAACAAATTTGCTTTCAATGAACTATCCGGTGACAAGTTATCGCTACCTGGCCAATTCGATCTTGAATGCAGGATTTTTACAATTTGATAATCAACTTAACAGATAAGATTCGGGCTGTTTGGGGATTGCGTGTGGAAGATTTTGACCAGGTGATCGGAAGTATGAGCAAAAGCGATCCACGGCATGTTCATAACAAGGTCACTGATTTTTTACCGGGATTAAACCTTACCTATAAATTAAATAATAAAACAAATATCCGGCTTTCAGGTTCACAAACGGTCGTCAGGCCGGAGTTCAGGGAACTGAGCACTTTCCAGTTCTATGATTTTGATCTTGGTGCAACAGTAGCAGGTAATACGGGCCTTGTAAGAACCAAGGTCACCAATTTTGATCTTCGCTATGAAATTATCCGCGAGGCGGAGAATTGTTTACGTGGGTGTTTTCTATAAATATTTTAAAAATCCTATTGAAGCTTATTTTAATGCTGGTTCCGGTGGATGCAAGCACTTATAATTTCCTAAATGCGGATGAGGCAAATAGTTTTGGAGCCGAACTGGAGTTCAGAAAAAAACTTGACTTTAGTAATGCCTTTAAAAATTTCACCGTACAGGGAAATTTTTCTTATATATATAACAGTGTACGGCATGGAAATCGCTTGACCGCCCTATGCAGGGACAAAGCCCTTATTTACTAAACGCCGGCATTCAATATGATGTTGAAAAATACTGGCATCAACACTACATTATTATTTAACCAGATCGGAAGCAGAATCGTTTTTGTGGGTGGTACAGACGGAGATCAGCCACCAATCTGGGAAAACCCACGTCCCGTACTTGATTTCCAGTTGCCAAAAAAGTCTTTAAAAATAAAGGGGAATTGAAATTAAATGTTGCAGACATCTTTAACAGGCAGGCGATCTTTTATACATGATCTGAATAACAATAAAAAATACGATAAGAAGATTGATGCGTTTGCAATCAAAAGAAAATACGGAACCAATGTTACATTTCTTTCGGTATAATTTTTAATAAACAAGCAATAAGCGAAACATTTAAAAAACAACAAAAAAAAAGATGAAAAAATTATTTCTCTACAGCATTCTGGTTGCAGCAGCTTCTATGGGTTGCCGTAAAATTGAAGTAGATGGTGATACTACTGTCGCTACACCCCACGGGTGGTACCACTGAAAATACGATCCTGGAAGGACGGATATCGGCAAACCGCACGTTAAAAGCAGAATACACTTACAAATTTCGTGGCCTGGTGTATGTTACCAATGGCGCTATCCTTACTATAGAGCCCGGTACAAAAATAGTGGGTGAAACTGAATAAGAATGGCGGACTTGATTATCACCCGCAGTTGCAAGATCATTGCGGATGGAACTGTCAGATAAACCAATTGTATTTACTTCGGAAGCGGCTACCCCTCAGCGTGGCGATTGGGCCGGTTTGGTAATTTTTGGTAATGCGCCAACCAATGCTTCATTTAATGGTGTTCAGGGTGTTGGCGAAATAGAAGGAGGCATCAATAACAGTGATGGACTTGGTTTGTATGGCACTCCTGCTACACAGGCACAAAACCCTGCTGATAACAGTGGCATCCTCCGTTATGTGCGCATTGAATATGCAGGCTATGCATTTTTTCCGGATAAAGAAATCAATGGATTAACGTTTGGCGGTGTTGGCAGCAAGACCATCGTTGATTATGTGCAGGTGTCGTATGCCAATGATGATTCATTTGAGTGGTTTGGTGGTACTGTTAATTGCACGCATCTTATCTCTTTCCGCACACTGGATGATGATTTTGATACGGATAATGGCTTTAGCGGGAAAGTTCAGTTTGGAATTGCTTTAAGAGATTCTGCAGTTGCAGATATTTCTAAAAGCGAAGCTTTTGAAAGTGATAATGATGCAAATGGAAGTTCCTGCTTGCCACAAACAAGCGCGGTTTCTCAAACATGACAGTAATTGGACCGAAAGCTACTTTCGCAAATACAGGGAACAGTTTGTTTGTATGGGGCGCACAGATCAGGAGAAATTCAAGTCTGTCTATTTTTAATTCGATCATCATGGGATATCCCTAACGGGCTTTATATTGATGCAACGAAAGGAGTACCTACGGATAATAATATCCCGGCTTCCCTGTTTGTTCAGAATACAATTATTGCAGGATGTACAAACCCCGGTACTGTATAGTATTGCAGGCAATGTAAATGTTCCGTTCACTCCAAATACAACAGCTACGATCACAGACTGGTTTAACACAGGCGCTTATGGTAACAGTGTTCTCACTAATAATACAGATGTGGGATTGGGTGCACCATACAATTACAGCAGCCCGGATTTTAACCCCGGTGCAGGTTCTGCAGCTGCAACCGGTGCAAGCTTCGCTCACCCGAAAGTTTCAACAGGATTTGCATCTGTTGCTTACAAAGGTGCTTGCGCACCGGGCGATACCTGGTGGAAAACATGGACGAAATTTTAGGTATATAATCATAACAAACTATAAGAAAGCAGCATAAGTGCTGCTTTCTTAATTAGATGATTTCTTAATGATTTCTTAACCGGTAAAATGATACCGTAAAACAAAATAGTTGCAACTTACAGCAGCAAGTTTTTCCTTAAGCAATAGCAAGTTTTAATTATGCTTGAACCAGCTTTATTCTTATCGCTGGTCTTTTTTTTGCGCTTACATCCCGGTTTAATTTTGATAACAATCATATAACGGCTATTTAAGATTGAATTAATACTGTCCTGATAGCTTGCAAGCAACAGATTAGTCAAACCGTTAATCATGAAAAAATTAATATCGCTCCTGCGGATCAATCGTGTTTATTTTTTACTCCTTCTGTGTATGACGCTTATGGGGTTTTCTTTGACAATGATCTTTGGCCAGGGATTCGGGTTCATTTCTTTAAACAGGCAGCATCCTTTTTTCTTAAATGTATTTTTTATCAACTATACTTTTATGGGGGACGGTTTTTTTGCGTTGGCCCTGGCAGCTTTTTATTTTTTTTATCTCAACAAAAAAAGAGAAGGGCTACTGTTATCTGTTGGGTTTATTTTATCAACACTGATCGTGCAATTGGTAAAGAACATCCTGGATGGATCAGGGTTCAAATTATTTTTTGAACAGGGCCAGTATTTATTTTTTTCAGATGAATCTGTCCTTGCAAATGTTCATTCTTTTCCTTCCGGGCATACCGCCAATGCATTCCTGATCGTAACTATCATCGTATTGAACTTAAAGAACCCGAAATGGCAGATACCGGTTTTAGCGGCAGCGGTGCTGCTGGGTATCTCAAGAATGTACATGGCGCAGGACCGGTTATTGGATGTGATGATGGGAGCATTTATCGGAACGGGATCAGCCGTTGTAAGCTATTGGCTTGTTGAAAATATCAAATACATCCCCCGGCCTTTTAAAAAAATGTACCATCCAAGGTATAATGGTTCTTTAGATGCAGGAGACCTGCTGCAGGTATAATAATCCTGGCCTGGTCTAACCTATGATGATTTCTATCAATATTTTCACTGTATCGACATAAACTAACAAGTTCCTGTTATTGGCAGATATCCTGTACAATTAATTAATAATTAAGAGGGAATTAGATAAAAAAACTGGCTTTTTTGAGCTGCCAAAAAAATAAATTACTTTAAAATGAGTGGTTGAACTAGGCACGTGCTTGCCTGTAAAAATCTATATTCGCATTTTCTTAATAGCTACTAAAATAAAAGATTTTTTTTTTAGATTAGCCCGCTTATTTTACCAAGCTGACTTATCCCTGTAAGTCAGGAAGGGCGAAGCCATGATTTGCTATAGAATAGCCACTTAAATATTAATAATAAATAATATTTGATTTAGTTTTAAATGCTGGTATTCAATAGAATTGCATTTGGAACATTTCCAGCGGTTTTGGTTTATTTGATCTAAAAAAATAATTATTACTCATTTTCTTTGTAATTTCCCGCTTTTATGTACAAGATATTATTGATTATAGCAGCAGGGCTGTTTTTACTGTCCTTAAATGCATGCGTTCCTTCGAACAAGTTGTATTATTTTCATGACCAGGTTCCTTCAAAAGACACTATTGATACGATCAGGCAGGTTTCAGCTCAGCGAATCCAGGTTAACGATAGAATGACCATCGTTGTAAGTTCTACAGACCCCAGCCTGACAGCTTTTCTAAATCCATTCAACGTTCAAAGCGGAACTACCGCAAATGCGAATACAGGATATCTGGTGAACGCGAAGGGAACGATAGAATTTCCATTGTTGGGAACAGTACCTGTTGCCCGCCTTTCCTCCGTAGAAGCAGCCGCTTTAATTAAGGATAAACTCGGTTTTTACTATAAGGATGTTTTTGTGAATGTAAACCTGATGGGTAAGGTCTATTTTATGAGTGGGCGGTCAGGTGCCACCATTTCAATGACCAATGAGCGGCTCACCATTTTTGAGGCGATTGCCCAATCGGGTACGCAGGATGCCTATGACAGGAGGAACGAGGTTTGGCTGGTGCGGGAAAAAAACAGCGAAAGGATCTACACAAAATTAGACCTCAACAGTAAAAAGATATTTTTGTCCCCTTATTATTATTTACAAAATAACGACCTCATCTATATGCAGCCTGGAAAGTATTCTTCATTCCTTAGTACAAATAGCCCGGGTAGAACCGCCTTAACGGCGTTGACAGCAGTGATTACAATTTATTTAGCGATTAAGAATTTATAGAGAATGAATAAAGAAGACAATAACGTATGGGAACATAAGACCACTACGGTAGAAAGAGATGCCAATCAGCCTGAAAAGCCACGTACAAATTCCCTGGATATTGATTTGCGGAGGGTGCTTTCTGTATGGCCCTTTATTCTTTTATTTGGAATACTAGGGTATATTGTCGGCAGCATTTACCTGAGATATGTGCCAGTCGTTTATTTTGTAACTACCAGTATAAGTATCGAAGAGAAACAGGAAGTTTCTTTAGGGCAGGCCATCTTCGGTTCGTCCCGTGATCCCTTCAATGATAAAATTGCTTATTTTAAATCCCCGGCAGTAGCATCCCAGTTGGTTGAAAACCTGGGTCTTCAATATTGCGCGGAAGCACAGGGGAGATTTAAAAACAAAGATTTCTATAAGCTCATTAAATGGAGCATCATTGACAAAGTAGAAGAGAACAATCCCGAGATCAATTTTTCTATTATGCCTTCAAAGGATGGGTTCCATTTCAGAACTGATTCCATAGAAGGAGATTCAAAATGGGACGTCCCGTTTATGATAAAGGGACACCAGGTAAATGTTAGCAAATTAAAAGATTTTACAACTGAATCCCCCATTTTTTGTTATAGTAAAAACAAATTAGCGGCTGCATTTGCACTCAGTAAGGCGATCCGGATTGCTTCCAGTAAGGAAAGCAATATTTTAGACATCAGCTATTCCGATGTTTCAGGCGAACGGGCTATAGATATATTGAATGGATTGATCGACCTGAATATTTCGGTCATGGAAAAAGATAAATCGCTTACATTTTCACAGGCCATTCATTTTATTGAACAAAGGCTGGGCCCATTGGGCAG
>CAVZYY010000003.1:0-301424 GCA_963779595.1 uncultured Chitinophagaceae bacterium | reverse complement strand
TTTTTGTATTTCTGTTTCTTGCAGCACTCTATGAAAGCTGGTCGGTGCTTTCTCTGTATTATTTGCTGTTCCGATCGGCGTATTTGGTTCTATCCTCACCCTGACCTTGATCCCGAATCACTTACCAATTACGTATATGCGCAAATCGGGTCGATAACGCTGATCGGCCTGGCAGCGAGAAATGCGATCCTGATTGTGGAGTTTGCCAAAGAACGGGTTGACCGTGGCGTTGATCTCTTGGCCGCTACCATTGCAGGCGTCACCTGCGGTTGCGCCCCATCGTTATGACCTCCCTTGCATTTATATTAGGAGTATTGCCCCTGGCATTTGCAAGCGGGGCAGCGGCCGAAGTCCCGTAAAACCATCGGCTGGACGGTATTCGGGGGATGCTGGCAGCTACTACCCGGGCGATATTCGTAGTGCCTGTACTGTTTGTGCTTATTACGAAATCTCTTACGGAAGAAAGTTAAGGCGGTTAAGGAATGATAAAAAAGAAGAAGAAGAAGTGGCAGGTCGATCATCGAGGATCGGGATAACCCGGACAGCATTTAGTTTGGGATTCCCTCGTAATTTTCTTTCAATTGCTTTTGATAAACATCGTTTGTAGCAGGGTAAATTCTACAAAATCTTTACCAGGTTATCTCTTGGATTCGCAGTCAGCATTTGACACAGTTATGTTTTCTTTCTTTCACGTCATGCCTCCTTGAAATAAAAGGTAATTTAATTTCAAGAAACCCCATGATAAGAAAAATAACCGCGATCATTCCAAGTATAATTAAGGCCAGCATATTTCTTACATGGCAAGAACCAAGCCAAGTGGGTACGTAATTTTACGAGTTATGATTGTTCTTAATATAAAAAATATTTAATGGTGAAAGACTTTTGCAAACCTGGTCATTGCATTCAATAAAAGGATCGATTTTAAAGGAAATTTGCCACCCGGCATCAGTATTATGAATCCTTTTAAAGAGAACAAGGAGGTATTAAAATATCAATATATTTTATAAATATTTTTATGATGATCATGAGAAACGCCATTTAATATTTGGATATCAACCCCGGCAGGTTTGGCGGCGCAGTAACAGGCATTCCATTTACAGATACAAAAGAGACTTCCAGCGAATGCTGTATTCCATACCAGGGAAAAGAAACCCTATGAGCCCTCCTCCGTTTTTGTGTATGAGATGATAAAAGCATACGGAGGCACGGTAAATTTTTACAGGAACTTTTATATCAATCCGATCTCGCCCGCTTGGTTTTACTGCTACAAATAATAAAGGGAAGGAGGTGAATTATAATTATTACGACAGCGCTGCACTGATTGATTCAATGTATGAATTCATGGTAGAGAATATTCAAACCCAGGTCTGCATGGGTATTTATACGGATACCTGTTTTTGTTTTGGTAACGGAAGAATGGAAGATTCCTGCGGAAACTGAATGAAAAATATCAATTCTTTCAACATATTATTGCCTTGGAACACCCGAGATTTATTATGCAATACAAGGCAAAGACAAAACAGTTATATCTTGATAAATACCTCCAAGCATTTAGAAATGTCGTTTAATACTATCATATCTAAAAAAACGCCATTGCGTCTAAAGGACGTCATTCCAGGAACGAAGCAATCTTATTCGCAATGGCGTAGAAGGGGACTTTTAGACAAAATCTAAGTTTTTAACAAATCTTAACAGTTTTATTTTTAACCATTTGGTTAAAATTGGTCTTATGGCATAGTTTTGCCTTTATCTAACTAAATCAAAACAAATAAACAATGAAACAGTTCCTGGTGATCGTTGCGGCCGTATCCGCGTTGACTGCATGCAATGGCGAAAAAGACGATAAAGATCTTAAAACAGATGTAATGGTACTTCCCACAGATACTGTTTATAAAAACAGTGTTCAGTCGGATACTGGTACAACTACGACTATTATAACAAAGTCATCATCTACCACGAAAGAGGAAGCAGCTCCGACAAAAGCTACTGTTAAGACAAAAACCCCAACAAAGGTTAATACAACAACTCCTGCAACTACAACCACCACCACAACCACAACAGCTCCTGCAAGCACAGGAACAACTACAACTGAGGGTAGTGGAACATCAACGACTACAACAACAGCTCCGGCTCCTGCGCCTGAAAAAAAGGGTATGAGTAATTCTGCAAAAGGAGCTGTAATCGGAGGTGTGGGTGGCGCGATCGGCGGAGCAATCATCAGTAAAAAGAAGGGCAAAGGAGCCATTATTGGTGGTGTGCTTGGTGCAGCGGGTGGATATATCATCGGTAGGAAGAAAGATAAAAAAGCAGCTGCGGATACTACCCAGTAATATTTACAATTCTAATTGAATATATACCGGGCCGCTGAAAAGCGGCCTTTTTTTATTGTTGAAATAAATATTCAATATTCAATATTCAATGCTCTATACTCAACAGGATGCTGCTATTGAATGTTCATTACTCATATAGCACCTGGCAATTATTACAAAAAAAACTCCGCCGTTTGGTTTTGCCCAGGTGCTCTTTTGTAAAAGGAAGATCGCAGCGCTCACATATTTTTTTGGTATGAGCCAGCCAGTGCTTCTTTAGTACAAATGCTTTTTTCCATTTTAAAAAGTCAAATGCATAATTGCGGGACTCCCTGATAAGTTCTGACAGTTTGCGTGGAGGGATATTGCCCACCAACGTTGCCGGGTGTAATTTTATACGATACAGCACTTCGTTCTTCATGATATTTCCCAGGCCCGAAAAGATCTGCTGGTCAAGCAGGGCATCTGCTACCATGGTGGATGGAATTTGCTTCAATTTTTTTCGTGCTTTTTTCGGATCCCACTGATCACTCATGATATCAGCTTCCCAATCATAGGAAGCATCCAGGTCCTCCACCATTTTTACGGAGCATGTGTAAAAGAATATGGCACCTTTTTCAAAAAAGAGCCCGAGCCTCAGGCTCTTATCAGGCTTTGTCTGTTCATCCAGGCTGTAGGAACCGAACATCAAAAAATGGATCCTCACATTGGTATCTTTTACGCAGATGAAAATCTGTTTTCCCCAGGTTCTGAAATCGAAGATCTTTTTATTGACCAATACCGACTTATCGATCTTCGCATTCCCGGTTACTGAAATGATCTTTTTGCCTTTATATTTTTGTACTGCTTCTTTAAGAATGACAAGGGTAGGACCTTCGGGCATGGTGTTTTATTTTTAAGAAATACAAATCATAAGCCATAAACGGTTGGACGAATTTTTGTATGATCTAAGCAAATCACCACTATGAAATGGCATATCGGATGTTCGGGTTTCCATTACCGTGAATGGAAGGATGTTTTTTACCCGGAGAAATTGCCACAGCGGAAATGGTTTGAGTTCTATAGTTCACAGTTCAATACCATTGAGCTGAATGTAACTTTTTACCGCTTCCCCCAATTGTCATTTTTTGAGAACTGGTATAATATAAGTCCACCCGGGTTTTCGTTTGCGGTAAAAGCACCAAGGCTGATCACACATTATAAGCAATTCAACGACTGCGAGCGCCTGCTCGGTGATTTTTATGGCACGGTACAGGAAGGACTTGCTGAAAAAGCCGGCGCCATATTATTTCAAATGCCACCGAAATTCTTATATACTCCCGAACGACTAGACCTGCTGATAGAAAATATGCGTCCGGGGTTTAATAACGTGGTTGAGTTCAGGCATGGCAGCTGGTGGTCAGATGAAATAAAAAAGAAACTTAATAAGAATAAGATCATTTTTAGTGGTATCAGTCACCCAACTTTACCTGATGAGGCAGTGGTGAATTATAAGATCGGTTATTACCGTTTCCATGGTGTACCTAAATTATATTATTCGGCTTACAACGGGGATACATTGAAATGCATCGCAGATTCCCTGCTTAAAAATAAAAAACTCAGAGAAGTATTTATTTACTTTAACAATACCGCAACAATGGGGGCGATTGAAAATGCGGTGTGGCTAAAGAAATATATATCAGCGAAATAACCCTTAACGGGTAAGGGGGACAGGACTTATGCTATTTTTCTGTCTCGTACCTGATCACCAGCAATATTCTTTTTTCCCGGTCTTCCCCTTCGATCAGCTTTGAATTGATCGAAATTCTTTTTCTTTCCCTGCTGCATTCTTAATGGTATGGATCGCATTTTTCATTCTCAGGCGGTTCACCAGGATATCGGTCAGCTGCTTTTTTATCTCAGCGGTTCTCCAGAAAGCATGGCCTGATTGTGATAGCCGGCTTTCCGCAGCCGGGGATTTCTTTAGACCAAACATTTTTAGAAAAGCCTTGTTGGTTTTTAAGATCCTGAGGCCGGAATCAAGGATGATCAGCGATGTATCGGCGAATGATTCAAAGATAGTATCGAGGAAATCTGTACTTTCCAATAAAAAACGTTCCAGTTGTTTTTGCGCATGAATATCCTGGATGATCTTTACGATATATTTTTCTTTAGCGCTGTTCATCACTGATACGGATTCTCCCATTACCCAAAGCGGCGTTCCTTTTTTATGTACGAGGTAGTTATTATCCGCTTTTGATCCATCAGAAATGGTATCCGCTATTTCTCTTTCTGGTTTTTTTATTTGCTGGTCCGCTTCGGTAAATAACATCCGGAAATGCTTGCCCGTAAGGTCTTTTTGCTGATAGCCAAAAGCGCTTACAAAGCCCTTATTAACATACAAAATATGCCCGGCCTCATCCATGATTATCACGGAATTCTCCCGGGCATTCTTAAAAATAGCAGCAAAAAAACCTTCAGTATTTATCATTATTAGCAAATTAGGAGAACAAATATAAGAGATAGATGTGTGCTTTAATTGGGAGGTATACAAAAAACGGGGAAAAATTTCAACAAATCCACCTTTAAAATAAGCGTATGTCCGTTTTATTTTTTCACGCATATCATGGAATGAAATTTGTTTTAATTATTAAAATTTCAATTATGACAAACCTGAATAATAAAAAAGTAGCCATACTTACCGACAACGGTTTTGAAGAATCAGAACTTACAAGTCCAAAGAAAGCATTGGAAGATGCAGGGGCGAAAGTTGATATTGTTTCCATGCAAAAAGGAAAAGTGAAAGGATGGAGCCAGGGTAACTGGTCCATTGAACTGGATGTTGATGTAAACCTCGAAGATGCCAAAGCTGAAAATTATGATGCGTTGATGATCCCGGGTGGTGTGATCAACCCTGACCAAATGAGAAGGCACCTGTCTTACATTAATTTTGCACAGCAATTTTTGGAAGCAGGCAAACCGGTGGCAGCTATCTGTCATGCACCACAATTGCTCATCGAGACAGGAATGCTCAATGGCAGGGAAATGACTTCATTTCCTTCTATAAAAACAGACCTTATCAATGCTGGTGCGATATGGGAAGACAAAGAAGTTGTGGTAGATAACGGCCTGGTAACAAGCCGCAGTCCAAAAGACCTGGAAGCTTTTAATAAAAAAATGATCGAGGAGATCGCTGAAGGAAAACACCTTACCACAGGTGCATTCACGCAGTCTGCAGTAAGTTAATATTTATTAACCTGTTAAATGCTGCTACAATGGCACAGTATTCAAAAACTGCGCAGGACAAGGTTGAGCGCAGTATGCATGAAATGAAAAAAGGAAAACTAAGATCAGGATCTGGTAAAAAAGTAACCGACCCGAAGCAGGCAATAGCGATCGGCTTATCTGAAGCCAGGGAGAAAGGTGCAAAGGTTCCTAAAAAGAAATCAACATCTTCAATGCCTAAGAAATCTGCTGCAAAAAAAAGTTCCGGGAAAAAGCCAGGTCCAAAAAAATCAGCAGCAAAAAAAACTTTCGAAATAGTGAGCATGCCGGGCAGCATCTCGAAAATTGAAGTCATCTGTTATATGTCCATCGTTTCAGCATATTATTTATACCCGTGAAAATGGCATAAAAAAAGGCTAACTAAAAATTAGCCTTTTTTGTTGTCCTTTGGTTTCCCGCTTATTCAGTATCGGCTATGCTATAACCGTTGTTTTCTTCGTCTTCTTCTCCAATTGCCTCATTTGCATCATCTTCCTCAGCTCCCGGAATATCAAGGTCTTCGCCTGTAACATCATCTGCCGAGCTTTCTTCATTCAGCCGCTCACCATCTTCATCAACATTATCCAATGAAGATCTTTTTAATTGTTCATTATCCCTTGTCAAACTGTTCTCAATGCTTTCATCGAGTAAAGATCTTTCGGCCGGGCTTATGTCTGTACTTGTATTGTCCTGTGGGGGAATTTTTTTATCGTCGTTCATTGGTTTGATTTATATGGTTATTAATGCAGATATAATTACAAAGTATATGCCGTTAAAAAGTCTGGCACGTTTATTTTATACCATCATGGTAAATAGCAAGGATATGAAATACTTTTTTTTGAATATAATGGTTGCCGGGATGATGGTTTCCTGTGCAACAGGAACTGAGTCTAAAGAAAATGAACCCGGCAAAGACCTTACAGCCCCGAAAACAGCTGAACAAACACTGACCGGATGCTACAGGATGATCATTGAAAAAGATACGGCGGAACTTAAGCTGGATATTAATGGGAGTATTGTGAAAGGCAGTTTGCTGTATAACCGCTTTGAAAAAGATGATAATAACGGTGAATTGAATGGGGTCATAGAAAACAATGTCATCAAAGCCTGGTACAGGTACCGGTCGGAAAGCCTGGTCTCTGTGAAAGAGGTATATTTTAAAATACAGGGGGATAAACTTGAAGAAGGCTATGGAGATATTGCGATGAGGGGAGATAGTACCAGTATCACCCATGATACTGCTTATTTCAAATATCCCGCTACGTTACAATATGAAAGCAATCATCCTTACATAAAGATCAATTGTAACTGATTATTTTTTATTTTGTGACCCAATCTTATCATGAAATTATATACCAGCTGTGTCCTGATCATCTTTTTTGCCGCTTATTTGAATGCCTGTGCTCCCAAGCCATATGCTGCCAGCAATAAGATTTATAAAAGCAAGACAAAGGAGTTTGCAAAGATCATCAGGGCAGCTCCCAAAGATTCTGTTGTGGCCGATTCATTAAAAATTGCTTCTTATTGGGCAGGCACCACCAATTTTGGGATGCGTAAACCCAATTTTGTTATTATTCATCACACCGCACAAGACAGTTGCGAAAAAACCCTGCAGACATTTACGAATGAACCCTCGCAGGTGAGTGCCCACTACCTGATCTGTAAGGACGGCACCCTGCATCATATGCTGAACGATTACCTGCGTGCATGGCATGCGGGTGTTGGCAGGTGGGGTAATACAACAGACATTAATTCTATTTCCATCGGGATCGAACTGGACAATAACGGCACAGATACATTTGCAACAGCACAATTAAATGTATTGAATGGTTTGCTTGCTACCCTCAAAAAAAATTATAATATCCCCGCTGCCAATTTTATCGGGCATGGAGATATTGCACCCGCCAGGAAAGTAGACCCGAATGTGCATTTTCCCTGGAAACAATTTGCAGACAGCGGCTATGGGTTATGGTATGGGGATACGACCAATGTGATCATACCTGTAAATTTTGATGTGAACCAGGCATTAAGGATCATTGGATATGATATTTCAAACAGGGAAGGAGCCATACAGGCATTCCGTAGGCATTTTTTGGAAACAGAACTGGCGGGGGAATTCACAGAGCCGGAGAAGAAGGTATTGTATATGGTAATGCAGAAGTATTTCTAAGTTTCACGAAACCGAAAGTTCTTGCCTGCCTGACGGCAGACAAGAAAGCATAATTGCCACAGATTCACAGATTAAATGCATTTTAAATTCCGGGTGGATTCATTATTTGAATATTCTTTTTAACCAGCGTCTAAACGGTTTTTTTTAAAGGATTACCCTCCTAAATACCAGGGAGCCCTCGCCAAAATTTAGTATTAACCCAACTTTACATTTTGATGCAGCGAGGTAGTTAATTGCCTGTGCATAATGATCTTCTATTATCCCTTTTTTAGCTTTTACTTCAATGATTATTGCGTTAAATGCGATGAAATCAGCATAAAATTTATGCGATAAGATCTTATTTTTATATTCAATTAAAAATTCTTTCTCTCTTTCAAACTGCAAACAATTCATTTCGAACTCGTATTGCAAGGCATCTTTATAAACGATTTCTGAGAAGCCCTTTCCCAGTGTTTTATGAACTTCCATTGCAAGACCAATGATTACCGAGGTCTCTTCAATTAAAGGATATGGTTTGTCTTTAAGGTACAAGGATAATTTTTTATAAATTTAATTCTTCAGCAAATAATTATTACTAAATAAAATTCAGTTGAACTTTATTTACAAAAATCCTCTTATATAATTTCTTTTAGAGAGCTACGATTATCGTGAAACCTGCATTGTCAATACACTGCATTTGATAATCTGTGAATCTGTGGCAATAAAAATTTACAGCGAAGCTGTAAACACTATTTTAAGTCCTGCATGAGTTTACTGATCTCAACCTGTTCAAGCACTTTTCTTTCCGACAGCACTTCTTCATTAAACCATTTAACCAATCTTATCTGTCCACTGTCGATTTCTATTCCCGTGATATCACCATCATTATAGCAGCAGCAGCCCGTATTGAAATAAGAAGGTTTTAACATAGAAGCAGGTTCGGAGGAGGGGATTGCTCCAGGTGGAAAATCAAAATATTTCCCGGAGGCGAATACCGGCTGGTGTGTATGCCCTGTTATGAGAATAAGTTTGTTCTTTTCCCGGCTCCAGTCATACATCATCCTGTTGTGCTTGTTGCGCAAGCTATGGTCATCGCTGGGAGAATTTATATTGATACGCAGGTAACGCTGTAAGGGCGTCCAGAAATGTGCTACGATCCAGGTGCTGAGCGCATTGTTATCGCTCATCATATCGCCCTGGTGGCCGTGCGTTAAAAAAATGTCGAGTTGGTCAGTTCCTGTATTCCTTAAA
This sequence comes from uncultured Chitinophagaceae bacterium, assembly GCA_963779595.1. Lineage (GTDB taxonomy): Bacteria > Bacteroidota > Bacteroidia > Chitinophagales > Chitinophagaceae > Ferruginibacter. The sequence continues at coordinate 292,472 of CAVZYY010000003.1, read as the reverse complement.
ATAATGCCTTCATGCACCGGCAGGGGCATTTGAAATACTTTCTTCAGCAGCATTTCCACGTCAAGCTTATTTTTCCAGATCAGGTCATGGTTTCCAAATGTTTTATAATAACGGAGTGGCTGAAATGCTGCTTCAGCTGCAAGCGCCTTCGCATTGGCAGGAATGATATCCTTTGCAGTAAACTTCCATAGTTCTTCGCTGTCACCCAGGTTGATAAAATGATAGTGCTGATCATTATAATATTGCAGGGCAGCAATATAATTTTTTTCACAGGCGTTGAAATCGTCTGCCCAGGATTTATTGCCTTTGTGCTGGTCACTGAATATTATGAATTTGCCGGTATTGAAGTCAGCAGGAATGACCCTGAGACGGGTACTGGATGTTGAGTTGTCCTTGTACAGTTCACTCAAGGATTTAAAAACGATCTCCCTCCTGGGTGATGCTGCAAGCCTGTTGGCCATCCAGGTGAGCGGCTTTTTTAATAAGCCCTGTAATAATTTTCGCATTTTAAAAGAAGCTTTATTGAGGGGTTGCAAAATACCTGCCTATCAGGGGAAGCTTCGCTAATTCTTTTGCTTCTATTTTACTTACAAACCAGGCAAAGAACGCAAATAGCAGCAATCCTGAGCCGATCGAAAACCACAGGGAATGATTCAGGTAATTTACCAGGCCAAGGTGCAATAGCCAGATGAGTATTACCATTGCGATGTAGGCGATCAATTTTTTTACGGCATAGGGGATGGGATAAAATTTCTGGCCAAGCTTATAACTGCTTATCATCATAAATAAATAGCAGGAAAAAGTGGCGATCGCTGCGCCGGTATAATGCAGCAATGGGATCAACAATACATTCAGCACGATGGTGATCACGGCTCCAATGATCGTGATCAGGGCCCCATACCTGTTCTTATCCGTAAGTTTATACCATACACTGAGATTATAATAAATGCCCAGGAAAATATTGCCAAGTGCCAACAGGGGGACCACCTGAAGGCCTTCTGCCCAGCGTGGATTGGCAAACGTTATGAAGATCCATTTGAATACATCCAGGAATAGACCGATGAATAAAAACATAAAACAACATGCGATCACGAAGAATTTCATCACGCGGGCATAGGTTCGCTGCGCATTTTCATTTTTACTCTGGTTAAAAAAGAAGGGCTCAGCCGCCATCCTGAATGCCTGTATCATAATGGTGATCAGCAATGCAATGCGAAAGATATTTGCAAATATACCCAGCTCATGATCTGCCTGTATCTTTGGAAGATTCACTACATGGCGATAGATCAGCCGGCTCAATACATCATTGATCATTCCTCCCAGGCCCACGATGATCAGTGGAGCACTGTATTTCATTACCTCTTTCCACAACACCGTATCAAAGCTGAATCGGATCTGCCTGATCTCTTTAAAAAGTAAAAAGAGCGTGAATATGCTTCCACAAAGATTGCCAAGCAGGTAATAACCGAGGCCAATGTCTTTGTTGTAAAAATATTTTACGAAGCTGTCGGGGTTCGATCTTAAAATGGAAGGGGCAACTCCTAAAAAGAATATGACGATGCTGAGGTTTATCACAATACCCGCGATCCTCGCAAATGCATAACGCTTCGGCCTGTTCTCCTGCCTGAGCTTTGCAAATGGCAGTGTATTCAGATTATCCACCGCAATGATCGCGATCATCCATAACAGGTATTCCGGGTGATCATTGAGATCGGCCAAAGACGCAATGGAGGTTTTGGATAATAACAGGATGGCGGAAAAAAACAATGTGCTGAAGAAAAGAGAAATGGAAAGCGTGCTATATAATTTCTGTTTGTCATGGGTTTGGGAAAAACGGAAATAGGCGGTTTCCATTCCATATGCATACAATACATTTAAAAAAGGGATAATGGTATAAACCTGCACCAGGTCTGCGGTTTTTTCAGGCATTGCGACAAAGAACGGCAACGCCATATTCATCAGGTAACCCAGGAAACGGCTGGCGATCGTAGGAATGCCATACCAGAGTGTCTGCCCCGCCAATTTTTTTATTCCACTCAAACCAGGATTGTTTAGGATGCAAATTTAGTTATAAGGATGCAAGATACAAGATACTAGATACTGGATACAAGATACTGGATACAGGATCGATGAAGCCGTTCGCCTTATTCATTTTTTGTATTTAATCTGTGAAATCAGTGGCAATAACGTTTAGCCTTTTGTGGTAGTTAAAGCCAATATCAAAAATGAGTTGTATTGGTCCTGTCCGTTGCAGATAGTTTATCCGGGGCAAGCCTTGGATCTTTAATAAAACTGCTGTCGGTCAAAGTATATAAAAAATAGACCAGCTCATTTTTTTGTTTATCGGTCATTTTGATCCGGTTCTTTAATAAGCTATCCACCGTGGGTTGTGTAATAACAAGGCCGGTTCTGTAATGGTCAACTACCTGGTACAAAGTATAGATGCGTCCATCATGCATATAAGGAAAACTTACCTGCACATTCCGCAGGCTCGGAACTTTAAATTTTAGTGAATCGCTGCTGCGCTGCGTCACCTTTTGTCTGCCGATATCTTTAAACCGGTTTCGATAAAGGCCATTGTTCCGGTAACTGTTATCAGTAAATAAAGGTTCCTTATGACATGCTGCGCAATTTGCTTTAAATACCTCGTACCCACTTTGCTCATAGCTTGTAAATACTGCTTCTTTCCGCATCACCTTATCATATTTACTGTCTGAGCTTACAAGGCTTCCCGTGAATTGTGCAAGGGCCTTCAGCAAACGCTGACTGGTGATCGCCTTGTCTCCAAATGCAGCTTTGAACATTCGCGGGTAAACGCTGTCCTGTTTTAATTTGAACAGGATGCTGTCAAGGGTTTCCCCCATTTCGTTCGGTGCAGTCAATGGCGATAGTGGCTGCACTTCTATATGATTGATGCCACCATCCCAGTGTAGATCTTTACTCCACGCCAGGTTCATTAAGGCGGGGGCATTGCGGGTACTGAAAGTATTATTGACACCATGGCTGAGGTCATGATCAAAAGTGGCAAATGATGCAAATTGCTGGTGGCAGCTTGCACAGCTAATTTCACCACCCTTACTGAGGCGGCCATCGTAAAATAATTTTTTACCAAGCTGAAATCCCTGCTCGGTCAGTTTGTTGGTTGCAAAAATATTAGTTGGGGGCTTTGGCCAACCCTTTGGAGTTTTCAGTTTTAATGGAGTGGGGGCATATGGACCATATCCATCATCCTTTACTGCACTGATCAATAATAAAAATGCCATAAAAAAAACAAAGCCCGATATGATGATCTTTATTTTCATGGAGCCTCCCGGGTACTTTTAACAGAAAACAGGCCGCTGAAATTGGATGCTATCTTTTTTGAAAGTTCTCCGGGCGTCATGATCAAAGCCAGCTCACTGATCTTAATATCGGCATTGCCTTTCCAGTAATGATCCATATTTGTTTCAATAACGACTTCCGTAGTACTGTTTGTTTTAATTTGTAACGGTACATGCAGGTTGATCTTCGTGGCTACGTTATTGTTTCCTTTATAGCCCCCAACATGGTGTTCAATGCGCTGAAGGTCCGCTGTGGATGAGGCGGAACTACCTTCCAGCTTGAACATGACATAACCGCTGTTCCATGTCCAGAACATGTCATTCATGGGGTCCAGTGCACCTGCCTGTGCGCCAGTGCAGTTGCTGGCGCTATCAACTCCTAATAGAAAACCGATATTTTCATATACCCCTGGTTTCATCTGTATTTGAAATTCGTTATCGGCATTCATGGCATTGATCAAATGATAAGGATCATTTTCTGCAAGTGAATGACTGCCTGGTATAGAAACCATGCCGATATAATATTTTAATTTACTGATGCTGTATTGCTCGCCGAAAGCATTTGTATAAAGTGAATCCCGCAGGGTAATTATTTTACCATTGGCAGTATTTATGAACTTTATCTTAAGCGTACCCGTTTCATTGGGCCCGGATCTAAAGGAAAAAATGACTGCCAGGCTGAGGCAGGAGATCAGCAAAACATTTATTCCAAAAAAAAGATAGTATAAAAAACGCTTATTCATTTTCACTGATTTTTTTTCTTGCCTGCTTTATTTCAGCCAATTGTTTTTTGGACTCAAGCCTTTTTTGTTTTGCTGCTTTCGTTGGCTTCGTGGCTTTGCGTTTTTTCGGTACGACCAATGCCTTACTGACGGCGAGGTTCATTTTTTTCTGCACCAGTTGCTTGTTATCCAGTTGCGTACGGGCAGTCTGGCTTTTGACCAATAAATATCCTTCTGAATTTATCTTATTCGCAAGCTTTTCATGGATCCTGATTTTTTCATCGCTGGTCAATAATGCCGAACCATCAATATGCCAATAACCTTCTACCATAGTCTCTACTTTGTTCACATTTTGCCCGCCTTTTCCTCCACTCCGGGCCGTTTTATACTTTATTTCCGTAGATATATCAGGCATATGCTCAAAATTACCAATAAAACGAGGAAATTACAGCGTCTAAACCCCTTGGTAAGGGTTAATATTTCGGTAAGAACAAAAAATTTTACATTTTTGCATGAAACCAACCGAGGCTATGTTGACAGGAATACATCATTCACTTACAGAACGCAAGCGGCAAAACAAAAAATCTTTTGCAGTGTTGGTTGATCCCGATAAGGTGAATGACAGCAATATGGAGCAATTGATCGCACTCGCTACGGATGCGCAGGTCGATTATTTCTTCGTGGGAGGAAGCCTTGTGATTTCCAATTATTTAGATGAATGCGTTCAGCTCATTAAGCGAAACTGTAATATTCCTGTGATCCTTTTCCCAGGCAGTCCTTCTCAACTGAGTAAATATGCAGATGCATTATTATATCTTTCTCTGATCAGTGGCCGCAATCCTGAATTGCTGATCGGGCAGCACGTGGTATCTGCGCCGGTTGTTAAACAAAGCGGTCTCGAAATCATGTCAACAGGCTATATGGTGATCGATGGGGGAGCGCCGACTACGGTTTCTTATATCAGCAATGCAAGCCCATTGCCAGCGGATAAGAACGAGATCGCCATGTGTACCGCCATGGCCGGGGAAATGCTGGGCATGAAGTTGATCTATATGGATGCGGGCAGTGGAGCGAAGCGGGCCATTTCAGAATCAATGATCCAGCAGGTAGCAGCATGTATCAATGTGCCACTCATCATTGGGGGCGGCATCACAACGCCTGAAAAAGCATACCTTAACTGCAAGGCCGGTGCCGATGTGATTGTCGTAGGCAATGCCATTGAAAAAGACCCTTCACTTATTAAGGAGATAGCTGCGGCGATACATAGTGTGCCGGTAAAGCATTAAGCAGGATAACGGCGAACCAAAATTTTAGCGTCATTGCGAGGTACGAAGCAATCTACCTGTTAGCAGCTTGACGTTAATTCAATTTTATAGATTGCTTCGTACCTCGCAATGACGTCCTGATTTCAATTTTCCTCCACCCTTGTTGGAGTATCCTTCCCGCTTATGATCGTATTGCTGCTGATGGCAATGGCTTTAATGATCTCCGTCATGTTTTTAATGTCGAGCGTTTCAATTTCATCATCGGGTGTATGATAAAAACTTTCTGAATCCATTTTGGAAGTACTGATCGTATGAGCAGGAACACCGAGCTGGGCAAGCGTTGCATTGTCTGACCGGTAAAAAAGTTTTTGCTTTGGATAGGGATCGGGCTCAAAATGGAAATTGCTGCCCTTCAGATTCCGTTGCAAGATGGCACCAAAATCCGATTTTTCAAACCCGGTGATATAGGCGCTGTTGGTTCCCCATTTGCTTTCAGTGCCGATCATTTCAATATTGAACATAGCCACGACCTTATCCGGGTTGATCTGTGTGCTGAAATAAGTACTCCCAAAGCCACCCAGTTCTTCGGCGGTGAACGCAACAAATATTAGGGTACGTTCATTGTTATTTAATTTGCTGAAATAATTTGCCAGCATCATGATCGCAGTTGTGCCGGAAGCATCATCGTTTGCGCCATTATAAATAGAATCCATGTCATCATTGGGTTTGCCAATACCGAGGTGATCATAGTGCGCAGAAAAGATCACATATTCATCCGGTTTGCTTTTCCCGGGTATCATTCCCACAACATTTGAAAGGCCCGATTCTTTGATCTCGTGCCTGACCGTAAAGGTGAATTTTTTGGCGATGCTGTCTGATAAAACAAAAACGATGCTGTTGTTCGTCTTAAAGGTTTCTCTTTTAAAACGTTTTAGTTTACTGAAATCCTTTGAATGAAAGCTGTTGACAAACACTACATAATTTTGTTTGGCTCTTACCAAACGGCTGGATCCTTCATCAGGCTGGCCGAGCTGTCGAAGATCAATTTTGTATAGCCCGAATTTTCATTAACGATCAGTTCCGGTTTCGTGGTAATGGCAATAATATTATCCGGCGCAACCGGATTGGAATTAATACTGCCTTCCGCAACAATCAATGTGGGCTTTGCCATGCTAAAAGCCTGCCTGTGATCCGTTAATCCCGCGAAAGGAAGAACGCCGTATTTTTTAAATTCACCGGCAATAAAATCAGCCGCCTTATCAATGGATGCTGAAAATGCCTTGCGGCCCTGCATTTCATCAGCAGCAAGTTTTTTTTCTAACCTTGTCGCTTCCTTTACGTTGATGATCTTATTGATATCCTGGCTAAAAGAAAAAGTGCTGCTTAATAACAGCACCTGTGCAAAAAAAATTTTTTTCATGAACTAACTATTAAAAATTGATCAGGAACAACCTATATGTTTGTTCCTACAAACTCATCATTTCCTTAAACTTCACCGCCTGCCTGCGGCTTACTTCAATTTTTTCACCGCCTTTCAGGTCAAGTAACAGCCCTCCATTGAAATAAGGCTCAACCTTATCGATCATTCGCAGGTTTACAATATGCTTGCTGTTGGCGCGGAAGAATGTTTTTTCATCCAGCCTGTCTTCGAGGGCATTCAGTGATTTTAGGATCAATGGCTTATTTCCTGCGAAATATACTTTTGCATAGTTACCAACGCTTTCGAATAAACGCACTTCAGATAATTTTACAAACCAGCATCTTTCGCCATCTTTTACAAATACCTGGTCATGCCTCGCTCAGCATGCCGCGGTTCACACCGGCAATGCTTGCCGCCATTTCTTTTTCTTCCGCCTGCTGTAGTTTATGCAAGGCATCTGCCAGCCGCTTGGGTTCTACAGGCTTCATCAGGTAATCCAGTGCATTCACTTCAAAGGCCTTCAATGCAAATTCATCATAGGCGGTTGTGAAGATCACGTGTGGTGCCCTGTCCAGTTCCAGCAGCATGTCAAATCCGGTCTTGCCCGGCATTTGTATATCTAAAAAAATAAGATCGGGACTCAGGTTCTCAATTTTTTCAATGCCTTCAGTGGCGTTGGCTGCTTCGCCAATTACTTCCACTTCAGGAAAATCCTGCAACAATTTTTTTAATTCGTTCCTTGCCAGTCTTTCGTCATCTATGATCAGCGCTTTATGCATGTATTTAAAAATTTAGTGTAAAATTATAACATACTGCCGCACGGGCATAATGATCCGGGATTCTACCATGCCTCCTTCAATATCGTGGATCTCAAAATTAGCTTTTCCCTGGTATAAAAGATTCAGCCTGTCCTGGGTGCTTTTAATACCAAATCCATCCTCGCTCCATCCCTTGCTGCCATTCAGCCTTCCCGAGTTCTGTACGACGAGTTCATGGTTGTCATTTTTAAAATCAGAAGTAATACGGATCAGTCCCCCATTTATCTGTTTACTGATCCCATGTTTGATCGCATTTTCTACCAGGGTTTGCAAGCATCATAGGAGGGATTGGCTGATTGAGTGTATTTTCGTCAATATCCATCTCTATTTTTAAGCGTTCTTCAAAGCGCATATGTTCCAGCGCCAGGTAATCTTTTACAATATCGAGTTCCTGTTGAAGGGGTACTGTTTCCAGTTTTTCCGCCTGCATGCTGCTACGGAGAATATTGCTTAATTCTGTGATAGCCGTCCGTGCACGCTCCGGGTTTTCGTCTACCAGTGCCCGTATGCTGTTAAGGGCATTGAATATAAAATGGGGATTGATATGCGATTTAATGGTTTTGAGTTCCAGCGATTTTACCATCGCCTCCAGTCTCAACGTATCCAGTTGCTGGCGGCGGTTACTTTCTACATAATGGTAAATAAAATAAATAAGATTCCAAACCAGGATCAGCCAGAGGGCATTAAAACTACTCAGGAAAAGCCTTTCTGCCTTGCTGAATTTTTGAAGCCTTTCGGGATTATACCCGATCAGGTAATCAACAGATTCAGATATCACCCCAAGTAAGATCGAGAAAATAATAGTGAGTACCAGGAAATACAGGATCTGTTTTTTAAGGGGCTTTTCCAGCACTTTCAGGAATAAGATATTCAGCCTCATAATATGCGTGATCAGCAAGCCCAACACACAGGTCAATATCAGGCTGTAAAAATAAGAAGTACCCGGTTTGCCAAAAGTTGTCACAAAGAACACGCTGATCGCAATATTTAAGGACCACCCGATGATCTGACACCACCAATATCTGGAAATTCTCTTGAGCATATTTACAAAGCTATGAAGCTGGTTAGGTTAATAAATGATTCATTTGATTAATGGTGAAATGCTGTTGTAAAAGGTGGAACCTGTTAAAGCTCAAACATAATTTATTTTTTTAATAGTTTGAATGCATGATTCCAGTCATTTTCAATAAATCCGGTAATACACCATAGTACGCATAATGACTCAATTGGCCTTGCAGCTTCCACTGACCCATATCTTCCATCTCCCAGCCAAATTTTTCCAATTTACCGTGACCGTTCTTTTCGCTCGCATCATTGCCACATATGAACATCGTAGGCAGCTGGTTGTTAAAATCGGGTTTATACATCAATGCATTTCCAACACTGTTAAATGCCTTTACCAATCTTGCTTCCGGCAACGTTTTTTGCAATTTTTCCATAAGGATTCATTCTGGTCTGTGAAAGAACTGCAACACAGCCATTTACCGGCGGGGCTGCCGCAATGGGATTGGTAGCATCAATGACCATCTTTAGATGAAAAATTATTTCTACCTGCCAGTTCGATTGCTTCTATAAACCGCGTGCCCTCTGTTGCCAACACGATGATATCCCCATAAACAGCTGTGTCCGCGAAATTACCCGTAAGCCCCTTGCTGTTCTCATTTTTCCATGTTACCAATTCTTCCTTTAAAGGATCCCTGCTTCCTACCATTACTTCATGACCTTCCTTTATAAATGCTTTTCCAAGGGTTCTGCCGACAATGCCTGAACCAATGATCCCTATTTTCATATCTTAAAATTTGGTTGGTTATCAAAAGCATCATTGGTTGAGGGTACGATTCTTTTTTTATGCAGATTACATAAAAACATTTTCTAAAATATTTTACAATGTTAACTGGCTAACAAGTTAATAAAGTTGACAAAGTAACTAACCTGTGCATTCCTTTTCAACTGTGTCAACCCAGTCAACCTTTTAAACTCCCTCCAACCTTCAACTTTTTCAACCAATTATTAATGTTTAGTTTTACAAAGTAGAAAAAATAATATTCATGGGCAACCCCAATTTAAATACTAATAAGGATTTCCTGCAGCCGGCAGATAAGGAATTTGAAAATAATATCCGCCCTGCAGTGATCGATGAATTTTGCGGGCAGGCCAGATAATTGAAAATATTACGCATTTTTATCAAAGCAGCCAAATTAAGGGGAGAAGCACTTGATCATATTTTGTTTCATGGTCCGCCGGGGCTTGGGAAAACAACCTTAAGCAGGATCGTTGCCAATGAACTGGGTGTAAATATAAAAGAAACAAGCGGACCGGTAATTGAAAAGCCAGGTGACCTTGCAGGGTTCTTACCAACCTTGAACCGAATGATGTATTATTTATTGATGAGATTCATCGGCTGAGTAATGTGGTGGAAGAATATTTATATGCAGCCATGGAAGATTACCGCATCGATATTATGATCGACAGCGGCCCCAATGCGAGAAGTGTGCAGATTAACCTGAATCCTTTTACATTGATCGGTGCCACTACAAGGAGCGGGTTGTTAACCGCACCCTTGCTTTCCCGTTTTGGTATAAAATCAAGGTTGGAATATTATGATGCGGTTACCTTAAAAAATATTTTGCTTCGGCAGTGCGAATATCTTGAATACAAAGATCACCAGCGATGCCGCAAACGAAATATCCCGGCGAAGCCGTGGCACGCCGCGTATCGCCAATGGCCTTTTAAGAAGGGTAAGAGATTTTGCGCAGGTGATCGGTAATGGCGTGATTGATATGGCTATTACAGAACATGCATTAAGAGCATTGAATGTGGATGAGCATGGATCTGGATGAAATGGATAACCGGATTCTGACTGCCATCATTGATAAATTTAAAGGTGGCCCGGTTGGTATCACCACTATTGCCACAGCTGTAGGGGAAGAAACCGGGACACTGGAAGAAGTGTATGAGCCTTTTCTGATACAGGAAGGATTTTTACAAGCGCACAGCCAGGGGAAGGGAAGCTACCGCAAAAGCATATGAGCATCTGGGGAAAATTACGACCGGAGGAAGTGCACAGCATAACTTGTTTTGGAGGATGATAGCTTGAATACAGCAATAGTTGCTTAATATCGTAGTTCCATGGTTATACTGGCTACTCAACTAAAAAGCTCTGAACCTGAAGAACTTTAGCTAACTATACAATTTTTATTCCGACACCACCAGCCTGAATCCATTGCCATGAATATTCACAATCTCCATTTACTGTCTTCTTTTAAATATTTACGAAGCTTGGCAATGTAAACATCCATGCTGCGGCCATTGAAATAAGTATCGCTGCCCCATATTTTTTTTAATGCAGCTTCTCTTGGCAACAGTCATTTTTATATTCACACAGCATTTTCAATAATTCATTTTCCTTGGGAGAAAGTGTTTGTACTTTACCGTCAACAGTCAATTCACTCAGGCGTGGATTAAAATGATATTTGCCCAGATCAAATTCTGCATTCACTTCTTCCCGGTGCATTTCTTCATTTCGTTTTAAGATGGCTTTTATTTTATGCAGCAATACTTCACTGTCAAATGGTTTGGTGATATAATCATCTGCACCCAGTTTATATCCCTGGATGATATCATCTTTCATTGTTTTTGCACGTAAGAAAGAACAAAGGCACATCAGGATTGATATCACGGATCTCTTCTGCCACTGTAAAGCCATCCATATTTGGCATCATCACATCCAGCAGGCAGATATCAAATTTTTCACGCTGAAAAGCTGCCAGGCCAAGCCGGCCATCTCTTTCCAGGATTACTTCATAATCATTTAATTCAAGGTAATTTTTTAAGTACCATTCCAAGGTTGGTATCATCTTCGCAAAGTAATATTTTGGGTTTAGTGCTTCCATGTTTTATTAGTTTAATGTACAAATAAAATTAATTCATTTTTTAGACAGCGAATATAGTGCCTAATTTTTTGTTAAAGGGAATAATTCCGTTTATGGTTTTTGGTTCAGCGCTGATTGAAACCAGGCTATAATTTACCGGTTTTGGTAAAATATGTCATTTACCAGTCGTAACTTTCGCTATAAATTTTTGACAATGGCAGATAAAAAAGTATTTATTGAAGCAGATAAAGAACGGTTATACTTTTAAAGGAGAATCTGTCAAGATCGGCGCTGCGGTATTGGATGGGGAAGTGATACCCGAAGCAGCTATATTTCTTCCTTTAAAAACAATGAACCGGCATGGGCTTGATCGCAGGTGCCACAGGAACCGGTAAAACCAAAACCCTTCAAATGATCAGCGAATGCCTGAGTGATGCCAGTGTGCCTGTTTTGCTGATGGATATAAAAGGAGACCTGAGTGGCATTGCTGCAATGGGAGCTGCTAATGATAAAATAACGGACCGTTACCAGAAATTAAAAATTGAATATACACCGGCTATTTCCCGCAGAATTGCTGACACTGAGCGAGAAAAAGGAATTCACCTAAGGGCTACTGTTAGTGAGTTTGGCCCGGTGCTTTTGAGCAAGATTCTGGGCTTGAATGATACGCAGGGCGGAGTGGTGGCAATGATCTTTAAATATTGCGATGATAACCAATTGCCATTGCTTGACCTGAAAGATTTTATTAAAGTGTTGCAGTATGTTGGCGATGAAGGAAAAGCAGAAATTGAAAAAACCTATGGAAATATATCTACCACACATACCGGAACTATTTTACGGAAAGTGATCGAATTGCAGCAACAGGGAGCCGATATTTTTTTTGGCGAAAAAAGTTTTGAAGTGGATGACCTCATGCGGATGAGTGATGACGGGCAGAGGAATGATCAGTGTTTTGAGGGTTACAGATCTGCAGGACAGACCAAAATTGTTTTCCACTTTCATGCTTGCAAATGCTGGCAGAACTGTATGCCAGTTGCCCGGAAGAAGGAGACCTTGATAAACCAAAGCTGATGATGTTTATTGATGAAGCCCATCTGATTTTCCAGGAAGCCAGCCAGGCACTTACTGCAACAGATTGAAACGATCATCAAACTTATCCGCTCAAAAGGCATTGGTATTTTCTTTTGCACACAAAACCCAATGGATATCCCGGCAGGTGTGTTGGGACAGCTGGGTTTAAAAATACAGCATGCCTTACGTGCCTTTACAGCGGCAGACAGAAAAGTGATTAAACAAACCGCGGAAAATTATCCTGAAACAGATTTTTATAAAACAGAAGACCTGATCACCCAACTGGGAATCGGGGAAGCACTGGTAACAATGCTGAATGAAAAAGGAATTCCAACACCGCTGGCCCATACGATGCTTTGTTCACCGAGGAGCGGATGGATGTGTTGACTGAGACGGAAGTGAGTAATATCAACGCAGGATCAAAGCTTGTAGCAAAATATAACCAGGTGATTGATAGCAAAGTGCCTATGAAATACTGACCGCCAAATTAAAGGAAGCCGCAGAAAGAAGCAAGCTGAAGAATCAGCTCCCGCAAAAAAGCAGCAAAGAGCCACCAGCTTTAGAAAAAATGGCAAATAATACCGTGGTAAAAAGCATGATGCGAACTGCCGGCAATACCATTGTAAGGTCTTTATTAGGAGCTCTTGGCCTTGGTGGAAGAACTACCCGTAAAAAGAGTACGCGCTGGTTTTGATGTTAAAAGCATTAACTGCAAATTTTCGACCCCCTGGGCTTATTTTCAAAGCCGTTTTGAGGGCCTCCCGCGTTTAAGTTGATTCTCCCCCAAAGCAACAATTTGATCTCCTGTTGCGATAAAAAAAAAGGTTCTCCCTTAACGGGGCAGGGCTTATTCATTTAATTTAAACCCGGACAATAAAAACAATCGAACACCCTTGCAATAATTTGAAAATAAATACATACATTATTGGTAAAAAATACATATTAATATTTTTTTTTAAAAATAAACTCTAAAAATGTTGCAGATAGTAATTTCCACATTATCTTCGTTTCGGTTTTTCATAGGATATTGGATTTTAAAGCGGGACTAGATTTCTATCTTGGTCCCTTTTTTTATTTTATAACTGACCCCATGGATCATTCCAAATTTACCGGTCATCTTATAAACCAGGTTTCCTTCCTTGTCGGATAAAATGATTGTTTTCTGACCTGAGAAAATTAATGACCTTCCAGACATTTTCTTTTTATGCTGTTTAAAGTTCTTATCAACATCCCTGATATGTAAATGGCTGGTTTTTAAAAGCTTTAATATATTCTCCGAGATCATTTTGAATTCTTCAGCCGGGATAATATCATTTTCATTGTTAATGCAGTTGTCACAGATCCCACAGGGATTTATCTTTTTGTCATTAAAATAACTGCCGATCAAAACAGCCCTGCAGGTTTTACTGTCAATATGTATCCAGTGATGGCATTGACCCTGTTCATATAGTTTTGTTTCCGGGCCAGCTGATCCTTGAGATTTAACTTAAAATCTATCTGCATACATCCTGTTTCTCAGGAGGATTAGCTGCGGGCTATCTCTTTGTGGCTGAATATCGCACTATATCATATTGATGCAGTAATCCGCAATTCCTCTTTCACCCTGTTTAGGTCCTTTCCGAGGAATTTTGCAAGCATTGATTCATAAATAGTTGCCGGGTAGTCAAATATTCCTTCATAGGTTCGTAGTAATCCTTTTATCATGGGTTCCAGGCTGGGCTGTGACTGTTCAAATTCGTCAAGATCATTTTTGTGAGGTGTAAATACAAGCGTGGAGGGTTTAAAAAATACTTCATTGTAACATACGAGGTCTTCCTGTCCAGTGCCTTTATGGCATAAGTAGCCTGCAGTATATTTAATTTGAAATTTTGGCAAAGTCAGCCATGTCAAAATCAAATGCCTGCCTTCCCACTACCGGCAGGCACCTGCAGATGGTTCATCAGGGCAGTGTACAGCTTTTTATGTTTCCTCATCTGGAAAACGGGTATCGCCTTGTAAATGTAATTCCGCGGTTTCTTTGTCAGTTGTATAAGAAGTACTGCATATGCTCTTTTTCCATCACGCCTGCCCTGCCTGCCTCCTGGTAATAATTTTCCAGGCAATCGGGACATCATAATGTATCACTGCTCTTACATCGGGCTTATCTATACCCATCCAAAAGCATTGGTGCAGGCAATTACCCTTGTTTTATCATTGATCCAGTTTTCCTGTCGTTTGTTTCTTTCTTCATTATTTAATCCTGCATGGTAAAAATCAGCATTGATATTATTCAGTTTTAACAGGTCAGCTAAATGCTTTGGTTTGTTTCCGGCTTTTGCAATAAACAATGGCAGTACCCTTACATTTTTTAATATCTCCAGTAATTTTTTTGTTTGGATACCACGTTAAAACACTGTAAGAAAGATTGGCCCTTTCAAAAGATTGCTGAAAACGTGGCTGGTTTTATCTAAAAATTAATTTTTCACAAATATCATCCTGCACATTCTTAGTGGCAGATGCTGTTAAAGCCAATACAGGTATATCCGGGTAAATGTTCCCTCAAACTGGCAATACGCAGGTATGGCGGACGGAAATCATATCCCCATTGAGAGATACAATGCGCTTCATCTACTGCAATGAGGTTAGACTATTCATGGCCGGTAAAAATTCAAGAAAGAGATTTGTTTCAAGCCTTTCAGGAGAAACATACAGAAATTTATAATTTCCATAAGCCGCGTTTTGCAAGGTTTTTTTTACTTCTGAAAAACTCATTCCCGAATAAATGGATAAGGCAGGAATCCTTTTTTTTTAAGATTTTCTACCTGGTCTTTCATCAATGCAATCGAGGGGGCTGATCACCAGGCAAATCCCTTCTTTTGCCATCGCCGGCACCTGGAAGCAAATAGATTTTCCGCCCCCGGTTGGCAATAAGGCAAGTATATCTTTTCCTTGCATAATACTGCTTGATGATATCTTCCTGCAAAGGCCGGAAATGATCATAGCCCCAATATTGTTTTAGTATTTCATGAATGTTCAACGGAATAAATTGTGACTTGAAATTAAACCACTTTCTTGTATTTCAGCCGTATTGAATTTACGGCCAGTACCACATCGCTGAAACCCATGGCCAGTGCAGCAATCCCGGGTTGCAATAAGCCAATAGCAGCAATGGGTATGGCAACAATATTGTAAATAAATGCCCAGAAAAGATTTTCTTTGATGGTAATAAAAGTATGTTTTCCCAAACCCAATGCCAGCGGTAAATGTTGAATACCTTTATTCATTAAAACCACCTGTGCACTTTGCATGGCCAATTGTGTAGCATCACTCATGGAAATGCCGATCGTAGCTTTTGCCAAGCGCAGGCGCATCATTGATGCCATCACCTACCATTGCAACAGGAGTTTCACTGTTCAATTGTTCGATGATCTTCAATTTTTCTTCAGGTGTTTTTTCTGCATATATTATCTATGCCAATTGCATCCGCAATCTTTTTAGTTCTTTCCAAGCTATCACCACTTAATAAAATGGTTTGAATATTTTTTGAATGCAGATAACTGATCACACTGCTTTGCTTCCATCTCTTATTTCATCTTCCATATCCAACCATCCCATCAAGTATATCGTTTTTTAATAAGTAAGCAGTATGTGTAGCATCTGCAGTTTGTGCTGCGGCAATTTTATATGAACCGAGTTGGTAAATATTGCCTTCAGCATCTTCTGCTTTCATTCCAATCCCTTTTATCTCTTCAATTTTTTTCCATTGAATTGCACTGGTATTTATTTTCCATGTCGGTGTAATTGCTTTTGCAATGGGATGATTGGAATATTTTTCCAGTGAAAAAATAATCTGTTTAAATTCATCTTCCGGTAATTCAGTGACTTTAAAACCAGTAATCTGGAAATTTCCCTTTGTTAAGGTTCCTGTTTTATCAAAAACCACTGTTTTGATATTTTTAAATAATTCCAGGCTTTTTGCATTGCGGAAAAGGATGCCGTTTTTTGCGGCCCTTCCCAGCCCAACAGCAATGGCAGCAGGTGTTGCAAGCCCATTGCACAGGGACAACTGATCACCAGTACAGCAATACTTCTCATCAATGAATTGGTGCCATCAATATCAAATACAAAATAATTGAGTAAAAAAGTAGTATTGAAATACCGATCACAGCGGGAACAAATACAGCGCTGATCTTATCAGCCAATTGCTGTATGGGAGGTTTTTCGCCCTGTGCCTGTTTCACCAGGTTTAAAATATTACTTAGCACGGTGTCTTTTCCAATTGCGGTTACCTGTGCTTTTACAGTTCCATCCGTTACCAGGCTTCCGCCGATGAGGGAATCTTTTTTTTGTTTTTATACGGGCTTACTTTCGCCGGTAGCAAGATTCATTTACATATGCATCGCCCCATAATATTTTACAATCCATCGGAACCTGTTCGCCGGTTTTTATCAGGATCAGGTCGCCCACATGTAATCTGTGTATTCTCGACAGGGAAAATTAGTTCTTTATGCTCATCATCAAAAGCGATCATATTGGCCATTACCTTTTGTTGCCCGGCCAGTTTATTTAATTCCTTTTGTGTAGTTGCAACAGATTTATGTTCCACCCATTCACCTAAAAAAACCAGTGTGATAATGGTAGCGGTTGTTTCATAAAAAATATAATCCATTCCAAAGTTGCCAATGCTGCCGATCAGACTATACACAAATGCGGCGTGGCGCCCATGGCGATCAACACATTCATATTGGGTATTCCCCGGCGTAAGCTTTTAACAGCGCTCACGCCAAAATAACCCATACCTACAATATAAACGGGAACACATATTGCCAGTTGTATCCATGGGTTCATTAAAAAATGAATATGCCAGGGCAGCATGTGCAGCATTAACACCAATGTAAAGGGAAGGCAAAAAAGAAATCGTTGGAGATGATTGGTAAAAGACACTGGCTACTGTTTGTACTTCGGTTGCCGGTTGTTCGGTTGCCCGTGGTCAACTACATGATAGCCCAAATCTTCGATTCCTTTTGCCAGTTGCTTCTTTTGTTTTATTCCCATTGAATTCAAAGCTTACATCACCACCAATAAAATTTACTTTCACATCTTTTAGTCCCTCTTTCTCAAGTATCGGTTAATAGTTAAAGCACAATTTGTACAGGTCATCCCTTCTACTTTCCATTCTACTTTTTCCATAATACAAAATTATTCTTAAGCCCTGGTTAAGTAATTACTAATAAGGAAAATATCTTTGCAACATGGATGTGAATTTTACATTGGATGATATAGAACATGCGGCAAGATATTTTTTGTCTGTATAGGGGATAAAAAAGTGATTGCTTTTCATGGAGAAATGGGAGCAGGTAAAACAACCTTTATTCATGCGGTTTGTGAAGCAATTGCAGGTAAATGATGTGATCAGCAGCCCTACATTTTCGATCATCAATCAATACAGGACTGTAAATGAACGTATTGTTTATCATATCGACCTGTACCGTTTTAAAGATGAAGAAGAAGCAATCAATGCAGGGGTGGAAGAATGCTTGTATTCAGGTTCTATATGCCTGGTAGAATGGCCGGATAAAGCTCCCGGCATTTTCCCGGAAGATACCCTGCATGTTATTTAACTTCCATGGGCGACCATGAGCAGAAAGCTGCAAATAAATTTGTAATTTGTAGATCAATTTAAATTTTTTATGGCAACATCGAAACCTTTTGTTTCCCCTTCTTTTACCTATGAAACCCTGGAAGAAACCCTGATATAAAACCCAAAGGTGCAGAACTGTTCATCGGGATTCCTAAAGAAAATTCATTTAATGAAAACCGGATCGCACTTACACCGGAAGCGGTGGGTGTGATGATTGCCAATGGGCACAGGGTAGTGTGGAAACGAAGGCCGGGCGAAGGAGCCAGTTATACTGATAAAGATTATAGTGAAGCAGGTGCAAAAATCGCTTCGATAAAAAAGAAGTTTTTGAATGTGATGTGATTGGTAAAAAGTGCACCTGTAAGTGAGGAAGAATGCGAATTGCTGAAGCCGAATACCAATATATTATTTCTCCCATACACCTTGCCGTGATGAAGAAAGAGATCCTGGAGAAGATGATGGAGAAAAAAATCACTGCATTAAGTTTTGAGAACCTTAAAGATGATAGCGGGCATAATCCCATCGTGCGCAGCATGAGTGAGATCGCGGGAAGTGCCGTGATGCTGATCGCAGGGCAATACCTCAGCAATGCCAATAATGGCAAAGGCGTGTTGGTGGGCGGGATCAGCGGCATCCCTCCAACAAAAGTTATTATCATTGGAGCGGGTATCGTAGGAGAATATGCCGCAAGAACGGCATTGGCCATGGGCGCCAGTGTAAAGATTTTTGACAACAGTATTTACGGCTTAAAACGTCTGCAGAATAATATTGGGGGGCGTTTATGGACCTCTGTTATTGAACCCAAGATTTTGGCAAGCAATTAAAGACCTGCGATGTGGCTGTTGGGGCATTGAGTAGTGCAGCAGGCAGAACACCGATTGTTGTGACCGAAGAAATGGTAAGCAGTATGCGGCCCGGCAGTGTGATCGTGGATGTGAGTATTGATCATGGGGGCTGTTTTGAAACCAGTAAAGTAACAACTCATGAAAAACCTGTCTTTTCAAATATGATGTAATTCATTATTGTGTACCCAATATTCCCAGTGGTTTTGCACGAACTGCCTCACAGGCCATCAGCAATGTGCTGATGCCGCTGTGCTGGAAACAGCCGAAGACGGGGGGATCGATAATGTGTTTGGTATAAAATAATATCCGCAGCGGGATTTATTTGTTTAAAGGCAGCCTTACCAATTTTCATTTAAGCGAAAGGTTTGATCTGAAATATACTGATCTGAATTTACTGATCGCGAGCAGGAGGTAAAGGTTTAAAGGGTTCAAAACAAGGGTTCAAAACGTTTAAGATGTTTAAGAAGTTAGGTAGAACTGCGGGTATGGACATAGCTTCTTAAACCCTTTGAACTTCTTAAACCTTTTGAACTTCTTAAACTTTGCTACTTGTATTTTGTAATTGAGATTACTTCCTCACAGAAGCTGTATTCCTGTTTATCATTGCTGCTTACGATCACCAGTTTTTCTTTGGTATAATTTTCAATAAGCCGGAGGTATAGCGCAATGCCATCTGCATCGAGGTTTGTGAGTGGTTCATCCAGTAATAATACCGGCACATTACTGAAAATGGCCTGCGCGAGTTTTAATCGTTGTTTCATGCCACTGCTGAAATACCGGATCTGCTTATGCGCAGCTTTTTGTAAGCTTACTTCTTCGAGGATATCGGGAATACTTTTCACAAGCGGTTTGAACCTGGCATGAAAGCCCAGTAATTCCATAGCGGTCATTTCTTCAATAAGGTCTAAATAAGGAGCGGCGAACGAAAGTTGGTTGTAAACCTCGGCATTAGATACTGGATGCTGGATGCTGGATACTTGATGCTTGATACCAGTATGCTGACGAGAACGGTTTTTATCCAGTATCCAGTATCCAGTATCTTTGTATTGTATATCTCCTTCACTATGCAATACGGCTCCGGCAATAACCTGCAGCAGCGTCGACTTACCGGAACCATTCGGTCCTGTGATCGCATATGTTTTTCCCGGTAAGAATTCATAATCGCAATGCCGGAATATCCATTCCCTGTTATAACGCTTGCCGGTATTGGTCAATGTGATCTGCATGTGCCCTGGAGCCTGAAAAATGTTTTGTGTTATTGTTCATTAAGGTATGCTGTACAAGTGAGTGACACAACAATTGAAAAACAACTGCTGGTCACAAAAATTTCTACTCGTCATCCATGCTTCCCTTGCTGAAACGTTTTATAATTCCACGGCCACTTTCACGAATGAACGTTACGATCTCATCTCTTTCGTCAGTTGCCGGTAATTCTTCTTCGATATAATTGAGGGCCTGGGAAGTATTCAAATTCTTGTTGTAAATGATGCGGTAAATATCCAGTATCTGGTTGATCCTGTCGAGCGAAAATCCCCTGCGCTTTAATCCTACTGAATTAACACCTGCATAGCTTAAGGGTGTGCGGCCGGCCTTTATATAAGGAGGAACATCCTTGCTTACCAGCGAACCACCGGCAACGAATGCATGCTGCCCGATCTGCACAAACTGGTGAATGGCACACATACCCGCAAGGATGGCATTATCACCCAGTGTAACATGGCCTGCCATCTGGGTGTTGTTACTCATAATGCAATTATTTCCAACAACACAATCATGGGCAATATGGCTGTAAGCCATGATGAGGCAATTATTCCCGACCTTCGTGGTCCATCTGTCTTTGCTGCCGCGGTTGATGGTAACAAATTCACGGATGGTAGTATTATCGCCGATCTCAACGGTAGTATTCTCACCCTCATATTTCAGGTCCTGTGGAATACCGGCTATTACTGCACCGGGGAATATACGGCAGTTATTGCCGATCCTGGCTCCTTCCATAATGGTAACGTTGCTGCCGATCCAGGTTCCTTTGCCGATCTCCACATTTTGATGAATAACGCTGAATGGATCAATTTTTACATTGGTGGCCAGCTTGGCATTCGGATGGATATATGTGTGCGGATGGATCATCTATTGATTTGAAAATTTGACGATTTGAAAATTTGGTGATGCCTGATTTTTGATTTAATAGTTGGAAAATTTTTTGTTTGGAAATGTACCGGTTCTTTCATTTTCAAATCTTCAAATTGGTTCATCTTCAAATTCATCAGCTTCTCTTTACTAATTGTGCGGTGAATTCACCTTCCGTGCATAATTTATTACCAACATACACACTTCCCCTCATCACACATATGCCGCGCCGGATCGGTTCTATCAGTTCCATCTTTAAGATCATAGTATCACCGGGCACTACTTTTTGCTTGAATTTACAATTATCTACTTTTAAGAAATAAGTATCATAACTGCCTTCAGGCATGGCATTGATACATAATATGCCACCGGTTTGGGCCAGGGCCTCAATTTGCAGAACACCCGGCATTACCGGGTTGCCGGGGAAATGTCCCTGGAAAAAAAATTCATTGAAGGTTACATTTTTAATACCAACAATATGCTGGTCGGTAAGTTCGATGATCTTATCTACTAACAGGAATGGATACCGGTGCGGCAATGTTTTTTCAATCTGCTGCTGTGTATATACAGGAGCCTGGTTGGGGTCGTAAAGCGGTATATTTTTCGTATGCTTGTTTTTTTTGATGTACTGTTTTATTTTTTTTGCAAACTCCACATTACTGCTATGCCCCGGCCTGTTGGCAATGATATGTGCTTTGATGGGGTAACCGATCAGGGCAAGGTCCCCGATCACGTCCAGTAATTTATGACGGGCAGGTTCATTGGGAAAACGAAGTTCCAGGTTATTCAGGTAACCTTCTGTTTTTACTTCCACTTTTGTGCGTCCAAATGCTTTTGCAAGCCTTTCCATTTCTTCCGCGGTGACCGGTTTGTCCACTACAACGATCGCGTTATTGATATCGCCCCCTTTGATCAGGTTATTATCGATCAGCATTTCAAGCTCGTGCAAAAAACAAAAAGTGCGGCAGGTGGCAATTTCAGTTTTGAATTCTTTCATGCTTTTAAGGCTCGCATGCTGGGTACCCAGTACAGGACTGTTAAAATCTATCAGGGTCGTGATCTTATAATAAGTGGCCGGCAACGCGGTCATCTCCACTCTTTTCTTTTCATCGTAAAAAGTAATATTCGTATCGATCGTGTACCAGGCTTTGGCTGCTTCCTGTTCTGCCACCCCGGCTTCTTCAATGATATCTACGAACGGGCCGCTGCTACCATCAATGATCGGAATCTCCGGGCCGTTTATTTCTATCAGGCAATTATCAACTCCCATTCCCACCAGTGCTGCCAGTATGTGTTCAACCGTACTGATCTTAACATCATTCTGTTCCAGTGTAGTTCCCCTCGATGTATCCGTTACAAGGTCGCAATCTGCCTTTATGATCGGCATTCCGGGAAGGTCCACTCTTTGAAACTGAAAACCAAAACCTGCATTGGCCGGTCTTAAGGTCATATCAACTGTTATCCCGGTGTGCAGGCCTGTACCGGAAATACTTACAGGCGCATTGAGCGTGTGTTGCTTATCCGGATTAAAATTTTTATCCATGCTGCATTTTCAGTTTGCGCAAAGATATTTTAAATTTTACTGCTGTACAATTAAGGAGAAAACTTGAAAAAAAGGTTATTTGTTGATCAAAAGCTGCTGGACAAGTTCTTCCAGTTCTTTTAAGCGCTTTTCAATAAGCGGAAGGTTACGGGTTAGTGCCTGGCTTCGTAAAGCAGCTGTATAATCATAGGCAGGAGAACCTGTGACGGCGGAATTGGGAGATTTGATGGATTTGCTCACACCACTTTGAGCATTTATCTTACTTCCATCTGCAATTTGTATGTGCCCGACAATACCAGCCTGTCCCCCGATCATAACATTTTTTCCGATCTTGGTACTGCCGCTGATGCCACTCTGGGCAGCGATCACGCTGTTATTGCCGATTTCAACATTGTGAGCGATCTGCAGTAAATTATCCAGTTTGGCACCCGATTTTATAAGCGTGCTGCCGATGGTTGCCCTGTCAATGGTTGTATTGGCCCCGATCTCCACGCCGTCCTCTATTACCACATTGCCGATCTGCGGGACTTTTTTCAGGCTTCCATCCTGCTGTGGGGCATAGCCGAAGCCATCGCTTCCGATCACGGTACCTGCATGGATCACCACGTTTTTCCCGATCACACAGTCATGGTATATTTTTACACCCGGATGTATGATGGTGTTTTCACCGACCGTTACATTATTTCCAAGGTATGCATTCGGAAAAATTTTCACAGCATCACTGATGATCACATTTTCGCCCAGCCAGGTGAAGGCACCAATAAAAACCTGCTCACCGATCTTTACAGACGCAGACATATAGACCGGTTGTTGTATACCGGTAAGTTCCTGTGTTTTTATCTGCTGGTATTTATCGAGCAGCGTAGCAAACGCACTGTAAGCATCAGGCACACGTATAAGCGTGGCTGTTATGGGCTGCTTTAATTGCAGCGACTGGTTAACGATAATGAGGGATGCTTTCGTAGTATATAAAAAGTCTTCGTACTTGGGATTGGCCAAAAAAGTAAGCTGGCCATTTTTGGCCTCTTCGATCTTGCCAAACGAATTCACTGCAATTTCAGGGCCTTCCACCGTGCCGCTTATGATATGTGCTATTTGAGCTGCGCTGAATTGCATAATGTTGAGCTTTTAACCATTAGCTATTAGCTTTTAGTCATTTTAACCGGTATTTTAGTGCTTCGTCCAGAACTAACGGCTAATACCCGACAGCTAACTGCTACCTTAAGGAACAAATGTAATATTTTTTAACCTTGCCCCTCAGGTTTTCATTTATGAGCGCATTGTCTACTTCTGAAATATCTTTTACGATCCCGTCTTTGAATAATATATGTATATGCTCATCTTCAAAATTGTAAGTACTGCTGGAAGCTTCTCCTGTAAATACCAGCCATCGGGCATCGGCTACCGTTAAATTCAATTTTTGACAGACCTGTTGAATTTTTTCTTCTACCAATACTGTATTGACCGGTTCCGAAAAATATTTTACTTTCAGCAGATGCCTGTCTATGATACCACGGCTAAGTGTCGACAATACAATATCGGGATGTTTACACCAGGTCTTTATGGCCATCAACACGTCATAATCATCCACTTCGCAAAACTGCTGTAGCGAGATCGTAGATAAAGGCTGATGTATAAAACTATGCAGCGGTTCCTGGCAGGGCGCATTGATGAACTTTGCTCTTTTGATAATGCGTTGCAGCATTTGTTCTGCACTTAATACCGTTTTATGTAAATAAACCTGCCAGTACATGAGCCTGCGGGCCACCAGGAATTTTTCTATTGAATAGATCCCTTTTTCTTCTACCATCAGCTCACCATTATGAACCGTTAGCATTTTAATGATGCGGTCATACGCGATCACGCCTTCGTTTACGCCGGTGAAAAAACTATCTCTTGTTAGGTAATCCATGCGGTCCACGTCAAGCTGGCCGCTCACCAGTTGATGGAGGAACTGTTTTGGATATTCATCTTTAAAAATATCCAGGGCCATTTTCAATTGGCCACCGAAAATGCTGTTCAGTTCTTCAATGAGCAATAATGAGATCTCTTCATGATGCATTCCTTCAGCCAACACCTGTTCAAGGGCATGCGAAAAAGGGCCGTGCCCGATATCATGGAGGAGGATCGCAATTTTAGCAGCCTGTTGTTCCTGCGGAGTAATTTCTATTCCCTTGCTGATCAGTTCCTGTAAAGCGCATCGCATTAAATGATAAGCCCCCAAAGAATGATGAAGCCTGGAATGTACTGCCCCTGGGTAAACCAAATGAGCCATTGCCATCTGGTGAATGCGCCTCAGCCGCTGGTAATATGGATGTGCAATGATCTGGTTTATGAGTTCATCATCAATGGTAATAAAACCATATACCGGGTCGTTGATAATTTTATGAAATGGCATGAAGAAATGTTGGCTTGATATTTTTATATGTTAAAAGAATTACAAAGTGCTGCAAAGCTACAAAGCATCCTGCTAAAAAATTAAATTTGCAACTACCAGCTATTAGTTGATAGCTATTAGTTCGCTTGCCGGTTTCTTTTTTACAGATTGCAAACTACAATGTATAAGTTTGTTTTAGAATTTCACTGCTTTTAAACGAATATTAATTATGAATGTAGCAAAAATACTCTGGGTAGATGATGAGATTGACAGCCTTACCTCGCAAATTATGTTTTTGGAAAATAAGGGTTACGAAGTGCAAACCAAGACCAATGGCTTTGATGCGGTGGAATTCGTAAAAGATAATATTGTAGATGTAGTATTGCTGGATGAGACCATGCCAGGTATAACAGGGCTGCAGACATTACAGCAGATCAAGGAAGTGAATAACAACCTTCCTGTTGTGCTTATCACAAAAAATGAGGCAGAGAATTTAATGGATGAAGCGATCGGAAGCCAGATCAGCGATTACTTAATAAAACCTGTAAACCCAAACCAGGTTTGGCTTAGCCTTAAGAAGATCATTGATAATAAAAGACTGGTGGCGGAAAAAACCACGTCTGCATACCAGCAGGAATTTCGCAGTTTATTCATGGCGCTGAGCAGCAATCCGGATTATAATGAGTGGATGGAGATCTATAAAAAACTGGTGTACTGGGAACTGGAAATGGAAAAAAGTGACAGTCCTGAAATGCAGGAAGTTTTTCAAACACAAAAGCAGGAGGCCAATACCGAGTTCTTTAAATTCGTTTCAAAGAACTATGCATCCTGGGTGTCGCCAAAAAGTACGGATGGCCCGATCATGAGTCATTCGTTGTTGAAATATAAAGTATTGCCTCATCTTGAGAAAGGAGTGCCGTTATTTTTTATTTTGATAGATAACCTTCGTTTTGATCAATGGAAAGCGATCCAGCCCATATTTGCAGAAAGCTTCAGGATCCATGAAGAAGAAACTTTTTATTCGATCCTGCCCACTGCCACACAGTATGCGAGGAATTCAATATTTGCGGGACTGTTACCGATAGATATTGAAAAACAATTTTCCGTGCAATGGAAAAATGATGATGAGGAAGGCGGAAAAAATTTATTTGAAGAGGAATTTTTAAGGGCCCATTTAAAAAGAGTTGGAAAAGGAGACCTGAAAGTATTCTTATACAAAGATCACCAATAATCATGACGGGCAAAAACTGGTGGATAATATTCATAACTTTTTACAGAATGACCTGAATGTGATCGTTTACAATTTTGTAGATATGCTCAGCCATGCACGTACAGAAATGGAAGTGCTTAAAGAGCTGGCAGGTGATGAAACCAGCTACCGGAGTATTACGCAGAGCTGGTTTGAGCATTGCCCGCTGCACCAGGCGTTTAAAAAGATCGCTGATAAAAATTTAAACCTGATCGTTGCGACAGACCATGGCACCACGAGGGTAAAAACACCGGCAAAAGTGATCGGGGATAAACAAACCACGGCAAACCTGCGGTATAAACATGGTCGCAACCTGAATTATGAGGCCAAAGATGTGCTTGCATTCAGGATCCCCGGGAAGCCGGCCTGCCAGTGCCGAACGTGAATTCATCCTTTATTTTCGCAAAAGGCGACCTGTTTCTCTGCTACCCGAATAATTACAATCATTTTGTAAACTATTACCGGAATACTTTTCAACACGGAGGCATCAGCCTCGAAGAAATGATCGTGCCGGTGATCAGGATGTCAAATAAATAATTCAGTCCTTATTGCATAAATTGTGGAGAATGTTTTTTTTTAATCCTCTTTTAATGAAGGATTTTGCAATCGAATTAAAAATTACATGACCTTTGGGTTACAGTATGAAATACACACAGAATACGTTAGACAAGGTTGAAAAAATAATCGAGGATGGAGGTTACGTGATCCGGTATGAAAGAGGTACATTCCAGAGCGGTTATTGCATTTTGCAGGAAAAAAAGGTAGTAGTGCTTAACAAATTCTTCCAGACTGAAGGAAGAATAAATACCCTGATCGACCTGCTTCCCCTGCTTACTATTAATTTTGACGCACTCACACTTGAAAGCCAGAAGTTTTATGAAGAGCTGATGAAGGTTGACACGGATAAGTAAGTTTACTGGTTAATAAAGTTAAAAAGTTGAAAAAAGGATTGAATCCTGTATTGTCCCGGTCTTTCTTTTTCAACCTTTTCAACCATATCAACTTTTCATCGCATACCTACTTACCTTTGCATTTCTTATTTCTTATTCATGCAATGCCCTCCTTTAAAAATTACATTCCTGGGCACTGGTACAAGCACCGGGGTTCCAATGATCGCATGCCCCTGCCCGGTATGTACGTCTGATGATGCAAAGGATAACCGTCTTCGCAGCAGCATATTGGTTGAAAGTGATACGACTACTATTGTTGTAGATACAACACCAGATTTTCGTTTCCAGATGCTGAGGAGTAAGGTAAAAAATTTAGACGCCGTTTTATTTACACATCCCCATAAAGATCATATTGCAGGGCTGGACGATATCAAAGCATATAATTATTTTCAGCAGAAGCCAATGAAAATATTTGCGAATGAACTTACGCAAACAGCCATTAAAAGAGAATTCTTTTATATTTTTTCCGAATTCAAATATCCAGGTATCCCTGATATCAGTTTGCATGATATCAGCAATGAATCTTTTTTTATCGGCGATATCCCGATCATACCCATTAATGTATGGCATTTAAAAATGCCGGTGCTGGGTTTCAGGTTTGGCAATTTTACTTATATAACCGATGCGAACAGGATCGATGATGCGGAAAAGGAAAAGATAAAGGGAAGCAGTATCATTGTGCTGAATGCGTTGCGCCATGAAAAACATATCTCTCATTTTAATGTGCAGGAAGCGGTTGACATGATGAATGAATTAAACGTTCCCGAAGGGTATCTTACACATATCAGCCACCAGATGGGAAAGCATGCAGATATCAATCCCAGCTTGCCTAAGGGCGTGCAGCTGGCCTTCGACCAACAGGTTATTTCAACATAAAAAAGGGTGTTTTTCGACATGGTTAGCGGTTAGCCGCGTGGTATTTTAGCATCATGCTGAAAAGGCCCACATATCATTTTTTACATTTTACCCGGAAAGAAAAAAATGGAACGATCCTCATCCTGTTTTTAATACTCCTGCTTATTACAGTGCCTTTTTTTTATGGGTTACTTTTTAAAGAAAAGCAAGTAGTTTCCAATGAGCTTGGAACTGAGCTGGCTTTATTAAAAACAAACACAGCGGATAGCTCAAAAAGATATCAGTCAAAGCGGTTTGATGAAGTTGATCGGTACGATGATTTTTATCCTGCCAAAAAAACAGCGGAAAATAATTTTTATAATGGGGCGCTTTTTCATTTTGATCCGAACAGCCTGCCTGTTGCAGGCTGGAAAAAATTAGGATTGAAAGATAAAACGATCAGCAGCATCCAAAAATATTTATCAAAAGGAGGGAGGTTCCGGCAGCCCGAAGACATTAAAAAGATCTGGGGCCTGGATCAAACGCTGGTTCAGCGGTTATTGCCCTATGTAAAAATTGAATCAGTAACTAATTCATTTCAAAGGCGCCCTGAATATGGATCAAAAAAATACGAAGAGAAAAAAATCCCTGCATTGATGGATATAAATAATGCCGATTCCATCTCGCTGGATGGGCTTCCGGGGATCGGCCCTGCATTATCCCGGCGCATTCTTGGTTTCAGGGAAAGGCTTGGAGGATTTTATTCCGTTGACCAGGTTGCCGAAACATTTGGGCTTCCCGATTCTGTTTTTAGAAAAATAAAGGACCGGCTCGTGCTGAACGATACCGTGCTGAGACAAATAAATATCAATACAGCAACAGCCGATGAAATGAAACAACATCCTTATATCAGGTACCGGCTTGCCAATGCGATCGTACAATTCAGGGAGCAGCATGGGTTATTTTCACATACCGGGGATATTAAAAAGATCATGATACTGAATGATGAGATATATAATAAACTCGCTCCTTACCTTACCGTTCAATAAATATGTAATACGATTCAATAAATACTGTAATGCTAACAGTTGTTAGTATGGTAAATTCCCTAAATTGCAGCCTCAACGATCACCAATTTTATGGAATTTTCTCAAAGTGAACTTACAAAGCAGGTAGCCCAGTCGGCAAGGGATTTTGCACTTCAGTATATCAAGCCGCATTTGATGGAATGGGATGAATCACAGGAATTCCCGGTACATATTTTTAAAGAAATGGGTAAGCTGGGTTTGATGGGAGTCCTGGTACCTGAAGCCTATGGAGGAACCGGGCTTGGTTATTTCGAATACAGTGTGGTGATCCAGGAAATTGCGAAAGTATGTGGATCTATCGGGTTGTCCGTAGCAGCACACAATTCATTGTGTACGGGCCATATCATGACATTTGGAAATGAAGCCCAGAAACAAAAATACCTCCCCAAACTTGCCACGGCCGAATTTATCGGGGCATGGGGGCTCACCGAACCTAATACAGGAAGCGATGCGGGTAATATGAAAACGACCGCTGTAAAAGATGGTAACGACTGGAAGATCAATGGCACCAAAAACTGGATCACGCATGGCAAATCCGGCGATGTAGCAGTGGTTATCTGCCGGACCGGGGAACCAAGGGCGAAAAATAATTCAACAGCGTTTGTGGTTGACCGTAGATACTCCGGGATTCAGTGCCGGTAAAAAAGAAAATAAATTAGGTATGCGGGCAAGTGAAACCGCAGAAATGATCTTTGATAACTGTATCATACCGGATGAGAACCGGCTGGGGGAGATCGGGGAAGGATTCAAACAGTCGATGAAAGTGCTGGATGGTGGCAGGATATCGATCGCAGCATTAAGCCTTGGAATTGCAAAAGGCGCCTACGAGGCTTCTGTACAATATGCCAAAGAGCGTCACCAGTTTGACCAGCCCATTGCCAATTTCCAGGGCATTAGCTTTAAACTGGCAGATATGGCTACAAAAATTGAAGCCGCTGAATTGCTGATCAACCAGGCATGCGATCTTAAAATGAGGGGGTTGCCAATGACCAAAGAAGCCGCGATGGCAAAATATTATGCGAGTGAAATTTCGGTAGAGATCAGTACAGATGCTGTACAGATATTTGGCGGTTATGGCTATACGAAGGATTTTCCCGTGGAAAAATTTTACAGGGACAGTAAATTATGTACGATCGGGGAAGGAACCAGCGAAATACAAAAGCTTGTTATCAGCCGGGAAGTGCTGAGATAATCAATAATGTAATAAGAACGTCATTGCGAGGTACGAAGCAATCTATCTATATTAAATAAATCGCTTAGTGCCCCGCGTGACGAAAAATGTTTAATTTTTATTTCCACCGAATACCCCGCCCAACTTTTCTTTAGCATTGTCAAAAAGGTCCTCAGCTTTGTTAGCGGCATTCTTTGCAAAATCTTCCAGCTTCTGCCCGGTTTCTCCCGGAATAATATCACTGATCTTATCCATCATGCCTGGGGATGATGGGGTAGAAGGAGCACTGGTATCTCCAGTAGCTCCCGGGCTTTGCGCAGCAAATAAATTATCTACCGCACCCGCCATCATCGGGAATTTTTCTTTTACAAATTCTTTAATGGCTTCTATGGATTTAGATGCCTGCTCGGTTGTAACGCCTGCTTTTTCAGTAAGGCGATTAATAAGTTCCTGCATGATCGTATATATTTAAAATGAAAAATGATTTATGTTAAACCGCTTCAAGCCATATAGGTTTATTCCGTATCATACCTGTCTACCCTTTCAATTCCCGGTAACGCCAGCAAATGATTTACCAGTTCATCCAACTCCTCTTTATCATGAACGAATACTTTTACATTGCCTTCAAAGATACCGTCCTTTGCTTCAATGGTCATTGCAGAAATATTCACCCTCAGTTCACCACTGATCAGATTCGTGATCTTATGAATTACACCCACATCATCAAGCCCTATGATCTTTAAACCGGTGAGGAATGAGATCTCTTTATTCTTGGCCCATTTTGTTTTTACCACGCGGTGGCTGTAATTAGCCAATAACCTGGCTGCATTGGGACAGTTGGTGCGATGTATCTTTAATCCCTCACCCGTAGTAATAAAACCAAAAACGTCATCACCCGGAATTGGTTTGCAGCAATTAGCAAGTGTATACATGATGCGGTCACTGCTCTCTCCAAAAATGATCAGTTCCGCCTCTTTTTTCCCGGTATGTTTTGTATCAATGTATTCGGGCTTTTCTTCCACCACTTTGATGGGCTTTGGCGCCAGCACCTTATCACCATGAACCGTGAATTCTTTTAATTCTTTCAGGTCGATCTTTTTTATCGCGATATCGTATAAAAGGTCGAGGCTGCTGTTAAGCTTGTAAAAATTAGCGATCTCTTCTATATTCGATTGGTTCATCACAGCGTTTATCGATTCCAGTTTGCGCTGCAGAATATATTTCCCGTCTTC
Source organism: uncultured Chitinophagaceae bacterium (assembly GCA_963779595.1). Classification (GTDB taxonomy): domain Bacteria; phylum Bacteroidota; class Bacteroidia; order Chitinophagales; family Chitinophagaceae; genus Ferruginibacter. The sequence goes on along the minus strand of CAVZYY010000003.1, from coordinate 260,948 downwards.
CGCGATCGTTCTTCTTTCTTCTTTAAGGGTGTCTTTGATCTTTGCTTTAGCCTTGCTGGTAACCACAAAATTCAGCCATTCACTGTTGGGCTTTTGTTTGGCGCTCGTAATGATCTCTATCTGGTCGCCACTACGAAGCTTATAACTGATAGGCACGAGCTTATGATTTACCTTGGCACCGATACACCTGCTACCAACGGCCGTGTGTACACTAAAAGCAAAATCAAGGGCAGTGGCGCCGATGGGTAACATTTTTACATCTCCCTTGGGAGTGTAGACATATATTTCTTCCGCCAGGAAAGATGTTTTGAAATCCTGCAGGAAGTCAAGGGAATTGCTATCCTGGTTACTAAGTGCTTCCCTGATCTGGTGAAACCATTTATCAAAACGGCTTTCATCGTCCTTTCCTTCTTTATATTTCCAATGGGCAGCCAGTCCTTTTTCAGCGATCTCGTTCATACGCTGCGTCCGTATCTGTACTTCAACCCATTTTCCCTGGGGGCCCATCACGGTTGTGTGTAACGCTTCATATCCATTGCTCTTCGGGTTGCTGAGCCAGTCCCTTAGGCGCTCGGGAGAGGGGTTATATTCATCTGTGATGATGCTGTAGACCTTCCAGCAATCTTCTTTTTCTTTTTCAGGTAATGCATTTACAATGATACGAATGGCAAACAGGTCATATACTTCTTCAAATGCAACCCCTTTCTTTTTTATTTTACTCCAGATAGAATGGATACTTTTCGGGCGTCCGTAAATTTCAAAATTCAGGCCTGTTTTATCGAGTTTATCTTTCAGGGGGCGGATGAAATCATTGATATAACGGGTGCGTTCTCTTTTTGTGTCCTGTAATTTCTGGGCAATATAACGGTATGTATCCGGCTCCATATATTTCATGGCCAGGTCTTCCATTTCCGTTTTTATATTGTAAAGTCCCATTCGGTGTGCCAGCGGGGCGTATACATAAACAGTTTCTGATGAGATCTTTAACTGTTTTTCCCTTTTCATGCTGTCCATCGTGCGCATATTGTGAAGCCGGTCTGCCAGCTTTATCAGGATCACGCGTGGATCATCGGTAAGGGTTAAAAGGATCTTTTTAAAATTTTCAGCCTGCTGGCTGCTGTTGGCATCCATAACACTGGATATCTTGGTAAGGCCATCTACGATCCTGGCGATCTCCGGCCCAAATTCACGCTGGATATCCTGCAGCGATACATCCGTATCCTCCACCGTATCATGTAATAGTGCGCAAATGGTACTGCGGATACCCAGGCCGATCTCTTCCACGCAGATATTGGCAACAGCAAGCGGGTGCAAAATATAGGGCTCCCCACTTTTACGGCGCATCGTTTTATGTGCATCGGCCGCCATTTCGAAGGCCCTGCGGAGCATCGTCTTATCCCCCGGCTTCAGTTTGAGTTTTAAGACCCTCAATAATGCCCGGTATTGCCGTAGAATTTCTTTTTTTTCTTCTTCTTCGGTGAGATTATAAACTGGTATTGTTTCTATTGCCTCCATGTATTATAACGAATTTAGTTTAAAAATCGCCAAAGCCGAAAAATGCAGCCGTTTAAAAAATGTAAAATATCCGTTATATGGGTAAATAATAGTTGTTTTAGCGGTGTTTTTCTGGAAGAAACCCTTAGTTTTGCAGCCCGTTTCGGATGTGGTCCCAAATGCAGGGAACATACGTAACAAAAGCGGATATGGCGAAATTGGCAGACGCACCAGACTTAGGATCTGGCGCCGCAAGGCATGTAGGTTCGACCCCTATTATCCGCACAGCCGAATAACAAACAAGGAGCAAGGAATAATGAATTACGAACTTCAATGTTCTACATTCCTTGTTCCTTGTTCAGTATTCAACTCCTTGTTCCTTATTAATTACTAAAAAATCATATATAATGGCCACCGTAGAAAGAGAAAATATCGGTTTATTGAATGATAAACTTGTTGTGAAGATCAAAAAAGAGGACTACCTGCCTTCTTTTGAAAAAAAGTTAAAAGAGTACAGTAAAACTGCCAATATCCCAGGTTTCAGAAAAGGAATGGTGCCTGCAGGCATGATCAAAAAAATGTACGGGGCCGGGATATTCAGTGATGAAATATTAAAAACAGTTGAAAAGCAATTGTATACTTACCTGAATGAAGAGAAGCCGGATATTTTTGCACAGCCGCTTCCACTGGAATCTGATATGAGCAAAATGGATATTAATAATCCTGCAGATTATGATTTTGGATTTGAAATAGGGCTTAAGCCTGTTTTTGAAATTCCGGATCTTGGGAAGATAAAACTTACCATGCACAAGGTGGAAGTGACAGATGATATGGTGCAGGAAGAGATCAACCGGATGCTTATCAAGGCGGGAAAAATGACCGAGCCTGAGATCATTGATAATGAAGAGAATGTTTTGAACGTCTTATTTACAGAATCTGATAAGGATGGCAATCCTGTTGAAGGAGGGATCACGAAAGAAAATTCTGTGTTGCTCAAATATTTTACTCCAAAAATGCAAAAACAGCTGATGGGTAAAAAAACAGGAGATCATTTTGTTTTTCAATTAGACAAGACCTTTGAAGGAGATAAGCTGGAAATGATGTTGCAGGATCTTGGATTTGAAAAAAATGATGCTGAAGCTGCAAAAAAATATTTTAAGCTTGAAGTGGTTAAAATAGGGCTTGTTGAAAAAAGGGAAATGGATGAAACATTTTTCAATGAAGTTTACCCGGGTAAGAACATTCAGACAGAAGAAGAACTGCGTACAGCATTGAGAGCAGAAATCGCTGAATACTGGAATTCACAAAGCCGCAATCAATTACACGATCAGATATATCATATATTGATCGATGATACGAAGATGGAATTTCCTGAATCATTTTTAAAGCGCTGGCTGCAAAATGGCGGTGAAAAACCAAAGACTGCTGAAGAGGCTGAAAAAGAATTCCCGACTTTCAGCAACCAGTTAAAATGGACCCTGATCAGCGACCGGCTGATCAGAGAAAATAAGCTTGAAGTGAGCAATGAGGAACTCAGGGAGCACATGAAGATCGAAGTAATGCGTTATTTTGGCAGCATGCCGATGGGCGAGGATATGAGCTGGCTGGATAGTTATATAGACCGGATGATGAAGGATGAAAAGCAGGTGGATGCAACCTATCGCAGGCTGGTTACTGAAAAACTTTTTTCATGGATCGAAGCGCAGACAAAGCCTGTAGAGCGAAAAGTAAAGGCTGAGGAATTAACGGCTATGCAACATAATCATCACCATTAATAGAAAATACCTCAAATTATCGTCATTGCGGACAACCGATTTACGTCATTGCGAGGAACGAAGCAATCTATTGTTTTAAGATGCAGATTGCTTCGTTCCTTGCAATGACGTTCTTTTTTAGATTGTACGGTTATGACCTGAATTGAATTCATCAATTGCTTTTGTATAAAAGCGAATATGTTCTTCTGCAGAAATGCTGATATTATATTTTTCAATAACCATCCTCTTTCCGGCACCTGCTATTTTGTTTCTTAGTACTTCGTCCTTAAGCAAAAGCATGATCGCCGCCGCAATGCCATCAATATCATCCGGGTCAACCAGCAGTCCGTTTTCCATATCCGTTACCAGTTCCGGCCCCGAGCTTCTTGAGGTATAAATAACTGCACAACCTGCTGCCATTGCTTCAAGAGGCGCCAGTGAAAAAGTTTCAGAATAGGAAGGGAACACGGCAGCAGTTGCAGATGCCAGTTCTTCAAAAAGAATTTCCTGTGCTACATGTCCATGAAAAAAAACGGTTCCCTGCGCATGCTTTTCAATTAATTTCTTAAGATCCGTTACCGGGCCTTTCCCATATAGGTGTAATGTTGCTTTTGGCCATTGACTGTTAACCCGGTTCCATGCCTTTAAAAGGGAATGAACACCTTTCTTTTCTAATAGTGCCCCGGTAAAGATCAATTTGCCTTCAACGGCCTGCCTGTTTAAAGGCAATGGAATATTGACCGTATTGTGTAAAACGGTAATTGCCTTTGAAACAGTAAATAACTTTTTTGTTTGGGTTGCAGTATAAAGGCTCACAGCTGATAAAGCGTCTGCCCTGTTGATAAGAGCCTGTTCGGCATTGAAGATCCTGTTATCATAAGGAATACTCATTTCTCTTAAACAATAACTATGTGACCCGTGAAATTTTACCGTTAACGGGACTTTAAAGAAAGGTATTTGAACGATAGACAGGCTATTGTGTAAAAATGTATTCCAGTCCGGCATGTCGATGATATCAACCTGGTATTTTTCGACCAGTTTGTTTACAAAGCTGAAAAGGGATTTGACCGATCTTTTTGTGTCCCAATGTAATAAGGAGGAATATTTAAGACTCTTCCAAAGCAAATTATCCATTGCTGAATAATTATTCTTTATGAGCCCGATATCAGCGCGGTAACGCAGCCGCCATACTTTTACACCGTTATCCTCTTCATAATTCGCTTGTCCATAACCGTAAGGATAGAGGCCCACGACATATACCTGATGGCCTTGTTTCACCAGTTCTCTTGCCAGGACCCTTACCATTGTGCCAATACCGCCATTTTTCCCCGGTGGATATTCCTCGCATAAATAAAGTATGTTCATTACCGGGTAGTGGTTTTTTGTTTTTCAAAAAAGAGAGACCGCTTGGCAGTTCAAAATCAATACTGATTGCCAAATATAGAATTTACTTTTACCAATCCTGAACAGGGCTGATCCCGTAGGCGCCCGGGAATAATGTCTAAATTTTTGTTAATGGTACCCGTTTACCTTATTTACATTGTAATAAATGAAAATCAACTGTAAATTTGAATCATCATTAAATCAACTGATATGATAAAAATATTACTTTCTTACTTATTGATCCTTGTGGCATTTTCTGTAAATGCGCAGGAAACCAACGTGCCGGATCAAAACCCCAGGTATAAAGAGAGCCAGGATAAGTACACTGCATCTATGACAAACCTGCAGGCTACCATGAATACCACTGTGCAGGATACTTATAAGGCATACGATTGGTACCAGGCAAAACAGGAACGCAAAGAAGCCCGCCGCAATGATCGCAGGGAAAGGAATTTATACCGTTTACAGAATCATGGTAATTATTTTAATCCGTATAATTCGTACGATCCTTATTATGAGCCATACCGGTATGCCCCCCATCACCGTTATCATCGCTGGAGAAGATGGTAATATCCCATTTCTTATTTGCTTTTGACTTCAATGAGCCATTGCAGCTATTATAGTTTTAAAAAAAACGGTTGTCCGTCTTGGTCAATTTTAAAAATAAAAAAAATCACATGAAATCAGTATTTGTTTGTTCACTTGCTTTTTTGCTTTTAACTGCTGCAGGATGTAGCCGTAAAGTGACCCGTATCGATCCTGCTGAAACACCAGACATAAGCGGTAGCTGGAATAATACGGATAGCCGTCTTACTGCAGAAGAAATGATCAACCAGGCGCTGAGCGCCAACTGGCTGGCTGACCATTCACAGGCGAAAGGAAAAAAACCTGTTGTAATAGTTGGGATGGTTACCAATAAAAGCCATGAGCATATTGAAGCAGAAACTTTCATGAAAGATCTTGAAAGGTCATTCATCACAACATCAAAAGTAGGCCTTGTACAAAGTGGCAAAAAGCGCGAGGAAATGCGTTCTGAAAAAGCAGACCAGCAAACAAATGCTTCTCAAAGCACCATGAAAAAATTCGGGCTTGAGAACGGTGCTGATTATATCCTGCAGGGATCTATTAATTCCATTGTGGATGCATTCAAGAAGAAAAAAACGGTCACGTATCAAATAGATCTTGAGCTTACCAACATTGAGACCAATGAAGTAGTATGGATCGGGGATAAAAAGATAGCGAAATATGTGAAGAACTAGTTCAGGGTATCGTCCCGGACATATTTAAAGAGGTTCCGATGATTAAAAAAGTTGATGAAGTAATTCTATAAAGTTGGATGTTCTCTCCTTTATCAACCTGTTAACCCAATTAACTTCATCACCTGCTCTTAAGCTTCCGGATTTCTTAAATTTATTACATTGTAAAATGAAACAGAATTGTAAACCGGCATGGATGGCCTGGCTGTTAGTGCCTGTTTTTTTTTCCTGTTCTACCTATAACCGATCGATGACTGCGTATTATGAAAATATGCGCAAGCATAATTATGATAAAGCATTAAAGAACCTCGAAGGCAATAAGCTAATAAAGAAAAACCGCAACCAGCTATTGTATTTTTTGGAAGCGGGTATGGCTTACCGTTTGAAAGATGATCCTGTGCAAAGTAACAGGTACCTTAATCTCGCAGATAATTTTATAGAAAATACAAATAAGTCCGCCGCTGATATTGCGCTTGGAAATTTGCTAAACCCCATGCAGCAAACATACCGTGGAGAAGATTTTGAGCGGTTCATGATCCATTATTACAAAGCGCTTAATTATTCCGCGATGGGGCAAACAGAAGATGCCGTTGTAGAGGCAAGACGGATCGGATTATCCACAACCACCCAGGCTGACAAATTCAATAACAAAGAGAACCGCTATAGCAAAGATGCATTTGCATTAAACCTGCAGGGCATGATCTATGAAATGGCAGGTGATATGAACAATGCGTTCATTTCATACAGGAATGCCGCAGATATCTATCTAAAAGCAAATGATTCCTACTACGGGGTAACGACCCCCCGGCAATTAATGCAGGATCTGTTGAAAACATCCTATGCCATGGGGTTTACAGGTGAAACGGGCAGGTATGAAAAACTTTTTAATACAAAGTTTGATAACGTTAATACATCTGGAGGCGAATTGATCCTGTTCCTGGAAGAAGGCCAGGCCCCGGTAAAAGAAGAGAAAAATTTTGTGCTTACAAGTGCCGGCCAGGTTGGGCATTTTAATTTTATAGACCCCGATGGGCATAATTCAAGTATCCCGTTTAACTATCATGCATATAATATTTCCGAAAGCAAATTAAGTGCGGTCAGGGCATTGAGGGTTGCAATACCTGTGTACCGGATCGCATATCAAACCCGGGCCGCTACAAGCATTTCTGTAAATGGTAAGGGTTACACGGCTGAGCTTGTACAAAATCTGAATAACGTTGCGGTAAATGTTTTGAAGGAACGGTTTTTAACGGAGATGGCAAATGCATTGGCCAGGCAGCTCACCAAAAAACTGGTTGAAAAAGGAACACAGGCCGCAGCAGAAGGCATCGCAAAAAAAAGAGATAAAAAATCAGAGAAGGATACGGATGATGAAGCCGAAAAGGAAAAGAAGCGTAAACGAAGAGAGGAAAATGCGAAGGCCGCAGGCGAAGCGGCAGGGTTTGTAATGAATATGGTAAATACCATGTCAGAAAAGGCCGACACCCGCAACTGGCAAAGCCTGCCTGCTTTTATAAGTTACATACGTATACCACTATCCGAAGGAGAGAATATTATTAATATCAGTTCGAATGGCAAAGCGAAAATGTTGAAAGTGACTGGGGGCAAAGGAATACAGATGATCGGCACATCTGTGGATTAGTATAGCTATGCCGGGGTTATATTATTTCAGTGAACGAAATGTGCCGGATTGCTTCGTGCCTAGCAATGACGTATTATCAGTTACAGTTTTATCTCTTCATCACTGTCATCAAAGAAATGAAATTCAGTTAGGTGATAATTTGTATTGGACTTTACTTTTACTTTTTGTTTGTACTTCCAGCTCCATTTCATCCGGCTGTGAAATGAATCCGCTGGTGAGGTAAGTATATAAGATGGGATGCACTTCTATGGTAAGTCCTTTGTGGTTCTGCATGATCAGGTAACTCAGGTTCTTTTCTATTTCATCTTCCAGTATCAAGTGTAGAAGATATCTTGCCGGTGCCATTGCAGCTTGGGCAAATTTCAGATGGTATTGATATTCATTTCCGGCTTCATGCGCTGCCGGGTGATCTGCATTAAACCAAACTTGCTGATGGGAAGTACCGCATGCTTGGCCCTGTCTGTCCGCATGAACTGCTCCATCGCATCTGCCAGCCTCTTCTTGTTCTCCATCAGTTTCATGTCAATGAAATCCACTACGATAATCCCACCGAGATCGCGTAAACGCAATTGCCGGGCTATTTCTTCGGCTGCTTCGAGGTTTGTTTCAAGCGCATTCTGTTCCTGGTTATTGCTTACACTTTTATAACCGCTGTTCACATCAATTACATGAAATGCTTCGGTATGCTCTATGATCAAATAAGCACCGCTCGGAAGGTTCACCGTTTTGCCAAAAGCAGCTTTTACCTGCTTTGGTAATTCCGAAACTATCAAATATGGGCGAACCGTTATTATAATAGGAAACGATATCTGCCTTATCAGGAGCTATCCGTTGTATATAATTTTTGGTATCTGTAAAAATATTCTTATCATTTACAACGATGCGGTTAAAATCTTCATTCAGCAGATCCCGCAGCATGCTGGTGGTTTTGCCCTGTTCACTTAAAATTTTTGTAGGGGAACTGCACCTTTAAGATTAGTCTGAATTGTCTTCCAGGTTTCTACCAGGCTTAACAGGTCTTCATGAAGTTCAGCAGTATGCTTTCCTTCTGCAGCAGTACGTACAATAACACCAAAATTCTTTGGCTTGATCGCCTCGATGATCTTGTGCAAGCGCTTTTTCTTTCTTCGCTGAAGAATGTATTTTTCTTGAAACAGCAATGATATCATTAAAAGGAGTAACCACCACAAAACGGCCGGGAAGAGAAAGTTCGCAGCTCAGGCGCGGGCCCTTTGGCAGCAATAGGTTCTTTTAATATCTGCACCAGGACATTCGGCTTGCCGCTTAAGTACTTCTGCTATCTTGCCCGTTTTTACGATCTCGGGTTCTACCGCGAATTTGCCAAAATCAAAACCACCTTCGTTTTATCATTGATGGCATTGTTGGTGAATTTCAGGATGGACCTTACATAAGGGCTGAGGTCGGTATAATGAAGAAATGCATCTTTTTCAAAACCTACATCTACAAATGCGGCATTGAGTCCGGGGATCAGTTTTTTAACTTTTCCAAGATACAGGTCCCCCACAGCAAAGTTTGCATCAGCTTTTTCATTGTGCAGCTCCACCAGTTTCTTATCTTCCAACAGGGCAATTTCAACTCCCTGGGGTACAGCATTTATAATTAATTCCTTGGTCAAGCGAAATTTTTTTAAGACCCTATGCATCACGGAAGGAAAACATACATAGCATGGATAACTATGGTATGATACTATAGTTATTCATGCATATTAATGAGTGCCGGGCATGAGGATAGCCGGCACCGGTAAGGAAAAGTGTATTACTTCTTCTTATGACGGTTCTTTCTTAAACGTTTTTTACGCTTATGAGTAGCAATTTTATGACGTTTTCTCTTTTTACCACAAGGCATACCTAGTCTTTTTTTGTTTAGAAAATAATTTTACAATATGTTGTTCAAAGCTTTATTTATTTCATTGACCTGATCCGCTGATCCACTTCCTCTGAATAATGCGGATCATTGATCAGCCGCTTGCTAAGCGTGTACCATTTTATGGCTGCTGCTTTATCTCCGGTGGCAACATATACTTCGGCCATGTATGAGATCGCCTGCACATTGTTAGGTTCTTTGGCGAGCACTTTTTTAAATCTTTCCAGTGCTTTATCATACTGCCCTGAAACAAGCCCGCCAACTCCTAATACGATCTGGGCTTTCATGTTGTTTGAATCTCTTCTCACAACCGCCAGCAATTCCTGTATACCCTTCATCGTTTCCTGGGGATTACCACTACGGCCTTTACCATAAACATAGCAACTTCCCAATCCTATCCGGAGATCATCGCTGGAAGGATTCATTTCTATGGCCTTTTCAAACAAGCTGATCGCTTCCGTTGTTTCCCAGTTTAGTTTGGCTTCATCACGCTCACTCCTGAGCAGCTCCAAAAATAATTGGGCTGCGAAGGTGAGCTTTTTTTCTGAATTATCCAACTTAGCTGCTTCGCTTATGTAAAAAGCATATGGCTCAAAAAGCCGGATACTGTCTTTCCAAAAATTGGCAAGGCTGTCGTAGATGATCGTTTGCCCGCTTATATCGCTGGAAACAAGCCTGTTCTCAAGCCTGGATATTTGTTGAGACTGCGCCAGGCTGAGCTTTTGACTGGACTGATCGATGAATTGGCGGATATTGAAAGAGGAGGTTTCCGGGTTGGTTTGAAGGGGAGCGATCGCCTTTTTGGGCTCGGTGGTGCGCCCAAAAGATAAATACTACAATGACCAATAGCAATCCCGCGCCCGCAAATAAATATTGTTTTTTCACTGAAAAAGTACTTTTGAGTACCGCTTTTGGTCAAGCGGGAGCGCAAAGGTACGTTAGTCTTCGGGTTCTTCCTTTACTTCGGGGGCTTCTTTGATATTTGGCGAGGTTTTTATTTCCTGCACAAACTCTTTGGCCGGTTTAAAAGCAGGTATAAAGTGTTCAGGGATAGCCACTGCTATATTTTTTTTGATATTCCGGCCTATTTTAGCCGCCCGTTTCTTGATGATAAAACTTCCAAACCCGCGAATATAAAGGTTTTCCCCACCAGCCAGGGAAGCTTTAATTTCTCTGAACATTGTTTCCAACGTTACCAAAACATCCACTTTTGGGATGCCGGTTTTGTCTGATATTTTGTTGATGAGGTCTGCCTTTCTCATATTAAAAATATTTTAAACAGTAAGTTAGAAAAAATTGTTGAAAAATCAAAAATAAGAGGGTGATTATCAATAGGTTTGCAAATAAGCTATATTTTTTGGAAAATTTACAGGCTCAGAAAAAAGGAGCATTTCTTTACCGTCAGGCTGTTAAACTGGAATTTATCCCAAAATAAGCGTGAAATGCCCTGGAAAGGAGAAAAAGATCCTTACAGGATCTGGCTTAGCGAGATCATATTACAACAAACGAGGGTTGACCAGGGGTTGTCATATTATAACCGTTTCATTAAAAAATTTCCTACTGTTAAAAAATTAGCAATTGCTGATGAAAAAGTTGTTTTTAAATTATGGGAAGGTCTTGGTTATTATTCACGTTGTAAAAACCTGATCAGCACTGCAAAATTCATACATGCAGCATTGAATGGAAAGTTTCCATCCGATTATGAATCTATTCTAACATTAAAAGGTATTGGGCCTTATACCGCTGCAGCCATTGCATCTTTTGCATTTGATCTGCCATATGCTGTGGTTGATGGGAATGTGATAAGGGTGTTGGCAAGATTCTTTGGGATCAAAACATCTCCGGGCAGTTCGGAAGGAAAAAAGTTTTTATCAGCCTGGCAAATAAACTACTTGAAAAAAGACAGCCCGGTGTATATAACCAGGCCATCATGGACTTTGGTGCAACAGTATGTAAGCCTCAATTACCGCTGTGTGCACAATGCGTACTCGCTGCTGATTGTATTGCATATAAAAAGGACGCCGTGAATGAATATCCTGCCAGGTCAAAAATGATCCCTAAAAAACATCGCTGGTTTTATTACATCATTGCAGAACATGCGGGGAATTTTTTTACAAGAAAACGTATTGAAAAAGACATCTGGCAAAACCTGTTTGAATTTATCCTGGTAGAACCCGGTAAGGAGTTGTCAGCAGCAGCGGTGATGGTATTACCGGCTTTTAAAAAGATAGGAGGAAAAAATGTTGAAATTGTAAATGTTTCAAAGATCTATAAACAACAATTGACCCATCAAACGATCCATGGATTTTTTATTTATATAAAAATAAAAAAAGCAGGGATTTTAAGTGGCTATCAATTGGTAAAAAAACAGGACCTGCTGAAAATGGCTTTTCCCCGGTTTATTACCGGTTATTTTGCGGATAACACCGGCTTTTATGGTACAAAATCATAATTTTTGTAGTGCAGATTTGAAAGATAAAAATGTATCTTTAAATTTGTTATAAAGCAATCAGGACCAGCAAAGAAATCAAAAGCACAACGAAAATTATATGAGAGGCGTAAACAGGGTAATGCTTATAGGCAACCTGGGAAAAGACCCGGATATGCAATTTCTTGAAGGTAATATTGGGGTAGCTAAATTTTCACTAGCAACAACGGAAACTTATAAGGACAGGAGTGGTAAATTGATCTCTCAAACGGAATGGCATACGGTTGTTTTATGGCGGGGGCTGGCAGAACTTGCACAAAAATATTTACATAGGGGAAGCCTGGTATATATTGAAGGCCGTTTAAAAACAAGGAGCTGGGAAGATAAAGATGGCAATAAAAAATTTGCAACAGAAGTCGTAGGTGATAATCTCATCATGCTGGATAAAAGAAGTGACGGAACTCATGGCACACATGGAATGGAAGGAGCAGAAAACCATGGCCGCTGCAGAAGAATTACCTGGTGATGAAAATACCGGGGAAAGATTGCCTTTTTAAAATTCAATATTTACAGGATTTTGTTTTCCTGTAAAATAATTTTTTACATAAATACTTTGCTTTGGACTATCATTCGGTTTTCGAACCAGGAAATTTTCTGCTTACGCTTTTGGCAATCACACCTGCAGCTACTACTATACTCATTTTTGTAATTTTCATGCTTCTGATCCTTTCTTTTTTTGTGGCAGGAAGTGAAGTGGCTTTTTTCTCATTAACTTCCAAGGACATCAATATTTTAAAAACAAGGCAGCAGCCTTCCTTCCGGAGGATCGTTCACTTACTGGAACAACCAAAGACACTGCTTGCCTCTATGCTCATCGCAAATAGTTTTGTGAACATCGGCATCATTCTTATTTCTAATTTGCTGATCAATGACTGGCTGGGCCATTATGCATTTTAGTTTTTGGGTGAATTTCCTGATCAAGGTCTTATCTGTTACATTTTTACTCGTACTGTTTGCTGAAGTGTTGCCAAGGTTTGGGCCACGCATCATAAGGTCTGGTTTGCCGCAACCGCTTCCCTTATCATCGAGATATTCAATAGTATTTTTTACAGGCTGAGCAAGCGCCTGGTTAGATTCAGCGATAATATTGAAAAAAAATTATCCGCTGATAATTCTTCCAGCATGGATCACAGCAACCTGGATTATGCCATTGACCTGTTGCCTGAACATGAAGCGACCATCGAAGAGAAACAAATATTAAAAGGCATTCGTAAATTCGGCGATACCACCGTAAAACAAATTATGCGTACAAGCATGGATGTGAGCGGCATAGAATACAAATTCATCTTTTGCAGATGTTGTCAGACAGGTAGAGGAACTGCATTATTCTAGACTGCCTGTTTATAAAAACAACCTCGATGAAATTGCCGGAATGCTGCATACCAAGGACCTGCTTCCTTATATTAACTGAACATGCCGGATTTTAACTGGCATTCGTTAATGCGCATTCCGTATTTCGTGCATGAGCAAAAACTAATAGAGGATCTTTTGCAGGAATTCAGGGACAAGCGTATACATTTGCGCGATCGTAGTAGATGAATTCGGAGGCACATCGGGCATTGTAACACTGGAAGACATCATGGAAGAGATCATCGGGGACATCAAGGATGAATTTGATGACGAGGAAAGCGCTAACAAAAAAATAGATGATTACAATTATATATTTGAAGGCAAAACAATGATCAATGATGTTTGTAAAGCGATGAATATACCCATTGATACTTTTGAAATGATCCGGGGAGAAGTGATTCGCTTGCAGGGCTTGTATTGGAAATAGCCGGTGAGTTCCCGCAGGTAAATGAAACACTTGTAACGGGTGATTTTACTTTTATTCCACTTGAGATCAATAAGAACAGGATCGATAAAGTAAAAGTTATTATACAATCAACAATTACGCGTTAAGTATAGCATGCATTAAATTATGAGCAACCAACGATCCTCCTTCCTGCCAGTTCATATTCACTTGTCTTTTGTTTGCAGGATGTAATTCTACCTATACTTCAAAAAAGAAAGGATACTTTCATATTGATCTCCCGCAACACTCATATACCAGCTTCGACCGACCCGGTTTTCCATACAGTTTTGAATACCCGGCTTATGCCAACATCATCCAGGACAGCACTTATTTTGACAGCAGTCCCGAAAACCCTTATTGGATCAACATTGATTTTCCACGTTTCAATGCACGCATATTTTTGAGCTACAAAATGATCGGGGGTAAGGCATTTTATAAGACAAGGCAGGCAGATGGCACTTATAAAGATTCAACTGCGATCAATATGTTTGATCGGATGGTCAATGATGCTTTTAATCTTACCAATAAAAATGAAGCGGTAGCAAGTTCTATTAAAGACAGCCTGATCCATACCAGCAATGGAATCTCCGGTGTATATTTCAAAGTAGGCGGAAATGCCGCAACTGCCAGGCAGTTTTTTCTGAGTGATACGACAACAAACTTTTTACGGGGAGCATTGTATTTTGATGCAACCCCTAATGCTGACTCTTTAAAACCCGTGCAGGATTTTCTGCAGGTTGATATTGACCACCTGATCAATACTTTTAAATGGAAAAAGTAAATCAGACAACGGCCTCATCTTTTTTCACTGTTGCGCTCTTTCCACCGGAGTTTCAAGGGCAGCCCTTGAAAACATTTTCAGGTGTATTTTTCTTGAAGATTTAGAATGTTTTGCGGCTGTTTTTTTTGATTTCCCGGCTATTGTTTTCATTTTTACGTTTGTCAAAGAGCCCTTCCCGGCCTTAAATCCTGTTGTTTCAATAAGCGGTGCATTTTCTGATTCTATTTTACCTCTCGAAAAATCCTCCAGTTCTATGACTGGCTTTAGGCTTTTTTCTTTTGTAGAGGTTTTCTCTCTTATCCCTTCATTTGATATTAAATGATTGTCCTCTTTATATAACCGCTCAATGGTTCCTGTTCTTTCAGCCTTGTAATAATCGGCCATCCCATATATTGTTGCAAATGAGAACAGGCCGATGCCTGCATAAATGATTGCTTTCATGATCCCTGGTTTTTATGTTATGAATGTTTTTAAATATGACCTGCTTTTCCTGTAAATAAAATATTCCGCAACAAGCATATTGCCCAGCACACTGATCCAAAGCGATACTTCATAGTTGTGCAAGTGATCAACCCCAAAATAATAAAAGAAAATGTGGTAAATCCTGAAAGTAACCGCTGTCATTGCCATACTATAGCTGCGGATCATCCAGTTTTTATGCGAAATGATATTTCTTGATTTTATGGCCTGTAATCCTTTCAGGGTTGTATAGAACCAATAAGCCGCCATGAACATGAACAGTGATCTCTCAAAAACGGATCCCTTGGCAAAAAAGCTCATATACATGCCCGTAGGAGCACCGATGAAGATCACCACAAATACATACAGCTTACCCATGTAAACATGTATGGCCCTTCTTCTTTTTAGAATATAAGATGAGAATTGTGTAAGCGCAGCAATAATGCAGCACATACCGGCAAAAATATGCGTGTAAAAACTGTATGAATAAACCGGGCTAAGGAAAAGCAGGGCCCGCTCCCGGATAAAACTAAATTCATGGCTAAAAGAAAAATAAGGGAGGGTATTTTTTACCAGTAGTAAACTAAAGGAAACAATTGGCAGCCAAAATAATAACCTCGAAAAATAGTATTTTACCTGTAGCAGCATGGTTAGTTGGCGACTATTATACATTTCAGTTGGTTTGCAGCTTGGATGAATGATCAAAAAATATCCATATAACCGGCTGTTAGAACTTTGTTAAAGGATTT
Source organism: uncultured Chitinophagaceae bacterium (assembly GCA_963779595.1). Classification (GTDB taxonomy): domain Bacteria; phylum Bacteroidota; class Bacteroidia; order Chitinophagales; family Chitinophagaceae; genus Ferruginibacter. The sequence goes on along the minus strand of CAVZYY010000003.1, from coordinate 245,263 downwards.
GAGACACTAACAAACAATTAAAAAAGCCATACAGCTTAAATCTGTAATTTTGCAGCCATGATCGTAATTGACAATGTATTGGTAAGCGATGAAATTATCAAAGAACAATTTGTTTGCGACCTGAACAATTGCAAAGGGGCATGCTGTGTGGATGGCGATGCAGGCGCGCCATTAAACAGGATGAGCTTAAAAATATAGATGAGGTAATTGATGCAGTGATGCCTTATCTTGGAGAAGAAAGCAAGTCGGAACTGAACAGGCAGGGCAGGTATGTTTACGACAAGGAATTTGGATGGGTTACACCTGCCATCAATAGTAAGATTTGTGTATATGGTATTGTTGATAAGAAAGGGATTGTTAAGTGTGGAATTGAACAGGCATACCTGATGGAAAGACGAACTGGAAAAAGCCTATAAGCTGCCACCTTTTTCCGGTGATCACGAAGAAAAGTTCAGATGGGGTTACTGAGTATGTGAATTATGAACCCCGTGAAGATAATTGTAAGGCTGCCTGCGCATTGGGAAAGAAACTAAAAGTTCCCGTGTACCATTTTTAAAAGAACCATTGATCAGGAAATTTGGTCAATATTTTTATGATGATCTGGATGCGACTGCAAAGCATCTGAAAAAATAATTTTCAACTGCCAACCAGGCAACTATAAAAACCTGTTTCGATGAAAAGGACCAACACTTTCTTATTTATCATTTCATATTTATTGCTCATTGTTCATTCTTCCTGTTCGGTAAATAAAGCCAAAATCGACAACAGCCTGAAAAAATATTTTGATGCAAAGAATGTAGATGGCTGTTTTACCATGCTCAACAATGCGGATGGCCAGATAACGGTTTATAATATGAAGTTTGATACGATGCGTTTATTGCCTGCATCCACATTCAAAATAGTTAATGCCCTGATCGGTCTGCAGACAGGAGCTGTTACAGATGAAAATATGATCATTAAATGGGATGGAAGAAAACGCTCCAATGCTGACTGGAATAAGAATATGAATATCAAGGAAGCATTTAAAGTAAGTAGTGTGCCTTTTTTCCAGGAAGTAGCAAGACGTATCGGGAAGGATACCATGCAGCAATGGATAGACAGTCTTAATTATGGCAATAAAAATATTTCAGGGCCGATAGATTCATTCTGGCTGAATAATCAATTAAAGATCTCGCCGGATGAACAACTGGGCCTTTTAAAAAAATTATATTTCGATCAATTGCCGTTCAGGAAAACGGTACAGCAATCTGTAAGGGATATGATGCTGCAGGAAGATAATACCGCCTATAAATTAAGTTATAAAACAGGCTGGGGTTATGATGAATCGCAACATTCAATTGGCTGGGTCGCGGGCTGGATCGAAGAGAACCAGCACGTTTATTTCTTTGTAACATTGGTAAAATCTGACGATCCGAAAATTGATATGAAGCGGGTAAGAATGGATATAACAAAAGATATTTTAAAGGACCTGGAATTTTTAGAAGGTAAAAAGTAATCATTCTTATTCTTTTTTTAACAGGATATCTTTCCCGGATGGATTAATTTCACGCTTATCATGTTTCAATTCAAACATATAGAATTTCTCGCTTTATTGGCCCTCGTCCCTTTGTTGGTCGCAGTTTTTTATTATGCCCGTTCAAAAAAAAGGGCAATCATTAAAAAGATCGGCGACCCTGCCCTTGTTAATCTCTTAACTGCGAATCATAATAAATCCGCATTTCTTAAAAAATTCCTGTTGCTGTTGCTTGCTTTTGGGATATTGGTGATCACATTGGCCAATCTTCGCAGTCCTTCCGGTTCTGAAAAAGTAAGCCGCAATGGTATTGATCTGATGATCGCACTGGATGTAAGTAAAAGCATGCTTGCACAGGATATAAAGCCCAACAGGCTTGAAAGGGCAAAGCAGTTTTTGAGCAGGCTGGTTGATAAGTTGAACAATCACCGTATCGGGATTGTAATATTTGCGGGTAAGGCATATTTGCAAATGCCCTTAACGGGTGATCATACAGCAACTAAAATGTATATATCTGCCGCGACGACAGAATCTGTTCCTACACAGGGAACCGTGATCGCGGATGCTTTAAAAATGTGTTATGCTTCTTTTAATACGAAAGAAAAAAAATACAAGGCTGTCGTACTTATTAGTGATGGGGAAGATCATGATGAGAATGCGGTAAAAACAGCGGAACAAATGGCAGCATCCGGTGTTGTTATACATACAGTCGGAATGGGCTCTTCCAAAGGAGCGCCTCTCCTCGATGAAAATACCAATGACCTGAAAAAGGACGCGGAAGGAAATATAGTCATATCCAGGTTGAATGAAGAGGAATTAAGATCGATCGCCCAAAAAGGCAATGGGCAATACCTGTTATTTAATAACACGGATGCGGTAGCCGCAAATATCAGCGACCAGCTTAACAGTATGGATCAGCGGAATGTAATGGATAATTCATTGGTAAATTATAAAAGCTACTTTCAATACCTGCTGGCTGTTGCTTTCTTATTTTTATTGGTAGAGCTTTTTATTTCAGAAAGAAAACGGGTGAAAAATAAACGTTCAAAATTAAAACCTGCCATTACATTCCTGTTAATATTCGCAGGTTCCGCGGGTTTTGCGCAGGATGAGAAAGAGGTCATAAAAAAAGGCAATGATGCCTATAAGCAAAAAGATTATGTAAAGGCTTCGGGAGCATATACAGAAGCGATTCAAAAAGATCCCGAAAATCCAACGGCGCTGTATAATCTTGGGAATGCAATATACAAATCAGGTAAAAAGGAGGAGGCCATCAAAGCTTATGATAATGCCATTGAACGATTGAATACGGCCGATGAAAAGAGCAATGCTTATCATAATAAAGGAGTTGTATTGCAAAATGATCAAAAACTTCCCGAGTGCATCGAGGCTTATAAAAATGCGTTAAAACTTTCTCCCGGCAATGAAGATGCCCGGCAAAACCTTCAAAAAGCATTGCGGCAACAGAAGCAGGAGCAGCAGAAGAAGGACCAGGAAAAAAAGAAACAGGAGCAGAAGAAAGATAAGAATCAGCAAAAGCAAGAGCCCAAACCCCAGCCTTCAAAACTTACCAAACAGGATGCCGATAACAAATTGAAAGCACTGATGCAACAGGAAAAGAACCTGCAGGATAAATTGCATAAAGTAAATGCTGCTGCAGTTAATAAGCCTGAAAAAGATTGGTAACCCTCTAAAGCAACCCGTTGAACGCCTTCCCGGAAATTCCGGTTGACTTTTCAAATGGTTGCCTGTTTAAATCAAATGCTTTTGTCAGCTGTTCATTAACTTTGTGTACAGGTTAGTTTAAATATCATCCAGGATTTAATATGCAGTTGTACTGTGAATCATTGACGGAATATAAAAGACTTGTAACGCGGGAAGTGAAAGTGGGTGACCTTTTGCTTGGGGAAGGTCATCCTATAAGGGTACAAACAATGACCACCACTGATACCATGGATACGATTGCTACAGTAGAACAAAGTATCCGGTGTATTGAAGCAGGTTCAGAATTGATCCGTATCACTGCCCCATGTAAAAAGGAAGCAGAAAATCTGCAGAATATTAAAAATGAATTAAGTAAAAGAGGCTATTCCACACCGTTTGTGGCCGATATTCATTTTACTCCCAATGCAGCAGAGATCGCAGCAAGGATTGTTGAAAAAGTTAGGGTTAACCCGGGTAATTATGTAGATAAAAAAAAATTTGAACAGATTGAATATACCGATGCAGAATATGCAGAAGAAATTGAAAGGATAAGGGAACGCTTTACCCCCCTGGTAAAAATTTGCAAAGAATATGGAACTGCCATGCGGATCGGTACCAATCATGGCTGCCTTAGTGACCGCATCATGAGCCGTTATGGCGATACGCCAATGGCATGGTGGAAAGCGCAATGGAATTTTTGCGGATTGCCAGAAGTGAAAATTATCACAACATCGTTCTGAGCATGAAGAGCAGTAACCCGTAGGTGATGGTTCAGGCCTACCGGTTGCTGATCAATCATATGATGGATGAATTGGGTGAATGTTATCCTTTACATCTTGGTGTTACAGAAGCCGGCGATGGTGAAGATGGAAGAATAAAATCTGCCATCGGCATTGGTACATTGCTGGAAGATGGTATCGGGGATACCATCCGGGTTTCGCTAACAGAAGATCCCGAATTGGAAATTCCTGTTTGTAAAGACATCGTGAAGAGATATGCCGGCGCCGGGCAAACAGTAGCTGGTAATCATGTAACCCCATTGGAAAAGTTACCCTATGATCCTTTTGAATATAAGAGAAGGGAAACATTTGAAATTAGTAACATTGGAACAAACATGTTCCTGTTGTGGTTGCCGATCTTAGTAAGATTGAAAACATTCAGCCGGAGACCTGGAAATATTGGCTATACTTATGATGCAGCAACAGATAAATGGAATATTGGTGATGCAGCAGCAGATTATATATTTTGGAAACCGCATTGAATTTTGAATTGCCAGGAACTTTAAAAGTAATGTTATATCAAAAGTCATGGATGTCCGCAACGGATAAAGAAAAATATTTTCCCATTTTTGAGGCGGACCAATACCTGGATGAAACTGTAGCCAAATCAGGGTCATTGAATTTTGTAATGATCGATTGTTATTCCGAAGGATATCCTGACCAACATCTTGAGCAGGTATTTACGAAGCTGAAGGAAGATAAAACAGCAGTGATCTGTTTGAGCTCAACCAATAAATAGCATGCAAAGTATACGCAGGATGTTTACCAGAGTTGATGGAAAATGGAATAAAGAATCCTGCTATCATCATTTGTGACAGCAATCATGAAACAATGATGAAAGCCTATTCATTATGCTGTTGAAGCCGGCGCATTACTGATCGATGGGTTTTGCGATGGTGTTTGCTTTGGTCATCATTTTGGCAATAAGAAAATTCCTCCAAAAACGACCTTTTTAAATTACTTGCCTTTGGAATATTGCAGGCAACCCGTACAAGGATTTCAAAAACAGAATATATCAGTTGCCCGAGTTGCGGAAGAACTTTATTCGATCTGCAGGAAACCACTGCGAAGATCCGTGCTGTTACCAATCATTTGAAAGGAGTTAAGATTGCTATCATGGGTTGTATTGTTAATGGCCCGGGTGAAATGGCGGATGCCGATTTTGGCTATGTTGGCAGCGGCGTGGGAAAGATCACTTTATACAAGGGCAAAGAAGTTGTTAAAAGAAATGTAAACAGTGAAGTGGCCGTGGATGAACTGATCAATTTATTGAAAGAAAACGATGCATGGGTTGAAGCACCGGTTGTTGCCTGAAGGAAGGGAAATAAATAATTCAATTTATAATATTCAATAGCCGGGATGCAAACAGATTTTTTAGTGATCGGTTCAGGTATAGCAGGATTAACCTATGCATTAAAAGTAGCACAGGACTGCCCGGATAAAACAGTAACGATCCTTACAAAAGCTCAAAGCGACGAAACCAATACAAAGTATGCGCAGGGCGGCATTGCAGGGGTAATGGATTCTGATCACGATAGTTTTGACAAACATATAGAAGATACTTTGATTGCCGGCGATGGACTTTGCAATAAACATATTGTCGAGATTGTTGTAAGAGAAGGCGTGAAACGAATAGAAGAAATAATTGAATGGGGTGCACAATTTGATAAAGAACCTGATGGTGATTTTAAACTGGGCAAAGAAGGCGGGCATAGTGAATTCCGCATTCTGCATCACAAAGATGTTACCGGCAAGGAAATGGAAAGAACTTTGCTGGAAGCGATCAAAAAATGCAGTAATATAAATCTCATTAGTCATTGTTTTGTACTGGATATTATCACCCAGCATCACCTTGGATTTTTGGTTACAAAGTCTACCCCGGATATTGAATGTTATGGAGTGTATGTATTAAATCTTAGTACGAAAAAAATTGAAAAGATCGTTGCAAAGATCACATTGCTTGCAGCAGGGGGCAATGGCCAGGTATATCGCACTACCACCAATCCTGCCATTGCCACAGGCGATGGCGTAGCAATGGTTTACCGGGCAAAGGGGCGGATCGAAAATATGGAGTTCATCCAGTTTCATCCCACCGCCTTGTATGAGCCTGGCGTCAGGGGACAGTCATTTTTAATAACGGAAGCGGTTAGGGGCGATGGAGCCATCCTGCGTAACCAGGAGGGGGAAGCATTTATGGAACGGTATGACAGCCGCAAAGACCTGGCGCCAAGAGATATTGTGGCCAGGGCTATTGACAATGAAATGAAGATTAATGGTACCGAGTATGTTTATCTTGACTGCAGGCATATGGATCATGAAAAATTCATGGAACATTTTCCGAATATTTATGAAAAATGTTTAAGCATCGGGATTGATGTTGCAAAAGACATGATCCCCGTTTCACCAGCTGCACATTATAGTTGTGGTGGTATAAAAACGGATGAATGGGGACATACATCTATCAAGAATTTATATGCTTCCGGTGAATGTGCCAGCACGGGTCTGCATGGTGCCAACAGGCTGGCCAGCAATTCGCTGCTGGAAGCCATGGTTTTTTCTCACCGCAGTTATCTGGACGCAGTAAAAAAGATCGGGTTCATACAATTCACGGATGAATATCCCTGACTGGAATGCGGCCGGAACCACTGCTCCCAATGAAATGATCCTGATCACGCAAAGTCTAAAAGAATTGAAATTGCTGATGAGCGATTATGTTGGCATAGTGCGCAACAATGAACGTTTGCAGCGCGCCAATCGCAGGCTCGACCTGTTGCATGAAGAAACAGAAAGGCTTTACGAGCGAACAGAGGTTTCACCACAGCTCTGCGAACTCCGGAATATGATCACGGTTGCATACCTTATTGTAAAAAGTGCAGAGCTTCGTAAAGAAAGCCGCGGGCTTCACTACAATACTGATTTCCCGGAACGTGGAATGATCCTTCAAAATACCATTTTGTAACAGCTGTAAATCTCCTGCTGCCAATGTTGAGCTGCCCCTAAAATACAAGGATACCTCATACCTTTGCGCAACAATTCAACGCATGTATTATATTATTTACGGCCTGCTTTACCTCGTTTCGCTATTACCATTCTTTATCCTGTATAGAATAAGCGATCTTGCTTTTTTTATCCTGTATTATTTGGTTGGATACCGGAAAAAAGTGGTGATGGACAATCTTGAAAATGCTTTTCCTGAAAAATCAATGGAAGAAAAGATACGGATAGCAAAAGATTTTTATTTAAACCTTACTGATTCATTTATAGAAACTATTAAGCTGCTGAGTATTTCTGAAAAAGCCTTTTCGAGGCGTGCGACCATCGACCTGGATGCGTGCAATCAATTGGCTGCGACAGGAAAGAATATACAGTTTCACTGCGGGCACCAATTCAGCTGGGAATATACAAACTGGGTCATTTCGACTAACATTCATATCCCATTCATTGTTGTTTATATGAAAATAAATAACAAGGCGATCAACAGGATCTATTATCATATCCGCTCAAAAAAAGGAGCGATATTTATATCTGCACAGGAATTTCCGAAACGGATGCATACCCTTTACAAAAATCAATACTCTATTGCCCTTGCAGCCGATCAAAATCCCGGAATGCTAAATACTGCATATTGGCTCCATTTTTTTAATAAGCCAACTCCTTTTGTAATAGGGCCGGATAAGGGTGCGATCAGTAACAATACAGCGGTAGTATTTTTGGAGTTTGTTAAAATAAAAAGAGGCGTTTACAAGGTTGTGCCAAAGATCGTAACAGAAAATGCTGCTACATATAAAAAAGGCGAACTGACTGTTTTATACAGGGATTTTTTAGAAGCCACAATACGTGAACATCCGGATAACTATTTATGGAGCCACCGCCGCTGGAAATGGGAATATCAACCGGCCTATGAGGCCCGCTGGATTGACAAAGTTCCACCCCCCGGGAGCAAAAAAATGGGTACGGATTAAAACGATTGCTCTCAAAGTAAAACCTTATGCTGTCTCATAACGATACATAATGGACGCTTCCATTCTATTGCGAACACCCATCTTTCGATATATATTCTTCAAATGCTGTTTCACCGTTTCCGTCGAAATGAAGGTCTTGCCTGCTATTTCTTTATAATAAAGCCCCTGTGCCAGCGCTGATATGATTTCTTTTTCACGGCGTGTAAGCATATAGGTATGTAAGGAATTCATATAAATGATTTTTTGCTGGTCTGGTATTGGTACAAATCTTAAACAATATTCATTAAAAGCAAACAGGAAAACCATCTAAAAAAAACAGGGTTTTTCCTGTTTTTTTGTTTTCTGTTTGCAATTATAATAATTACGCATTAGATTGGTAATTAATTGTTTAAACCCTAAACCCCCTTCACATGCAAAAATTAATTTTAGCAACTGTAATAATCTGTGCCGGATTATTAGCCTTAAGCAGTTGCAATGACAACAGTGGCGGCACTTCTTTTAAGACAAAGGAAGATTCGATCAATTTTGCGAAATCGGTCATGGAAATATATCCTGACTCAGCCAGGCCGGTCGCAAGAAGAACGGCAAGATCCATGGCCGCCGACTCGGTTAGCCCTGAAGCTATGATACCAATACCCTGGGATACAGTTGTAAGATATAGTGAACTATATGATGCAGATTCAAGAAGATTACTTGATTCAAAAGGCGCAGCCTATAAAGGATTTAGTATTGATGCAGGAGGATATCAAATGCTTCTTAATAACGCTGCCATTGAAAGCATTTATCTAAGATTGGGCAGGAAAGATGATGGGTCATTTACGATCATGGTTATGGGTATGGATAAAAATGGAAAATTGTTGGAGAGTTCAGCAGCGGAACCACCATCAGGCAGGAGTAATTTTGATAACTTGAAGCCTTGTCCGGATATCTGCCCTTAAATCTATACGGGAATTAAAATATGTTATTAAAGAGATTATGTTTCCATTAGATTATGTAATATACCTGGTAATAATATGCATTGGCTTTATTGCAGGATTATTTATCTATTCAAGGGTAAAATATTTAAGGCCGATCGTATTATTACTGGGGCTTACGTTCGTGAGTGAAATTGCAAGCAGGTTCTTTGCCAAATATTTACATAACAGCAACCCTGTGTATCATTTTTTTAATCCTTTGCAGGTCGCGTTGCTGGGCTGGTTTTTTTATATGGCAGTAGAAAAACCGTTATTAAAAAAAGGGATCATGATCAGTATCATGGGTATGCTGGTATTTTCTGTTTTGTGCAGTATTTTTATTAATGGTTTGATGATATTCCCGGAGTATTTTTTAAATGCATCTACTTTTGTAGTAATTATCTGGGCTACGATCCTGTTTATACAAATTCTTGATCTGCCGGCAGAACAGAATATTTTTAAAAAACCGGTATTCATCATTTCAATGGCTGTATTATGGTTTTACCTGTTTGCGTTTTCATTTGTTTTATTGCATAATTACTTTTTAAAGCACAATGTATCCTCAAAATATATTGGCATATTGCATTATTATTCCAATATTATTTATTATACCTTGCTGCTGACCGCTATGGTATTAGCTTATTCATCTTTGCGAAATGAACGAAAAATTAAATACTGATCAGCTGTTCATATTGGTTTCATTATTCTTTTTCCTGTTATTGGTGTTTTTGATCGTAATTACCCTTGCTATCAGGTACCGCAAAAGGAAAAGGGAAAACGAAGATCTAAAGATCGCATTTGCGCAAACACTGTTGAAATCAAGGCTGGAAATACAGGAACAAACCCTTCAGCATATTTCCCGCGAAATTCATGATAATCTTGGCCAGGTGGCTTCCCTGATAAAAATAAATTTAAATACCCTGCAACCGGAGAATGTGAGCGATACAAACAGGAAGATCGAAAATACCCGTGAGCTTGTGAGACAGTTAATTACTGACCTGAAACATTTATCTACTACCTTAAATACAGATAAGATCACAAAAAAGGGACTTGTAAAGGCACTGGAGTTTGAGTCTGAAAGATTGAAAAAAACAGGCCTTTTTAATTCTGTATTTACACAACATGATAATATACCTGTAATTGAAGCAGATAAAACGATCATCCTTTACCGTATGAGCCAGGAGATCATAAACAACAGCATAAAACATGCGGATGCCCGGAATATTAATATGGATCTTTATTACAAAGGAAATATATTTACCCTGGTAATTGCGGATGACGGGATCGGATTTGATGTAAATGCCAGGATTAATGATAATATAGATTCCGGCAATGGATTAGGCAATTTGATCAGCCGGGCAAAAATAATCAATGCAGAAATAAAATTCCTGAAAAGAGAAGACAAAGGAACGGAAGTGAAAATTATTATGTCAATTTAAAGTTACATATGGAGTCTTTACAAAAAGTAAAATTGGCACTGGTAGATGATCATACGTTGTTTCGAAAAGGCCTGATCAGCCTGATTGAAATGATCGGGAATAACTATCAAATCCTGTTTGAAGCGGATAATGGCATAGAACTTCAAAAAAAAATAGACCCAAACAACCAGCCGGATATTATTTTAATGGATGTAAACATGCCCGGCATGGATGGGTTCGAAGCAGTGCAATGGCTGAACAGGACTATGCCTGATATTAAGATCCTTGTTGTTTCAATGATAAACGAAGAGGAAAGCATCATCCGTATGCTGAAACTGGGTGTAAAAGGATATTTATCAAAAGACGTAGAACCAGGGGAATTAAAAAATGCCATTACAGCTGTTTACAGCAAGGGTTTTTATTATACCGATTTCATAACCGGCAAACTCGTGCATTCACTTCAGCAGTTCAATGATAATAATGCAGGCGAATTGTTGTTACGTCTCAATGACCGCGAAAAGAAATTTATGCAGCTTGCATGCTCCGAGCTTACTTATAACCAGATAGCAGCTGAAATGTTTTTAAGCCCTAAAACAATTGATGGATACAGAAATGTGCTATTTGAAAAACTGCATGTAAAAAGCCGTGTCGGACTCGCACTTTATGCAATCAAACACGGCCTTGCTCATTTATGATTTTTAATTTAGCATGCTTGCCTCTTTCACGATGGAAACCTTTTCCTGTTCTTTGATCTTTGCCCATCCACCCAAAACATTACGCAGGTTATTGATCCCCTGCCTTTTTAATAATGAAGCCGCAATAACACTCCTGTAACCACCGGCACAATGAACATATAAATGCTGGTTTTCTTCGAATTGTGCCAGGTGCAGCGGATCTGTCATTTCCTGCAGCGGGAGATTCACTGCATTGACGAGATGGCCATCTGCAAATTCAGTTTCCCTTCTTACATCTACTACCACTAAATTGGGATCATGCGGTATATCCATCATGAGTTCATCCGCTTCCACATCAACGATCATATCAATTTCTTCACCTGCCTGCTTCCAGGTTTCAAAACCGCCTTCAAGGTAGCCTTCCATTTTATCAAAGCCAACCCTCGACAGCCGTACCACGGTTTCTTCTTCTTTACCCACCGGGCTTACTAAAATAATTGATTTATCAAAAGGTAAAATATTCCCGGCCCATTCAGCAAACCTTCCCTCCAGCCCAATAAAAATTGATCCCGGTATGAATCCTTCTGTAAATGTATCAGCGGTTCTTGTATCCAGTATGATCTTATCTTCCTGCATAGCAGCTTTAAAAGCTTCTAAGGTTAATGGAGCAGTTCCTTTAGCCTTTACATTTTTCAGGTCAGCATATCCTTCCTGGTTTATTTTCGCATTTACGGCGAAATATTTCGGCGCTTCATCAAGTCCTTTTGTGACAGCAGTAATAAAATTTTCCCTGCTTTGAGGTTGCAGCGCATAATTGTTCTTCTTTTCTTCTGCAATGGTACTGAATGTAATCGGCCCAAGGTTCTTACCGCAACTGCTTCCAGGGCCATGAGCCGGGTAAACAATGATATGATCCTGTAATGGTAAAATTTTTGATTGAATGGTATCATACATGATACCGGCCAGGTCTTCACTGCTCATTTCGCCGCTGCTTAGGTCAGGCCTCCCTACATCTCCTACAAATAATGTATCACCTGTAAATATTGCGTGGGGCGCTATATTTTCATCTTTAAGCAGGTAGCAGGTACTCTCGATCGTATGGCCGGGTGTATGCAATGCCTCAATGCTGATCTTACCCAGTTTAAAAACCTCACCGTCTTTGGCGCTGTGGATCTTAAAATTCGTTTTGGCGCCCGGACCAAAGATGATCGGCGCGCCGGTTTGATTGCTAAGATCAAGATGACCACTCACAAAGTCGGCATGAAAATGTGTTTCAAAAATATATTTAATGGAAGCATTTCTTTCTTTTGCCAGCAGTAAATAAGTTTCGATATCCCTTAAAGGATCAATAATGGCTGCTTCGCCTTCACTTTCAATATAATATGCTGCCTCGCTCAGGCAATTGGTATATAGTTGCTGGATGAACATTTCGAAATGATTTAATGTTGAATGCAAAGATAAAAATAAAAAAGCGGATGTATAAACAGCCGCTTTTTTTTAAAAAAAATTCCAGGAACATTAACCCACAAGGTCTTGCACAAACTGGTTTATTTCATCAATTCTTTTGTAATTAACTGTGTAATAAATAAACTTGCCGTCCCGCTGTGTAGTCACAATACCCGCACGGCGCAGGATGGCTAAATGTTGTGATGCTACTGATTGTTCCAACCGCATCCGAACGTAAATTTCGGTTACAGTGATTTTCTTTTCTGTTTCGATTAATGTCAGAATCTGTTGGCGTAGCTTATGATTCAGTGATCTTAAAACAAGCGCTGCCTTTTTTAAATTGTGAAAATTAATCTTAAGTGTTTCAGGTGTGCCATTCGCAGAAGTAGTTATCTGCTCACTCGGCTGTGTCGCGACCATCATAGGTAAATTTTAAGAATGCTTAGACAATATGTTTGTAAATGCAAATATACGAATGATATAATATTTAATATTTTATGTATTGTTAAAATGTCTTAATATGACATTATTTTTTATTGTGCAAATCATGAAATTTATTTTTAAGATCAGGGGAAGAATGAAATTCTTTCACGTAAAGTGGCTCACTATGAACGAGATCTGTAAATTCCTGCTGAAGTAATTTTTCAAATGATAAATTCGCAAGGGAAGCTGTTAAATTTCCCGGGGGAACAAAAAAGGCATTCTCATTAGATAAAAAGGCGGCCAGTTTGGAAGTCCCACTACCAAAAAAAGAGACCGTTTTTCTTTCCAGTATTTCATGAAAAGATGATTCATTCAGTATCAAGGCATAAGGCGAAAGGACCTCATTCATTTGCCTGTCAAATAATGCAGTAAACACTTCCATTCTCCTGGCATCTATCAGCGGGCAATATAATTCCGTACCAATCCCTTGTTTATGAGATGCTTCAATGGCTGCTTTCGCCATAGTATCCAGGCTGCCAATGGTAATAAAAGGCTTATTCAATGCATAGCACAATCCCTTTGCGCTTGCCATTCCAACCCGGAGACCGGTATACGATCCCGGCCCTTTTGTTACTGCTATCGCATCAACTGCTTTTAAGTCCAGGGACAATGACTTAAAAATTTCCTTAACGGCATTATGCAAAAAAGCAGCATGATCTTTTTGAGTATTGTTTATTATTTCCTGAAGTATAGAGCCATTTTCAGCGAGGCATATGCTGGCTGTTACTGCTGAAGTGTCAATATTTAATATCAGGCTCATATTTTTTTTGCTTCCTGCTCAAGCAGGGGAGAAGGCTTATACCGGCTATCTGTTTTACTTAATTTTAATAGTAGCTGGTAAACATGTTGTACCCCGATCTCTCTTGACCATTCAAAAGGCCCAAAAGGATAATTGGTTCCCAGTTTCATGGCAATATCAATTTCGCTTTCAGTGCTCACCGCTTCGCCTTTTGCATAAAATGCTTCATTGATGATCATTGAAATGATCCTTGCACTGATAAGACCGGGTTCATCCGGCACGATGATCAATTTCTTTTTCAGTGCAGTAATTATGGCTCCATGTTGGTCGCTTAAATTGCCTGAAGCCTCCCAGGTAGCTCTTTTAATAAAACCATTCCAGCCATTGATCCTGAGTATATTTTTTCCGGCGCTCATTTCCTTTAATGTTTGGGTAACACTATTTATAAAAACAGGTTGTTGAATGTTTGAATAGTCCTTAATAAAAGCATCATCAGACAGGTCAAAAAATGCGGATGCGTCACTGTGCTCAAAAAACATCCCGGTATTCATTGCCCGGAACCATTCTATATCACTGCTATTTTCAGTTAATTCCTTCCATGCACGTTCATTAGCAATTACAACGATCTTCATTAATAATATTTTGGCAAAAATAGGTTGTTGATAAAAGATATATTTGTGTTTAATAAAAATATAGTAAAATATGCCCAAAGAGATCATCATCACAACCGACGCCCCTGCACCCATTGGCCCCTATAACCAGGCGGTAAAAGCAGGCAATATGTTGTTCATATCCGGCCAGGTAGCATTGATACCTGGTACTTCAGAATTAGTGATGGATACCATCAGGGAAGAAACACAGCAAGTGATGAACAACCTGAAAGCAATATTATTTGCTGCTGGAGCAGATTTTCACAATGTTGTGAAAACGACCATTTTTTTGAGTGACATGAACCTTTTTGCGGAGGTAAATGAAATTTATGGACAATATTTTGCTGCAGATTATCCTGCAAGGGAAACGGTGGCCGTTAAAGGCCTCCCAAGGAATGCGAACATTGAAATCAGCATGATTGCCTGTTTATAATATGATCATCATTACATCCAAAGTACATGAATACCTTATAAAAACCTTGAATGAAAAAGGTTATGATACCATGTATGTTCCAGAGATCACGTACGAAGAGCTATTAACGAAAGTTGAAAAAGCTACCGGAATAGTTGTAACCACAAGGATCCCGATCGACAGGAATATCATTGACAGGGCAAAACAGTTAAAATGGATCGGCAGGCTTGGCAGCGGGATGGAGCTCATCGATACAGACTATGCAGCAGAAAAAAATATTCTATGTGTAAGCAGCCCGGAAGGGAACCGGAATGCTGTGGCCGAGCATGCATTGGGAATGTTGTTGAACCTGATGAACCATATTTCCAAAAGCCAGGCTGAAGTGAGGGATGGAATATGGTTAAGAGAGCAGAACCGGGGCTTGGAATTGAGCGGAAAGACTGTAGGGATCGTAGGTTTTGGAAATACAGGTGGGGCTTTTGCGAAACTCCTTGCTGCTTTTGATGTAACGGTGCTGGCCTGCGACAGGTATAAATTTGGTTTTGGGAACGCTGCAGTGAAGGAGGCGAATATGGAGCAGTTGTGCCGGTATGCAGATGTCATTAGTTTTCATATACCATTGAATGAACAAACGCAGCATATGGCAAATGTTGATTTTTTTAATGCCTTAACACAAAAGCCGTATATTATTAATACTTCGCGGGGAGCTGTTATTCATACTGCCGCGTTGATCAGTGCATTAAAGCATGGGCTCATTAGTGGGGCTGCCCTGGACGTTTTAGAAAATGAACAGATCGGCTCGCTTCCTGAACGGGAACTGACTGAGTTCCGTTTCCTTGCAGCGCAAAAAAATGTGCTTATTACACCCCATATTGCCGGCTATTCAAAGGAGGCTTTTTATAAAATGAGCAAGGTTTTATTGGAAAAGCTGGGAATTTGATGACCGGTAATAAACAATTTGCCGGAAATTAAACAAGCTTAGGGCTTTTTACTATATTTGTTATGTATGCAACGCTTTGGTCTATCTAACTAAGGCGTTGTATTTTTTTTCCTATCTCTTAAAAAGAATTTTATGGCGGATATTACGAATTACGTGACACAGGAAACATTTGACAGAATGCTGGCTGAACTACATCATCTGAAAGTGGTGGACCGTCCTGCTGCCAGTAAATCCATAGCAGAGGCGAGGGAAAAAGGCGATCTGAAAGAAAATGCTGAATACGACGCCGCCAAAGAAGGACAGGGCCTGCTGGAAGCAAAGATCAAATACCTCGAAAGCGTAATTGCCACAGCACGTATACTGGATGAAACCAATATTGATTCAAGCCGGGTAAGTATTCTTACAAAAGTTACTCTTACCAATCTTGCAACCAAGAAAACAGTTACTTACCAGATCGTGTCAGAAAACGAGGCAAATTTAAAGGATGGAAAGATATCTGTTACATCGCCGATAGGCAGCGGTATTTTAGGAAAGGTTGTAGGGGATATCGCAGAAGTCACCGTACCTGCAGGTGTTTTAAAGTTTAAAATTGATAATATTACCGTTTAGCCATTTATACAAACAGCAATGTCCGTTTTTACAAAGATCATTTCCGGGGAAATACCTTCTTTCAAAATTAAAGAAGATGAAAAATTTCTTGCTTTTCTTGATATTTCCCCGCTTGTAAAAGGGCATGTCCTGGTGGTGCCAAAAGTAGAGATCGATAAGTTTTTCGACCTGCCGGCAGACTATTTATCTGCCATACTGGTATTTGCACAGCCCATAGCAGCATCCATAGAAAGATCATTTAAATGCCGGCGTTGCGGTATAAGTGTCGTAGGTCTGGAAGTGCCACATGCACACCTGCACCTGTTGCCCATCAATTCTTCAAATGACCTGAATTTTACCCGTTCCAAAATGACGGTTACCAAAGAAGAGCTGGCGGAGACACAACAAAAGATAATCAGCAATCTTTGAGTGAATGATATTTTCATTTTACCCTGCCGGGGTTTTGAGCTAAAAATTCTTTCCAGCCACTTGCTTTTTTTCCTGTCAGGGATACTATATTTTTTTGCTGGAAATAGTGGCATACTGCTACTGCCAATGCATCAGAGGCATCCATATAAAGCGGGTCTTCCCTGAAATTCAATAGTTGCTGCAGCATTTTCATTACCTGTTGTTTCCCGGCATTGCCGTTTCCTGTAATGGATTGTTTTATTTTTTTTGGGGAATATTCACTTACCGGTAAACCCGATTGCATTGCTGCGGCTATGGCAACACCCTGCGCCCTGCCAAGCTTTAGCATGCTTTGTACATTCTTTCCAAAGAAGGGCGCTTCTATCGCAAAACTGTCAGGCTTAAACGAATTAATAAGCTGGACAACCTTGGTATGAATTTTTTCAAGCCGCTCATAAGCATCGTGTTTAGTAGAGAGTTTTAAAACATCCATCTCAATTAAACGCATGTCTGTACCTTTAATCTCTATCAATCCATAACCCATTATTACAGTGCCGGGATCAATTCCTAAAATGATTTTTGATGCTTTTTGCAATGGGCAACTTATTTTTACTGATAAATTTCTTTCTTGAACAAAAATATCAAATTAATAATCAACTACCTGCTTGGACCGCTGTTGTTTATTATATTGTCATGGAGTTTATATAAACAGATCATTCACCAGCCTGACCTGGATCAGCGATGGAACCAGATAAAGCATAGCTGGGCAGATGGCAGGTTTTGGATCGTATTCTTCCTGATGTTCATCAACTGGGGACTTGAAGTTATAAAATGGCAGTTATTAATATCCCCGCTTGAAAGATTCTCTTTTTACAGGGCAATGAAATCTGTTCTGGCTGGTTGCAGTATAACGATGCTCACGCCAAACCGTATTGGAGAGTATGGCGGGCGGATCATGTATGTGCAGGAACGAAACCGCCTGAAAGCGATCTCGCTCAGCATATTGGGAAGCATGAGCCAGTTAACGGTAACCATGTTCATGGGGACCATTGGCTTTATATCCTTAAAATATTTTTAGATGCCGGGACAGCGCTGAATTCCTTTACATGGTTTTTGAATCTCGCGGTACTCTATGTTAGTTTTGGCGTTACCGTTATTTTATTGCTGATATACTTCGGGGTCCATTCATTTATAAAACTGTTATCCCGTATAAAAGTCCTGCAAAGTTTTGTTAAGCATATCACGGTCGTAGATATATTCAGCGGTAAACAATTGTTAAGAATTTTATTTTTATCCTTTTTCCGCTATATGGTATTTATTTTGCAATATGTGCTGCTATTACAGGTGATGGAAGTGGATATTTCAATGGAATTGTGTTTTTGGCTTCTTACCATATTTTATTTATTAATGGTGCTGGTGCCAACACTCGGATTTACGGAATTGCCTGTAAGAGCTACTGCCAGTGTAGCATTGTTCAGTTTATTCAGCAGTAATATGTTGGGTATGCAGGCCGCTACTTTTGGGATCTGGCTTATAAACCTCGTGATACCGGCAATATTAGGAAGCCTGTTAATTTTTGGAATTAAAATAATGAAAGAAAGATGAAAAATTTTACAAAAGTGCTTTTATTTTCGGTGGCTCTTTTTATGGTAAGCTTTAGCCCACATAATGCAGAATTTTGCGGGGTAAGGAATACGGCTTTTAAAGCCGGTGAAAGGTCACGATGAAAGTATTTTACAGCACCCTGGGTGCTTATATTGGAGCGGGTGAAGCAATTTTTACAACCACTCTGGAAAGCTTTAATGGCAAACCGGTATATCACTGGTGGGTGACGGTAAATCATATTCCTTCTTTGATAATTTTTTTAAAGTGAGGGACAGGTATGAAAGTTATATTGATACCCTGACACTGCTTCCATATAAATTTATTCGCAATGTAGATGAAGGAGGCTTCAAAAATTATAACAATGTAACTTTTAATCAAAATGCAGAACACTGCAGTAAGCACGAATGGTGTTTTTAAGATCACGGATTGCATGCAGGATGTGGTAAGCTCCGTGTATTATGCCCGGAATATTGATTTTGATAAGTATAAGGCGAATGATAAGATACCATTTGATATGTTCCTGGATGATGAAATCTACCATCTGTATATCAGGTATATGGGCAAAGAAAAAATTAAAACGCGTTATGGAAATTCAATGCGATTAAATTTAAGCCATTGCTTGTTAAAGGGAACTATTTTGAAGGCGGCGAGAAAATGAATGCCTGGGTAAGCGATGATCCCAATCATTTATTGCTACGGGTGGAAAGCCCGATCTCTGTTGGAAGTATTAAAGTAGATATGATGGGCTATATAAACCTACGTTACCCGCTTACTTCATTGATGAATGTACGCTGATTATAGAGATGACATCTTGCGTTAAAAAAGATGTATCTCTATAGTTGTTTACAGACTCACTTAATTGAAATTTTCCTTTTGCCTGATCCCTTTTTCCGTCATTTGCAAGTTGCAGCATTCGATTTATGGGTCATGTTCAAAAAACAAAACATAATCATTTTGCTGTGCTTCCGTTAAAAAAGATCTTTTTTCATTGAGCGTGGTAAGCGGGAACATGTCATAAGCCATTACATAAGGCAAAGGGATATGTGCTGCTGAAGGAAGCAGGTCTGCCATATATACGATCGTTCTTCCCTTATAATTTATTTGCGGAAGCATCATAGCTTCTGTATGGCCAAATACCTGCCTGATACGTGAATCTGATGCAGGAAGATCTGCCGCAGTCATTTTCAATAAATTTCAATTGCCCGCTTTCCTGTATGGGTAAAATATTTTCTTTTAGAAATGATGCTTTTTCCCTGTCATTGGGTTCGGTTGCCCATTTCCAATGACGTTCATTGCTCCAGTAGGTTGCATTTTTAAATGCCGGAACTAATTTGTCTCCTTCTCTTTTGATGCTTCCGCCACAATGATCAAAATGCAGATGGGTTAAAAAAACATCTGTGATATCATCTTTCTGTAAAACCATGTTGCGCCAAGTGATTTATCCAGGGTATCATCTCCATGCAAATAATAATGCCCAAAAAATTTTTCATCCTGTTTATCACCCATGCCGTTGTCAACCAGGATCAACCTATTCCCGTCTTCGATCAATAAACAACGAAGTGCCCAACTGCACATATTATTTTCATCTGCAGGATTTAATTTGTTCCAGATGCTTTTTGGTACTACGCCAAACATAGCGCCGCCATCCAGTTTAAAATAACCGGTATTAATGGTATATAGTTTCATGATTTCAGGGAAAGTTTATTTTGTTTATGTAATGCAGAAAATAACCTGCAGGCCCAACATAAAAAATATGATCAATGCTAAAACGGAACTTCGCTGCGAACCTGTTAGTTCAGTGATGTAACCAAAACTAAACATGCCAATAACGATGGCGATCTTTTCTGTTACATCATAAAAGCTAAAGAAAGATGTAGTGTCCTTTGTTTCGGGCATCAGCTTGCTGTAGGTGCTGCGGCTCAGGACTTTGGATGCCGCCCATCACAAAACCTACCAGAGTTGCCAGTGTATAGAATTGATAAATGCCTTTTGCAGGAATATATAACCGGCAATACAAAGCCCGATCCATACCAGTACGCAGCATATCAGCGCTTTAAAGTTGCCGATCAATGAAGATAGTTTTGAGATAGCGAATGCCCCTGGAATTGCAATTAGCTGGATGATCAATATGGAAACAATTAAATTAGTTGTTGGTATTTTCAATTCACTTTTGCCATACAAAGTTGCAGCTAACATCACCGTTTGCACACCCATATTGTAAAAGAAAAAAGAAAAAAGGAAGCGTTTTAAAACCGGGAGCCCGAGCAGTTGTTTCCATACTTTAGCGAATTCTTTGTATCCGTTCGTAAAAATATTTTTTTGATTTTGCTCACCTGCGGGAATGCTCTTTGGTAAGCGCCTTAATGAAAATTGCCAAAGCCCCACCACCAAATACCAACCAGGAGAAAAGAAGCCTGGTATTGTATGGTGGCAGTCTTTATCACCTCCCAGGATCTCGGGTTTGAATACAAATACAAAACAAATCATCTGCAAAATTACGCTCCCGATATATCCCATTGCAAATCCTTTGGCGCTCACCCTGTCCCTGTCTTCAGGGGCTGCAATTTCCGGCAGGAATGAATTATAAAAAACAAGGCTACTCCAATAACCAATACAGGCAATTACCATGGAGATGATTCCCAGCGGGAGATCAGCATGGTCCTTGAAAAAAGAAAAGCAGGCAACAGGCAAAGCGCCCATTGTAAGAAAAAAAGTCATAAAACTTTTCTTATTCCCTTTTAATCGGCAATGGAAGAAAGCAAAGGAGACATAATGGCCACTATTAAAAATGCAAATGCCAAAGCATAATTATATAAAGCGGTATTTACAAATTCCCTTCCCAGGAAATGGACATATGCATTGCCACTGCTGTCCGTGCGTTCCTTGGTTACCGCTTCATAATAAGCCGGAAAAATAGTGGAAGTGATTACTAGGTTGTAAACGGAATTGGCCCAATCGTACATGGCCCAGCCATTGATGACTTTTTTAGAAGCAGTTTGCATTTTTACAATTAAGAATGAAAAATTAGTAATTAATAATTGAAATGCAATATGAATTTAAAAGGAGCAGGTTATTGAATAACCCCTTGCCAGATAAGAAATAGCAGTATGATCCCAACTACGATCCTGTAAATGCCCCAGATCCTGAACCCATATTTTTTAAAAAGCCAATAAAAAATTTAATGGCCAGCATTGCAACAACGAAAGCAACAATATTTCCGATGGCAAGTTGTTTGATTTCGTCGCCGGTAAATCCGCCGATTCTTTGTAGTGTTTTAATAGTTTATAGCCGGTTGCTGCCAGCATAGTGGGCACCGCAAGAAAAAAAGAGAATTCTGCTGCTGCACTCCTGGTAAGTTTTTGCTGCATTCCACCGATGATCGAAGCAGCACTTCGGCTTACACCAGGTATCATTGCAAGGCATTGCCAGACACCAATTATAAATGACTTTTAGAAACGAAATTTGTTTTTCAGATGTATACTGGGTTTCTGTAAATATGCTTATCAATGAATAAAAGAACAATTCCACCGAGCAAGCAATGAAACAGCAACTGTTGTGTACACTTTCAAGCAATGCATCGATCTTTTCGAAAATAAGAACCCCAGTATCAATGCCGGAATAACAGCCTACAATTAATTTGACATAAAATTGCCAGTTTGAAAAATCAAAGAATTTTTTCCAGTATAAAACTACCACAGCTAAAATTGCACCCTAATTGTATGGCCACGGTAAACATTTTGGTAAAATCATTATCGGGAATGTTTAATAGTTTTTCTGTAATGATCATATGCCCGGTAGAAGAAACAGGGAAAAATTCTGTTAGGCCTTCTACAATGCTAATGATGATGGTTTGTATAGTATCCATGTCAATTTAGAGATTTGAAATTTGATAATTTTAAAATGAAAAGCCGATTTGTAAATCTGAATCAATTTTCAAATTTCCAAATCGGCTAATTTTCAAATTATATTATTAAGCGCTTTTTGGTTTCTTCATTATCGCAAAGATCTCGATGATAAATCCTGCAATGATTAGAATCGGTGCAATGGTTATTCGGGTTGTGCTGTACACTTCTTTTGGATCAAAAACTTTTGGATCAGCGCTTTTACCCCGCCATTAAAAAAAATCCCAGTGCAAGTACCGCAAGGCCGATAAGCATCCATATATAATTTTCTTTTCCAAACAGGTCTGTTTGTGTTACAGGAGTGTCGTTTTCATTTTTGATCATAATCATGATATTTTAAGTATGCAATATAATGGAAATTTTAATGGATTAATAAAGGTCATCCAGTTTCATTCTTAGGTATTTTATTACCGAGCGATGCGTGCTGACCAGGGAGATAGTAATGCCCAGTACAATGATAATGGCAAAAAGCATCAGCATGCCATTGTTATCATGCAATAATCTGAAATCCGGGAAAAAGCTTTCCAGCAGCAACACAGTTCCCCACATGCAACAATGGCAATAACCGAAGCTATCAGCCCATTTATAATGGCCCTGTTGATTGATAGGCCTGGCAATGAACCACGGGTTGCCCCAACCATTTGCATTGTTTTTATTAAAAACCGGTTACTGTACATGGCCAGCCTGATGGTATTGTCGATGGAAAAAACAACCAGGATGGTTAGCAGGATGGCAGCAATTAAAAATATAATGCCAGCGGTTTTTACATATTTACTCACTTTTGTAACGGTTTCAGTGGGAACTGGAATTCCGAGATCACACCCGGGAAATTACTTTGCAGGTTGATCGCAAGAATATCCAGGCTGTCTTTTTCAACATAATTTGCCTTCACGTAAAAATCGATGCTTTCCGGAAATGGATTATTGCTTAAGAACTGTTTCCAGGTAGTATCATTTTCCGTATTCCATTTTTGAATCGCTTTTTCCTTGGTTACATATTCTACCCTGTTGGCATAAGGAATGGAAGCGATATAATTTTTAAAGCTGTCGATCTGCTTTTTTTGATGCATCCCGGTTCAGCCAAGCATGCACCTGGATATTTTCTTTGAAATAATCCCCGGTTTTGCGCAGGTTTAAAAAGAACCAGCCAACAATGCCAAATAAAAACAACACCAATGATACCCCGATGATTGCATAGGTATAAGTTGGCTTGCCTTTTTTGCTGGATGCTTTTCCAAATTGAGCCATAATATCTTTTTCTTAAATAATGGATGAATGAAATTTGCTTTGCTAAAGCGGACAAAAATAAAGGTTTTTAAGTGGTTTGTTTTACTTTTGTCCACTACAAAACGATTGCCCGCCAAATATATTTTTATTGTTGTGATGGAGTAGCTTATCATATTTGTTAAAATAAATTCTCTCCCATTATTGTTTGATGAATGAAAATAAGGGTACAGGGGTTTCGCACAAACAGGTTGATGTATGCGAACCTGGCACAACCTTATCAGTTTATATTTTAGGGCTAATAATCATATATGAGGTCAATATCGAAGAATAATGGAATATAATTTTAGGGAAATAGAAAAGAAATGGCAGGCAGCATGGAAAGAAAAAAATGCTTATAAAGTCAGCAATGATTCTGATAAGGCCTAAATTTTATGTGCTGGATATGTTTCCATATCCCAGTGGCGCAGGGTTGCATGTTGGACATCCGTTGGGTATATTGCCAGTGATATTTACAGCAGATATAAAAGATTAAAAGGGTTCAATGTATTGCATCCGATGGGCTTCGACAGTTTTGGTTTGCCGGCAGAACAATATGCCTTGAAACAGGCCAACATCCTGCGGTAACCACAAAAAAAAATATAGCAACTTTTAAAGCACAACTGGATAAAATTGGATTTTGTTTTGACTGGAGCCGGGAAGTACGAACAAGCGATCCTAACTATTATAAATGGACGCAATGGATATTTCTGCAACTATTCAACAGTTATTTCTGCAACACGGAGAAAAAAGCCAGGCCAATTGCAGAACTGGTAAAAAAATATGAAACAAAGGGCGCATGCCGCAAAAGGAGAACCAATACCTGGCAAACATTTTACAGCCGACCAATGGAATGCATTTTCAAAGAAGGAGCAGGAAGATATTTTAATGAAGCGCCGCCTGGCTTATTCAGCATTTGGTGAAGTGAACTGGTGTGAAGCATTGGGAACTGTTTTGGCAAATGATGAAGTTATGAATGGTGTGAGTGAACGTGGCGGACACCGGTTGTAAAAAAGAAAATGCGGCAATGGTATTTACGGATTACTGATTATGCCGACCGTTTACTGGAAGGGCTTGAAAAGTGGATTTCAGCGAATGCGATGAAAGAAATGCAGAGGAACTGGATCGGGAAGAGTGAAGGAGCGGAAATGAAATTTCAGAGTTCAGAGTATCGGAGCTCCAGAGTTGAAGTGTATACTACCAGGCCCGATACCATTTTTGGTGTTGATTTTATGGTGCTGGCTCCCGAACATGAACTTGTTTCAAAAATCACCAGCCCGGAACAAAAAGCAGCAATTGAAGAATACCTAACTTATGTAAAAAGCCGGAGCGAACGGGAACGCATGGCCGAAGTAAAACAGATCACGGGTTGTTTTACCGGGGCTTATGCGATTAATCCTTTTGATGGAAGGGAAATTCCGATCTGGATCGCTGAATATGTATTGGCGGGCTATGGCACAGGTGCCATCATGGCCGTGCCTTGTGGCGATCAGCGTGATTTTGCTTTTGCAAAACATTTCAATATTCCCATTACAAATATTATTGGCACCATTTTAATGGGGAAGAAGCAAACCCAACCAAAGATGCCATTCTCGAAAATTCCGGTTTTTTAAACGGGATGTGATGAAAGATGCAATAGGTGTTGCGATCAATAAAATAGAAGAATCGGGTATTGGCAAACGAAAAGTGAATTACAGGATGCGGGATGCAGGCTTTAGCCGCCAGCGTTATTGGGGTGAACCATTTCCGATCATTTGGAAAGATGGTATTGCCGTGCCATTGAATGAAAATGAATTGCCACTGGAATTGCCACATGTAGAAAAATATAGCCCGGGCCCGGAGGAGAAGGGCCGCTGGCAAATATTAAGGAATGGGTAAACTTGACGAAAGGGTAAGGTGAAACCTCCACCATGCCGGGTTATGCAGGCAGCAGCTGGTATTTCCTTCGCTATATGGATCCAAAGAATGACAAAACATTTTGCGACCGGAAGGTGAGCGATTACTGGAAGCAGGTAGATGTATATATTGGCGGTACAGAACATGCTGTTGGCCATTTGTTTTACAGCCGCATGTGGACAAAAGTATTGTTTGACCTTGGGTTTATCGGCTTTGATGAGCCTTTTAAAAAACTAGTCAACCAGGGGATGATAATAGGGAAATCGTATTTTTTTCTGCAGAGAAAACATAGTGATATCGATAAATATTTTCTTATCAAAAAGAAGACTCAATACAGGACTTTCAAAGATTTAAATATGGCCATAATTATGTTGATGCAAATGGAAGACTTACAAAGCGGAAATTTTTAGAATACCTTGATGAATACGAATCAGGGATAAATATTTTGATATTGAATGGGAAAAGGATGGGGAAGAAGAATTTATTTTTTTAAAAGAGGAATCAGAAAAAATGTCAAAGTCAAAATTCAATGTTGACAATCCTGATGACATTGTTGTTAAATACGGCGCTGATACCTTCCGCATGTATGAAATGTTCCTCGGCCCGGTAGAACAAAGCAAACCATGGGATACAAAAGGTATTGAAGGCGTTCACCGTTTTTTAAGAAAATTATGGCGATTGTTCTATGATGACCTAAAGGGTAAGGTCTGGAATGAAGAAAAAGCCACGGATGCAGAATTAAAAATGCTGCACAGGACCATCAAAAAAATTGAAGAAGATACCGAGCATTTTTCTTTCAATACTGCTGTAAGCGCTTTTATGATCTGTGTAAATGAACTTGCCGATCTTAAATGCCATAAAAAAGAGATACTTGAACAATTATTAATATTGCTATTGCCTTATGCGCCGCATATTGCAGAAGAGCTTTGGAATAACCTGGGAAATGCCGGCAGTATTTTAGATGCATCTTATCCGGCATTTGATGAGAAATGGCTGGTTGAAACTTCCAAGGATTATCCCGTATCCATAAATGGTAAATTGCGCACCAATATCAGTATCGCCCTGGATGCGGCCCAGCCGGAAGTTGAAAAGATCGTACTTCAAAATGATATCGTCCAGAAATGGCTTGAAGGAAAAGCTCCTAAAAAAATAATCTTTGTAAAAGGAAAGATGGTGAATGTTGTTATTTAGGTTAAGTCTAAGTTTGTGTTATGATATTTCATGATAACATTGTTAAAACACTTGAAAAACATGCATACGATTTTCATCCCGTCCTTCCATTCAATAGATCTACTGATAAGATTGTAAGCCTGGATCTTTCTAAAAACAATCCCGCATTTACAGAATCGGTATACAACAACCCGGAAAATTTTGTTGCTTTTATTAATGATACAAGAAAGGCTGCCAATGCAACATACCTTATTGGAGGTTACAGGGAACACCGGGAAATGTATAAGCGAAGTGGTTTGTTTGATAAAAATGTTACGGAGATAATCCCATCATCGGATGAACCGCGCAACCTGCACCTGGGGATCGATATCTGGGGAGATGCCGGCACAAAGATCTATGCTCCGCTGGGCGGTATGATACACAGTTTCGCTTACAATAATCATTTTGGAGATTATGGGGCTACCATCATTTTACAGCACCAGCTGGATATGATCAATTTCTATACACTTTATGGCCATCTTTCTTTAAGGGATATTGAAAATATCCGCGTAGGGCAATTTATTACAAGAGGTGAGAATTTTGCTCATTTTGGCTCTTGGGAAGAAAATGGGAACTGGCCCCCACACCTGCATTTTCAGATCATATTAGATATGGGGATACTTGAAGGAGATTACCCCGGTGTGTGCAAGCTAAGTGAGGCAGGTAAATACCTTGCAAATGGAGCTGACCCGGATCTTATATTGAAAATGAAAGCTTTAACATAAAACAATTCGTATGTATAGACGTTAAAATAGTTGTATTTGTATGAAATAGTGGGTAAAACTGTATTTTTACAATGTAAAGTCTAACAAATAAGAAATGGAAATCAAAGCCGGCGACTTACTCCAGCAGATCAACAGCCCTGCCGATCTTAAAAACCTCAGCAAAAAACAATTACAACAGGTTACTGACGAGCTTCGCCAGTATATCATAGATGTAGTAAGCGTGCATGGCGGCCATTTTGGTGCAAGCCTGGGCGTGGTGGAACTGAGCGTGGCTCTCCATTATGTTTTCAACACACCTTACGACCAACTGGTATGGGACGTTGGCCACCAGGCTTACGGGCATAAGATATTAACTGGCCGAAGGGATATTTTTCCAACCAACAGAAAATACCAGGGCCTTAGTGGTTTTCCTAAACGCAGTGAAAGTGAATATGATACGTTCGGAGTAGGTCATTCATCCACCTCTATCAGCGCAGCACTGGGTATGGCCATGGCCAGTTTTTATAAAGGAGAAAAAGACAGGCAGCATATTGCGGTGATCGGTGATGGGGCTATGACGGCAGGACTTGCATTTGAAGCGATGAACCATGCGGGTGCAGCCAACAGCAACCTGCTGATCATTTTGAATGATAACTGCATGAGCATTGACCCCAATGTGGGTGCCCTGAAAGAATATCTCACAGACATTACGACTTCCCATACTTACAATAAAGTAAAAGATGATGTATGGAAAGTATTGGGAAAACTACCGGTTGGCAAAACGTTTTCCCGTTCCATGGCGCAGAAATTAACAGATGGATTGAAAGGGATGGTCAGCAGCAGTGCTAATTTTTTTGAAGCATTGAACCTGCGTTATTTTGGCCCGATCGATGGCCACAATATCTTTAAAATGATCGATACCTTAAAGGACCTCAAAGATATTCCCGGCCCCAAGATCCTGCATATAAAAACAGTTAAGGGTAAGGGTTATGACCTGGCTGAAAAAGACCAGACCAACTGGCATGCCCCGGGACTGTTTGATAAAGTGACCGGCGAGATCCGTAAAAAAGCTTTTGAGATACCCCAGCCTCCAAAATACCAGGATGTGTTTGGTCATACGATCATTGAACTTGCAGAAAAGAATGAAAAAATATTGGGTATCACTCCTGCTATGCCGAGTGGGTCATCCCTAAAATATATGATGGCGCAAATGCCCGATCGTGCTTTTGATGTAGGTATCTGTGAACAGCATGCAGTTACATTGAGCGCGGGCCTTGCTACACAGGGCATGAAAGTGTTCTGTAATATTTACTCTTCCTTCATGCAGCGTGCATACGATATGGTTATACATGATGTGGCCATCCAAAAATTACCTGTCATCTTTTGCCTCGACAGGGCCGGGCTTGTAGGTGAAGATGGCCCCACACACCATGGCTGTTATGATATTGCTTATATGCGTTGCGTTCCAAATATGATCGTAAGTGCGCCAATGAATGAATCTGAATTACGCAACCTGATGTTCACCGCGCAACTCGATTCCAATAAGCTTCCCTTTGTGATCCGTTATCCACGCGGTGAAGGAGTTATGCCCGAATGGAAAACAGCAATGACAGAAATTGAGGTCGGAACCGGGAGGAAATTAAAGGATGGGGAAGAGATTGCCATTTTATCATTCGGCCACCCGGGCAATTTTGCCGCGGCAGCGATCAGGGAATTGAAATCAGAAGGCATCAATCCTGCACATTATGATATGCGTTTTGTGAAACCATTGGATGAAAATATGCTGCACGAGGTCTTTTCCAGATTCAATAAAATAATTACGGTAGAAGATGGAACGGTAGTAGGTGGATTTGGATCTGCTATTCTGGAATTCATGAATGAACACGGTTATAATGCAACTGTAAAGATCATGGGGATTCCCGATCGCCTGGTAGAGCATGGATCACCAAAACAATTGTATGAAGAGATCGGCATTGATGCCAATGCCATTGCTGCAGTGTTACGGGAAATGTCTGTTGTAAAAACAGGCCAGCTGCTCAAATAAGAATTACCCCGCATCATTTTTAGGATCGAATCAAAACCAATATGAAAAGGTTTATAATGTGCATAGGGGTCATTATATGCGTTCATAAATCCTTTGCCCAGCCCGGATTGAAAACCGGGATCAATTTTGCCAACATTACCAGGGCTTCTTCCATCAATAACAGCAGCAAAAGCGGGTTTCTGATCGGCGGTTTTTTTTCAGCCGCTACCAAAAAGCTGATCGGTTTCCGGACAGAACTGATCTATTCGAGACAGGGATATGATTATAAGTCAGCAACCAATACCGGGAAAGTAAACCTTGATTATATTCTGTTGCCGCAATTAACCGTCATAAATATCACGAAATACCTGCAGCTGCAGGTTGGTGGCCAGATGGCTTTTTTATTAAATGCAAAAGTTGACAGCAGTAATCATACCGGTAACAGCAGTACTGTGTTTAAACTGCTGGATATTTATAGGAATTTTGATTATGGCTTTACAGCAGGAGCCGAGATACATCCTTATAAAGGGCTATTGATCGGGGCAAGGTATAATATCAGCCTTAACAATTTATATAAATCGCCCGGGATCGCGGGCCAGGCTGCATTCATTCCCCAGGTGAATGTAAAGAACAATGTATTGTGCATTTTTGCAGGATGGACTTTTATAAAAAATAAACCACACTGATCCAAACTGCTTTTTCTTTCTTTATATCTTCTTTAACAGGGACAAAAAAATTTTGTGGAATTGGCAGCGTTATGCATCAAAGGCTGTTATTTCCATGAAATTAATAATGAGATCATTAAGCTTGTTTTTAGGATTGATGCTGGCTGTATCTGCCTGGGGTTATTTTTTTTGGTATAAACCTAAGTTCACCCCGGCAAAGACAACTCATTCGTTTAGAACTAAAGAAATAGATGATCGTGGTCCAGTGGTTTTACGGATAAAGCAAAAGGCATCTATCCTTGAAGAATATGCGAAAACAAATAAGTATAATGAACGCTATTGTTTTTTGGTAGATATAAAGATAAATGCCGGTAAAAAAAGATTTTTTGTATATGATCTTCAAAAGGATTCTGTTGTACTCGCAGGGCTCGTTACGCATGGAAGCGGTTCTGGCAGCAGTGGAGATGAGCTGCACTGCTCTAATATACCGGGGAGCAATTGCACTTCACTTGGTAAATATAGGATCGGCCATTCCTATGTTGGAAAATTCGGGCTTGCCTATAAATTGTATGGATTGGATCAAACCAACAGCAGGGCATTTGAAAGGTTTGTGGTATTACATGCACATGAATGTGTACCGGAAGACGAGGTTTATCCTTTAACCATTTGCCGGAGCCTGGGTTGCCCGACCGTAGCCCCGGAGTTTTTAAAAAGCCTGAAAAAATATATTGACGCTTCTGAAAAACCTATCCTGTTGAATATCTACAAATAAAAAGGCCTCTTAACTTCTTAAGAGACCTTTTTTAAATTTCTAAAATTGTCAATTATCAATTGTTAATTCATCGGTACTTCTATCGCCAGTAATTCAGCATCTTCTGTTGCTGTTACAGAGAAGCTGTCTGTATCAGAAATGCCAAGTGCATCTCTTTTATTCAATACCGTATCGTTCACTTTTACCGAGCCATTGATAACAACGAGGAAAACCCCATTTCCTGTAAAGGCATTTTCATAGGCCAGGCTTTTCCCGGCTTCTAATTTGGTAAGCGCAAAACGTGCATCCTGGTTTATCCATAAAGCTTTGTCAGCCTCATTGGGCGAAACCACGATCTGCCATTTGTTTATCCTGTCAGTAAGCTCAAAACTGCGCTGGTCATACCTCGGATCGATATTTTTTTTCTTTGGAAATATCCATACCTGGAAAAGGGTGACGGGGTCTGTTTTAGAAGCATTGGCTTCGGAATGCTGTACACCCTTTCCTGCGCTCATGATCTGGATATCACCCGCTTTGATCTCGCCAGATCCACCCGTACTGTCCTTATGCTGCAATGCGCCGGTAAATGGGATCGTGATGATCTCCATATTATCATGCGGGTGTGTAGGGAAGGCTCCTCCGCCAGCTATATAATCGTCATTTAAAACCCTTAATAATCCAAAATGTACTTTATCCGGTTTGTGGTATTGGCCAAAGCTGAAATAATAATTTGGCTTTAACCAGCCATAGTCTGCGGAACCCCTGTCGGCCGCTTTGTGAAGTATTGATTTCATAAAAAACAATTTAATTGATGTTTAAACATCAAAATTGGTACCAAATGAATAAACTGACATAATTGCATGGCATTTATGAGGCTCATTAAATTACGAATATTTATTTAAAAAAACTTCCCGGAAGGTAGTTTTCAATGATCATATCTGCATCCTCCAGTTCTTCCTTTAATTGCGTGGTAGTTAATGCAATTACTTTCATTCCCGCGGCCCTGGCGGCATGAACTCCTACGGCAGCATCTTCGAATGCGAGGCAGTTTGCTGCAGGAATATTTAACCCGGAAGCTGCTTTAATATATATTTCCGGATCAGGCTTTCCTTTATGTATATGCGCAGAATTCACAATTGTTTTAAAATATTGTTTTATGGGAATATGCTGAAACATAAAATCAATATTGACATCAATCCCGGAAGTGGCAATGGCCATTGGTATCGATCGCCTGTTTAGGGCTTCGAGGAAGGGCAAAAGACCTTCCACCGGTTTTATATACGCTGAATAAAGTTCCCGGTATACTGCTTCTTTTTCCAGGGTATATACCATCGCTTCTTCATCAGTCATTTTCCTGTTATAAATATATTCAATGGCATCTTTGTTTGTACGGCCATTGATATTTTTCCTGTATGCTTCTTCACCCACATCAATACCAATATTTTTTAAATATTTTTTCCAGGCGGTTAAATGAAATGAATTATTGTCTATAAGGGTTCCGTCCAGGTCAAAGATCACAGCCCTGGCATTCATCGTGCCCAGTAACTGATCGATGATATTTTCAATTTCGGATTGTTGATGAAATGTCATTGCATAAGATCCGGGAAGGAACCGGGTTCCTGGTATCCTGGAATTTAGTTAAGATGCCCGAAATCCTCGGCGGTAAGTGCGGTATCCTGTTCCTCTACCCGGTCTTCATTATATTCTATGATAAAATTATTCCTGCCTTCTCCAATCAAAATGTGAAGGTATTTTTGCTGGATCAGCTCCAGCATATTTAAGAAAAGAAAAATAGCGTGGATGCGGTTCTCACAAACCTCAAATATTTTTTCGAAGGACAATGTTTTTTCTGTGCTGCAAATGTTCAGCATATATTCCCGGGAACCTTCCATGGTATAATCATAATTCACCACTGTATGAACCGGCCTGTTATTTTTTTCATGAAGGCGTTGTATAACTTTTTCGAAGGCCTTCATCAGCTTGAACATGGTGACTGTCTGAATCTCTGTACCCTCGCCTGCATCTTCCCCGATCTGTGAAAGCTCTTTTTGAAGATTGCCTCTTTTGATCATCAGCATCCGCACCGCTTCCATTTCAGCCATTTTTGCGGAGGCTTCTTTGAATTTTTTGTATTCGAGGATCTTATCGATCAGTTCCATCCTCGGATCTATCTCATTGCCGGCAGCATCCAGTTCTTTCCGCGGGAGCAACATCTTCGCTTTTATACGCATCAGGGTACTGATAAATAAAATGAACTCACTGCTTAACTCTATGTTGAGTTTTTCAGTTTCATGAATATACGTCTAAAAAGTCGTTGGTAATTTTTGTAATGGGAATATTATAAATATCCAGTTCATCTCTTTCAATAAAAAAAAGCAATAGATCGAAAGGGCCCTTCAAACTGGTCCAGCTTGATCTGGTATGATGGAGTATTCTGATTCAATTCTTTTAATTTAATATATACAGTAAGTCCCGAAGATAATGACTTCGGGACTGAACAAAAATAAAGAATATTAACATTTAAAGAGATGACATCTTTTCATATTAAAAATTGCATTATTTTGAATGAAAGATGTCATCTCTTTAATTTTATTTTTTCTTAAAGTTGTATGCAAAGCCAATGCCCATTAACTGGAGCCATTGCGGGGCCGGCCCTTTGGAAGGATCGACATTTTGTGTATCGTCATCATAGATCATATCCAGGTTAAAAGAGAAATTCAGGTACCGCGATATTTTTGCAGTTAACACATTTGACCAGAAGACATCCATATTTTGAGGATTTTGACGGTAATTGGAAAACAGGTCAAGCTTTGTTTTAAAGGTAAAATTGGTTCCTATTTTTTTAAAATAATTGGCCGAGACAAAGGCACCCAATTCATTTTTTGATTTTCTACCAGGCTCAAGGCCATACATTGGGCCAATCAGGGTGTCAGCTACAATTACCCAACGGCCTGTAATTGGGGAAATGAATATAGAGAGGTCATTATTCGGTTTAAAATCAAGACCAAGCGAGACCAACAAATAAGCGGGGGCGAAGGTCTTTGATGTGAGTGAAGCGGTGTCGGCTCCCGCGGCAGTTTTTGAATATGCATAGCCTTTTGCAAATTGCGAGCGCAGGTTGAACAATGCAGCAACATTCCATTTTTTTGCGATGGCATATCCATATTTTGAAAGCAGGTCTATGCGGTCACTGGCTTTGCGGGAGCCTAAACTGGTGGTCTTAACAATACCATAAGCCAGGTCAAGATTATTATCCCAGCTATGTTTATCTTTTTTATAAAATCCATACAGGTTAAGGTATGAATTCAGGGAAAATGAAAATTTATCTCCGCCAGCTGACCAGTTGCTCAATGAGCCCTGGTTCACATTTAAATTAAACAAACCGCCTGTTTTCCATATTTTCGGAATGGTATCCGACGCATCTTTTTTGATCGATTTTTCAGCATCCTTTTTCAAATCTTTTACGGCGCCATCCTGCGATCTTGTAACAACGGAAATAAACAGTAAGATTGCATAGCATGATATCTTTTTCATAAAAGTTATTTTAGTTGAGACAATAATGGCCGCCTTAACCAGAGCAGCCATTTTTTTGTAAAAGTTGAGATCAGTTATTTTCTGAGTGCATCCCTGATTTCCATTAATAACAGGTCAGTAGAAGAAGGCCCGGGAGGAGCAACTGCCGCTTCTTTTTTCTTCGTTGAATTCATTGCTTTAATAATAGAGAATAGTACAAGTGCTATCACAATAAATTTAATGATCGCTGCTAAAAAATTACCATATTTTACAGCACCCCATGTTAGCTTAGAAATGTCCTCTGCCCCTACTGCTTTTAATGCAGGGGTAAGTAATAATGGTGTAATTACATCATCTACCAGGGATGAAATAATAGCACCAAAGGCTGCACCAATAATTACAGCAATTGCAAGATCTACAATATTGCCTTTCATGGCAAAATCTTTAAATTCTTTTAAGAAGCCCATAATAGAAATTTTTAGGTTATCAATAGTTATTTCGACTATAAAAGATAATGAATGGTTTGCATAAATTATTTTTTTATCATATAAATATTCACCCAACTTTGTTGTCTAAAAACAGATCAAGGATATTTTGAGTAATAAGTTCATTAACTGGCTCCTTTTCATTATACTTTCAATTATATGGGGAAGCAGTTTTATTTTAATGAAAGAAGGACTTGTGAATTTAACCGCTTACCAGGTCGCGTCTCTCCGTATTATTTCTTCAGGACTGGTTTTGTTACCGGTGGCGTATAAAAGTTATCGCCAGATCCCCAAAAATAAAATATTCATTGTGTTTATGTCGGGCGTATTGGGAAGCCTGTTGCCTGCTTATTTATTTTGTATTGCCGAACAGGGGATAGACAGTGCATTGGCTGGGGTATTGAATTCACTCACTCCCATTTTTGTGATCATTGTGGGCGCGCTTTTTTTTCAAAGCAAAACCTCCGCTAATAAGGTAATTGGCATTTTGGTCGCTTTCACGGGAAGTGTATTGCTTTTTTTCAGCCAACCCAATTTTTCAGAGAATAGTAACCTTTTCTATGTATTGCTCGTAGTGATCGCCACCATGATGTATGGAATAAATGTGAATATGGTTCACCGTTATTTAAATAATATTCCTTCCTTGCAAATAGCAGCACTGGCACTTTCACTAAATGCTATCCCTGCATTGGCGGTGCTTTATTATACCGGTTATTTCCAGCTTGATCTTTCTGACCGGGGGATATTATTTTCAACAGGATATTCCTTTGTGCTGGGAATCTTCGGTACTGCCATTGCCTCCATACTTTTTTATATGCTCATTAAAAGGGCGGGAGCCGTTTTTTCTTCTATGGTAACTTATGGAATACCCGTTGTAGCGATCATTTGGGGAATTATTTACGGGGAGGAAGTTGGATGGAAACAGGTGCTGAGCCTGGTGATCATTTTGTCGGGGGTGTATATTGCGAATCGAAAAGTTGCCAACTCAGCTAATAGCTAACAGCTTATAGCTTATAGCCATTGTATTGTAAGTGCAAGATGAAACGCTTATTTAAAAAACACGATCTCATTTTTATTCTCTGTTACCAATGCTTTTCTGCCTAGTATCCCGTATCCTTTTTTATCATAAAAGCTGAGCAGCAATGTATCCCCGTTTTTGGTGAATTTGCCAGGATAACTGGTGTTTTTTACGCTGTCAAAAAGCTGGCGGTAAAATTCAAAGAAATTATTTTCCTTGATCACAAAATAAGAGTTGTTCATATCGGCTACTGACTTAAAGCTCAACGTTACTTTTGATGCGTCAAATAAGGCTTTATCCTTTTTGAATTTAGCGGAAGGTGAGCAGGAAAATAAGCAGGTCAATAAAGCCAGGGCTACATATTTCATCGTTTGTTGTTCTTTTGCAGCAAAAATAGGTTTAATCCGGCTAGTAATATGTTGGCAGAGCAACGTGGAACTGTACAAGAGTTCCACCCAATCGGGGGTTCCATGCAACGCCACCGCAGTGCCACAAAGAGCTGGTGCCGGGTCAAAAAAACCTTCTTTCATATTTTTAAATACAACCATGAGACCTTACCTTTGCGCCCTGAAACAGATACCTTATATATTTTAAATACATTATATGGCCAATACTGGTAAAGTAAAATCGATCATCGGCGCCGTTGTAGACGTGCAGTTTGACAATGATTCCAAACTTCCTGAAATTTTAAATGCCCTTGAGCTTAAGCGTGAAAACGGTGATACGCTGGTACTTGAAGTGCAGCAGCACCTTGGCGAAGACAGCGTTCGTACCATTGCGATGGATGGAACCGAAGGCCTTGTTCGTGGAACCGTGGTAATTGATACCGGCAAACCGATCACAATGCCTGTTGGTGAAGGAATTAAAGGACGTTTATTTAATGTAACCGGGGATGCGATCGATGGTTTGCCACAGGTAAGTAAAGCAAATGGCCGCCCGATCCATGCTAAGCCTCCATTATTCGAAGATCTGAGTACAGCAAATGAAATATTATTATACAGGAATTAAAGTGATCGACCTTATCGAGCCTTATGCAAAAGGTGGTAAGATCGGTTTGTTTGGTGGTGCGGGTGTTGGTAAAACTGTATTGATCCAGGAACTGATCAACAATATTGCGAAAGCTTACAATGG
Organism: uncultured Chitinophagaceae bacterium; assembly: GCA_963779595.1. Taxonomy (GTDB): domain Bacteria; phylum Bacteroidota; class Bacteroidia; order Chitinophagales; family Chitinophagaceae; genus Ferruginibacter. The sequence goes on along the minus strand of CAVZYY010000003.1, from coordinate 208,430 downwards.
TGTGTCGGTATTTGCAGGTGTGGGAGAAAGAACCCGTGAGGGAAATGACCTGATGCGAGAGATGATCGAAGCAGGCATCATGAATTATGGCGACAAATTTAAGCATAGTATGGAAGAAGGCGGATGGGACCTTAGTGCAGTGAATATGGAAGGGCTGAAAGAATCAAAAGCAACTTTTGTGTTCGGACAGATGAATGAGCCGCCGGGAGCAAGGGCGCGTGTGGCTTTGAGTGGGTTGACCATTGCGGAATATTTCCGTGATGGTGAAGGTGATGGCCAGGGAAAGGACATTTTATTCTTCGTAGATAATATCTTCCGTTTTACACAGGCGGGTTCTGAAGTATCGGCCTTGCTTGGGCCGTATGCCAAGTGCGGTGGGTTACCAGCCAACACTTGCAACGGAAATGGGATTGATGCAGGAGCGTATCACTTCAACAAAAAATGGTTCGATCACTTCTGTGCAGGCGGTGTATGTACCTGCGGATGATCTGACCGATCCGGCTCCGGCTACAACATTTGCCCACCTTGATGCAACAACGGTATTGAGCCGTAAGATCGCGGATCTTGGTATTTATCCTGCGGTGGATCCATTGGATTCTACTTCAAGAATCCTTACTCCGCTGATCGTTGGTGATGAGCATTACAATACCGCCAACAAAGTAAAACTGATCTTACAACGTTATAAGGAGCTACAGGATATCATTGCCATCCTTGGTTTGGATGAATTGAGTGATGAAGATAAACTGGTTGTATCAAGAGCCCGTAAAGTGCAGCGTTTCCTTAGCCAGCCTTTCTTTGTGGCTGAGCAGTTTACAGGACTTAAAGGTGTATTGGTTCCGATCGAAGACACGATCCGTGGCTTTAATGCGATCATGGATGGTGAAGTGGATGAGTATCCTGAAGCAGCGTTTAACCTTGTAGGTACTTTGGAGGATGCGGTTGAAAAAGGTAAGAAATTGATGGCGGCAGCGCAGGTATAATTTGAAAATTTGAAGATTTGAAAATGAGCCAATCAAAAGCATCTTCAAATCTTCAAATCACCAAATCTTCAAATTGAAATTATGACTTTAGAAATATTAACACCGGAGCATAAAATTTTCAGCGGCGAAGTGTACGGCGTTCAATTGCCAGGCATCAGCGGTTTGTTTGAAGTACTGGACAGGCATGCACCCATGGTGAGTGCTTTAAAAGCCGGCAACCTCAAGATTCTGAAAGATAAACATGCAACCATTTCGTATACGATCCTCAGTGGTTTTGTGGAAGTATTAAATAATAAAACAACGGTGCTGATCGAAGGCGCGGTGGAGAAATAAGAGATAAGAAATTTTAAAATAAGAAAGTCAAAGCTCATACGAAGTATGGGCTTTTTTAATTCGTGAAATTCGTGTCAAAAATTCGTGTTTATAAATGCGTGTTTCTCAAAACTGTCTCTTTATCTGCACATAGCTCCATGCACAGAAAGGTAATACAATGAACGGCAAAATCCACCAGTAGTAGCCTGCCAGCCAATATACCAACAATACAAACAGCATTAAATAAAGCGGGTACAAAATAAATAACAGTCCTACCATGATGGAATCATAATGGTCATTTTGGGAGGCCCTGCGCCAGGTAAATTTTTGAACAGGAATATATAATGGGCAATGCAATAAAAAGCCGGTTACAGCAGGCAGGAACAGGGCGATCCTTTTTAGTAAAGGTTGTTTTATATTAAATTTAGTGAAGATCGTTACTTTGTCATTTGGATCGATCTCTGCAACCAGGGTTTTTAATTCTTCCTTTAGTTTTTCATTGAATTCATTAATCGTGTTTCCATATCCGTTAGTATTGTGTATATCGGTTTTACGGATCATTTTTCCGAAGTTCAGCGTTACATTCTTTCCAAAGGATTTGAAAGATTGGTAGTTGATGCCTGTTGGTAATATTGTAAGACCGATCCCGTCTTCCCAGCTGCTGATAGCAAGCCTGGCGGTCCCTTTTTTTAATGAACGTAGTTTCCATTCATTGATGCAGCGTCCCTCGCTGAAAATTAAAACAATCCCGTTTTTCTTAAATATTTCTTTGCATTTTTCAAAAGTTTCATAATTCTGTTCCAGGTTCTCCACACCTTCACTGATCCGGAAAACAGGAAGCATTTTTAAAGAGGTAAGTACGCTTGCGTAGAATTTATTCTTATATACATCACCTCTCACGAGGGAGTAAACAGGTTTGCGAAATAAGGTTGCCAGCATCACGGCATCGAGGAATGAATTCGGATGGTTGGAGGCGATCAGCAAAGGCCCGTTTGTGTCAAGGATACTCCTGTTATTTATTGAAATGTGCCTGCAATAGATCCAGAATGCAAGTTTTGCCGGTATTTTAAGCAGCCTGTATAGCAAATGTAATTTTACGGGAAGGTAAAAATTTTAATTCAACTGTGGGTCAATCGGGAAATGAGCCATCATTTTATATTTGCCTCCGAGGTGTTCAATGCTTTCTTTCCAGATCTCTTCAGTGGGTATCTCAAAAATAATTCTTCGGGTGGAGGTTGCCGTTAGCCAGCTTTTTTCCTTTAGTTCAACATCCAGCTGGTCCTGGTCCCAGCCACTATAGCCGATAAAGAACTTTATTTTATTAAGGTCAAGCCGGTGGGCCCGTATGAGCTCTTTTACTGTTTCAAAATCGCCACCCCAGTATATTTCATCAGATATTTTATAGCTTTCAGGGATAAGTTCCGGGTATTGATGTATATAATGAACCGTATCAAGCTGCACCGGCCCACCGGTAAATACCGGGATAGGGAACCCCTCCAGGCCGGCGATCAGCTTATCGAGTGTTTGGCCAAACAGCTTGTTCAGCACAAAACCAAGACTGCCTTCTTCAGAATGCCTGCATATATATACAACCGTACGCATAAAATTGGGATCCTTTAAAAAAGGGTCTGCGATCAGCAATATGTCCTGCCCGGGCTCAATCATATTTCTAAAGTAAGATTTTATTGCAAAATGTATTTAAAAAAAAATAATTTCTTTTGTACCATATATTAGTTAAAGTTTTGTGTACAAGTTTTATATAGTTTTTGTAACCATATTTGTACTTTATTTTTACAATTGAAAAAGGATCACTGGCGGAAGCCTGACAATTATGAAAAAAGTATTTCCCATTATTACTGTGTTGATCTTGCTTTCGTTATTGGGATTAATTTTTTTCCAGTTTTTGTGGCTAAAAAGCGCCAAAGAGGTGAAAGAACAGCAGTTACAGGAAAATATCGTGAAGGCAACGAGTGAAGCAGCTGAAAAACTCATGCAGGAAAAAAGCACGCTTCCTTTCCAGAGAAAGGCAGATGTACTTTTCCCTGCTGATAAGTTTGAATTGTTAAAGCCTTCCGTAATACAACGTTATTCAAAGGATGAGATCGCATTTATCATCCGCAACGCATTTGATAAAAATTATTTGAAAGATATTTCTTTTGAATTTGCGATCACCCAAAATTCATTGATGGGAGACGAGGTTCAATCAGAGAATTTTATTAAGTATTACCTCGATACTGCCCACAATACCCAGCATGTGATCCAGTTGGTGCCTGCCAGTGGAAGTAACCTTGAAAACCTGTCCCAGGAAGAATTTCTCGTTGTGATCGTCCCGCACCAGCGGAGTATTGTTTTAAAAGAATTATCCTGGTTCATTATCGGTGCTATTATATTTACAATCATTATTACGACCGCATTTTTCCTGACCATCAGGACATTGCTGAAGCAAAAGAAGCTGAGTGAAATAAAATCCGATTTTATAAACAATATGACGCATGAGTTTAAAACACCACTGGCTACCATATCTCTTGCAGTAGACGCATTAAAGAATGAAAAAGTAGCGGGTGATAAGGAAAAGACAAATTATTTCACCGGCATTATCAAGGAGGAAAACAAGCGGATGAATAAACAGGTTGAGACCATCCTGCAGGCGGCATTGCTGGACAGGCAGGAGGTTCAGCTAAACCTGAAGAAGATTTCCGCACATAGTTCCATTACCAGCGCACTTAATAATATAGCTTTACCCATTGCGGAAAAGGGCGGAAATATAGAAGTGAACTTCGACGCAGAAAAAGACCTGGTGCTTGCAGATGAAGTTCATTTTACAAACCTGATCAATAATCTCCTGGACAATGCAGTAAAATACAGCAAGGAGGAACTTTTAATTAAGCTGCATACGGTCAATTACGGGAATACCATTCGCATTAAAATTGAAGACAATGGGATTGGAATGAACAAAGAAACTCTCAGCCGTATTTTTGAAAAATTCTACCGGGCTCATACCGGAAATATCCACAATGTAAAGGGCTTTGGCCTGGGACTCAGTTATGTAAAGACCATGGTAGAGGCTCATCATGGCAGCATTAAGGCAGAAAGCACTTTGGGAAAGGGTACCAGTTTTACAGTGACTATTCCACTGGCAAAATGACGGGCTTTTGACTTATGCACAGCTATCCACACGTATCCACACTCAATTCACAGCAATTTTTGGGGAGATCTTCTTTAAGGCATAACAGGCAAGGGTTCAGCCCTGTGGATAAAAAACTTTTTTAAAATATGTGTCTTAAAGTGGGAAAAAGTGTTATTTTGTGTGAATTATATAATAAAATAACCTCAAATTCCCCTCAATGATCGGCTTTATAGGCGAATATGAATCAACAATTGACGCAAAAGGGCGTTTTCTTTTGCCATCCGGCTTTAAAAAGCAGTTGCCGGATGACGAAGGCAGCCTTTTCGTGATCAACAGGGGTTTTGAAAAATGCCTCACACTCTACCCGTTACAAAGCTGGGAACCCATTTTTAAAAATATAAGCCAACTGAATGATTTTGACCCCAAAGTTAGAGAATTCAGACGCTATTTTTTAAACGGAGCCACTCAACTGGAACTCGATAATGCAGGAAGGCTTCTTTTGCCCAAAAATTTAGTGGATCATGCCTCTCTTGAAAAAGACATCGTACTGGTATCGGCCATCAATAAAATTGAAATCTGGGATAAAAATAAATACCAACAGTTCTTTGAATCTTTTTCACCGGAAGCTTTCAGTGACCTGGCAAACGAGGTGATGAATCCAAAAGATGACCGGTTGAATAGTTGATAACCATGGCGAATTCGAAAAAAATAACGGATAGCAACCAATCAACTGATCAATCCACTGGCTACCATGTTCCGGTATTGCTTCATGAAGTGATACAGGGCCTGGATATCAACCCTGCAGGAATATATGTTGACTGCACTTTTGGGGGTGGCGGCCACAGTAAAGCCATCCTCGAGAAGCTCGGCAGCCATGGGAAACTGGTTGTATTTGACCAGGATGCATCTGCCCGGCAAAATGTGCCGGAAGACGAACGGGTTACTATTCATCCAGCAAAATTTCCGGCACCTGCAACGTTTTTTAAGGTTGAACAAAACTGCCGCTGGTTGATGGGATCCTGGCAGATCTTGGGGTATCAAGTCACCAGTTCGATGAGGCAGGCAGAGGATTTTCAACCCGTTTTGATGCAGCACTGGATATGCGCATGGATACACCGGCAACAAAAAACAGCTGCGGATATCATCAAACATTTTCTGAACCGCAATTACATAAATTGTTTGAACAATACGGGGAAGTTACCAATGCAAAAACACTGGCCAGGACAATTGTAGCACAAAGAAATATGGCCGTGGTCAAAACAATTGACCAGTTGAAACATGCCGTAAAAAATGTGGTAAAGGGAAATCCCAATAAATATTTCGCCCAGGTATTCCAGGCATTGAGAATAGAAGTGAATGATGAGATGGGGGCACTTAAAGAAATGCTTCAGCAATCTGTGGAAGTTTTAAAACCGGGGGGAAGGATCGCAATGATCACTTTTCATTCATTGGAAGACCGCATCGTAAAGAATTTTTTTAAGCAGGGCGCCTTTGAAGAACCGGCAGTAGACGATGTATATGGAGGCAGACCGGAAACCGTGCTGGAAGTGATCACGAGAAAACCGGTTGTACCGGGTGAAGCGGAAATAAAAAATAATACAAGATCAAGAAGTGCAAAACTGCGGATAGCAGAAAAAAAATAACTAATCCCGAAAAATAATGAGTACAGGAGAAAATCAAAAATGGTTTAGAGGAATACCAAAACTGATTGGAAGAGATACTTCAATTACCGAATGGTTGTAAAGAACATTCCTTTCTTCTTGTTCTTGTCAGGGCTTGCAGTATTGTATATATATAACGGCCATTATGCAGATAAGCTGATCAGGAAGATTTCAACCAGTGAAAAAAATATCAAAGAATTGGAGTACGAGTATAAGACCATCAAAAGCGAAGTGATCTTCAGAAGCAAAGCCAGTGAACTTGTAAAAGCTGTGGAACCCCTTGGGTTAAGAGAATTGAAGCAGGCTCCCGTAGTGCTAAATGATAGTATAAAATAACATTATCCAATAATCATCAGTAATTAATAACACCCGTTAGATTTGGAAATTAAAAAGGACATATTGTGGAGAGTATATCTATGTTTCCTGAGCATTATACTCCTCGGCATTATGGTCATTGGAAGGGCTTGTTTACATACAACAGAGTGCAGGGAAGCTTCTGGAAAGGAATGGGAGACAGCCTGCATTTAAAATATCTGCCGATCAATGCCGAACGTGGAACTATTTACAGTGAAGATGGAAATATGCTCAGCACATCGGTTCCAATCTTTGATATCTACGTGGATTTTGGCGCAGATGGATTAAGAGAAAAAGAAGGGAAGCGTTTTAAAGACAATGTCGATTCATTGAGCCTCAGCCTTGCGAATCTTTTTAAAGACAAAACCACCGCACAGTATAAGAAGGAATTACAGCTTGCCTATAAGAATAAGGAGCGTTATTACCTGCTGAAAAGAAAAATTTCTTTTGAAGACTACAGGCAGTTACGTGATTTCCCGCTAGTAAGACAGGGGAGGAATAAAAGCGGGTTCATCGTAGATCCCCGAGATAAGCGGATCAATCCGTATGTATTACTCGCCAACAGGACGATCGGCCTTTCAAGAAAGGATTCTACCAGGAACGTTGGGCTTGAAAGAACCTATGACAGCCTTTTGAAAGGAACTACGGGTCAACGCTTGATGAGGTATACCGCCGGGGCTTACATGCCGGTGGAGGGCGCGGAACTCGATCCTGATAAACGGAAAAGATATCATCACTACGCTGGATACTTATATGCAGGACGTTGCAGAGAATGCCCTGATGAAAATGATGGTTGGCAATAATTCCCTGCATGGAACAGCTATCGTCATGGAAACTACAACCGGGAAAATAAAAGCGATCGCCAACCTCGGGAAGCAACCCGATGGCTCTTATACGGAAGACCTGAATTATGGAATTGGGAAAGCCACAGAGCCTGGCTCCATATTTAAGTTGGCGACTTTGTTAAGTTTACTGGAAGATAAATATGTTACCATTAATTCGCCGGTTGATTGTGAAGGAGGAGTAAAATATTTTTCAGGATTGAGGATCAAAGATTCCCATCTCGGAACGGGTGTCATTACGGTTAAAGAAGCATTTTTAAGAAGCAGCAATGTTGCATTTGCGAAAATGGCCAACCAGTATTATCAGGATCAACCCTTTAAATGGACAGATCATCTGCAACATTTCAGGCTCAATCAAATGACCGGAATAGATATCGTTGCATCGTCCGGGAAGCCCACCATCAAAACACCAAAGAACAAGAGCTGGGGGAAAACCACCATTCCATTTATGGCTCACGGTTATGAGGAACTGGTGACACCGCTGCACATGCTGATGCTTTACAATGCCGTAGCAAATAATGGTAAAATGATGCGACCCTACCTCGTGAATGCTGTAAGGGATTACGGGGTGGATATTAAAACCATATTACCGCAGGTACTGGTTGAAAAAATATGCAGTGATGAAACGATCGCACAGGCGAAGGAATGTTTAAAAGCTGTTGTTGACAGCGCGCATGGCACGGGCCACAGGATCTTATTTGATAGTGCATATTCCATTTCAGGTAAAACCGGTACGGCCGTAACCGCATTGAATAATAAAGGCTATAACAAAGGAAACAAAATATACCAGGCATCTTTCATTGGTTATTTTCCTTCTGAAAAGCCAGCCTATACAATGGCCGTGGTGATCCAAAACAGCAATGAATCCAGGCTGATCTATGGAGCCGATGTCTCTGGCTCTGTTTTTAAAGAGATCAGTGATCATATTTACAGCCGCTATTTAAGCAAAGGTTCCCTCAAACAAAACCTTCCCCCTGATACCACCCTTTACAATTACTATGGTGCAAAAAATGAGCTTAGCTCCATTTTTAGTTACCTGAATATTTTATATAAAGATTCGGCTATGTCAGGCTATTGGAGGTCAATGGGATTAAAGAGCAATGAAGCAGGGCTCTCTGCTCCGTTAAATGCATTTACACCCGCTTCTGTAACGCCCGATGTAACCGGAATGGGATTAAAGGATGCCGTGTATTTATTGGAGAACAAAGGATTTAAAACGGTTGTTGCCGGCCGGGGGAGAGTCGTCAATCAAAGCGTGACAGCAGGTACCAATTTTAATAAAGGACAAAAAATAATACTAATGCTCAATTAGAGCAACCCATGTTGAAGGATATTTTATATAAGGTTAGCATACAGTCTTTATATGGCCATACTGAGATCGCCATTAAGGACCTGCAGTCTGATTCGCGCAAGGTATCGGAAGGCTGCTGCTTTATTGCGATCCGCGGGAATGCAGTAGACGGCCATGATTTTATTGAGCAGGCGATCGAACAGGGAGCTGCTGCTATTGTATGTGAAACCCTGCCGCAAATTTTAATGGATACCGTTACGTATGTAACCGTTGAGAACAGTTCGGCTGCCGCGGGGTACATGAGCCATAATTTTTTTGGAGAACCTTCGAAAAAAATAAAGCTGGTAGGTGTTACCGGTACAAATGGTAAAACAACGATCGTGACCTTGTTGTGGAAGCTATTTACATCCATGGGGCATCATTGCGGGTTAATAAGTACCGTGCAAAACCAGGTTGGCGAAAAGATCATCGAATCGACACACACCACCCCTGACCCCATCAGCCTGAACAGGTTGTTAAAGCAGATGGCTGACGAAGGCTGCACACATGTTTTTATGGAATGCAGCAGCCACGCTATTCAACAGCACCGCATAACCGGGCTTGAGTTTACAGGAGCAGTATTCAGCAATATTTCGCATGATCACCTCGATTATCATAAAACATTTGATGAATATATCCGGGTAAAAAAATCATGGTTTGATGGATTGCCGGAAATCGCTTTTGCGATCAGTAATGCTGATGATAAAAGAGGAGCAGTGATGCTTCAGAATACAAATGCGAAAAAATATTATTACAGCCTGAAGACGATGGCTGATTTTAAAGGAAAGATACTGGAGAACAGCCTGGCCGGAATACACATGATCATCAACGACATCGATGTGCATTTTAAACTGATCGGTGAATTCAATGCGTATAATTTATTGGCAGTTTATGGTGCTGCTGTTTGCCTGGGAAAGGACAAACACGAAGTGCTGCAAATACTCAGCAGCCTGAGCGGGGCTGAAGGAAGGTTCGATTATGTATTGAGTAAGCACAACCGCGTTGTAGGCATTATTGACTACGCTCATACACCGGATGCACTGTTGAATGTACTGGCAACGATCAAAAAATTACGGCAGGGCGATGAAAAAGTTATAACCGTTGTTGGATGTGGAGGCAACCGCGACAACAGCAAACGCCCCGTAATGGCAGAAGTGGCATGTCAGTATAGTGACAGGGTAATATTGACCTCCGATAACCCGCGAAACGAGGATCCGTTGGAGATACTAAGAGAAATGGAGGCGGGGGTGAATGTAGTATGCCGGAAAAAATGCATCACTATCGCAGACAGGAGAGAAGCCATTAAGACAGCAGTGAGCCTCAGCGAAAAAGAAGATATCGTGTTGGTTGCCGGGAAGGGACATGAAAAATACCAGGAAATAAAAGGCGTGAAGCATGATTTTGATGATAAGAAAGTATTGCATGAAATGTTTGAATTGCTGGAGAAATGATGCGGCAGTTCAGAGGGGACAGTAATAATTAAATCGCAGGAAAAACAATCGGTCAATTTTATGATTGGGGTGTTGGATCACCAGATCAGCTAATTGAAAAAATTACCAAATCAGTAAAATGCTTTATCACCTATTTGATTGGCTTACAAAAGAAAACTTCCGGTTTCCCGGGAGCGGCCTTTTCCAGTTCATTACCTTCCGGGTATTGCTGGCCATGATATTGTCCCTGGTGATAACAACAGTCTACGGTAAAAAAATCATCAGGTTCCTTCAAAAAAAGCAGTTAGGCGAAAGCGTCAGGGATCTTGGCCTGGCAGGAGAACAACAAAAGAAAGGAACCCCAACCATGGGCGGTATCATTCTTATCCTTGCAATTCTTATTCCCACCCTGTTGCTTGCGAATCTTGATAAAGTGTATATCAGGCTGATGCTGCTTTGTACGGTTTGGCTGGGAGCCATAGGATTCATTGATGACTATTTAAAGATCCGTGCAAAGAGAATTGCAAAACAAAAAGGCATTGACTATAAAAAAACGGATGCGGATGGCCTCGCGGGCAGGTTTAAAATTTTCGGCCAGGTGATGTTAGGCATTATTGTAGGAGCCACGCTTTATTTTAATCAGAATGTTGTTGTAAAAAGAGAAGTCCTTAAATCAGATATTGATGGAGTAGTAAATACAAGTGGCAGAAAAGTAAAGTATGATACCATTACGCTTGATGGTAAAACAAGGGTGTTTGTAGATGCGAAGACAGTGATCACTACTATTCCTTTTGTTAAAACCCATGAGTTTAATTATGCGAGGTTACTTCCAAAGAATCTACAGGATTATACCTACATACTTTATATCATCATTGTAATATTCATTGTAACAGCCGTATCAAACGGCGCCAATATCACTGATGGCCTGGATGGGCTTGCTACTGGTGTAAGCGCCATCATAGGAATATGTCTTGGCATATTCGCGTATGTAAGCGGCAATATAAGATTTGCTGAATACCTCAACATCATGTACATACCAAATCTTGGTGAGCTGTCCATTTTCATAGCGGCATTTGTGGGAGCGTGTATCGGGTTTTTATGGTATAACTCATACCCGGCCCAGGTTTTTATGGGTGATACGGGCAGCCTCGCGCTGGGAGGTATCATTGCAGCATTGGCTATCATCGTAAGAAAAGAATTGCTGATCCCGATCTTTTGCATGGTATTCCTCGTCGAAAATATAAGTGTGATGGTGCAGGTTGGATATTTTAAATACACAAAAAGGAAATATGGAGAAGGAAGAAGGGTTTTCTTAATGAGCCCTTTACATCATCACTACCAGAAGCTGGGATATCATGAAAGTAAAATTGCGGTGAGGTTTTGGATTATAACAATATTATGTGTTGCAATGGCCATTGTAACACTCAAGCTGAGATAAGATCATGATGTGACACTGATCTTTTACCGGCCTGGAAAATTCTTATCTATGAAACGATTGACCCGTGAAGTCTATGCTGTTGAAGAACCATTTTATGATGTAGAACAAAGTATTTATTGAGCAAGACGTTGTCCTGTAAAATCAATACCGTTGAAGAACCATTTTATCGTGAAACTCAAAGTATTTGTTGAGCAAGACCTAGTCCTGTAATCATCAATACCATTGAAGAACCAATTTTTATCCAGAGCGACGTATTTATTAAGCAAGACTTTGTCCTGTAAAAATCAATACTGTTGAAGAACCAATTTTTTATCCCGAACAGGATATTGATCATGCATGGCTGGTCCTGTAAGATCAATGTTGTTGAAGAACCGTTTTATTTATTAGCTAACAACGCATTTGTAAATGAAAAATAACATTGTCATACTGGGTGGGGGTGAAAGTGGCGTAGGCGCCGCCTTGCTTGCAAAGCAACAGGGGTATGATGTGTTTGTGAGTGACAGCAGCCTCATAAAAGACAATTACAAATCAGTGCTAATTGAAAATGCGATCGCATTCGAAGAGGGTATTCATACTGAAGCCAGCATACTGAAAGCCGCTGAAATAGTCAGGAGCCCGGGCATTCCTGAAAAAGCTGAGATCATACAGAAGATCCGGGCCAGGAACATTTCAATTATCAGCGAGATCGAATTTGCATTCAGGTATATCGGCAGCAGTAAAATAATTGCAGTGACCGGCAGTAATGGAAAAACCACTACGACTGCTCTGACCTATCATATCTGCCGGCATGCACAAAAAGATTGTGCCATGGTTGGAAATATCGGTTATTCATTTGCCAGGCAGGTAGCCGAAGATCCTAAGGAATTATATGTTGCTGAGATCAGTTCTTTTCAATTAGACGATATTAAAACTTTCCGGCCTGATGTAGCCGTGCTTACCAATATTACAGAGGATCACCTGGACCGGTATGATTACAAGCTGGAAAATTATGTGCACAGCAAATTCAGGATTGCTGAGAACCAGGAGGCAGGGGATGTATTCATCTATAACCTCGACGATGAAACCACGATGAAGAACCTTACTAACTATCCCATAAAATCAACCCAAGCCCCTATTACCATGAGTAAAGAACTACCACAAGGAGCCTATTTGATCAATGCAAAAATGCATCTCAAATGGAAAAGCGAAGAAATGCAAATGAGTGTTTCGGATTTTGCAATTAAAGGAAAACATAATCAATACAACAGTATGGCCGCAAGTATGGCTGCAACAGCAGTGGATATCAGGAAAGAAAAAATAAGAGAAGCATTACAAACCTTTGAAAGCCTTGAGCACCGGATGGAGCCGGCAGGTGTGATAAAAGGTGTTGAATTTATTAACGACAGTAAGGCCACCAACATAAACAGTACCTGGTTTGCGCTGGAAAGTATGAACAAGCCGGTGATATTAATACTGGGAGGCGTGGACAAAGGGAATGACTACAGCCTGCTGAAAGAACTTGTAAGGGAAAAGGTAAAAGCCATTGTTTGCATGGGCGCGGATAACCGTAAGATACATGAGACATTCGGGGATATTGTTTCGCTGATGGTGAACACAGAGAATGCACAGGAAGCGGTACAGGCCGCATTTCATTTTGCAAACAAAGGTGATGTGGTATTGTTAAGCCCTGCATGTGCAAGTTTTGACCTATTTAAAAATTATGAGGATCGGGGTAACCAATTCAAACAGGCAGTTAAAAATTTATAAAATACAAGTGAGCCCCGCCAGGGCGGGGACAATGCAGAATAAAGATTTATGGCAGACAACGCACATATAAAATCAATTTTTTCTCCCTCATTCAGTGACATGAGTGATAAACTGGTTAGTAAAACCAAGGGAGATAAAGTGATATGGGCCATCGTTATCATATTAACGCTGGCAAGCCTGTTATTGGTTTACAGCAGTACAGGTTCGCTTGCATACCGCATGAGCAAGAGTACAGAAAGTTATTTATTCAAGCAGTTTGCATTCATCATGCTGGGCCTGGTCATTATTTATTTTGCGCACAGGATCAACTATACCCTTTATTCAAGGGTAGCGCTCATTTTATTTTTGATCTCAATCCCATTGCTGTTTTATACCCTGCTGTTTGGTGTACAGCTCAATGCCGGAAGCCGGTGGATAAAGCTGCCTGTTATAAACATGACATTCCAGACCTCCGATCTTGCGAAGCTTGCGTTGTTCATGTACATGAGCAGGATGCTTAGCCGCAAACAAAATGTAATAAAGGATTTTAAGAAAGGTTTCCTGCCGATCATCGTTCCTGTTGCAATTATTTGTTTACTGATCGCGCCCGCAAATTTATCTACAGCCATACTTATTGGTGCCACAAGCCTGCTCCTGATGTTCATTGGAAGGGTGAGTACGAAACATATTTTAATGACCCTCGGCCTGGCAATGCTACCCCTTGTTATATTGGTATCCATTGCTGTTTCATCCTATGATCAAAAGACACACGAAACAAAAAAACTACCCGCATTTTTAGCCAGCGGGCGTATTCCAACCTGGGTAAGCCGGATACAGACATTCCTGTACAGCAATAAGGAAGATGACAATGAGAAGTTGTACCAGATAAACCAGGCAAAGATAGCCATTGCCAATGGCGGATGGGTGGGCATGGGGCCGGGGAACAGCCAGCAGCGGAATTTTCTGCCACATAGCTATAGTGATTTTATTTATGCGATCATCATTGAGGAGTATGGGCTCTTAGGCGCCACCGTAATGGTATTTATTTACCTGTTGTTCTTATACCGATGTATCCGGGTGTACCGGAAATGCCCCTTTGCCTTTGGCGCATTCCTGGCGTTGGCGCTGAGCTTTACACTGGTCATACAGGCCATCGCCAATATGGGGGTAAACGTAAACCTGTTTCCAAATACCGGGGTTACGCTGCCATTGGTAAGTATGGGAGGAAGCAGTTTTTTATTTACCTGTTTATCGATTGGTATCATTTTAAGCGTTGCACGAAATGTTGAACAGGTAGAAGGAAAGCTGCAGCCAATACCTGTGGAGGAAGTGAATGACAAAAATAAGGATCCGGAATAGCGGGCATTTATAAATTGGAACTGAATGAACAAAAAAGCAAATGAGGACCTGGTTGCGAGCGTGAAGCGGTTCATTGTTGCAGGTGGCGGAACGGGGGGGCATATTTTTCCGGCAATTGCCATTGCAAATGCAATAAAAAAAATATCACCGCAATCGCAATTCCTTTTTGTAGGTGCGAGGGGAAAAATGGAAATGGATAAAGTGCCGCAGGCAGGTTATGAAATAAGAGGATTAACGATAGCGGGTTTTAACAGGAGTTCTTTGATAAAAAATATGAGCCTGCCCTTTAAGCTGCTGAACAGCTTTTACCAGGTTTCGCTGATCATGCGTGGTTTTAAACCGGATGCCGTAATTGGAGTTGGTGGATATTCCAGTTTCCCGGTATTGCGGTATGCCCAGACAAAGGGAATTCCAACCTTTATTCATGAGAGCAATTCGTTTGCCGGGAAAAGCAATATGATGCTTGGGAAAAAGGCCACGAGGATATTCACCGCGACTCCCGGAATGGAGCAATTTTTCCCGAAGGAAAAGATCATGGTTTCGGGAAACCCGGTAAGACAGGCAATAACAGCACATACGGTGACCAGGGAAGAAGCCATAAAGCATTTTGGATTTAACGAGGGTAAGAAAACAATTTTATGTGTTGGAGGAAGCCTCGGAGCGAAAAATATCAATGAAGCCATTGATAAGGATATCGCAATGTTTGGGCAAAATGACCTGCAGCTGATCTGGCAAACAGGAAAGCCTTACCTGGATAAAGCGATGGAACGCTCGAAGGGGATGGAGCATGTTTATGTAAATGATTTTATCACGCAAATGGAATTTGCTTATGCGGCGGCAGATATCGTGATCAGCAGGAGCGGGGCCATGGCCATATCAGAGTTGTGTATCGTAAAGAAGCCCGTGGTATTTGTGCCATATCCTTTTGCAGCGGAAGATCATCAAACGGCAAATGCACAAAATTTAGTTAATAAAAATGCAGCCATAATGATAAGGGACGATCAGGCGTTGGATAAGTTGGTACCGGCAGTTGTTTCGTTGTCAAAAGATGAGTTGCAGCAGGAGCAATTGAAAGAAAATATCGGGAGGCTGGGAGTATTGGATGCGGACAGTGTGATAGCAACGGAGATCCTGAATATGATTTAAATAAGCGGTTTAGTAAAAATGAAAGACGTCAAAAACATAGCATCGGTTTATTTTATAGGGATCGGGGGTATTGGTATGAGTGCGCTCGCCAGGTATTTTAAAAGCAGGGGAGTAACTGTAAACGGGTATGATAAGACAGAAACTGTATTGACAAAACAGCTGGAAGCAGAAGGGATCGGGGTTCATTTTGAAGATAACATTTCGCTCATTGACAAAACTGCAGAACTGGTTATATATACACCGGCAGTTCCCCGTGATCACAAAGAGCATAATTATTTTTTGGAAAATGGTTATACGGTTTTGAAAAGAAGCGATGTATTGGGAATGATCACCCGGGATACTTATAGCGTATGTGTTGCAGGTACGCATGGGAAAACAACCACCAGTGCTATGATCGCACATATCCTGCGCAACAGTGAATTTGGATGCAATGCATTTTTAGGAGGTATTGCATCAAATTATAATACCAATTTCTGGGCGGATGAAAAAAATGTAAGTGTTGCTGAAGCGGATGAATATGACCGGAGTTTTTTGAAACTGAGCCCTGATGTAGCGGTGATAACATCCATGGATGCAGATCACCTCGATATTTATGGAACGGAAAAGGCATTACAGGATGCTTTCATTGAATTCAGCTTAAAAATAAAAGATGATGGGTTATTGATCAGTAAATACGGGTTAACAAGAAGCAATGAATTTAAAACAACAAAAAAGATCAGTTACAGCCTGGATGACCCAAAGGCAGATGCGTTCGCTCTTAATATTAAAATAAACAATGGCAGCTACCTGTTTGATACCATGATCAAAGGAAATAAAATAGAAAATGTAGCGCTGAATATGGGCGGTATGCACAATATTGAAAATGCGCTGGCAGCCATTACCGTTGCAAAGCATGTTGGGATCAGTGATGATAAGATCAGGGATGCAGTTGCCAGCTTTAAAGGAGTAAAAAGAAGATTTGAATATATAATAAAAGATGAAAGTGCCGTCATGATAGATGATTATGCACATCACCCTGAAGAACTGAGGGCATTGATAAAGGGTACAAAGGAATTGTTTCCCGGGAAAAAATGCACGGTTGTTTTCCAGCCGCATTTGTTCACCCGTACCAGGGATTTTGCGGCCGGGTTTTCAGAAGTGCTGGGGATAGCGGACCAGGTTTTTTTGCTGCCGATCTATCCCGCCAGGGAACTGCCAATTGCGGGTGTGACCAGTGAACTGATCGCCGGAAAAATGGAGCAGGGAAAAGTAACGGTGCTGGGTAAAGACGATCTTTTAAACGAGATCAGGTCAACACCGCCGGAATTGCTTATCACCGCCGGCGCAGGCGATATTGACACGATGGTTGAACCTTTAAGGAATATATTAATAAATAAAAAGCAGGCTGCGATATCTTAATGAATATTATTAAACGATACAATTTAAAACGGGTACTGTTAGGCATATTATGGATAGTGGTCGCCAGCGGGAGTGTCGTATTGTTGATCGCTGCCATGCATAAAAAGGAGCTGAAACGCTGCAAGGGGCTTGAAATAGATATCCGGGGTGTGAGCAATAATTTTTTTATTGATAAGAAAGATGTGGAAGAGATCATTGTTTCTTTTGCTGGTTCAGATCTTACCGGGATATCTATAAAAGAATTCGACCTGGTTTCAATGGAAGCAGCTTTAAAGAATGAAGTATGGATCAAAAATGCAGAACTGTTCTTTGATAACAATGCAATACTGCAGGCTTCTGTTGAAGAAAGGGAGCCTGTTGCAAGGGTTTTTGATATTTCGGGTAACAGCTTTTATATCGATGATGACAATATGATATTACCGCTGAGTGAAAAGCTATCTGCAAGATTGCCTGTTTTTACCGGCTTTCCCTCCGAGGCAAAAGTTCTGTCAAAAGCCGATAGTAACCTGTTGAATGATATAAAAACACTCGGCATTTACATTCACCAGGATTCATTTTTAATGGCCATGATCGACCAGGTTGATATCACTGCACAACGAAACTTTGAAATGATCCCAAAAATAGGAAACCAGGTGATCGTTTTTGGTGATGCTACTGATGCAGCACAAAAATTCAAAAACCTGCAGCTTTTTTATAAAAAGGTAATGACAAAGTATGGATGGAACAGGTATAGCATGATCAACCTGCAGTATAAAGGGCAGGTAGTTGCAAAAATAAAGGGTGCTGATGATGTATCTGCAGATTCAATGCGTACGGTGCAGATCATGCATGCGATCGCAGAGAACGCATCCAGGCAGGCGAGTGATTCGATCCAGACGATCATCCAGGACAATGAAAAAAATACAACAGATATTTCCATCATTCAACAGTCCATGGAGCGTGATGAAACAAATGAACCATCCTATACTTTTGAAAAACTGATACCACAGGAAAGAACCAATGCCCCTGTAAAGCCGGCTGAACAGGCTATTGATAAGCCTGTTCTTGTCCCGGTAAAAAAAGAACCGGCAAAAATTATTAAGCCATTGCCTAAACCGGTCAATAAAATAAAACCGGTTCCGAAAAAGCCAGTTGAAAAACCAAAAGCTGTCATGCCTAAAAATGATTATTAAAATAAATTAATAAACAAACACAAACACAAAACATACAACTATGAATCAGGAACAACCCATTATTGTAGGCTTAGATATCGGCACCACTAAAATAGCTGCTATTGCCGGTCGCAAAAATGAATTTGGCAAGCTGGAGATCCTTGGCTTTGGCCGGGCGAACAGCAACGGTGTACAGCATGGTATGGTGCTGAACATTGACCAAACAATTAAAGCCATACAGACAGCGCTTGAAAACTGTTATGCTTCCAATCCTAATTTAGAGATCAGTGAAGTATATGTTGGCATTGCAGGCCACCATATAAAGAGCCTGCAGACCAGGGGAGATATTGTGCGCCAGAGTATCGAGGAAGAAATAAAGCAGGAAGAAATAGACAGGCTGGTTGCAGATCAGTATCGAACGTATATCCCTGCCGGTGACCAGATCATTGATGTGATACCGCAGGAATTTACGGTGGATAATTTCCAGAACATTCCCAACCCAATCGGTTACAGTGGTGTAAAAGTTGGAGCAAACTTTCATATTATAACCGGTGATAAAAATGCAATACGCAATATAAACAGGAGCGTGGAAAAAGCCGGACTACAAACAAAGGATCTTGTATTACAACCGCTTGCATCTGCTGCCGCTGTAATGTGTGACCAGGATCTCGAAGCCGGTGTTGCGATCGTAGATATCGGGGGTGGCACAACAGACCTCGCTGTTTTTTATGAAGGTATATTGAAGCATACTGCCGTAATACCTTTTGGTGGGGAGAATATTACCAATGATATCAAAACAGGATTGGGTGTTTTAAAAACACAGGCCGAGCAAATGAAGATCCAGTTTGGAAGTGCATTGAGCGATGAGGCAAAATCAAATGCATTCATAACCATCCCTGGTTTGCGCGGAATGGCTCCCAAAGAGATCTCTGTAAAGAATCTTGCGAATATCATACAGGCACGCATGAGCGAGATCATGGATTTCGTGACCTATCATTTGAAGCAGGTAGGCCTCGATACCCGCATGCTGAATGGCGGTGTGATCCTCACCGGCGGCGGGTCACAGCTGAAGCACCTGATTCAGCTTACCGAATATGTAACTGGTTTGAATGCAAGGATCGGTTACCCGAATGAGCATTTATCCGGCGGGCATATTGATGAGCTTGCAAAGCCGATGTACAGCACCTGTATCGGTTTGATATTGAAAGGATACAATGATTATGAGAACAAGAACAAACAGTTTGAACAAAACTTCGTGAAGGTAGAATCGAAAGGTATTATGCAGGAAGAACCCGTAGCGCAGGAATTCGCAGCAGTTACAGAAGAAACGATCCCGGTAAAAATGAAGCAAAGAAAATCATTGAAAGGTTTATGGACAGTTTTAAGAATAACCTGATAGAAATGTTCAAAGAAGAAGAGGATACAAAGCTGTAAGCTAATAGCTTTTAGCTAAAAACATAACAACCTATAATCAACACAACAAAAACTACTTACTAACAACCAAACTTACAAACATGATCCATTTTGATTTGCCCAAAGAACAATCCTCCATCATCAAAGTAATTGGTGTTGGCGGCGGCGGAAGCAATGCGGTAAACCACATGTTTTCGCAGAATATTGAAGGTGTGAATTTTATCATATGCAATACAGATGCACAGGCCATTGCATTGAGTAAAGTGCCCAATAAGATCCAGCTGGGCCCACATCTTACGCAGGGCCTTGGAGCCGGTGCGAATCCTGCCATTGGCAGGCAGGCAACGGAAGAAAGCCTGGAAGAAATAAAACGGATACTGGAAGTGAATACCAAAATGGCCTTCATCACCGCCGGTATGGGTGGTGGTACGGGTACAGGCGGTGCTCCCATCCTTGCAAAGATCTGTAAGGATCTTGGCATACTAACGGTGGGGATTGTGACCACTCCCTTTGCTTATGAAGGGAAAAAAAGGATAGCCCAGGCGGAAGAAGGGATCATGCTTTTGAAAAAGCCATGTAGATACCTTACTTGTGATCAGCAATGATAAGCTGCGCCACCAGTTCGGCAATTTAAAAATGAAGGAAGCTTTTGCAAAAGCAGATAATGTGCTGGCAACAGCTGCAAAATGTATCACCGATGTTATCAACAGCACCGGGCAGATCAATGTGGATTTTGCGGATGTATGTACTGTGATGAGCAATGGTGGCGTGGCCATACTGGGCAGTGCATCAGCGGAAGGAGAGAACAGGGCACAGCTTGCGATTGAAAATGCATTGAACTCTCCATTGCTGAATGATAATGATATTAGAGGCGCAAAATGGATATTGATCAATATTAATTCTGCAGAAGGTGAACATGAATTTACCATGGATGAAGTAGAGATCATTCAGAATTATTTATTGAGCCATGCAGGAGATGACACGGATGTTATCCTTGGGCTTGGGTTATGATAATTCTTTGGGCAATGAGATCGGGATCACGTTAATTGCTACAGGCTTTGAGCACAAAGATCCGTTTGCAAAAGAAGTAAAGCCGGTTGTGGAAAATAAAGATGAGAAGATCGTACTGGAACTGGAAATGCCAAAGAACTGCACCAATCAAAGTGCAACAACCAGCAGCGGAACCGGAAACAAAAGAAGAGGTAGTAAAAGCAACACCTGAAGTATTGCTTAAAGAAGAAATTAAAGAAATGACGCTGCAAATAAAAGTGCCTGAAGTGAAAGAGGAGATGAAGCTAACCGACCCATTCATGCCAACGCTTTCTGAACCGGCACCAGTAGAATTACCTAGTAAAACTACTGTGGAAAAGTCGGATGTAACTCCTGTATTTTTTGAAATATCTTCGGCCGCAGATCAGATACCTGTAATGGAATTTGATCTGAACCAATTCCCGGAACCAGCTGCAGCAACCAGCATCAACTGCAGATTCCAGCGAACAAAAAAATAATGAAATAACAGATAAAGAAGCTAGCGCAAGTAGCTCCCTTTCGTCGGGGGGTTACCTGGCCAAGCCTGCACAAATTTACGTGGAGGAAAAGCCAGTTATTACAGAATCCAATTCGATTGAGGAACCACTGCCTTTGCAGATATCGGTGCAGGAAGACGAACCTGTTATTGAAATGCAGCTGGTAGTTAAAGATTCCCAAAAAGCGGCGGAGGAACAGCCAATTGTACAACAAACTCAGCCCATCATGATGTCACAATGTTGAGGAACCTGCTTTGCAGGACGAAACAGAAGAACTCAGGCGCCGGGCTACTGAAAGGATAGCGAAATTGCGAAATTTATCGTTCAATATTAACGCAGCCGATCCCAACAACGAGTTTGAAACGGTGCCTGCTTACCTTCGCCGCAATATGGATATGCACAACCAGATTGCGGACGTAGAAAATTTTTACAGCAACTATACAGTAAAAACGGATGATAATAACCAGGCCGAGATCAGCACCATCAATACATTCCTGGATGGTAAAAAACCCGATTAAATTTTATAATGACATGTATTCATAAACGATGTGTTTGCAATTATTGTTTGTTGTGCCCCTTTCTTAAATGAGAGGGGCATTATTTTGAGCAGCCATGGCCAATTAAGTATTTCTCAATGTTCTTTGGTCTCTGTTTACATTGTGAAGGTCAATTCATCCCGCCTGGCGGGTAATATTATTTACCTGATTTGTATTGGTTTTCATTTTACATTTGTATAGCTTTTACATGCTCTCATAAAAAGCCTTTAGAAAATAAAAATTTAGTGGGAAAACATATCAACAAAGTAACAGGAGCCGGATTATTAATCGCCCTTGGGATTATTTACGGAGATATAGGTACTTCCCCGCTATATGTGTTTAATTCAATCATTAAGGACAGGGTAGTTGATGAAACCCTCATTTTAGGTACCCTTTCACTGATCATCTGGACGATCACAATACTAACCACCATTAAATATGTGATCATGGTGCTCAGGGCCGATAACAGGGGTGAAGGAGGCATATTTGCGTTGTTTGCATTGGTGAGGCGGCGGCGGAAATGGCTGGTCATCCCCGCCATGATCGGTGGCGCAGCTTTGCTGGCAGATGGGATCATTACACCACCTATTTCCATTACTTCTGCTGTTGAAGGGTTTAAAGAACTACCGCAATTTCATGATACTTGCACAGAATACCATTGTATATATTGTACTGGGTATTATTGCTGTTTTCTTTTTCACTCAACAATTTGGTACCGCTAACTATTGGTAAAATGTTTGGCCCGGTCATGAGGATCTGGTTTGGTATGCTGGCCGTGCTGGGGTTTGTACATATTTCAGATGATCTTTCTATTTTCCAGGCGCTTAATCCTTATTACGCTTTCATTTTTTGTTTACATTATCCTGAAGGCTTTTGGCTACTGGGAGCCGTGTTTCTTTGTACCACCGGTGCCGAAGCACTTTACAGCGACCTTGGCCATTGCGGCAGGGGCAATATCCGTATCTCCTGGATATTTGTAAAATCTGCCTTGTCATTAATTATTTTGGGCAGGGCGCCAGTCTGTTAAAACATCATATCGGAAAATTGATGGATGAAGCAGCACAGGGACAGAAGGTATCAATGCTTTTTATGACCTGATGCCTCAATGGTTTATCGTACCCGGTGTTATCATCGCCACTTCTGCCGCCATCATTGCCAGCCAGGCGATGGTTACCGGTTCATTTACACTCATCAATGAAGCCATGCGGCTGAACCTTTGGCCAAAAATTAAGATCAATTATCCTACAGAAGCAAAGGGCCAGATCTTTATTCCAGGTATCAATACCTTCTTGTTCGTTGGTTGTGTAGGGGTGGTTCTTTATTTCAGGGAATCATCCAGGATGGAAGCGGCTTATGGACTGGCCATCATCACCACCATGATCATGACCACCATCCTGTTTGCCAATTATATGGTCATTGCACAGGGTGAAACCCGATTGATCTATGTGTTCCTGTTATTTTATTAGTGGTAGAAATTGCTTTCCTGATTGCGTTGATGGATAAATTTATCCATGGTGGTTATATTACATTGATGATCGGGTTTTTGATGTTCTCCGTTATGTACATCTGGTACAGGGCCAGAAAGATTAAAAACCGGTATGTGGAATTTGTGCGGCTGGAAGAATATATTCCCAAACTGGAAGAACTAAGCAATGATATCACGGTTCCTAAATATGCCACTCACCTGGTGTATTTAACAAGTGCCAATAATCCAAAAGAAATAGAGCATAAGATCATTTATACTATATTAAGTGGTAAACCCAAGCGGGCAGATATTTACTGGTTTGTGCATGTGGATACCCATGGATGATCCCTATACCTGTGAATATTCAGTGGAGCATATCATTCCCAATGATATTATCGGGTGAATTCAGGCTGGGTTTCAGGTGGCCCAAGGATAAACCTGATGTTTAAAAAAGTAGTGGAAGACCTGGTGGCAAACAGGGAAGTGAATGTTACCAGCCGCTATGAAAGCCAGCAACGAAATAATATGGTAGGCGATTTTAAATTTATGGTGATGGAAAAATTCCTGAGCCAGGATAATGAACTGCCTTTCTTTGAACATGTAATTATGAAGTTTTATTTCTGGGTGAAAGAGATTATCTTAGCGAAGAAAAAGGTTTTGGACTTGAGCAAAGTAATGTACATGTAGAAAAATTCCCGCTGATCGTTGCGCCCGTAAGCAAGCTTAAATTAAAACGTACCAGGGATGATGAGGAAGAAAATGAATAATTACGATTTATGTTGTCTATAAGCGCATTGGAATTAAAACAAAAAATATCAGCCCGGGAAGATATTATGCTTATTGATGTTAGGGAACCTTTTGAGCATGAAGAATTTAATATTGGAGGTATATTAATCCCGTTACATAGCTTGCTGGAAAATATAGACCTTGTTGAAAAAGATAAACCTGTAATATTTTATTGTCAAAGGGCATTCGAAGCCAGATCGCTATACAGCGGCTGCATCAAAGATTCAGCTATACCAATCTATTTAACCTCAGCGGCGGTACGGATGCATGGAAAAAGGAATTTGGAGAATAGCTTTTTTCATCCACCGGTTTATAGTTAATTATAGTGTATCTTAAAGAAAAGTTTACTGTTTCGTGAATTATACTTTGTTATATATCATTGGAGGTTATATCCTTGTGATTGCAATTATATATTTGATACAGGAGAGTTTTATTTTCAAACCCGAAAAACTAAAACAGGATTTTATATACAAATATGATGTTCCCTTTGAAGAATTGTTCTTTGATGTTGAACCGGGCGTACGCATCAATGGACTACATTTTAATGTGAAAAACCCGCTTGGGCTTGGTCTTATATTTTCATGGCAACAGCCGCAGCATAAAAGGCTGGGCAAAATATGCAAAGGATTTTTATCCGCTATAATTATGATGTAGTGCTGGTGGATTACCGTGGCTTTGGCAAAAGCACCGGCAAGCGCAACTGAAAAAGATATGCTGAGTGATATGCAGTTTGTGTATGATACACTTGCTGCAAAATATACGGAAATCATATGATCGTTTATGGGAGAAGCCTGGGCAGTGGCTTTGCTGCGAAGATGGCCAGTGATAATAAACCGCGCTATCTGATATTCGATGCACCTTATTTCAGTTTTAAAAAAGCGATGGAACGTTTTTTACCGATACTGCCGGTGCGATATGTATTGCGGTTTCATTTGCGTACCGATAAATGGATAACCAAAGTGAATTGCCATACTTATATTCTGCATGGCACAAAAGACTGGCTGCATACCGATCAGCAACAGTGAAAAATTGCAGGCGCTTAATCCACGGAAAATAACACTTGATACGAATTCTCGGCGGAGGGCACAATAACCTGCCTTCTTTCCCGGAGTATCATAATTTTATCAGGGATATTTTGCAATATTAAATTTAATCTTAATGAAGGAAGAAGTACAATACTGGTATCTAGATTAACGGATGAACAATGATTAACTTTGCGTTCTTATGAAAAAGAATAATTTCCGCTGGCTTAAAATCGTCATCATGTTTACTGCAGCATTGGTATTGCATTGTATTACCTGCAGGAAAAATTTTTGTTTCATCCCGAAGAAATTAAACAGTGATTATGTGTTTCAATTTGATATGCCATTTGAAGAAGTGAATATCCCTTTAATAAAGACAGATACGATCAACATGATCAAATTTTTTCCCACTGATTCATGTCAGAAGAGGCGTTGTGGTTTATTATCATGGCAATAGGGAAAATATTGAGCGCTATGCAAAGTTTCGTTGCTAATTTTACAAAACATGGCTATGAAGTATGGATGGCAGATTATCCCGGCTTTGGAAAAAGTACCGGTGAACGAACAGAAAAAAAAATGTATGAGCAGGCTTAGCTGCTGCAAAAAATGGCCGCCGCAAAATATGATAAGTGACAGCATCATCATTTATGGAAAATCACTGGGGACGGGTATTGCAGCCTATGTTGCTTCGGAGTCAAAATATAAAAGGCTGATCCTGGAAACACCTTACTACAGTATCCCTGCTATGTTTGCAACATATGCGTCCATATATCCCGTTTCCTACATGTCATTATATAAAATACCAACCTGGAAATTTCTGCAGGATGTAAAGCTCCCATCACTATTTTTCATGGTACCGATGACCGGGTGATCCCTTATAGCTGTGCCAGTAAACTAAAACCATATTTAAAAACAGGGGATAAATTTATTACAATAGAAAACGGGAAACACAATGACCTGGCTGGTTATAAAAAATATC
The DNA here is from genome assembly GCA_963779595.1 of uncultured Chitinophagaceae bacterium. Classification (GTDB taxonomy): domain Bacteria; phylum Bacteroidota; class Bacteroidia; order Chitinophagales; family Chitinophagaceae; genus Ferruginibacter. Next base: position 182,450 of record CAVZYY010000003.1, on the reverse strand, counting down.
AACAGGCAATGGATTCGTTGTTGCGATAGGTAAGTCGTTTATGACGTTTGAGGGTTAAAGGCTTAATAGTTGTGGTAGCTGGCTTTATCACCTTTTCAAATTAATTTTGCTTTGAACCGTTTTCTTTCCTGTTACCTTCAGTTGATAAGTTCCGCCTATCTTCAATGCAACATTTTCTTTTCCATGGCTTACCGGGAAATTAAAACAAACCGGAAAATCATATTCATCCGTGATCTCACGGATAACCTGTGTGACTGTTTTTCCAAAAGGGCGTTCTGTATCCTTCATATCTGTAAATCCCCCAATGATCAGCCCGGCGAGTTTGTCAAATTTGCCACTGCGTTTTAGCTGGTAGAGCATGCGATCAATATTGTACAGGTATTCGCCGATATCTTCAATAAATAAATATTCTGTTCTTTGTATCGAGATCGGAAGGGGTTCCTGTCACATGAGCAAGCAGAGCGAGGTTGCCACCGACAAGTTCGCCTGATGCTTTACCATGCTTATTGAATTCATGGGGTGCACAACTGTAAACAGTTTTTTTGCCCTGAACAGCATTTCTCAATGAACCGGGGTATTCATCGAACTGTTCCCTGTCGTTGAAAGCTGCAGCCATCGGCCCATGGATCCATGCAATTTTTAATTTATTTAGCAGGTGACAATGCAGCACAGTAATATCGCTAAACCCGATAAGCCATTTTGGATGTTTTTTAAATTTACTAAAATCAAGGTTATCAATGATGCGGCCCATTCCATAACCGCCCCTGCCGAATAAATGGCATGAATGCTTTTATCATCCAGCATGGCCTGCAACTCATCTGTTCTTTCTTCATCTGTGCCGCTAAAATAATTTTCAGATCGGCTGCCCAATGTTTTACCTATCATCACTTCGTATCCCCAATCCTGCAAGGAACTGATGCATACAGCGGCTTTTTCCGCGGGCATGTAACCCCCGGGACACGTAATGGCAATGGTATTTCCGGGTTTTAGGTATGGCGGGAATTTGATCATCTTGCTGATTTGCTGATTTGAAGATTTGAAGATTTGGAGATGAAACAGGTTAAGCCCTTTGGGCATTTTCAAATCTTCAAATCTTCAAATTTCCAAATTAATAAATTAATTCCTCACTGGCTTTCCGGTTTTTAATACACTTTGAATTCTTTCCAGTGTTTTCTTTTCACCGGTTAAACTTAGGAATGCTTCTCTTTCAAGGTCCAGTAAATATTGTTCGCTTACTAGTGTCGGTTCGCTTAGGTCGCCGCCGCACATTACATAAGCCAGTTTTTTTGCAACTATTACATCATGATCGGTTGCATAATTGCCTCGCCACATTCCATTGATACCTGCATACATAGCGCCCAAGGCAGAACGGCCCAATACTTTTATATCGTTGCGTTGCACCGGCATTGTATAACCATCATCATACAATTCAATCACGCTTTTTTTGCTTCTGCAATCCGCCTGCCCTGGTTCATGCTTACTTCATCTGTCCCTTTCCGTAAATGCCCAGGTCATAAGCCTTCATGTGCAGAAGTAGCAACTTTTGCAGTGGCAATGGTTAAGAAACCGGTTTTTAAGCGTAATGGTTTCCGGTTCATCTTCATGCATTTCATCGGCAGCACGTAACACAAATTCTTTTGTGCCGCCACCACCGGGAATCACTCCAACACCTAGTTCCACCAGACCGATATATGTTTCTGCGGCAGCGCATACTTTATCGGCATGCAGACTCATTTCACAGGCGCCGCCCAATGCTAAGTCCATGTGGCGCCACCACTACCGGAACGGATGAATATCGTACCCGCATCATCGTATTCTGAAACATGCGGATGGCCATATCCATTTCATCATATTCCTGTTCAATGGCCAGCATGAAGATCATTCCTACATTGGCGCCGGCACTAAATTGGGGCCTTCATTGGCAATAACCAAGCCCTTTATATTTTTCTTCTGCCAGTGCAATTGATTTTTGAATGCCTTCCAGCACTTCACCACCAATGCTTCCCATTTTGGTATACCATTCCAGTCCAGCACATCATCGCCCAAATGATAAGTACGGCAGGCACTGTTCTTCCATACGGTTTGGTTTTCAAAATTCTTCATTACAATAAATGCATCGCCACCGGGTAATGGTTTATATGATTTGGTAGCTAACGTCATAATATAAACGCTTTCCATTTTCTACTTTATAAAAAGATTTGATACCTGCTGCAATCATTTCATCTACCCATGGCGCAACTGTATAACCTGCTGCCTTCATTGCTTCACGTGTTTTTGCAACGCCCAATACATCCCAGCTTTCAAAAGCGCCGATCTCCCAGCCAAATCCTGCCATCATCGCATCATCAACCCGATATAGTTCATCACTGATTTCAGGAATGCGGTGTGAGATATAAGAAAATAAATTATAATGAAACTGCCGGTAAAATTCTCCTGCCTTATCCGTGCCTGCACACAAGCATTTTAATCCTTGTTTTCAGATCTTCAATCGGTTTGCTGCTTCCAGCGTTGCAAACTTTGGTTTTTGCCGTGGCTCATATTCCATGGTTTGCAGGTTCAAGTGTAATGAATTTCTTTTTCACCATCCTGCGCCTTTTGTTTTCTTAAAAAATCCCTGCCCTGTTTTATCACCCAGCCAGTTATTCTCTACCATTTTATTCAGCCAGGCAGGAATGATGAAATGTTCTTTTGCTTCATCATCCGGACAATTATCATGCAACACCTTTTGCCACTTTCACCAGTGTATCAATACCCACCACATCTGCTGTTCGGAATGTTGCAGATTTTGGCCGGCCAATAACAGGACCGGTCAATGCATCTATTTCATCTATGGTTAAGCCCAGTTTTTCCATGCAGTTCAAAAATGGACATGATGCCAAATACACCGATACGGTTGGCAATAAATGCAGGCGTGTCTTTGCACAACACCGTTGTTTTACCCAAATACAGATCACCGTAATGCATTAAAAAATCTACCACTTCCGGATCAGTATATGGTGTAGGAATAATTTCCAGTAACCGCAAATAGCGCGGCGGATTAAAAAAATGCGTGCCGCAAAAATGTTTTTTAAAATCATCGCTTCTTCCTTCTGCCATCATGTGAATGGGAATGCCGGAAGTATTGGAAGTGATCAATGTGCCGGGCTTGCGGTATTTTTCTACTTCTGTAAAAACAGATTGTTTGATATCCAGTCTTTCCACTACCACTTCTATCACCCAGTCGCAACCGGCAATATCTTTCATGTTATCGGTGAAATTGCCTGTCTTGATTCTTTTTAATCACATCTTTTGTATAAACAGGAGAAGGATTTGATTTTAATGGCAGCTGCCAGTGCATCATTTACAATCCTGTTTTTTACCGCAGGATGTTCAGGCAGTCCTTTGCCGGTTCAGCGTCATTATTCTTGGGAGCAATATCCAGTAACAATACCTGTAAACCGATTCCTGCAAAATGACAGGCTATCCGGCTTCCCATTACACCACTTCCCAATACAGCTACTTTTTTTATGATTCTTTTTGACATAACTGAAATTAGTTAGTTAAACAACTATTTATATTCGAAGATACTTTTTATGCCTGAAAAAAGCATAATTAAAGTGGATACAATACATACTTTATGAATGATTCGCTGCGTTCTTATGCATTGGTTTCAATCAATTGATTGTGACCGGGATGGCCAATATCTTATATAAAGATCCGATACAATATGAATTCAGCAAACAGAATACGTGAAGTTGAAAAGGCCTCCGCGCTTAGTGTTAGCTATAAGGCGCCGAATCCACTTGACCTTTTTTTGCAGAATCTTCCTGATGTAGTTATTATTACGGATCCCCATTTTGTGATAAAAGCCTTTAATCATGCCGCTGAAACATTTTTTGATCAGCCGGCTTCCCATTTTATAGGAACGGTCCTTGAGCAAAGCGTAAATTTTGAATTCAGGTCAACGACGCGGAGCATTGTTATGGAGAAGTTATTTAAGACTGGTACCTGGAACGGCGAAATTATTTTTACGAGGCACAATAACCAACAATTTATTTTCAATGCAAATGTTTCACTACTGTATGATGAAAATGGTGAAGTGATCTCGATCGTGCTGGTGAATCATAATATTACTGATGAAGAAAAACAGGAAAAGGAACTGGCGCTGGCTGAAACAAAATATAAAATAGTTGTAGATACACTTTCAGAAGGGGTTATCCTGATGAATGCGGATGGTACCATTGGCGCGGCCAATAAAAAAGCGGTTGAAATATTGGGTTTGAGTGAGGAGGAATTAAAAGGCCGTGTAATTGCCAGCCCGCACTGGAATGCAGTAAAAGAAGATGGGACTTCATTTCCTGCGGAATAATTCCCGGCAGTTGTATCGCTGAGAACCGGCCGGGAAACCAATAACGTTATCATGGGCATTGAAAAGGTTGATGGAAATAAGGCCTGGATCTCAATAAACAGCAAGCCAATATTTAAGGATGGTAAATCATCACCGGATGGGGTAGTAGCTTCCTTTAAGGATATCACCAATGAAAGAAATGCTACTGAAAAATTAAAAGAAAGTGAATTATTCTTCAGGAGTTTTATGACGAACAGCCCTACCCTCGGGTGGATCTATGATGAACATGGCAACTTTGTGTATGGCAACCCGTTGTTTATAAAAGAGTAGGACTTGAGAACGCTTCCATCGGGAAAAATATTCATGATATCCATCGCCGGAAGTTGCCCAAAGAATTCTTAAAATGAATAAAATGGTCCTTCAGACTGGAGAATCAATCATCACAGAAGATGAGTTGTTAATGGCTGATGGTAGTAAAAGATATTTTCTTGCAAATTGGTTTTTAATTCCGGGTAAAACACAAACATTGATCGGGGGACAGGCCATTGATATCACAGAACGAAAAAATGCCGAGAAGGAAATAGCTAAAATGCACGAACGATTTGGCTACGTGGTAAATGCCAGCTCGGATGCGATCTGGGACCTTGACCTGCGTACAAATGAGATATACAGGAGTGATGCCTTCATTAAGATCTCCGGCTATTCAAAAGACCAGATCGAACCAAGTCTTGAATGGTGGTTTGATAAGATCCACCGGACGATAAGGAAAGGGTAAACAACAAGATTGAGAGCCAGCTTTCAAATGGCTTTACACACTGGGAAGATGAATACCGTTTCCAGCATGCGGATGGAGACTACAGGTACATATGCGATAAAGGATTTGCCATTTATGAAAATAATATTCCTATTCGCCAGATCGGTTCAATGCAGGATATTACAGAGCGGAAAAAATTAGAGACGCAACTACTATATGAGCAGGTACAAAAACAAAAATTGGTTAACCAGGCTACCATCAATGCCCAGGAAGAAGAGCGTAACCGGATCAGTGGCGAGTTGCATGATAATGTAAACCAGTTGCTGATGAGCGCAAGGCTGCATATTGGCGTGGCAAAGAATAATTCAGAGAATCAAAATGAATAATACTGGATAAAGCGACCAGTTATTTATTGATGGCTGTTGATGAGATCCGTGCATTGTCAAAAAGAATGAATTCAAAAGTTGTGACATCAGTCGGTTTGCTGGAGAGTATCGGCGACATTGTTTACAATATGCAGGAATTGCACAATATAGAAATGCACACGGACATTGATATATCCCTGATCGAAAGACTTAGTCCTGAACAACAGTTAATGGTCTTCCGGATCGTACAGGAACAAACCGGTAATATTATCAAACATTCAGAAGCAACAAACGGGCATATTTTCCTGAAAGAAAAAGGCCAGGATATCCATCTCCTGATCAATGATAATGGTAAAGGATTCGATAAAGAAAAACAAAAACTGAGGGGTATTGGCCATATCAATATTTTTAACAGGGTAGATGCATACAACGGCAAAGTGGAGATCATAAGTTCTCCCGGCAATGGCTGCATGTTGAATATCAGTTTTCCGCTAATATCATAAAGATCTTATCAAGCTGTATTCAAATGATGAATGCATAAAAAAACTCCAGTATTACACTGAAGTTTTTTTTATGATCATATGATACAGTTTTTATTCCTCAAAATATTCATTGCCTGCGGTATTGATATAACCAACTTTGCCGGCTGATGTTTTTATCATTAGATATTTAGTGCCATTTATATATTTACATCTTTGTATTTTGGCTGTATGACCGTGTTATCCATAAAGTAATATCCACGCATATTGTTATCTCCTGTTATGATAAAACCCTCGTCATCATATACGATATCAGTAATAACCCGTTGAAATGATATCGCGGTTGGATATATCCTTTACATAAGTTTTACCTGCTTTCTGGATGATCACATATTCCTTCCCGTCATGACCATCAACAATAACCAGGTTGGAATATTCCGGGGCAATGGACATTTTACCATCAGTCGTCATTACACCATACATACCACCCTGGTTCACCTGTAAATAGGGATTGCTGCTTTTCCGGTTAACAGTGATCGAATTATATTGAAAAGGCACGATCGTATCAAATTTACTATTGAAAACTCCGTACCTGCCATCCTTCATCGCAATATAATAGGTTTCATCACTGCCGGAGATCTTATAGTCATCCACTATCTTATCAAATAAGCCATTGTTGTTGGGAAGGGTATATTTTTTTTCGGATACTTTTGTTTCCACCGGGATATTATTTTCTTTAACTGAGCTTTCAGGAATAGCCGGGCACTGCGGCATCCTTATTCCTTTTGTATTGATGCAGATCTCATACCCTGTTGAAGTAAGCGAAGCACCTGCAAACAACACACTGTCTCCGCCGGGTTTTGTTTTTGTCGGCATGTAACCCTTCCTGAAAGATTTAGCAACAGTATATCTTGCAGGGATCACGAGTTTTCCCGTCTTATTGATGTATCCATACTTGTTTCCTATTTTCACACTGGCATAACCTTCAGAGAACCAGTTTGCATCATTGTATTTAGGCGTGATCACCACTTTTTTATCAGGAGTCGCATATCCCCATTTATCTCCTGAACGGTATGGTACCAGCGACATATCTGTTTGTTGGGCAAATGTACTGGCTGCTATTAATACAAAGCACGCCAATCATGATTTTTTTACTGATTCATAATATTTTCGTTTTGTTCAACCTTTAAGATGCAAATAATTGACCAAACTGGCTGTTCATGTTTAAAAAAGGGCAAATCGGGATTCAGTCCTTGTAATCATACAGGATCGCCCTGATACTCGTATCATTTTTAAGCTGCAGGTTAAATGTATAGGAAATGATGTCTGCTGGAAGCATTTATCAGCCCATGTGAGGATCGGATAATTGGGGAAAAATTTCTTCAATACGGGATACTGAGAAATAATAACCGGAAATGGCCGATGTCGGGTATTTTGTCAATTCTTTCCTACTGAATCGATAAATTGTATTAATTCTTTTTCACTTCAGCCTGGTAAGGGTTAAAATCGAGGGACATAATAACTGGTGAAAAATCCACGCTGGCAGAATGCAACCAGTTGCTCAGCAGATGAAGATTCAACGATCACCTGGTTGAATAGTTTGTATTGATCCCTCAATCCTGTTATTAAACCAAGCATTTGCCCGGCATTTGCCGCGTTTAAATTTTTGATCTTAAACCAGATATTCGAATGCATTTTTTTAATGCTATAAACATTTAGCAGCGTATCTACATTTAAGGAGGGAGCATCCTGTTGATAAACTTCGAGGCTTTTTTGAATGCTGTCATAATACACCGTAAACCCGATTCCTGCAGTATTTTCAGGAAGTCGTGCCATCAGGTTGGGATTGTCCACGTCCTTTATCCAGTTTTTTTCTTTTTGCACCAGTGATTGAGTACAAATGGGAAGATCATTGGCAATGGTTATGTTATCTGAAAATCCGGAAGGAATAATGACCCGGCTCATTCCCTTATGCAGGATGATTCTGCCAACAGCAGGCATACCAATATGATCGCGGCTACACTGTATTTATTTTTTATGAAACGGGGTATGCTCATTGAGCGGTCTACTTTTTTTCAACAGTCCGCGTAGCCCTTAATTAAAGCGGACTTTAAAATTAATAAAAAAGCAGGTTAACGAGGACCTTTTCTGAACAGCCTGCTATAAGAAATAAACCTAACTGAAATTTGATCAGCTTACACTGCTGCCATTATCCGTCGCTTCATCCGGATTTACAAAATGCAATTTACCCTTTTATCTTCTGCCATTAATATCATTCCGTTGCTTTCAATGCCACTCATTTTTCGGGGAGCAAGGTTGGCAACAACTACCACCTGTTTGCCAACAATATCGTTCAGGCTTAAAATGTAAGGCAATACCGGATACAATGGTTCTTTTTTCAAAACCAAGGTCTACTTCCAGTTTTAACAGTTTATCGGCTTTTTCCACTTTTTCAGCTGCAGTGATAGTGCCTACTTTCAGATCGATCTTTGCAAAATCATCAAACTGAATTTCTGGTTTGGCTTTACTCAGCCGTTGCTGTAGTTGCTGTTGCTGATTGCTCCGTTGCAGGTTGTTTTCTTGTTTTCCATTTTTAGTTTTTCAGCTTTTAGTTTTTAATTTTTCAACCTGTTCTGCTACTTCTGCATCTTCTATTTTCCTGAATAATAATTGCAGGCTCCCTAATGAATAACCTACACTTAACAATTTTGCTTTCCTGCATTTTCCCAATCCAGCATTTTATCTACCACCTTCATCATGTGGCACATTTTTTTTGCAGTAAATGGCAAAAAAGGATTGATAAAAATCGCAAGGTTGGCCGTTAGCTGCAAACAAATATGCAGGCAATTGTCAATCTGTTTTTGTGCTTCCGTGGTTAGTACCGTTTCCAGGTTTGTTTCGCAACTATCCATGGTTGTTTTTCCTGCATGTATTTATTTCCTTTCCGGGCAAGGTCGATCACTTCAAACAATGCATCCCTGAACTTATATGCTTCAATCAAGTTTTCAATTTTTGTTTTTGTATTTTCGAATTTCTGCAATCATATTTTTATCCGCTTCATCCAGAATATCATGCATGCAATGGCGGCACTTTTCCTTTGCATAATTTATGCATCAACACAAATGCCCTGTTTACAAAATTGCCGAAGATAGCTACCAGTTCACTGTTCACTGCATCCTGGAAACCTTTCCAGGTAAATTCACTGTCTTTTGTTTCAGGTGCAATGGTGGTAAGATAATAACGCAACGCATCCGCCATCTTTCGCCGCCATTCTCTTTCTTTACAAAATCATTGATATAATCATCCATTTCAATGCTCCATCCACGGCTGGTGCTCATCTTATCTCCTTCCAGGTTCATGAACTCATTGCTGGGCACATTTTCAGGCAAAATATTTCCATGCAGCTTCAGCATCACCGGGAAAATGATGCAGTGAAAAACAATATTATCCTTGCCAATAAAATGAACCAGTTTGGTATCTTTATCGTACCAATATGGCTTCCAGTCTTTATTATTATCCATCGCCCATTGTTTGGTTGCGCTGATATAACCGATAGGTGCATCAAACCATACATACAGCACTTTTCCTTCTGCCTCCTTGCACATTGGCAGGCACTGTACGCCCCAATCCAGGTCCCGTGTTACGGCCCGTGGCTGCAAGCCCGCGTCCAGCCAGCTTTTACATTGACCCAGCACATTTGCTTTCCAGTCATCTTTATGTTCTTTCAATATCCATTCCCTTAAAAATTCCTCATGTTTATTCAATGGCAGGTACCAATGTTTGGTTAGTTTTTTTATCGGGGGATTGCCGCTTAATGTACTCCGTGGGATTGATCAATTGTTCAGGGCTTAAAGAAGTGCCGCATTTTTCACATTGGTCACCATATGCATTTTCATTTCCACAAACCGGGCATGTACCAATAATATAACGGTCGGCTAAAAATGTTTTTGCTTCTTCATCATAAATATTGTTCGGTTTCTTTTATTTCCAGATCGCCCTTATCATTCAGTGCGGTAAAAAATTCCTGTGCTGTTTCATGATGAATGGGCGCAGATGTGCGGTGATAGATATCAAATGAAATACCCAGGTCGGCCATATTGCTTTTCAGCATGGCATGGTATTTATCTACGATCTCCCGGGGCGTTGTATTTTCCTTCATGGCCTGGATGGTAATGGCAGCGCCATGTTCATCGCTGCCGCAAACATATACCACATCCTCTTTTTTGCGCCCTCAGGTAACGTACATAAATATCCGCAGGTAAATAGGCCCCTGCCAGGTGGCCAATATGTTTTGGGCCGTTCGCATAAGGAAGCGCAGAAGTAATTAAATATCTTTTTGGTTCTATGTTCATGTAATCTTTTTGTTGCCGGCGACAAATCTTTATTCTACATAGTTGTGTCACTCACTTGTGCCACATACCCATGAGCTGCAATTTTTCGGTGCAAAAATACCGTAAAGCACCCCAATGCCCAAACAAAAACAGCCACCGGTTACCAGTGGCTGCATAAATTCAATATAAATGATCTATTTCATTCCCTTTTCTACTTCCGCGATGGCCTTCACTGTTTTTACGATCGAATCGGGTGTTACCGAAATACTGTCAATGCCCAATTCAACCAGGAATTGCGCAAAGTCAGGAAAATCAGATGGCCCCTGGCCGCAGATACCTACTTTTACTTTCATCTTTTTGGCCGTAACGATTAGCATTCTCAGCATCTCTTTTACTGCCGGGTTTCTTTCGTCATACAGATGTGCTACCAGTGAGGAGTCACGGTCAAGGCCAAGTGTTAATTGGGTAAGGTCATTCGACCCGATGGAAAATCCATCAATATGTTGCGAAAATTGTTCTGCCATCAGAATATTGGAAGGGATCTCAGCCATTAAAAACAATTCAAGCCCTTCTTTTCCCCGCTCCATTCCATATTCTTTCATTATATCCTGTACTTTCAACAATTCTTCTACCGTTCTGCAAAACGGTACCATCACCACAACATTATGTAATCCCATTTCTTCACGCACCCTGCGGATGGCTTTAACTTCCAGGCCGAATGCTTCTTTGTATTTTTCAGAATAATACCTGCTGGCACCCCTCCACCCGATCATGGGATTTTCTTCATGGGGCTCAAAATATTTGCCTCCCAGTAAATTAAAATATTCATTGCTCTTGAAATCACTGAATCGTACAATTACTTTATTCGGGTAAAAAGAAGCGGCGATCTTGGCAATACCATAACTCAGCCGCTGGATAAAAAAATCCTGCTCCGAGTCAAAGCCACGGATCATTGTTTTGATGGTTGCGCTTAGCTCAGGATCATTCAGTTCTTTGTGCTTTAGCAAAGCCATGGGATGCACCTGTATATAATTGTTGATGATGAATTCTTCCCTTGCCAGGCCAACGCCGGCATTGGGCAGATGTGAAAAACGGAATGCGAGGTTGGGCGAAGCAACATTGAGCATGATCGGCGTTCTTACTTTTGGAAGATCATTGAGATCCGTTTCAATTTTTTTGAATGGAACATTTCCTTCGTAAACAATTCCTTCATCTCCCTCTGCACAGGAAGCCGTGACTACCTGTTCTTCATTGAGTATTTCAGTAGCATTTCCACAGCCTACAATTGCAGGCACACCCAACTCACGGGCTACGATGGCGGCATGGCAGGTGCGTCCACCCTTATTCGTTATAATGGCTGAAGCTTTTTTCATGATAGGCTCCCAATCCGGGTCGGTCATATCTGTGACTAATACATCGCCTGCCCGGAATTCATGTCCTTCCGTGACCCTTTTATCCAGGGAGAAAAGGATCGATACTTTACCGGCACCAATTTTATCTCCAACTGCAATCCCTTTGAGGAGCGTTTTCCTGGCCACCGATTCATCCATTACATATTCCGTGATCTTTGAAAAATCTTTTTGCGAATGGATGGTCTCAGGCCTTGCCTGCACAATGAATAATTCCTTGCTCAGGCCGTCGATAGCCCACTCCACATCCATCGGGCACCAGTGTCCTTTTAAATTGCTGTAATATTCTTCTATTTTGGTAACCCATTGCGCCAGTTGAAGAATGCGTTCATCCTTCAGGCAATATCGTTGTTGTAAAGATCTTTCCACCTGTATGATCTGCACTCTTTCATCCGGGTTATCGCCATAAACCATCATCTTGTCCTTATTGCCTAATTTTTTTTCAATAATGCTATCGAACCCTTTTTTCAATGCAGGTTTAAATACTATGTATTCATCCGGCGAAACAGCACCCTGTACGATCATTTCCCCCAAGCCAAAGGATGCATTGATCACCACTACATCTTTAAAACCGCTTTCCGTATCCAATGAAAAGGCCACCCCGGACGCTGCCAGGTCGCTTCTCACCATTTTTTGTATGCATACAGACAGACCGATGCTGAAATGATCGTACCCGAAACTCTGGCGGTAGCTGATGGCCCTGTCGGTAAAAATGGATGCGAAACAATTCCTTACAGCATTCATCAGTGGAGCAGGTCCACGCACATTTAAATAGGTTTCCTGTTGGCCCGCAAAAGAAGCATCCGGGAGATCCTCCGCAGTAGCAGAAGAACGGACCGCCACGTCTGTCATATCCTGGTCGTATAATTTACTCAGCTCATAATATTTATTGATAATAGCCTCGCTTAATTCCTTGGGGAATTTGGCATTCTTTAAAAGCTGCCTGGCCTGTAAACCTCCTCTCCGGAGCGATTCAATATCATCAAGTTTAATATTATTGATGATGGTATGAATGGCTTCATCCAGGTTATTATAGCGGATGAACTCCCGGTAAGCCGCAACGGTCACCACGAAGCCACCAGGTATCTGTATTCCAAGCTGCTTAAGGTTTTGCAGCATTTCTCCGAGGGAAGCATTTTTGCCGCCTACCTGTTCAAGATCTTTCAGGCCAACCTTGTGCAGATCGGCTATATAAATAGATTTGTCCATTAAATGGAAAGATTAATAATGAATAAAAAGATTTAATACTAAAGTAGCGTATTTGCCATTCAAACCCGGTAAGTAATTTCAGAATAATTAAAAATTAATAATTATTAAATGTATCAACACCCTTCATTGATTTCAAATAACTTTATTATATGAACCGTAAATATTTTTTAAGTTCCATGCCTGTTTTTTTTGCCGGTTTTTCGTGGTTTGGCAAAAGCAATAATAAAATAACGGAAGATGATGTTGAATCCCTTCCCCGCAACCCGCCTTATTTGAAAAAAGGGGATATTATAGGCATCACCTGCCCGGCAGGGTTCATTCATTTAGAAGATATACAGCCAGCGATCAATAAAATGCAGGAATGGGGTTTTGAGACAAAGGTTGGTAACACGATCGGTAAAAGAGATTTCACATTTGGAGGTACAGACGAAGAGCGGCTGGCAGATATACAGCAAATGCTGGATGATCCCCTTGTAAAAGCCATCATGTGCGCAAGGGGCGGTTATGGCGCCGTCCGGATCATAGATAAGGTCGATTTTAAAAAATTTGTACTGAATCCCAAATGGATCATTGGGTTCAGTGATATAACGGTTATCCATAACCATATAAGCCGGCATTATAATATTTCCGGGATCCATTCAAAAATGTGCAACAGCTTCCCGGATGACTGGGGCACTGCAGATCAAATTCAGAAAGATACTATTGAATCCATCAGGCAATGCCTTACCGGGGAAAAAATGAATTACATGGCTCCACCAAATTCAAACAATAAGACGGGCAACTGTAGCGGCCGGCTGATCGGCGGCAATTTAAAGACCATTGAAACCCTTGCAGGAAGCAGCAGTAACATCATTACAAAAAATAAGATATTATTTGTAGAAGATACCGGCGAATACCTGTACAGCATTGACCGCATGTTCTGGAACTTAAAACGCAGCGGGAAATTATCCGGGTTAAAAGGATTGATCATCGGCGGGTTTAAAATAAAAAAAGATGATGAGGGAGAAGAGTTTGGTAAAACCCTTGAAGAAATTATCCTTGAGAAAGTTAAAGAATACGATTACCCTGTTTGTTTTGATTTTCCGGTCGGGCACCAGAAAAATAATTATGCTTTAAAAACCGGCTCACTGCACAGGCTGGAAGTAAAACCTGGTTCTGTGAACCTGAAAGAAATTTAAACATTGGGTTTGTGATACGCAAAAATTGCCTGATTAATCGCGTACATTTATCCTCTTCAAAAAATACCGCATGAAAAAGACCATTGGCTTTGTAATTGGGTTGCTTATTTCCACAGTTTCCTTAGCGCAGCAGAAAATGCTAACGATGGAAGACGCTATGGTACATGTTAAAAAAGCATTGGCGCCCGACAGTCTCCGGCAGCTTCAATTCATAAAAGGCACAAATGATTATGTTTACCTTAAAAAAATAAACGGCACTGAAAACTGGATGCGGGGAAATTTTAAAAACAATGATGAAACCCTATTCTTAACGCTGGACCAGTTCAATCAAAGACTAATGGACGCATCTGTTGATACATTAACCGCGTTACCCCAGATGCAGTTTAATAATGATAACTACGTAGTAAGTATTAAAGGACAGAATTACGTCTTCAATATGCTGGATAATAAGTATAAGGTCTTATGGGATAAAAACATTGCTGCTAAAAAGAACGTGGACGAAAGCAGCGATGGTTTCATTGCTTACCTGGATGACTATAATTTATATGTAACAAAGAATGGGGATACAAAAAAGCTGACTGAAGATGGGAGTAAGGATATTGTTTACGCTTCTGCCGTACACCAGAATGAGTTTGGTATCACGAAGGGGACTTTCTGGAGCAATAAAGGAAAGCAACTTGCTTTTTACAGGATGGATCAAAGCATGATACCGGACTACCCGATCATAGACTGGACCAAACGCCCGGCCAAAGCTGAGCTTATCAAATACCCAATGGCCGGCGATAGAAGCCATCATGTAACCGTTGGCGTTTATAATGCTGTTTCCAACAATACGGTTTGGCTAAAAACAAGGGGCCCGGCAGAACAATACCTTACAAATATCGCCTGGAGCCCGGACGATAAATACATTTATGTCGCTGTTCTTAACCGCGAACAAAATGATATGTGGCTCAATGAATATGATGCATCAACGGGCGCTTTCATTAAAACACTTTTTGAAGAGGTGGATAATAAATATGTAGAGCCGTTGGTACCCATGCTCTTTCTAAAAAATAACCCTTCACAATTTATATGGCAAAGTAAAAGAGACGGATGGAATCATTTATACCTCTATAATGTTCATGGGAATTTTATCAGCCAATTGACCAGTGGCCGCTGGGAAGTCATTGACGTAAAAGGATTCGATCAAAAAGGAGAGCACTTATTTTACACTTCCACGGAAGAATCACCCATCACAAAAAATTTATACCAGGTTAATTTAAAAAATGGCCGATCAAAAAGGATCACAAAGGGTTTTGCTGTTCATAAAAACTGGATAAGTGCCGATGGGAATTATGTGATCGACGATCTTAGCAGCCCGCAAAACCCGAAAACAATCCAGCTCATTGAAGTAAAGTCCGGTAAAACAAAAACATTGCTACAGTCGGCAAACCCGCTTGCGAATTACCCTCTTGGGCAAACAAATATTTTCACCATAAAAAACAGGGAAGGCACGGATCTGTATTGCAGGATCTTTAAGCCCGTAAATTTTGATAGCAGCAAAAAATATCCCGTGATCGTTTATTGGTATGGTGGTCCCCATAAACAAATGATCACGAATAGCTGGAACGGCGGTGGTCCCGATTATTGGTTTCAATATATGGCTGAAAGAGGTTATGTAATGTTTGTTGTTGATACCAGGGGAAGCAATAACCGTGGCCGGGCATTTGAACAATCCATTTTCCGTAAAGCGGGCGAACCGCAAATGGAGGATATGATGAGCGCATTGAATTACCTGAATAATTTATCTTATACAGATAAAAATAATATGGGCCTGTTTGGATGGAGCTATGGCGGATTTTTGACGACGGATTTTATGCTCAATCACCCGGGCATATTCCAAACAGCAGTTGCCGGCGGACCCGTGATGGATTGGAAGTACTACGAGATCATGTTCGGCGAACGATATATGGATACGCCACAGGAAAATCCCGCAGGATATGAATCAACCAACTTAATTAAGCAGGCAGGTAAATTACAAGGCCATCTTTTATTGATACATGGATTGCAGGATCCCGTAGTATTGCAGCAACATTCGGTAATGTTTGTAAAAGCTGCTATTGACCAGGGGGTGCAGGTGGATTATATGATCTACCCGGGCCATGAACACAATGTACTTGGAAAAGACCGGGCTCACCTGTATCAAAAAGTTACAGATTATTTCATGCAACATTTAAAATAATGGGGGAAGCAGAACTAGACAATTATAACAAACTGCTCAGCATACATGCCGAATTGTATTTTTATGGAAATGCCGCCAGTGAACCATTGAGCACGGCCATTGCTGCAGATGTGGAAGCGCATTGGAATGAGCCAAGGGCTGCTGTGCATATTGGCAGTGACTGGTATTCGGTGCAGTTTGTAATAAAAGGATTTCATGCACAGGGCCTGACGGATATTGAAGTGTATGAAAATACTCAACCAAGAAAAAATTTTTTCCGGGTCGAGGAATTTGCCAATGGGAATATTTCATTCGTGGATGGGATCAATTGCAATACGGGATATTTTAAACTGGACAACCTGCTCAATAATTCAACAACCGCTGCGCATGAATTTGGCCATACCATTGGGCTGGATCATCCCGATATGCTGGATATAAGGGGAACCGGTACACCTGGCATCATGTATCCCCGCGGTACCATCGTGGATCCGCCATTTCAATACGATCCCAATGCCCAGCCCCTGCAACCGGGCGGTACAATGAATCCCTTCACCCGGAAAGTATTATTGAATGATATCGCAAACCTGCGGCTCCATACCCTGGATTTTAATGAAAATGGATTTGCAGTACTTGGCGATTTTTCTTCCGTATGGCACGAAGCCCACCAGCCTTAGTTGCCTTTTATCATTTAAATAAATGAATGCATACGTAAAAACATTTATCTTGATGCCCAAAATTGAAATTTAATAAAAATGGCGATACTCACTGTTGATGGCCTTTCAAAAAATTATGGTAATATCAAAGCACTGAAAAATGTAAGTTTTTCTGTGCCCCGGGGAACGGTCTTTGGAATTCTGGGCCCTAACGGTAGCGGGAAAACTACATTATTGGGAATTGTAATGGATGTCTTAAAAGCATCCGGCGGTGGGTATAAGCTTTTTGGTGAAACACCTACAGAAGTTCACAGGAAGCAGATCGGTACGTTACTGGAAACACCCAATTTCTATCATTATTTATCCGCGGTACAAAATTTAAAAATTGCTGCGGCTATTAAGGAAAGGGGAGAAGATGATATAGAAAGGGTGTTGCAGATCGTGAACCTTGAAACAAGAAAAAATTCTAAATTCAGTACATATAGCCTTGGTATGAAACAGCGCCTGGCCATTGGCTCTGCATTGCTGGGCAATCCGGAAGTGCTTGTATTTGATGAGCCAACCAATGGGCTGGACCCTGTAGGCATTGCCGAAATACGTGAATTGATAAAGAAACTGTCACTGCAGGGAAAGACCATTATAATGGCAAGCCACCTGCTGGATGAAGTAGAAAAGGTTTGCACGCATGTAGCTATTTTAAAACAGGGGACATTGATCACGCACGGTGATGTAAATGAGATCCTGGTAAATGAAGACCTGGTAGAAGTGAGCGCAACAGATCTGCAACGATTGAAAAATGTGCTTGATTCGATCCCGGGGCATAATAAAATAAATGCAACGGATAAAGTAGTACAGGTCTATTTTCCTTCGGGCCAGGCAGATCTTGCTTCAGTCAATCAGTTTTGTTTTAACAATGGGATCGTATTATCACACCTGCAGCTGAAAAAGAAAAGCCTGGAAAGCAAATTTTTTGAATTAACCAATTAACTCCAAAATTTACAACCGAATGTTCAAACTCTTACAGACAGAATGGCTTAAAATAAAGAACTACAAGGCTTTTATTATACTCATTAGTTTTTTTGCGTTGGGTGTCATCACTACCAATTATATTGTGTATAGTGTAAATGAGAATATCGTTGGTAAAATAAATACGGCGGGACTGGTTTCCAAATTCAATCCATATAGTTTTGAGAACACCTGGCAAACGACCAGCTATGCCACAGGTTTCCTGTTAATTTTACCTGCTTTATTGATCATCATTTTAGTCACCAATGAATTTACATACAGGACCAACAGGCAGAATATCCTGGACGGGTGGAGCCGTGAACAATTCATAACTGTAAAACTTTTGTTGGCAGCCATACTCGCTGTGGTCACCACGATACTGGTCATCATAACAGCCCTGGGATTTGCATTATTATCCGGTTCAGATTTTTCATTGAACAGCTTTTCACATGTCGGATATTTCTTTTTGAAAGCATTGTCATATAACCTGCTGGCTGTATTGATTTCAGTATGGGTCAGGCGAACCGGTTTTGCCATCGGCCTTTATTTCATTTATCTCGGGGCCGAAAATATTATTTCACAATTACTGGATGTATGGAGCCTTAAACTCAGGCGTGACGGCGTTGCCGACCTGGGTAGTATGGGTGATTATCTTCCCATGAATGCTTCAGATGGATTGCTTACTTTCCCCGACAACCCGCTGAAGACACTGGCAAAAAGCAATCTGCCAACAGATTACACATGGCTTGTCATTACACTTGCCCTTGTGTATATATTTTTATTTTACTGGTTAAGCCGTCGCCGCATTTTAAGATCAGACCTATAATTATTTCCCGGCCAGTTGTCTGAATGCTGCATCAATGGAAGGATATAAGAATGAAAAGCCTGCTTCTTTAATTTTTGCACAACTTACCGTACTGCTTTTCAATATTTCGATGCTCCTGCTTCCAAACAATAGTTTTATGATAAAGACAGGCACGTGCATTGGAATAAAAAAATTCCCCCGCAGGTTACGGGCAAGTGTAAGTGTAAATTGCTTATTGGGTACCGGAGCGGGTGTAACAGCATTGTAACTTCCATTCATCGCTGCATTTTCAATGGCATAGATGTATATCCTGCAGAGGTCATCTATATGTATCCAGCTTACCATTTGTTTACCGCTTCCGAGGATCGCCGCGATGCCATACCGGAGAGGCATTTTAAATTCCTTTAATGCGCCTCCTTCATTACTTAAAACAATACCTGTTCTTAGTTTGCATACCCGGATGCCAATTTCTTCAGCCGGTTCAACAGCTTGTTCCCATAACCTGCAGGTGTTCCCTAAAAAATCATGGGATGCTTCATCTGTTTCGATAAACAATTTCCCGGGCTCGAGGTCTTCTCCGTACCATCCAATACCGGAAGCGCTTACGATGGTTTTTACGTTGTTCGGGGTTGTCTTTAAGGAATCAATGATGAGTTTACTGCCGGCTGTCCTGCTTTCAACAATTTCTTTTTGATAGGCCGGGGTCCATTTTTTTTCAACAACCGGGGCTCCTGCAAGCAGGATGATATGATCTGCCTGCCGGAGTGCATTTTTATCGATCGTTTGATTCTTTGGATCCCATACCGCGTAGCTTAAGGATCCACTGTCTTTTTTATTACCGGCAGACCTCGTAAGGACAATAACCCTATACCCTTTGTCTAAAAGCTTTTTTGTCAACGCCTGGCCTACCAATCCTGTTCCCCCGGTAATTAAAATTGTCTGCATCCTGTAAATTTAATCTATTAACAATGGCCGTATTAATTTGTTCTATCCAGCATTTCCAGTAAGTATTCTTATGCGAATGTCTGGCAATAAAGCAGCTTTTACGGTTAATACTTCGTCTGTTATAGTTGGATGTGTCCAAAATCATCCTGCCGGAATGCTGCAGATTTTAGCACAGTTTCAAGGTATTATTAATATGACAATGGTATCCATCACTAAGCTTATTAATCGTATTTTAGTATAAAAGTTGATCGCATGAAACGTCTATCCATACTTATAATATATGTATTGTTATTCCAGGTAGCAAATGCGCAGCAAATAACCATGTCTGAGTATAGCAAAAAGGATGGAAAGGATATTTATTTTGAAATATTGGGCAAATTTGACAGCAATTACATCGTGTATAAGAACCTTCGGCAAAAACATGTCCTTACAAAATATGATAAGGATATGCATATTGCAGGAAATATACAGCTTGATTTTATTCCTGACAGGGCTTTCAACCTGGATTTTATCACGTACCCGGATCATTTTTACGTGGTTTACCAGTATCAAAAAAACAATGTTGTTTACTGTAAGGCTGCTAAGTTATCAGGCAGCGGCGAAAAACTGAATGATCCTATCCAGCTGGATACGACCCGGATCAGTGTGCTTTCCGATAATAAGATATACACTACCATTTACAGCGAAGACAAGAAAAGGGTTCTCATTTATAAAAGACATTACAAGAATGAGAATCTGACCATCGCCACCAGGTTATTTAACGAAGACCTCGTATTGCTTGACAGTACACGCCAGGTAATGAAATTTGATGAGCGAAGAGAATCATACAGTGATATTGCGCTTGATAACAGCGGTAACTTTTTATTTGCCAAAGAAACAAGAAAGGGATACAGGGATAATAACAGCCAGCTGAATCTCATTTTGCACAAGCCCGGCGTTGATAGTTTCAGGAATTATGGCATTTCGCTGAATGGAAAATTCATCGGGGAAATAATCATTAAAGTTGATAACCTGAACAAACATTATATCGCCAATTCATTTTATTATGGAGAACGGCGCGGAAGTATCGAAGGCCTTTTTACTGCTTTGCTTGATCTGAACGGCAGCAAGCCGCTTAAGGCAGTGTATAATGTTTTTTCCGATTCCCTTCGTAATAAGATGAATATAACAGATAAGTACCGCTTTGCATTTGATAATCTTGCAGTCAGGAATACTTTTGTGAAAAGAAGCGGAGGCTTTATCCTGACTGCAGAGGATTTTTACACAGAAACCATGTTCAACAATAACTGGAACAGGCAGTATTATTACAATTATATTCCTTCATATTCTTCAGACTATTATTCTTCAAATCCATATTATTATGGGTACCGCCCCTGGAATAGCTATGGCAGGGAAAGGGAACAAAGTGTCCGTCATTATTACGATGACATTGTTGTATTGAGCCTTGACAGTTCTTTAAAACTGGAATGGAACAATATTATTCATAAAAAGCAATATGATGTGGACGATGATAATTATCTTTCTTTTTCCAACATGAACCTTGGCGGTGAGATCCATTTTTTCTTCATTGATAAAGACAAGAATAAGCAGATCATCAGTGATCATAGTGTTTTTCCAAACGGTGACATCAAAAGATATCCAACATTAAAGAGCAATGAAACAGGTTATGGGTTCATGCCGCGTCTTGCAAAACAGGTGGGCGCCCGGCAAATGATCGTTCCATATATTTACCTTGGTTATATCGCTTTTGCTAAAATTGATTTTTAAGAAACTTAATTGTTCTTCTGTCTATGTTTCGACAAGGTCAGCATGACAGAAAACTGTCAGCCTGAGCTTGTCGAAGGCTTTTTGAATTTACACGCAATCCCCGATTTCTTAAAGTTGTTATAATTGCTCATTTTTGCAGAGAAAATTATCTTTTCAAGTATATAAATAACTATAGTGATAGGCGCATTTAAAGCCAATAATCCATATAATAATTTCCTGCTCCTTGTATATGGGTTGATGTTGAAATTGCCCATGTTTATTCAATCCAAAGTACCGCAACCGCAGCAATTGGACGGTTTTTTATACAAAGCCCTGTTGAAATGGATGGAGCCCATGAATCACAGCTTTAAGATCGTCTATAGTTTAATCGCATTCCTTTTATTGTATATACAGGCGATCAGTTTTAATAAGCTGGTAAATGATCAGCGCCTGCTGCCAAAACCCAATTATCTTACCGGGATGAGTTACCTGCTCATTACTTCCCTGTTCCCGGATTGGTACGCGCTATCTGCACCCCTGATCGTAAATACTTTTTTGATCTGGATATTGTCCAGGTTGTGCAACCTGTATAACAATCCTCATGCAAAAACATCCCTGTTCAATATCGGAATGATAATAGGGATCGCTACTTTTTTTTATTTTCCATCCATTGCTTTTTCAATACTCATCATGGTGGGGCTGGGGATCACACGTAGTTTTAAATTACCTGAATGGATCATTGCTTTCATCGGGATCCTTACACCTTATTATTTCCTGGGAGCATGGGTATTCCTTACGGAGCGTTGGAAAGGATACCAGTTCCCCGGTGTGGCAGTAACCGTCCCAAAATTTCATGAAACAACCTGGTCATACATTGCCATTGGTTTTGTATTGGTAACGATCATCATTGGAAGTATTTTTATTCAAAACAGCATGAGGCGGCTTTTGGTACAATCGCGTAAAAGCTGGAGCCTTATCTACCTGTACTTATTGGTAGCGGTCTTTGTGCCATTTTTAAACGCCAAGCATAGTTTTGATTATTGGATCCTGACAGCAATTCCAATAGCCGCATTGGCAGCGGCGGCGTTTTTATTCCCTGAGAGAAAATGGTTTGCCACTTTTATTCACTGGAGCCTTGTTGCCTTATCCATAGTCATGGGATATTTTATCAGGTAATAAACCATGGCTCCCGTAATTTTGCGGGGAATCCAGGTGAGAAATCTTAAAATTAAAAATGATGAAATTCGGAGTGGTTGTTTTTCCAGGTTCTAATTGCGACAGGGATATGGTGGATGCCCTGCAGGATGACCTGCAGCAGGAAGTGATCGTCCTTTGGCACAAGGATAAAGATCTAAGTATGTTCACAAAGCAGGACTGTATTGTGTTGCCCGGGGGATTTAGCTATGGGGATTACCTGCGTTGCGGGGCGATCGCCCGGTTCAGTCCAATGATGCAATCGGTAGTGGAATTTGCTGACGGCGGCGGTAAAGTGCTTGGTGTCTGCAATGGATTCCAGATATTGTGTGAAAGCGGCTTATTGCCAGGTGTTCTATTGCGAAATGCACAGCAACAATTTGTGTGTAAAAACGTTTTTATCAAGCATATATCGGAAACAGGGAATGGGGCATTAAAAATACCGGTAGCTCATGGGGAAGGAAGGTATTTCGCTGAAGATGCAGCATTGGAAGCACTCAATAAGAACCGCCAGGTCATTTACAGGTATTGTGATGAAGCAGGAAATATTAAAGAAGATAGTAATCCCAATGGCGCTGTGGAAAATATTGCTGGTATCTGCAACCTTGAAAGGAACGTCTTTGGCATGATGCCTCATCCTGAAAGAGCCTGTAGTACACTATTGAATAATAATGATGGAAAAAAGATATTTAATATGCTGTTCGGAATAAGTCAGCCCTAACATTAACATACTTTAACAGCTATAACTCTATAAGTATGATAATTTTGGGAATCGAAATAAGATAAAGGATTAAACACCGGTATGAAAAAAAGTTTATTGATAGGTACGCTGTTTCTTACAATTTTTAGCGCAGTTCATGCGCAAATTGAAAGCCCTGTGAAATGGAATTATTCTGCAAAAAAGATCTCTGATAAAACGTATGAATTACATATAACAGCTACCATTGATGGCAACTGGCATATGTATGCCCAGGATGCCGGGGAAGGGCCCGAGCCTACTTCAATTAATTTTACGGCAAATCCTTTAGTGAAACTGGACGGAAAAGTGAAGGAATCAGGTAAGCTTGAAAAATCGTACGATCCAAATTTTAAATCAGTCCTGAAATTTTATAGCAACAGCGTTGATTTTATCCAGAAGGTCAAATTAAAATCATCAGCCAGCACCCTGGTGAAAGGTACCGTATCATACATGGTTTGTAATGATAAAAAATGTCTTCCCCCGAAAGAAATTCCCTTTTCCATAAAACTGGCAGGTAAATAAAATTTAATTTTGTGCAGTCCCGATCTTATCGGGACTTTTTATTACTAAGTAACATGCATTCACTAAAACTTTTATTGTTTATTGTTTTTTCAAATATCTTATTTCCGGGAATTGTTTTCGCACAGGATAGTTCATTGGTAAAATGGGAAGTTTCTGCAAAAAAGATCAGCAAAAAAAAATATGAGATAAAGCTGGATGGCTCTATCCGGGATGGCTGGCATTTATATGCAAACCCGGATGCCTCGGAAGAGTTACCAGGTATAGTGACTGTTTACAATGATTCCTCCATTTCAACAAGCGGGTTAAAGATCAATGCAACATATATAGAAATAGATGACGCAGTATTTGAGGGCAGGAAAAAGAATGTGGCCACACGGAATATTGAAATTGTACAGGAGATCAATTTTATAAATGAAGCACCTCCTGTCATAAAGCTCCAGGTAAATTATGAAGCAGGTTATAAGGATAATTTTATTCCGGAAGCACAAAAATTTGATATTACACTGGATGCCAAAGCCGCCAGCCAACCCGTAAGCCGGATTCTAATTCCTTCTATCAACATAGAAAAGCCATTGACAGATTGTGGCAAATCGGTTTCAGTGAATGGCAAGTCAGGTTCTAAAGGCCTGCTCGGATTATTTATGCTTGGCTTTTTAGGTGGATTGGTTGCCCTGCTTACTCCTTGTGTATTTCCAATGATACCCCTGACCGTTTCTTTTTTTACGAAAAAATCATCCACGAAAAAGACCGGTATCAAAAATGCCTTCCTGTATGGCTTTTTTATTTTCCTGATATATATATTATTAAGTGTTCCGTTTCATTTCCTCGATACCCTAAATCCCGGGATATTGAATAATATTTCTACAAATGTTTACCTGAATATTTTCTTCTTTGCCATATTTGTATTTTTTGCATTCTCCTTTTTTGGTTATTATGAAATTACACTGCCCGCAGGCTTGTCAAGTAAAGCAGACAGCAAGGCGGGAGCAGGAAATATTGCAGGCATATTCTTTATGGCTTTAACCCTTGCGTTGGTTTCATTTTCCTGTACCGGTCCCATACTCGGCTCTTTGCTTGCAGGTTCATTGACAAGGGATGGCGGCGCAATGCAGCTAACGGTTGGTATGGGAGGATTCGGGCTTGCACTGGCGTTGCCATTTGCATTATTTGCCCTTTTTCCGAACTGGCTGAATTCGCTGCCTAAATCCGGCGGCTGGCTCAATACAGTGAAAGTAGTACTCGGGTTCCTGGAATTGGCACTGGCGCTTAAATTCTTTTCCAATGCCGACCTGGTAATGCACTGGGGCATTCTTAAAAGGGAGATATTTATCGGAATATGGATCATCATCGGGACCGGCCTGAGCCTTTACCTTTTTGGATTTATAAAATTCCTGCATGACAGCCCGGTCGTAAAGTTAAGCAGGCTGCGTATTTTCTTAGGGTTGGTTTCTGCGGCATTTACGTTGTACCTCGTTCCTGGTGTTACCAATACGAGTTATGCAAACCTCAGCCTGATCAGCGGCTTTCCTCCACCGTTGTATTACAGCATTTATAAAAAACCGTCTGAATGTGTGCTCGACCTGAATTGCACCAGGGATTATGAAACAGGGCTTGCCATGGCGAGGAAAGAAAACAAGCCGATCCTGCTCGATTTTACCGGTTATGCCTGCGTGAACTGCCGCCGCATGGAAGAAAATGTATGGGTTGATCCCGCCGTATATCAGTTAATGAAAGATAAGTTCATCATAATATCCCTGTATGTGGATGATAAAAAGAAATTACCCGCTGCAAAGCAATTCACCTATACCACTAAGGAAGGGATTGAAAGGGAAATCATTACGGTAGCTGATAAATGGTCAACTTTTGAAACGGAGAATTTTTCCAACAATGCGCAGCCGTTATATGCTATTTTAAATACAGAAGAGGTTTTGTTGACACACCCGGTAGGGTATACCCCATCCACGATCGAATATCTGCAATGGCTGCAATGCGGGGCGGATGCATTTTACCGTAAATAAAAAGCCCCTCCTGTTTTTGCAGGAAGGACTTTAGATATAAATGGGGGTTATGTACCGTTATAGTGCAATTTGTTTTTCTGTCATCATTTTACGCAGGTTGATCAGGCCATAACGCATTCTTCCCAGTGCTGTATTGATGCTGCATTTTGTTAAGGAGCGATCTCTTTAAAGCTAAGATCGGCATAATGGCGAAGAATGATCACCTCTCGTTGATCTTCCGGAAGAAGGTCGATCATTTTTCTTACCCTGTCATGGCTTTGATCGGCCATCATGCGCTGGTCAGCGCCGGCTTCTGAAAAATTCAATACTTCAAAGATGTCGCGGTCATCACTTGTTTTAATACTTGGACTGCGTTTTACTTTTCTGAAATGATCCACGCATATGTTGTGGGCTATGCGCATTGCCCATGGCAAGAATTTTCCTTCGTCAGTATAACGTCCGCCTTTCAGCGTATCAATTATACGGATAAATACATCCTGGAAAATATCTTCAGCGAGATATTTGTCTTTTACCAGTAAATAGATCGAGGTGTAAGATTTTGTCCTTGTAACGCACTACTAAAGTGGCAAGGGCATTGGCGTCGCCGTCCATGTATAAATGTACGAGTTGCTGGTCAGTTAGGTTTTTAAGGCATTTCATAAACTTCTACAGTTTTAATGGTTTAGGACTAAGTTACAGGGTCCAATAAGGGAGAAAAATTCACGTAGAAGTCTTTAAGATAGGCATCTGCGGCTTTTCACTTTTATTGGATATTGGACTGTGAAAATAGATAGAAAATATAAACCGCCAAATGTTTTTTAAACTTTTTTTCGATAATTACAAAACTAAAGTACTTGTTCTCGAAATTATTCGTATAACTACGTAGTAACTTTATCAAGATTTTCACATTTGACAGTATTAACCTCATATTCAGGTATTTTTGCAACAGCATATGGAAACAAAAACGATTAGGAAAAAAAAGCAGGAACCAATTCTTCAGCCGGGAAATGACATACTGATCAAAGGTGCCAGGGTTCATAACTTAAAGAATATAACGGTAACCATCCCACGTAATAAACTGGTGGTTGTTACAGGTGTTTCGGGTTCAGGCAAATCTTCCCTTACCATAGATACATTGTTTGCAGAAGGCCAACGCCGTTATGCAGAAAGCCTGAGCGCTTATGCAAGGCAATTCATGCAACGTATGAATAAACCCGATGTGGATTATATAAAAGGCCTTTGCCCGGCTATTGCCATTGAACAAAAAGTGATCACGCGTACACCAAGAAGTACCGTAGGAAGTATGACGGAAATATATGATTACCTGCGGCTGTTATTTGCAAGGGCCGGTAAAACCATTTCCCCGGTTAGTGGCAAGGCAAGTAAAAAAAGATGATGTGACGGATGTGGTAAAAGCAATTGAAATACTGAAGGAAGGAGATAAGATATTGATACTGGTCCCTTTTAAGAACAGGCAGGAACAGGGATATTAAAGAAGAACTGAATATTTTATTGCAAAAAGGATTTTCAAGGTTATACCAGCATGGAGAGATATTGAGAATTGAAGACCTGCTGGAACTGAAAGATACTTCCGCATTTATTAATACGGCGGATGAGCATATTCCAGGTAGTTCATTTATCCTGATAGACCGGTTGGTAAAGAAAGAATTTGATGAAGATGATATACACCGGGTATCGGATTCTGTGAATACGGCTTTTTATGAAGGGGAAGGGATGATGCTGATGGAAGTGAATGGAAAGGATATACTGGCTTTCAGCAATAAGTTTGAACTGGATGGGATACAGTTTGAAGAACCGGTGCCCAATCTTTTTTCTTTCAATAATCCTTTTGGAGCATGTCCAACCTGTGAAGGGTTTTCGCATGATCCTGGGCATTGATCCGGATCTCATCATCCCGGATAAACGGTTAAGTGTGTATGAAGGAGCAGTAGCGCCATGGAAAGGAGAAAAGCTTGGCCTCTGGAAAGAAGCATTCGTAAAAGCAGCCAAAAAATTTGATTTCCCGGTTCATAAACCCATCATGGATCTGACAGCAGGCAGAACTGGATGCGCTATGGAAAGGCAATACTTATGTGAACGGCATCGATGATTTTTTTAAAGAAGTGGAACAGAACTTATATAAAGTACAATACCGGGTACTGCTTAGCCGCTACCGCGGCAGGACATTATGCACGGATTGTAAGGGTTACCGTTTACGCAAAGAAGCATTGTATGTGAAAGTCGCGGGTAAGCATATCGGTGAGCTGTGTCAATTACCCGTTAAAGATCTTCAGCAATGGTTTGAAAAATTAGCACTGAATGATTATGACAGGCAGGTAGCCAAACGTATTTTGATCGAGATCCATCACCGTATCAAAACACTGATAGATGTAGGCCTTGGTTATCTTACCCTGAACCGCCTGGCAAATTCACTAAGCGGCGGGGAAAGCCAGCGCATTCAACTAACGCGTAGCCTTGGGAGCAATCTTACCAATTCGCTATATATCCTCGATGAGCCATCCATCGGGTTACACAGCCGGGATACGCAGCGGTTGATCGTAGTATTAAAAGAACTGAGAGATCTTGGTAATACCGTTGTTGTGGTGGAGCATGATGAAATGATGATGAGGGAAGCAGATCATATTATTGATATGGGGCCATTTGCGAGCCATCTTGGCGGAGAAGTAGTAGCAGCGGGAAATTTTGATGAGATCATTGCAGATAAGGACAGCCTTACCGGGAAATATTTATCCGGTAAATTAAAGATAGAGCCCCCAAAAAATATACGGAAATGGAACAGGTCGATAACGATCGAGGGTGCCAGTCAAAATAATTTGAAAAACATCACGGTTGAATTTCCATTAAATGTATTGTGTGCAGTGAGTGGTGTGAGTGGCAGTGGCAAGACCACCTTGGTAAAACAGATCCTTTATCCT
The DNA here is from genome assembly GCA_963779595.1 of uncultured Chitinophagaceae bacterium. GTDB lineage: Bacteria > Bacteroidota > Bacteroidia > Chitinophagales > Chitinophagaceae > Ferruginibacter. The sequence continues at coordinate 153,656 of CAVZYY010000003.1, read as the reverse complement.
GCATTGCAAAAAATAAAAGGAGAATTTGTTGATAAGCCCGGGCTGTTTCATGGGATAAGCGGAGATATTGATCATTTAAAACAGATAGAAATGGTTGATCAGAATCCCATTGGCAAATCGAGCCGCAGTAACCCGGTTACGTATATTAAGGCATATGACGAGATCAGGGACCTGTATGCCAAACAGCCGTTGAGTAAAATGAGAGGCTTCATGCCCAAACATTTTTCATTTAATGTGGATGGGGGAAGATGCGATGCCTGTAAAGGCGAAGGGGAACAGGTTGTAGAAATGCAATTCCTGGCTGATGTTCATCTGAGTTGCGATGTTTGTGGCGGTAAAAGATTTAAAGAAGAGGTACTGGAAATAAAGTACAATGATAAAAATATTCATGAGGTACTGGAAATGAGTGTAGATGAGGCCATTGATTTTTTTAATATGGATCTAAAGGATGGTGCCGATGTAGCGAAAAAAATTCAGCCCTTGAGTGATGTGGGGCTTGGATATGTAAAGCTGGGACAATCATCCAATACCTTAAGCGGTGGCGAAGCACAACGGGTGAAGCTTGCATCTTTTCTGGGAAAAGGAAAGAACCTTGGGAATATATTGTTCATTTTTGATGAGCCAACCACCGGTCTTCATTTTCATGATATAAAAAAACTGCTCACTTCATTCAATGCGCTGATGGAGCAGGGGCATTCGATCATCGTGATAGAGCACAATACAGATGTATTAAAGAGTGCTGACTGGATCATAGACCTTGGCCCGGAAGCGGGTGATGAGGGCGGAAACCTGGTGTTTGCCGGTAAGCCTTCAGATTTGAAAAAGCTGAAAGGAAGCTACACTGCAAATTTTTTATAGACGAATTATCCTGCTATCTGATTTTTCAGCCAAGATCGCATCTATGGTTTAAAACCTATTCGCTGTCTTGGTTCCATGGGTGGAGTAAGAAGTTTTTTTAATGCTTCAAAAATCATCCGTATATCCTGATCATGCCTCGTTGCTTTCTTTTCCAGCTGCTCTATCTTTAATAAAATATCTTTATTTGTTGATAGCATTTCACGTATCTGTGTAAAAATTCTTACTATCTGTATATTAACTTCTATTGCCCTGTCGCTGTTTAAAACACTGGCTAACATAACTGCTCCATGTTCAGTAAAAGCAAATGGTAAATTTGGTGAGTATTTTAAGTTTTTGAGGTGGTCGCAATTTGCGACTACTTCATCCTTTTCTTCCTGCGTTAACTGGAACATAAAATCTTCGGGGAACCTCTTTTTATTACGCTTTACCTGTTCATTTAACCGCTTGGTTGCTACGCCGTAGAGTTCGGCAATGTCTTTATCAATCATTATTTTTTTCCCTCGTAGCACAAGAATTTTATTGATCACAATTTCATCAGGTATCACCAATGACTTATTTACTTTCTTCACCATATTGGCAATTTAAAGAAATATAATCCATCCGGGCGATGTAAATAGTAAATAAAGTTTAAGGGCTTTTTAAGTTTTACGCGGGATCAACAACGATTGAATAAACTACCGAAAAAAGAACTGTTTTTATCAACGATCAACGTAACCTGTTACTGTCCCTGATAATTTTGGCATCCCTGTTAATGCCCCTGGCTGCAAGGATCAAAAAGATCAAAACCAATACCTGTAGTATGGCCGTTAATGAATAAGTTCCTTCCAGGTATGTGGTAACTTTTTTATAGTATAAAAATAGAAGTCCCGCTTCTAATAATATATCCAGGATGCATAAGCGCATTTGAAGCTTACGGTTGCTGTATAGAAAAATGCTGATAAATGCGATCACTCCTACTGCTATGGTTAACATCATGAGGTAAAAATTATCCATTCCAAGCAATTCATGGGAAGGAATGCCGTCTTTGGTTGTGCCGCTGTAAAAAGGCATTTTAAGGCTTAAAAAAGCACAGGCGGATGCGAGTAATAACCAGACAGATTGTATACGTTGTATCATTATCTTTTTTTAAACGGCTTAAAATAATCAATTTAATTCCGGGTAAAGCGGGAACTGCTGCATAAATGTTTTCACTTCGTTTCTCACAGCAGTGATGGTTTTTTCATCATCAATATTACAAAGGATCCTGTCAATAAGGTCAACCACTATTTGCATATGCTCTTCTTTCATGCCGCGGGTGGTAATAGCAGGTACACCTACCCGTATGCCACTTGTGACGAAGGGGCTCTTGTCATCAAACGGAACCGCGTTCTTATTTAGGGTGATATGCGCTTTGTCCAGGGTTTCCTGTGCTTTTTTACCCGTAATATTCTTATTCCGGAGGTCGATCAGCATTAAATGATTGTCTGTACCTCCACTGATGATCTGGTAATCTTTCGCAACAAAGGCCTTCGCCATCGCCTGGGCATTCAATTGCACCTGCTTCACATATATCGTATACTCATCTGTAAGTATCTCGCCAAATGCCACTGCCTTCGCGGCAATGACATGTTCCAGGGGCCCGCCCTGGGTTCCCGGGAATACAGCCATATCTATTAAATGGCTCATCATACGGGTATTGCCTTTCGGGTCTTTTAGGCCAAAAGGATTTTCAAAATCTGTTTTCATCAGGATGATACCACCCCTTGGTCCACGAAGTGTTTTATGCGTGGTGCTTGTTACGAAATGACAATGCTCAAACGGGGATCTCAGCAATCCTTTTGCGATCAGCCCGGCAGGATGTGCCATGTCACACAGTATAAATGCATTGATCTCATCCGCAACTTTTCGTATCCGGGCATAATCAATATCGCGGCTATAAGCAGAAGCGCCGCAAATGATCAATGCCGGTTTCTCTTCACGGGCTTTTTGTTCCAGCATTTCATAATCAATAATGCCGGTGTCTTTTTTTACACCATAAAAGAAGGGTTTATATAATTTACCCGAAAAATTTACAGGCGAACCGTGGGTTAAATGTCCCCCCATGCTCAGGTCAAGCCCAAGGATCTTGTCTCCCGGTTTTAATATGGCCATCATTAAAGCCGCATTGGCCTGTGCGCCGCTATGAGGCTGAACATTTGCATATTCACAGTTAAAAATTTCTTTGAGGCGGTCTATGGCAAGTTGCTCTACCTGGTCTACAATTTCACAGCCTCCGTAATATCTTCTCCCGGGATAGCCTTCTGCGTATTTATTAGTAAGGGATGTGCCCATCGCCTGCATTACCTGCAGGCTTGTAAAATTTTCACTCGCTATCAATTCGATCCCATTTCTTTGTCTTTCCAGTTCTTTATCGATCAGATCAAATATTACCCTGTCTTTTTGCATGATTTTTTTTTATACGGCAAATATAAGCCCCGATAATGAAATGTTTATGGGTTTATGAGTTTAGCAGTTTAGTTGTTCTTAGCAGTTAATATTCAAATATTTTTGACCCTCTTAAACCACTAAACCTATAAACTTCTAAACTGCTTTTATACTAATGTGTTCGGTTTACACAAAATTTACTACTTTCACTCCCCATAAGATTATTATTGTAAACTAAATACTCCGTTGAATACCGGAAAAGGTTTATAAATGAAGGCCATCATACCAGTTGCCGGCGCAGGCACCAAGCTTCGCCCACATACATATACACAACCGAAAGCGTTAATCCCCTTAGCAGGAAAGACCATACTCAGTATTATTATTGACCAGCTCACTGAAGTTGGGATAAAGGATTTCATTTTCATTATCGGATACCTCGGAGAAAAAATACAGGATTATGTCACAGAAAATTATCCTGACCTTACCTGCCATTTCATTACCCAGAATGAGCGCCACGGAACGGGCTATGCCATTGACCTCACAAAAGAGATCGTGGGAAATGATGAAGTATTGATCGTACTGGGTGATACTATTGCAGAGTATGATGTAAAAGAAATCCTGGATGCGCCTTACTCCATGCTGGGTGTTAAAAAAGTAGATGATCCACGCAATTTTGGCGTAGCCGAAATTGATGATGATGGCTTCATCAGCAGGGTAGTAGAAAAGCCGGCGATCCCCAAAAGCAATATGGCATTGGTCGGTGTTTATAAGATCAAGGAAACAGATTTCCTGTTTGCCTGTATTGGTAAGATGATCAACCGGAAGAAAAGTTACGAGGAATTCAACCTCACGGATGGGTTGGAATGTATGATCCGCCATGGTGCGAAATTCCAATCCTTCAAAGTAACCAACTGGTTTGATTGTGGAAAAAAGGAATCCTTGCTTGAATCAAATGCGATCCTGCTTAAAAAATTCGGCGGAAACGTAAAGGACGATGCCAATACCTTTAAGAATACCATTATCATTCCCCCGGTCAGTATCGGGGAAGGATGCAACATTAATAATTCAGTGATCGGCCCCAATGTGGCCATCGGAGAAAATACCAGCATTACCCATTCAATCATCAAGGATTCTATCATCGGAGCCTATTCAAATTTATACGAGATCGTTCTGAACAATTCCCTTATAGGCAGTGATGCTGAAGTAAAAGGGGTGAGCCGGAATTTGAATATCGGGGATAATACAGCCATTGATCTTGGTGGCGGCAGCAAATAATGTGTTGTTTGTTTTATATTTAAGCCTTCAAGTGTTATCCCTTAATTTCTTTCAACAGCATGAGTGAATACCAAAACAGCATTACCCGCTTATTTAAGATCGAGATTCCATTAATACAGGCGGGTATGATATGGGCGAGCGGCTGGAAACTTGCCAGTGCTGTCAGCAATGCCGGCGGATTGGGCTTATTGGGCAGCGGAAGTATGTATCCCCATATTTTACAGGAGCACATAAAAAAATGTAAAGCTGCTACCAACAAGCCCTTTGGGGTAAATGTCCCGCTCCTGTACCCGGATATTGATAAGCATATCCAGATCATCATTGATGAAAAGGTCCCGATCGTATTTACATCAGCAGGAAATCCCAAAACATTTACTTCCATTTTAAAGCAGCATAATATTACCGTGGTACATGTGGTAAGCAGCAGCAGGTTCGCCGTTAAAGCACAGGAAGCAGGTTGTGACGCGGTGGTAGCTGAAGGATTTGAAGCAGGCGGCCATAACGGAAGGGAAGAAACGACCAGTTTTGTACTTATACCTGCAGTTTGTGGCAGTGTAAGCATTCCCGTTATTGCCGCGGGAGGGATCGCTACGGGCCGGCAAATGCTTGCAGCTATGATCCTGGGGGCTTCGGGCGTCCAGGTAGGCAGCCGTTTTGTTACAAGCCATGAAGCTTCAAGTCATATCAATTTTAAGAATGCAGTGATCCGGGCAGCGGAAGGAGACACTGTTTTAACCCTCAAACAGCTTACGCCGGTACGTATGTTGAAAAATAAATTCTATGATGAAGTGCAGCAGGCTGAATTAAATTGTATGCCGGTCAATGAACTGCAAACACTGCTGGGGAGAGGCAGGGCAAAAAAAGGAATGTTCGAAGGTAACCTCGATGAAGGTGAACTGGAGATCGGCCAGGTAAGCACATTGCTCCATAAAATACAACCCGCATCCGAAATTGTGCACGAGATCTGGCAGGAGTACCATAGCTTAATCAAAGAAGCTCAGAAATAATATATTATATTTGAGACACTATTTAGAAACCAACCCCCTAAAAAAATGCAACGATTACCAATGAGGCTTGTATTAAAATTGCTGGCATTCATTTTTGTTATTTTCTTTTCGATTACAGCTTACTGCCAACCTCCGGTAAATCAACAGATCCCTGAAGAAATCCTCCCGAACCAGATAGACCCCAAGACCATGTCACCTGCCCAGCTCTCTGCGCTGCTCAATGATAAGAACAGGGAAAATACCGGTAAGGATAAAAATGCACAACTGGCAAAGAATGCCAAACTTGAAAAGGATAGTATCATAAAAGATAAGATCCGGCAAAATGCCTACAGCCCGGATCAAACCTATGGCGCCAATGTCTTTCAATATGCTTCCGTTACAGACCTGAGCGAACTGTCTACTCCTCCATTGGATTACCCGATCGGTGTAGGGGATCATATCATTGTATCACTTTGGGGAGGCGCCGAATTCCAGGAAAGCTATATTGTGGCAAGGGATGGTTCTATTTTCCCCCAGGGACTTGGAAAAATAAACGTCAGGGATTAAGTTTTGATAATGTAAGGTCAATCATTTATTCAAGGTTCAGAAGCGTCGTGCCGGCCGGTACGAATATTTCTGTCTCTTTGGGACAACCCCGCAGTATCAATGTGAATGTAGTGGGAAATGTATTGAACCCGGGACCGGTTACCGTATCTGCTTTTTCAAATGCTTTCAATGTAATTGCCAGGGCAGGCGGTGTGACAGAATTCGGAAACCTGCGGGATATACAGATAAAAAGAGGAGGCAGGGTCATTGATACAATAGATGTTTATAAATATTTAAACACGGGTGATTTTGGAAGGCATATCTACCTCCAGAATAATGACTTTGTGATCGTAAGCTTTGTAGAAAAAAAGGTATTGGCAACCGGGCAGTTTAAAAGGCCGATGTACTACCAGTTGAAAAAAGAAGAAGGCGTAAGAGCCCTTTTAAGTTATACAGGCGGTTTAAATTCAGATGCACTTGCATCGGGAATGAAGGTCATACGCACCGAAGATGAAAAGCAGGTACAGAATGATGTGAATGCCAATGCGATCTTAAAGATAGCGGGCCAGGATTTCATGTTACAGGATGGAGATATTGTTAAAGTGAATGTGATCAAACCCGGGATAGCAAATAAAATAGAAATAAGAGGGGAAGTTACTTACCCGGATACCTATGAACTAAGGCCTGGGGACAGGTTGTTTGATGCCATAAACCGTGCAGGCGGAGTAACAAGGAATACCTATTTACCGCGTGCTTATATTTTCAGGGGCGCAGGGGATTCTACCAACCTTAAATCTGACAGGCTTGAAATTAATTTGTCTGATATAAACAGGAATGATACAACCAATTTCAGTAATGTGGAATTATTACCCAACGATATCATCCAGTTATTTGCGCAAAGTGAATTTGGGGAGCAACAGTATGTAGAGATCTTCGGGGAAGTTCGTAAAGAAGGAAAGGTAAAGAAATATGGAGGGATGACCTTGCAGGATCTGTTATACCTCTCTGGTGGTATCAAGCAATCGGCAGAATTCGGGAGACTGGAAATATCAAGTATTGTGAACATAGACTCCGCAAAACAGGGTTTGAAGCCCACCACGACGATTGTAAAATCTTTTGCCATCCAGCCCGACCTGCAACTGGATGCGGCTTCTGCAAGCGTACTTCTTAAACCTTATGACCAGGTTTTCGTGAGAAAAAATCCAACATTTGAACTTCAACAAAATATAGAATTAAGAGGATTGGTAAAATACCCGGGGCTTTATCCAAGGCTGGATAAGTACGAACGGCTTTCTTCTTATATTGAAAGGGCCGGTGGCCTGAAAGACAATGCAAACCTTGGGGGCGCCATATTATTAAGAACAAAGGAAAAACCATACAGGGAATTGCCGGTAGATTCTACAAAACTTAAACTCGATTCAAATGGCGTAGTTATAAAAGACAGCCTCCCGATCGAACTAAAATACCTCGATGAACCCATCAGCATTGACCTGTATAAAGCTATGAACAATAAGAATTCCAAGCATGATATTGTGTTACAGGAAAAGGATGTGATCATAGTGCCTGAAATAAATCCATTCATAAGCGTGGTGGGAACCGTTCAATCCCCTTTAAAAATGGCTTATGATAAAGAACATACAAAATTGATTTATTATATTGATAAGGCAGGTGGCTATGGAATAAGGCCATGGCGAAAACGGATATTTGTCACCTACGCCAATGGAAGAAGCAAGCGTACCAAAAGTTTATTCTTTATTCATTTCTATCCGAAAGTGGAAGAAGGATCTGTAATAACGGTTCCAAGAAGGCCGGAAGGACAGGAAATAAGCGATCTTGCAAAGTCTACGCTGACGGCTGCTATACCTGTAATTCTGACAGCGATCATTTTTAAATATGCAAACTAAAACTTAATCTGAGTGACCAATAGAGAGCTGATCAAAAATATCTTTTTAAGAATATCCCGGTTAAAATTCCTGCTGCTTATTGCCGGAATTATTATGGCGGCTTTATTATATCTCTATGCAAAAAGAATTCCTCCCGTTTATAGCGCAAGGGCAACCGTATTCCCGTTAAACGCAACACCGGATAATTCAGGAGCAACCAATGCATTGAGCAGCATGCTGGGGCTATCGGAAACGCCTAAAAGCTTTAGCCAGGAAGCCTCGATCAATATAGTAGAGCTTGCTCAAAGCAGGAATACCCGGGAAGCAGTAGCCCTGCAACGTTTGCCAGAAAAGGGAAACAAGACCATTGCAGAACTTTTAATTGACAATTATAATAAAACGAGATCTTATTTTGCTCCCGCGATCAAAGTGCCCGCCGATGCTGCTGCGTTGGCAGCAACAGGCGGTAATATAATAAAAGGGGGTTTTTTTGCAAAAATCAATAAGAATGGTATCCTCGAGATCAATTTCAGTTCCAATGATAAGGACCTGATAACGCCGATCAGTTATGTCTTTATTGATAAGATCTCGGAATTTTATAAGGACCTGAAGATCCGGAAAGCAAAGCTTGATTATGACTTTACATTGCGCAAGATTGATTCCCTTGAAACTGTTTTGAACAGTTATGATAAAAGGGCTGTGCACATGTCAAAAACCACGCTTTTTGTTTCACCCGAAAGGATCGAATACCAGATACCAAAAGAAAATCTCGTGAATGAAAAGGACAGGGTGCTGCGCCAGCGGGACGCCTCTGCAAACAACAGGGAAGAAGCATTGTGGCGCCTGCAGAAAGTAACCCCCATTATTGCAATACTGGATAAACCAGATCCTCCGTATGATATGTCAAAACCTTCTGCAATGATTTATGCATGCATTGGGTTTTTTATCGGCATATTGCTGGCCGCAGTTATAAGTATTTCGGGTATCCTTTACAGGTATGCGAAGTATGAAGCAAAGAAAGCCATATTCGGACCAACGGAAACGGTAGAGCCGAATGTGACAACAACGACTGCCTGAACAGGAATGTAAAATATTTAATGTAAAATGTAAAAGTCACCACAAACCTGGTGACTTTTACATTCAATATTTTACATTTAATATTTTACATTTAATATTTTACATTGTAACTAAGATCTCTTAAATCCCCATTTCATCATTTCTTTCCAGCTTGGTTTTTTGCCATACATTAATATACCGGTGCGGTAAATTTTCGCTGTGATCCAGGTGAAGAGGAAAAAGCACCCGATCAATAATACGGCCGATACTGCTATTTGCCAACCCGGGATATCATATGTTATTCTTCCCATCATAACGATCGGGGAGGTTAGAGGAAACAGGCTGCCAAAGACGGCAAGACTGCTGTTTGGGTCATTGATTGCTTTCATCATGATCACAAAACCCAAAATGATCGGCATTAATACCGGGAATACCAGTTGCTGGGCTTCCTGCTGATCTTCACTTACAACGCTGCCTATCGCTGCAAAAAGCGAAGCATAAGTAAGATACCCGGCAAGAAAATAAAATAAAAAGGATAAAGTGATCTTTAATAATGGAAGGGAAGATAAACCTGTCATTACCGTTGCAGCCATGGAAGCAGTACCGGAATTGGCAGTGCTGCATTTACCTGGCTTAACATGTCAGGAAAAATCAATGGAAAGGCAAACTGCATCATGAATATTAAGATGATCCAGATGGCAAATTGGGTAAGGCCCACTGCGCCGATCCCGATTATTTTTCCCATCATTAGCTGGAAAGGTTTTACAGAACTCACGATCACTTCTGCAATGCGGCTTGTTTTTTCTTCGGTTACGCCACGCATTACCTGTGTGCCGTAAATGATCATCATCATATAAATTAAAATTCCACAGGCAAACGAAACTGCGTACGCTACTCCTGCCACACTTTTTTTTGCGCCTTCCTTTGTGTCAATATTATTATCAATGCTTATATCTGCTGCAATGGTTTCATATTTTACAGGATCCATTCCCTGCGCAACAAGGCGTTTATTCCTGATCGCTTTATTGATGATGCGTTCGATGGAAGATGTTGTGGATAGGCTTGCCGATGATTGGCTATGCAGGACAAATCTCCCGGGTTTATCCAGGTCAAATGCAGGGATATATAAAAATGATTGGTAACCCTGGTCCTTATATTTTTTTGTATAGGATTGTTCTGTTTCATTTTTGATGAATTTAAACTGCAGGGTCTTGTCCTTTTGGGTAAGTTAATCACTCAAAAGACCCGCCTCATCAATCACAGCGATCGATTTTTTTTCATCACTGCCTTTCATGGAGATGGCAATGATGGCGGCGTAAAATCCTATTATGACCAATGGTACCAGGATGGTCGTAATTAAAAAGGATTTCTTTTTTACCCTGGTAAAATATTCACGGCTGATGATCAATCCGGTTTTATTCATAAAAAATATTTTATAAAAATTAATTTACTTGTTGAAATTGTCTTGCTGCTGCTGTCCCTTCTACCAGTTTTATGAAAATATCATTCAATGTAGGCAGCACTTCGTTGAAGGAATTTATATTCACATTTTGGTTGATGATATATCTCAACACATCATTGGGTTGGGTGCCATCTGATAATTTTAATAATAATCTGTCGGGCTGGTGTTTTACCACTTCAAAAATATGTGTCATCAGGTGTTCGGGTAAAAGGGTTGCTCCCAGCTGGTAAATATTTTCCTTGAAATCCTGTTTTACTTTATGTACCGTTCCATCCAATATCTTTTTTCCCTTATTCACCAATACGATATGATCACATATCTCTTCTACCTGTTCCATACGATGCGTGCTGAAAATGATGGTGCTGCCGTTTTTTGCAAGATTGAATATTTCATCTTTTATCAGGTTGGCATTTACCGGGTCCAGTCCGCTGAATGGCTCATCCAGTATGATCAGTTTGGGCTGGTGTAATACCGTGGTCACAAACTGCAGTTTCTGGCTCATACCCTTACTCAGGTCTTCCACTTTTTTGTTCCACCAGCTCTCCATTTCAAATTTGACAAACCATTTTTTGATACTGTCCATCGCATCCGCCCTGCTCATTCCTTTCAGGCGGGCAAGGTAGAGGGCCTGCTCACCAATCTTCATTTTTTTATACAGGCCTCTTTCTTCCGGCATATAGCCAATGTTCATGGCATCATGCTGTGCATTGAATTTCTTTCCATTTAAAATGATCTCGCCGCTGTCCGGGTAAAAAATGCCGGTGATCATTCGCAGTAAAGTTGTTTTGCCGGCTCCATTGGGCCCGAGCAACCCGAAAATGCTTCCCTGGCCGATGTTCATGCTGATATCATCAACGGCTTTTTGAGTTGCAAAATATTTTTTGATGTTATGTAGTTCCAGGACATTCATTCGCTTTGGAAATTTGAAGATTTTGAAATTTGGAGCTGTGAAGATAATGGCAATTCAAATGAAATTTTTCAGATTTTACAGGGCTGGTCAATTACAGATTTGAAGATATGGAAATTTGAAAATGTGAAACCTCCCTGCATTCTAAATTTAATCTTCAAATTTCCAAATCCTCAAATCTTCAAATTGATTAATTTTTCTGCAATCTTTGCCGCTACATTTTCACCATCCATCGCTGCACTCACAATGCCGCCGGCATATCCTGCCCCTTCCCCACAGGGATATAGATTTTGATATTGCGGGTGTTCAAGGTTGTCTGCATTACGCGGGATACGCACAGGGCTTGATGTACGGCTTTCCGTTGCAACTACATTGGCATCATTGGTATAATAGCCTTTCATTTTTTTTCCAAATGCTTTAAATCCTTTTGCCAATACATCATAAATGAAGAGCGGCAATACATTTGACAGGTCTGCTGCTTTTAATCCCGGCAAATAAGAATGAGCAGGTAAAGACGCGGAAATGATTTGTTCTGTGAAATCAACCATCCTTTGTGCCGGTGCTGACAAGTTGCTTCCTCCTTCGATGAAAGCTCTTTGTTCAACCATCTTTTGAAAATGCATAAATAACAAGGGATCATCAGGCTGTATTTTTAAATGCCTTGTTGCTTTTAATGCATTCTCCGTGGTTACGGTCACAACCATGCCGCTGTTTGCAAAAGGGTTGTTTCTTTTGGAAGGGCTCCATCCGTTCACAACGATCTCCTCGGGTTCGGTGGCAGCCGGCGCTATGATACCGCCCGGGCACATGCAGAAAGAAAATACGCCATTGCCTTCCACCTGCTCCACGAGGCTATAGGAGGCAGGAGGCAGGAATTCATTTTTTATGGGTGAATGATACTGTATCTGATCAATTAAAGATTGGGGATGTTCTATGCGAACCCCAAGGGCAAAGGGTTTTGCTTCTATGAGGATATTCTTTTTGTGGAGCAATTCAAATATATCCCTTGCAGAATGGCCCGTGGCAAGAATGAAAGCGTCTGCAATATGCGTGTCATTATCGGATGTTTGTACAGATCTGATCTCGCCGTTTTCCGCGACCAGGTCAACTACTTTTTTTTCAAACAATACTTTACCGCCATACCCAGAAATCAGCTGTCGCATGGCGGTAATGATCTGTGGTAATTTATTGGTGCCAATATGAGGATGCGCATCATAGAGGATATTATCAGGCGCGCCAAAATGAACAAACAAATTTAATATCCTGTTTATATCCCCCCGCTTGTTGCTCCTTGTATATAATTTACCATCACTGTAAGTGCCAGCGCCACCTTCTCCAAAACAATAATTACTTTCCGGGTTTACAATTCCTTCTTTATTGAGTATTGCCAGGTCACGCCGGCGGGCCCTTACATCTTTTCCTCTTTCAAGGATGATGGGCTGAATGCCGGCTTCCAGCAATTTAAGTGCAGCAAAAAGGCCTGCCGGGCCGGCGCCAATAATGATCACTTTCTTTGGAGCGAGGCTTACATCTTTGAATGAAAAAACATTGGAAGGTCTTTCCCGGAAAGGCTCATTAAAAAAACATTTAATGCTGAGATTGATGAACACATTTTTGCCCCTTGCATCAATGGATCTTTTTAAGATATGATACCCGCTTATTTCAGCTGTTTTTTTGCCGCTGGAAGATGCGATCTTTTTTTTAATGGAGCTGTCATCTGCGGCTTCAGAAGGTAATAATCGCAATGCTATTTTTTGTTGCATGGTTTAAAGTTCAAAAGGTTCCAAATGTTCAAGAGGTTTAAGAGGTTAAGTAAACCTTTTAAACCTCTTGAACTTTTAAACTTATTAAACCTTAAAAGGGAAGATCATCCACTGCATCCGGTGCTGTTGATGAGAATGTATCCAGGGGTTCCAGGTAATCATTGTCTGGTGCCGCCTGTGCATTGGCCTGCAGCATTTGTTCGATGCGCCATGCATCCAGGTTGGTGATATAATTGGTCTTACCATCCTTTTCCCATTTACTCCCTTTGATATTAAAATAGACCTTGATCGAATCACCGGTATTTACCCTGTCCAGTATGGCTGTTTTATCCTGTACGCATTGAAATTTCACATAATTCACTATGCTTCTGCCACCAATATCTTCCGTTTTCTCTACGACAAACTCCCTTGTTTTAAAAGTTGCCGAACGCTGCACTTCGTCGTACTTAGCCAGCAGCTTGCCTGTAAGTTCATAGCTCATAAAATAAATTTAAGTTGCCAAAAGTAATTCTATTTAATCATAAAACAGCCTGGGATTTTGATAGGCGGAACTGAAAGCAGTTTTTTTGACAAATCCAAATAGTTTATATGGTTTTTAGGGTATGTGTATAATTTAATTTTTTTTAAAAAAAATAATCTTCCCGGTTTCCAAAGTATTTATGGCAAACCAGATATAGCCAGCATGGATTCCGGAAAAAAAACTATTTTTTAAAAAGGGCCATACTGTGGTCATACCGAAAAAAACAAGTGAATAAAAAATTTTTTTTTCAACAAATTATTTTGATATTCGCTGTCCTGCTAAAAAATTATTTTAATAGGTCTTAAACAGGTTTTTTGGAAGGAATTTCCCGGAAAAAAATAAGAACAACTCAATATATAAATTGCTTAAGGAATAATGGAGAAGACTTTTGACAAAGTATGGATCAATTGCTTAGAGATCATAAAGGATATCGTAGAATGGCAACATTTTAAAACCTGGTTCGAACCTATAAAACCTGTTGGATTAAAAGAAAAAATTCTTACGATACAGGTACCAAGTCAATTTTTTTATGAGTACCTTGAAGAACATTATGTATCCCTGCTTGCAAAAACATTGAAAAGAGAACTTGGAAAAGAAGCAAGGCTGGAATACAGGATCATGGTTGATAGTGGTAACAGTAAAAACAAACCACTCACCATGGACATTCCTGGCAACGGTTACAAATCATACTCAAACAATGAAATGGATTTTCCGCTTGTAATAAATAATCCAGTTAAGAACCCTTTTGTTATCCCCGGGCTCAAAAAGATGCAGATCGATCCGCAGCTTAACATGCTTATACATTTGATTCATTCATAGAAGGCGATTGTAACAGGGTTGCACGCCGTGCAGGAAAAACAGTTGCAGAAAAACCAGGTACAACTTCATTTAATCCACTGGTTATTTATGGTGGGGTGGGCCTGGGAAAAACGCATCTTGCCCAGGCAATCGGCAATGAAGTAAAAAGGCTCTATAATAATAAGGTAGTTTTGTATGTGAGCTCAGAAAAATTCATTAACCAGTTCATTGATCATGGCCGCAATAATGCCATCAATGATTTTATCCATTTTTACCAGTTAATAGATGTATTGATCATTGATGACGTGCAGTTCTTTAACAGGGCAGAAAAATCGCAGGATGCTTTCTTTTCTATTTTTAATCACCTGCACCAGAGTGGTAAGCAACTGATCCTTACAAGTGATAAATCTCCCAAAGACCTCGAAGGGGTACAGGAAAGATTGCTGAGCCGTTTTCGCTGGGGCCTAAGCGCAGATCTTCAATTACCGGACTATGATACCAAGATCGAGATCCTTGAAAATAAAATGAAACATGATGGCCTTGAAATGCCTCGTGAAGTCGTTAAATATATCGCTTACAATATAAACAGTAACGTGCGTGAGCTCGAAGGGGCTTTGATATCCTTATTGGCACAATCTTCGCTGAATAAGAGGGAAATAGACCTTGAGTTGGCAAAGAAAGTACTAAGAAATTTTGTAAAATCTTCCAGCAAGGAGATAACCATCGATGCCATACAAAAAATGGTATGTGAGTATTTTGATGTGCCTTATGATAAATTATTACAAAAGACAAGGAAGCGGGAGATCGTACAGGCCAGGCAGATCACTATGTTCCTGTCAAAAGCCTTTACCAAGAATTCTTTAAAAACCATCGGTGAACATTTTGGCGGCAGGGATCATACAACTGTAATTCACAGCTGCCAGACCGTAAAGGACCTGATGGACACTGATAATCTTTTTAAAGAAAGTGTATTGGAATTGCAGCAGAAAGTGCAGCTGGCGGCGATGTAATTATATGCATTTCATAATATTCTCCAGATCCCGGTGATCTGGATTTTTTTTGCCTGTTTGAAGCTATTAGGAATCAGCTAATAGCTAATAGCTTCAACTCTTTACTATAACGCTTTCTGTAATTCGTATCCTAATAAGTTTTTTGCGTCTTTCTTCATTTTGATTTGGGTTGTATCCTATACAATTGTATTTTTGCTGCCCCTTAAACAAGGTGCAGGTTACAAAAGGAGAGGTGCCTGAGTGGCCGAAAGGAACGGTTTGCTAAATCGTCGTACGGGTTAAACTGTACCGTGGGTTCGAATCCCACCCTCTCCGCCACTATTTGAAAGGAGTAAGGCAGGGTTAAACTGTTTCGCCAGCCGGCGGATCAAATCCCACCCTCTCCGAAAAAAATTGCTCATACTAACTGTTTATCGTTCGGGATGTAGCGTAGCCCGGTTATCGCGCCTGGTTTGGGACCAGGAGGTCGCAAGTTCGAATCTTGCCATCCCGACAAATCCCATCTAAAGCTCTTCGATCTTCGAAGGGCTTTTGTATTTTTAATGATGCTTTGTTATGTATACTTTTTATACAGTGAGAAGAGGAATAAATTTTATGTCGGGATCTCTAATAATATAGAAGACAGGCTTTACCGGCATAATATGGGTCAAAGTTTAAGTACCAAGGGTGGAATTTCCTGGAGATTATTGCACTCCATTGAATGCCTGGATAAATCCGTAGCAATGTCATTAGAAACACAAATCAAAAAAAGAGGCATTCGTCGCTATCTTTCTGACCATAATATACTTTCCGGTTTATAGCGTCCCGCTTTAGGCGGGAAGGTCGCAAGTTCTCCCGCAAACGGCGGGATTGCCATCCCGACAAATCCCATCTAAAGCTCTTCGATCTTCGAAGGGCTTTTTTATTGGTGCTCCAATACTTGTTCTCCCGGTAGCAAAACCATGCAGGCACCATAATAAATCTTCCATAATATGTAATAAAAGCCTTAGGTAAACGTTACTTAAAGTTGAAACAATCCAAACTATGAACAAATCCAAACTATCCTGTAGCTTGCTATTTGCAATGCTATTTTGCTTTCAGCAAGGCTTTTCGCAAACCAGCTGGAAGGGCACTATCAATACTTATTGGAATAACCCGGCTAACTGGACCAATGGTATCCCGGACATCACAAAAGATGCGATCCTCGGCGATGCGAATTTTACCGGCCCTTTCCAACCCAAAATAAATGTTGTTTCAACCTGTAAATCGGTTATTCTTGGAGGTGTAGCGCCTGCAACACTCACGATCTCAAGAAATTTAACGGTAACGGGTGATTTTACAATAAATGCAAATGGCGCAGTAGACCACCCGGCCACTACCATGTACTTAAATGGTAATTGGATTAATAACGGTACATATACAACTTCAGCTACGGCCGCAGGGATTACATTCAAAGGCACCAACCAGCTAATTGGGGGGAATTCATTAACAACCTTCAGAAGAATGACGGTGAATCCAACTTCAACCGTATCATTGGCTGCCAATATCAAAGTTGATGGGGCCAGCAGTTTTTTAGGAGTGTATGGTGTAATAGATCCTGGTCAAAGCCCAACTTATACGGTTACATCAACCGGCTTGACAAGGATCTATAACCTCGGAAAAATAAAAATAAATGCAGCCAGTTTCACATTGAATTATATCTTAACAGGGGCTACAACTTTTTATGCGGGTTCTATTGTTGAATATGGGTCCACAAGCGTGGACCAGGTAGTAAGTTCTGCCTATTCATACTATACATTGATCATCAGCGGAACCGGAACAAAGTCACTTGCTGCTAACCTTCCCTCACTTAATGGAAGTAATGCTGCTTATGGAAAAATCTATGTAAACAGCGGCACATTCAATCTCGGAACCTATACTGCCAACAGGGCTACTACTAAAGTAGGTGGAATACTTAATGTGGCGGATGGCGCACGATTACAAGTTGGCGGTCTAAACAATTTTCCGCTCAACTTTGCGACAAGATTTTTTGGTACCTCAAGTACCATTGAATATAATGGGGTAACCCAAACTATTTCTAACCAGGCATATGGAAACTTACATATTTCAGCGGTTGGTATCAAAACGGTTGCTTCGGCGCTTACTTTGAAGGGTAGTTTAATAATCACTGATGGAACCTTTAATACCACTGCAATAGGTATATCTCATTTAGTTGCAGGAGATTTTATTCACAGCGGCGGAGCTATCACGGGCACGAACACTACTTATAACTTAAATGGAACTGCTGATCAAACAGCAAGTTTAATAGCGGGCCTTCCAAAATTAACGATCAATAATACCGGCGGATCAGTCATCCTCGGCTCAGATATAACGGTAACCACTACACTGAATTTCATAAAAGGAAATATCCAGACAGGCAGCTACAATGTTATTTTGCCAACCACCGCAACACTTACCAGTGCGGGCCAGGCAACCGGCTGGGTAAATGGTAAACTTCAAAAAGCTATTACAACCGGGGCCAGTGTTTCTAAAACCTTTGAAGTAGGGAGCGCTGCTGAGTATTCACCGCTAACAGTCCTGTTCGCCAATGTGGCAATGGCAGGTAATCTTACCGCAAGTGCATGGTCTGTTGATCAACCGGAAATAAATTATTCCACGATTGATCCTGCAAAAAGCGTGAACCGCTTCTGGTCATTAAACAATGCAGGAATTCTTTTTACAACAGCCACATCAACGTTTAACTGGGTAGCTTCAGATATTGACGGAGGTGCCATAACAACAAATTTTAAGGCAGGTACATTCAATGGCACAAACTGGACGCTGCCGGCTGTAACGGCGTTACAGCCAACTTCAATACAGGCCACCGGGCTGACAAGTTTCGGTGATTTTGCCGTTGGTGAAAATATTTCAAAATATACCTGGAACGGCGATGCATTTACTGCTGACTGGTTTACCCCAAAGAATTGGCTGGGCGGCGTTCCTACAGCAGCATTCAGCACATTTATTCCTACAGGTATTTCGGGTGGAAGGCTTTATCCAGTATTGACGGGAGGGGCAGGAACTGTGACTGATATAACTGTTGAGGCTGCTGCCGCACTTACCATAAATGCGGGTACGCTGAAGATCGCGGGCAGTTTTTCAAACGCTGGTACCGTGACAGCTTCCGCCGGAACAGTAGAATACAACGGGGCCGCGCCACAGACAATTGCCGATGGTTTATTTGTAAACAATACGATCAAAGACCTTATTATAAATAATGATGTGAGTTTAGCCGGTACCGATAGTTTGACCGGCACCCTTACAATCGCAGCAGGGAAGACATTCTCTACAAATGATAACCTTGTTTTAAAATCTACAGCCAGTGGCACTGCAAGGGTTGCTACACTGCCAACTGATGGATCCGGGAATGCTACTGCATTCATTACGGGCAATGTCAGTATTGAAAGGTATATACCGGCGCGCAAGGCATGGCGTTTATTAAGTGCTCCTATAAAACCCGGAGCCATCTCTATCAATGCTGCATGGCAGGAAGGTGTTAACGGCTCTTCATTTGGCCCTAATCCGAATCCTGGCTATGGCGTACATATTACCGGCGGTACGATCGCCAATGGATTTGACCAGAGCCCAACCAACAGTCCTTCTTTAAAAGTATACGACAATACAACCAATACTTATATAGGGTTGCCGCCATCTCCGGGAACAAATGCCCCCCTTCACAATTATCCCGGCTATTTGCTTTATATAAGGGGAGACAGGAGTATCGACCTGATGCAGGGTGCAAATGCGGCGATAACGTCTACGACTTTAAGAATGCAGGGACAAATAAAAACAGGTAGCCAGGTGGTGAATGTAAATGCCGCTAATTTTTCTGTCATGGGAAATCCCTATCCCGCTGCGATCGACTTTCAAACCCTGACAAGAAATAATGTAAAAAATACTTTTTACCTGTGGGATCCAAAACTTGCAGGCTCCAACGGATTGGGCGCTTATGTAACAGTGAGCTGGAACAATACAAACAGTACATATGACATCACCACTGCAGCCAGCCCAGTCAGCCAATACATACCAAGTGGTGAGGCTGTCCTGCTTGAATCGCTTGATGGGGCGAACCCGGGAACGATTACGATCAAAGAATCTGACAAAACAACCAATGGCAGTGATATGCTTTTTGGCCGCCCGCCTGCCCCGGCTCAAAAACTGCGGACTAATTTGTATGCAATAAATGCCGATGGCTCTGCTTCATTACTGGACGCAGCACTTGTTACTTATGATGATGATAATTTAAATATTGTTGACAATGATGACGTGAGAAAATTAAGTGGCGCAAGTGAAAGTATCTCCTTACAATGCGAAACTAAATTACTGTCCATTGAGAGAAGAAAAACCATTACTGGCAATGATACAGCGTTCATCAATTTGGCACAGATGAAGTTCAATACTTACAAGCTGGAAGTGATTGGTGAGTATTTAAAGAAGAAAGATCTTACAGCCGTTGTTAAAGATAAATATTCAGGTACGACCAATAACATGCCTGTAGATTTGAATGGTACGACAAATATAATGTTCAGCACAAATTCGGATCCTGCATCTTATGCGAAGGACCGCTTTAGCATTGTATTTGAGAAGACCACTGTTGCTCCCCTGCCAATGAGATCAACCGCAAAGGCTTCAGTTGCAAAGGTCGGCAATGAAAAGGCAGTACTTGCTGAAAAAATGGTTGTATTCCCAAATCCTGTGAAAGGCAGTGTGGTTTCACTACAATTGAATAATATAGAAAAGGGTACTTATAATATACAGGTTACTAACGTGAATGGGCAATTGATAAAATCAATCTCTATTCAACACAACGGGGTGTCTGCAACACATAATATTACGTTCGATGGCAATTTGCCTTCCGGAACATACCAGGTAAAATTAGCCGGTTCATCTGTAAACCTGGTCACTTCCCTGATCAAGGAATAAAATCATTATAATTTAAAAAAATGCTGCTCCAGCCAGGAGCAGCATTTTTTTTAAATATAGTTTCAGTCATGTATACCCTCTTTGGGCCGATATATTACTTCAATAATTTCAGGTCCGGCTGTGCATATTTGTAAACCTTGAAATAAATGGTGGTCTTGGTTTGAAATACCCCTTCTATTTTACTGATATCATTTACAAAATCTACGAGGTGGTTATTATCACGGCACATGACATCTACTTCAAGGTCATAGTCTCCCGACGTCATTGCAAGGAAACTCACTTCGGGCTGTTTGGTAATTTTGAGCGCCACTTTTTCCTTCAGGGTAGCAGGCCTTACATACACAGCTATATGTGCATAGCACCTGAACCCTACTTTATCCGGGTCAACCCTGCCTATGATACTGATCGTACCTTCTTCGATCAGCTTATTGAACCGGGTTCGGACTGTTCCGATAGATACCTTTAGTTTACCGGCAATCACGGTAAATGACATCCTGCCGTCCTGCTGCAGGAACGTTAATATCTCAAAATCAAGCTTATCCAGTGTGACGGTCCCAGTATTGGCCATTTTTTGTTGTTTTTTCTCTAGAAAAAAGTAAAAATAATTTTTATTAGTATCTAAAAATAAATTATTTTTAGTTTCCTCATTAAAAAAATAAAAATAATTCAGTTATCATGAAATATCCGGCATTACAAAATTTTATCAACGGGAAATTGGTCCCTGCGCAGACAGCCAAGCATTTAGATATCATTTCCCCCCTGGACGGTACATTATTGTCTACCGTCCCTTTATCAACCTCCAAAGACCTCGATGAAGCAGTCATCGCAGCAAAAGCGGCTTTTTCGGGATGGAGTAAAACTCCGATCAAAGAAAGGGTGCAGGTTTTTTTCAGGTATAAGACATTGCTGGAAAAAAATCTAAAAGAACTTGCTGAACTATGCAGTGAAGAGAATGGTAAAACATACAATGAATCTGTTGCCGAAATTGAAAAATGCATTGAGCTGACTGAATTTGCAACTTCATTACCCCAGCTGGTAACCGGGGAAGTGCTGGAAGTGAGCCGGGGTGTGGAATGCCGCACAGAGCATGTACCCCTTGGCGTGGTAGCCTCCATCGTTCCATTTAATTTTCCGAGCATGGTGCCCAACTGGACATTGCCCAATGCCATTGCACTGGGAAATTGCATGATCATGAAACCTTCGGAAAAAGTACCATTGAGCTGCATGCGGCTGGCGGAATTATTAAAAGAAGCCGGTCTGCCTGATGGTGTATTTAATATTGTTCATGGCGATGTCGAGATTGTAGAAGCCATCTGCGATCATCCGGCTATTGAAGCAGTATCTTTTGTTGGGTCAACCAAAGTGGCCAAGATCGTTTACCAACGAGCGACTGCAACTTATAAAAGATGCCTTGCATTGGGTGGTGCAAAAAATCATTTGATGGTTTTGCCGGATGCCATACCAGGAATGACGGCTCAAAATGTAGCCGCATCTATGAGTGGCTGTGCGGGACAGCGTTGCATGGCTGCCAGCGCAATGATCGGTGTAGGGAATGTTGACAGTATCATTGATAAGATCTGTGATGAAGCAAGAAAGATCGTCCCGGGTGAAAACCTCGGTGCTGTGATCAATAAAGAATCAAAGAACCGAATCGAAAGATATATTACAGAAGCAGAAGAACAGGGCGCAAAGATTCTGGTAGATGGACGTAATACAAAAGTGAAAGGAAAAGAAAACGGAACTTATGTAGGACCGACTGTGATTGATCATGTGAAGCCGGGCATGTCAGTTGCAACAGAAGAAATTTTTGGGCCGGTCATCTCTATCATGCGTACCAATACGGTGATGAAGCACTTGCCATTGAAAATGCAAATCCTTATGGGAATGCCGCCAGTGTATTTACACAAAATGGCGGCATGGCCAGGTATATTATTGAAAGTGCCAGTGCAGGAATGATCGGCGTGAATGTTGGTGTGCCTGTTCCCAGGGAACCATTCTCATTCGGCGGATGGAATGAAAGTAAATTTGGCGTGGGTGATATTACCGGAAAAAGTTCCATTGAATTCTGGACCAAATTGAAAAAATCACCACCAAATGGAATGCAGAAGCAGGGGTGAACTGGATGAGTTAATTTCTATTTTAAATTATGAATGTTAAATGTTGAATGTAAGACACCCATTCAACATTTAACATTCAAACATTCAACATAATCAGTATGTCACAAACAAAAACATTGTCCGAAGCAACAGAGATCATTCAAAATAATCTCGATTATACCTTATTCAGCTGGAGCAAACAAAAAGGCATTGCGCCGATCGCTGTGAAATATGCAGAAGGTGTTTATCTCTATGATTATGATGGTAAAAGATATATTGATTTTTCATCGGGATTGATGAATGTGAATATTGGTCATGGCAACCAGCGTATAACCGATGCAGTTGTAAAGCAAATGCAGGAAGTGAGTTATGTCACACCAAGCTGTGTTACCAAAGTACGTGGTGAACTTGGAAAAAAGCTTGCAGAGATATGCCCCGGTGATCTTAATAAAGCATTCTTCACTTTATGCGGCGCCACTTCTATTGAAAATGGGATTAAGCTTGCCAGACTTTATACCGGGCAGGCATAAGATACTCAGCCGTTATCAATCTTATCATGGAGCTTCTATTGGCGCTATCTCCGCCAGCGGCGATCCACGCAGGCTTCCTGTTGATGCGCAACAGGCTCCGAATTTTGTTCACTTTGATCTTCCTTATTTATACCGCTGGGAATATGGTGAAGAAAATCTGTTGAAAGAATCAGTTGCACAACTGGAACGGATGATCGCTTATGAAGGCCCGGCAAATATTGCTGCCATTTTGCTGGAAGGAGAATCGGGTTCATCGGGCTGTCTGCAATATCCCGTTGGTTATTTAAAAGCAGTACGGGAAATCTGCAACAAGCATGGCATTCTATTGATCATGGATGAAGTGATGAGTGGCTTTGGCCGCACCGGCAAATGGTTTGGCTTTGAAAATCATGGCATCGTTCCCGATATGATCTGCTATGGCCAAAGGGCTTACCTGCGGTTATCTGCCTTTTGGATGTTTGATGGTTTCAGATAAGATCGCTGCAAAGTATGATGATAATATGCTGGCATTGGGGCTCACCTATTCAGCCCATCCGGTTAGTTGCGCAGCAGCATTGGAAACCATAAAAGATATATGAAGATGATAATCTGATTGAAAATGCTGCTGCGATGGGTAAGTATATGAACGCAGCAGGTGGAATTGTTAAAAAAAAACATCCCTCCATCGGTGATTTCAGAAATACCGGTTTGCTTGGTTGCATTGAATTTGTGAAAAACAGGAATACCAAAGAACCCATGGCGCCATTCAATGCAAAGCCTGATGAAATGGTTGTGATGAATAAGGTCGCAGCAAAGATCAAAGAACTGGGCATGTACACTTTTGTGCGATGGAGTTATATCTTTATTGCACCACCGCTTATGTGTAACAAAGGAACAGATCGATGAAGGGCTTGCGATCATTCAGCGAAGCGATCAGCATCGCAGATGAACGTACTGCTTAAATTATGTTGAATGTTTAATTTTAAATAGAATGTTTGTATCATTTAAAATTCAACATTCAACATTCATAAATAAATGAATGGACCAAACCATCACTGACTCTTCACTTATCAATGAAGATCTTGCTCCCGTTCCGCAGGCCAAGCGCACCTGGGGTACCTGGAATTATGCCGCATTATGGATCAGCATGAGCCTTTGCATTCCTACATATATGCTTGCCAGTTCGCTGATCGGTGGCGGAATGAACTGGTGGCAGGCCATCCTCACTATTTTTTTGGGTAACTGCATCGTGTTGATCCCGATGATATTGAATGGCCATGCAGGCGCGAAATATGGCATTCCATTTCCTGTTTTTGCAAGAGCAAGTTTTGGCACTAAAGGCGCCAATATTCCTGCGATGCTCAGGGCAATCGTTGCCTGCGGCTGGTTTGGTATTCAGACATGGATCGGCGGGGCTTCATTGTATAATATGTTTCAGGGCATGGATACCCTTCATTGGCTGAGATCGACAGCAGTTTCCTGTTATTTCGCACAGGCCTTGCCGATGATCTGTTTTTTTCTTTTCTGGGTGCTGAATATGTTTATCGTTTATCTTGGTGTGGACAGTATCAGAAAGTTATTGGTATTTAAAGCATTCTTTTTACCCATTGCTGCACTGGCTTTATTGTTCTGGGCCATCTGTTGCAGCAAATGGTCTTGGACCCATCTTAAGCCAGCCATCTAAATTTGCAGACTACCGCAGATTTCTGGAATTATTTTTTTCCTGCATTTACGGGCATGGTTGGTTTCTGGGCAACACTTTCATTGAACATTCCTGATTTTACACGGTATGCAAAATCCAAAAGGCACAGATAAACGGGCAGATAATCGGGCTGCCTCCATCCATGACATTGTTTGCTTTTATCGGCGTGGTCGTTACTTCTGCAACAGCTATTATTTATGGACAAACCGATATGGGATACTGGTAGAACTTGCCGGCAAGTTTGAAAGTAAACTGATGGTAAGTTTTGCAATGATCGGCAGTTGCCATTTCAACACTGGCTACCAATATTGCAGCCAATATTGTAAGCCCTGCAAATGATTTTTCAAACCTTGCCCCGCAAAAAATCAATTTCAGAACGGGTGGGTATATCACAGGTGTTATTGGGATTTTGATTTTTCCATGGAAATTGATTGCTGATCCCAATGGTTATATTTTTACCTGGCTGATTGCTTATTCCAGTTTGCTGGGGCCGATTGGCGGTATCATGATCGTTGATTATTATTTTATCAGGAAGAAACAGACTTGATGTAGATGATCTGTACAAACACAATGGAGTATATAGTTTTAGTAATGGCTTTAATTATAACGCCATCATTGCTTTGCTAGCTGGGATTCTTCCGAATGTACCGGGGTTTTTGGTGCAGAATAAAAGTAGTTAGCCTGATAGCTCATTGCCGCTGTGGATATCAGGATTTATATAATTATGCATGGTTTGTTGGATTTTTTGTGAGCGGGATTGTGTATTATATATCTATGAAACAAAAGAAATGATTATTTTGAAAGGTGAATTTAAATGTTGGATGCATTCTTCATTTAAAATTCAAAATTCAACATTTAAAATAATATTTAAAATGAGTATATTAATTAAAAACGGAAGAATCATTACAGCGACCGATGATTATGTCGCTGATATTTTTATTGAAGGCGAAACGCATAACTGCCATCGGTAAAAATTTCACGGTAAAAGCGGATAAAGAAATCGATGCTACCGGTAAACTCGTTATGCCCGGCGGCATTGATCCGCATGTGCATCTCGATATGCCTTTTATGGGAACTATTCACAGCGACAATTATGAAACAGGCACCCGGGCCGCTTTGTATGGCGGTACCACGATGGTGATCGATTTTATTTTACAAAAACAGGGAAATTCTTTACAGTGCGGCTTTGGAAGAATGGAGAGCAAGAGTCAGATAATAATTGCGTAGGCGATTATAGCTTTCACATGGCAGTCACTGATTTTAATGACGATACAAAAAAAGAAATAAAGGATTTTATTGAAAAAGAAGGGATCACTTCTTTTAAAACTTTCATGGCATATAAAGGTGCACTGATGATCGATGACCGGCAGATGATCGGATTGATGGAGGAAGTAAAAAAACATGGCGGACTGATCAATGTTCATGCTACCAATGGCGATATGATCGATTATCTCATTGCAAAAGCATAGGGATGAAGGAAAATTTCACCGCTCTATCATTATCTATCTCAACCCGAAGTAACAGAAGCAGAAGCCAGTGAACGTTTTGCTGATATGGCAAATTATACAGGTTGCCCGGGTTATATTGTTCATCTTACCTGCGAAGGTGCATTGAATGCGGTTCGCAATGCAACAAGAAGAAATCAAAAAGTATTTGTAGAAACCTGTATTCAATATTTGATCCTTGATGCATCGTTGTATGAAAAAGATTTTGAAGGCGCTAAATGGGTGATGAGCCCGCCGCTGCGGGAAAAAAAAGACCAGGAAACTTTATGGGCAGGCATCAACCAGGGATTGGTGCAGGTGGTGGCAACAGATCATTGCCCGTTTAAATGGGAACAAAAATTAATGGGCAAAGATGATTTTTCAAAAATACCCAATGGGCATCCGGCCATTGAGAACAGGATGGAATTATTATTTAGCGAAGGGGTGAATAAAGGAAAGATCACACTGAATAAATATGTGGAAGTTGCCTGCACCAATCCTGCAAAAATATTTGGCATGTTTCCCCGCAAAGGAACGATTGCTGTTGGAAGTGATGCAGATATCGTGATCTTCGATCCGAATGAAAAACATAAGCTTTCAGCAAAAACACATCATATGAATGTAGATTACAGTGGCTATGAAGGATGGGAACTGACCGGAAAAGTAAAAACAGTTTTACTGCGTGGACAGGTTGCGATCGATGATAATAAATGTTTGGTGGAAAAAGGATATGGGAAATTTATTAAACGAAATAAAGTGTCCCAGGTAATTTAAAATTATGAATGATGAGTTATGAATGAAAGCAAGGATAATATTGTTGTAAAGAAATCATATTTATTTGCGCTGGAAATTATCAGTATTTATAAATACTTAGTTGCAGAGAAAAAAGAATTTGTAATTTCAAAACAACTATTGAGATGTGGAACTTCGGTTGGGCTAATATTCATGAAGCAGTGGCAAGTGAATC
The DNA here is from genome assembly GCA_963779595.1 of uncultured Chitinophagaceae bacterium. Lineage (GTDB taxonomy): Bacteria > Bacteroidota > Bacteroidia > Chitinophagales > Chitinophagaceae > Ferruginibacter. The sequence goes on along the minus strand of CAVZYY010000003.1, from coordinate 126,490 downwards.
CAAGAAGGATTTTATTCATAAATTAGGAATAGCTGTAAAAGAAGCAAGAGAGGCGAGTTACTGGCTTAATCTTTTGAAAGATAGTAATTATATTAATGAAGCCCAGTTTAATAACTTAATTAATAATTGTGATGAATTGATAAGAATATTAAATAGTATTATTCTCACAACAAAAGAAAGGTATTTCAAGTCAACATAAGCCCATTCAAAATTCATAATTTAAACTCATAATTTTAACAATGCCAAGAATTATCAAATCAGGTCTTATCCAAATGTCGCTTCCAAAAACAGAAGGCGAAGGAACCATCGAAGAGATCAAGGAAGCAATGGTGCAAAAACATATTCCTTTGATTGAAGAAGCAGGAAAAAAAGGCGTGCAGATATTTTGCTTCCAGGAAATTTTTAATACGCCTTATTTCTGCCCGGGACAGGATAAAACATGGTATGCTTCTGCTGAAACTGTTCCCGGTCCTACCACAGAACGCATGGCAGGATATGCAAAGAAATACAATATGGTGATCATTGTTCCTGTGTATGAAAAAGAACAGGCAGGAGTTTTGTATAATACTGCAGCAGTGATCGATGCAGATGGAACTTATTTTGGCAAGTATCAGAAAAAATCATATTCCGCATACAGGAGGATTCTGGGAAAAGTTTTTCTTTAAACCCGGCAATCTTGGCTATCCTGTTTTTCAGACAAGGTATGCGAAAGTGGGCGTGTATATTTGTTATGACCGCCATTTTCCTGATGGCGCAAGGTGCCTGGGATTGAATGGCGCAGAGATCGTTTACAATCCATCGGCAACTACGGTAGGTCAATCACAATATTTATGGAAACTGGAACAACCTGCACATGCTGCAGCCAATGGTTATTTTATGGGATGCATTAACCGGGTTGGAACAGAAGAACCCTGGAACCTTGGCAAATTTTATGGCAGCTCTTATTTTGTAGATCCACGGGGACAAATTTTTGCCAGGCATCAGAAGACAAAGATGAATTGCTGGTCGCAGAATTTGATCTGGATATGATTGAAGAAGTAAGAAGCAAATGGCAATTCTTCAGAGACAGGAGACCGGAAACTTATGGTAAAATTAGTAGAACTATAAAATTATTTTGAATATGAATTGTTAAATGAAGCGCATTCAATTTAATATTCAACATTCAACGATTTAAATATAAACAAGAAATGTCAATACATGGCAATGTCAATAACAGATTAACCAAAGATCAATACGAACAAAACTTCAGCGACATTCATCCACCGTTTGAAACAAAGGATGCAGCGCTGGTGGAAGCCAACCGGTGTTTGTTTTGTTATGATGCGCCTTGTATGAAAAGTTGTCCTACCAGTATCGATGTTCCAAAATTCATCAAACAGATCACTACGGATAATATCAAAGGTTCTGCACATACCATCTTTGTGTCAAATATTATGGGTGCAGGCTGCAGCAAGGTTTGCCCGGTTGAAAAATTATGCGAAGGAGCCTGTGTTTATAATTTGATGGATGAAGAACCGATCGCTATTGCCAAACTGCAACGCTATTCCACAGAAAAAGCATTGGATAATAACTGGCAGTTGTTTAAACGAAAAGCATCCAACGGGAAAAAAGTGGCGATCGTTGGTGCAGGCCCGGCAGGATTGAGTTGTGCGCATGTGTTGTCAAGAGAAGGCATTGATGTTACTATTTATGAAAAAGAAAAAGAAGGCGGTGGTTGATGACCTATGGAATCGCGGCATATAAAGTAACGCCACAGTTTTGTGAAGATGAAGTAAATTATATTTTAGCTATTGGCGGAATCAAGATAAAATATGATCAGGAATTGGGAAAGAATATTTCGCTGCAGAATTGCAAAAAAAATATGATGCTGTTTACCTTGGTTTTGGTGTCGGCCTTGCAAGTCAACTGGATATTCCCGGAGAAGAACTGGAAGGTGTAGTAGATGCGATCAGTTTTATTTATGATATCAGGAGTAAGGGTTATAGTAAAGTTCCGGTGGTGATAAAGTTGCAGTGATCGGGATGGGCATGACGGCCATCGATGCTGCCACACAGGCAAAAGCGCTTGGGCGCAAAAGAAGTAACGATGTTATACCGCAGAACACAGGAAGAAATGCCTTGTACACAGGCTGAACTGGATATTGCCAAACTGGATGGCTGCGAGATCATCTGGCTGGCTGCACCAAAAGAAGTAATGGGAGTAGATGGAAAAGTAGCGGCATTTAAGATCTGAAGTGATGAAACTGGGCGAACCTGATGCAAGTGGCCGCCGTTCACCGGTTCAAACTGGAGAAGAATTTATCATTGATGTGGATATGATCATTAAGGCAGCAGGGCAAATGCCTTTTGAAGAATTGGTAGGCGATAATCAACTTGAAAATAAAAATGGAAAGATCGTTATTGAAAGATAAAGCATCCACAAATATTCCAGGTGTTTTTGCCGGCGGTGATTGTGTGAATGGTGGTAAGGAAGTGGTGGATGCGGTGCAGGCGGGAAAGGACGGAGCGTGCAAGTATTTTAAAATGTTCTAAACTTATAATTTTATGTTGAATGTTGAAGTATTTAAATGATTGAATGAAAGTAACAGTTACATTTTATTAGTTAGGATTTATCATGCAACATTTTTAATTATATGCCACATTCAACATTCAACATATTAACATTTAAAATAATAAAAGAATGGCTTCACTGGCAAACAAATTTCCTCGGCATCAAATCCCCCAACCCTTACTGGCTTGCGAGTGCGCCACCAACTGATAAAAAAATAAATGTACTGCGGGCATTTGAAGCAGGCTGGGGTGGTGTGGTATGGAAAACACTGGCTCACAGGTGAAAAATGTTTCGTCGAGATATTCTGCTGTGAATTTCAATGGCGGAAAAGTGATGGGCTTTAATAATATTGAGCTGATCAGTGACAGGCCACTGGAAATTAATCTGAGAGAAATAGAAGAGTGCGTGAAATTATTTCCTGACCGGGCAATGATCGTTTCACTGATGGCTGACAATGACAGGAACAGCTGGCATGAACTGATAAAAAAAGTGGAAGACACGGGAGCACATGGTTTCGAATTGAATTTTGGTTGTCCGCATGGTATGACGGAAAGAGGCATGGGCGCTGCTGTTGGGCAGGATCCCGAAATTGCCCGCATGGTTGTAGAGTGGGTGATGGAAGCAGCAACGATTCCTGTGATCACCAAGCTTACACCAAATGTACATTCGGTTGTGCCTACCGGTAAGGCTGTTGTGGAAGCAGGCACAAATGCATTGTCACTTGATCAATACGATTCAATCCGTAACAGGAATCGACCTGGATACATTTGTTCCCAATCCTTATGTTGCGGGTAAAAGTGTGTATGGTGGCTATTGCGGGCCTGCAGTAAAACCCATCGCATTGAAAATTCTTAGCTACGATCGCGCAGAATGAAGTCACAAACAAAGTTCCGATCTCAGGTATTGGCGGCATCAGCACCTGGAAAGATGCAGCAGAATTCATGTTGCTGGGTTCAACATCTGTGCAGGTTTGCACGGCTGCTATGAAACATGGATTCCGGATCATCGAAGATCTTTGTGAAGGACTCAACAACTGGATGGATGAAAAAGGTTTTGCAACTATTTATGATTTTATTGGGAAATCTGTGCCCACACTTACACATTGGGAAGAACTGGATATCAATTACCACCATATTGCAAATATCGACCAGGATAAATGCATCCACTGCGGCCTTTGTTATATCGCCTGCGAAGACGCCTCTCACCAATCCATCAACCTGGAATATGGCAAGCCTTACAATACATTATACAATAAAAGAAGAAGAATGTGTGGGCTGTAATCTCTGCCAGCTCATGTGCCCTGTTACAGATTGCATTACCATGGTAGAACATCGTGTGGCCCCCGAATATATCAACTGGAAAGAATGGCAGGCGAGGGGTTTGCCATTGAATGATCACTAAGCTGAATGCTGAATGATGAATGATGAATGTGGATCTGTATTTCATTCATAATTCATAACTCATAATTCATGACGCCCAAAAATTTTCGTAGGCTGCTAACAAAGCATTGCCGCAATTCGAGCGGACGGAAGGAATCTCAGCAGCAAATCTTTACTGTTCTTCAGCCTGCCTGCTGCCGCTCGGCAGGCAGGTTTTCGTCTTAACCGTTCATTAATCCGCCTGCGGTGTTTTGCTACCGCGGGCTGGTTTTGTAGTCACAATAATATTTTGTTCCTTTAATAGGCAGCATCACCCAGCGGACAGAACATGAAATTCCCAAACTGCGGCAATGCCCGGCCCTTAGCGGCAAATTATGAGCAACCCCATAACCTTATGGCTTTTAGAACAACAAAGGGATAGTTTATTCCAAAAACTAAAAGCTACATCTATTTCTGGGTTGTATAAAGAGGAGTATGACGACATCAAAGCTGGGAGGGTATTTGTCTTTGATAATGGAGAACGACAAATGTTAAGCGACCTAAAAAAATTATCAAAAGACACTTCTCTTGACAATTCCTTCAAAAATAAATTGACAGAGTATTTGAACCTAGACAATGGAGCTTTAATTACATATTTTGAAAATGAATTCGAAAGAGTCTTCACTGCAATAATTAGTTCAGGTAAGCAACACGAAATTCAAGCCTTTTTCATAGAGTATGACTATTATTATCACTATTCAAGTTTTATAGCTTGTTACGGACAACAAGAGTATCCTACAATTGAGGTGCCGAGATATATTACAAATGAATACGATTATTCTAAACAAATTTTATTCATTGACAATGGCATAAACTTTAAGCCAGCGTGGGTTAGTTGTGAAGAATTTGATAATCTTGATTATTTGGACATCAACCTTGAACTTGAAAATCTATTTAAGCTGCATTCAAGAGTATTATTACATAAAGCACTTGAAAACTTAAAAATTAGCGGCAGACTTGAACTATTTAATAGTCGGCCATTTTCATTTTATATCAATGAACATGATAATGAAGTAATGATGCTGTATGTGCAGAATTGATTTGCTGCTAACAAAGCATTGCCGCAATTCGAGCGGACGGAAGGAATCTCAGCAGCAAATCTTTACTGTTCTTCAGTTTTCCTGATTGGCGCAGGTCTCCCGACCTGTGCCTGATTGTTACTTCAGCTTTTCAATTACATACTCAATCCATTCTCAGCTTATCCAATAAAAAATAAGCGATGAAAAGAAGTGACGGGCAAACACAGGTCGGGAAACCTGCGCCAATGAAAAGAAGAGCCGGTTGCTTTATTCGGTTATACTGCGGGCATAATTGTGTTTTAAATTATTGAAGAACGCCAAGTGATTGCTACCTTTAGAAGTATACCAGGCTTTTATACGCACTTGCATTACGCAAATACCAGCTCATGAATAAACTCTTTAGAGTTACCAGCAATTTTCGTATCATACTTATTGCAATGTTATTACCCATGTTTCTTATTGGGTTGAGTTATTGTAATAAGAGCAGTCGGGAAACTATTGCGTTACCCGGTGTAACCACCCAAACTATTTCAGGGATTACCAATACGGCAGCTGTTTCAGGTGGTAACATTACCGGCCAGGGAAGCACGGCAGTAATTGCACGCGGTGTATGTTGGAATACAAGCAGTAACCCTACGATCAGTGGTAGTCATACAACTGATAGCCTTGGCATAGGGTCATTTGCAAGTAACATAACAGGCTTGACTGCCAACACGGGTTATTATGTGCGGGCGTACGCATCTAATGCAAATGGAACCGCGTATGGTAATGAAGTAACCTTTACCACTTCCAATACCACGACGGCTATAGTAGATACGGTGTATATCTCAGGAACCGAAGCAAACAGAGCAAGGGTATGGGTAAATGGTACCGGAACGGCACTCAGTTCCAACCAGTCTTCAGCAACCTATGTATTTGTACAGAATAACGATGTTTATGTAGCTGGACTAGACAATAATGCAGGAGTGTCTGTGCCGGTATACTGGAAAAATGGTACTGCCAACAGCTTGCCGCATACAGGCAACATTTGCCTTCCCTATGGCATTGCAGTGAATGGTTCTGATGTATATGTAGTTGGATATGAATATCTGTCTGGCGTTACTTCTCGTGCGCAATTGTGGAAGAATAGTATTGTCACCAATTTGCCTTCTAATGGTAATAGTGCACAGGCCTGGTCCGTTGCCGTTTCAGGTACAGATGTTTATGTAGGTGGACTGGAAACGGATGCCACTTCATCTACGGACTATCCCATCCTTTGGAAAAACGGGGTTAGACAGATTTTACCAACTGGTGGCGTTCGTGGGGGAGCTTATTCGGTATTTGTTGCAGGGGTCGATGTGTATGTGTGTGGTTTTACGGGTGATCCTGGAAATCTACAACCGGTATACTGGAAGAATGCTGTCATGCAGGTACTACCGGCTGGACCCGGTGTCGCCTTAGCTTTTTCAATCTTTGTTTCCGGAACAGATGTGTATGTTGCCGGCAAGGATAATAATTTTGCAACGATTTGGAAGAATGGCATCGCCACACATTTGACAGATGGCTCATTGGATGCTGAGGCTAATAACGTATCGGTAAAAGGAGATAACGTTTATGTGGTAGGTAGGGAACAATTAAATGTTGGTGGCAACGCTATTATTAAGCTTTGGAAAAACGGAACGCCGACGGCTCTCACTGATGGCTCTGCTGTCGCATGGGTTTATGGCTTGTATGTGAAGTAGAGTTAATATCTCTTGGGAGAAGATATTTGATTAAGCTCTCCCGCATAAGCACCCCTGCACTATTACAGAATGCTGGACAAGTAACTCATAGAACCGATCTTAATCCGCCTGCGGTGTTTTGCTACCCCGCATCCTGCGGGGCAAGCAGCACTTAGTTCCGCACGCTGGTTTTGTAATCACAATAAAAACTGTCTTTTAATAACAGCATCACCAGGTGGATGTATGAAAAATTCCTCCCGTACGTACGGGACGGCAATGCCCGACCTTATGCTCTAATTTAGTATCACTTCTTTCAAGCTCAAAACTGCTGATCCAATTCATAAAACAACCGTTTATTAAACCAAAGCAACCGTTTAGTATTTACCAGGCTTCATCGACAGATTAATTTTGTTACTTGTCCCAAAGGATTAAACAAGCACTTATAGTATCGCGTTAGCTATAATATTTGATTGCATCTTCATACTAAAACAGACAAAATGAATTTGAAAGAAATAAAATTGAAATTGCTTTTTTCATTCGGATTTATTTTAACAGGAATTGCAAATTTTGTTGATGCCCAGCCTTGCAATGGTTCCTGGGCTACTAATAATCCAATAACCTATCAATGTATTACAGGACAATGGATAGGACAAGGTACTGTCACTAATCCTGTTGGTTGCCCACCAATTCCTGTATATACAGTTCCGCAAACAAATACCTTTAATTTTGATAACCCGGTAAATGATTTCATACTTGATTTTGTTGGTTATTCAGGCTCAACCTGCGCCCGCATGGAATTAAAAATAAATGGAGTTTTTTATCCCCTTACAATTGCAAATCTTTTTTCCTTTCCACCAGATGTGCTTTGCCCGGGAATTGGTAGTATGGCTATAACAGCAGAAGGTTATTTAACCGGCGTCCTTTCCCAGTTAGGTAAGGCCAGACTTGTCTTCAATAATGTAATTGCTTCAAGTGTAACTATATCTACCAATGACCCTCAAGGTATTGTAATTACAAGTCCGTGCATGCCTCTTGTAGTTCCAATAAAATTAAAATGGTTTAAAGGAGAAATTGCGAATTGTAAAGCAATTTTAAATTGGCAATCAGAAATAGAATTGAATGTTAGAAATATAGAAATACAGGTTAGTGTGGATGGGATCACATATAAAAAAATAGCGGAGGTAATTTCCAAAGGCAATAATAGTCAGTATGCTTTTATGGCTGACCAATTCACAAATTCCTTTTACAGGTTAAAGATCAATGATCTTGACGGAAATTATAAATACAGTGAGATATTAAATCTTAGATCAAACTGCAACAAAGTTACTTATCAAATATTTCCAAATCCTGCTCAACACTTATTAAATATTATTGGGGTGAGAGAAAATGATTTGATATTAGTGCTTGACATGCAGGGTAGAAAGTTACTAAGTTTCAATGCGACTTTTAACGATCAAAATTTTGATATACAAAAGCTGGCTCCAGGAGTATATAATTTGCAGGTTAACCATGCGGGTAGCATTAACACTAATCTTAAGTTTGTAAAGAACTAACTTCAACTTCTTTAGTTGGCTGAAAAATATTACTGCCAACAGAAGCAGTGCCTCAATTCGGGCTAATGGAATTCATCATAAAAATCATTACTGTTCTACCCGGTCCCGCAAATACAGGAAGTTTTCGCCTTTACAGACTTTAATCAGCTTTTGCAGTTACAATTAATAGTTGTTCCTTTAATTGTAAGTATCACTGGTAGACAGCCGAAAATTGTCAAACTCCGGCAATACTCTACGTTAGTCAGAATTATATTGGCTTACAATTACTAACTGCTAAAAAACCATTATGAAATTTATTACTTGTTTTCTTTTCACTTTATTGACATTTTTCACAAGTTTCTCTCAAAAGGAAGAACAAAATATTGATGTAACAAAGGTTATTACTGCAAATTTTTTCTACCCTGGAATTTCATATGAAGCGAGGTTGGGAAAACACCAAACCTTTTTTGTGAGTGCATTTATGAATATCCTGGCTGTAACCAGATTTTCAGGAACCCGATTTTTTGTTGGGCCGGCGATTGCTTTACAGTATCGGAATTATTATAATTTAGCGAAAAGAGCAAAGAACGGACTGCGCACAGAAATGAACAGTGCCAATTACATCGGGCCAATTGTGTTTGGAACTTATTCTAAGAATTCAAGACACGGCGAAGCAGGACTTTCCAATATTGTAGGATTCGTATGGGGACTTCAAAGGAACTATGTTAAGAGATTTAGCCTTGACGTAAATGCTGGCCTGGGATATTTATTTAGCGATATTAATTTTTCCAATAACAATTCTATTACATTGATAAATCAAGTTAGGTTAGGTTTCTGGTTAAACAAAAAGAAAAGCTAAAAGCAGGGCTGATGCCCGCCTGATCGAAGTCATTCGGGGAGGGAATGAATCTCATCAACAAAACTTTTTGTTCTTCATATATACGTTCATTGCTGCCTGCAATGATAAATAAAGCATTAAATTTAATCCCTATATTTGTTAAGAGTGGATATGTGCTGTTGATTACCTGATAAAATTCTATTTAACATGGCTGCCATTCCTCCTGCATACAGGAACCCGGTATATCATTTCCGTGGACCATCAACTTTTGGAAGCCCTTATTGCATTACTGACGCAGCCCTTAAGAATTATGGGGTTACCCGTGATCTGTTCGGGAGTACAAATATCATTATAGACCAGAATACTGTTTTCAATGTAAAGGACTATCAATATGCCGTGGCGAAAGATGCCAATGGAAATGTTACTGCCGTTGGTATGTACTTTCTGCCTGTAAGTGATAATTCATTTGTGATCGATCCAAATGGAGTTCCTGTGGCAGGCAGCCAGATGGTGGATGATCTTATCCGCAGTAAGAGCGGGCTTGGGCCCAACGATGATATATTTGCATTGATCTCTTATATGCACCCGGAATTAAATTCCGGCACCATTCCGGCTCTTTCTCAAACCGATAAAAATACACTCGGCTTCACGCATTTGGGATCCTACCTTGGCAAAGGGATCACCAGTAATTCCCCTGTTGCCTATCATGATCACCGCTTTGGCTGCGCATGGGGCGGGGTCATTGGAAACACTTATGGCTATCCCTGTAATATCCATATCGTCGGCTTGAAAGGAGTGGACCAGGCTGTTCTCAACCGCAATTGCCAATTGGTTGATATGCTGGTGGGGCATGGTCTTGAATTTCCCGGGAACTACCAGGATTCAATGTTGAGGCCGGTTTTTGTAAATGCAGCATTGATGTATTACAGGGATTGGCTAATGCAGGAAGATTACCTCATCAATGATCCTACATGGTATTTTTATTGCGCTGCCAATAAACTCACCGTTTTAAATATCGCCTGTAATTTACCGCACAACCAAAAATCTTTCGAGGAAGTTTATGGAGATGTTGAGGGTGCCAACCTTTGGAACCAATTCCTGAACAGGTATACGAATGTGACGGGTTTTAGTTTTTATTATTACCCTGATCTCGAAACTGATTTTATTCCGCTTTGGAAACAGGAGGGACTTACACCCGCAGATATTACACCCTTTACCATTCAACAGTACAATGCGTACGATCAGCACAGGAGGGTCGGAACTCCTTATAATGGGCCTGCCCCGGTACTTCCCCCGAAAGCAGTTGTTTGTGATGCGCAATCAACGGCAGATATTATTTATGAATTCATACAGATCTATGCTGATCCCTACGATGCAGGCCCACTTACTACCATCGGCGTACTTTGGGGCTGGATGACACCGGTGCTCCAAAGAACCGGTATTTCCGAATTTGAATATCTTTTATATGCACTTGGCATTTCTCAAAAACTGGCGTACGAGTATGCAAGAACCGGCGCCGCAGCAACCCCCGCTCCTACATGGGAGGATAGTCAATGGTTTTGGACAACCTATAATATTCTCCTGTCCATATTTGGCGGAACCGGGAATCTAACAGCCAGTCAGCAAAATACCCAGGAGGTACGATCATTGGTGGCCCAGGATATGAAAGCACATGAACTTGCCAAACTGACTGCATCTCCACAACCGCCAACCCCAGGTATGTTGGCCGTCTATACATTACTGGATGTTATTTTGAAATGGGATACGATCATGGCAGGTGGGATCATATCAAATGAAGATGCCTACGATGAGTTTATGATATCAGCTAAAACCGTTTTTGATGAGGCTGAAGAAATAGTGGTGAGGGATCCGGATAAGATTCAATACAATATACTTCCGGCAGCGTTCAACCTTATTTCAAACGGACTCTATAGTAAGAATGACCTGGTAACTGTTGAGACTATTTGCACAGCTGTAGATATTAGTGAGTTGCAGTTGAACAGATAATACTGAATTTCAGATACATTCATTTATATGAGAAAACGATTCTCTTTATCTCACGGCTTTTCCTTGCTGATGATCATCATATTGGTGGTTGGGTGCAAGGTTCATCATTCAAATGTTATCCGGCTGAACGAGGGATGGGAATTTGCAATTCCAAAAAATGATCTGTCTACTGTAAATGCTGACAGGCTCCTTTTTCAACCGCTTCCTAAAATATCTGATCTCACAGCGGTTAAGCCTGCGGGAGGGCTGATCGTTTTGCGAAAGACCTTTCCCCTGCCTGATTCCTTACTATCCATACCGGTTTCGCTGATGCTGGGAAGGATCGTTAAAGCAGATAGCGCATATCTTAATGGCAGCTTCCTCGGTGCAACCGGAAATTTTCCGCCTCATGCTACCAATCCCTGGAATATAAATCGGATATACGCCGTTCCCGGCGGGATCCTTAAAACAGCAGGAAATGAGTTACTTGTAAAAATTTATTTTGAACCGGGAAGAGGCGGCATCTTTGATATGCCGGAAATTGGTGAACGGCGGTATTTGGAAAACTTCTCGAAGCTAAGGACGTTCTATTATGCAGATACTTACAAAATATCTTCTTTAGTGAGTTTTCTTGCGGCTATAATTTTCTTCATCATATTTCTCAAGCGCCGGCAGGACAGGCACTTTCTTTATTTTTCAATTGCGGTCCTTTCTTTTGCAATATGGGGAACGTATCATTATATATGGTCACTTCCCTTTCTTTCAAGCGTGGCCTTTTTTGATTCATTGATGTTTCAGAAAATACTCTGGCTGGCTTTATTTGGATTTGGCTACTATAATTCGATCTTCTTGTATGAGTTCCTGGATCGCCATAAATATAAGACGCAGCTACGCATCGTCAGGGGGCTTTTGTTTTTTACCATCGTGGGTGTGGTCATTGCATGGTCTCCCCAGTTTTTGGAAAACTTCCGGAAAATTGCATTGCTGGGAACGCTTGTACTTGCCGGCTTTACCATATTCTGGATCGTTTCGGCAGCCAGGGGAAAAGTGCCATATGCCAGGAGCGTTCTTTTTTTCTTTATTGTTTTTACAGTATTGGCTGTAACAGATATCCTGGTTGACCTGTTTAATTTATACCTGCCTTATACAGCACCGCTCAATATACCTATTTATTTATCAGGTATGGGGATCATTGTGATCAACCAATATGTGAACGCGAATAATGAAGTTGAAAGAATTTCAAATATACTCGACGTGAAAAACGTGGAAATTGAAGGGAAAAATGTTGAATTGTCTAAACTGGATGTATTAAAGGATCAATTCCTCGCCAATACATCTCACGAGCTTCGTACACCCCTTAACGGGATCATTGGAATTGCTGAATCATTGATCGATGGCGCCACAGGGCCATTGCAGCAATCCACGGTTTATAACCTGGACATGATCGTAAACAGCGGCAAAAGGCTTACCAACCTGATCGGTGATATCCTGGATTTCTCCCAAATAAAAAATGATAATCTTACATTGTATTACGGTGCCGTATATATGCGCAAGATCACCGACCTGGTAATTGCCCTTGCAAGCCCGCTTATAGGAGGAAAACCCATAAAGATAATTAACGAGATCAGCGATGACCTGCCGCCGGTATACGGAGATGATAAACGTATTGAGCAGGTAATGTTCAATATTATTGGTAATGCCATAAAGTTTACACATGCCGGTGAGATCAGGATCAGTGGGAAACTGCAGGATGGAATGATTGAAATTTCAGTATCAGATACCGGGATTGGTATTCCCAAAGACAGGTTACAGGATATATTTAATAGTTTTGAACAACTGGAGACCTCCTCCAATGACAGGTCTTACCAGGGCACGGGCCTTGGCTTATCTATCACAAAAAAGATCGTTGAGCTTCATGGGGGACGGGTCGATGTAGAATCTGAGTCAGGGAAGGGATCCACTTTCAGGCTCATATTTCCTAAAGGAGATGCGTCCGTTAAACCCGAACCGGCTCTGGAGAAGATCAGATCCAGGATCAAAACAGAAGACATCCCTGCCGAACCTATCGCTGAACATGTTCTGTTAGAATCTGAAATACAATATTCTATTTTAGTGATCGATGATGAGCCTGTCAACCTACAGGTATTGAGCAATCACCTGAAGTTGAATAATTACTCGGTGAAAACAGCATTGAGCGGCGAAGAAGCACTTGATCTGATAACAAAAGAAGGCCAGCCGGATATCATAGTATTGGATGTAATGATGCCGAGAATGTCCGGTTTTGATGTCTGCAGAAAGATCCGCGAAATATATCCCGCCAGTAATGTGCCCATTATTCTTTTAACTGCCAAGGACCGTATATCCGATCTGACTGAGGGTTTTTCTGCCGGGGCAAACGATTACCTTGTTAAGCCTTTCTCAAAAAGGGAATTGCTGACAAGGATCAAAACGCACCTGAGTTTATCTCTCATAAACAGGGCTTATAGCCGCTTTGTTCCAAATGAATTCTTAAAGCTGCTCAATAAGGAAAGTGTGATCGATATAAAACTGGGTGACCAGGTGCAATATGATATGACCGTGATGTTTTCGGATATCCGGGATTTTACAACGATGTCTGAAAAATTTTCACCGAAGGAAAATTTTGAATTTTTAAATGGCTACCTCGAGAAGATCGGGCCCATCATAAGATCCAATAACGGGTTCATAGATAAATATATTGGCGACGCCATCATGGCTCTTTTTCCCTATGGTCCAAACGATGCAGTAAAAGCTGCTGTGGAAATTGCGTCGCACCTGTCAGCATACAATGAAAAGCGAACCCTGCTTGGGCTTGCAGCGATAAAAACAGGAACAGGTATTCATACAGGCCCGATGATACTAGGTACTATAGGAGAAATGGAACGGATGGAAAGCACGGTAATTTCGGACGCGGTAAACCTCGCAGCGAGGCTCGAAGGCCTTACAAAATACTATGGGGTATCCTTATTGCTCACTCAATCTACTTATGAAAAATTAAATCCTTCACATAACTATCATCACCGGAAACTTGACAAGGTGAAAGTGAAAGGAAAAGAACAATTCGTTACGATCGTTGAAATTTTTGATGTAGACCCAACGAATATAATTCAGCTAAAAGAAAGCAATGCCGGCGATTTTGAACAAGCATTGAAAAAATATGATGAAAAAAAATTCGGAGAAGCAAAAAGTATATTCCAGTCCATTTTAAATAATTTCCCGGATGATATTACTTCAAAGATGTATTTAGAGCGATGTATAAAATATGAAACAGCCGGCGTTTCCCTCGATGATGAGATGATTGAAGTGATGACCAAAAAATAATCGTATAAAACAGCAGGAATATGGATAAAGAACTCACCCCTTATATTAAGAAGATATCCTCCGGCACCGGGGTATTAACTTTTAAGTTGCAGCGCCCCTATTATGAACCAAATAATGGAGCTACCTCATGGCATGCAGAGATCGGCTTAGGCACACCTGCTCAGTCAAACCTGCGCTTCATGATCGATACAGGAACAAAAAATACATGGATCACTTCTGATCTTTGCAGCAGTACTGCATGTGCGCCGCACCGTAAATTTGATCCCGCTTCTTCACATAGTTATCAAAAGGATGGTGAACAGGAGACCATTGATTTTGGCGCATGGGGCTCAATGACCGTAACGCCGTCAAAGGATCTCATTGCCTTGCCCGATTTGGCTGCTCCCCTCGAAGTAGAATTTGATATGGCGACCAATTACACAGGCTCGCAGTTCCAGGAATTGATCTGCGACGGTGGAATAGGTATCCCTTGTCATATACCTACGGGGCCGAATTCAACCCTGATCCTGAATTTGCTGAGTAAGAAGGGACTCATTGGCGCGACCATTGCATCTTTTTGGTATGACCGTGAAACATTAAAAGGAGAGGTACAATTCGGGGGCATCAATGCCAAAAAATTTAAGAGGGACACATTCAACCGGGTGGAACTGATGGATTTTCCCGAAGACCTCGAATGCTGGATCGTAAAACTTGATAGTATGAATGGGTTATTTGCAGATGGATCCACCAAAAATATGCTCACGAATGTAGCCTTCGCCCTGGACACCGGTTCATCACAGTTTAAAGGCGACCCAAAATTCATTGACGCAGCAAAAAAGGTCATTACGAATAATGGCCAGTATCCTGAGGTCATTAAATCTCCCGGAAAGATTAGCGATTACCCTTACCCGGTAATTGAACTCGTGCTTAATGGAGTTTCTTATAAACTTCCTCCCGAGAAATATTTTATCGGGGTTTCCGAAACGGAATGGCATCTTGCTTTTCATTTTTTGGCTGATTGTGAAAATGAATTTCTTGTTGGAACCACTTTCCTGGAAACTGTTTATACCGTTTTTGATTTTGATAACAGGTGCCTTTGCCTTGCAGAACCACAATTTTAGAAAATTATAATACCAGAAAGTATGAGTTTTACAACTCCCTGGATCAATTCTTATAAGTCATTAATGAAATTATCCCAGGATCCTGTTTCCGGTATGCTGAGGGGAACATATGCTTCAACAACGGGAGGTACCGGTACCTATGATGTAATTGGCTGGGCTTCGTTGCAGGACGCTACGCCTGCTGCCGGGCAGACAATGGCCATATCTATATTATGGCGTTCCAACGATGGGGGGAAATCTGATCCCAGCCATGAGGTATCGGGCATGGCGGGGCAGGCAGTGGCAATGGCTACGGATGAGAACCTGGAGCTTATACACCTGTTTGTAGAAACGAATCGGGCAACAACCCCACAGTTGGGATTTTACCCGGATAAATTAATTTTTGTTCCTTCAACAGCCAATGAACAAACGGTTGCTACAAATGCTGCAGTCTCAGCAGGTCAGCCAAAGAAAAAAATAAAGGATCGTATTAGCGGGACATGGTCCGGCAAAACTTCCGGCGGTAAGATCAAAATTATTTTTCAGCTTCCTGCTGCAGGTGAGACCCAGTTCACCGGCACAATTATTTATAAGGATGGAAGCAAATATCCCATCGCCGGTTTTACAGATATTTTTGCTGCGAAGCCCGCATTTACCTGGCAGGGTATCACATTCAGCACATACGTGGATGGGCCGGGGGGAAGAAGTTGCATTGCGATGGCCGGTTATCTTGACCTTGTATCGAACGAGATCCACCTTATGCGACTTACAGCACAATCTACGGATCCTGGTTCAACTTGGTACCAAACAGATATCTCGCAACTGACCTTGCAGAAAAAAAGGTAATATCAAAACAAAAACCTTCAATGCTCCAGTACCGGTTCAGCCGAAATGAGTCCGCAGGCCTGGTTTGGAGTTTTCAATAAAGTTTACGTTCTTTAATAATCCGCGTCACAGGGCGGGTCCTGCAAAAAGGGGGCATCAAATTCCTCCTGATGCATCGGGTCAGGGATGCCCGGCGTTATAAGGAAGCATATGCGTATATTTTTTGGTCATAGTTGGTTTTTTTTGTTTCACAAATGGGAAACAAAGCATTACTTCCTGCAGCGGCTTTCATAATTCACCTATAATTTTCAACAATGAACACAATGAGAAAAATATTTTTTACTGCGGCGATCATGCCCTTGTTTATTTTCACGGTTAATACACTTAAAGCCCAGGATCTTGCTCCAAAATATGAACTTTCCGTATCACGGGGACTTTACGACAGCATCGTTGCGCTTGACAGCATTTTCTTTGACGCTTATGATAAATGTAAACTCCCGGTCATGGATTCTTTGTTGTCTGCAGACCTTGAATTCTATCATGATAAAGGAGGATTCTCCAACTCGAAGAAGGAAACAATGGATGCAGTAAAGAAAAACGTTTGCGGAAGAGTTACCCGCGAACTGTTAAAGGGTAGCATCGAGGTTTACGGGATCGCAGGATATGGAGCAGTGGAAATGGGCTTTCATGGCTTTCATAATAACCAGGAAAAAGAAACCGGCCCTACCCATTTTTCAAAATTCATTCATATCTGGAAAAAGAATGGAAACAACTGGCAGATCACCCGGGTGGTGAGTTTGCACTAGCTTATACAAAATTATAGCAATGGGGCTATTCGATATATTTAAGAAAAAGGTTAACAGCGATATTCCCCCGGGGGAAAACATGCTTGAAATGTCTTTGCGAAAGGCGGCAACCGAACCGGCCTACAGGATAGAATTTTATAAGAAACTACTTACAGAAAAATTGATCGTCCTCACTTCAAAAGCATCCATTCCCGAAGGGGAACAGGTATTGAAAGAGGATACACCAGTTGATATCGCAACACTCGAAGACGGAAAAATACCGGTATTTACTTCTACTTCCAAAATTTTTGACAAAGGGATCATCAAAGAGCAGGTTTCTTTCATGGAAATGAATGGCAAGGATCTTTTTAATCTTGCTACCGGCGCAACTTTTATATTAAACCCATATTCAGATTATGGAAAGGAATTGCTTCCAAATGAAATAGAAAGTTTACTGCACGATACCATTTTGACAGATCATCATAAACAGATCACCGTTCAAAAAGATACCCAGGTTCAAATCGGGCAACCTGCTCATTACCCAACCGAAATTGTAAGCTCATTAAAAAAATTATTTGCAGACAAGCCATCTGTCAAAGCTGCATATTTGGGCTGGATCTATGATCCAACATCGAAAGAGCCACCACATTTGATCTTTGCACTTGATATTGAAGGAGAAAAACAAACCATCACAAACGAAGCAGGCTTCACTGCTCAGCAGTTATCCAAGCCAGGAGACCTGATAGATTTTATGCAAATTGATCATACAAATGGATTAAGTGATTATTTTTTGAATGAGACGGTCCCTTTTTATAAACGTTGACAATAAAAACTGCCCACGACAAAACATTTTAAAATTCCAAAACTGTGGCAATGCCCGGTGTTATGTATCTATGAAATAGCAGCCATTCGATTTAAAATAAATTATACTCATTTATGACTTCATACGAATTTCGTCCAGAGATCAGGTCTTAAAATTGACTACATTTTTTGCTTGGCCGGTTTCTGAATTTGATGCCGTATTTATTTTTTGATTATTTTTTATAAATGAAGTAACTTAAAAAGGACGCTGCGATTTTTGCTCCGTTAGCCATTAGAAATATGGGAAGGTGTTCTGTCCAATTGATGTTAAAGGGTAAGAGCATCAGAATCTCCATGATGATATAGGTAGACGGAAAAGCAATTGTGTATGTAAGGTGGCGGTCGTTATTTTTCTTTATAAATCTTCTGACAAGCAGAAAAATAATTAACGAACCGCAAATTGCCTGAAACCCAGGGTCCTGAAATTTCAGCGTGTGCTTTGTAAAACGCTTCATCTTTATCCGGGTGCAATCAGGTAGGAGTAAATGGCTACTTCAATATGGACATGACTATTAGAACAATATGAAGCAGAAATGCAACACCAATTAGTTTGAGCCAAAATTTATTTTTTTTCATACTGTTTGTTGGTTAAGATTTTGTTTCAATAAAATTTTTGAAATTGATTAACTCGTTTGCCATTTGTTTTTTCATTGCGCCTTTTACTATTGGCATCATTAGTTTCATCATAAAACCTTTTGGAAAAAATTCAACGGTTTGTATCATTTCTGTTCGGTTGTCCAAATGAAATAAAGCGTATGTCGGTTTTGGCATCAAAGGTATTGTGCTCCATCTAAAAGTGTATTGCTGATTGGGTTTGGCAATCAAAACTGTTTCGGTTACTTCCACTAATTTCCCTCTTTCCATAAACTTCAGTTTGCTTACACTTCCTGTTTCCCCAATGTTTCCCTGAAATGTGTTCAGCTGAAACGAATCCTGTAAGCCAATATTTGAGATTGTCGGGGTTCATAAAGAGTTCCCAAACTTTTTCAACTGGCTTGTTGATGGTGATGGTTACTTTAATCATGTTTGACATTTTGATTTTTAAATTTCCTGCAAATATGGAATAGCGAAAAGACATTGTCGCCTCAATTAAGAAGTTGATACCTGTTTTTTGAAAATATACAGGTCTTAATAAACCGTATCAATTTAAAAGTTGGTTATTAATCAGAGAGTTATGCCTCTGAGGGAATTGTTCCATCGGATTGCGGAGAAAATTTTTCTTTGAACTCAGATGGAGTGAGGTCGGTGAATTTTTTGAAAACACGATTGAAAGTTGCCTTGCTGTTAAAGCCAACTTCGTAAGCAATGGCAAGAATTTTATAGTTGCGGGTGTCCTCAATTAATAATTTTTTGGCTTCTTCTACACGATATTTATTTATGAAGTCGTAAAAGTTGACAAGAAACTCGTCATTGATCAATTGCGAAAGTTGATAGTAAGGAACAGTAAGCGAATCGGCTAACTCTGAAATTTTCAAATCGCTTTTCAGGTAGGGTTTATTTGAATCCATGTATTGCAATCAACTTTTCTTTTAGTTCGGGAAACCTGTTTGAATTTCTTGAACCATTAACAGGTGCTTCCTTATCCAATTCAAATGATTGCAAACTCAAATTCGGGAATGGCTTTAAAAATTTCGGGATTGCTGATGGCTGAATACCCGATTGCATAAATTGAAAGTGAAGTGATGAGTAATAAAACATAATCTAACTGAATCTGATAAGAGTTGATGAAAGTGAGCAACACTACCAATATAAAGTAAAGCAGAAAGTAAATTGAGAAATACAAACTGAACGCATTTAACCATTCTAATTTTTTGACAACAAAAACATCGGACGAAAAATCTTTTAGTTCTTCTTCTTTCTTACCAATGAATTTGTAAGCGGCAAAAATGTAAGCAACAGTTTGTGCAACATGAGCACCCATGAAAACAAGTTGCCCGGTTGGAATTTTCATTATGCCATCTTGTTGCAAGCCCCGAATAAAACTGATTTTGGTTTCATCTGCCATGCTGTAAAAAGGCATCATCATCAGCAACACAATCAGTGAAGGCAAAAAATGCAATGCATGTTTTGAAGGTTGATGCTGTAGATTTTGTCTAACAGGTAGCGGCAGTATATGTAATAAAACGGTCCCATGCAAAAGAGCAAAGGGTAAGTGATGGCAATAAAGATTGGATATTGAAGTGTTATTCCTGCTATGTCGGCTGCGTATTCAATCAGGTGAAGCGAAATGACAGTGAGCAAAAAAGCAAGCCATTTGTTTGCATCTCTGTTTTGGGATTTGGCAAAAAGATACACTGAAAGAAATAATCCCTGTGCTGCTCCGAACAGGATAATGATTGCCCAAATGTTGAAGTGTATTCCTGCCATACAGAATTAGAAAAAGTGTTTGCTGTAAGGTCAAAGGTAGGAGTCTTGATCCCAAAAAGCTTCAAGCCGGCAGGTTGCTATTAACTTGCGGCTAACAGATCATTGCCGCTATGTTGCCCAACGGAAAGGGTATCAGCGCAGCATCTATTAATAATTAGTATTGACCTTTAACCAGGACCAGGCTGCATTTCATTCAACATTTAGCATACAAAATTCAACATAATTAGCATTGCGGTGGATAAATTGGGATTGTTTTAAATTTTATTTAATATTAATTTGTTGTTCTGCCCCGGTCTGAACGTATGAAAAATGAACCTTTCCCTCCCGGTTGAAATGAATGCATTTGTAATTTTAAAACAACGATCATGTTAGTTATCGCTCATCACAACATCCAGAATCCGGAAAAATTCTGGGCAATGGCTAAAACACTTACAAACGTTCTCCCTCCAGGCCTGAAACTGCACAGCGTTTTTCCTTCAACGGATCTGAAAACCGGCACTTGCTTTTGGGAAGCTCCATCCGTAAAAGATGTGCAAAAATTCCTCGATGACAGTGTAGGAAATGTTAGCAGGAATTTTTGTTATGAAGTAAACCAGGAGGCTTCTGTGGGCCTTCCAAAAATTGCGATGGAAACTGCGAACAATTGAGTGTTGAACGCAATGATCTAACCTGACATATGCAGTGATGATGCATGCGTTGGGGTATGCTGTATCCATTTTCCATGCCTGCTATCTCCTATATGGATGTTTCAAAAAAGCTAAAAGTTGACAAGGTTGATAGAGTCGA
Source organism: uncultured Chitinophagaceae bacterium (assembly GCA_963779595.1). Classification (GTDB taxonomy): domain Bacteria; phylum Bacteroidota; class Bacteroidia; order Chitinophagales; family Chitinophagaceae; genus Ferruginibacter. The sequence goes on along the minus strand of CAVZYY010000003.1, from coordinate 105,405 downwards.
TAAAGTTATAACCTGTATCAACCTGTTGACCTTATCAACCATCTTCACATTACCACAGATGAAACAACTTATAATTAAAACTGAGCGATAAAAGTAAATGCCCGTCAGCACCTGAGTGGTCTTGTTTTTCAATATTCACCATTTCGTTCTCCACGGTTGTTTCGATCTCTTTTCCAAAATGCAGCATATATTGGGCGGTTAGGGTACAATCTAAAAACCTGGTAATATTTATATGCGTACCCAATCCTGCCTGGGTTGCCATCGTCCATCGGTCAGCATAATTCGCTTTGTTCTTTTGTTCGCTCACTTTGCTGTAGTCGAAGCAATGCCCTGCTACTATATAGGGCTGCAGCAAATGACTGAAATCAACAGTCTTGCCGGGATAGTACATGATCGACCAGCCAAAATGATAATCATTACGCTTTGTATAAAGTTGTTTTTTAGAAGGGATATGATCAAAAAACCATTCTGTGTTGATACGTTTACTGAATTGGAGGCGAAACTGGCCCCCGATGCCTATACCAATTCCGGGATCGTCATTGAACATACTAAAAGTATTTCTTGTTCCGAGGCTAAAAGTACCGGCTGTTTTAAGATCACGAAGTTTTTCATCCTGGGCAAATAAAACAATAGCTGGTACCAACAGCAATACTGTAATGATCAGGTGCTTTCTCAATGTAAAGTTATTTAGGTTAAAAAAGTAGGTATAGGGAATGATATGCTAACGGTAGGCCTACCTGTTTATTTTATATGAAATGTTAAAGCACTTCATTATGAAAAGATATTGCAAAGCCTGGCAATAGGACTGGTTTTATTTAACAAAATTTATTTAAACTTCTGCTTTCATGCTGAGTTAAAGAGTAATGAACCGTTATAAAAATCTTTATACCCTTTATGAAAAAATTTTACCTGTCAATCTTTATTTTTTGCATTTCTACATGGTTGCAAAACTGCAGTACTTCTAAACCGATTCAAAAACCTGGCACGAATTCCACTGAGATCAGGAGCCGGGTTGTCATTAAAAATAAAGTACCGGTACGTACTATTAACACCGGGAATATTTCTGCAGACAGGGTGGCGGGCTTTGCAGAATCACTGCAGGGCGTTCCTTACAAATGGGGCGGTGAGTCCATACGGGATGGTTTTGATTGTTCCGGCTTTATCTATTATGTACTGACTCACTATAATATAAAAACTCCCCGTACTTCTGTAGAATATACCAATGCAGGGAAGGAGATTTTGTTTTCAAATAGTAGAAGGGGCGATATCATCCTGTTTACCGGCAGTGACGCAAACAGCGGAATAGTAGGCCACATGGGCATGATCACGAAAAATAATAAAGGAAAGGTTGAGTTCATTCATTGCGCATCCGGTGATGGGATCGGGGTGATCGTTTCCGAAATGAATGCTTATTTTGTTCCGAGGTTTGTCAAAGTGATCCGGATCTTCAAAGTGACTTAATTTGTTTTCTTCACTGGAAGCTTTTCTTATTTAAAAAACTATATTAGGGGTAACAAATATCGTTCACATATTTCCCTATAGTGATGACATCGCCTGATATCATAAGCCTGCGACAGGAAAATCAAAAACTCGTCCAGTCAACATTTGAAAAACCAACCGATGTGTTATCCTGGATGTGTGCCATGCAGGCCCAGGAATATGCAATGGCAAAATGGTCGATCGGCTTGAGGTTGAAAGGGAGTAAGGATGCGGATATCGAAAAGAACTTCAATGAAGGGTCCATTTTACGGACGCATCTCATGCGTCCTACCTGGCATTTTGTAACTCCTTTGGATATACGCTGGATGCTCGAATTAACAGCTTCCCGTGTAATGGTAGTCAATGCTTTCACATACAGGGAATGTGAATTGGATAGTAAGATTTTTAAAAAAAGCAATGATATTATTGTGAAAGCCCTCGAAGGCGGAAAACAACTTACCCGTGATAAATTAAAATCAGCGTTGGAAAAGGGAAAAATTTTTGCAGATGGGATCCGCCTGAGTTGTTTTATGATGCAGGCGGAGCTGGATGGGATCATTTGCAGCGGTGCAAGACAGGGTAACCAATTCAGCTATGCGTTGCTGGATGAATGGGTGCCTCCCGTTAAAAAGCTGCATCGAAAAGAAGCATTGGAAGCGCTATCTATTCGATACTTTACCAGCAGGGGCCCCGCTACCATCCCTGATTTTGTAACCTGGTCGGGCCTAACCGTAAAAGATGCCAAAGAAGGCATTGCGATGATTGGGTCCGGGCTGATAAAAGAGATGATTGATGGCCGGGAGTACTTTCTCACCCCGTATGCTTTAAAAAACAAGTATAACAGCAAGCTAACTTTTCTTATGCCGGACTATGATGAATATGGAATGGGATATAAAGACAGGAGCGCCATGTTTAACCCACGCATTAAAGTTCCTGAAATCGGGATCCGGCAATTTCCATACAATCGCATGGTTATATTAGATGGCAGGATTGCCGGAGCATGGAAACGGGATATTGCAAAAGACCGGGTCATTATACAAATTGATCTATTCACCCAATTAAGCAAACCAGCGCATCAGAAGATCCTTTCGGCCGCTAAAAAATATGCGGATTTCTTAGGAATGAAGGCGGAGATACTCATCTAACATTTATAACGATCTTTTTTTCTTTGAATGATCAAAGATCCGCCAGGGCAACCTTTCTCACGAAATTTATATCTGCGGGAATAAAATCAGCATCTATCCATAACTGTATGAGGCCGGAATTTGTTTTTGGGCTGTATTTCTTAATATAAGCGGAAACAGCTTTATTTACGTTTTCACCCAATACAATATTAACCTGGTTTTTATCAATTGAATAAGGCGCCATCCACCATGTAGGCAATCCTGCAGTGATGCCTTGTTTTGTTGCAGCACAATATAATATACCTCCATGTGCCCTGGAATCACTGTATTTAAGATCAATATCGAGTATATTTTTTAATCTCGAAAAATCCACATCTACCGCGTTTGTTTTAGGATCAACATTGTACACAACGGGGTTAAGTCCGGCCACAACGATACGCCCTCCTTTGTCCAGGAATTTTCTGAGCAGGCTGTTCTTTTCACCCTGCAATACAGCGGGCGGAAAATAATTGGTTGCAAGTACCACTACCATTCCACTATCAGCCGGGATATCTCTTTTAAAAACTTCTTCAAGGCCTTTTGAATCTATTTGCCGGAACCCGCTATTGGTAAGATTGGCCCTTAACAGGATATCGGTTCCGTTCCTGAAATAGAGCCTTGGGGCTTCCCGGTCATAATAAACGTACCTGATGAATGAGGCCGGCTCTTCTTTACAAGCGCCTTTACTTTCCAGCGCATATACGTAACCGTCTTCTGATCCTACGAAAATATTTTTTCCGGAAAGTACCGGGGATCCCTGGATCCTGCTACCGGTATAAAGCGGCGAATTGAATTTTGCCCCGTTTTTTTTATTGATACAATATAGGGCGCCGTCATAGCCTCCCACATATAATTTATCATTGATCAGCAACGGTGAAGACCAGACGAGGCTGGTTGGGGTTCTCCATAATTCTTTCCCGGTCTCAAGATCAATGGCATTTACAAATTTTCCATCCGAAGTACCTGAAAACACTGTCTTCCCATCAGTTGCTACCGAACTGATCACCCAGGTGATATCGTAATCGAATACCCAGTTGCTCTTGCCGGTTGCTGCATCCAGGTTATACATAAAACCATCCCTTGCACCAAATACCACTTTGTTGCCAATGATCACCGGGGATGCAACGATCCCCTTACGATCATACCCAAAAGAATCATTTATGAATTTCACTGCATTGGTTTCATAGGTCCATACTTCTTTTCCCGTTTGGCTGTTTAGCGCATAAAAATGGCCATTCATATCTCCAAAAAAAACCTTGTTGTAAAAAACCGCCGGGGCACATCTTATATGAGTGGTTGCGGCATACTTCCAAAAGACCTTGCCGCTTGCAGCCTGGATGGCGTAAAGGTTTCCATCACCACTGCCAATAAAAATGGTATCTCCGGATATAGTGGGTGAAGACCAGAGAAAATCGAATTTCCAGTCATAAGGCTTATTTTCTCCAAGAGATGTTTTCCATACTATTTTCCCTGTTGAAGAAGAAAGCGCATACAGGCTTTGCCTGGCATCACTGAAAAATACAATCCCTTTAAAAATTGCTGCCGATGAATGAATGGGGTATTCCGCGCTGAATTTCCACCGCGGCTTTGCAGTTGCCTGATCCACGCAAAAGAAATCACCTTTTTCATTCCCGAAATAAATATTATTGTTATCATTTACCGGTGTTGAGCGGACAGGAGCTCCCGAATTAAATTTCCAGGAGAGTTGGTCAAAGCAGTCATTTGAGACCAATTTTGTTGTGGGAATATGTGCCGCTGTGCCAAGGAACATATTAGGAATGTTTTGTGCATAGACAGTTCCTGCACAAAAAAAGATCCATATCCGGGTAATGAGTTTGAGTACTGGCATCCTTGTAGAATTTGATCCATAGATAGCAAAATATAATTACCCGGCCCTTATCTTTTATATGAATGGAAGGGAAAAAAAATAAAAAGCTGAATTAGTTTAATAATTCAGCTTTAAATAACCAGGAAATAGTTATTAAGCGAAAGCCCATTCAACATTTAACATACAACATTTAAAATATCAATGAATCATTCACTCACATCTTAATGAACTTTTTACTGATCATCCTGTTTGAATTTTCTGCCTTCATCAAATAAGTACCAGCTGTAAATTTTTGTATGATATCCAGCTGTAAGCGATTCTCTCCTGCATTCAGCAATTTTTCATCCTTGTAAACAAGGGCGCCCCGCGGATCAAATATGCGGATCACTGTTTTGCCGGCAGCAGCCTGGTTGATGGTTACATATAATTTTTCTGAAACGGGATTTGGTGTGATATTCAGCGCAAATAAACCATTGCAATCCCGGTTAAGCACGATCACCTGGCTATATACATAATTGCCATTCAGGTCAATGATCTTCAGCCTGAAATAATGCTGCTCACCGGCAGCCAGGTTATAATTATACTCATACAATGATTCAGCATGACTGTTATGGCTGTTAACCGTGGCTGCATTCATAAAATGGATCCCATCCGAACTGTATTCAATATCATACTGTTTGTTGTTTTGTTCATTCATCGTTTTCCATTTCAGCAATGCATTGCAATTAAACGGGTTGGCCTCGAAACTGATAAGTGTTACAGGTATCACGCCCCCATCGGTAATGATCCCGGTATTGTTTAAAACCCAGTTATTGGGATCTACGATAATTCCATTGGGTATTTTATTGTATTTAAACTTGAACACCTGGTCATTGGCAGTGATATTGGCCTTTACCGTGGTATCGCCTGTTGCAGAGGTAATGGTAAATTCATACAACCCCTTAAAGAAAGGAGTAATGGCCGGGGCGCTTACGGTTTCGTTTATGAACAGGATGATGCTATCTGTGCCCTGCCTTAAATAAGTAATATTAAAAGTAGGGTATCCCTCGCCGTAATACCACTGGTTGAAAAAATCGGTAAAGTTCCTGCCACTGGTGGTTTCTGCCACCTGCTTAAAATCATTGGCCGTTGCAACTGAATCTTTGAATTGTGTCTGGTAATTTTTCAGGGTTTGAAAAAATACATTGTCATCCTGCATTTCAAAGCGAAGCGTATGAATGATGGCTGCACCCTTGTTGTAGCTGAGCCTGCCGCTGAAGATCCTGCCCTCATCAAATAAAGAAGCATCGGGAACATATACACTTCCTGTTGGGGAACTCAATACATTATCATGGATATCCTGCATGTATTCGGTAGGGTTAGTGGTTGTAAACAGTGCGGGCAGGGTTTCTATTGCCAGGTATTCGCAATAACTCGCAAACCCCTCATTCAGCCATATATGGTTCCAGGTAGCGCAGGTTACATTATCACCCCACCATTGGTGGCCAAGTTCATGTGCAATAATAGTAGAGCCAAAGCTATTCATCGTACTCATTGTCTGGTGTTCCATGCCTCCCCCGATTCCTGCATGCGAATGCCCGTATTTCTCATTTTTAAAAGGGTAGAGGCCAAATAATTCACTGTATTTTTCAACAAACACAGGCGTTTTATCAAGATTTGTTTTTACTGAATTGAAATATGCGTCGTTGTTGACAATATAATGCTGCACGAGGATGGAATCGGGAGCCATAGCTGCCGGTTTTGCATAGTTGAGGTATTCGAGGTAATTCCCGATAGAAAAACTGGGCATATAGTAACTCATCGGGTACCTTGTTTTCCACTGGTATTGCTTTTTATTATTAGGACTATCTACAACGGCTACCAGCAATCCGTTTGACCCTACCTTATTTTGCATACTTGTCTTGATCCATATATCAGCAGAATCAATTTTATCTTTCAGGAATTGTTTAACAGGAAACCATTCCCTGGCCTGGTAACTTTCGGAAAGTGTTGCGGTATAAGTAAGCCCATTGCTGCCAATGGTACCGTCATATACACCGGAATTAGCAGTTCCATTGTAAAAGAACAAAGCACTTACTGTACTTCCGGCGGGCAGGGCAGGTGACAAAGGGATAAAGACATGATTTGATCCACGCTGGAAGATCTTCTTAATGCCGTTGATAAAAACAGAATCAACGATCATATTATCTCTTAACTCTGTGATGAATGAATCCATCGGCTGCAATACTTTCGCGACAGTGAATGCAGTGCCGGATATGAACCGGCTGTCCGCTTCAGCAGTTAGGTTAAGCTTGAGGTATTTTACATCATACTTATCCATGGATGGATATTGAAAGTAAGCAACCTGTTGCTCGCGGGAACTGAATGAAGCCCGGTTGCATTTTTCGCGACAGCCAGGACTATCTTCATGTAACTGCGCCATACCGGTTTGACAAAGAACAAAACTCAATAATAAAAACAGTGGTGATTTCATCAGGAAAAATTTATAGCTGCCAAAGATATGAATTGCCATGACTTTAAAGCCATGGCAATTTAATATATTTACCAAAAAATCATACATCTTGAAAATTAATGCAGCCCGCCTTCAGCAACATTTTGAAGCCATGTCCCTCATAGGTAAAATAGGCGAAACCGGTACCTGTCGCCCTACTTTGACTCCCCTGGAAAAAGAGGGATTTGAATTGGCTGCTTCCTGGATGAAGGAAGCAGGGATGGTCACACATGTAGATAATTTTGGAAATCTTATAGGACGGCTGCAGGGAAATGATCCTGCTCTCCCGGTATTGATGATGGGCTCCCACCTCGATTCACAGCCATATGGGGGAAGATTTGACGGGGTTGCAGGCGTGCTTTGTGCCATCGAAGTAATAGCAACATTGACGGAAAATGGTATAAAGCCAATGCGCAGCATTGAAGTAATATCATTTGCAGACGAAGAAGGCTGGCGTTTCAACAAAGGCCTGTTTGGTTCCCGTGGCATTTTAGGCAAACTGGAAGAAGGGGAATTGCAGCGCACGGACAAAGATGGGATCACCCGTGAACAGGCGTTGCGGGATTTTGGCTGTGACCCCACGAAGTTTAAGGAATCAGAATACCCCGCGGGAAGCATTCATTGTTTTTTAGAATTGCATATTGAACAGGGGCCGGTGCTTGATATTGCAGGGAAACCGATCGGTGTGGTCTCCGGGATCTCCGGGCCGCTCTGGCTAACGGTAAAGCTTAAGGGAATGGCGGGCCATGCGGGTTCAGTACCCATGCCATTGCGGAAAGACGCATTATTGGGGGCAGCCGAGATCGTTGTTGCGCTCAATCAGATTGCCACACAGGTACCCGGTAATCCAACCGTCGGAACTGTAGGTACCTTCAACGTTTTCCCCGCATCCCGGAATATCATTGCAGAAGAGGCGATATTCACGGTTGACCTTCGGGATATCGACCTGGACAGGCGTAACCGTTATGAAAAGCAATTACGCGAAAGGATAGATGCCATCGCCCAAAAACACTCATTGGCCTGCGAAATCTCAGAAGATACCAACAGTGCTCCCCGTTATTGTGCCGATTGGATAAAAGCGATCATACACAACGAATGCAAATCCCTTGGCCTGGATGCGCCCGAATTAATGAGTGGCCCTTTCCATGATGCCATGGCTTTATCATATGCCTGTGATTACGGGATGATATTCGTGCGTTGCAAAGATGGCATCAGCCATAACCCGCTGGAATATGCGTCTTACGAAGACCTGGCAACCGGTGCGGAAGTGATGTATGGTACGGTGCTTAAAATATTGAATGTATAAACGCGGTATAGAGCTGGACTACCGACTGATAAGTATTGGAAAAACTTTGAAATCCTTCTTATTCATAATTTTTATGAAGTAATTGCCATTGGAAATATTGGTTGTACTGATATCCGGCAAACTTCCGTTTGCTCTAATACTATATATCCTGGCGCCAATGGTATTGTAAATACTTACCTCATCGCCTTTTTCAATTCCAATAATATGTATGCTTTCTTTCACAGGGTTGCCCGCAACATACCAGCTGTTTTTGATCTTGTTAGTTGTTTTTACGATCAAAGAGTATTGATCCCGGCCTCCTGTTTCTACCATTTTAACCCTGTAATAGTTAAGCCCTTTTATTGGATCCATATCCGGCAGTGAATATAACCGTAAGGTCGATGAAAAACCCGCAGCAGGCAATTCGGACAGCGGATAAAAATGAATTCCATCGGCGGAACGCTCCAGTTTAAAAATACTTGTATTCGATTCTGAAAAAGTATTCCAGTAAATTTTGTTGAAAGTTTGGTTGTTTGTGACACTAATATTGCCAAAACTAACGGGTGTAGCAGCGGTTATGGTAAAGCTGCCTGTATAGTTTGCTGGATCATTATTATTGTTGTCAAACTTTGTAGTTCCACACCCGGTACCGCCATCCTCCCCCGTGTATGAATAATATATTTCAAGTGTATAATCTCCGGCAGGGTTGGTCGTCAGGTCAATATTCGCGGCAGTTCCAAAGCCCGGGCTTTGCCATTTCTGGATCACGTTCACTGCAACATCCTCCGCCGGCCGCAATATTATAAGAACCAAAAAATGTTCCGCAGGCGGGGGCAAAACAATCTGAATAAAACCCGAGGTCGATGGGTGTATAAACCGGGGAGGCGGGCCGGGAACCGGTTATATAGATCGTAAAATTCAAGGTGCCTGAACATACATTGTCAGCAGCGCCTTTAAAAGTTTTAATTTCAGCACCAACTAATATTAAGTTGCCGGAGTTTTGTTCGAACACACCCAAATTCGTTCCCTGGTAGCTGGTGCTACCAATATCCTGTCCAAGACCGGGAGCTGTATTATTATAAAAGGAACTGGTGCCGTTCACATTAATAAATGCCGCAGATGCATAGAGCCCAAACTGGCCATATGAATGAGTGCATGCAATTAACAGGACAGCGGGAAGTAGATGTTTGATCATTTTATGGTTCCTCATTGGGAGTTATAGTAGTATATATTCCATCTACCAGCTTCCATATTTTCCTGAACCGGACGCCATACAATATATTGTTGTAGCGGATAATACTTTTGCAATTAATTTTATAGTTGTTGCCATTTTCAGTAAAAAATATATCCGCTTTCAGTTCCACCATCCCCGCAACAACCCCGGTACTATCTAACTCGTACCGATCCATCTTTGCATCCTTCCAGCTGATCCCACAAGCCTCCCCCCGCGTTATCGTCTTATTGAATTTTTTTACGATCCCTTTAAGTACCTCATCTACGTATTGCTCCTGCGTATAACGGTCGGCAAAAGAATCGAGCGTTGCGATGGTCAATGAATCTCTTTTTAATTCTGCTGCAGACAATTTCCGCATCATTTCAATAAATACCAGGTAATCAGGAAAAAGCGCTTTATGCCTTATGCTGTCTTTTTGTTGCAGGGAAGCAAAGACCTCGTTCATAAAATGATCGCTGTTTTTACTCTGGCTAATAGCAGGGCCAATAGTTAAACAAAGGAAAACAATGATAAAGAAGGCCTGTCTTACCGGTTGCATTTTTAACGCAGTTTATATTTCATTAAAAGTAATAATATTCGGGTACAAATTATCAATTGTATAACCCTGCCGAAATATAATATCCTCAGTTCACCTCTTTTGCACCGCCATCGCAAAAACTAAGTAATTTGCCTTTATGAATAAATTATTGGCCATCGTTATTGCTGCAATATTCATTTCCTGCGGCCAGCCACATTATAAAGATCCACATATTATTATCAATACAAAATTGGGTAAGGTAGAAGTGGAATTATACCCAGACAAGGCACCCAAAACGGTTGCCGCTTTTTTATCATATATCGATTCAGGCATTTACCAGAATACTTCTTTTTACCGGGTTCTGAAAGCAGATGAGTTGCCCACAACTTTTAATACCGGGATCATACAGGGAGGGATCTATAAGTCGAAAAAGGCTTCAGCAGGAAAAGCTGACGGGGATCGCGCATGAATCTACAATGCAAACCGGGCTATCGCATACAGACGGAACGATCTCAATGGCAAGCACGGGACCGGGAACAGCAACCACAGAATTTTTTATTTGTATCGGGGACCAGTCGCCGTTAGACGCAGGCCGCCGTGGAACAGCTGACGGGCAGGGATATGCAGCATTTGGAAAAGTATTTAAAGGAATGGACGTAGTGAGAAAGATCCAGGAGCAGGAAAGCCGTGGCGATATGTTTAAAGAAGCCATTGAAATAATAAGCATTAAAAAATTATAGATTCGCATCATAATTACATTTTCTGCTTTGTATCTGTATGTTGAATGACATTTTTGTAATGATACCCCATTCAACATTTATCATTCAACATAATCCACGTTATTGAATTTATGAGAATATTTTATCCCATTGTGGTCATTTTCTTTTTTTGTTTGCAAAGCTGCAGCAGTACAAAAAAAACTGCAAAAAAAGCTGATGATTCTGAAATAAAGAGCCATATAATTATTAAAAAGAAAGTCCCGTCAAGAACGATCAATACAAAAGACATCCCGGCTGAATCAATAGTGGCTTTTGCAGAAACACTACAGGGTGTTCCTTATAAATACGGATCTGTAATTAAGGAAAATGGTTTTGACTGTTCAGGTTTTATCAGCTATGTTTTCAACCATTATAAAATTTCCGTACCACGCAGCTCGGTGGATTTTACAAATGCAGGAAAAGAAGTGTCCATAAAAGATAGCAGGAGAGGAGATATTATTTTATTTACGGGAAGCGATCCAAAAAGTGGCGTAGTCGGGCATATGGGTATCATTACAGACAATCGTAAAAAAAAGGTACAATTTATTCATAGCGCATCCGGGGGAGGAAGGGGTGTGATGATATCAGGCATGAGCGATTATTTTATTACCCGCTTTGTGAAAGTGATCCGGATCTTCAATGATTGAAAAAAACAATATTAATTATTTAATTGTCCTTCGCGTCTTTAGGTAATTGTATCATAAATCCACTGTTGGCTCCTGCAACCGTGGAAGGCACCTGCCCGCTCCATTTTTGTACTTTAATATAATCTATATACAAAGGGGTTAAAGAAAGCTGTTCCTTTTTTATGGCTTCCGCCCTTCCGGCAGCCTGTATTACAGCCTGTGCAGAATCACCCCTGGCCTCTGCAATCTTCCTTTCAGCATCGGCAACGGCTACCTGCCTCCTGTTTTCCGCCACCTGCACTTCCTGTATGGCCCTGGTCTTTGCTACAATGGATTCCGATATTTCATTGGGTGGTACAATATTGGTTCTCAGCTGCGATACATTGAACCATTTTGTGACCCTTTTATTACATTCTTTTACGATATCAGATTCAAATTCCTCCCTGTGATTGAAAATAGAATCCACGGTATACCTGTTGGCTACGTCATTTACTGAACCTACGATCGCATTCTTTAACCAGCCCTGTTCCATTTCCTTCACTCCAACCCTGAGGTTTTGAAACATATCCGCTACATTACCTGCATTGATGGAATAATTAAAAGACGGCTTAATGGTGGCCCGGAATCCCCCTTTTGTAACAATATCTGCAGCTTCATAATCTATATGTTGCTGGTGTATCGGGAATTCATAAATGCGGGATATCCATGAATTGTACAGGACCCAGCCGGTTACATATTCTGTACGGCCCACCCCGCGGTTGTCTCCCACATTGCTAACTTTAATGCCTACATGACCTGCATCGATGCGCTCAATGTCGACGGGATTGATAGCTACAATTATAAACGCAATAAAAACCGCTATGACCAACTTCACAATGGAGATTGCCCTAAACCTCCCATTTTCCAAAACATAGCTGCTCTTTTTAAAGATCCCTAAGAACATCCCGGCTATTAACAGCGCCACTATAAAAAATATTAACGAGATCATGATCATCTTGATTTAATAAAATGAATGAATGAAAAGATATGCCGGGTAAACAATGCCAGGAGGGCCAGTAAAACCAATACAAAGCCAATGAGCCTTAGCCAGTTTCCTGTTATGTCGTAATCGGTTAAATATGAAACGAGGATAATGTTAATAAGGGCATGAATAACAATAGCAATCGTGCGAAATATAATACGGTTCATCTTGTTGCTGGCCGCTGATCCAACCAAACTTTACCAAACAGGGATCAAGGGGTTGGGCAGCGTATTTCCGGCTAAAGATAGTATAAAATGTTTTTTCAGATCAATTGTTGAAAAATGAGTTTAAACTAATTTTATTTGGCTACCTTGCGCCTTGATTTTGACGAAATACATTTCAAATTTCAAACATATTATTTCAATTTTTATTTTATTAGCACTCATGAGAAACATCAAAATCGGCCTGTATATTATTGCCAGCGCATTGATAGTAGCCAGTTGTAGTAAAGGTGATATAAAGCCTGCAGATCCCCTGAATCCTCCTTTACCGGATAGTACCTCAAGCCCGGTTTCATCGCCTTTGACCGAAAATTTTGAAGCGGGCAGCAAAGCTGATTATACGACCTCATCGATTACCCTCTCAACCGGGAAATGGAGTTTTAATGACGCACTGATCGGTACTGAGGCAGGAGATAAAAAAAGCGGCGCTAAAAGTGCACGTATCATTGGATCAGGCAAGCTTACCATGAACTTTGACATCGTGGGTGGCGTTTACAGGGTTATTGTCAGCAGTGCATCTTATGACAATGATCCCCAGGGTGGCTGGGAATTATGGGCCTCCAATAACAGCGGCTATGCTTATTCTTTGGTAGGCAGCGGTATTGTTACATCATCTGCATTGCACAGTGATACGATCATTGTAAGTACAAACAGCAAGGTTAGATTTTCTATTCGCAAGGTTGTTGGCGCCGGTCAAATTAATATTGATGATTTCCAGGCGGTATTAACTTCAGGGCCCCTTCCTCCAACTTATGCAGATAATGATAATATGTTGATGGGTAATCCAAGTGATGCCACCCCTTCAATACTCGACGTTAACAATTATTATATGAATAAGACATATTATTCGGTGTCTTATAACAAAGAACGTGGAATTGCAAACTGGGTAAGCTGGCATTTATACGGCAATGATTTTGGATCTACCCCAAGACAGAATGATTTCAGGGAAGACCTGGCATTACCATCAGCCTGGTACTATGTAACCAATGCAAGTTATACGGGTTCTGGATTCGATCGTAGTCATTCCTGCCCATCGAACGATCGTACTACAAGTGTTGAAGCAAATTCTTCTACTTTCCTGATGACGAATATTATTCCCCAGGCGCCTAATAATAATCAACAGACATGGCAGAAACTGGAGGATTCATGCCACAGGCTGGTTACAATGGGCAATGAATTGTTTATTATCAGCGGTTCTTATGGAGAGGGTGGTATTGGTAACAACGGCGCAGCACCCAGTATTGACCTTGGCAGGGTAGTGGTTCCGGCCTTTGTATGGAAAGTGATCGTAGTCATTCCCAATGGCAATGGTGACCTGGCCAGGGTCAGTGCAGCCAGCAGGGTGATCGCAGTGGTTGCCCCTAATACGAATACAGTAAATAGTAACTGGAAAACTTACAGGACTTCAGTGGATGCCATTGAAGTAGCGACAGGATATGACCTGCTCAATAATTTACCGGATGCTGTTCAGCAGATCGTGGAAGCCCAGATAGATAATTTATAAGTTATAATTAAATGATAGAAATGTAAAATGCCGCTAAATTTTAGCGGCATTTTTTTGTGCTTTTGGTTATGATTAAAATGTTCGTCTTACCCTGAAAGAACAGGTAATACTATAAGGTGTATTTGTTGGAGGGCCACCCATTAATGTCCCCGAAAAATTACCACTTACAAATTGTCCAATACTTCCGTATTCTGTAATGTCAACAAAAATAGGCGTTGGGATGGTTGTTGAGGAATCAAGAACAGAGCCGGTGAAATATAGCAATTCCTGTGAACTGCCAGGGCCAATACCTGTGTTTACGAATCCAATATTTACAAAATTGGTTAGATCTGAACCAGTAACGAGTGAGTTAAAAGTAGTGCCCTGTGTGCTATAATGCCCGAGGCTATCTGAAGGTGAGGTAAATGAATAGTCTACACCATTGATCGAATAATTAATGAATTGTTGTGTGCTGTTTACGCATGCATTAATTGTTCCTGTATTGATACTTCCTGTGGAGGCATTCCCGGTCCAGGTAGCGCTTTGTTGCTGCGAAGCATTATCCATCACTACAATTTCAACTGCCGCAGCGGTTGAAGTACATCTCGTGATCGTTAATGAAAAATTACCAGCACTAACGAGTGTAGTATATAACTGTCCTTCAAAATAAATAAATGCATTGCCATTTGATACCGGCAGGCTGCTACAGTCTATTGCATTGCCGGAAATTGTCAGTGAAGTTTGTGCAGGTATTGTTACGGTGATTACACCGAGGTCAGTATTTTGTGAAAATGGCCCGATGTTTTGAGAATAGACCGGTTGATAACAGCTGTTCAATATTTCCAACACCAAGGGTTCATTGGCAAAAACAAGACCGCCCACATGGCCCAAAGAATCGGTATATCCAAATGAAGAGCCATAATTTAAACTGCTGATCTTAACAATTGTATTTGGTAAGGGGCCGTCAGGAGAATGTACGGTCAATTCAAGAAAGATACTATTGTTGCCAATATCATAATTCCAGAATGTGAAGTGGCTAACATCTCCTTCATAATAATTGCCGTTTTTTGTACCTATGCCCTCCTGTTTCCACAAGCCATCCGTTTCATTTAGAAACCACATATCCATCGTTGCAGGTGCAGAAGCAGTTAAAGAAGCAGGGATCGTTAAACGCAGTTTTGCTGTTTTGCCGGTCGCGATCTGCAAAGATTCACCCGATTGCCCCTCCAGCAATACTGCGGCCATCCCAAAGGATTTTAAGGTTACCCGAAAATTATTGACAGTCGTTGCCTGGAAACTCCCCGGAACAATTTCCGGGATATCGGCCGATGTCGGGTCAATGGTTGCCGCAAATACGTTTACACTGCCGGAATATGGCTGCCCGGTAGACTTGACAATAAATCCATTGGCGGGGAAAATAATACTGGAACTGTTTGCTAATGTAACAGTACCACCGCCTGTCGCATCAATACTACCTGCAAGCGTTTTTGGTATAAGCTTCAATTTCACAAAATTGGAAGAACCTGTTGCAGCGGAAAAAGTGCGTATGCCTTTGAAATATCCATTGTTTTCAACAGTCACAACAGATGCATATTTATCCAGCTGGATATTATAGAAGCTAAATAATCCCCTGCTGTCCGTAGTGGTTGTGCTGTTTCCTGCCCTGACAATTGCACCGGCAACCGCATTATCATTTTCATCGATCACTTTGCCCTTTAAGGATGCCTGAACAGGGCTTGGGTTAAGGATCTGGCCAATATTATTATTGTCCGGTACGAATAGGTCCAGGTCACGCTGGCAGGAGCTAATAACAAATAATGTTACTGTAAGGATGGATAACCAGGTAATTTTTAAAAATCTCATGGGTTTTCTTTAATTTTTTGGCTGTTATGTTACCAGTTATCAGATGCTTTATCATCCTTCAGCGTTGCCTTAACGGAGAAATATTTATGTACTGTGCGCCATATGGTGCAGGATCCCGGACCCACTATTTCCATTTTGGCTTTACAAAATATAATATAGTGCCGAAAGGGTCCTTAAAATGAAGATAGATCCCCGATTTTCCATCATCTTCCCCTGTATAGCCAATATCGTTCTTATCCAGCAGGGCTTTTGCCTCATCAATATCATCGATCATGAAACCAATGGATAATGTGCCCGAGCCCGTCTGGCTGTTTCTTGCCTGGCTATCCTCCGATGGATGAAGGCCGATGGTTAACCCCGCAGCCGACATCATTGCATAATGATTTTCCCATCGTTGTTTTATCGTAAGGCCGATACTTTCATAAAAATTCACGGCCTTATCCATATCATTTACCATAATGGTAATATTCGCATCATTGATCCTGATCATTGTATGTAGTTTTTAGAAAATTAACCTTTGTAAGGATCTTTTGCAAATTAAAATTTGGAATCAACGTGGCTCAATTTTTTTTGCCACAGATTGCACAGATTAAATACAAATTATTCATTGGGTTCAATCATATTAAATAATCTCTGTTATTATTATGATCTAATCTGTGCAATCTGTGGCAATATAACGGCGGCTGTAAGTAATTAACAAACTATACAGGGAATACTTCCTTCCTATAAAGCTGTTTGCTGATTTATTATATTTGCAATAGTTAAAAACTAGCCTTTTGAAAAAGCTTTTTTCTTTTATTTCATTATCATGCTGCTTAGCAGTTTTTGCCCATGCACAGTCTGTAGGGAGCCTGAATATCTTTTCTGAAAGCGGGGATAAATTCTATCTTTTTTTGGATGGGAAAAAACAAAATGAGGTTGCCCAGGCGAATATCCGGGTACAGGAATTGCCCGATCTTTATTATTCAGCCAGGATCATTTTCAAGGACTCCTCAATAGCTCCCATTTCAAAAAGCAATCTGTATGTTTCTGATGGAGATGATATCATGAGAGATGCTTCCTATAGGATACGCCGTGAAAAAGGAGGAAAAGCAAGACTCACATTTTTTTCGATGAATCCTGTTAATCAAAATTATGTTCCTGCTGCGGGAGTGAATGTATATTATTTCGGCCAGCCGCAATCTTCAGAGGTTATTACGCTGGTTGAAAAAAAGATAGCTCCCGTTGAAACATCCCAGGGTGGAAGCCTTACCGTTTTTTCACAAAACGGCGAGAAATTTTATCTTTTCCTGGATGGGAAAAAACAGAATGAGGTTGCCCAATCAAATATCCGGATCCAGGGATTACCCGAACTTTATTACCAGGCAAGGATCGTATTTAAAAATCCAGGCATCCCGCCGATCATAAAAAATAATTTATATGTTTCAGATGGGGATGATGTACTCATGGATGCTTCCTATCGTATCCGCCGGGATAAGGCGGGTAAAGTGAAACTGAATTTTTATTCCATGAAACCTGTGCAACAAAACTTTGTTCCGCCGGCAGGACTATATGTATATCATTATGGCAGCCAGGCACCGGATAGTATTTCAGGGATCTCAAAATCGCTTCCTTCTGCAAAAAATTCCGGTATTTCAACTACGCCCAATACAACGGCTAATAAGACCATCAATTTAAAATCAGCAGCAGTTAAAACAGCGGATTCAAAAACAATCCCAACTAAAAAATCGGCGGTTGAAAATGTTGCAAAGGCCAACACGAATGCTAAAAAAGCCAATTCCATCGATTCAGTTACCGCAAAAGGGGCTGTCAAATCAGTAGTTGCTGATAATAAAACTACCAATCAAAATAAAGCTGTCACCGTCAATAAAAAATGTAATGGATGGCCCATGGGTAAAACAGACCTGGCAGCTGCAAAGAAAGCGATCGAAGATGCGGGTAAGGATGAATCAAGGCTTGCTGCGGCAAAAGAGATCATATCTTCCAACTGCCTTATGGCCAGCCAGGTAACCGAGTTATGCAGCCTTTTTAAGTCTGAAAAATGGAGGCTTGAGTTCGCGAAATATGCCTACAGTTTTACAACGGATAGAAAAAATTATGGAGAAGTAAGTAAGGCCATTGCTTCTGATCCCGGCAGGAAGGAATTGACGAAATTTATCAGCAACAATCTTTGATCAGCCTTTATATGCTTTTATCATGGGCCTGTTCAGAATAAAGCGATTCGTTGTAGCTTTGCCGGCTGCAGAAAACGCAACAGGCATGCGGGTAACCAAAAACACTTTATTATTTTCATTTTTATTACTGCTAAGCTTTTGCCTGCACCAATATGGCTATGCCCAATGCACAACGGGGATCAGCAGTTTTCCTTATGACGAGGATTTTGAGAATACAGATGGTAACTGGGTACCCAATACAAATTTACATTGGCAATGGTGTGGCCCCTCTACACCAGCCGGTCCGATCTCCAAACCGGTAATTACAGGACCAGGTGGTGGCTTGAGATGCTGGATCGCCGGTGGCCCAAACGGAAGTTCTTATGCCGGCGGAAGTTCATTTTTGCAAAGCCCTTGTTTTGATTTTTCAACGCTGGTTAACCCGGAAATATCATTTAAAATTTTTTGGGAAACAGAAAAAAGTTTCGATGGCGCCAAACTCGAATTTTCCTTAGATGGGATCAACTGGACAATCGTTGGCTCGGAAAATTCCAACAGCACCTGCCAGGGGACCAACTGGTACAATTATACACCAGTCAGGTATATTTCATTTACTGCAGGCTGGTCGGGCAATATACAAACCAGTGGCGGCGGCGGAGGCAATTGCGTGTATGGTTCAGGAAGCGGGGCATGGGTAGATGCAAAGCATACCCTTAGCAGCCTTGCCGGTCAGAATAGTGTAATTTTCAGGTTTACATTCGGGGCCGGAACACAATGCAATGATTTCGATGGTTTTGCCATTGATGATATTCACGTAGGCGAAGCGGCGCCAAACTTTCCTGATTTTGCATATGCCTGCGGCACGAATAATTCGGTGTCATTCACAAATAATTCATCCGCCTGTACTTTACTATGGAATTTTGGGGACCCGGCTTCGGGGACTGCCGATACATCTACTTTAGCAAACCCGGTGCATATTTTTTCATCACCCGGAACTTATACAGTCAATTTGACCGGGACCTATTCAACAGGTACTCCTCCTCCAAAAACGGAAATCATTACGATCCTCGGGGTATCAACTGCTGTTACAACTCCGGTCAAATGCAATGGAAGTTCAACAGGAGCTGTTGCGGTAAATGTTAGCGGTGGCTCAGGTTTATATAATTATACCTGGAATACAACACCTGTCCAGACAACTCCTGCTATCAATAACCTTCCGGCAAATGCATATTCAGTGACGGTTTCTTCAAACAATGCCTGTACCGTAACAGCTACCGTCAATTTAACCGAGCCATCTATATTAGGCCTTGCCCCCGTTGCATCTCCCGCGAAATGTGGAAATGATAACGGCACTGTTTTATCAAATGTTTCGGGAGGTACTATACCATACCTTTTTTCCTGGTCAAATGCTGAGACCAGTGTTGATATTGCTAACCTTGCTGCCGGGTTGTATGACATATCAGTGGAGGATGCCAATGGCTGTGTGGCTGCTGTAAACGGTATTGAAGTGACCGCCGTCACCTATACTGTTCCGGTTTCATTGGGAAATGATGTTACTATCTGTCCCGGGCAGACGCTTATACTCCGGCCGGGTACATTCGCTTCTTATAAATGGCAGGATAATTCAACAGCGCCTACTTTTACCGTAACAGCAACAGGAACCTATTCAGTCCAGGTGACAGACACTGAAGGATGCACTGGCTCAGGGAGTATCAAGGTAACGGTTGACTGTAAGGATATTTATTTTCCATCAGCATTTACACCCAATGCCGATCTCCTAAACCCTGGCTTCGGACCGGTAGGAGATCTTGCATCATTGAAGAAATTTAATATGGTTGTATACAACCGTTATGGCCAGGCCGTCTTCACATCCAGTGACCCTTTTACAAAATGGGATGGAACGATCAGGGGGAAGGCACAGGAAACACAATCTTTTGTCTGGATATCAACATATACACAGGTTGGCCGCCAGCAACAGGTAAAAAAGGGAATGATAACGATCCTGCGTTAAGTGGACCGCTTTGAAATCAGTTTATTCATATCAAATATCAATATTGTTTCCAATAATTTTGTAAACTAAAACGCCGGGAGTTTTTTCTACCAGTTTTCGATCTTCAGTTTTTTAAAAAAATCATTTTCTTCCATCTCTCTCACTGCGCCAGGTTTAAGATCTCCCAGTACAATGTCTTCAATAGAAATACGGATCAGCCTTTTGCAACGATGATGAACAACGTTCATCATTTTTCTTACCTGGTGGAATTTTCCTTCGGTCAGCGTGATGATTAACCAGGTGTGTGGCCCGTATTTTTCTGACGTATCACAATGAGCGTATAAAAGTTCAGGGTTACTCACAAGTGATACATCACAGGGAGGGGTTGTATAATATTCATTTTCTTTTACCCGGATCGTAACGCCAGACCTTAAACGCTGAAGATTTTCCAGGCTTAATACATTATTCACCTGCACAAGGTAAACACGTTTATGCGGGGTTTCTGCAAGGAACAATAAACGGGTCACTTTTTTATTCGTGGTTAATAGCAACAGGCCTTCGGAGTTGTTATCCAGCCTTCCAACTGCATGCGTGCCTTCGGGAAAATCAAAATCAAAGTCTCCCAGCAAACCTACTGCATGAGGGCTTATAAATTGAGATACCATATTATAAGGCTTGTTGATGATAAAATACCGGTGTAAACTTTTGTCCATAAATAATTGGCTGATATAGAATGAAAATAGGATATTATCATCACTATTATTATAGGTATCAAGCATAACGTCCTGGTTTGCTTTTCATTCAACATTCAACATTTAACATTCAAAATAATATAGAGGGGATGTGCATAAAGTTGTGCAAAACAGGTGAAAAACAACTATCATTAAAATTTGGAAAAGGGGTATCGTATAATGTATCTTTATTTTACAAATGAGAAGCGGAAGTCTTGCAAAAGAAAGAAGCTGATCAGAAAGAAGTATCGGGTTAGTAAGTGATTACGAACTAAGCAATTAGAGAGTATGAAACACAAACTTGGTACTTTTTTTATTGCCCTGAGCTTTCCCCTTAAACCCAAATGATATTCATCAAAAAAAGCTGGCGATACCGCCAGCTTTTTTGATTGTCTGATTGCATCCTATGCAGTTACTGCCTTGTGAGCATCCCTGTATTTTTTGATCAGGTCATGAGAAGTTTTTAATGATGCCTGTTGAGTCGTGATCAATTGCCTCGTAGTTGCATTCATTTCTGCATCTGAGGCCAGGGCTTCCTTGTAGGCTCTCTGGGCGGCATCCTCGCCAAATTCACAGGATTCCAGTATGCTTTGCCGGTCATGTCCTGTAAAAGCTGCTTTAACGTCCATCCATACACGATATATTTTTCCAAGGCCGGTGGTTCCTGTAGAAGCAGTCCCGCCAAGGCGCGCAACTTCCTGCACCAGTTCTGATTTATATTTCCTGCTTTCATCAGCCATTTTATGAAATACAGCCTGCAGGTCCACATCGACTCCCTTTGTCTCGTCTGCAGCTTTCTCATAACCAATTACCCGGTCATTATTGATCTCGACCAGATCATTTAATACTTCTGCTAATTTTTCATTTGTTGCCATAATGGTTGTTTTTATAGTTTAGTAATTAGAATTCACGAAGGCTCATCAATATCCGTCTCCGTACGAACTGTTTTCGTAATGATGACCCTGTCTGTACGGCTCATGTTTGTTGCTTTTTTCTTTCCCCCGCTAAAAAGCGCAAGCAATAATAATAAGACCGCTACGCCCCCTGTGATCCAGGCCCACGGCTGCATATACCACAGCGATTCATCATTTGTGGTAGTTGTCGTTGTTGTTGTAGTGGCATATGCGGAATCCTGCGCGTTGGCAAATAGTTGAAAACACATTAGTATGACTGCAAACGCAATTTTTTTGAAGTGGGTATTTAACTGTAAAGCGGCCATTGATAAATTTTTAATGATTCGTACTAGTACATGTAATCAACTACTGAGCCATTATATAAATGCGTCATTTTAAACAGTAAAATATACCGGGAATATGCATTTGGTTCCCGGTTGGAATAAGGGCAGCATACTAAAATAGGAAGCAGTTTGTGGAAAATAATCTACATAAACCCAGGAATCGGAACCTGGTACTACCTGAAATTGATGGCATTATATTGTATAATATTCATCAAACAATCTTCACATTATGAAACAACATCTTATAGTTCCCCGAAAAACTTTTTTTAAGACCCTGCAGTTAATGATCGCATCATTATTATTTTCTTTCTACAGTATTGCGCAGGACAAAAAAGTAGATATTAATATCAATACCAAATCCGACAATGGAGGAGGTTTTTTTATGCAGCCCTGGGTGTGGGTGGTAGGTGGGGCGGTATTCATATTGTTACTGGTGGCTTTACTTCGTAACAATAGGTCCAGGTCTTAGGGTACCGTTTACGTTTTAGCTGAAAGCCCATATTCCAGGGCTTCCAATTAAAACGGTATTACATTTAAACGTCTGTATCCCTCGTTACTGTTTTTGTCACTGTTACCCGATCTGTACGGTTGGAACTGCCTCCTCCTTTCCCCCTGAACAGGGCTACGAGCAGCAATAAGAATATTACACCGCCTGCAACCCAGGCCCAGGGCTGGGTATACCATGTGGTCTGTTCCGATGTGGTTGTGGTGGTAGTAGCTGTTAATGTGCTGTCTTGGGCCCTGGCCAATACCTGGGTTATTGTTAGTAATAACAGCAGCAGGCTATACTTCGTGCATGCAAAATTGGTTACCTGTTTCATTGTAATTGTTTTGGGTTAAAAAAGCGTTCAATAAAATAAATCACAGGTAACATGATTCAACAACTGCGCCAACTGAGGGATTGTATAAAAATTGTTGCCAGCTGCTTTTTTTGATTTGTATCCAATCGCCAAAACCTGCGTGGCATCATGCTTTTGCAGAGGAACCTTATTTGATCCCATCAATGAATGGAAACTATAGCCATGTTTCACTTTTGGTTACAAAAAAAGGCAGCCAGGAGGCAGCCAGTTTTTGAATGAAAAACCAAATTACCTTATAAAACAGGGTCCAACTCAATTCTTTTTTTACGGGTTAACCTGCGATCAATATGCTCTACTACAGGGTCATTACATGTGATCAGCGAAACTCCCTGTTCTTTCCACCATTGGTCATGATATAGATTTTGTACATGAATCATTCCTGTGTATGCGGTATAATTATTTTCGTTCTCCAAAACTTCAATCCATTCAAATTGGTCAGTGTATATTTTATTTTTTTTATTTGCGCTCACATAAACTTCCAGGTAATAATTGTTGCTGACATGGATGCCTGTTGCCTGCTGTAATTTTTTATATTCATATTTATAGCCATAACGCAATGCTGCAATATCGCTCAATACGGCTGCAGCTGTCGGGAATGCTCCTGCTCCCTTTCCTTTAAAGAATTGTTTGTCGGCAAAACAACTTTCTGCGATTAGGCCATTGAATTCATTGTTCACCCTATATAGGTCATCATCCGGGTTAACAAAACGGGGCAAAACAAACCCAGCAAGGCCCGCATTTGTTAACTTTTGTGCGTGGGCAACTAATTTTATCCGTTGATTGGTTTTCCGGGCAAACAGGTTATCCTGTTTCGTTACCGCAGTAATACCGGTGAAAATAAGATCATCGGGCTTGCAAATAACACCGAATGCATGTGCAGCGAGGATAGTCAGTTTATTTACAGCATCAGTGCCCTCTATGTCAAGTTTAGGATTTGTTTCTGCAAAGCCAAGCTGCTGCGCCTGTAAAAGCGCTTCCCGGAGAGTGAGATTTTCTTCGGCTATTTTTGTAAGTATATAATTGGTAGAACCATTTATAATTCCACGGATTGAATGAAGTAAATCATTATCGTAGTATTCTTCGAGGTTACGAATGATTGGGATGCTTGCACAACATGCCGCTACATATAAAAAAGCTGCATTGTGCTCCTTTTGTAAATAAAGTAATTCATCAAGATGTGCTGCAATCATTTTCTTATTTGCACTTACAACCGCTTTTCCGTTTTGAAGAGCTTTTTTTACAATATGATAGGCTGCATTTGCATCATCAATCAATTCCACGATCACATCGATATCCGGGTCCCTGAGTATTAGTTCAGCATTCGTGGTGAATATTTCACGTGGGATGACCCTTTTTTTTCCAGGATTTTTAATACAGATCCTTTTTATAAATGTCTTTAATGCAGGTGTGCTTTCCAACACATCATAAAGGCCTTTTCCCACTACACCAAAACCAAACAGGCCAAGGGTTAGCTTATGATTCGTTGAATGGTTTATGTTACTCATGGAATGTATTTTTTTTAATTGGTTCATGTAAATACCTCAGAACCTTGCCGGCGAATATTGCTGAAAGAATACTAAACAATTCCTTCAACCAAATTCTGCCCGGTACCAACTTTGATTTTTATTTCAGTTTTGTTTTTGTCAAAAGCCTGTTCCAGATCGGCGATCAGGTCTTCCACGTCCTCCAGCCCGACACTCAATCGAATAAGACTATCTGCGATGCCGGATGCTTTTCTTTTTTCCCGAGGAATAGATTTATGAGTCATGCTGGCAGGATGGCATAATAAACTTTTCACACCCCCGAGGCTCTCTGCAAGTTTGAAATATTGGGTACTGGTCACAAATGCAATGGCAGCGTCTTCTGAATCATTTTTTAAACTGAATGAAACAACTCCGCCAAATCCGGTCGCCTGTTTTTTTGCAATGAGATGGTTAGGATGGTTTTCCAGGCCGGGATAATAAATATTTTTCACTCCAGGATGGTTGTTTAAGAAAGCTGCTACTGCTGCAGCATTGCGACAATGTTGTTGTACGCGGAGTTGAAGGGTCTCTATACCACGTATCACAAGCCAGCTATCAAAAGGGGAAAGGATAGCACCACTGGCATTTTGAATGAATTTAATTTTTTCTCCCAAAATGGTTTCTTTAGCTACCACAAGCCCTGCAATCAGGTCACTATGTCCGCCAAGGTATTTTGTAGCGCTATGTATTACCAGGTCAGCTCCCAGCGAAAGAGGTTGTTGTAAGGCGGGTGAAGCAAAAGTGTTATCCACGCAAAGCCAACAGGAATGGGCCTTTGCAGCTTGTGCAATGGCCCGTATATCACTTATTTTAAGGGTGGGGTTAGTCGGCGTTTCAAGCCAGATCAGCTTTGTGTTCGGCGTAATGGCATTGAATACATTTTCAACATTTGTTGTATCCGTGTAGTGTACCTTGATACCGAATTTTTCATAAACATGGGTAAACAACCTGAATGCGCCGCCATAGATATCATCTACCGCTACAATTTCATCGCCGCTTTTTAATAGTTTTAAAACTGCATCGATCGCAGCAAGGCCACTGGCAAATGCAATCCCTATTTTTCCATTCTCAAGTTCTGCAATGATATTTTCCAAAACTGCCCTGGTTGGGTTATTTGACCGTGCATAATCATACCCTTTGTGAATGCCGGGTGATTCCTGCACAAATGTGCTGGTCTGGTAAATCGGTACACTAACAGAACCAGTTAATGGATCTACGGGGATGCTGTGAATTAGTTGTGTTGCGGTGCTCATAATTTTCCTTTTTTTGATTTTTAAAATGATTAAAATTTTATCAGGAAAGGAAAGAATTACCAGGAGAACTTATTGTTGCTTGAAGGATTCAATACAACAAAAAAGCTCACCCGATAAAATCAGATGAGCTTTTAATATTTTTTTAAAATATAGGAGCATTAAATCTGACTTATCTGTACCCTTGAATCAACATGCAAGCATGAAGAAACGGGATGGAATTGGCACCTTATTCCGGCAAAACCGGAACAGGTTGTCAAGGCGTCATCGGGCCATTACCCTCTACCTTTCTTGATAAGCGAAACTGGAAAGAACTAATGCAAAGATATAAGCCATGATTTGACAAAACCAAATTTAATTTTCCGTGAGAATAAAAAAAGCATCTGCGAATAAGTTTAGAAGTGGCTTCTATAAAGGGTTCTATGAAAAAAAATATTTTTGAGAATCGCCTTTCATTACTTCATGCAATAATTTTAGAGTTTGATTAAGAATAGCTGCCCCGAATTGTTTGTATCTTTATCACAAGGGAGTAAAAAATGGCTACTAAAAAAGCGAAGGTTTCAATTTCAGGGAAAACAGGAGAATTCATAGAAGTGTTTGGTGCCAGGGAACACAATCTCAAGAATATTGATATAAGTATTCCAAAAAATAAGTTGGTTGTATTTACAGGAGTCAGCGGCAGCGGGAAATCTTCGCTGGCATTTGACACCATTTACAATGAAGGGCAACGACGTTATATGGAAAGTTTTTCTGCTTATGCCAGGCAGTTTGTTGGTGATATGGAACGCCCTGATGTAGATAAGATCACCGGGCTTTCTCCCGTGATATCCATTGAGCAAAAAACCACCAATAAAAATCCACGAAGCACGGTTGGTACCATTACAGAGATCTATGATTTTCTGCGGTTGTTGTATGCCCGTGTTGGAGAGGCATATAGTTATAATACCGGCAAAAAAATGGTGAAATTCAGTGAGGAAGAAATTGTCGCCAATATTTTTAAAAAATTCAATAATAAAAAAATAAGCCTGCTGGCTCCACTGGTACGGGGCCGTAAAGGCCACTACCGGGAACTATTTGAAGACATTCGGAAAAAGGGATTTTTAAAAGTGAGGGTAGATGGGGAAGTAATAGACCTGGCGCCCCGCATGCAGGTTGACCGGTATAAGATCCATGATATCGAAGTGGTTGTAGACAGGCTGCAGGTGACGAATGAAATGAAACTGAGGGTAAGCCAGAGTGTACAGAAAACGCTGCAGATGGGTAAAGACCTGCTTTTTTTACTCATCAATGATGATCACAAAATAGTTCAATATAGTAAACAACTGATGTGTATCGACACCGGGATCAGTTATGAAGAACCTTCACCCAATGCATTTTCTTTTAATTCCCCTTATGGTGCATGCCCTGCCTGTAAAGGCCTGGGTACGGTATACCAGGTAAACATGGATGCGGTTATCCCCGATGATACATTGAGTATGAATGAAGGCGGTATTGCCCCGTTGGGGGAGGAAAGGGACGCCTATGTTTTTAAGCAGGTGTTACAGATCGCTAAAAAACATAAAATAAATTTAGATAAACCGATCCGGGATTTAAACTCAAAGGCATTGAATGTATTGCTTTACGGAATGGAGGAAGCGGATGAACTTGCCGACGGGGAACTGGATATGGAGATAAATATGGAGCTGCAGGATACCCCATCAACCTACTATACGACAGAATATGAAGGAGTGATCAATATGGTAAAACGCTGGTTTGCGTCTACTACCACCAGTGAGTCGATTAGGGACTGGGCAGAACAATTTATGCAGTTAAAACTTTGCAATACCTGCGGAGGGACGCGGTTAAAAAAAGAAAGCCTTTGGTTTAAAGTAGATGAAAGAAATATTGCTGAGCTCAGTGCGATGGACCTGGATAAGCTTGCCGCATGGTTTGAGGACCTTGAGACACGATTAAATGATAAACAAAATACCATTGCCAAAGATGTGTTGAAGGAAATAAGTGAACGGCTTCAGTTCTTACTGGATGTTGGGTTGACCTATCTTACCCTGTACCGGCCTTCTAAAAGCCTGAGTGGCGGCGAATACCAGCGTATCAGGCTCGCCACGCAGATTGGCTCTCAACTACAGGGGATCACTTATATCCTGGATGAGCCAAGTATTGGATTGCATCAAAGGGATAATCAACGGCTGATCGTGGCATTGAAAAATCTTCGGAATATCGGCAACAGTGTATTGGTAGTTGAACATGATAAGGATATCATGCTTGCCGCTGATCACCTGGTTGATATTGGCCCTAAAGCCGGTAATCATGGAGGCAAAATAGTTGCAGCGGGTACACCGGAAGAAGTATTAAAATCGAATTCTGAAACAGCACAATATCTCAGCGGGAAAAAGCGTATTGCTATTCCCACAGAACGAAGAAAAGGGAATGGAAAATTCATCGAACTTAAAGGTGCGAAAGGAAATAATCTAAAAGATGTATCCGTAAAATTTCCTCTGGGGAAATTGATATTGGTGACCGGTGTGAGTGGCAGCGGGAAATCAACCTTGATCAATGAAACATTGTATCCATTACTGAGTAGTTTCTGTTATCATTCAAAAGCTGATCGCGCTTCCGTATAAAAGCATTAAAGGGCTTGAACATATTGATAAGGTGATCGAAATAGATCAAAGTCCTATCGGCAGAACACCAAGAAGCAATCCTGCTACCTACTGTGGTTTTTTTACAGATATACGCACATTCTTTGCGTCAGTTCCTGAAGCAAAAATCCGCGGGTATAATGCAGGGCGTTTTTCTTTCAATGTTAAAAGTGGACGTTGTGATGTTTGTGAAGGCGGCGGCATGCGTGTGATTGAAATGAATTTTTTACCGGACGTGCATGTGCATTGTGAAAAATGCAATGGCAAAAGGTATAACAGGGAAACACTAGAGATAAGGTATAAAGGAAAATCGATCAGTGATGTGTTGGATATGACTGTAGATGAAGCGGTGGAATTTTTTAGTGCAGTACCGTTCATATATCGGAAAATAAAAGTATTGCAGGAAGTAGGCCTTGGATATATTACGCTTGGGCAAAGTGCTGTAACGCTAAGTGGGGGAGAAGCCCAGCGGGTAAAGCTTTCAACCGAGCTTGGAAAAAGAGATACAGGTAAAACATTTTATATTCTGGATGAACCAACAACAGGACTTCATTTCCAGGATATTCAACATCTGCTTGACGTATTGAATAAATTGGTTGACAGGGGCAATACCGTTTTGGTCATTGAACATAATCTGGATATGATTAAAGTTGCGGATTATATCATTGATATTGGCCCGGAAGGTGGCGGCGGTGGAGGCAGGATTTTATTTGAAGGCACACCTGAAGAAATGATACATGTAAAAGAAAGTTTCACTGCAAAATATTTAAAAGAAGAGCTAAAATAAAAAATCCATGTTTCTTATAACATGGATCTTCTTTCGCAATGAATCGAATTAAATAAGGCAAAGCATAGTAACGAAAATAAATTTGTGGTTTCAGAGGTTTCACGTATCGCTACAGTCTCAGGGGTTATCTTCTGTCATATATCATGCACTTATTTTCAAACGTAATACATTCAATTATTTTATGCCTTTAAACTATTATAAAACAACACGATCAGTAAACAGGCGATCAATAGGATGATCCTGTTGATACTTGACTGGTATTTTAAATCATTTTTCATATTTTTTTAAAAGAAATGTGGGCACCTTGTTTGCTTCGCTGCCCTGCGATCAGATTACTTTCGTTCACAGAAGCCAACCGGATACCCAGCTTCAAGACGAACGAAAAATACGCATCTATATTGTGACTGTTGCCACTTTGTGTGCCCGGCTCATATCGGTTAATCCCAGGTGTTATTATGCCAATTGTTTTATCACTGATTTGTCTTGCTATATGCATCTTCTGGGGATAAATGCACGGTCAAAATCATCGGGATCAATATAAGTAGTGCTTACATCATCTATATAATCTGTAAATGTTTTCCGTATAAGCAATTCCGGGCCTAAGTTGACCCTTTCCCACTCGTATCTTTAACCCAATCCCATTGGAATATTTATTTGTGTAAGAGAATATGGCTTTTTTTCTGGGTACTCGGGCATACCCTGGCCTTCTGTTTTTAGTGGATGGAGTTTGTGCCAGGTTTTATCGCCATTGTTTCTGTTATCGAGCCTTTTGGATCAAAATGGAAAATGCCTACTCCTATAAATCCATATGGCTGTAACCGTGGTTGATAGTCTTCATATTTATTAAAGATCTTGGTTGGAAAAATTTCAATTGCCCCATATATTTCCCATATGTCACTCTTAAAATCAAGGTTTCGTTGTTTTCTCCAAAGTTCATTCACCCCTTTGGTATTGATGATATTATCCCTGCCGGCTACATAGGTGTATTGGCCGGCAACCCTTATACCCAACCATTTTGTTGGATAAGCTGAAATGAAAGCGCCCTTCATCATTTTTGTCAATTCAAGGTTTACATCTTTAAAAAATGAGTGCCTTTTCCTATATTTCCGCCAAGATCTCCTAGGAAAAAGGTTGGACCGAAATTTAGCCCTGCTTCCAGTTTGATCTTTTCCGAACCAAAAGATAAATGTTGTGAATATGATTTTGTGAACAGTGTGAAACTGAAGAAAGTAAGCAGTATGGTTATCCTGACAGCGTTGTGTACAGTTGGTCTCATAAGAATCCGGTTTAGTCTTTCAACAGGTAATGGATTTATGGGCAAATACAATATTCGCCTTCTTTAAAAACGCCGGCTTTGGTTAAATATTGTATGTAAAAGAAATTATTTGGAAAGGAGCATTTCTATATGGGGAATGCCATCTTCGAGGTATTCCGGGCTTACCTGTTTGAACCCAAGCGCGGTATAAAAGGATAGTAAATAAAGCTGGGCGCCAATCCTGATTTCATCAACATTAAATTGTTCATATGTTTTTTGAATGGCGATTTCCATCAGGGATTTTCCATAGCCATATTTTCTATAAGAGGGATCTGTAACAACACGCCCGATACTTGCCTGCAGATAGCATATCCCGGGTGGGATGATCCTGGCATAAGCAATCATTTCAGCATTCACAGAACCATATAAATGCCAGGATAGTTGATCCTTATCATCGGTATCAAGGTAAACGCAGTTTTGCTCCACAACAAAAACTTTGCTCCTCAGTTTTAAAAGATTATATAGTTCATGCGGCTCCAGCTGCTCAAATTTTTTATATGTCCA
Source organism: uncultured Chitinophagaceae bacterium (assembly GCA_963779595.1). Lineage (GTDB taxonomy): Bacteria > Bacteroidota > Bacteroidia > Chitinophagales > Chitinophagaceae > Ferruginibacter. The sequence continues at coordinate 74,447 of CAVZYY010000003.1, read as the reverse complement.
TTGCAAGCCACTCATAAGATCAATTTACGTTGTTTTCAACATTCATTTTGTATTCCATCATAGAAGCGATGGATGCAGCCCTTTTTTTAGCAAGCGTAGTTATTGCGCCTTCATACATTTCATCCAGTGTACTGTTGAAAAGATGAAGCCAGGCCACAAAATGTTCTTTTTTCAAAGGGTAAATTTTGTTGAGTTTATAATGAACCTCCATCGCATTTTTTTGGTAAACGGGGTTATCGAGCAGGATCGTTTCCCAAAAGTCTGTAATAACAGGAATGTGATGTTCCCAGTCCATGGGAACAATCTCATTAAAAATGATACCAATGCTTTTATCCTGTTTAACTTTTACATAAAAAGCTTTTACGAATAGCTCGATATCATTCCTGTTTTCTATATCTTTTTTAATATCCATATTTATCCTTCCACTTTTCCTTTAGAAATTTTCTCAATTCTTCTTCCCTTGCATTTTTTTGCGGAGAATAAAATGCTTTCCCTTCTAACTGGTCGGGTAAAAATTGCTGTAAAACAAAATTGCTGTCATAATTATGGGCATACTTATAATCTTTACCATAATCCATTTGCTTCATCATGCTTGGTTGGGGCATTCCGTAGATGAAGGGGTACGGGCAGGTCCCCATTTATTTTAACGGCTTCAATGGCTTCATTTATGGCCATGTACGATGCATTGCTTTTATACCGAAGTTGCCAGGTAAATGGCACATTGTGAAAGTGTGATACGGCTTTCCGGGTAGCCGATCACATTCACAGCCTGGAAAGTATTGTTGGCCAGCAGCAATGCATTTGGATTTGCGTTTCCAATATCTTCACTGGCAAAAATTAGCATCCGCGGGCAATGAATTTTACGTCTTCACCGCCTTCGATCATCCTGGCCAGCCAGTATACGGCACCGTTAGGATCACTGCCCCGCATACTTTTTATAAAAGCAGAAATGATATCATAATGCTGTTCCCCTTTTTTATCATATAGCGCTATTCGTTGCTGCGCTATTTCCATAACGCTTATCAGTTATTTACTGCATTTTCCCCAAGCGCATCCGTTACAAGTTCAAGCAGGTTCAATAGTTTTCTTGCATCCCCGCCGGATATTGTTATCAAAGCAGCAGTTTCTTTTAGTGTAATATTTTTCTCCTGGAGAACGGCATCACTTTTTAATGCCTCGTTGAGGAGGTTGATTCAGATCTTCTTCATTAAGCGGCTTTAACACATACACCTGGCAGCGGCTTAGTAAGGCGCTGTTTACTTCGAAGGAAGGATTTTCTGTAGTAGCACCGATCAGCGTGATGATGCCTTTTTCTACTGCACCCAAGCAATGCATCCTGCTGGCCTTTATTAAAGCGATGGATCTCATCAATAAAAAGAATGGATCCCCGCTGGTTTTTCGAAGCTTCAATGATCTCCCTGATGTCCTTTACCGCCGGAGGAAATAGCACTGATCGTATAAAAAGGCTGCTGTAAAGTATTTGCAATGATGTGTGCAATGGTCGTCTTTCCAACGCCGGGAGGGCCCCATAAGATCATTGATGGAACTTTTCCGTTCTCAATAGCAGTACGCAAAATGCTTCCTTTGCCGGTCAGGTGTTGCTGCCCGGTAAGTTCATCCAGGGCTACCGGCCTCATTCGTTCTGCTAAAGGGGGAAGATTCATGCTGCAAAGTTACGTTCAAACAATTATTGCCGCTTGCCGGTCGGGAAAAAGCGTGACTTGAATTTTCTAAAATGATAAGCGTTTGAAAAAATCCTAATCTACATTGGCCACTAAAAAAACCTGTATCCGGTTGAATGAATCATAAAGATCATTCCCTTCCCAACCATGACCCTGGGTGGGATATTTTGCAATGGAAGATATGACATGCATGCTATCCAGCCTGACTTTGAGACTATCTGATTGTGCAGGGTTCACTAACGGGTCTGCGCCCCCATGTAAAATAATTGTTGCGGGAGTGGTTGCTGAAACATAATTGATCGGGCTGCTGGAGGCATACAATAAACTATCTGTGGATGGTGTGCCGCCAACAACTCCTGCTACCAATATTTGCGCACCTGGCTGATTGTACAATGCCACCATGTCAGCCGGGCCAAAAAAATCAACCACTGCTTTTATTTTAATGGGTGAAGAATATTTGTAAGCCTGCAGTAAAGCGAGGTGTGCACCCGCACTGGCGCCTACCAACACGAATTTATCTGAAATGGCGTACTCGGCGCTTTTTGAATAAATGAATTCTATCGCTGCCTTTACATCTGCTTCCTGTGTAGGAAATAAATTATTTGATCCGCTGGCCAACCTGTAATTGATATTGAAGATCGCATAATTGGGAAGCCTTCTTTTCATGGTATCTACATAACGGGCAAAATCATCTTTGTCCATGCTGTTCCAGCCACCACCGTGGATCATTACCATAACTTTGGTAGTAGCTGTACTTCTTCCCGGGGGTAAATAGACATCCATCACCTGGGCTGTATCCGTTCCGTAAGCAACGTCTGCCAGGTTTTGTGCAACCTCGAGGCCGGGATTGGTAGTATCGGTTTTTTTACAGGAAGCAAATAAGGCAATGAAACAGGTGACGATCAGGAATTTTTGCATAGCTATAATTATTCAACCGGGAAAATACGAATGATTATTTATTAAGCAATTTTTTGAAGCAATGTCAACCTCCTGTAAATACTCTCTTCAATTTCTATTAATTCAAAGTGATTCCCACGTTCAACAATTTCACCGTCCTGCAAAATAAGGATCTCATCCGCTTCTTTAATGGTACTCAGGCGGTGTGCGATTACGAGGGTGGTTCTTCCTTCCATGAGGTTTTCCAATGCATCCTGTACGGATCTTTCAGATTCTGTATCCAGGGCAGATGTAGCTTCATCTAAAATTAATATTGCCGGGTTTTTAAATACTGCACGGGCAATGCTCAGCCGCTGCCTTTGCCCGCCGGATAAACGAATACCCCGGTCACCAATATTCGTTTGATAGCCATTTTCTGTCTGCGTGATGAAATCATGTGCATTGGCTATTTTGGCTGCGTTTATTACGTCTGCTTCGGTAGCATCAGGTTTCCCCAATGCTATATTATTGAAAATGCTGTCATTGAATAAAATAATATCCTGTGTAACAAAACTCATCTGGCTGCGCAGGGATTCCATGGTAAATTCACGGATATCTTTTCCATCTATGGTTATGCTGCCGCTGGTGACATCATAAAATCTTGGCAACAGGTCAGCGATCGTGGATTTACCTACACCAGATGGGCCTACCAACGCAATGGTCTTGCCCTTTTCAACCTTAAAACTGATATTTTTTAATACCGGTGTTTCTGAATATCCGAAACAAACATCTTTAAATTCAACAGCATCGCTGAATGCGGGTAAAATGGTTGCGCCCGGCTTATCATCAACTTGTACCGGGGTGTCAAGTACTTCAAGGATACGCTGGCCGGATGCCTCGCCCCTTTGAATATTAGCCATTGCAACAACCATTGATTTTGCCGGGCGCATCACCTGGGAGAAAATGGCAATAAAAGCAATGAAAGCGCTTGCCTGTAAACCGGAGGGGTCTGCACCATGATTGCTTAAGATCATGCTGCCGCCATATATCAGAATGCCGGCAACAACAATTACACCGGAAACTTCAGAAAAAATGGGCGCCAGTTCCCTTCTTTTAAAACCATGCAAACTTGCTTTCCGGTAAAAATCATTTTCCCGGCTGAACCTTTTCAATACAAAATCCGTTGCATTGAAAGCACGGATAATGCGCATACCCATCAACGTTTCATCAATGATCGTCAGCAACCTTCCAATAGATGATTGCATATCCTTTGCTTCTTTTTTCAATCGCTTGGTTACCATCGCGATCCCAATGGCAGAAATGGGTATGATGAGCAATGTGAACAGGGTAAGTTTTACAGAAATAACGAACAGGGCCACGAAATAACCGATCATAACATAAGGCTCTTTGAAGAGCACTTCCAGTGAATTAGACGCCACGGCTTCAATTTCAAACACATCGGAATTCATCCGGGAAAGCAGGTCGCCCTTGTGTTCCTTTGTGAAATAACCCATATGTAGCCGGTTCATTTTTTCAAAAATGGCCTCTCTTAATCTTTTTACCAATAAGGTCCTGGCACTTACCAGCGCTCTTTGCGCCAGGTACCGGAACAGGTTTGTAAGAATGACGGAGGTAACGATCAGGCCCGCAATAAAATACAATGCATACACAGGGTTGATTGTTTTTAAATGGTATACCTGGTAATAGAATAAATTCTTAAAATAGTTAGCCGACAACGAAAAGGCCGGCATGGATGCATACTGCTGCATTTCTGCAGTGCTATGCGGATCAAACAGGAAATTTAAAAGAGGTATTATCAATGCAAACTGGAATATGCTGAAGAAAACCCCGATGAGTGTAAAAATAAAAAATGGAACAATAAAAACCCGGTAAGGCTTTGCAAATCTGAGTAACCGGCTATAAGTTTTCATTCAGTTTTATTTATTATATATTTCGTTCAATGTTAATTTAATAAAGTGAGCGGTAGATCTCAAGGTATTGCCTGGCTGCTTTCTCCCAGCAAAAAGATAAACTCCGCTCCTTGATTACTTCGTGCATATTCATAGTTTGATATTGATGCATGCCTTTCAAAAAAACATGCTGCATACTGTCACCATTAAAATCAGAAAAATAAAATGCCACTTTACCACCAATTTCGGGTAATGCGGTATGTTCTGATAAAAAAAGCGGTTTACCCACAGACATGGCTTCTGTCACCGGCATACAAAAACCTTCAGCGAGGGATGGGGAGGCGAATGCATAACAGTTTTCAAAATACCAGGATTTTTCAGTCTCGGAAATAAGTCCTAATACATGAAGATTTTTTTCTACCCCCAGTTCCCTCGCTGAATCCAGCAGGTAATTTAAATAAGTGGGATCATCGCACCTTCCGGCGATCAATAATTCCATGTCGCCTTTAGCAAGTAATGGCAATAGTGTATGAAAATTCTTTTTCCCGGTTAATACACCGATTGAAAAAAGGAATCTTTTTAATGGCCTGTAAGAGTTCGGTGACAGTGTTGGCTGGATCAATTCGTTGGTTCCATTATGGATCACGTGTACCGGTTTATTTCGGGTACTACAATATTGTAATACATCTGATTTACAGAAATCAGAAATGCATACAATGACATCACTGCGGTCTATATTTTTTTGAAGGTGGCGGAGGTATTTTTGTTTTTTTGCGGCTGATTTTTTGTCATCATATACAAAATTCAGGTTGTGGATAGTAAGAATGACTTTAATATGCCTGTTTCTCCTTGGCAGGTAATTTGTATTCTGGTAAGTGGCGTGCCAAATATCATAACGGCGGGTACCCGGCATATAAAATTTATGCATGGAATTTTGAATGATAGGTTTGTTAACATTTTTAAAAAGATCCTGGGTATTTGGAGGGCAATAAAATGTTAATTGTTCCGATGACGGGTCCGTTATTTTTTGAAGCTGGCGGCCAAGATTAAGACAGTAATGATAAATACCTGTATCCCGGTATTTCATTCTTTCGCAATCAAACACTAAGTTCTTCATATTAAGGTATTTATGATCATAATATAGGGTGTAATGTATGTAGTGAGCGCTTTTGTAAATATGATTACTATCATATGTAAAGCATCCAGTTATCATTTCCACCTGCATATTTCATACCTATTTTTATAACATACAATGATTTAGGAACAAAAAATCAATAAATCGATTCAGCACGGAAATTTTCCCGTTATACAGTTAATTTCCGATGCGGATCACCCAAATAAATAATAAATTTTTTCACTTTAGATTTAATAAATAATAGAAAAAATTTTATGGCTAAGATCATTTTAGATTGCGACCTTATGAAGCACCGCAATTCGGGCCTGTACCAGTATTGCCTCAATATTGGGAATTACGTGGATGCTTTACTTAAGCAATCGGGCTCAACCGATAAGATGCGGTACTATGTCCCCGAATCTGAGATAAATGCATTTGATGATAGCGGCCATTGTATTGTAGAAAAAAAGTACCATAAAATAATAAACCCGCCTTTATGGGGTTGTGATATCTGGCATGCACCGTTCCAGTCGGGCCGTATTGTTCCAATGAACAATAAACGAATAAAAGTGCTATTGACCATTCATGACCTCAATTGCCTGCATGAAGGAAAACCTGTTGAGGAACAACAAAAAAGCCTGGAACATACTCAAAAATTAATTGACAGGGCTGATGCCATTGTTTGTATATCTGAGTTTTGTAAACAGGATGTCTTGTCAAATTGTGAAGTAAATGGCAAGCCTGTATATGTAATTCACAATGGCACGCACAGGTTATATGAACCGGGATTGAATACCGTTTCTTATAAGCCACGTGCTCCTTTTTTATTTGGTATGGGGTATGTTAACCGCAAAAAGAATTTTCACGTTCTACTACCAATGATGAAGGATAATAATTATGAATTGGTGATCGCCGGCAGGCTGGATGAAACTGGATTACATACATTCGATAAAGGAACAGGCCAGGAAAATGGGCATCCACGAACGGGTACATTTGCTGGGCCCGGTTAGCGAAGAAGAAAAAGCATGGTACCTCAAGAACTGCCTTGCGTACATGCATCCTTCGCTGGCCGAGGGATTTGGGGCGCCTGTAGTGGAAGCAATGGTTTTTGGCAAGCCACTGTTCTTAAGCAACTATACTTCCCTTCCGGAGGTTGCGGGTGATGTGGCATTTTATTTTTCAAATTTTGAACAGGAGCATATGTGTGCTGTATTTAGTAAAGGGATGGCTAATTACCAGACAAATGGTTTGTCTAAAAGAATTATTCAAAAAGGAAGTGAATACAATTGGGAAAAAAAGGCAGTTGAATATCTGAATGTTTATCGTTCATTAATGTAATTATGTATAAATGAAAAAAAATGGAACAAACTGAACTGTCTGAAAAACAAAGGCATTGGAATGATTCTCTCGTTTATGATCATGGGAAAAGAAGATCAGAACTATGTAAGGCTATGGATTTTAAAGCAGCATGGTTTAAAAGATGGTGTGATGAATTGGATGAGGTTCCGAATTTTCACCGCAAGCAATGGGAATTTGTATTCGTGATGCAGGCTTTGTGGGAGCGGGGCTGTATATCTGAAGGCACGCAGGGGCTGGTTTTTGCAGTAGGCGGAGAACCTTTGCCAGCCATGTTTGCGAAATATGGATGCCATATACTGGCTACAGATATTTTCCCGGAACAGGGAATTGCAAAAGGATGGGCAGACACCGGCCAGTTATGTTTCGGGAGCGAATCTTTAAATACACGCGGGATCTGTGACGATGAAATTTTTAATAGACTTGTTTCATACAAAGCGGTTGACATGAATGCGATACCTGCAGACCTGACCGGTTTTGATTTTAACTGGAGCAGCTGCTCATTTGAACACCTGGGCACACTCGAAAAAGGATTTGATTTTTTAAAGAATCAATTGAATACGCTAAAACCCGGGGGATGGTCAGTGCATACAACGGAGTATAATATTTCTTCCAATGATGAAACACAGGAAAATAATGATACGGTCATCTATCGCCAGCGCGATATTGAAAAGATCATAAATGAATTAAGAAATGAGGGGCATTTCGTGGAAGAAGTTGATTACTCACTGGGAGGGCTACGGGAAGATTATATGGTAGACGTTGAGCCACACAAACAGGATGTCCATTTAAAATTACAGGTGGGTAAGTATGTCGTTACTTCGATCGGGTTGATCATCCAAAAGAAAAAATAAGGAACCGGAAGCTATTTTAATGATCCGCCTTAATTTATTACCCCGGATTTTTAAGATCAAGTTTTATCTGCAGTTCGTCAAATTGTTTTTCATCGATCGTTCCCGGCGCATCGATCATTACATCTCTTCCGCTGTTGTTTTTAGGAAAAGCAATAAAATCCCGGATGCTTTCACTCCCGCCCAGTATGGCGCAGAGCCTGTCAAATCCAAAGGCGATCCCGCCATGCGGCGGGGCACCATACTCAAAAGCGCCTAATAAAAATCCAAATTTATGTTGCTGTTCCTGTTCATTCATCCCCAATGCGGCAAACATTTTTTCCTGCAATTCCCGTTGATGGATACGGATAGAACCACCGCCAATTTCATTTCCATTCAATACCATATCATATGCATTTGCCTTAATGCCTGCATAAGGATGCGCCAGGTAATTGGCCGCATCTTTTATTTGCGGGTCATTATTGATCATTACCGGGATCTGGTCAGGCTTTGGTGAAGTAAATGGATGATGACGTGCAACCCAGCGATTATCTTCTTCCGCATATTCAAATAACGGGAAATCCAATACCCACAATAATTTAAAAACATCGGGGTTACGCAGTCCCAGTTTGTCTGCCATATACATGCGAAGGTCGCTGATGGATTTCCTGGTCTTTTCTTCTGAACCCGCAAGGATCAGAATAAGGTCACCGGCTTTTGCATGAGCTGCTTCTGCAATGGCTTTTAATTTTTCTGCAGAATAAAATTTATCTACACTGCTTTTAAATGTTCCATCCAGGTTACACTTAATAAATACCAGGCCTTTCATCCCGATCTGCGGGCGTTTAACCCATTCTGTTAGTTCATCTGTTTGTTTGCGGGTATATTCACTGCAGCCCGGTACGGAAATGGCGATCACGGTTTCAGCTTCATCGAATACTTTAAAATCAACGCCGCTGACCAGGCTTTCCTGGTCTGTTTTATTATTGAAAACAGTGATAGGTTTTTTCAGGTTACAGAGCTTCATTTCAAAACGAATATCAGGCTTATCATTGCCATAGGTCCACATGGCATCTTCCCAGCTCATGCGGTCCACATTGGCGGTATAATCAATATTTTTTACATCTTTAAAGATCTGCTTTACGAGTTTTTCAAACATATCCAGGATATCTTCCTGTTCTACAAAGGCCATCTCACAATCTATCTGGGTAAACTCAGGCTGGCGGTCGGCGCGCAGGTCCTCGTCGCGAAAACACTTTACAACCTGGTAATAACGGTCGTAACCGCTTACCATGAGCAATTGTTTAAATGTTTGGGGAGATTGGGGCAATGCATAGAATTGTCCCGGGTTCATACGGCTCGGCACTACAAAATCCCTGGCGCCTTCGGGCGTTGATTTAATTAAGAACGGTGTTTCAATATCCATGAAATTATGTTCATGTAAAAAATTCCGGGCGCTGCGGTTCACCGCATAACGTAATTCCAGGTTTTTTTTAACGGCCTGCCTTCTCAGGTCAAGGAAACGGTATTTCATCCTGATGTCATCCCCGCCATCTGTATCATCCTGTATGGTAAAAGGAGGCGTAGCAGATTTATTCAAAATATTAAAAGTCGTTACCAGTATCTCAATTTCCCCGGTGGGTATATTATTGTTTTTACTACTGCGTTCATTTACTGTGCCGGTTGCCTGCAGCACAAATTCCCGCCCGAGTGGGTTTGCATCAAGCAATGCATTCAGGTTTTCAGAAAATAATAACTGGGTTATTCCATAGCGGTCTCTCAGGTCAACAAAAGTAATGCTGCCAAATTTACGCACCGTCTGGACCCACCCGGCAAGGGTTACTTCTGTTGTTTTATCAGTCAGTCTTAATGCTCCGCAGGTATGGGTTCTGTACATCTGTTTTTTGTATTGAGCGGCAAAGATAATAAAATGCAGGGGCAGCAAAAAAGGCGTTTAAAAAACGTCCATTAATATGTTTCGGGGCTTTACATCGTTTCCAACTCATTTTTATGCCCGGGTTTCCATATAATATAATAGAATGCCAGGAAAATGATTCCCAATACAAAAGGAATAATGGCCAGGTGCTTATAAGTATAATCTCCAAAAAGTGGATTCATATCAAAATGAAAGAATTCGCTGATCATCCAGTAACTGTTTGCAGAGATCCAAACAGTGATCGCCAGGTTGTGGCAAAGCTCGCTCATATATTGCCGCGTACGCCAGGAGATAACGATCGCTATGATCAATGTGGGAAAGATCATGGCAATACCCAGGGGCTTCCAGATCATACACCAGCTGATATCTTTGAACAGCCAGAATACAATATGCAGGTTTTCCATCTTCCGGTAACGAAGCGGGATGTTATAAACAGCCTCCTCTCCCAAACTTGTCTCCATCGCTGGAGAGAGAGTTTGGCCTTCCGTGTTTGGCGGTATATTTAAATTGCTCATGCAGTTTTTTATTAACTGCACCCAATTTATAATTCAAAATTCAGCATTCAAAATTTCTTTTAATTTCTATTTTTCCGAAACATTTACCCGGATACCTTCGCTATGACTGGTGAATTCAGGAGCATACATACATTGTATTGTAGTGATGCCATTGCTGAAATTGCCGCTATGGGTTACAAACATCGGGTATTCGAAAACGTAAGTGCCCCTGGGGAGCCATCCAAAAAAGAAATTGGTGCTTGCATCCTTCGTGGTTTCATAATAGCCCAATCCTCCCTGCCACTTGTACCCGCTGATCACATTGGTTGGCTCCATGCAGGCTGCCCGCATATCTTTCATATGAATGTATTCCATATCCCGGTCAACCCTCAGTTCTATCCGTACTTTTACTTTATCACCGATGTGTAATTGGTCACCGTTATTAAAAGCATGCAACACCGGCCCCTTGTCACTGTTCTTTTCAATGAATAATTTCTTTACCAGTTTTAAAGGCGTTTCAGCGGGAGTTATTTTATCCAGGTCTTCAAAATATTGCCAGTAAACAGCACCCCAGCTTGTGGATTTGGAAACAGGTTGATTTGGAGACGAAGTAATTTGTACAGAAATATTTCCCATTTCCGGACCTAGTTTTTCTCCATTGATTGTCTGTTTGAAATAACCTGTGCCTGCTTCTGTTTGATCATCGGAGCTTTTGATAGTGGTATTCCCCAGGCTGATGGCAACTTCTTTTTCATCTGCCAGCCAGTTGCTTCCATTGAGCAATAACGCATAACACGCTTCAGCAGTGGCTTTCGTTGTTTTCCAATTCTGTGTTTGCTTTTGTTTAAGCAGCCATGTTTTCAGGTCATCTATCACCGTATTGTTCTTATCAATATCTGTAAATGCCTCTATCATCATAGCCTGGCTTTCAATGGGAGCCTGGTGCCAGTAATAACCACCGGTTGAAAGTTCTTTCCAGTACATGCCCATCTCTTCTTTGTAAATGGCATTTTCTTTTAATGACTTTATAATATCAACGGGGATCTTTGTCTCTTCTGTCCTATACAATGCAAGTGCGATCATGGCCTGCATATACCTGCTATTGCTCAGCCAGAATTTTTTCGATTGACCACGGTAATAATTAAACGCAGTTTCGGCTTTGTTGTTTATTTTGTATTCGTTGAAGAAACTGCGCATGTACAGGTACTGGATGGCAGTATAAGATAAATTGTTTTTTTTGAGATCTGCTTTATGCTTCAGCAGGTCATCATATTCTTCTTTCAATCTCGCATCCAGGTAGGGAATGGCCTTATCCACCACTGTTTTCAGCTTGCTGTAATCATCGGCACTCAATGCATCCAGTTTACGCAAGTGGCCAATACCGGTAATGATGTATTGAGTTATATACCTGTCATCCGGTCCCCCCTTGAACCAGGTAAACCCACCATTGCTGCTTTGCATTTCCTTCAGTTTATTGAGGGTAGCATCTTTTTCTCGCGACAAACGGATCATATCAAACAGCAACGCAATATTTTTCTTTTGCTGACTTTCATTTTGTGCATCCAGTACCCAAGGTGTTTCCTGCAGCAATACGGATTTTAGTTCTTCATTCTTTTGAAGGTTGCTCATCAAGGCAGCAGTATCCAAAGTTTTCCATTTTTCAAAAATGGCCTTGATGCGTGGAGTTGAATTGCTAATGAATGAAGCCAATACATTTGCATAATAACGGTTGAAATTCTGTTCTGCACATTCGTAAGGATACTCTATCAGGTAAGGCAATGCCTGCACGGCATACCAGGCAGGGTTGCTTGTATATTCCACTGTAATTGCATGATGGGTAAGGGAGCTGTTCTTCCCGCTATTTAATAATTTTTCAAATTTGAAATCTTTTTTTGTCACGCCTCTCATATTCAGGGGCATAGTCTCCGTTACCAGGGTACGGTTTGTCAGCACAGGTAATGCTGCTTCCTCACCATCGCTGAATTTTCCGTCTTTTGAAATTGCTTTTATCCGCCATGTCAATGCACTGTTGAAATTAAACGGGATATCTACAGGGAATTTTACGGCCGCACTTTGGCCGGCAGCCACTGTAAAATTCTGTAAAGGAGCATTATTTTTAAACAATCCATCAACTGATTTTGTTTGTTGCGGCATCAAACAATTCAAGTTGGGCAGTACCGGTGATGGCGCTATCAGAAAGGTTTACAATTTTTGCAGAGAATTCCATTCGGTCTCCCTCCCTTAAAAAACGGGTGGCATTGGGTTGTACCATCAATGGTTTTTGTGTTATGACTGTTTTTTCGGCATAACTGCTTGCAAGTTCCTTTGTATGTGCCAGTGTCATCAATTTCCATTGCGTTAATGCTTCGGGAATGGTAAAAGAAAATTCAATATTTCCATTGGCATCCGTTATCAATGAAGGAAAGAAGAAAGCAGTTTCATTGAAATTCTTTCTTACCTGGATATTATTGTTTTGTGGAGGTGGATTCGATTGTGATTGCCTGATAGTGTCAGACATGCTTTTTATTTGTGGGGCTACAAATCCAACTTTCTTTGTGGACGCATTGGCTGTTACCACTACGTTTGATAACTCATTTGCTTCATCCGCCATAGGTGCTGCCTGCATTGACTCTTCAACGGTAACCCTGGATGCGCTGGCCGCCAAAGATTTATATACTCTATACCTTCCGCCATACTGATCATTCCAGCCATTATCGATCAGTGCATCATAAGATTTGGGCTTTTGTTGCATACCCCCATAAATGACGTTATTATATTCTTCCGAATTCACTGCAACGAATCCCGTTCTCGTCCAGCTGATCATTTCCGTTACGACCGGCCATAAAGATTTTAGCGAAACCCAGCCCTGTGGCCTGAACTGGTCAAGCGATGCATCATACATGCTGATCAGCGTCTCGGCTGCCACTTTCTCCGCCTTACTGCCCGCGATCTTTATCTTCCATTTTTCTTCGCTACCGGGCAATACCTTATCCCTGAAAGTTTCAAAAGAAATGTCCAGGTCCTTATTACTCCAGGGGATCAGGAAATTTTCATTGCCACTGTACACGCGGTTATGTTGCACAAAAGCATAGCTCAAATTGATACCTCCGCGATCATTCTCTGTCACGGCAATTTCATTGCTGAAAGGATCTGCTTTTACAATTGTTTGATAAGATGTATTGGATGATCTGTCAGCCTTACTCAAATGATGTATCAACCAAATCTTTTCAAAAGCAGTTGTAATACTGTAATTAATTTTTCCCCCGGTTCCACGGTCTTCTTTTTTGCATCAACAATTACCGGTTCTTCGGTTATGGGTTGCCGGTTGCCTGTGAGCCTGACATATTTTTCTGCTTTTACTGCTTCGCCATACTTATCTTTTGTGGTAACAATGATCTTGTACCAGCCGGCTTCAAATGTTGAATGTTGAATATTGAATGTTGAATTGGAAGCCGTTGTATCCGTTACATCGACTATTTTTTGTCCAACAGGCCACTTGCTTACCTCGTCCTCATCGTTGTACACATCATAAGGGAAGTTTGCATAATATTCATCTTTACCCATTACAAACTGGTCAGGCATTTGCCAAAACCTTTCACGGAAAATGCGGCCGGGTGACTGTAATTTATAGATAGTAAGATTTGCAACGACCTTTTCATACAGGTCATTCAGGTTGGTACTCCTGATCTTTATATTCTTAAGACTATCAGCCGGTATCTTCTCCGGCACAATGATATCAAGTTGCAGCGCCTGGTATGCAACTGCAACAGAAGTACTTCCACTCCTTGTTTCTCCATTGATATCCGTGATATCTGCACTCACTTCATAATAAAACACCGGCTGGCCTTCTTTATCGGCTGTTTCATCGGGTATCGCTTTGAAGACTATATTGAATGCGCCATTGGCATCGGTGATCGTTTCGCCATTTGTAATTTCCATTGCTTCACTGTTTCCGTAGGGAGGCCATATTTTCCTGTAGCCGCCCCAGCCCCACCATAGTGGGTAGCGGACCTTACGCACAACCCGGTAAGTCACTTTCGCACCGTCAATATTATTCCCTGCATATCCCTTTGCATTTCCTTTTACTGAAATGCTGTCATTCAATCGGTAAGTCCCTTCCGGCTTTTTGATCTCTGTAAAAAATTTGGGGCGTTTGTATTCTTCTACACTGAAATAAAGTGTTGAATGATTGAGCGAATCCATAATGTAGAACTGGCCGTTCAGGACTCCTTTGGGGAGCTTAAAACTACCATTATAAGATCCATATTCATTGGCTTGTAAATGAACACTGCCTTGTTTTTGCTGGTTTGCATCGTAAAGTATTGCCCTTGTTTTATAACCGGGTACAATGCTGCTTTTTTTACTGGCGCTGTCTGTACTTACCACAATGCCTTTAAAGAAAACAGTCTGCCCCGGGCGATAAATGGAACGATCTGTAAATAAGAAGGTCCTTTTGATCGTCGGGCTTTCATAACTGTTATAATTATAACTGTAAAAATTATCATCTAAAAACAATTCATCCGCATTGAACTTTACCTGGATGCTATTATTGCTGTATTCCTTTGTTGTTTTCAGTTTTACATATCCATTCGCATCTGTTATATATTTTTCTTTCCTTGTATCCTCGTAAATCCTGCTGCTATAGTTATATGTTTGTTGCCAAATTTGTACTTCCGCTTTTGGAAGTGGCTGGCCATTGTCACGGTTTAATACATAGATCTCATCTTTATTGTTTTTTATATAGCTGATATTGCTGATATAGGTAACCTGTTTTGCAATGATATTTTTAGATAGAGAAAATTCAGCATCAATGCTGGCAAGAATAAAATAAATACCCGGAGTCAAGGCATCTATTTTTATTTCTGTAGCATGTTCCTGGTGATCCCCTGCATCCGGTAATGTTATATCCCAGCTTTTGATCGATTTAAGGTTTACGATCGATTTCCACTCCTTATCGTAGCCGGAATTACTGATTCTTTTTATTTCTTCCCTGCTGGTTTTTATGACCCGGAAATAAAGTTTATTGATGTTTTTATATTTTACAAGGCTGCGGAATGCCTGGCCGGTAATATTTACTTTCTCAGTCTCGAGGTTCAGCGATGGTTGTTTGATCTGCGCCAGTAAATTATGGGCATTGATAGCGCCTTCAGATTTCGGGAATTTACGGATGGCTGAATCGCAAAGCTCCCTGGCCCTTTTTATTTCAAATTGATTCTCTTTTTTGGACAATCTATTGTATTGTTGTCCGCGTTTATAATATATTCCTGCCCTTAGAAACATTGCCTGCGCAGCAATCGGATCATTACTAAATGCGACTTCTATGTTTTTCAATGACTGTTCAAATAATTTATCCTTATTTGTAAAAACACCGTGTTCATTTGCAAAGTGTAAGCGGATGAGGTCTGCATCCACTAAGGCATCCGGGGTTTTATCATTTATGTGAAATCTTAAAATATCCTGCAAGAGGTGCAGGGCATTGAAATACAACGATGAAGTATCCTTTGTAGTAAACGAAATATTAATAAAGCTGGCTGCAGGGGCAAAAATGCGCTCATCATTTAGTATGAATTTATAAGCTGGCTGGTTAACATCATTTTCATTATTCATAAAATATTCCAGGGCCCGGTGCGCCAGGAAATCATATAAAGTTGGCCTCAGGTTGCGGGTATTCTCTCCTTTTTGGAGTATGGCATCCAGGCCATTGAGAGAAGTATTTTTTAAAAGGTTGTCGTTTTTGAGGGATGCTTTATACAATGAAGCGATCGTTGTATTTAATTTATCAATACTCCAGGTGCTGACATCATTGCTTTTTTCCTCAGAAAGTTTTGTGCGATCATAGAGTTTATAACGGTTGTTCTGGCGGTAACTCCAGAAAAGCTCGGCCTGCATACTTTGCAATATGTTTTTTGCAGGAGACTTTGTCTTTGCGATCAAGGTATCTATATAAAAAATGTTATTTTCTTTATTGTCCTCCTCTATCATATTCCGGTACTTCATCTGGTACATGGAAGCTTTTATGAGCTGGGCGTCGTTGCCCGAAGCATTGGCAAGGCTAAAGATCCTGAGGACCTCTGTAAGAGCTGAAGCGGAGAGCCCTTTCTTTTCAAAGCCTTCTACTTTTTTCCAGTTTTTTGAATAATCATCCGGTTTTTGCGCAAAAGCATTCCCGTGGGCAAAAAGGAATATTAAGACCGGGCAGCATATTTTTCTAACATTCATAGTCATCAAATTTAGTTACAGGAAATCCTGGCAGACAAAGTTGCAATTATAGATGTAAAGAAATCCGTTTTTTCATAAAATCCCATATCATTTATTTCTTTAACTTTTAATTATCAACTCCGTTTTTAACGTAGAGACGCGTGTTGAATCAAAGTATAAAATTCAAAAATGCCCTTATTATTTCTTAACCTGTAAAATGATTTTTATGAAAAGAACATTTACCCTGATCGCAGCCCTTATTTTTTCTCTTTCCTTATTTGCCCAGACCAACCAGGCACAAGGCCGGCCGGGCTCATATCAAAGCCGGCTTACCGTAAGTACCATTGCAAAATACCCTGTAAAACTGGTAATAGATGGCAGAACTTACAATGACAGGTCAAACAGGGACAATGATATTGTCATCAGGGATATCAGGCCTGGTTATCATACTATTAAAATTTATCAACAGAAAAATAATGGATTTAGCGTAAGAAGGTTACCTAATAATAACCCCCAGCTGGTTTATAGCGGAAACCTTTATATAAAGCCTCAATACCATGTTGACATAACCATCAATCGCTTTGGGAAAGCATATATAGATGAAATGGCCATAAACGCCGGCTATTATAATGACGATGACGACAATGATCATAACTGGAATAATAATGATCATTATAATATGCAACCGATGAATGCTACGGCGTTTGAACAGTTCAGGCAAACGGTCAGCAACAGCAGTTTCGAGGATACTAAACTCGCGATTGCAAAACAAACGATCGATGCAAATTATTTTACATCAGCACAGGTAACGAATATCCTTCAGTTATTTAATTATGAAAGCGGCAGGCTCGAGATAGCAAAATACGCTTACAAAAAGAGCACGGATAAAACGAATTACTTTCTGGTAAGCAATGCACTGACTTATAGCAGCAGTAAAGAAGAGCTTGCAAGATATTTGCAAACGGTTAGGTAATTTTTTGGAGGCTGTATAGTGTAAAAGGGTTGGAATGTGGGTTCCGCCCTTTTTACTTGGGGAAGTCCGAATTTGAAGATTTGGCAATTTGAAGATTAAAACCAGGAATCTAAGTGTATTCCATTTTCAAATCTCCAAATCATTTCATTTCCAAATCAATTATTTTATTGCTTTCGCCATCGTTTTTCCAATATCCGCCGGGCTTGCAACAACAAGAATACCGCACTCGCCCATGATCTTCATCTTTGCTTCGGCTGTATCATCTGCGCCACCTACGATCGCGCCTGCATGGCCCATACGCCTTCCGGGGGGAGCGGTCTGGCCTGCAATAAATCCTACAACCGGTTTTTTATTGCCGGTTGACTTAATATATTCTGCGGCTTCAGCTTCCATGCCGCCGCCAATTTCACCGATCATTACGATAGCGTCTGTTTCATCATCATTCATCAATAACTCTACCGCTTCTTTGGTAGTAGTGCCAATGATCGGGTCACCACCGATACCAATTGCTGTAGAGATCCCCATGCCGGCTTTGGCTACCTGGTCCGCCGCTTCATAAGTAAGCGTACCCGATTTTGAAACGATCCCTATGCGGCCCTTAATAAAAATAAATCCGGGCATGATCCCAACCTTGCATTCATCTGCTGTAATAACACCCGGACAATTAGGCCCGATCAATCTTGTATTGGTTCCCTTCAGCATATTTTTCACTTTTACCATATCCTGTACCGGTATCCCTTCGGTAATGCATACCACCAAAGCGATCCCCGCATCAGCTGCCTCTAAAATGGCATCTGCTGCAAAAGCCGGGGGCACAAAAATGATACTTACATTGGCTCCTGTTGCTTTAACCGCATCTGCCACTGTATTAAATACTGGTTTATCGAGGTGAGTTGTTCCTCCTTTGCCCGGGGTAACACCACCCACAAGCTGAGTTCCATATTCGATCATTTGTGTAGCATGAAAACTGCCTTCCGTACCGGTAAATCCCTGTACAATGATCTTTGAATTTTTATTAACGAGAACTGACATGTAAACACAAATTTTAGTAAAGTTGTCCGCAAAGATAGGGGAGTTGGGCAATTGGAGAAACAGAATATTTTGGTTACCGGCTGCGGTTCCCTGGTTGTGCTTCATGGGCGTCGCACCAGTGAAATGCAGTTCCCTGATTAAGCAATAAAACATTGAATGATTCGGGTATAACAGGTGTTCCCTGGTGCTTTAAGGACTGTGGATCCGGGGCGTATTGCCCGCCCCGGATTCACAGGGTAGCGTCTAATTTAGGTTCAGCACTTTGCCCTTCGGGTATTTTGCGCTGTAGCTTATTCTGACCTTTTTATTTTCTCCCGGGGCAAGCTCAAGTTTCCAGGTGAGCACGCCTATCTCTGTATTATTGGCAGCATCACTGCTTTGTAAAAGCTCCACTTCTATTTCCTTATTGGTGCTAATGGGGTATTGATCTTTTAATAATAATACGATGGGATCCTTCTTATTGTTTTTTACGGTTAATTCGTACGTGATCGTTTGCAGTTTATTACTGCCTAAAAATTTCACACTGCTATAGTCTGTAAGTTTTTCTCTTTTTACAACAACCCTTTTATCTTTTCCCAGGGTCAGGTTGAGTGTATCATTTGTACTTCCCGGATCAATGAAAGATTTGCCTACATAGGTACCTTCAAAGATGATATTGGCTTCGCCCGGTAATAAATTCAATTTTTCCCAATCGCTTACTTCGGCAAGCAGGTAGGCATCCTTATCAAGTTTAGGTACTGAATAATATTTATATACGGCTGGAATGGACGCTTCTTTTAATGTGGCGATCTGTTGTTTCCCATTCGTTGGCACATCATAAGGGAGTTCAATATCATA
The DNA here is from genome assembly GCA_963779595.1 of uncultured Chitinophagaceae bacterium. GTDB lineage: Bacteria > Bacteroidota > Bacteroidia > Chitinophagales > Chitinophagaceae > Ferruginibacter. The sequence continues at coordinate 55,209 of CAVZYY010000003.1, read as the reverse complement.
AGTAACATCCAATGCATTGTCTGTAACAGAAACATAATCTTCGAGGCCATCTTTTAAAGTAACTACAATTGCTCCATTGGCAGCCCTGCTGCCATATAGAGCAGTTGCATTTTCGTTCTTTAATACCTCGATATTCTGAATTGATCTTTGCTCAAGTTTAGAGATGTCAGATGCTTCCATGATGGCGCCGTTGACAATATATAAAGGTTGTTGATCAGCAGAAAGAGAACGTGCTCCTCTTAAAGTTACGCTGGTGGATGATTGTACGTTCAGACCGGAAACTTTTCCAGTCAAGCCGGATTGGATCGAATTTGTTTTCGATAAACTGCTTTCTAACTTATAAACGGGGTTAATATAACTTAGAAACCAACTCCTCAATAATGGTGCAGCACCGTATTGCGAAGGCGTGGAAGTAGATAAGGAAAGCTTTACTTTTTTCCAGTCGATCCCTGTTGTCTGAACAATTTTTGCCTTGTAAATAATTTTCAGCGGGCTTTTTACATCTTCTGCTTTTATATCATAATAAGGTGTCCAGTAGGCATTCTGTGTGATATACGAAACAGTGAATTCGTTCTCACCAGCCAATGCGGCGGATAATTGTAATATAATTCTTCCGCCGGTCCTTGTATTTTTAAGTTGTTCTTCCTTTACCTGGTTATTGAGTTTCTCCGCGAGGTCAGATAGTTTTGTTTTTTTGTTTTTCAAAGAAGATAATTCCTGCTGCAGCTCATTTGATTTTATTTTGTAATAATCCATGAGCTTTACCAGTTCCGACACACTCAACCCCGTTTGGCTGCCTTTTATTTCCCTGTTTGATTTAAGGACGGCGAGGAGATCACTGGTGGTGGTAATGGTAATATCTATTCTTTCAATTTCGTTATTTACCTTTTCCAGCGAATCCATGATCCTTTTCACAACAGGGGTTATAATTTCAGGAGACAGGTAATTATTACTGAATTCAACACCTAAAATGGTGATCGCGGCAGGGCAGTTTACCTGGATGCTGTTAATGTCTACATAACTACTCATTCCTTCAATGATAAGCTCGTTGTCTCCTTTTACCAGGCTGGCTTTTGCCGTGTGGATCATTTCTGCACCTGACCGGTAAATAGTGACGGTTTTCAGGCTGGCCGGGACCGTATTTTTGTCATCGTTGGCAAGGCCGGATAAAGAAAATAAAAGGAAGAGGAATAAAAATGGAACATATACTTTCATAATAAACAGGTTTTGGTAACAAAAAATGATCTATGAAGGTATAGATGCGATTTTTTAAAAAATTACATACAACAGGTTGTTAATGATTATTTGTAATGTATTTTTTGAGAGAGTTAGCTCATTTTTTGGGAGAATTATTTATGATATCGCCGTTCGAATCAATTTCTCCTTTTGCTTCCAGCATGCGCATGTTTTTTGCATCCTGTAAAAATTCTGATGCAAAAATGAATTCGTTCAATTGTTTATTATTTGAGAAAATAATGTCTTTGCTGTTGCCGGTCCATTCTTTTTTCCCATTGGCCATGTATAAAATATTATCCCCAATTTCCATCACGCTGTTCATATCATGCGTATTGATAATGGTAGTCATGTTGTATTCCTTGGTGATCTCTAGATCAGTTTATCGATCACCATAGAGGTTTGCGGATCAAGCCCGGAGTTCGGTTCATCACAGAATAAATATTTAGGGTTTAATACAATGGCCCTTGCAATACCCACTCTTTTTTTCATTCCCCCGCTGATCTCGGAAGGAAATTTTTTATTACTCCCTACCAGATTTACCCTTTCCAGTACTTCATTTACCCTTTCTATTTTTTCTGAATGAGAATCATGTGGTGAACATGTCCAGGGGAAATTTATATTTTGTTCTACGGTCATGCTGTCAAATAATGCAGAACCCTGGAAAAGCATCCCGATCTGCTGCCGCAATTCTTTCGTCCTCTTCGGTCATGTCTGTAAAACTTTTGCCATCGTAAATGATCTCACCTTCATCCGGTTCAAATAAACCCACCAGGCATTTTTGCAAAACGGTCTTTCCACTTCCGCTGGTTCCAATGATCAGGTTGGTCTTGCCGGTTTCCATTACATGGCTTACGCCATCCAGCACGACTTTTCGCCAAAACTTTTCCTGATGATTTTTAAATTCGATCATATTGATAAATATTCGGTTATCCGAAACCGTAAATTCGATTTTTATAGTAACAATGCAGCAAGTGCATAATCTGCCAATAAGATCATGATACAACTTACCACTACAGATGTTGTACTGCTTCGGCCGATCTCTAAATGCACCTCCTTTTACATAATACCCGTAATATGCAGGGATCTAGCTGATGATAAATGCAAATGTGTATGCCTTGATCAATGCGAAAGTTACATTGTAAGGCATAAAATTTTCCATTAGGCCCCGGTCGTAAGTATCCGTTGATAAGATACCGGCGGCCGACCCTGCCAATCGCCCACCATATATTCCCAATACCATTGCAAGTAATCAACCAGCATCGGGATGGTTATGATGGCCGCTACAATTTTCGGCATCACCAGGTATGTTTTGGTATTGATGCCCATTATTTCCAATGCATCGATCTGCTCACTTACCCGCATATTACCAAGTTCACTCGCAATTTTACTTCCGACCACACCTGCCAGCACAATACAAACCAAGTGTAGGTGCAAATTCAAGGATCACCGTATCTCTTACAATTTGGGCGATCGTACTTTTCGGAATCAAAGGGCTCACCAGCTGGTAGGCAGTTTGCACAGCACTTACCGCTCCCATAAATACAGAAATAATCGAAACAATGCCCAAGGATCCAATGCCAATTTCCACGCACTGGTGCATGAATTCTTTCCAATACAATTTTGCATTTTCAGGTTTGCTGAACATGCCTTTGAGCATTAAGATGTATCTTCCGAAATGTGTAAAAAATTTCATTGCAGCTACTCTTGATTTGACGGTCCTGTTTTAAAAATACATGATTCACCGGTAAAATACTTTCATTTATTGTGCCATTGTTTTTTGAGAGCGCTTCAACCATCTGCTTTTTTTTATCTCTTCCTGTGTAATGCGTCTTTCGATTTCGATTGTGCATCAACCACTGCGATCACCACCATATTATAAATAGAACGGATGGAACTTCCCAGTTGCAATACATGAACTGGTTTTTTTAATCCAAGCAAGATCGGGCCGATAGTATCGGCTCCGCCTACTTCCTGCAACAGGTTATAAGCAATGTTTCCTGCAGCCAGGTTGGGAAATATCAGCGTATTAACTTCCCCGTTTACCAGTTCGGTAAATGGATAATTTTCTTTCAAGATCTCTTTATTAAAAGCAAGGATACCCTGGATCTCGCCATCACAGATCAATGTAGGGTCCTTCTGTTTTACGATCTCCCTGGCTTTTCGCACAAGGTTTGCTTCAGGAGAATCACTGCTGCCAAAATTTGAATAGGAAAGCATCGCAATTTTCGGAACAATATTGAATTGCTTTACTTCTTTGGCAACGAGCAATGTTATTTCTGCCAGTTCTTCTGCTGTTGGGTTAAAATTCACTGTTGTATCTGCAAGAAATAAAGGCCCCCTCTTTGTAAAAAGCAAATACATGCCTGCAATTTTTTTTACGCCTTCTTCTGTGCCGATGATCTGTATTGCGGGGCGGATGGTATCCGGATAATTCCTGCTCAGCCCACTGATCATACAATCTGCCTCACCGGTTTCAACCATCATGCAACCAAAATGATTGCGGTCTTTCATGGCTTTGTATAGCTTCATAGCTGTTAACACCCCTTTCGCTGCCTTTTTGCAAAAAACAGTTCCCCGAAATGTTTTCGCATCTCTTCCATGTCATCATTCTTTCGGGTTCATGATCGGCATGCCTTCCAGGTCAATGGTATTTGCTATGGCGATCTTTTTTATTTTCTTTTCATCACCTAACAGGATAGGGTATCCAATTCTTTCTTCCAGTACCAGCTGCGCCGTTTTTAATATTTTAATATTTTCTGCGTCGGCAAAAACCACTCTCTTTGGATCTTTTCTTGCCTTATTGCCAATCACCCGGCTTAACTGGTTATCCAAGCCAAGCCTTTTATTAAGCTCGATCACATAGGCATCCCAGTCTCTGATAACATACCCTTGCCACACCACTTTCGATTGCAGCTTTTGCAACTGCCGGCGCTACGGTGGACAGCAGGCGGGGATCCACCGGTTTGGGAATTATGTAATGTTGGGCCAAATGCAATGGTTTTTTCATTGTAAGCGAGGGTAACAATATCAGGAACGGGCGTCTTTGTAAGTTCTGCCAAAGCCTTTACAGCGGCCAGTTTCATGGCTTCATTGATCTGCCTGGCCCTTACATCCAGTGCACCCCGGAAAATATATGGAAACCCCAGAACATTATTGACCTGGTTGGGATAATCGCTTCGGCCGGTAGCCATGATAATATCCTTACGGGCAGCAATAGCCTCTTCATAAGTTATTTCAGGATCGGGATTTGCCATTGCAAAAACGATCGGGTTTTTTGCCATGGATTTCACCATTTCCGGCTGTAACAACATTGCCTACACTTAATCCAATAAATACATCCGCATCCTTCATTGCCTTTGCAAGGTCATAATCTTTAAATTTTTCATCAACACAAAACTTATGTTTCAGTTCTTCCACATCTGCCCTTCCTTTATATAAATATTCCGTCTTTATCAAACACCATAAAATTGGCAGGCTTGGCGCCCAGTGACTCATATAATTTCATACAGGCCATCGCTGCAGCGCCCGCACCATTGACGACAAATCTTACTTTATCAATTTTCTTTCTTTTGAATTTCGAGTGCATTCAGCAATGCAGCGCGGAAATATGATCGCAGTACCATGCTGATCATCATGCATTACGGGAATATTGCATTGCTTCTTTCAATTCCTGCTCTATATAAAAACATTCAGGTGCCTTTATATCTTCCAGATTGATGCCACCAAAAGTTGGCTCCAGCGCTTTTACGATCTGTACAAATTTTTCCGGATCCGTTTCATTGATCTCAATATCAAATACATCAATATCAGCAAATATTTTAAAAAGCACACCCTTGCCTTCCATTACCGGTTTACTGGCTTCAGGGCCAATATTACCCAAGCCAAGAACAGCAGTTCCATTGCTTATTACCGCCACCAAATTTCCTTTGGCCGTATATTTATAAACATCTTCGGGATTGGCTGCGATCTCCTTACAGGGTTCTGCTACGCCGGGAGAATATGCAAGTGAAAGGTCCCGTTGTGTTTTTGCTTCCTTTGTAGGAACTACTTCTATTTTTCCTGGCCTTCCTTTGGAGTGATATTCTAATGCTTCCTGTTTACGAAGTTCTTTTGCCATAATAATACAATGGTCAACTGTAATTAGTTATACTCCTGCAAACCATTAAAAAGGATCACAATTGTAATATTACTAAACAATTGATTTGCAATTTACAAAATTAGCAGGAGTATGAATTTTTAAGGTAGAACTGCTGCGGGTTTTGCTTTAAATGACCAGCTAATAATGAACTCTGCAACAACTTCCCCGTTTTTATCTGTGCCAACGGACCTTGCTGAAACGGAAGTGCCTTTACCGGAAGCCATTGCTTCCCTGATGGCGTTTTCGATCAGGAGGCCGTCTTCGCATGTAAATGTTGTGATTCCGGTAGCTTTTTTTAAATAAGTGCCTTCTGTTTTTATGACCAGCATACTCATTTGTGGCGTTTGTTCGTAAATATGTGCCATTGCCAGGACACCTGTACTCATTTCAGCGGCCATACTGAGGCAGGCAAAGTAAGTGCTTTTAAAAGGGTTGGTAGAAAACCATTTATAAGGGACTGTAACAATTGCCTTGCTTTCATCAGCATATTTTATCCTGACGCCGCTGAAAAATGCACTGGGCAATTTTTTAAGTAAGAACAACCTGAATTTTACAGGGTGTTGTATGATCTCAAGGAATTTGACAGCTGCCGGGGTCATGTAAAGAACAGGTTGAATTATTTAGTAAGAATTATTGAGGAGCTCCATACATTTTCGGATCCAGTGCCTTTGGGCTCCACATTTCCAGGAATGCCTGCACCTTAAGTTTATTATAGCTTTTTTTACCATCTTCAAGGTATTCACTGTTTTGGGTGTGCACCCTTTCACCCATTCCATTTAATATAATGAATACCGGGTATCCAAAGCGTTGTGGATAACCCAGCCGGGCAAACGCTTTTTTATTTTCATTCTCTTTGCTATAGTTCAGGTGATACCAAACGAAGCCTGCGTTTATTACGGAGTCGATCTGCGGGTCCGCTTTAGCAAACCTGGCAAATTCGATACACCATTTACACCAATTTCCACCGCCCTGTATCAATACAAATTTATTTTCCTGTTTTGCTTTTTGTATGGCAGCGTCAATATCTTTTTCTGCATCAGCAGCCGGGTCATACAATTTTTTTTCCTGTGCTGCCAGGAATAAAGCAGAAAACATACATATGAACAGGAATAGGGTCTTTTTCATTTTCTAATAATTTATAATATCATGACTGGGTTGCAAGCTACAATATAATTTTAAGCAAGGATATCGTTGAAGTATTTTATTGCCCGGTTTAACAGTAAATGATGAGCCCTTACATGGATCAACAACTATTTTTCTTCTTTATCAATAATTTCAAAACTACGTGAAACAGAAGCTCCTTTCTCATCAGTCAGGGTAATGATATGTTTACCCGGTGCCGGGCTGATGGCGATCTGGTGAGCCGTTTCAGTGGTTGTAATAAAGCCATCATCAATAGACCAGAATATCCGGGCCCTTGCATTCCTGTGTGTGGCTGAGAAAATGGTTTTTCCCTTTAGCCCGTTTATTTCTACGGGGATATAAATTTTTGCATCCGGGTGTGGATAGATCAATTCCATTTGCCTTGAAGGATCGGCCTCGTTGCACCCTGCTTTATAAGGAGGTAATATTTTATAATCATGGTTGTGCTGCTTATAATAATATTCCATGGCTGGTGTGAGGACGAACCAGCTTTTATGGATCATGCTTGAGGGTGTTTCGCAACTTTCATTAACCTGGAAATTGCCGGCTGCATCAAGATGTATGATCTTGTGATAAGGGCAGGCTGTGGACCGGGCTGCATTCGGCGGCATAAATAAAGTATCAATTTCAGGGCAATCTATATTTGCCCTGAAACCACTTTGCCTGCACACAGGAATATAAGTATAATTATAAGACGGTTTTTGAAACCAACTCACGTTGGGTAATAGCCGAAAAATATCAAACATTATCGGCGCCGCTGTTTGCACGCCGATTAATCCGGGCCTGCCTTCGCCATCCGTATTGCCAACCCAGACTGCAACCACATTTCCTGGGGTGACCCCGATTGCCCAGCCATCCCTGAAACCAAAGCTGGTACCTGTTTTCCAGGCGATCTTTTGCGAGGAAGAAAATTGTTGCCATAATCCTTCTTCACCGGGCCGCATCACTTCCTGCATTGCCTGGAAAGTAAACTAAATTGAAGTTGGCGTCAAGGGCAATGGAGTTTTTTCCCGGTGTTGTTTTATGTTGGTCCGTGTTATAGAATGGGGAATGAAAATCTTTCAGGTAGATGCTTCCTTTATTTTTAGCCTGGTGATTTAATACCCGTGGCAAAAGAAGCATATACTCCTGCAAGTTCCCACATACTCACTTCACAGCCGCCAAGAATCAGGCTCAGTCCATAAATATCCAGCAGGGTTTTCAATGTACTGATGCCACATTGCTGCAATATTTCATAAAATCGCTGGTATTTATATTGCTGTAATAATCTTACTGCAGGGATATTCAAGCTTCGTGCAAGTGCTTTGCTGGCCGGGACAGCGCCATCATAGCCGAGATCAAAATTCTGGGGTGTATATCCTGCGATCTCTGTGGGGATATCCGGGATCAATGAATTCGGTAAAATCGAATCCATCACTCAGCATGGCTGCATATAAAATGGTTTTAGTGCACTGCCGGGGCTTCGGGGAGCCGCGATCACATCCACATCACTTTCAATTTCTTTATTGGAAGGCTCATAAATATTTCCAACATAGGCAAGTGTATTTCCTGTTTCTACATCCAGTACAAGCGCACAGATATTATTGATGCCATTTCCTTTTAATATTTGATGGTGCTGCTGTAAAATTTTTATGACATTCAGCTGCAACGCCCATCAACGGTAGTTTTTAATTTTGTAGCCGCAGAGAGGTCTTTATTTTCTTTTTTATAACGTTGTAAGAGGTGAGGTGCATTTTGAGGCAATGGCAGTGGCTTAACCGGCAATGGTTCCAATTTTGCAAGCATACAGCCCTGTGCTGAGATCTTTCCTGCGAGGGATAATTTATCCAGCAACGTATTTCTTTTTGCCAATAGTGTTTCCCTGTTCTTGCCGGGATGAACCAGGGAAGGTGCATTCGGTAAAACAGCCAGGGTCGCCATTTCAGCCCAGCTTAATTTGTCAGCTTTTCTTCCAAAATATCGCCATGCTGCAGCATCCAGGCCCACCACATTACTGCCAAACGGGGCATTGGCAGCATATAATGCAATGATCTCTTTTTTGGAATAAGACATTTCGAGCCTTAGCGCCAGTACTGTTTCCTTTAATTTATTCCAGATGCTTCTTTCACTGTTCTTTCCGGCAAGCCTTGATACCTGCATGGTAATGGTACTGCCACCCTGGACAGCCTGCCCGTGTTTTGTATTTGCCATGCAGCCCTGCTGATGGCGATGACATCCACTCCCGGGTGTTAAAAAAACGTTTATCCTCAAATGTTGTAATACAATCAATAAATTTTTGCGGCACATTTTTATTGTATGGAAAACGCCATTGCCCATCCGAAGCGATGGAAGCATTTAATAAATTTCCGTCGGTATCTTCAATAACATAACTGGTAGGAGAATTGAATAACCGGCCAGGAAGGCTCAGCCAAAACAATACGAACAGGATAAAGATCAAAGCGATCGCAACTTTGAACCACTTTGAATATCCTGAAAGGCTTTAATGATATCTGGCAAAATGTTTTTCAAAAAAAGATCTCCCGGCAATTGCAACATTGCCGGGAGACGGGTTACTGGTTAATGACTTCTATCCATTTGCCACCTTGAAGCAGTAATGCTGTTATCATACATCGCTTCGCAAATGGTAGCCGGCAAATAATATCCCCGAGATATGATGCATTCAACTGTACATAATAAGTGAGTGTTTCATTTTCACCTATATTAAAATAAGTGTACACCCGGTCATCACGTACATCCTGGTAAGTAGAGGCAGAAGATTTAAAGCACCTTCGCCATCCATCATACGTGGATTTAATATTTCCCAGCCGGATGGGAAATATCTGTGATAATGCCATCTGCGTATAATGTCCACGTTTACCCGGATTTCTGATGGTCACTTTTGCAACAAAATCTGTTCCCTGCGTAAGCTTGGTAATGTCAATGGGCTTCCCATCCTGCGAAATATAACTGACATTCATAACCAACATTGCAGGTATTGTTTACAGGTTTTAAACTATCACCTGTTAGTGGTTGCCCTGGTAATGAGCCTCAGGTACAATGTATTATTGCCTTTGTTGGTTATAATGACCGGGGCATTCCCGTTTTTAAATATCACCGGCAACTGGCGCAGGTAAGCAGCTGAATTGATATCAGTATTGTTTCCGTTAATATTTGCCGATGCAATGATCTTTGCACCGGAAGGATTTTTACCACAATACTTTGCAATGGCTATTAAAGAATAAGCCGTGGTTTGTGTGCTGTACCAGTTATCCTGCGATAATTTTGCAGCAACTGTAGTTACCAGCTGCGGCCGCCTTTTCGCGTTTGCCCAGCAGCGTTAGTGTTTCCAGTACCATTGCCTGGTCCCGCAGATCCGAACCATAAGTGAAACCAGGTGATGTACGTTGGGTAGAAAGTAGTAGGCAAGCCACTGATCAGTTCCAGTGCTGTATTTTCCTGGCCGGCTAATTTATATGCAGCAGCCAGTCTCCATTTTGCTTCGGCAGATATATATTTAAATTCTTTTAACGGTTCATAGCGCCCAGCTCAGGCGCTTTTGCCAGTGCAAGTGTATACAGCCGGTAAGCCTGGGTAAGATCGCCTCCATAAAAATTAGTTGTGGTGGGAACCCAGCTATTTGCTTTGCCGCGTTGGTAATTTTTCCATTGCTGCATCATATATTCACTTACAATATAACCATTGTTCTGCGCTTCCAGTAAAAAATGACCGGCATAGTTGTTCCCCATTCATCACTTTCATTGCCTCCGGGCCAGTAACTAAAGCCACCATCGGGCCGCTGGAAATTCTGCAGTCTGCAATACCTGCTTTTACATTTTTTTCAACCTGTGCTTTTTGGTAATCATCCAGTTCTGTCAATTGGTTTAATACCAGTTGAGGAAATACAGCAGAAGTTGTTTGCTCAATACATCCATGCGGATATTCGATCAAGTAATCCAAGCGCTTTTGCAGATTCATGGATGGCACACTTGAAATTTCCACAACAGCAGTACTTGTTGCGGCTATACCAATGGGTGATGCTGTTACGTTCCATTGCTGGCCGGCGCTAAGTCATTTCTGTACACTTGTTACAGGCGGGATTTGGATTTCGGATATCCAGTTCCACTTCATCAGCTGCTTTTTCAGCCCCGGATGCTGCCAGTCATTTTACCTTTCCAATACCAACTGTATTGGTTTTACCTTTACATCAAAATAAACCATTTGTTCACCTGTTGAGTAAAGATTAACAGTTTGTGAATTATTGCCCTACTACTTCCAGGAATGGATTTGACTGCAAGACATACATTTACATTTTTTATATTGTTCTCCATTGCAAAAACTGTAACCGGCAGTTTGATGGTTTCACCCGGAGCCAAGACCCTGTGGCATTGTTGCCAGCATCATCAATGGTTTTTTTACAGCCACTGCTTTTTCTGTAAAACCATAACTTCCTTCATGTGCTGCAACTACCATTGCCCTTACCGAACCAATATATGAAGGCAATGTAAAAGTTTGTGTTTGCTTTTGCCCTTTCTTCAAATGAAATGGCCCCAGATATTTTACAACCGGTTTAAAACGGTTGGCTGTTTTTTGTTTTACCGGGCCTGCATCTGCATCACCACCAATGGTTAGTATCCTTTCCAGGTCTCCGCCCCATGCACCGATCACATAATCAAACATATCAAAACTTTTTACACCCAATGCTTCCCTTGCATAAAATGCATCATGAGGATCGGGTGTTTTAAACCTTGTAAGATCAAGTAATCCTTCATCAACAATTGCAACACAATAGGTCATTTCTTTTCCCTGTTGCTCACTTACGGTTAAGGAAACTGCTGTTCGGGCCGGATGCTGGAAGGCATATTGAGATCACTGGTTTCAGTACAGTATTCTTATCTTCTACAAAAACGGGAATAGAACCATACATTCTTATGGGCAGATCATTGATGGTTTGTGCATGTGGCTGCAATAAACTTACAGTCACATATACATTCGGCGCCATTTCTGCTTCCGCTTTAAATTTCACAACGGTTTGCCCCTGTGCTGTTTCTTCCCAGAACGATTTGATCACCTTGCTGCCGGTTTCCATGCTCACCAGCACCCTTCCGCCTTTGCTGCTGGGAATAGTTAAGACTACTTCTTCACCTACATTATATTTTTCTTTGTTGCTGGTAAATGATAACATGGAAGCAGCAGTTTGGTCATCATTGCCCGCCGGCTTTGCCAGCCAGGCTCATCAATATAAAAAGTAGACCGGTGTATGCCCGCTTTTTAGATCTTTTACCAGGATTAGATAACGGCCCCATTCATTGTCTGAAGTTCTAAATTGCCATTGGCCCCTGCCGTTAGTTAAGTGACAGTATCTCCTTTTTTAATCAATTTATTGTATTCATTCTGTGTGAAATTGCTGAGGTTATCGCCGCTATTATCCCACCACCAGCGCCATTGAATGCGATAAAACTGCACTTCCACATCATTGCTGCCCGGTTAACAGGTTGCCTTTGCTGTCCACATTTACAATTTGGACTGTATGTGTTTTACCTGTCAGTAAATAATCAAATGGTTTTTCTCCTTCCGGTAATTTTATTCCGGCATAACTTGCATAAGGACTATAAGGAATGGTCATATTATCAATGCTGAAACTTCCGCCCGGTTCAAATACTTTTACCACCAGATTTGCATTTAGCATACCGGGCGCATGTTCATCTATTTCAAAATTTGGTTTTAATGCTGCATTGCCTTCTGCATCCAGTGTGCCTTCAAAAATTGTTTTGCTTTGGGTGGAATAATTTGAAGTAGGATTATCAAAATCATAACCTGCAAATTTTGGAAAGCTGTTTTCTTTGCATAAAGGATGCATCAATCTTTGCTTTTAGATTTTTTCCCGGTGCACCAAACAGCCATTTGGCATTGATGTTACCGGTATGTGGTACTGCCTGTCACCGAGCAATGGCATCTTTTCCAAAATCCAGATTTATCTTTAAGCGGTTAGGCATTACGGTTTCCACCTTGATCCTTTTTTCAAAACTGGCGCCGCCTACTTTTACTTTTGCCAGCCAGTTACCGGTTGGCGAAGATAGCATCGGTAGCTGTTTTAAATAACATTAAAGCCATCTTCTGCATTGGTTTGCACAGCATGCTTGTATAACTGGCCCTGCGGCGTATATAAACTGAATTCAACCGGATGGTCCTTGGGTAATTTTCCTGTCCTTATCTTCTACAATGCAATTGATGTACATGTATCGCCGGGGCGCCATACACCACGTTCTCCAAAGATGAAACCCTTGATGCCATTCTTCACTTCTTCACCACTTACATCAAAACGGCTTAGCGGCAATGAACTTCCATCATCTAATTTTAAATATCCTCTTTCATTGCCTTTTTTTGCAACCAGTAAATAAGGTTTTCGTTTCAGGTCAATATTTGCAAAACCATCACTGCCACTTTTTGCCTTTGCTGATGATCTGTTGCTGGTAATCCATTACTTCAATTCTACACCACCCATTGGTTCTGTGGTAAGAATATTGCTTACTGCCACGACAAGTGATTATCATTGCCACGCTTTGCAGTAAGACCGATATTGCTTGCCAGGATATTTCTGGTTGCCCACCGGTCTTTGTTGTAATAAGATTTACTTGCAGGGTCTTCTCTTTGTTCCCAGTTATAGCCATAAGGATAATAATTATCATACCTGTCTCCAGAATGCATCATCATCATCCACACCGCTTTCCGAATAGTCATCATAATCTTCGCCATAATACTTCTTCCTCGTCATCACTGTTCTGATTGTTGTGGTATCGACGACGGTTGCTGTATAAAGAATATTCGCGGCCTGAAGCCAATGGTTACACGATAAATAGCGCCCTGCTCTGTTTTTAAAAACTTATCAATGTCTAATGAGAAATGTTGGTTTTTATGCAGGTCAAGTGTTTTATCATCATCCAGCCGCAATGTTTTTTGAACGATTGGTTTTGCAACACGTCGTAATTCATTGTTTCCGCCCAGATCATTTTCCTGCAAGAACTGCGGAATATTATTTTCATATATTTTAATGATGCTGATATCAACAGCATTTAAATTGATGGCTTCAAAAGGCAATACCAGTCTGCCGCTAGTTGGGCAGAATATTTCCCTTGCCATGGATTTTTACAGATGGCATCCTGTTCTCAAAATTAATATTGGATGTAAATCCTTTCTCAAGACTATCGCCCCAGGTATTTTTTATTCCGGCATTTATATTGACGGTGTAATTGCCATCCAGTTTTCCGTCGGCAAAAACTTTTACTTCACTGCCGTTGATGGTATAGGAAATATCTGACTGGTTGCTCACAGTTATAAGCCGCGTCAGGTCCTGGCCGACTGCAATAGGATCGCTGAACTGCACAGAAGCATATTGCTGCGCATCATTTACGGCCATTACATTCAATACATCCCGACAGCTACTGAACCGTTACGGTCAGCAGGTGTCCGGGCTGCCTCAAACGCGACGACCAGCCACCTTGGCGTCGCTCGCTGCCGAACTCGGCGTGTCCAGGACGACCGTGTCCAACGCCTACAACCGCCCCGACCAGCTCTCCGCGCCCCTGCGCGCGCGGGTGCTGGAGGCCGCGCGCCGGCTGGGCTATCCGGGCCCCGATCCCGTCGCCCGTTCGCTGCGCACCCGCAAGGCCGGCGCGGTCGGGCTCCTGCTCACCGAGGCCCTGTCCTACGCCTTCCGCGACCCTGCGGCCACCGGCTTCCTCGAAGGCCTCGCCCTGGCCTGCGAGCAGGCAGGGCAGGGCCTGCTGCTCGTCCCGGTCAGCCCCGACCACGTCGACGTCACCGCCGTGCACCAGGCCGGGGTCGACGGGTTCGTCGTCTACTCGGTGCGGGAGGACGACCCGCACTTCCTCGCCGTCCTCGAGCGACCGGTGCCCACCGTCGTCTGCGACCAGCCGATCGGCGTCGAGGGGGTCGACCGCGTCGGCGTCGACGACCGGGCCGGCATGCTCGCGCTGGCACGCCACCTGACCGGCCACGGCCACCGCCGCATCGGGGTGATCTGCATGCGCCTGGCCGCCGGGCACAACGATGGCCCGGCCGGCCTGGAGCGGCAGGGCGGTGCCACCTACCCCGTGCAGCGTGACCGGCTCGCCGGACTGCGCGACGGACTCTCCGAGGTCGGTGTCGACTGGGCCGGTGTGCCCGTCGTCGAGCGGTTCGACCACAGCCCGGAGGCGGGCATGTCGGCCGCTGCGGAGCTGCTTGCCGCGCACGCCGATCTGACCGCGATCGTCTGCACGTCGGACGTGCTGGCGCTGGGTGCGCTGCGGCACGCGGGCGACCGCGGGCTCACCGTGCCCGACGACCTCACGATCACCGGTTTCGACGGCACCCCGGAGGCGGAGCGCGTGGGCCTCACCACCGTCACTCAGCCGTTGCGCGAGAAGGGCCGCGTGGCCGGGGAGATGCTGCTCGACCGCGGCGACCGGAGCCGGCCGCGCCGCGTGCTGCTGCCCACCGAGCTGACCGTGCGCGCCACCAGCGGGCCGCCGCGCCGTGAGGAACGCTTCTTCAGCGGTTGGTGACGGACGCATTCCTCACCCGCCCCGCCTCGTACCTCGGCTTCCGTCCCCCAGCCGTGCGGTCACCGCGCGGGCCAGCGTCTCGACGTCGGGCTCGGGATCGATGTTGCCCTCCACGATGAGCGCGGCCAGGCCGTGCACCATCGCCCAGCCGGCGATCGCGGTGGTCCGATCGGCCGCAGCACGCGCGTCGGAGTGGCGCGCTGCGCCCGCCTGCAGCTGCTCCGCGGCGCGGGCCTGGGCGGCCGCCAGCTCGGGATCGGTCGTGCGCACGAGCCCGGGTGCGCGCATCACCGCGAAGTGCGCGGGATGCCCCACCGCGAACACCACGTAGGCCACCCCGAGCTCGCTGAACCGGGGATCCCGCTCCGAGGTGGCCGCGAGCGCGTCGGCCAGCAGCGCCCATCCCTCGGCTGCCAGTGCCGTGAGCAGGCCGGTCTTGTCGCCGAAGTGGTGGGTCGGTGCCGCGTGCGAGACCCCTGCGCGGCGGGCGACGTCGCGCAGGCTCACCGCGGCGGGGCCGTGCTCGGCGACGGCCGCCAGCGCCGTGTCGAGCAGCGCGCGGTGCAGGTCGCCGTGGTGGTAGGGCACCGGGCCACGATACTCCGAATCTTGACGTTGACAAGATTCGGGTGACGAGGCATCTTGTCGGTGACAAGATTGAGGAGATCTCGACATGCCCACACTGCCCTGGACCGCCGGTACCGCAGCGCCGTCCGCCACCTCCGGATCGATCGTGATGGCGTCCCGTTTCCACGTCCGCCGCCATCGCGACGTGCTGCCGTTCTTCATCGACGCGATGCGGGTGTTCGCGCTGGCCCGGCGCAGCCCCGGCGCCGTCGGCGTCACCCTCGAGGCGCATCCGCTGCGCAAGGAGTTCTGGACCCTGTCCCAGTGGAGCGACCAGGCCGCGCTCGATGCGATGGTGCGCACCGAGCCCCACGCGTCGGTCATGGTGCGGCAGCGGAAGGTCATGGCCGAGTCGGTGTTCCGGTTCTGGACCGCGCCTGCCGACGAGCCACCGACCTGGGCCGACGCCAAGCGCCGGCTCGAAGACGGGTAGCCGACCACGCAGGCCGGAACGGCCAGGGGCGGGGAGCATCCCGGGTCATGGGCCCAACCACCTTCGGTGCCGCCGCCGTCGCCGCGAGCACCTCTCCGTACGCACTCGACGTCGCCCCCGACGGGCAGGCGTTCACCCTCACCTACCTCGACTACCAGGCAGAGATCAACAACCGGGTCGGTGCACCCCGCGACATGCTCGCGCGCTGGGAATGGTTCGTCCTGCCGCTCACCGACCATCCGCAGGGCGAGCAGTTCAGCATCGCCGTGAGCGGCTACGCGATCACCACCGCCGAGGCCGCCGCAACCCTCCTGATCAGCGTCAACGGCGTCCTCGCCGAGCACGCCTTCGGGCCGGGCACCGACGACGAGTTCGTCCGGCCCGTCGCCATGGTCACCAGCGGGTTCGACACCCGCCTGCGGGTGGCCGTCGGCGTCGTCGTCGAGAGTGCCGACGCGCAGGCCGCGGCATCGGTGACGGTGACGGCCGTGGACGCCGAGTTCAGGAGCTGACGCGGGCCGCCAGCAGGTTCTTCAGCAGCCCTGCCATCGCCGCCGGATCGGCCACCCGGTGCGCGGCCGCGGTGTCGCCGTCGCCCGACCTTGACGCCCGACGTCGCCGGCGCGCAGCCGGGCGAACGCCGTCTCGTCGGTGACGTCGTCGCCGGCGAACAGCACCGCGTCGGCGTCGCACCTGGCCGCGCAGCCGGTCGATCGCCGACCCTTGCGACACGTGCGAGCACCGCCAGGTCGAGCACCGCCTTGCCCGGCGTGGCCTCGACCCCCGACGCCGCGGCCGGGCCCGCCGCGCACCGCGTCGAGCACGCGCTCGGCGACCTCGGGATCGGCGCTCGCGAACGTGCACGGCCACGCCGGCGGGCTTGTGCTCCAGCCGCACCCCCGGCTCGCCGCCGACCAGTTCGCGTGACCTCGGCGACGAGCCGGTCCAGCCGCTCGCGGGCCGCGTCGTCGAGCGCGCGCGCGCCGTCGTCGAACTCCCCGCCGTGGCTGCCGACCAGCCGGATCGGCGCCCCGAACCCGGAGACGGCCGCGAGATCGGCCAGCCCCCGGCCCGGACAGCAGCGCGACCGTGGTGCCCGGCAGCGTCGGCCAGCACGCCCGAGCGCGGACGCCGCCTCGGGCAGCGGCCGGGCCTGCGACGGCACGTCGACGATCGGGGCGAGCACCCCGTCGAAGTCCAGGGCGACGAGCAGTCGCGGGGCGGCCGCGAGCCGGTCGCAGCGCTTCGTCGAGATCAGTCATCGTCGCCTTCCGCAGGGGGCAGACCCGAGCGCGTCGAGGAACGTGCGGGCCCACCGGTCGACGTCGTGGCTCAGCACCTGCCGGCGCAGGGTCCGCATCCGCTTCGCCGGCCTCGTCGTCCGGCATCATCGTCAGCGCGGTGAGCAGCGCGTGCTTCACCCCGTCGGTGTCGTGCGGGTTGACCAGCAGCGCGTCCTGCAGCTCGATCGCCGCGCCGGCGAACTCCGACAGCACCAGCACGCCGGCGTCGTCGTGCCGGCAGGCCACGTACTCCTTCGCCACGAGGTTCATCCCGTCGCGCAGCGGCGTGACCAGCATGACGTCGGCGGCCACGAAGAAGGCGGCCAGCTCGTCGCGGGGCAGCGACTGGTGCAGGTAGTGCAGCGACCGGATGGCCGACCCGGGCGTACGTCGCCGTTGATGCGCCCGACGGCCTGCTCGATGTCGTTGCGCATCTTCTGGTAGTGCTCGACGCGTTCCCGGCTGGGCGTGGCGAGCTGGATCATCACCGTGTCGTCGCTGCGACCCGCTCCTCGACGAGCAGCTCCTCGAACGCGCGCAGCCGCACGTCGATGCCCTTGGTGTAGTCGAGCCGGTCCACGCCGAGCATCGACTCGCTCCGGGTCGCCCAGGTCGGCGCGGATCTGCTTGGCCCGCTCCTGCACCTCCGCGGCTGCGCGACAGCTCGTCCAGCGTCGCCGGAGTCGATCGAGATCGGGAACGCGCCCGAGCTGACCGTGCGGCCGTCGGTAGGCCAGCTCGTCGTCGCTGCGGCCCGCCGCCGCGGACGGTGAGCCGGGTGGCGAGCCAGCGGAAGTTGCGGGCGCCGCCCGGGGTGTGGAAGCCGACGAGGTCGGCGCCGAGCAGGCCCTCGATGATCCGCCGGCCGCCACGGCAGCTGCATGAACAGCTCGGTGGGCGGGAACGGGATGTGCAGGAAGAACCCGATGCGCAGGTCCGGCCGCAGCTCGCGCAGCGCGGCCGGCACCAGCTGCAGCTGGTAGTCCTGGACCCAGACCGTGGCGCCCTCGGCGGCCACCTCCGCCGTCGCCTCGGCGAACCGCTGGTTGACCCGCACGTAGGCCTGCCACCAGTGCCGGTGGAACGCCGGCGGCGGCGACGACGTCGTGGTAGAGCGGCCACAGCGTGCCGTTGGAGAAGCCCTCGTAGTAGTCCTCGACCTCCTTGGCCGACAGCCGCACCGGGTGCAGCTGCAGCCCGTCCTCGACGAACGGCTCGGCCGTCGCGTCCGGCACGCCCGGGCCAGCCGACCCAGGCGCCCTCCCGGCTGCGCAGCATCGGCTCCAGCGCGGTGACCAGCCCGCCGGGGCTGCGCTTCCAGCTGCTCCGTGCCGTCGGGGAGGCTGCTCCAGGTCGACCGGCAGCCGGTTGGCGACCACGACGAACTCTGCTTTGTTGCCCACGTCGTTCACTTCGCCGACCCTACTGCGCGTCAAACCTCGCCGCGGCCCGGCGGAGTTGTCCCGGAATCACCGCGATCGCACTAGCGTCTCGGCCCATGGTCCTCTCCGCCCGCGTGCGCCGCGGCTACGCGCTGGGCAGCATCGCGACGGGCACGTTCGGCACGGTGCCGGGGCTGCTGCTGCTTCCGTACCTCACGGACACGCTCGGGGTGGCCGCCGCCGTGGCGGGGTTGATCGTGTTCGTGCCGAAGGCGTGGGACGTGGTGCTCAACCCGATCGCGGGCCGGATCAGCGACCGCAGCCGTTCGCCGCGCGGTCGTCGCCGCCCCTTCCTGCTGCGGGCCGGGCTGCCGCTGGCCGTCACCTTCGCGTTGATCTTCGCCGGCCCCACGGCTCCGCCACCGCTCGCCGCGACGTGGGTGGTGATCGCGTTCCTCGCGTGCGCCACGGCGTTCGCGTTCTTCCAGGTGCCGTTCAACGCGATGCCGGCCGAGATCACCTCCGACGCCGGCGAGCGCACCCGCATGATGACCTGGCGGGTCGCGCTGATCGCGGTGGCGATCCTGGTCTCCGGCGCGACGACGCCGCTGGTCGTCTCGGCGCTGGCTACCCGGCGATGGGGGTCTACGTCGGGGTCCTGCTGCTCGTCGGCACCGTCGGCGCCTACCTCGCGACGGCCGGGGTCGCGGAGGACCCGACCGAGGCACCGACCGGCCCGCTGCGCGAGCAGCTGCGCGTGGCCGTCGGCGGTGCCGGACTTCCGCCGCATCCTGGTGGCGTTCGTCCTGCAGGCGCTCGGGGTCGGCGCGGTGCTCGCCGGCGTCGCCTACGTCTCCCGCTACCTGCTCGGTGATCCGGCGACGTCGTCGGTGCTGTTCGTCGGCGTTCGTCGGGCCCGCGCTGCTGGTCAGCCCGCTGTGGGAGCGGTGGACGGCACGGTTCGGCAAGCGGTCGGGCTATCTGGCGTCGACGGTCGTGCTGGCGGTCGGGACGCTCACGTTCTGGACCGCCGCAGGCGGCACCGTGTGGCTGGCCTACCTCGCCGCGGGGATCGCGGGCGTCGGCTACGCGGGCACCCAGGTGTGCCCGCTCGCCATGCTCCCCGACGTGACGTCCGAGGCGATCCGCGACGACCGGCGTCAACCGCACCGGCGTCTTCACCGGGCTCTGGACGGCGGGCGAGACGCTCGGGCTCGCGCTGGGGCCCGGGCTGTACGGGCTGGTGCTGGCCGTCGGCGGGTACGCGGCCTCGACCGGCGGCGGCACCGAGCAGTCGCCCGCGGCGCTGGCCGCGATCGCCGTCGGGTTGTCGTTCGTCCCTGCGGTGCTGATCGCGCTGAGCCTCGTGCCGCTGCGCGGCTACTCACTCGACGAGAGGACGACGCCATGCCTGACGTGCTGGCGCGGCTGGAGGCGCTGCGGGCGGGTGACCTGCCCACCCACGGTGGTCGCACGCTCGCCTACGTCTACGACTCGGGGTTGGCCGACGCCGACGAGATCGGGCCGAGGGCGCTCGCGAGCTTCGGCGCCACCAACGGCCTCGACCCGACCGCGTTCCCCAGCCTGGCGGCGATGGAGCGCGATCTCGTCGCGTTCGCGCGGCCCGCTGTTCCACGCGCCCGACGGCGCCGTCGGCACCGTGACCTCGGGCGGGACCGAGTCGATCCTGCTCGCCGTGCAGACCGCCCGCGACGCGCGGCCCGTCGCCCGACCGGCGATGGTCGTGCCGACGACGGCGCACGGCGCGTTCCACAAGGCGGCGCACTACTTCGGGGTCGAGCTGGTGGCCGTCGACGTCGATCCGCGGACCATGCGCGCGGTGCCCGACGCGATGGCCGCGGCGATGGACTCGGTCGCCGAGCGGCTGGTGCTGGTGGCGGTGTCGACGCCGTCCTACGCGCACGGGGTGATCGATCCGGTCGCGGCGATCGCCGCTGCGGCCGCCGAGCGCGGCGTGCGCTGCCACGTCGACGCGTGCATCGGGGGCTGGGTGCTGCCGTGGAGCGGATACGGCGAGCCGTGGGACTTCGCCGTGCCCGGCGTGACCAGCCTGTCGGCCGACCTGCACAAGTACGCCTACACGCCGAAGGGCGTGTCGCTGCTGCTGCACCGCGATCCCGGCGCTCCGCCGGCCGCAGTTCTTCGCCAGCGCCGACTGGCCGGGCTACACGATGCTCAACGCCACCATGCAGTCGACGCGCTCGGGCGGACCGCTGGCGGCCGCGTGGGCGGTCACGCAGCACATCGGCGCCGACGGCTACCGCGCGCTCGTCGCGCACCACCCTCGACGCGACGCGGGCGCTCGCCGACGCGGTGCGCGCCACGGACCACCTGCACCTGGCCGCGCGAGCCCGATTCGTCGCTCCTGGCCGTGGCCACCGACGACGCGCTCGACGTCTTCACCCTGAGCGACGAGATGGGGGAGCGCGGCTGGTTCGTGCAGCCGCAGATGGCGTTCCGCGGGCTGCCCGCCACGCTCCACCTGACGGTGTGCGCCGCGACCGCGAGCGGCGTCGACGACTTCGTGGTGGCGCTGCGGGAGTCCGTCGCCGCGTCCGTGGCCGCCGGCCCGGTGGTCGTCGCTCCCGAGCTGCGGGCCGCCGCGGCGGCGCTCGATCCCGCGACGCTGGACGACGCCGCGTTCGACGGTCTCCTCGCGATCGCCGGGCTCGGTGGCGAGGGAACCGTGTCGGTCCCGAAGCGCATGGCGCCGGTCAACGCGCTGCTCGACGCGGCCCCACCCCGGCTGCGGGAGGCGCTCCTGATCGCGTTCCTGGACCGCCTGACCCGCTGACGGGCTACGCGGGTTCGTCCTCCGACAGTGCCGTCCCGGCGCGCCGGTGCGGCGAGGTGAGGAACTCGCCGAAGCTCACACCCGCGGCCAGGGCGAGCCCGATGCCCAGCGCGACCGTCACCGTCACCAGGCCGTCGGCCACGCCCTCGACGGCCAGCTGGTAGAAGCCGCGGTAGGCGGTGAAGCCCGGCAGCAGCGGGGTGATCCCGGCCAGCACCACCACGAGCGGCTGGACGTGCCGCTGCGGCGCAGCAGCCCGGTGGCGCCGCCGACCACGATGGCCGCCACGCCGGTCGCTGCGACCGGCCCGATCGTCGCGAACTGCGTCAACAGCCCGTACGTGCCCCAGCCCGCAGCGCCCGCCAGACCCGCCGACCAGCAGCGGCCGCCACTGCGCGTAGCTCGCCAGCGCGAAGGCAGCGGCCGCGACCGCCGCTCCGGCGATCCCGCGCCAGTACTGCCCGCCGTCGGCCGGGATCTCGCCGGCCACCTCCAGCACCAGCCCGAACTCGACGCCCACCTTCAGCGCCAGCACCACCCCCGTCAGCAGCCCCGCCGACAACAGCGCGATCTCGGCCACCCGGCCCGCCGCCGTGACGTAGTAGCCCGCGATGGCGTCCTGCACGGTGCTGACCACCGACAGCCCCGAGAGCAGCACGGTGATCCCCGCAGCGACGACCAGCGACGGCCGGGTGCCCGGCGGGAAGAAACCGGTCGCGAACAGCGCGATCGCCGCGCCCGTCGCGAGCATCCCGCCCACGACCTGCTGGAAGAACGACGGCAGCCCCCACCGGTTGAGCACCCGCCCGACCCGGTCGATCGCACCCGTCACCACGAACGCCGCCACCGCCGTGATCGCTGCGGCGCCCAGCATCACGGCGATCCCCGCCGCCAGCCCGGCCCACCCGGCCGTCGCCACCCACCGCGGGTACGGGTGCCGCGCCGTCACCGCGACGTCCAGCTCGGTCGCCGCGGACCGGATGTCGAGCAGGCCGCGGTCGACCCGGTCCATGATGTCGCGCACCGCGGCCAGCCGGGTGAGGTCCAGCGCGCGGTGGCGGACCAGGCGCATCGACGTCACCGGCGTCGCCGCCATCCCCCGGTGGCAGCACATCGTGATCGAGGTGAACGTGATGTCGACGTCCACCGTCGGCAGCCCGCAAGCGTTCGCCAGCCCGATCATCGTCCGATCGTCTTGTCCGACACGCTCTCGCCGCTGGACAGCAGCACCTCGCCGGTGCGCATGCAGAGGTCCAGCGTCTCCTGCACCCGCGCGTCGTCGGGTACCTGCGGCCCCACCGGCGACATCAGGTCCAGCGTCGGCGGCCCCGCCTGCAGCAGCTCCCGCGCTTCACGCCCGAGGGCGGAGCGAACGCGCTTCGTCAGCCGCACGCGCGGCTCGCTGTTCCCCTCTGCCATGAGCGTCAGGGTAAGTGGGTGTCGGCGGCGTCCGGTCAGGGACGGGTGCCCGTTCCGGTGACGGCGCGGCTGGGGTGTCCCCGGGCCCATGATGCGACGATGCCGCGCCCACTACGATGGCCCCGATGCCGGTGTAGCTCAGTGGTAGAGCAACCGCCTTGTAAGCGGTAGGTCGTCGGTTCGATCCCGACCCCCGGCTCCATGCTCGACCTTGGCATACGTCCGCTCGGGGATCACCCGGCCTGCGGGTCGGTCGGCTGGTCTGACACTTGCCATACGGCGTCTGCTGCCCCACAACCCGCGCGGTATGCCTGGGAATCTGTGTAGAATCCTGGGTACGTGACGGGGACGGAGCCCAGAGGGATGAACGTAGACACGAACGATCTGATCAGCATCAGCGAAGCAAGCAGCCGAGGTGTGTCCAAGTTGGTGGCGGACGCGGAGAGTGGCCGCCCGCAGGTTCTACTCCGCAACAGCAAGGCAGTCGCAGTGATCGTCAACATCGAGAGCGTCGATCGCCTGCAGCGGATCGACGAACTGGAGGACGACCTACGACTCCTCAGCATCGCGCTGGTCAGGGCGGCGGCTGACAACGGCCGTCGCTTCGACCTGGACGACGTGCTCGCCGAGGCCGGTATCGACCCGGACGCCCTCGACGAGGACTGATGAGAGGACCCGCCATGGCGAAGGTCAAGCTGACCGAAGACGCGCGCGACGACTTCCGTGACCTCGACGGATCCGCACGACGCATCGTCGCGGCGGGCCTCAAGAAACTCGAGACCGACCCCCATCTGCGCGGCCGGCCGCTGGGCAGCCGCTCAGGTGGGGACCTCACGACCTTCCGCAAGCTCGTGGTCGGCAATCGCACCTACCGGATCATCTATCAGATCGAACCCGACGGCACAGTCGTGGTCGTGTGGGTGATCGGTAAGCGTGCTGACAACGAGGCCTACGAGCTGGCCATGGCTCGGCTACGGATGCACGCCAACGCGAACATCCGCGGACTAGCGACGAGCCTCGAACAGCTCTGGGATCGTTAGCGCGGGAGTAAGAGGCAGTTGGGGCAGGTGGCCATGGCGTGGCATCAAACGTGGCGCGAAACTCCCCGAGCCGGGTGTAAATCAGCCACTCGATGCGCGGTTCCGGTCAGCGTCCGCACAGGTAGACGCACTGTTGGCGGTGTGCAGACAGCCTAGTAGGCGGTAGGTCGTCGGTTCGATCCCGACCCCCGGCTCCACGTCTGACCTCGTCATGTGCATGGCCGAAGATCGACTACAAGATCGATTCGGCGCCGCACGAGGTGCCGGACACGGCCTGATCAGCCGGCCTCGACCACGCCGTCCGCCGCCGCGGGCGCGGAGGTCGGCGGGGCGATGGAGTGGCCGTGCCGGGCTGCGGCCGCCTGCGCCCGCCGTCCGATGGCGATGGTGACGAAGACCAGGCCCGCGATGACGACGAGCGGGACGATGTTGTTGACCAGCACCATGGGTTCCGTGCCGAGGGTCAGGGTGAGGAGCGCGCGGATCACTGCCTCGCCGAGCAGGGTCACCCCCCCACATCAGCCCGATGTTCCGCTGGACCCTGCGGAACTGCGGGTACTGCCACCACCCGTTCCACCACTGCCGCTGCACCGCCGAGCCATCGGTGGCGAAGCGGCGGCCGAGGTAGAACGTCAGCGGTCGCCCGACCACGAGCGTCACCAGCATGACCACGCCGATCAGCCCCGTCGTGATCGAGTCCTTGAGGAACACGGCGCGGGCGTCGTCGGAGAAGAGCGTGGTGAGGACCCCGATCACGATGCCGACCAGCACGAACACGCTGAACTCGTCGACGACCCGCTGCTTGACCATGGTGTAGCCGATCTCCAGCACCGGCCAGATCCCGGAGACCAGCAGTGCGGTCACCTCGCCGGTCCCGAGCACGCGGGTCATCAGGACGTAGGTCGCGAACGGCAGCACGACGTTCACGGTGAGGGTCACGATCCAGTTCACCAGGGCCGACTGGCCGCTCGCGGGCTTACCGCGATCAGGCGTGCTCATGATCAGCTCTTTCGTCGGCGGGCCCGGAAGTTGTGCGTTACCGTATCCGGTCGTGAGCGATATCGCACAAGCTGCGAGAGCCCCCGGTCTCGTGTTCTTCGTGCTCGGCGCCGCCCAGGTCCCGCCCTCGCCGCCGCTGCCGGGGCCCGTCCTGGTCCGCATGCTGGGCGATCTCGGCATGGCGGAGGGGGCCGCGCGCTCGACGATCCTGCGGATGCGCCGGGCCGGATCGATCACATCGGTCCGGGTGGACCGCACGGCCGGCTACGCGCCCTCCCCGTCGACGCTGGCGGGGCACCGCCGGCACGCGAGCGGGTCGGCCGCCGCCGAGTGGGACGGGGAGTTCCACACGCTGCTCGTCCAGGTGCCCGAGCGCCGACGCGGCTTCCGGGACGCGCTGCGCCGCGCTGCCCACATCGCCGGCTACCGCGGGCTCGGACCCGGCCTGCTGGTCGCGCCGACCGATCGCCGCGGCGAGCTCGCCCCCACGCTCGACCGGGCCCCGAAGGACGCCGTGATCCTGCCCGGGCACCTGCGGCTCACCGTCGAGGACAGCCGGACCGTGGCGATGCGGCTGTGGGGGCTCGACGAGCTGGGCGCGCGCTACCGGGTCCTCGCCGACGCGGCGCACGCCGCCGCCGTCCACGCGCACGCCGACCCGCCCGCCGGGCCCGATGCCCTGCGCGCGCTGGCCGCGGCGACGCTGCCGATCTACGAGGCGATCCGCGACGATCCCGAGCTGCCGGCGCAGCTGCTCGCCCCCGACTGGCCGCAGCACCGGCTGCACGTGGCGCTCACCGAGTCCCTGCGCGCGCTCGACCCCCACGTCGGCGAGTACGTCGCCGCCCTGCGGGCCGGGACGTGGCGCACGCCATAGCCCACGCGCCGTCCGCAGGGTGCGAGCCTGGTTGCCGGGTCGAGGTCGGCACGTCGTCCCTGGCCGGACCACGACCATCGCTTGCCGCGATCCGGTACCGCAGGGCCCGCGTCACGGACGCGCTCGCGCGTCCAGATCCCAGACCCGCACCGTCATGTCCCGGCCGCCGGAGATCACCACCGTGCGCTCGCCGAGCTGCGCGGTGGCCACCACGCACACGAAGTCGGTGTGGCCGGTGAGCGGGGACCCGACGGGCGCGCCGGTGGCCAGGTCCCACACCAGCACCGTGTTGTCCCAGGCGCCGGAGACCACCACGGTGCGCCCGCCCAGTTGCGCGGTCGTCACCGCGACCACCCTCTTGGTGTGGCCGGTGAACGGCGCCCCGACCACCTCCCTGGTGGCCAGGTCCCACACGCGCACCGTGTTGTCGTCGCCGCCGGAGATCACCACGGTGCGCCCGTCCAGCTGCGCGGTCGCCACCGCCTGCACGAAGCCGGTGTGGCCGGTGAACGGGGCCCCGACCTGCTTCCCGGTGGCCAGGTCCCACACCCGCACGGTGCCGTCGTTGCTGCCGGAGATGACCACGGTGCGGCCGTCGAGCTGCGCGGTCGCCACGCGCCGCCACGGCGGTGGTGTGGCCGGTGAACGGGGCCCCGACCTGCTTCCCGGTGGCCAGGTCCCACACCCGCACCGTGGCGTCGGCGCTGCCGGAGATCACGACGGTGCGCCCGTCCAGCTGCGCGGTCGCCACGCGCGAACAGCGGGGCCGGTGTGGCCGGTGAAGGGGGACCCGACCGGTGTCCCGGTGGCCAGGTCCCACACCCGCACCGTCTTGTCCCAGCTGGCGGAGATGACCACGGTGCGCCCGTCCAGCTCCGCGGTCGCCACCGCTGCCACGGGCCCGGTGTGGCCGGTGAAGGGGGAACCGACCGGTGCCCCGGTGGCCAGGTCCCACACCCGCATCGTGTTGTCTCCGCTGCCGGAGACGACGACGGTGCGCCCGTCCAGCTGCGCGGTCGCCAACCCGAACACCCAGTTGGTGTGGCCGGTGAGGGTGCGTTCGATGTTCGGGGCCGGGGGTGCACCGGTCGGACCGACCGGATCCGTTCCCGTCCCCGTTCCGGGGAGGTTCGTCCAGATCAGACCGCTGCGGTCAGAGCGAGCGCGAGGATCAGCGCCCCGATGCCCAGACCGATGCGCCGCCGCCGGGAAGCACTCGCCGGCGGTCCGGGTGGATCCGGTGGCGACTCGACGACGGGTGGGTACCGCTCTCCGGGGAAGGACGACGGCGATGCAGGGGGCCGCCCACCGCGCACAGCCGGCAACGCATCGGTCGGCGATGCGGCCGCCGGCGCGGCAACCGGTGCGGACCGGCCGGCCACCGTCGCGACCCGCGGGACGGCCGACGGTGCCCGGGTGGGCGGGGAGGGCGGTCCCGCGAATCCGCGCGGCGTAGGGACGGTCGGGAATCGGTCCGCGTCGTTGCCGGCCCTCGCGTTCAAGGCCGAGTGCGCGGCCGTGGCCAGCTCACCCGCGCTCGGGTAGCGCTCAGCCGGCTGCTTGGCCATGCCCTGCGCGATCACCGCGTCCAACCCGGCCAGACCCGCCCGGGCAGCCGCAGGGGCGTGATCGGACGCTCGGGGAGGCGGCTGGTTGAGGTGGGCGTTGACGTAGAAGAGGAGATCGGGGTCGGTGTCCGCGGGCGGCGCGAACGGCTTCTGCCCGGTCAGCGCGTAGAACAGCACCCCGGCGAGGGCGTAGACGTCGCTGCGGAGGTCGGCGTTGCCGTCGAACCGTTCCGGCGCCATGTAGGTCAGGGTGCCGACCAGACCGACGCTGCTGGTGGTGGCGGTGTCGGCCTGCCGGGCGATCCCGAAATCGATCAGGTGCACGAAGTCCCCGCGGCGGCGGGCCTGCACCATCACGTTCGACGGCTTCACGTCCCGGTGCACCAGTCCCGCGGCGTGCGCGGTGTCGAGTGCCTCGGCGACCTGGGCGATCACCTCGACCGCCCGGGCGGGTTCGAGCGGGCCGTCGCGGGCGATCAGCGCGGCCAGGTCGGTGCCGGCCAGCAGCGGCATCTCGATGTAGAGCTGGTCGTCGATCTCGCCGTAGCTGTGGATCGGCACGATCGCGGGGTGGTTGAGCTTCGCGGCCAGCGCGGCCTCGCGACGGAACCCGGTCACGAAGCTCGGGTCGCCGGCGAGCGTCGGGTGCAGCCGTTTGATCGCGACCTCGCGGTCGGTGCGGGTGTCACGGGCCCGCCACACCTCACCCATCCCGCCCGCACCCAAGCGCGCGAGCAGCCGGTACGGCCCGAACTCCTCCCCGCTCATGCTCCCGCTTCCGTCGATGCACGTGCCGTGCCGCTCTACAGAGCCAGCCACTCTGTCACGGATCGAGACGTGTTCGGTGACTTGCTGCTGCGCATTCTCATCCAACAGGCACTTCTCGGCTACGGGCAGTCCCGACGAGCCGTCGGTTCGACGACTCGCCGGCTGTGCGGTGAGTGCTCAGCTGTTGAGCTGCTGGCTGGCGATGTACCAGTAGAGGCCTGCGGCGGGCGAGCAGCTGCTCGTGGGTGCCCTGCTCGACGATCCGGCCGCTGATCGAGGACGACGATGCGGTCGGCGTCTCGCACGGTGCTCAGGCGGTGGGCGATCACGACTGGCCGTGCGGCCGCCGAGAAGCTCCTGCGATGCCCTGCTTGAACGGCGCGCTCGGACTCGGCGTCGAGCGACGAGGTCGCCTCGTCGAGGATCAGGATCGCCGGGTCGCCGGTAGACGGCTCGGGCGATGGCCACCCGCTGGGCCTGCCCGCCGGAGAGCCGCATGCCCGTCTCGCCGATGCGCGTCTCGTACCCGAGAGGGAGGCGCTCGATGAACCCGGCGGCGTCGGCCACCCCGGCCGCCCACCGCACGCGCTTCGTCATCGATCTCCTCCGCGCCGAGGGCGATGTTGGCCGGCCAGGGTGCCGTCGAAGAGGTGATCGTCCTGGAGCACGTACCCGATGCGCTGGCGCAGCTGGCGGTGGTCGAGGGTGTCGAGGTCCACGCCGTCGTAGAGGATCCGCCCCGAGGTCGGCGGGCACCAGGCCGAGCAGGCAGCGGGCGAGCGTCGTCTTCCCGGCACCGCTGCGCCCGACCAGCGCCACGTCTCGCCCGGCTCGATCTCGAGCGAGACGTCGTCGAGGATGGTCACCGCCGGCGATCCCTCCGTCCGCACCGTCAGGCCCTGGATCGACACCCGTCCCCCGAGCGTGCGGGACAGGACGCAGCCGGCTGCCGGTCGGCGCCCTGCTCGGGCTCCTGGGCCAGGACGTCGTCGAGCCGGCCGAGCAGCACGCTGGCGTACTGGAGCTCGTCCCACAGTCGCAGCACCTGCCGACCGGCCCGTTGGCCAGCAGGACCAGTCCGTTGAAGGCGACGAGCTCGCCGACGGACAGCTCCCCGCGCACCACGGACAGGCCGCCGACCCACAGCACGAGGGCGAGGGTGAGGAACGTGACGAGCGCGACGGCGGCGTCGTAGCGCATGAACGCCACGTCGGAGCGGTAGACCCGGCCGGCCAGCGAGTCGAACTGCCGGCGCAGGAAGCGCCGCAGGGCGCCCTCGGCGCCCCGGGCCTTCACCGTCTCGATGCCGCGGATGGCGTCGATCTGGCGGGAGTGGTACGCTGCCGAACGCCTCCTCCAGCGAGGCGAGCAGCGGGCCGCAGCCGACGGCGTGAGTACACCATGGCGGCCACGTAGAGCGGGCACGGTGGCGAGGTAGGTCGCGCGCGAGCCGGCGGCTGATGACGACCATGATCGTCACAGCGACGACGACCTGGGCTCACCGCGGTCAGCCCGACCACGCCCTGCTGGACGAGGAAGATGCGCACCTGGCGCATGCCGGCGACCCGCCGTTCGATGTCACCGGTGCGCCGGGACCCGAAGTAGGCGGCGGGAAGGCCGAGCAGCCGGTCGGTGACGTGGTCGAGGATGTCGGCGTCGAACCGGACGGCGAGACGGGCCAGCAGCCAGCGCTGGACCAGTCCGGCGCCCACCGCGGCCAGCAGCACCCCGAGCATCCCCAGGGCCAGCAGGTGCAGGTAGCCGGCGGTCCCCGCCGGTGATCGCCCCGTCGACGATGCAGGCCGGCGCCGACGGGGATCAGCATCTGCAGCCTGGCCGCGCCCAGGGCCGAGCGCGGCGGCGCCGGCGAACGTCCGGCGGTGGGGTCGCACGAACGGCAGCAGCCAGCGCCAGGGCGGCCGGCCCTCCGGCGACGTCGTGCAGGTGCAGGGGTGGCGGCGACGCAGGCAGCAGTAGCCCGACCAGCTGTCGTCCACTCGGCACGGGGGATCCGGCGCGGCCCGGCGGCACGGGGTCGCTCACCCGCACGAACCGCTCGTTCGGTGTCGTGCAGGACGACCCAGTGGTCCCCCTGCCAGTGACAGATCGCCGGCAGCGGCATCGATGTCGAGCCGCGACGGCGACGCCTTCACCGGGCCGGGCCGCCAGTCCGAGGCGTTCGGCGCCGACGACCAGGCCGCCGCAGGCTGGTGCCGTCGGCGGCGGTGCCGACCGCGTCGCGCACGAGCGGGAGGGGAACGGAGCGACCGAAGTACCGGCACACCGCGGCCAGGCAGGCGGCGCCGCAGTCCATCTCGTCGACCGCCCAGACCGTCGGGAAACGACGGATGCGACGGGCGGGACGACGGAAGCTCTCGTCCGCTCCCGGTCCGCCTCGTCGTCCGGTACCGCTCCCGGCTCGGTCGCGGCG
The DNA here is from genome assembly GCA_963779595.1 of uncultured Chitinophagaceae bacterium. Taxonomy (GTDB): domain Bacteria; phylum Bacteroidota; class Bacteroidia; order Chitinophagales; family Chitinophagaceae; genus Ferruginibacter. Next base: position 24,507 of record CAVZYY010000003.1, on the reverse strand, counting down.
GTTGCGCGACGTGCTCGAGCCAGCGGACCCGGCGGGCCGATCTCCCGGCGCACGGCCGTCTCGATCGACCTGGCGCGAGCGCGGGCCGACGATGTCCGGGATCGTCGTCGGTGGGGCGGCTCCGCCGGCGCCCGGACCATCGTCACCCGCCAGGCGCCGTCCACCGGCACCGGGCCGACGACGTCGCCGGCGGCCGCCCCCACGGAGCAGGCACGGAGCTCGTCGGGCAGGTCGCTCGAGCGTCGTCCGGGTGCTCGACGATCGGCACGCCCGCCTTGGCGGCCACCTCTTCGATCGGCCGCCCGGCGACACGCAGGCTGCCGGCACGGCTCCGCGGTCGCCTCGTCGGCGAGCTCCACGTGCTGCAGGTCGAAGCAGGGTCCAGGCGAGGCGGCTCGGCGATGATCGCCGCCCGGCGATGCCGGCGGATGCGGCCTCGCGGGCGGCGAAGTCGCTCATGGCCTGGTCGAGCTTCAACGGTCGGGCCGATCCGGTCCCGCCGAGGGCCCGGTGGGCGGCGAGCGCAGCGGGCCAGCCGCCAGGCGGCCCGTTCGAGCGTGCCCGACGACGACCGCCTCGATCCACACCGCGCTTCATCGGGGCGGGTGCGGCACCTCGCCCACGACCTGCCGCCGGAGGTGGGCGAGCCAGTCGGCGACGGTCACGCCCCAGCTGCGCGAACCACGCCTCGGGTCTCGTCCGCCGACAGCAGCCCGCGGTCGCACCGGAAGGCGGTCGCGCGCTCCTCCACTGCCCGCCGCACCGCCGTCGCTCGCTCGAGGTCGGCTCCCGGCGTCCGGCGAGGCGGCGTCCGAGCGCGGCCATTCGCCCCACGCCTTGGCCGCGCTCGATCACCGCCGCCCACGTCCACGGCACTCGCCGTCGATGGTGAAGACGGCGCGGGACAGGACGTCGTCCGCGCGTCACGACGGTCGGCCGGGCACGAGCGGCGCGCACCTCGTGCAGCCGGGCGAGCAACGCGTAGGTGACGTACTCCTGGCGGCGGCTCTCCGAGCGGCACAGCCGGTTGAGCCACATGTGCACGAACGACGCGGCCGAGGTCCTCGATCGGCAGCTCGAGCCGGCCGGCAGCGCGCAACGCAGCGCAGCTCGGCGGCGAGCGGCGCGATCCGCGCTGACCGCTCGTCGAGGACCCGCACGCCCGGCGCCAGCGGGTGGTCGCCGTCGGCGGCCGCCCCGAGCAGCTCGTCGAGCGCTGCCAAGCTCGTCGCGGACCCGGCCGGCGATCCCCTTGCGCAGCTTCGGCGTCGGCGCTCGGAACTCCCGCTCGAAGGCGTCGCGCATGCGCCGGCAGCCCTCGGCCCGCGTCGCCTCGTCGAGGCCGAGGTCCCGCAGCAGCCTCTCGGCGCCCAGAACACCGATGCGCCAGCGGGCGTCGAGTCCGGCGTCGCCCGGCTCGAACAGGTCGAGCAGGTCGACGACGGCCTCGGAGTCGGCATGGAACAGCCGCTCGGCGACGAGCGATGCCGTCGGATCCGCCGTACCGCTCGATCTCCCGCCGGTAGGTGCCGAGGACGGCGTCGTGGACCAGACCGTCGTCGATGGCGCGGGCGACGAGCGCGTCGAGCGCGGGCCGGATGGCGTCGGCGTCGCCGTGCAACCGGACGCGGAGGTGGAAGCCCGGGTCGTCGTAGCGGAGGAAGAACCAGCGGTCGGCGGCGCCGGAGTCGAGGAGCTGCCGGGCGCAGGGGGGCGATCCGACTCTGCAGCAGGCGGTCCGCGGTCGCCGAGCCGGTGTAGAGCTTCAGGATAGGTCCACTCCGAGCCGGGCGGGAACACACGACGGAGGACCGGCCGCTCGCTGGTGCCGACTGCTGCGGGAGGCGGCGGGCGCCGACCGGCGCGGTCCGCACGAGGGGAACGACCACCTCGAGGGCGTGCCGGCCGTCCGGGGCCCGCGGCGACGAGCTCGTCGGGACCCGGGAACAGCTCCTCGAGAGCACGTCGCCTGCGGTGGCGGACGGTGCGCACGAAGGTGTCGACGCTCGAGCACGTTGTCCAGGTCGAAGGGCAGCACGTTGTCGCCCTCGACCAGGCAGACCCAGCGGGGCAGCCGCCGCCGCCCCCGCAAGGCCTGCACCGCCTGCCACCGCGCCACCGGGTCGCGCTGGTCGAGCTCGTTCAGCTCCTTGCCGCTGACCCGCCACCGGGCCCGGGCGACGATCAGGGAGCCCAGCCGGACGCGGGGTGTGAAGGGCGCCCGGTCGAACGGGAACCACGTCCACGCCACCGTCTCGAGCGGCCCTCGGCCTGCACCGCGGCCAGGAAGCGGTAGACGCCGGGCGAGCGGCGGTTGTAGTTGTGGGCGCTGGTCAGGCGGGGGACCACCCGGCGCCCGAGGCGCCGGGAGCGCAGCACGAAGCGCTCGTCCCGGAACGAGAGCAGCAGATCGGCGGCGGAGAGGACCCGCTCGCGCCGCATGCCCGAGCGCCCGAGCCACGCGATCTCGTGGTCCCGCAGGGCCGGGCGGGCGAGGACGTTCACCATCCGGCCCGACGGCAGGTGGACGATCTCGGCGTGGACGGCGTCCGGGTCGAGCGCCTCCTCGGCGCGCAGATGGGCCCGCACGTGCCCCTCGAGCCGGCGGTCCGCGTGGCAGAAGCGGCCCAGCAGGCGGGCGCCCGACGGGCCGCTGGCGCCGGTGAGCACCACCCGGACGCCGGCGGAGGTGCGGGCCAGCACGGCCGTGGCCGCCAGCGCGGCCGGGAGTGGTCGCGCGTCGTCGTTGCCGAGCTCGGCGACGTCGTCGTTCGGTGAGGGCGATCTCGTGTCGCGCTCGTCCGTCCAGGCCGTGTGCAGCAGCTCGAGGAGCCGCGCTCCCGGCGCGCCGAACGGCGTCTCGCGGTACCGGATCCGGCCGGGAGCTGGAGGCCGTCCAGCAGGGGAGCGGGGTCGCGGCGTTGCGGTCGCTGCCGAAGCCGACGCCCAGCTCCTCGTCGAGCGCGTCGAGCAAGCGGCACCTCCTGCTCGCCGTAGCGCTCGCTCGAACGCGTCGCGGAACGTGGTCGAGATCCGACGCCGGCCGCGGTGGCGTGATGCGACGGAGGAGCTCGACGCCACGGACGATCTCGTCGACGGTCGACCGGGCCAGCGTCGCATCGCAGGCCGGGAACGGTGGCGTCGACGTGCAGGAGCCGGGCCCGGTCGATCGGCGCCGGCAGCGCCCGAGCCGCGTCGGCGATCGCTTCGTGGCGCTCCGGCAGCCGCCGGCAGCCGCTCGGCGTCGAGCGCGGCCAGGTCGTCCCGCACCTCGCGCAGCACGGTCGACGGCGGCGTCGTCACCGAGCGCCTCCAGGTCGGCGATGAGCGCGTCGAGGGGTGGCGGGCCGGTGATGGTCACGGCGAGGTTCGGCACCAGCACCTGGGCGTCGACCAGCCGGTCGACGTACTCGGGCGGCCCGCGCCGGCATCGACGCCGCCGGCGGCGACCGCCTCCGCCACCTGGCGACGGCGCCGCGCGCCGGGGCGCGCCGCGTCGAGCGCCCGTTGGAGGTGCGCGGACCCGTCCGACCTGGAGGAGGTGGTGGCTCCGCTCGAGCCCGTCGAGGCGCGACTCGACGTAGCGCCACCGCCCGCCCATCAGGTGCAGGCTGTCGTTGGGCGGAACGTCAGCCGATCGGCGAGTGCACTGGCGCCGGTCGCGGACCAGGGCGTCGAGGTAGTCGGCGTCGAGCTGGGTGAAGCGGCCCCAGTCCGTCGGGGTCCGGCAAGCTCGATCCGTCGGTCCGCTCGCCGATCACGCCGCCGCCGCAGGCCGCGAACAGCCCGAACGGCGTCGGTCGCGACGCCATGCGAACCACGTAGCGGACGAGCGCCGCCTCCACGCCGGGGTCGTCCCGGCGGGTCCGCACGGCGTCGAGCAGGTCGGGTGAGGCGACCGAGAGCGCGGCCACGACACCCGGCCGACGTGCGATCGCGTCGGAGCCGTGCGCGGAGCAGCTCTCGGTCGTGCTCGAGATCTCGGCACCGGTCGTCCGGAGCCGGCATGGCGGGGCGCCTGCACCTGGTCGGCCCAGGCGGTGAGCACGTTCATCGGGAGTGCGCAGGCACGGAAGGCGAAGAAGCCGCAGGGACGCAACCCTCCCGCGGTGCGGGAAGGCGGCCGGTCCTCCGGCTCGGTCACGCCGCCGATGATGGGGGCTGGTGCACCGGCGTCATCGCTGGGCGTCGTAGATCGGCATGGCGGCCCGTTCCGGTTCTCCCATGTCCAGGGCGAGCAACGCGACGCCGAGGTCTCCACCCCACAGGCTGTGCCGCGGAAAGTCCGGCCCACACGCCGAGCCCGCTGCTTCCTCGGCGAGACGCTGCGCATGTGGCAGCCACGCGCTCTCGCCGGTCGCCCGGTACAGCGCCAGAGCGGCGTAGGCCCGGCCCGCGAGACCGCAACAGAGGCCGGCGCCCCCACCTCGGCCGATGACGGCATGGACGGCGGGTGGCTCGGCCAGCGCGAGTAGCTCGCCGTCACCGAGGACGTCGGCGGCGAGCGCCCAGAGGAGCGCCCACCCGGCGCTGCCGTGGCACCAGCCGGGCCAGACCTCCGGTGAATCGTCGCTCCGCGGCCACGCTCCCGATGGCAGGCGCGCCCCGCGCAGCGAGGCGAGCAGGGCCTCGAGCCTGCCGTCGGGGCGGGTTCCGGTGGCCCGGCACCACCGGAGCAGTGCGTGGGCGACTCCGCACCACCCGTGCGCCGCACCCAGCCGGCCGAGGGGATCGGCCGGCCCGCGCTCGCGCAGCGTTGCAGCGTCCCGGAGGCGACGAGCGAGGTCCTCTCCCGCCGCATGCACCCTCTGCGGGGCGAGGTCACCGAGCTGCTCGAGCAGCCCGGCGGCTGCGAGCAGGAGACCGGCGGCGCCGCCGGCGACGTCCAGGGCGTCCTCCGGGCACGCGGTGGCGATGGCGCAGAACCTGCCGGTCGCCCGGTCCACGCGACGGTCGTCCCTCAGTGCGGCGTGGACGACGGCGCTCGTCCACCAGACGCCGGCCTCGCCGAAGAGCACCGATGTCGGCCTCGCCGCTCGGCTGTCGGGGAAGGCAGGCGGACGTCCGGCGAAGGCTTCGGTGCTGGCGATGTCCCGTTCGGCCGTCGCCACCCAGTCCGCGGCCCGGTCGAGTGCCTCGGGTGCGCCGGCGATCGAGCCGTAGCGCCAGAGGAAGTACGCCACACCTGCTGCGCCGTGACCGAGGGAGCAGCGCGGCGGGCGCGCGAGCCCGGTCAGGGCGCCGTCTCCATAGAGTTGCGCCCTCCGCCATGGCAGCGAGTCGGTCATCGGTGCGCGGTCACCGGACTACATGGTGCCGCATGCGCACTGCCTGCCCCACGTCGTCGCTCCGCCCTTGACCCCGCCGGCCTCTCGCCCGGAGATGGTGAGGTCCTTCAGGGTCTCGAGAGTCAGCAGCAGCTCATCGGCGGCGGGCTCGACGGTGGTCCTGGTGTCAGGGTGGACGGCGATGCTCTGGTCGCGGTTCATGGTGTCTCCTCCGGGCGGGGTGCCGATGTCGTCGGCGCCCGATTGCGGCCTACACCTCGAAGGCGTTCAGTTGCCGGGAGTCCCGTTCAGTCAGGACTGAACAACCCAGAGAATCTTGTCGTCGGCATGGGGCTCGTAGACGCAGAAGAGGCCGGTTCGGATCCGGCGGTCGATCACGGCCGCCGGCTCGGGCAGGGCCGCGGCGAGGTTGGTGATCGCGGTCCGCAGGGCCCGGGTGACGTTGACCCGTGCCTTCTCCGCGGCCGACGACGCCTTGCGCTCACGCCCGCTCAGGCCGAACGCCCTGGCCAGCTCGGCCACGAACGCGTCCAGCTCGGCCTGGGCCTTGGCGGCCCGGGCGTCGTCCTCGACGGCGAGCGCGTCCTCCACCTCGTCGCGCAGCTCGGCGACCCGGCGGCGGTAGAGGCTCCGGCTGCGGGCGTCGAGGAGCCGGCCCGCGTCGCCGAGCCGGCGCCGATCGATGCCCGTCTCCGCACCCGGCACGCCCTCGACGAGGTCGACGAGGTCGAAGGCATGGCGTTCGACGCCCGGGTGGGCCACCACGTCGGCCAGATAGCGCATGCCCTTGGTGTCGCGCAGGCGGACCGAGGTGTCGGCGCAGCCGGCCGTCCACCAGACGCCGTCGCGCTTCAGCTTGGCGACGCGGCGGGCGGCGGTGCCGGGCACGGACGTGTGCTCGATGCCGAGCCGGCGCAGCACAGCGGCGTCCTCGGCAGTGATCACCACGTCGAGACGGGCCAGGAGCGAGGTGGCGGCACGTGCCTCGACCAGTGCCTCGGCGCGATCGCCGGCCGCCTCGTGGAGGCGGGCGAGGTCCAGATGCAGCGACATCCGCAGCAGCGGCAGATCCGCGGCCGCCAGCTGATCCAGACCTTCCCGCAGCGCCGCGACGGCGCCGCTGCCGTCCCCGCGGGCGGCGCGCACACGGCCCCGCCGGCGGGCTGCCTCACCGGTGAGCGCGGGCAGGCCCAGCCCGTGGGTGCGGGCGTCGAGCTCGAGGGAGACCTCGCTCGCGCGAGCAACGTCGCCCAGCCCCAACTCCGCCTCGACCACCACGCCCAACAGGGCCGCCCCGCGCACCTTGTCGTCACCGACCAGACGCAGACCTCTACGGGCGGTCGCCCGCGCCAGCTCGAAGTCGCCCCGGGCCAGATGCAGGCGAGCGGTCGGGAGCAGAGCAAGCATGTGATCGTCTCGCCCCAACAGCAGGGCCTCGGCCTCGGCCAGCCGGCCCTGCCGGATGCGCAGCTCGGCCAATGCGATCGGCGGGTGCCAGCCGCGGCCCGGCATCGCCTTCTCGATCTCGGCAACGGCCCGCACGAGCAGGTCGTCGGCCTCACCCCAGCGACCCACGTCACACAGCAGGGTGCCCCGCACGCTTTCGCAGTGGCCGCCGACAAGTGCTGGGACCATTCCCGGTCGCCCCATGAAGCCACGCTCGCCCAACGGGGGGCTCCAGGCTTCGACCCGCTCGAAGTCGGCCGCCACGTAACAGGCCGTGTAGAACGAGCAGATCGCCTTACCGATCACGACCAGGTCGCGGGTGCACCCTCCGCAAGCCAGCGCCAGGGCTTCGTCCATCATGGCCATGCCGTCGGCGACCCGACCGGCTTGGACGTGCGCCAGCCCGCCGTCGGCCAGTGCCTTCACCTCGAGGTCCACATCACCGAACCGGCGGGCGCGGTCAAGGGCGAGGTGGGCCCGTTCCATGAGTACGGCCGGGTCGTCGACGTCGCATCCCAGGTCGGCCACCGCCGCGTACCCCTGCTCGATGCACGGCGGTTCGTCCTGCACGAGCCGCACGGCGCGGGTGAACCACGGGCGGGCGGCCACCTTGTTCCCCAGCACGCCGAACACGGCGCCGAGCTCGATGCACGTCATGGCAGCCTGACGATTGTCGCCAGCAACGGTCAGGCTGTGCACGGCGGCGGCGAGGTGGCCCACCGCCCCGTTGAAGTCGCCGGCCGACATCGCGTCATCGGCCGAACGCAGCAGAGCGCCCGGGCCGTCGACGTCGACGTTCGGTGCCACATCCACGCGCTGACTCTACTCGGCAAAACCGCTGGTCGTCTCGTGTTCTGGCGGTCTCCGACGGTATCGAGCGCGGGCGCCGGCCGCGGTTGACGGTGCGTGGTCGGGAGGCGGTCGATCCCGAGAACATCGACGGTGGGAACCCCTCTCCGGCGTCTACCGGCGGCGCTTCTCCGTGTCACCGGCCGAGGAGTGGATGCGGTGACTTGACCGAGCCCGAGCGAGGTCGTTCCGCTCGCAGCTCCGCCACGATCCGACGCTCACGCGGTGATGCCGTACTGCGCGATCTTGCGGTAGAGCGTCGAGCGCGCCACGCCCAGCGCGGCGGCCGCGGCCGTGCGGTTCCCGTCGGAGTCGCGCAGCGCCGCCACCATCGCGTCGCGCTCGGCCTGGTCGACCGGGCGCAGTGCACCTCGGGGCGTGCTCTGGCAGGACTCGGGAAGATCACCGACCTCCACCACGCCCACCGGCCGCCGGCGCAACGCCGCGTCCAGCGTCTCCCGCAGCTCTTGCACGTTGCCCGGCCATCCGTGCCGGGCGAGCGTGCGCAGCGCTGCGGCGGACAGCCGCGCGTCGCGATGGGGCGCCAGCTCGGCCAGCAGGTCCGTCACCAGCGCCGGCAGATCGCCCGACCGGTTCCGCAACGGTGGCACCGTCACCGAGCGGTGGAAACCGGCGAGCAGGTCGGTGACCGCGGGACCGCACCGCGCACCGTCCGTGGCAGTGGCCGCGAGCCGGGCCCGGGAGGCGCGCAGCGCGGCGGGTAGCTCGGGCGCGACGCCTGCCCACCGGTCGACGTCGGTCAGCACGACCAGCGGCGACGGGCCGGAGTGCCGGATCCGGCCCGCGGGATCGGTGTCGGCCGGCCCGATCTCGACGACGTGTCCCGGACCGTGCAGCGCCCGGTCCAGGTCCGCGAGCAGCCGCCGGCGGCCGCTCCCGGACTCCCCGACGACCAGCAGCGACGCGCCGGCCCGGAGCGCCTCGGCCGCCGACGTCCACGCCACGCGCCAGGCCGGGCTGGTGCTCGCCGACTCCGGCAGCGGCCGGAGCCCGCGCACCGCGGGGGACAGCGCCGCGCCGTCGGCCTCCCGCACGACCGAGACGACCGCGACCAGCCCGGCGACGGTGCTGCCGACCGTGACCGCGGTGCCGCGCATCCGGACCCGGACACCCGACGGCAGGTCGAGGCGGTCGTCGACGCCGGGGCCGCGGAGCATGCGGAACCGCGCGTGGTCCTGCAGCGCGGCGAGATCGCCCGGGTCCAGCAGGGTCTGCAGCGCGGTGTTCTCCAGCGCCATCCGCCTGCCCACTGCGAGCACCGCGTGGCGGGAACGGGCGTCGACGCGGGTGTAGAGGTCGAACAGCGCCTGCTGGCCCGCGTCCCGGTCGTGCAGCAGCGCGTCCTGGATCCGGGCGGCCGCCGACACGACGACCGAGTGCAGGATCGGCGAGTAGTACTCGGCCCGGCAGCTGACGTCGAGCACGCCCTCGATCCGTCCGGTGAACGGGTCGCGCACCGGGGCGCCGACGCAGGCGTAGGGCTGCAGCGGTTCGGCGAAGTGCTCGGCGCCCACGACGTCCACCGACCCGCCGGACTCCAGGACGGTGCCGACCCCGTTGGTGCCGACCGCGCCCTCGTCGTAGCCGAACCCCTCGGCGAAGCGGTTGTCGTCCGCGGCGCGCCCGATCGCCGCCGTCGTGTCCAGCCGGACGAGCAGGCGGGCCCGGTCGTCGGTGAGCACGACGCACACCGGGGCGCCGGCGGTCTGCTCGGCCAGCTGCTCGATCACCGGACGGCGCACCGCACCAACCGGGAGTCCACGTCCAGGTCGGGGTGGTACCGGTTGGCCACGACGCGCGGGATCGACGCCGCGGGCGAGGCTCCGGCGCCAGGAGGCGGCCACGGGTCCCGGGATGCCGGGCAGCTCGGCGTCCGGGACGGTCCAGTGAGCCGGGCCAGCGCGGACGTGAGGAGCCTGCGACGAGCGAGGACATCACCCATGCACGGCACCTCCTTGTAGCCCTCGCTCACATCATGCGCCGCCGGTCAAGCGCTGGAACCGTCCGAAGTTCGGACAGGCCGGTCCGCGGACGGCCGGACCTACCGTCGACGTGATCCCGTCACCGTCGACCGAGGAGAACGGCCCATGACCCGTGCCGCCACGGCCGATCAGGACCAGCACAGCAGCGAGACCGAGCACCTCGACGTCCTGATCATCGGAGCCGGGGTGTCCGGCATCGGCGCCGCGCACCGGCTGCGGACCCAGTTCCCCGACCGCAGCTTCGTGATCCTGGAGGCGCAGGACGCCCGCGGCGGGACGTGGTGGACGCACCGGTACCCGGGCGCGCGCTCGGACAGCGACCTGTTCACCTACGGCTACCGGCACAAGCCGTGGCGCGGGCCGTCCATCGCCGCCGGCGAGCGAGATCCTCGACCTACCTCGACGAGGTCATCGAGGAGGACGACCTGGCCGGCACATCCGCTACCACCACCGGGTCACCGGGCTGACCTGGTCGTCGACGGAGCACCGGTGGACGGCCGAGGTCACCCGCAGCGACACCGGCGAGCGGCTGCGGATCACCGCCGACTTCCTGTGGATGTGCCAGGGCTACTACAACCACGACGAGCCCTACCGCCCCGAGTGGCCGGGCATGGAGCGGTTCGAGGGCACCATCGTGCACACGCAGGCCTGGCCCGCCGACCTCGACATCAGCGGCAAGCGGGTGCTCGTCATCGGCTCCGGGGCGACCGCGGCGACCGTGGTGCCGGCGATCGCGCGCGACGCCGAGCACGTGACGATGCTGCAGCGCTCGCCGTCGTACTGGTTCCCGTCGCCGACGGTCCACGAGCTCGCCACGATGCTGAGCCGCTGGACCTCCCGCGCCGACTGGACCCACGAGATCCTGCGCCGCCAGTACATCTCGCAGTTCGACATGCTCGCCGCGGCCTCGCCGGAGGCACCCGGCCGAGGCTCACGAGTTGCTGATGGAGGCCATCCGGCCGCTGCTGCCCGAGGGCACCGACGTCGAGAAGCACTTCACCCCGCGCTACCGGCCGTGGCAGCAGCGGATCGTGATCGTGCCGGACGGCGACTTCTTCGAGGCCATGCGCGAGGGCAAGGCCTCGGTCGTCACCGACACCATCACCGAGTTCACCGAGAAGGGCGTCCAGATCTCCTCGGGCGAGGTGCTCGAGGCCGACGTCGTCGTCACCGCCACCGGCTTCGACCTGTCCGTGTTCGGCGACATCCCGTTCACCGTCGACGGCGAGCCGGTCGACTTCGCCGAGCGGGTCACCTGGCGCGGGATGATGATCAGCGGCGTGCCGAACATGGCCTACGCGTTCGGCTACTTCCGGCACAGCTGGACGCTGCGCGTGGATCTCGTCAACGACGTCGTCGAGCGGATCTTCGAGCACATGGCCGAGCGGGACGCCACGACCGTCGTCGCCGAGCTGCGTCCCGAGGACGCGGACATGCCGCGACTGCCTGGGTCGACCCGGAGAACTTCAACGCCGGCTACGTGATGCGCTCGCAGGAACGGATGTTCCGCCAGGGCGACCGCGACCGTGGACCCACATGCACGAGCACGACCACGAACGCGCCGCACTGCCCGCAGCCGACCTCGACGACGGCCTCCAGTACCGCTGACACCGCCCGAGGAGAACGACCGTGCCCCGCATCCCCGTCCGCACCGGAACCACGCTGAACTACGAGATCAGCGGCGACGGCGAACCGCTGCTGCTGATCATGGGAACGTCCGGGCCATCCCGCTGTGGGGCGAGCTGACGTCCCGCCTCGCCGCAGACCCACCGGGTCATCGCCTTCGACAACCGCGGCCTCGGCGGCAGTGACCGCGGCACCGGCCCGATCACGCGTGGCCTCGCTCGCCGAGGACGCCTCCGCCCTGCTGGAGGCGCTCGAGGTGCCGCGCGCGCACGTGCTCGGCTGGTCGCTCGGCTCGGCGGTCGTGCAGGAGCTCGCGCTGGCCCACCCCGACCAGGTCGCCTCCGCCCTGCTGTACGCGACGTGGGGCCGGCGCCGACGGCTTCCAGCGGTCGGTGCTCACCGCGCTGCGGCTGCCCTACGTCCACCGCGACATGGAGTCGGCGCTCGCCACGGCCGGCCTCGCGTTCTCCCCGCAACTGCTCGACCACCCGGACTTCGCCGAGATGCTCGGAGCCGATGCTGCCGGCGTTCCCGCAGAACGAGGAGCAGATGCAGGTCACCGTCGAGCAGTGGGACGCCGACCTGGCGCACGACACGCTCGACCGGCTCGGCGCCATCTCCGCGCCGACCCTGGTCGTCGTCGGCGAGCAGGACCTGCTCACCCCGCCGTGGCAGGCGAAGAAGGTGGCCGACGCGATCCCGGGCGCGCGCTACGAGCTCGTGCCGGGCCCGGGTCGAGCCACTGCCTGCACATCGAGCGCCCCGAGGACCTCACGAAGATCGTCACCGGCTTCCTCGGGGAGCACGCGATCGGGCGGTGACCTGTGGCCGGGCGGGCCATGATCGCCGGATGGGGAGTCGAGGCGACACCGGTGTCGCGTCGGCTCCCCATCGTGCGATCAAGGGTCGCCCGGCCCGTCAGGTGCTGACGACGGTCGCGGCGGCGGCCAGTGCGAGGAAGGCGGCGGGCGCCGCGATGGTGCCCAGCGCTCCGGCTCGGACGTGGGCGACGACCGCGCCGACGTAGAACAGCACCAGTCCGACGCCCGCGAGCAGCCCGATCACGGGCACCCCCAGCAACCCGAGCAGCAGCCCGGCGGCTCCCGCCGCCTTCAGCAGGCCGAGCACGGGCAGCCACGACGGTGGGACGCCGACCGCAGCGGAGTTCGCGAGCACGAATCGCGCGCGGGTGAGATCGGCGACGGCGATGAGAGCGTTGGCCGTGATGGTGACGAGGGACAGGACGAGTGCGACGGTCGACATGCATCCATGACGACGCAGCAGCGGCAGATGTGCGGTGAGAGCTCGGGGGGAGCGGCGGTGGAGATCGACCGTGGGCTGCTGCTCAACGTGGGCTACCGCCTGCTGGGCTCGGTCGCGGATGCCGAGGACGCGGTGCAGGAGGCGTGTGCCCGCTGGTACGCGCAATCGCCGCAGGCGCGGGCTGCGATCGTGTCGCCGTCCGCCTGGCTGGTCACCGCGGTCAGCCGGATCTGCCTGGACGTGCTGGGGTCGGCGCGGGCCCGGCGCGAGCGGTACGTGGGGGAGTGGTTGCCCGAGCCCGTCCCCGGCGGGGGCGGCGTGGACGAGCCATGCGGCGTCGGGGTGGACGGCGGACCCGGCCGAGCGGGCGGCGCTCGCCGACTCGCTGCGCACGGCCGTGCTGGTGGTGGTGGAGCTCATGACGCCGGCCGAGCGGGTCGCGTTCGTCCTGCACGACGTCTTCGGGTACCCGTTCACGGAGGTCGGCCGGGTCGCTGGGTCGTTCGCCGCAGGCCTGCCGGCAGCTCGCGACCTCGGCGCGGCGCCGGGTCCGGGCCGGTGCACCCGGGCGCGGTGCCGGGGGCGCCCGACGAGCGTGCGGTGACGGCGTTCCGGGCGGCCTGGGAGTCCGGCGACGTCGCGGGGCTGGTCGCGCGCGCTCGACCCGGACGCGGTCGCCGTCACCGATGGCGGCGGGCTGGTGAGCGCAGCCGTGGCACCGGTTCCGGGGGCTGCTGCCGTCGCCCGCTTCCTCGTCGACGTGTTCGAGCGCCGCCCGGACCTGACTCTCCGCGAAGCCCTCGTGAACGGCACGCCGGGGCTCGTCGGGGAGGTGTCGGGGACCACGGTCACCGTGATCAGCCTCAGGGTCTCCGGCGGTCGCATCGACCGGGTGTGGGTCGTGCGCAACCCGGAGAAGCTGTCCATGGTGGCCTGGTCGAGGTCGTGCAGGGCGGCCAGCACGGCGAGTCCGGTTCCCGACCGATGGTCACGACCATGACCGCGGAGACGGCGAGACGGGCGGTGTCTACGCGGGCACCTCCGCGATGTCACGAACCACAGCCACGGAGCACGCGGCGCGGTGCAGGAGCGCGTTGCTGACCGAACCGAGCACCAACCCGGCGAACTCGCCGTGCCCCCGGGTCCCCACGACGACGAGCTGAGCCCGGGTCGCCCACGCCAGCAGGCCGGCCGCGGGGCTGTCCCGGGTGATCACGCGCTCGACCGGGACGTCGGGATACTTCTGCGACCACCCGACGAGTCGCTCGGACAGCTGCTCCGCCTCGTCGGCCTCGATGGCGGGCCAGTCGAGGAGGACTCCGCCATCGCGGCGTTGAACGCGAGATCCGACCAGGTGTGCACGGCCACGAGTGGCACCTGCCGGGTCGCGGCCGCGTCGAACGCGAAGGCGATCGCAGCCTCGGCCGCCGCGCTGGCGTCGATCCCGACGACCACCGGAAGGGTGGCGAGATCGGCGGGTGCGCGCTCGTCCCCGCGCACGATCACGACCGGGCACGACGCGTGGGTGGCCAGCGCGACGGCCACCGATCCGACCATCAGGCCCTCGATCCGGCTCAACCCGCGATCGCCGATCACGACGAGCCGGGCCCGGCGGGACTCGGCCACGAGTACCGACAACGGCGTGCCGACGACCAGCTCCTGCTCGATCTCGATCCCCGGCTCGACCCGCTGCGCCTCTTCGACCGCGTAGGCGAGCCGGCCGCGGGCGTGGTCCTGCACGGCGTCCTGGTAGCTGCGGTGCCGGCCGGGAAGGTCTCCGTCGACGTTCGCGCCGATGGCGGTCACCAGCCGCAGCGGTATCCCGTGCCGGCGGGCTTCCGTGGCGCCCCACCGGACGGCCTTGGCCGCCATGGCCGAGCCGTCGACGCCGACCAGCACGGTCGGCCGCATGTCGGGTGTCCTCATCGTGGGTCCTCCTCAGGGTCGTGTACCTGACGGTGCCCGTGCCGCGCCGCCCGTGGCAGCGGCACTCGGCCCCGACCGGCGGGCCCTTCGGCCCGAAGTCGCGACGGTCGTGCCCATTCCGACGGAGGAGGGGACCTTCGCCTCCACCGCTGCGAGGTCGTCGGCGCGACGCTGGGAGGCCGGCGGCGGAATCCGCCGCTCGGTCCGGATCCGATCACGGTGAGGCGGGAAGCATGGACGACATCGCGACGGTTGTCGTGGGTATCGACGGATCGGCGGGGTCGCGGTGCGCTCTGGAGTTCGCCCTGCAGGACGCGCGCCGCCGCCGTGCGCGCCTGCGGGTCGTGACGGCTGCCCCGGTGCCGAGGCGCTGGGGATCTGCGTACGGGATGGGGATGTCCGGCACGGGGGCACCGCCGAGCACGGCCGAGACGGTCGGTGCCGTCAGGGAAGCGGCGCAGGTCATGGTCGACGAGGTGACGGCCGACCGTCCCGAGCTGGTCACCGAGGTGCCGATCGACATCGTGGCCGCGGTCGGCGCACCGGCCGAGGTGCTGCTGTCGATCGCCCGCCACGCCGACCTGCTCGTGCTCGGCCACCGCGGCCACGGTGGGTTCGCCGGCCGGCTACTGGGGTCCGTCGGGCTGCAGTGCGTTCTGCACGCGGAATGCCCCGTCACCGTGGTCGGACCCCCGGCTCACGTGGCGGTGGATCCGGGCGCGGTGCACCGGCCGGTGCGGGACGACCGGCCCGACCGCTCGGGACCTTCGCCGGTACCGGTGCCCGCAACGGGCGCGGGAGGGTCCGGCAGGTGCTCACCTCCGCCGCGACCGCCGTCCGTGCCAGACCCGACCTCGAGCTGCATCGACGCCTACTGGCGGGCGGCCAACTACCTGTCGGTCGGCCAGATCTACCTGCTCGACAACCCGCTGCTGCGCGAGCCGCTGCTGGCCGAGCACGTCAAGCCGCGGCTGCTCGGCCACTGGGGCACGACGCCCGGGCTCAACCTGCTCTACGCCCACCTCAACCGGGTCGATCATCGCAGCGCGACCTGGACGCGATCTACGTCACCGGGCCCGGGCCACGGCGGCCCGGGCCTGGTCGCCAACGCCTGCCTGGAGGGCACCTACAGCGAGGTCTACCCGCACGATCGGCCGGGACGAGGACGGGCATGCGCGGCGCTGTTCCGCCAGTTCTCCTTCCCCGGCGGCATCCCCAGCCACGTCGCGCCGGAGACGCCCGGGCTCGATCCACGAGGGCGGCGAGCTCGGCTACGCGCTGGTGCACGCCTACGGCGCCGCGTTCGACAACCCCGACCTGCTGGTCGCCTGCGTGGTCGGCGACGGCGAGGCCGAGACCGGCCCGCTGGCCGCGAGCTGGCACTCCAACAAGTTCCTCAACCCGGCCACGCGACGGCGCGGTGCTGCCGATCCTGCACCTCAACGGCTACAAGATCGCCAACCCGACGGTGCTGGCCCGCATCCCCGAGGACGAGCTGGCGGCGCTGCTGCGCGGCTACGGCTACGAGCCGTACTTCGTCGACGGGCGACGACCCGGCGACCGTGCACCAGCTGCTGGCCGCCACGCTCGACGCGGTGCTCGACGACATCGCCGCGATCCAGCGCGCGGCGCGCGAGCCGGGCGGTCGACCGGCAGCGCGCCGCGCTGGCCGATGATCGTGCTGCGCACGCCGAAGGGCTGGACCGGCCCGAAGGTGGTCGACGGCCTGCCGGTCGAGGGCACGTGCCGCTCCCACCAGGTGCCGCTGGCCGACGACCCGCACCAACGCCGAGCACCGCGCGCAGCTCGAGGCAGTGGATGCGCAGCTACCGGCCCGAGGAGCTGTTCGACGACGACGGGCGGCTGGTCGCCGGAGCTGCGCGGCGCTGGCGCCCGACGGGCGACCGGCGGATGAGCGCCAACCCGCACGCCAACGGCGGCGCTGCTGCTGCGCGACCTGCGCCTGCCCGACTTCCGCGACTACGCCGTCGACGGTCGACGCGCCCGGCGCGACGAGTCGAGCGAGGCGACCCGGGTGCTCGGCGAGCTGCCTGCGCGACGTCATCGCGCGCCAACCCGCGACACGTTCCGGGTCATCGGCCCCGACGAGACCGCCTCCAACCGGCTGCGGCGCGTCTTCGAGGCGACCGACCGGGCCTGGGACGCCGAGATCGCTGCCCGGCGACGACCACCTCGCCCCGGACGGCCGGGTGATGGAGGTGCTGTCCGAGCACCTGTGCCAGGGCTGGCTGGAGGGCTACCTGCTCACCGGCCGGCACGGCCTGTTCAACTGCTACGAGGCGTTCATCCACATCGTCGACTCGATGTTCAACCAGCACGCCAAGTGGCTGAAGACCACCCGCGACATCCCGTGGCGGCGCGCCGATCGCCTCGCTGAACTACCTGCTGTCCTCCCACGTCTGGCGCCAGGACCACAACGGCTTCTCCCACCAGGACCCCGGCTTCATCGACCACGTGGTCAACAAGAAGGCCGAGGTCGTCCGGGTCTACCTGCCGCCGGACGCCAACACCCTGCTGTCGGTCGCCGACCACTGCCTGCGCAGCCGGCACTACGTCAACGTCATCGTCGCCGGCAAGCAGCCGGCGCTCGACTACCTGTCGATGGACGAGGCCGATCGCGCACTGCACCCGCGGCCTCGGGCATCTGGGACTGGGCCGGCACCGACGGCGACGGCGAGCCCGACGTCGTGCTGGCCTGCGCCGGCGACGTCCCGACGCTCGAGACGCTCGCCGCCGCCGACCTGCTGCGCGAGCACCTGCCCGACCTGAAGGTCCGGGTGGTCAACGTCGTCGACCTGATGCGGCTGCAGCCCGAGACCGAGCACCCGCACGGCCTGTCCGACCGCGAGTTCGACGCGCTGTTCACCGCCGGACAAGCCGGTGATCTTCGCCTACCACGGCTACCCGTGGCTGATCCACCGGCTCACCTACCGGCGCACCAACCACGCGCAACATCCACGTGCGCGGCTACAAGGAGGAGGGCACCACCACCACGCCGTTCGACATGGTGATGCTCAACGACCTCGACCGCTTCCACCTGGTCATGGACGTCATCGACCGGGTGCCCGGCGCTCGGCAGCCGGCGCCGCGACGCTGCGCCAGCAGATGGTCGACGCCCGGCTCGCGCGCCCGCGCCTACACCCGCGAGCACGGCGAGGACGACCCGGCGATCGCGGGCTGGACCTGGCCGGCGCGGGCTGAGCCGATGCGCGTCCTCGTCGTCAACGCCGGCTCGTCGAGCCTGAAGCTGCGGCTGCTCGACGAGCGACGACGCCGTCGGCGCAGCGCCGACCTGCCGCCGGACCGGACGGCTCGACACGGCGCGGCTCGCCGACGTGCTCGCGAGGCTGGCCGCGCGGCCGACGCCGTCGGGCACCGGGTCGTGCACGGCGGCACGCACGTTCACCGGCGCCGGTCGTCGATCGACGACGAGCGTCGCGCGAGCGTGGCGGAGCTGACCGACCTCGCGCCGCTGCACCAGCCGAAGTCGCTCGCGGCGCTCGACGCGGTCGCCGCGCGTGCTGCCCGACGTGCCGGCGGTCGCCTGCTTCGACACCGCCTTCCACGCCACCCTGCCGGCCGCGGCCGCGACCTACGCGCTGCCGCGCGAGTGGCGCGAGCGCTCGGCGTCCGCCGCTACGGGTTCCACGGGCTGTCCCACGCGTACTGCTCGCGCCGCGCCGCCGAGCTCGTCGACCGGCCGGCCGCGGATCTGCGGATCGTCACCTGCCACCTCGGCGCGGGCGCGTCGCTCGCGGCCGTGGTCGACGGCCGCAGCGTCGACACGACCATGGGCTTCACCCCGCTCGAGGGCCTGGTCATGGCCACCCGGTCGGGCACGCGTCGACCCCGGGCTGGTGCTGTGGCTGCAGGAGCACGAGCGGCCTGCCGCCGCACGAGGTCGCCGACGGCGCTGGAGCACCGGTCCGGGCTGCTCGGCGCTGGCCGGCACCGGCGACATGCGCGAGGTCGAGCGACGCGGCGCGACGCGGCGACGCCGACGCGCGCGCTGGCCCTCGACGTCTACGTCCACCGGCTCGTCGCCGGCGATCGCCGCCATGGCCGCGGCGGCCGGCGGGCTCGACGCGCTCGTGTTCACCGGCGGCGTCGGCGAGCACTCCCCGGCGGTCCGCCGCCGGGCCGCCGACCGGCTCGGCTTCCTCGGCGTCGCCGTCGACGCGCGAGCGCAACGCGCCGCCGACGGCGACGCCGACATCAGCGCCGCCGGGCGCCGCGGTGCGCACCCTGGTGGTCGCCGCCCGCGAGGACCTCCAGATCGCCGGCGAGACGAGGCAGGTGCTCGATCCCGCGCCCGTCGACCGCTGATCAGTGCGGCTCCGGCTTCGGCGTCCTGCAGGCGCTTCCGTGACGCGCGGATCTCGGCCTCGGCGGCGTCGCGGCCGGCCCACGCCGCGCCCTCGACGCTCTTGCCCGGCTCCAGCTCCTTGTAGATCTCGAAGAAGTGCTGGATCTCCTGGCGGTGGAACTCGGGCAGGTGGTGGATGTCGCGCAGGTGCTCCAGCCGCGGATCGTCGCTGGGCACGCACATCACCTTGTCGTCGCCGCCCTCCTCGTCGGTCATCCGGAACATGCCGATCGTGCGGCAGAGCGACCAGCACCCCGGGGAACATCGGCTCCCCGACCGAGATCAGCATGGCGTCGAGCGGGTCGCCGTCCTCGCCGAGCGTGTCCTCGACGTAGCCGTAGTCGCCCGGGGTACTGGGTGGACGTGAACAGCGTCCGGTCGAGCCGGATCCGCCCGCTGTGGTGGTCCACCTCGTACTTGTTGCGGCTGCCGCGGGGTATCTCGATCAGGACGTCGAACTCCATGCGGCCACCTCTGTGTCGTTCTGGATCCCGCTCAACGGCGCTTGCCGACGGTGAGCAGCACGGCCGAGTCTTCCAGGGCATCGAGAGTGTGGCGGACGGCGGGCACGATGAGCAGGTCGCCGGCCGATCCCTCCCAGCTGTCGGAGCCTGCGTGCAGGCACACCCGCCCGTGCAGGACGTGCACGGTGGCGTCGCCGGGGCTGTCGTGCTCGTCGAGGCCGTGGCCCGCGGCCAGCGCGATCAGGGTCTGGTGCAGGACGTGCTCGTGACCGCCGAACACGGTGTGTGCGCTGCGCCCGCTGGAGGCGACCCTGGCCAGCTCCAGCTGCCCTCGGCCGAGAGCGGTCAAGGAGGACTTCATCGACATGATGGCCTTCCGGTGGGACGTCATCGACGAGGTCACCGGGGGCCGGGGCGACGAGATCAGGGTAGCCCGCCGGCCCTTCCCCGGACGGCCGCACGGCGCTCGGAGCGGGGCCGGAGGGCTCTTCCAGGGGACGGGACGAGCGGGGCACCGTCGGGGCATGACCCCCCGCGCGACGAGGGAACTCCACGGACGGCCGACGCTGCTGGTGGGGGTGCAGGCCGCGCACACCCTGATCTGGCTGTCGATCGAGTCGTGCATGGGTTACCTGATCTGGTCGGGCTGGGTGCGGCGGACGGACCGGCGCGCCGGGATCGCGGGGGCGATCGTCGCGGCGGAGTGCCTGGTGTTCGCCGGCAGCGGCTTCCGCTGCCCGCTCACGGCGGTGGCGGCGTCCCTCGGTGAGGGGCCGGGTTCGGTGACCGACATCTTCCTGCCGGCCTGGTTCGCCCGGTGGCTGCCGGCGCTGCACGTGCCGTTGCTGCTGCTCGCCGGCTACCTGCACACGAGGAACGCGGTGCACCGGCGACCGGAACCCCGTCCGGTCGTGGACGCGCGGCGGTGACCGAGGCCGTCGAGGCGATGGTTCCACCGCGGCTCGCGGTTCGCGTCGTCGATGTTCGTCGGGCTGCTCTGCCGGCCGCTCTTCCGGCTCCTGCTCCCCGTCTGCCGGCCTCCGCGACGAAGCCCCGCGTTCTGACGACCAACGACCCCCTCCACCAGGGACGTATGCCGCTGCCGCCATCCGCCGCCGCACGTCATCGTGGCCGCCGGAGCCCCGAGGAGGCGTGCGTGATGGACGGTCATCCCGGCAGAGTGGTCGTGGTCGGTGTCGACGGCAGCGCAGAGGCGTTGCGCGCCGTGCGGTGGGCGGTCCCGGAGGCGCGGCGCAGGCGGGCCGTACTGCTCCTGGTCACCGCCTTCCCGTGGACGGACGACCGGATGGTCGGCATTCCCGGGCTCGGCAGCGGCGCCTACGGGGATCGGCTCCGGGCCGCCGCACAGCGGGCGCTGACCGCGGCGGCCGCCGCAGCGACGGCGCTGGATCCGGATCTGCGCGTCGAGCAGGAGCTCGTCGTCGGCTATCCGGTCGGTGTGTTGGTGGCTCGGTCCCGGTCGGCGGAACTGCTCGTGGTCGCCGATCACGGCCGTGGCCGGGTTGTCCTCCTCCTGGCCGGATCCGTCGCTGTCGGCGTGGCGGCCCAAGCCGCATGCCCGGTCGTGGTCGTCCGTGGGGGCGATCCCGCTGTCCGTCCCAGCGGCGGCCGCATCGACCAGCGGCCCGTCGTCGTCGGGGTCGACGGCACGGCGCTGAGCGACGCGGCGCTCGCCTTCGCCTTCGACGCCGCGTCGGAGCGGCACGCCCGCTCGTCGCGGTCCACACCTGGCTGGACGTGCTGGCCGATCCCGAGATGGCGGCGTTGATCGATCGGCGTGGCCACGCCGAGGACCAGGACGTCGCACTGGCCGAGCGCCTTGCCGGATGGTGCGAGAAGTTCCCGGACGTCGCGGTGGAGCGGGTCGTCGTCGAGACCCGGGCATGTCGGGTCCTGCTGGAGCGGTCCCGCCGGGCCCAGCTCGTCGTCGTGGGATCGCGTGGCCACGGCGAGGTCGTCGGGCTCCTCCTCGGCTCGATCAGCTCGACGATGGTGCACAGGGCGGGCTGTCCCGTGGCCGTCGTGCGGTCCGCGGAGGAGTGATCGCCGTGGCGGCGCACCGCCGAGATCGCCGGAGCCGCGGTGGCGATGATGCGCCGCCGCGCTGAACCGCGGGTGCTCCGCCGCCGGACCGACCGCGTCGAGGACGCGGTCGCGTTCCTGCTCACGGCGGTGGCGGCGCTCGGGCTGGTCCTGGCCTGTTCGGCCGCCGTCGACGGGTACTCGCGTGCGATGGAGCGCGGTCGGACGGAGGCGGTCATGCGGATTCCCGCACTGGCCACCCTGACCGAGGACGCGCGAGTCGTGGTGCTGTCGGACCCGCACGGCGCGCAGGGGCCGCCGACCACGGCCAGGGCGACCTGGACAGCTGACGGACGGGACGTCCCGCGCCGCTGAGGTGCCGGTGCCGCTGGGTGCGCGCGCCGGCTCGACCGCACCGATCTGGACCGAGCGCGACGGCGCACTCGCCGAAGCCCCCACCTCGTCGCTCGCCGCGGGCTTCGCCGCCGTGCTGTCCGGCGCCGTCGTACTGCTGCTGTGCGGAGCGGTGGTGGTCGGTGCGTGGTGGGCCACCCGCCGCGTCATCACGACGCTCAACGTCCGCTCCTGGGAACGGGAATGGGCAGTCGTCGAGCCGCAGTGGCGGCGGAATCCGGGATGACCCGCTCCACCCGGACTGCCGACCGCCGGAATACCCGGGCCCTCCGACTCTGTCGCCGACGCGGCGTCGCCGAGGAGGCTCGGAACCATGACGGCAGAACCGATGGTGGCCGCGCCGACCGTGCGAACGAGACGGCGAGACACCGGTCTGGACCGCCAGCTCTCCGCTGCCGCCGTCAGCCATCCGGGCGGGCGCCCCTGGTACCTGCGGCCGGTGGACGGCGGCGTCGAGGTCCACGTCGACGGCCGGCTCGGTGCGGCCCCGACGGCAGCGGGCCTGCACACGGTGCGGATCATGGTCGGGACGGCCGTGCGCAACCTGCGCCTCGGTGCCGCGATGCTGGGTCATCGGCCGGTCGTGACCCTGTTCCCGCCGACGGACCACGGAACGGTGTTCGCCGTGGTGCGCCGCGGCGCACCGGCCGAACCGACGGCCATGGAGCGCACCCTCGCCGGGATCGCGCTGCAGGTCGGGCGCTACCTGCCGCCGGTGGGCGAGCACACCGTGCCGGACGCCGTCGTGCGCCACGCCCGCGCCGCCGTCGAAGCCGAGGGCCTGTGGCTGCGCAGCGTCGACGACGCCGCTCGAGGGCGGTTGGCGCTCATCCGACCCGCGGTCGCAGAGGTGCCCGCGATGGCACGGCTGGTGGTGATCGGCGGCAACCACGACGTGGCCTCGGTGCACCTCCAGGCGGGACAGGCCCTCCAGTCCCTCGTCCTCGCCATGCGCCTGGTCGGCCATACCGCTGCTGTCTCGGCCTGGCCGACCGATCTGACCGCTGTTCACCCGATGCCGGAGTCGATCGGTGGCCATGGCGGGTTCCCACAGCTGCTCGTCGCGATCGGCAGGCCTACCGGTTCGGGCGGCGGTTGAGCTCGGTGGCGTAGACGGCGGCCTCGGTGCGGCGGGCGAAGCCGAGCTTGTGCAGCAGCGAGGAGACGTAGTTCTTCACGGTCTTCTCGGCGAGGTACATCTCGGCGCCGATCTGCCGGTTGGTGAGGCCGTCGGCGATGAGCTCGAGGATGCGCCGTTCCTGGGGGCTCAGCGACGCGTAGCGCGGATCGTTCGGCTCGTCGCCCCTGCGCAGCCGCTCCAGCACCACGGCGGTGGCCTTGCGGATCGAGCAGTGAACCGCCCGCGGCGACGGTGCGGACGGCGCCGACGAGGTCGATGCCCGGTCACCTGCTTGAGCAGGTAGCCGGACGCGCCGGCCATGATCGCGCCGAACAGGGCCTCGTCGTCGGAGTACGAGGTGAGCATCAGGCAGGCCGGCGGCGGGGTCACCGCCGAGCGGACGTCGCGGCAGACGGTCACGCCCTCGCCGTCGGGCAGCCGGACGTCGAGGATCGCGACGTCGGGACGCGAGCGCGGGGATGCGGGCCAGCGCCTGGGCGGCGGTGCCGGCTTCGCCGACGACCTCGATGTCGTCCTCGGACTCCAGCAGCTGGGCGATGCCGCGCCGCACGATCTCGTGGTCGTCGAGCAGGAACACGGAGATGGTCACGGCAGTGCCTTCCGATCGTCGAGGTGCACGAGGACGGTAACCGGGTACGGCCCGCCGGTGGACCGAGCTGATGGCCCATCGACCAGGGCCGAACGGCTCTGGCCTCCCGGGCCGTGTGACCGGCCTCCGACATTCGGGCCGGACGGCCCCGGCCGGGCGGTCTCGCGCCTCTGCCGACCGACGGCGACGCATCGTCACTGTGGGTCGAGCACGTTCCGAGCCACGGAGGTAGCCCATGCCCGCCGACCAGGACCTGCGACCCGTCGTCGTGGCTGTCGACTCCTCGAGCTCGGCGCGGGACGCGGCAGACTGGGCCGCCGCCGTCGCCGCCGACTGGTCGGCCCCACTGCACCTGGTGCACGTCATGCCGACGACCGCGCCCACGCCGTCGTGGCTCGACGAGCTGCAGGCCGCCGCCGAGCGTTGCGGTGCCCGCCCGTGCACCGTCGAGGTCGGCACCGGCGAGGTCGTCCACACCGTCGTCGCGCGGGCCGGTGGCGCCCGGCTGGTCGTGCTCGGCAGCTACGGCTCGGACGCCTACGCCGGCATGCTCGCCGGCTCGGTGGCGCTCGGCGTCGTCGGCGGCGTCAGCTGCCCGGTGGCGATCGTGCGCGGCCGGGAACCCCGGGTGGCGCCACCGCGCGACGGACCCGTGGTGGTCGGCGTCGACGGCTCACCCGCGGGCACAGCAGCGCTCACGTTCGCCGCCGATCTGGCCGTGACCATCGGGTCGCCGCTCGTCGCCGTCCACACCTGGTCCGATGTCGCCGTCGCACCGGACGGGAGTCCGATCCGGCGATCCGGCAGCCCCACGCAGTTCGTGTCCGAGGCGTCGGACTTCCTCGCCGCCCGGACCACCCAGGTCCGGGCCCGGCTGCCCGAGCTCGAGATGACGCCCCAGGTCGTCGAGGGCACTCCGCTCGGCGTGCTCATCGGACAGGCGGAGCGGGCACGGGTGCTCGTCGTCGGGACCAGGGGCCGGACCGGCTACACCGGCATCCTCATGGGCTCCACCAGCAACGCGCTGCTCGAGTTCGCCCCGTGCCCGGTCGTCGTGGTGCACCCGCC